>CAWJGW010000040.1:0-353242 GCA_963842405.1 uncultured Isosphaeraceae bacterium | reverse complement strand
CGGTCGGCGTGGGTCATCTCAAGAATCGGGGAGAGAAGTTGGATTGGCGTGTGTGGCGGGGCCGAGATGCGCCGGAAGGCGATGAGGGGCTCCCATCACAATGTGGCTGGAGCGATTGGCGGCTCGGGGCATGTCAGCCGTGTGGAAGGAGAGATCAAGAGGCCTATTTTTCAACTATATAAATCCTCGTAACAGGGAAAGTGAGTGACTCGTGGGTGACACGATCAAAAGCGTGCCCGAGACCTGGGTGGATTTCGCCCCTGCGGGGCTTTTGAAACAGACTCTCATCCCAGCGGGAGCCCCGGCTTGAGCGAATTGCCCTTGGACTTCGTCGCCAGTGCCAGGTCGGTCGTGTTGACCGACCCGTCGCCGTTGACGTCCATGATCAGCGCCGTCAGGCCGGACGCCGGTTGATTGATCGCGGCCGCGATCTGGCTCAAGGACTGGCCGCGCGCCGCCGCGATCGCGTTCAGGTCGTTCTGGTCGACCGTGCCGTCGCCGTTGCCGTCGCCCAGCAGCCGGTAGAAGTGGTGCGTCGAGCTCAGCCCCTGTTCGACGGCGGTGTGAACGACAGCGTGTAATAGCCGTCGGCGGTGGTCGTGCTGGGATTGCCGCCAATGCCGCCGGAGCCGAAGTTGATCTCGATCGCGTTGTCGATGACCGCGAGCAGGCCCTTGAGGGAGACCGATGTCGGCTGCCGGAGTCGGTCAGGTTGTTCTGGGTCAGCGTCAGCTCCGCCGGGTTGTTGGTCGTCGGGTTGTTCACCGAGTTGACGATCGACTCCAGCACGCTGTCGGTCGCGTCGTTGAAGTTCACGTCGAGGTAGCGGATGAAGGACCGTTCGGCGGCGCCGTTCTCCACCGTCAGGCTGGAGACGGCGAGGTTCGAGGCTGAGGGTTCGTTGTACGACTCGGAGAAGCTGTCGTCGTACATCGCGTGCATGGGCTCCTCGAGGCCGGCCGCATCGATCCCCACACTGTAGAACTTATAGGTATTCGAGGGCCGTAGTCGCTGGAGGGCATCACATAAGTGGTTGTCGCCTGATACGTACCCGAGCTGTTGGCCACGACGGCCGGGATGGCCGGACCGATCAGCACGGGCGTCTGGGCGTCGATCGACACGTAGACCTCGAAGTAGGCCAATCCGCTTCCGCCGGTGTCCGTCCCAGTCAGGTTGAGCGTGAACGTGCCGTCCGAGTTATACGTGCTCGACGAGGTGACCTGGGTCGCGGGGGTGTTGAGGTTGGGCAGATCGGTGCTGGCCTCGACCGCGGGCTTGTAGACCTGAGTATTGCCGGCATTGTCGGTGGCGACGCTGTAGAAGGCATACACCGTATTGCTCTTGCCGGTGAATTCGCCGAAGCCGTGTTGGGCGAGCCGCTGGCGGGCGTGAGGGTCGTCCAGAGCGTCCAGGCTCCGCCGTTGGTGGAGACGTAGACGGCAAACGAGGTGATGTCCACCGTCGGGCTGCCGGCGGGCTCGGTGGGCACGTGCCGGTGACCGTGACGGGGAAGACCAGGCTGCTCCCGATCTTGGGCAGCGGGCTGACGGTGCTCGTCGGCGGTGTGGTGTCCATCAGCCACGAGGTGGAGAGCGTGCCGGTGCCGGCGATTCCGTTCTGGTCCTGGATGTCGGCGGCGTTGACGGTGAGCGTGTAGAGGCCCTGGGCGTTGGTCAGGCCGGCCAGGCCGCCGATCGCGTAGGTGTCACCCGAGACGAGGGTGAGCGAGACGCCGCTATTGATCAGGTTGGGTCCGCCGTCGTCGGTCAGGGTCAAGGCGCCGGGGTCAGGCTGCTGGTGTTGATCGGCTCGCTGAAGGTGACGTCGATGCGTCGAGACGGCGGTGTTGCGCGGGTTGGGCGAGACCGCGGCGATCGAGGTCGATGCTCAGCGAGGAGGCGATCTGCGATCGTGGCCTGGGCCGCGGTCGGCGTCGGCTGCACGTTGCCGGCGTTGTCGGTCGCGACGCTGTAGAAGCCGTAATGTGTTGCCGGGCTGACCGGTGAAGAGGGCGGAGGGATTCGCGGGCGTACGGTGGCGAACGAGCGTGAAGGCCCCACCGTCGTCCGACACATAGAGGGTCGAACGAGGCGATGCCCGAGGGCGTGCTGCCGTTGGCCCCGTTCGGGTCGGTGCCGCTGGCCGAGACCAGAATGCTGGTGCTGGTGGTCTGAGCGGGCAACGAGCCGACGGTGCTGGTCGGCGGCGTGGTGTCCATCAACCAGGAGGCCGACATCGAGCCGGTGCCGGTGTTGCCGGCCTGGTCCTGGAGGCCCGCGGCGTTGACGGTCAACGTGTAGGTCCCTTCGGCGGTGGTCAGGCCGGCGAGACCGTCGATCTCGTAGGTCGAGCCCGAGATCGAGGCTGATCGTCACGGCGCTGGTGATCAGGTTGGGGCCGCCGTTGTCGGTCAGGCTCAGGTCGGCGGTCGTGAACGTGGCCGCGTTGATCGGCTTGGAGAAGGTGACGTCGACCGTAGTCCACCGGCGGTGTTCGTCGGGTTCGGATGTGACGGCGGCGACCGAGGAGACCGTCGGCGCCGTCTGGTCGACGAACACGGTGAAGTCGGCGGCGCGGCGAGACGTTCCCCGCGGCGTCCTCGGCGGTCACCTCCAGTTGCGGTCGTCCCGGCGGGGAGGTTCAGCGCGATCGAGAACGACGGTGCCGGTGACCGTCGCGGCGCCGAGGTCTGGTATTCGTGGTCGCGTCGAAGACGTCGACCGTCAAGCCGGTCGCGGCGAGCGAGCCGGTGAGCGTGACGCCGCCGGTGTCGGTCAGGCCGGCCGAGACGCCGGTGTTCGGCGAGATCGCCAGGTCCGGTCGGCAGCTGCCGGCAGGGTCGTGTTCATCGATCCAGGAGGTGGACAGGCTGTTGGTCCCGGCGTTGCCGGCGAGGTCGCTGACGTCGGCGCCGTTGACCGTGAGAGTATAAGTGCCGTTGGCCGCGTCGAGCGCGCGCCAGGCCGCTGATCTGGTAGGTCGAGCCCGAGACCAGGGCGATGGTCACTGCGCTGGTGATCAGGTTGGTTGCCGCCGTCGAGGGTCAGTGACAGGGCCGAGGTCGGTGAACGTGGTCGGGTCGATCGGCTTGGAGAAGGTGACGTCGATCGAGTCGACGGGGGTGTTCCGCGGGCTGGCGACGGTCGAGAAGCTCTGGACGGTCGGCGGCACCGTGTCCATCGTCCAGGCGACGCTGTCGGAGCCGACGCCCGGGGCTGCCGTTCGGTCGGTGACCTGGCTGGCGTTGACAGTCAGGACGTAATTGCCGTCGGCGGTCGTGAGCGCCGAGAGGCCGCTGACCTGGTAGGTGGTCGGGCCCTTCCTGGGTGATCGTGACGCCCGAGCCGACGGTGATCAGGTTCGAGCCGCCGTCCTCGGTGAGGCTCAGGGCCGAGAGGCCGAAGCTCGATGGATCGATCGACTCGTTGAATGTGACAGATGACCGAGCCGACCGGCGTGTTCCGCGGGCCGGGCGTGACGCCGCCGATCGTCGAGACCGCCGGCGCCGCCCGCGTCCATGACCCAGCTCGTGGAGGCGGTGCCGGTCGCCCGGGTTCCCGAACGGGTCCTCGACGCCGGCCGCGTTGACCGTGAGCGTGTAGGTGCCGGCGGCCGTGTCGAGCGCCGAGAGCCCGTTGATCTGGTAGGTCGAGCCCGAGACCAGGCTGACCGTCACGTCCGACGGTCGACGTGATCAGGTTCGGTCCGCCGTTGAGCGACAGGTCGAGGTCGTCGGCGTCGAGCGTCCCGAGCGCGATCGGCTCGTTGAAGGTGACCTGCAAGCCGTTGACCGCGGTCGTGGTCGGGTTGGGCGACACCGCCGAGATGCTGGTGATCGCCGGCTGGAGCTCATCGATCGGGACATAGTTCAGCGTATAAGTGCCGGTGCCGTTGTCGTCGAGGATGTGGAGCTCGTTCTCGAAGACGGGCGGCTGGCCGTCGGAGACGTAGCGTCTCGTCGGTCTGCCAGAAGTCGTTGGCCGGCAGGGTGACGCCATCGGACCGGGTCACGCTGACCAGTCGGTAATTGCCCATTGCCCGGGTCGGGGATGTCGAGGTAGCTCCAGCCCGAGCTCGGCGTGTCGGTGAGCTGGACCTGGAGCACGCCGTTGCCGAGCGTCCCCTGGACGCTGGCATCGGTCGCCTGGGCGACGGGCTGCACGGAGCCGTCGGGCAGGAAGACCGCGTCGGGCGGGCTGCTGGCGCCGGGGACGTCGCTGACCAGGAACGCGGTGCCCGTGCTGGCGCCCGAGCCGACCTCGCTGGCCAGGTGGATCAGGTTATAGATCTCGACCGCGTTGATGATCGAGAGCTGCGGCGAGCCCAGGCCGCTCTCGTCCTGGAAGGTCGCGTTGTAGCTGACGAACTGGCCGTCGATCGGTGGAGGTCATCAGGAACAGCCCCTCGGCGACGCCGCCGGGTGCGATGTTGCCGAAGTTGACCGTCAGCGACGGGGTGAGGTTCTGGCCGTCGACCTGGGTGGCCAGGAGCTCGAAGTTGACCAGCAGCCCGCTGAGGCTGCTGACGATCTGCGGCTGGGCCGAGGTGATCGAGACGTCGTTGGCCGCGCCGGCGCCGGTGTTGAGCGACCTGCACGCCCAGGGCGAACGGCTGGGACGGCTCGACCGCCGGGGTGTACGGGTCGTGGGCGTAGACGGCGCTCTGCTCGAAGTAGCGGATGGTCAGGCTCGGGCTGGGCTCCACGGTGATCGTCTGGGCGGCGAACGGGATCGCCAGGTTCATGCCGTTCGACCTGGTAGCGTCAGGACCGCGCTGACGTAGTAGAAGGTGGACTGCGTCGGCGCCGCGGCGTTGGTCGGGATCAGGGTGTAGACCGCCTGGCCGGTGGTGCCGGCGGCGACGCGTGCCGGTGCCGTCGACGGCGGTCAGGCCGGTGAGGTTCGGCGTGCTCGATGTCGAAGAGGTCGGTGACGTCGTTGCCCTGGGCGTCGTGGACGACGATCGTCAGCGCCGATGTTGGTGATCGGGGTCGGTCTTGTCGTCCTGGATCTCGAGCGTGGCGTTGAAGGCCGGCCGGGTGACGACGACGTTCTGGTCGAGCTGGAGCTGGACCTGGGTGCAGATGCCGCCGATCGGGGTCGAGACGGTGGTGTCGGTCGTGAGCTGCTGCATCTCGTAGAGGATGGCCGAGCTGAAGCTGGCACTGCCGATGGCCGTGACCTGCGCGTAGGCCGCGTCGGTGGCTTGCAAGTCGCTCGCCCAGAGGTCGCGGGCGATGAAGTTGGTGGTGCCGCCCGATGGGGACCTGGGTGCTGTCGTAGACGCCCTCGGCGTTGTAGGTGATGGTCTGGTTCCATCGGGCGATGAAGTTCTGGACGTCGGTGAGCGTGACCTCCTCGGGCAGGGTCATCGACTCCAGCGTGCTGGCCTCGGTCGAGGTGATGGCCTGGCCGCCGTTGGCGTCGGCGGCGAAGGCGGTCAGCCACTTGGTCAGGTAGGGGCCGGAGAAGGGGTTGATCCAGTCGGAGCTGCCGAAGATGTCGTTGGTCTCGTTCACCAGCGATTGGAAGCCGTTGGCGAACGCCTCGAGCTGGTCGCGGGCCTCGGTGACGCTGGTGGTGGCGTCGCCGGCCGTCGGAGCTCAGCACGCCGCGACCGCGGCCTGCGAGGTGTCGATCAGGCTGACGGCCTCGCCGACGTCGGGCGTGGCCTGGAGATACGGCGACCAGGCCGGAGATGAAGCTGCTGGCATCGGCCATCACGTTGGTGGCGCCGCCGGCCAGCGACGAGCCGAGGCCCGTGCCGAGGTTCTCCCAGTCGGGGAACGGCGAGAACTGCAAGAGCGCCGCGTCGGTCGCCGTCTCGCAGGCGTTGCAGTCGGATAGCGTCGTCGTGGCGATCGGCTCGTAGATCGACCGTGCCGACCGGGCGCCGCCGCCACCGCCGCCGATCGGCAGCACGCCTCGACTCGCCGCCCGGCGGGCAATCCCCCTGGACGTTGATCACCGCCAGCGGCAGGTCGTAGTTGATCTGCGTGTTGATGACCGGGATCTGCCACGTCGAGGTCCGCCGGGATGCTGCACGGGGCGTCGTCCGTGTCCGGTCGGAGGTCCGCGTCGAGGATCACCGGGATCGTCAGCGAGCTCTCCGCCGGCAGCGTGCCGATGTCCGAGATCAAGGGCGTGATCGAGTAATCCGGGTCGATGCCGAAGGTCAGCTCCATGTTGATCGCGGACACCAGTCCATGGTTGGCGATCGTCAGGTTCACCTGCTCGGTGTCGCCGACCGCCGTCAGCGGGCCCACGTCGAAGACCATCGGGCTGGCCGTGATCACCGGCGCCGGCACGTTGGTCTCGAACGTCGTATTCACCTGCACCTGGATGTTGTCCTGCACCGACGTCGGCGCCACGGTGAAGGTGGTCGTCACGAGCTGGAGCGAGAGGAACGCCGTCACGGGCGTCGTCTGCCCGGCGTTGACCAGCACGGTCCCGTTGTAGGGCGTGTGGCCGGCGGCCGTGGCGGTGATCTGGTAGTAGCCTTCCGGCAGGCTGGGGAGATCGAGCTCGCCCTGGGAGTTGGTCACGCCGGTCGCGACGACCTGGTTGGTCAGCGAGCTGGTCACGGTGACGTCGGCCCCGGCCAGGTTGGGCGTGCCCTGGGCGAAATAGGTGTATTCGTCGACCGTGGTGATGTCGAGCTCGCCGACGGCGCTCGACTGGTTGAGGAACGCTGAACGGGATCGTCGTGCTGCCGGACGAGCCCTGGACGACGATGCTGCCGGTATACGTGCCCAGCGGCCAGCCCGGCGGGAGGCGTCAGCAGCAGCGTGACCTGGGTCGAGCCGCCGGGCGTCGATCGAGGCGATCGTCGCGGACGAGGCCAGCGACAGGAATGCCGACCCCGCGGGCTGTGTGGGGAGCATGACCTGGAGCGGTCCGCTGGCCGCGCCGCCGTCGTTGTTGAGCGTGAACTGGACGATCGTCTGGCTGCCGATGATCATGCCCGCCTGGAGGCTCGACGGCGAGGCGACGATGTTCGGTGTGCTCCGCGATGACGGTGAAGCTGACCGGGATGTCGACCGTCGCCCCCTCGGCGCTGGTGACCTGGATGGTGAAGCTGCCCGAGGGCGTCGACGGTGTCGGTCGCGCTGACGTGGTAGCTCAAGGTCAGGGTGCCCTCGCCGGCCAGGCCCTGGTTGGGCGTGCCGTTGCCGAGGGTCGTGGTGACGTCGAGGTTGGACGGTGCGCCGACGACGCTGGCCTGCAAGTCGCTCAGCGGGAGATGCGGTCAGGTTCGTGAGCGTGACCTGAGCCGCCGACCGCCGAGGCAGCCCGCGATCATCGAGAGGCTGGCGCGTGGGCGGCTGGGCGCTCATGCCCAGGATGTCGAAGCTGCCCTGGCACGGTGGCCTGGCTGACGCCCGGATTGGCGGCGCCGATCTGGTAGACGCCCGGCCTCGCCGGGCAGCGGGTTGAACTCGGCCGAGAACAACCCGTTGGCGTCGGTGATGGCCGAGATGATCCGGTCGGTCCCGGCGGTGAAGATGTGGATATTGACGATCTGGAACTGCGCCGGGCCGCCGCCGGCCAGGGTCGCCGTAGCCCGAGAGCGGGACCGGCGTATTGGCCAGCCCCACCTTGACGCCGGAGACGGGAGGTCGGCCTGCACGGTCGCCGTGTACGACGGCAGGACGTCAACCGGGTTGGACGAGACCCTCGAGTTGTTGGTCGGTCGTGGCCTCGGTCAGCAGGTTGTCGGAGTCGGTCTGGACGACGATCCAGTAATTGCCGGTCTCCTCGGGGGCGAAGACGGTGAGCGTGCGCGAGTACGATTGGCCGGGCTGCATGGTGCCGTTGAAGTCGATGGTATTCGTGGTCGCGCCGGGCTGGTCGATCGTCAGCGGCGTGAGCACGCCGCCGGTTGGCTGATTGGTGATGTAGACCGCGTCCTGCCAGGGCCCGACGGCCGTCGCGGTGCCCTGGTTGGTCACCGTGTAAGTGATGCTGAAGGTCTGGCCGTTGAGCGCCGTGGCCGGGACGGTGAGGCTCGAGACCACCAGGTTGGGCAGGCTGGTGTCGGTCACGATGAGCTGCGCCTGGCCCGGGGCATAGCCGGCCGCCGAGGCGCTGATGGTGGGCTCGACGGTCCCGCGGTCCTGAGTGTCGGCCGGCGTGGCGATGGTGAACGTGGCCGAGGTCTGACCGGCGGGGATGGTCACCGTCGCCGGCACGGTCGCCTCGGTCGCGTCGCTGGTGGTCAGGGTGACGGTGAGCGGGCTGGTCGGCGCCGCCGCGTTCTCGATCGTCACCGTGCCGGTGGTGGCCGCGGACTGCCCCTTGCGTGACCACCGGGTTGGCGAACGTCACGTTCAGGAGCGGGCGCGTTGGCGTTGACCACGTCGAGCGTCGCCGACGCCGAGCCCTGAGTCAGCGGCGGCGCCGTTGGTCATCGTGGTGACTTCGGCCGTGATCGGCACGGCCTGGATGGCCTGGGTGCTGTTGTTATTGAACGTGCCGACGGAGAAGGTGACCGACGTCTGGTTGGCGGGGATGGTGACGCTGGTCGGCACGGTCACCGGGCTCCCGGCCGGGACCGACAGGTCGACGACGATCGGCAGGTCGCCGGCCGAGAGCCGGGTGAGCGTCGCGGTGGTCGCCATGCGCGCCGGCGGACTCGCTGACGGTCGATCGGGGCGAGCGTCGAGGCCGAGGGTCGGGATGTCGGTGTCGGTCACCGTGACGTCGCCCACGCCCGGCGGCCAGGCCCGGGCGTCGACGCCGTGAACGCGTAGGTCTGCGTTCCCTCGATCATGTCGTCGTCGATCGCCTGGACGTTGAACGTCGTCGAGGCCGAGCCGGCGGGGATCGTGATGGCCGCCGGGACAAAGATCTTGTTCGGCGTGTTGGTGCTCAGGCTGACGGTCGGCGGCCTGGGCGTCGGAGCCGGCTGCGGGTGACGGTCGCGGTGACGTAGCCCCCCTTGGCGATGGTCGCGGGAGACGTCGGGAAGCTGACCGTGAGCGCCGCCGTATCGGTGTTGATGTCGGTGATCGCCACCGAGCCATTCTGGAAGCCGGTCGCCGAGGCGGTGATGGTGTCGGTCTGGTTGGGGTCGACGATGCCGTCGTCGAGGACGGTGATCGTCACCGGCGGCGTAGGACTGGCCGGCGGGGATGGTGACCGTGGCCGGCACGGTGAACTGGGCCGTGTTGGAGCTGGCCAGGGTGACCGTCAAGGGCTTGGTGGTCGGACCGTTCCGCGAGACCGTGCCGAGGATCGCCGGGTTGGCGGCGTTCTCGGCGATCGAGCTGACCGTCGAGGTCAGAGTGAGCGTCAGCGGGACGATGGTCGCGCGTCGGGTCGATCGCGGCGTTGTTGGCCGTGTTGAGCTCGAAGAACGATGTTGTCGGCGTTGGTCGATGATGACGAACTGGAGCGAGCCGCTGGAGACCGGGCCGGTGACGGGGATGGTGACCTGACGCTTGCTCGCTGGCCGACGAGCCCGCGGCGATCGGACTGGTCACCGCGAGCGTGCCCACGGGGATGGCATTGGCGATCGTGCCGTCGTAGGACAGGAGGATCTCATCGACCCAGGCCGGTGGGCGTCGTCGCGTTGCCGCTGTTGGTGTCGGTCCAGGTGACGGTGACGGTCTGGCCGGGCGCGGCGGTGGCCGGGGCGCTGATGTTGCTGGGGGCCAGGTCGGCGTAGCGGCGCGAGGGTCGGACGCCACCGTGATCGACGAGGTCCGGCCCGGCGGCGCTCAGGCCGCCCGAGATGGCGTCGTAAGTCGTCGGCGGTGACGGTGAACTGGATGTTGCCGACGCCGGGGTTGCCGTTGGGGAGCGTGGAAGGCGTACTGCTGGGCCGCGGAGGCGCCGGCGTCGATCCGGCCGCGGGTGTTCACGTCGTAGGGGACGTCGGCCACGCCCAGCACCTGGCCGGTGGTCGGTTGGTGATGGTGACGTGATCGGTGAACGAGGCGGTGATCGGCGAGTTGCCGGCGTTGGTGTCGTCCCAGGAGACGACGAGGCTGGTGCCCGACTGCAAGGCTCGACGGCGTGACGGCCAGCCCGGTGACCGAGAGCAGGGCCGCCTGGATGACGCCGAAGTCCTCGGCGGAGATGTTCGTCCCGCTGGAGGTCGTGACCGAGAAGCTTCCCGAGGCCGGGTGCGGTCTGGACGTATCCCGGTTGGAGGACGTCGGCGATGGTGTACGTCCCCGGCCCGACGTTCGTGAAGGAATAGTCGCCGTTGGAATCCGTGGTGGTCTGGACGACCTGGTTCGAGCCATTGATCAGGTTGACGGTCCAGCCGACGAGGCCGGGATCGTTCGGCATTGAGGATGCCGCTGTCGTTGAGGTCGTTGAAGACCTCGCCGCTGATCGTCACCGTCTGGAACTCGCCGAGCGCCAGGCCGGAGATGTTCGTGCCGCTGGTCGTCGTCTCGGTCAGGGGGCCGGGGGACGCGACGTAGCCGGCTTGCTGGACCGCCTCGACGGTGTACGTCCCTGGCCCGACATTGGTGAACGAGAAGCTGCCGTCCGAGCCCGTGGTGGCCTGGACGGTCTGCGAGCCGTTGACCAGGTCGACCGTCCAGCCGGAGAGGCCGTGGCCGGTGGTGTCGCTGGTGAGCGTGCCGCTGATCGTGACCGGCACGAACTCGCCGAAGTTCACGGTGTCCGCCTGGCCGTTGTTGTCCGTGATCGCCGACGCTGGTCGCGGACGTGGCGACGTATCCGGACTGCGAGACGACCTGGACCGTGTAGGTTCCCGGGAGCAAGCTGGTGAAGGAGTAGTTCGCCGCCGGAAGTCGGTCGTGGCCGTGCCGATGACCTGGTTGGAGCTGTTGAGCAGGTTGACGGTCCAGCCGCAGAGGCCCGGCTCGCCGCTCTCGAGCGATGCCGTCGCCGTTGAGGTCGTTGAAGACCTCGCCGCTGATCGACGCCGTCGGGTGGTCGCCGAAATCCTCGCCGCTGACGGTCTGGCCGGACGTGACCGTGAGGCGTATAGGTGCCCGGCGAGGCGGGTTGGGTCTGGGCGAAGCCGGACTGCACGACCTCGGACAGGGTGTAGGTGCCGGCGGCGATGCCGGTCAAGGAAAAAGCGCCGTTGGCGTCGGTGGTCGTGGTGTAGGTGGAGTTGGTCGACGTGTTCGTCAGATCGACCGTCCAGCCCGAGAGCCCGGTGTCGCCGGTATCGAGCGATCCCGTTGCCGTTGGCGTCGTCGTAGACCTCGCCGCTGACGACCGCTCCGCCGGCGATGATCGTCCCGTTGATCTGTTCGGTGTGGACGTAGAGGTGCAGGCCGTCGAGGTTCAGGGTGGCGCCGGCCGGCACGATCAGGTCGTTGACATAGAGCGCTTCGGGCGTGCTGCCGGGCGAATTGGCCGCGTTGTCCACCAGCTCGACGTAGGTGTTGTCCGTCAGCTCGAGGGTGCCGTAGGCGAAGTTGTCGGTGAACCCGGCCGCGACGTTGCCCAGGTCCTGCGACATGGCTTCCAGGTGCTGCGGCGGGTTGCTGGTGCCGCTGCCGTTCGAGCACGACGGTGCCCAGACGGATTGAACCCGGCGGCGTTGGTGGTGTTGCCCAGGAGGTTGCCGCTGACGTCGAGAGTGCTGAATTCGTGGAGACCGAGAGGCCGCCCTGGCCATTGATCGTCAGGTCGCCCTTGGATGTTCACCGTGGCGTTGCTCTGGACACTCAGATTGCCCTTGATCGAGGACCGTTCCGGTGTGGATCGTCGTCGTGCCGCTCGGGAACGAGAATGTCTGGTTCGCGGGCACAGTGAACGTACCCGTGAATCGGTGTGATCGTCACATTGGCGAAAGCCGTGAGATTCGGGTCGAGGACCGTGCCGCCATCGGTGACCGTGAGGTAGCCGGTTGAGACGATCAGGCTGGTCAGGTCCGAGAGGTCCACCTCGCTGCTGGTGCCGTCGGCATACACCTGAACGTAATAACTTTTGGCTGGGCCGGCGAGCGTGGTCAAAGCCGAGGCCAGTACCTGGCCGCCTTGGGTGGCCTGGAAGTGCAGGTAGCTCTGCAGATAGCCCAGGCTCGTCAACGCCGGCAGACTGAGGACGGCGTTGGCGCAGGTGGCCTCGAAATAGGTGTCGTCGTAGCCGTTGGGGTTGGAGTAGCTGGCGAGATTCTGGAGGGTCAGTGTGTCTCCTGTGTCTACGTACGCATTGGAGCCGTCGAAGTCGGTGAGCTTCAGCGTGTCGTTCCCGCCGGTGATCGTCACGACGCCGTTGGTGAAGGTGGTCCACTGGTCGGTGGCCAGTGTCCCCGTCCCGTCCAGGTCGAGGTGGACCCCGTTGAGGCTCGTGAGCTTCCCGTCCAGGACCGTGCCACTGTCGGTGACGGTGATGTATCCGGTGTCAAGGTCCAGGGTGGTCAGGCCCGAGAGGTCCACCTCGCTGCTGGTGCCGTCGGCATACACCTGAACGTAATAAGCTGTTGCTGGCGAGGGTCGTCAGGGCCGAGGCCAGTACCTGGCCGCCTTGAGTGGCCTGGAAGTGCAGGTAGCTCTGCAGATAGCCCAGGCTCGTCAACGCCGGCAGGCTGAGCACCGGCTTGAGCCCGTCGCCTCGAAATACGTGTCATCGTAGCCGTACGGATTCGTGTAGCTCGCCAGAGCCGGCAGCTTGAGAGTAGCCCCGGGCTGACCTCGATGTTGGACGCGTGGCCCCAGTGACGTCGGGCAGTGACAGCGTGATCCCGCCAGCGATGACCAAGGTCGAGACGTCAACGTCGGCCAGCACGGGGACCTCGGCGTTGCCGCCGCTGTCGTTGAGCGTACCGCTGGTGAAGGTCGCGAGCCGAGACGCATTGAGCGTGCCGCTGGTGCTGTTGCTCACCAGTTGGACCGAGCCGGTGGACTGAGTCAGCGCGGGCATTTCCACGTCGCCACCGGAGGGCGCCTGGACCAGGGTCGAGCCGGCGGTCGTGGCGATCGAGGCCAGGGCCGGTAGCGAAAGCAGGCTGTCCGCGCCCGTCGCCTCCAGAGTGGCCGTGTAGAATCCAATCGGTTGCGTGTAGCTGGTCAGTTGCGGCAAACTCAGTGTCGCCCCGCCCTCGGCATAGAGATTTGCGCCGGATACCGTCGTCGTCCCCGAGACCGCGAGTGAGGTTCTCGACCCGTTCGCGGTAAGCGACCCGCCGGTCATCGACAAGCCGCCGCTGATCGTCGAGTTCGCCGCGACGGTCAACGAGCCGCCGGTGATCGAGAGCGGATCGCTGGCCGTGATCGAATGCACCGACTGAGAGCCCTAGCTGATCGTGATGGTCGGCGTGGCCCCCGAGTAGTTGATGACCACATTGTCGTTGGGGCCGGGAACCTGTTGCGGCATCCAGTTGGTGGCAGTGGTCCAGGAACCGCTGGTGGAGCTGTTCCAGACAATCGTCGAGAGAAGCTGGCGGCTCTCCAGGAACTCGATGCGCGGGGGTGCTCTTGCGGCGTGGATGCCGACGCTGAGACGAACCCGACGGCTTCCCGAAGAACTGCCGTGGGAAACGAACGTTCATGATCGGCTCCTCTTCTCTGGCTCAAGGTGTATGTTTATCGGTCCCACGCCGCGGCGCGCGGAATGAGCGTCAACCGGCATCCCCTCTGGGCCATGGCCTCGCACCGGATCAGGACAATAACGGGCTGGCGTTCGTCTCTATGCTCGTAAGCGATCCGAACTCGGCAATCAGACAAGCGCCTCGCGAAAAGCCTCGATTTTTTCGTGTGATGGGCACGGCCTCAATCGAAAGGGTTGAATCCGACCTCGGTGTATGTCCCGGTCGCTTCGAGATCCTGTTGACTCATTGCCAGCACGCATGGAATGATGACCTGTCCTGGTCCCGATTCGTCGATTCCGATCCGGATCACCCGTTGGCCCTCCGCGAACCTGCGCCTTGCCCATGACATCGGGCCGGCGGCGAAAAACGGACAAGGCGATCGGAAAAAGCGAAGAATTTGCGAACGGATACCAATCCGACAAGGGCAGAGATAAGGACCTGGGATTGAACTCGCCCCTTTGTTGAATCCTGTCAACACGAGCGTCGGGGACCCGCACCCATTGCAGTGCCCGCCGTGGGAGCGGACAGGAGCCCCGCGCTTCTACGGGAGCGGCTGGACGGTGATACGCCTTGGACATGTGATTTCGTAAAGGTTCGTCAAGTGCTCAAAACCGGAAATAGTCGTCCGAGTGGGGCCAGCAGTTGCTAGAATGCACGAATCGGACCTGCTTTAATTGACGCGATGGATGACGGTCTCGGGAGTCTCTCCAATGAGCCGACTCGAAGAACTCCTCCAGCGGATCCGGCATGGCGACGAGGCGGCCGCGGAGGAGTTCGTCCGCACCTATGAACCACACGTCCGGCGGTCGTGGCGGCGCGGCTGCGGGTTGCGCGGTTGCGGCGCGTCAGCGACTCGTCGGACCTCTGCCAGATGGTGCTCGCCAGCTTCCTGGTGCGGGCCGCCGTGGGCCAGTTTGAGATCGGCGACTCGGATGAAATGAAGAAACTCCTGGCGCGGATCGCGAGCAATAAGGTCGCCGACCTGGCGCGCAAGCCGGAGTTCCGGGATCCCCATGTGCCGGTCGGCGGGGCCGACCTCAGTGGGGTCGAACCGGTCGCCCCGGGAGCGAGCCCCGCGAGTCAGCTCGCGCTGAGCGAGTTGATTCAGAAGGCCGAGCAGCTCTTGACCGAAACCGAGCGGCCCATCGCCGAGCTGAGGAAGGAAGGGCTGACCTGGGAGGAGGTCGGCAAACGGCTAAACAAGAGCGCCGACGCAGTCCGCAAGACGCTCGACCGCGCCGCCAAGCGCATCATGCTCGCCTTGGGGTTGGAGAGTTCGACCGATGAATGACACCACCGATGTCCACGAGCCGGCCATCGCCAATTCACTCGACCGCTCGCTGGAAGAACTCCTGCGCGAGCAGGTCGATGACTGGATGAAGGGCACGCCGCACCCACTGAAGGTCTACCTCGATCGCCGGCCTGCGATGCGCGGCCAGCCGACCGTCCTGGTCGAGCTGATCAATCAGGAGGTTGTCCTCCGGCAAATGCGGGGTGAGACGCCCCGGCCCGAAGATTACCTGGGCGAGTTCCCCGAGCTATCCGACTCGCTGGTCCGGCTGTTCGAGGTCCACGCCGCCGCCTCACTGCCGACCGAGTTGCGCGAAGGCCAATCCCTGGCAGATTCGCCTACTCGAGCCGGGCGCCGAGCGAGACCACATCGCCAGGGCACCTCGAATCCCTGGTTACGAAATCGAGCGTGTGCTCGGTCGGGGCGGCATGGGCGTGGTCTACCTGGCGCGGCATCAAGCCCTCAACCGGAAGGTCGCGCTCAAGCTGCTCCAGGAAAGTTGGCAGGACGATCCGGCGCACCGTGCCCGGTTCGAGCGGGAAGCCGCGGCCGTCGCAAGGTGCCAGCATCCCCACCTGGTGCAGATTCACGAGATCGGCGAGTACGATGGCCAGTCCTACCTGGCCCTGGAGTACGTCGAGGGTGGCACCCTGGCGCGGGCGTTGGCCGGGGCGCCGCAACCGCCTCGGTTCGCGGCGGCACTCGTCGAGACCCTCGCCCGCGCCATCGACCATGCCCATGCCCATGGGGTCGTCCACCGCGACCTCAAACCGGCGAACGTTCTGCTCACGCTCCGACGGCCAGCCCAAGATCACCGATTTCGGCCTGGCCAAGCTCAAGGACAGCTCGACCCAGACGGAGGAACGGACGCTGCTGGGGACGCTCGCCTACATGTCGCCGGAACAGGTCCGAGGCGAATCCGAGGCCATCGGCCCCGGCGTGGACATTCACGCGCTGGGCTCGATCCTCTACGAGGCCCTGACCGGCCGGCCCCCCTATCGCGCGGCGACGCCGCAGCAGATCCTCCATGCGATCCTCTGCGAGGAAGTGGTTGCCCCCTCCGTGCGGCATCCCGGGATTCCGCGGGACCTGGAGGCGATCTGCCTGAAATGCCTGGAGAAAGCTCCCAAGGATCGCTATGCGACCGCGGCGGACCTGGCCGAGGACCTGCGTCGCTTCCTGGATGGCCGCATCACGGCAGCCCGGCCGGCCTCGCGGGCCGAGCGTTGTGTCCGATGGTGCCGGCGAAACCCGTGGATTGCCGCGTCCATTGCGATCTTGTTCCTGGGGACGACTATCAGCATCTGGCAGGCGGTTCGCGCCACGGTTGCCGAGCGTTCGGCCCGAGTGGCGGAAGGGGCGGCCCGCAAGGAGGCGCGAACCGGGCCGAGCTCGAGGCCGAAACCGCCCAGACTGTCAACGATTTCCTCCGGGAAGTTCTGGGGCAGGCCACCGCGACCAATCAGGCCCGGATCGACCGCAGGCCCGATCCCAACCTGAAAATCCGCGCAGCCCTGGACTACGCGGCCGAGACGATCGGCGAACGATTCGGACGCCGGCCCCTGGTCGAGGCCGCGACTCGGCTGACCATCGGCGAAGATTACCTGGATCTCGGCCTGTTCGCGCAAGCCCGACCGCATCTCGAGCGTGCGATCGCGTTGCGGCGCGACTTGCTCGGCGAGAATGATCCCCAGACCTTGGCCGCGAAATCCCGGCTCGGAATGCTTCTCATGGCGGACAACAAACTCAGCGCAGCTGAGCCGTTACTGGTCTCCGCCATGGAGGGCCTGCTCGCCGCCAGGGGGATGACCGACCCCGAGACTCTGACGGCGATGCATGCCGTCGGCTCACTCTACTTCGATCAGAACCGGCACGCCGAAGGACGGCCGCTCCTGATGCGAGCGGTGGAGGGTCTCCGCAGCCTCCGGGGCCCCGAGCATCCGGAGACCCTCAGAGCCACCAACGACCTCGCCATGGCCGACCTCGAGCAGGGTGAGCGCAAGGAAGCCGAGCACTTGCTGGTCGAAACCATCGCGCGCACGGCGGAGAAGGTCGGTCCCGAACATCCCGCGACCCTCACGGCGAAGTACAATCTGGCCGTCGTCTTTCGGTATCTCGAAAAGCGGGGCGAAGCCGAACGGCTTTGGAACGAAGTCTGGCAGGTGCAAAAGCGCGTTCGCGGCGAGGGTCACCCTGAAACGCTCATGACCATGGCGATGCTCGGGGCTCATTATGTCGAGCAGCAACAATATGACAAGGCGGAGCCGATCCTGCTGGACGCACTGAAAGGATGCCGAAAGGCGCTCGACCGCAATCATTTGACCACAGACCTCGTCCTGGCGAACCTGGCCGCCATCTACACGATGAAAAAGGACCTGAACAAGGTCGGTCAATACTTGATCGAGGCCGTGGAGATCACCCGCTTGCAGCTTGGTCCCGACCATGAGCTCACCGCCGCCGGAACCCTGAACGTCGCGAAGTTCTACCTCGTCCTCAACGATCCTGCCAAGGCGGAGCCGTTCTTGCGCGATTTCCTGGCCCACCGCGCCCGTCACGAGCCGGACGATTACTCGAGGTACGTCGCCGAGGGCGAGCTCGGCCTCTGCTTGCTCGCCCGGAAGGCGTACTCCGAGGCCGAGCACGGATTGCTCCTCAGCCATCAATGGATCGCTTCTCATGCGCACAGCATCCCGGCCGAGGCCCTCGTCCAGTTCAAGGGAATCGAGGATCGCGTCATCAAGCACTACGACGAGGTGGGCAACAGGGAGCAGGCGGGCGTCTGGAGAATGAGACGGAGCGATCTCGATTTTCCTCGGGAGCCCTTTGCACAGCCGTGAGCCGCGCGCGGTGGCCTGGAGAAGGATGGGCCCGATCCGTGCGATGAAACTCATGGAGTCGAACCGGGACTCAAGGAGCCCAGCGATGAGTGACCGATGAGTGACACGACCGTTGACGATCGCACGAAGGCCGAGGGCTCCCTCGCCCCTTCTCTCGAGGGACTGCTCCTGGAACAGGTCAACGACTGGATGCGCGGGGAGCGGTCCCTCTCAAGGTCTACCTCGACCGCCAACCGGCGATCCGCGACCGGCCGGACGTTCTCGTCGAGCTGAGCAATCAGGAGGTGGTCCTGCGACAGATGCGGGGTGAGACGCCCCGGCCCGAAGATTACCTGGGCGAGTTCCCCGAGCTGTCCGACTCGTTGGTCCGGCTGTTCGAGGTCCAGGCCGCCGCCTCGCTTCCGACCGTGTGGCGCGGCAGCCAAGGTCTGGCGGATTCGCCGATCGATCCGGGCACCCAGCGAGACAACATCGCCAGGGCCACTGGATCCCCGTCTACGAGATCGAGCGCGTGCTGGGTCGGGGCGGCATGGGCGTGGTTTACCTGGCGCGGCATCAGGCCCTGAACCGGAAGGTCGCGCTCAAGCTGCTCCAGGAAGGGCGGCAGGACGATCCGGCGCCCGTGCCCGGTTCGAGCGGGAAGCCGCGGCCGTCGCAAGGTGCCAGCATCCCCACCTGGTGCAGATTCACGAGATCGGCGAGTACGACGGCCAGTCCTACCTGGCTCTGGAGTACGTCGAAGGTGGCACCCTGGCACGGGCATTGGCCGGAGCACCGCAACCGCCTCGGTTCGCGGCGGCACTCGTGGAGACCCTCGCCCGCGCCATCGACCACGCCCATGCCCATGGGGTCGTCCACCGCGATCTCAAACCGTCGAACATCCTGCTGACGCCTGACGGGCAGCCCAAGATCACCGATTTCGGTCTGGCCAAGCTCAAGGACAGCTCGGTTCAGACGGAGGAGAGGACGCTGCTTGGGACGCTCGAGTACATGTCGCCGGAACAGGTCCGCGGTGAATCGGAGGCCATCGGCCCCGGTGTGGACATTCACGCGCTGGGCTCGATCCTCTACGAGGTCACTGACCGGCCGGCCCCCCTATCGCGCCGCGACGCCGCCGCAGATCATCCACGCGATCCTCTCCGAGGAAGTGGTTGCCCCCTCAACGCGCCTGCCCGGAATTCCGCGCAACCTGGAGGCGATCTGCCTGAAGTGCTTGGAGAAAGATCCCAAGGATCGCTATGCGACCGCGGCGGACCTGGCCGAGGGCGTGCGTCGATTCCTGGACGGCCGGGTCACCGCGGCCCGGCCGGCCTCGCGCGCGAGCGTTGTGTCCGATGGTGCCGGCGAAACCCGTGGGCGGCTGCGTTCCTGGTGGCGATGGGGCTCGGTGTAATCGGGAGCACCTGGCAAGCCGTCCGCGCCGCGCAGGCCGAGCGGAAGACCCGCGAAGAGGCGGCGATTTCCGAGGCGCTCGAATGAGTTCCTGCAAATGGACGTGCTGGCCCAGGCCAGCGCCTATCATCAGGCTCGACCGAACATCAAGCCCGACTCCGATCTGAAGGTACGGACCGCACTCGATCGCGCTCGGCGACGATCGGCGATCGGTTTGGCGGGCAACCGCTGGTTGAGGCGGCAATCCGGCTGACCATCGGCGAGACCTACTACCGGTTGGGACTCTACGAGCAAGCGTGGCCACACCTGGAGCGTGCGTTCGAGCTGCGCCGCCGCGAACGGGGCGATCGGGACCCCGACACACTCACCGCGATGATCAAATTGGGGGAGCTGCTTCACGCCGAGGGTCACGGGGACCAGGCCTTACCCTTGTTCCTCGAGGGGTTGAAAGGGCTCCGCAAGGCCCGGGGTGAAATGCATCTGAGCACGCTCGAAGCCATGGCAAACCTTGGGCGCTGCTATCACGATGAGAATCGATTCGACGAGGTCGAGCCCCTCATGGATCGCGCCGTGAAGGGGCTCCGAATGGCGAGAGGGCCCGATCACCCCGACACGCTCGAAGCAATGATTAACCTCGGCATAAACTACCGGGAGCGGAAGAAACTTCGAGAGGCCAAGACGCTGCTGGAGGAGGCTGTCGCCGGTCTCAAGAAGGTCAGAGGGCCAGACCATCCCAGCACGCTTGTCGGCAGGGCCTATCTGGATACCATCTATCTGGCAACCGGCGAACGCCAGAAGTCCGAGTCACTCTTGAAGGAGGTGCTGGAGAGACAACGGCAAGTTCATCGGGGCCGACCACCCCCAGACCCTGCACACGATGGTCATGCTGGGCGAGCTGTACACCATTCTGGGCAAGATTGACGAGGCCGAGTCGATCCTGGAAGCCGCCGTGGAACGATGCCTCAGGACCCTCGGTGAGGAGCACCCGGATTCGGTCCTCGCGATGGCCCTGCTACGCGCCGACGTATATCGGTCAGAGGAAACTGGAGAAGGCCGAGCTGCTCTTGACCAAGTCCGTCGAACTTCTCGCGCCGCAAGTGGGGTGACGACGATGGGATGGTGGCCGGTGGAGCGCCGGCCTGGGGCAGCTCTGCCTCAAGCTGAGAAAGTTATCCAAGGCCGAAACCTATTTGCGCAGTCGGATGGTTGTTCTACACCAAGGCCAAGCCCGAGGGCTGGAATCGGTTCGCCATCGAGAGCCTGCTCGGGGAGAGCCTGCTCGGTCAGAAGCGGTATGCCGAGGCCGAGCCGTTGTTGCTCGCCGGTTACAACGGTCTGAAGGCCCGGGAGCCGAGCATCCCTCCCCAGAATAAAGGTGCGGTGGCGGAAACGATGGACCGCATCATCGATCTCTACAAGGACTGGGACAAGAAGGACAAGTTGGACGAGTGGCGAAATCGTCGGGCCGATCTCGTGTTCTCAGAAGCCCCCCTCGCGCCGCCATGAGGCCCCTCTACAGCGGAAGGAGATTTCGTGTTCACGGGAAGCCACGGGCGGCCCTTCAGGCCGCCAGGAACCTCTGGTAAGGCGACCGGTGGGTGGAACCCCCCCCGAGACCACCGACAGCGCGGAGACTGCCTGCCCATACCAGCCCGACGCGCCAGCGAGGGTCTTTCGCATTGTGTGACAAGGACTTACGGTGACCCTCGCTGGCGCGTCGGGCTGGTATGGCCACGATCGCCTCTCGGGTAAGTTCATTCCCGCCGGTCGCCTAAACACGAGAGCTCCTTCCGCTGTAGAACTAATACGGAATTGTGGATCAGGTTTCCGGCCGGACCAGGCGGCCGAGGAACAGGATGCTGCCGTTGCGGAGGTCCCGGATCAGGAAAAAGAAGGGATGGTCCGCGCAAAAGACCGTCGGCGGGGCGGCGACCATGGCGCGTCCTCACCATCACGACCGCCGTGGCCGCGGCGGCCTCGGTCCCCTTCTCCTCGACATCGACGAAGGCCTTGTGCACCACCGCCGAGATCCGGAGGTCGCGCGTGCCCGTCATCCCCGAGAAATCGGCCGCGCCCCCTATGCCAAACGCGAGCGGCATCCCCAGTCCCGAAAGCGCGTTCGACCAGGTCGAACTCCCCGGTGAGACGGAACTTCGGGAGGCTCACCTGCACCCGGTTCGAGGAGAGCTTCGCCAGCCAGGCGTCGAGCTTCGTGGGGGTCAAAGACGATTCCAACGCGGCCAGACCGTCGGGCGACCTGGGCAGGAAGACCACCATCGCCAGGGTATTACCCTTATATGGCAGCTCGAGGGCTTGAAACGAGCCCTCATCGAAATAGCGGAATCGATCGGTCTGGTTCATCATCTTGACGGGGACCTTCGCCCCGTTCGACGGTTGGAACTCACCGGGTCGCGTGTTCCTGGCCGTGAACGGCATGTCCCAGAGCGCTTTGAAGTAAATCGCGTTCGTCAGGACCAGAACGGTGCTCGCGGTGATGTGGATCGGCTTGAGCAGGTCCTTGATCTTGTCCCGGGTCTGCTCCTCAACCCAGGCATTGATGGTCCGCCTCGCCGGTTCGGCTGCTCCAATAAAGTCGACGGGATAGATGCCACCCTGGTAGTTCACCTCGATGCGCTTCCGGAAGTCGGAGAGGATCGGTTCGCCGGTCTGACTCCAGAGCGCGTTGGCCATGAAGAGCTGGACGTCGGGTGTCTCCGTTGAGCCCGGCAGGCTGGAAGTCCGGCTCAGCAGGTCCGTGGTCAGGCGGTGAAACGCCGGATGGAGTTGGTCGGCGGGCAGGTCGAAGTGGAGCGTTTTGGCCATCTGGCGCGCGGTCTCACCCTCGGCCCCGGCGTAGGTCATCGCCAGGGCCGTGGAGATCGACAACGGCGAGAAGAAGCAATTGCCATCTCCCTGGCCGAGCCTGGCGTACAGGTCCGTTGCGAACGCGTTGTTCCCGCGCACGAGTGCGTCAGTCTGTTCGGCGGTTTCCATGGCTCGTGCCTCGAGGGAGAAGGAGAGTGCCGCGATGAGGAGCGACGAGACGAGGATCGTCATGGAAAGGGTCTCGGGGCCGGGGGTGGACTGACGGACGCTGAGCGGCGGACGGTCTGGTGCCACGCCGCCCTTCAGAACGGGCTGCCCGAGTCCCCCGAGTCGGCCGCCGGCCTGGACGATCGTTTCGACCTGGTGGTCCGATGCGACTTCCGCGACGACTTGCCCGTCGCGGTGGCGGAATCGCCGGGCGAGACCTCGTGCTCCAGCCTTTCCAGGAACTTGACGTCGAGGAGGAACTGTCGCGAATGACCTGGCTTGAGCTTGGTGCCGGTACTTCCGTTCGATGCTCGTCAGGAGCTTCTTGACCTCGTCGTTCTTGGCGAGCCCTTTGTACTTCTCGCTGGTCTCGTCGACGAGGGTCCGCAAATCCAGGACGGCCTGATGCAGGGCTTCGCTCTTGTCCCGGACCTCCGCGTCGACTTTCAGCTTGGCCTTGGGGTCGAACGGCTGGCTCTTGATCTGGTTCAGGATGTTGCTCCTCTGGCTGATCTCCCACTGGAGCTGAGTCCGGTACATCGTGAGATCGTAGTTTTGCTGGGCGGCGAGGTTGGTGGTGAAGCGGCCGCGATACTTGGGGAGCTGGTTGATCATCCGGTTGGTGAGATTCAGCTCGTTCTTGAATTGGTTGGTCTCGGCGTTGAGATCCTTGATGGCCGTTTGATACTCCTTTTCACTGACCGTGAAACGCTGTCGCATCACGGCGTTGCTCCACTCGCGGGCCAGTTGCCGCGCCTCCGTGGCCTTGCTGTGCACGTCCGACTCGGCCTCGAGCACGACGATGGTGCCCGCCTGCCTCAATCCGAGCTTGGCGAGCGCCTCATCGGAAGGAGTCTCGCCGGCAAAGAGTCCTGTTGCGGGACCGGCTACCATCATCACCGCCAGCAAGCCCCGTGCCCATCCATCACGATATAGAAACATGGTTGAACTCCCTGGATGGCCAAATCCAAATATACCGGCTCGCCACCTTGACCATTATTTCATCATACGCCGCCAGGGAAGGGGCGAGTAGAGGGGGTTCGATCGGACGACGCGATGAGGGCGCCCAACCCAGGCAGGAAGGGGGGAATGGGTGTTCTCAGAGCTTGTGAACGAATCGGATAGAAGATTCCAAATCACGAAGTACGAATTCATAAATGCCTTTCAAATCAGGCTTTATGTCCATTCGCAATTCGGAATCTGTCATCCGGAATCCGGAATCGATCTCTTCCCAATTCTTTTACCGGCGGCGGCGTCTGGGGGCCCCCTTGTTGCGGCGCACAGGAGTGGCGGCCGGCGGCTTGGTCGCGGGAGGCGGGAGGGCACTGGGGGTTGTCACCTTCGCGTCCCGCTCACCACAGTACCGTGTCACCACGTAGGTGCCGCTCTTGGGGTTCCGCTCGATGTCGGCCAGCGCCAGGTTATCGGCCTCCTCAAGCAAGTGAGTGAAGCTACGATAGCCGTAGTAGCTTTCGTCGAACGACGGTTTCTTCCGCTTCATGGTGTCCTTGATCATCGAGGCGTAGAGCACCTCGTGGTTCTCCCGCCGCAGCGCGTAGCATGCCTCGATGAACAGGCTGAAGACCTCCCGTTGCCGCTCGGGGAGGTTGGGGGGCAGGTAGGTGTTCAAGTCGGTGGCGAGCTGCTGTTCGTTCTGCTCCTGACGTTCCAGGTCCTCATAGTAGATGAACTCGTCGCAGTTATCACGCAACAGGTCCGACGTCGAACCTTTCATACCGAGCCCGATCACGTGCTTGCCGTTCTCCTTGAGCTTGGAGACCAGCGGGGAGAAGTCGGAATCACCCGACACGATCACGAAGGTGTCGACGTGGGGCTTGCTCCAGGCCAGGTCCATGGCGTCGACCACCAGGCGAATGTCGGCCGAATTCTTCCCGGTCAGTGACCGTTTCGGGATTTCAATCAGCTCGATGGCCGCCTCGTGAAACGGGGCCGTGTAGCTGGGGTATCGGCTCCAATCCGCGTAAGCCTTCTTGACGATCAGCTTCCCCTTTTCCACCAGCCGCTCCAGCACCTTCTGGACTTCGAACTTGATCTTGCGCTGGTTCTGAAAGCCAATCGCCAGGTTCTCCAGGTCGATGAAGACAGCGAGGCTGCGTTCGCGTTCCGCCTTGGCTATGGACAAGATCTCTCGCTCCGCGCGGTGGACTGGAATGGCCGCTCCTCCGCTCATCGGGGAATCGGCGGGTTGGCCAGGGCATCTCCGTGGACCGGGGCGATGGGAGCCTTGACCTCATCTCACGACGATACTGCAATCGATCGTAACCCGCAACCCGAGATGAGCCACGATGTTTCGCCTCTGGCACAAAGAACCGGCCGACCAGTCGTCCCCCGACTCGTTTGCGCCGGAAGGTTGACCGCCCCAGGCCGGCCCGATCACCAACGAGTTGATATGGACAGGATGGAAAATCTGGGTAGTATTTGTTGGCGAGATTGGTTGGCCGAATTATCGGGAAGAGTGTGAACGAAGGGAACTGCGGGTTCTAGAGGCTCTGACGCTGTTTTTTCAAGAGTCCAAAAGGCTTTCCGGACAGGGGCCCAAGCCAGGATTGACATCAGGAGAACCAGAAAATGCAACTGATGAGACCGGTCGGTATCGCCGTGTTGTCGGGATTTTTCGTGGCGGGTGCGGGTCTTGCGGGTGGCGGCTTGACCAGGCACGCGGTCGCACAGATCAGCGGGACAAACACCGGGGGCCGTCGCCTCGGCCCAGTCAGGCTCGACGACTGTCCTGGTTCCACAGTGCCAGGTGGTCTACGAGACGGTCACGTCGATGGAATGCGTCAAGGTCCCCGTGACCCAGATGCAAACGCTGTATCGAACGGAGTATCGCACCGAGAACGTACCGGTCACCCGGCTGGTTCAAGAGGTCGTTAATGAGAACCGGACCGTTACGGTGTGCGTGCCGAAGCAGGAGACGGTCAATCGGACGGTGACGCGGATCGTCTGCGAGGCGGTCCCGGTCGTCAAGAAATTCAACCGGGCCGTGCCGGTGACGAAGAACGTGGAAAGAGTCGTGTACCAGGTGCGCTGCACTCCGGTGATGACGACAAAGCAGGTGACGCGGATGGTTCCGGAGTGCGTCACCGAGATGGTCCCCGTGACGCGCATGATTCCGGTTGTCGAGCAGCAGACCTGCTATGTCACGCAGAGGGTCCCGGTCAAGACGATGGTCGCGGTTGTGCGCTGTAGGCACTCATGTGGACACCAGTGCGGCGGAGGTTGTGGGGCGTGCGGGGGCGCCACGGCCTGCGTGAAGTATCGCCCGGTCACAACCTGCTACGAACAGCAGGTCGCGGTCACCAAGCCGGTGGTCCATCATGTGCCTCAGACGATCACGGTTCCGCGACAGCGCACCAAGTTCAACCCGGTCCAGGAAACGATCCAGGTGTGCGAGATGAAGGTCGAGAAGGTCCCAATCCCCATCGTTCAGTGCGTGACCACGATCGAGTTACAGCCGTACGAAGTGACCGTGACGGAGATCCGGCAGAAGCCGATCACCGAGACAGTCCCGGTGACCATCACGACGATGGTGACCGAGCAGAAAACCGTGGTGGTGCCGACCGTACATTGCCGCCAGGTCACGGAAACCGTCAGTCGTCAGGTTCCGGTCTGCGTCCCGTACCAGGTTCCGGTCACCGTGATGACGACCCAGGTTCGGCCGGTCGCCCACCAGGTGCCCGTAACCCGCACGGTCCTGGTCCCGGTTCCTTGTGAGTCCGCGCCGGTCGCGGCAGCGTCGCCTCAGAGTGGTGGATGAGTCAGGAGTCGCTCGCGAACAGAGAGGGCGCGGTGAGGTGGGCGCGGTGAAGCCATTCCCCTCGCCTGCTTCGCCGCGGGCCCTTGCCATGGGAGACCCGCGGGCTCACCCACGAACCTGGTCATCGCTGGCAAGGTATCGTGACAATGATCAGTCGAGGTCCACAATAGCGTGACAAGCGGTGGTTTGATGCAGTTAACTAGGTTGATCGCGTTCCTTCGAACAAAAAAAACCCGAACCCCCCGTGAGGGGCTCGGGCCAGTCCTGAGGAGAAGCGGTCCGGCACTTGATCGATTATGAGTCGCTCAAGGGGCGTAGTAGGTCTCTTCCCGAACGGTAGCTGTCTTGGCCACCACCTGGGGATCGGCGTTTGCAGCTGCCTGGGTGAGGTAGCGCGCGACGAGCGTTGAGCCACCGGTCGCCGGATCGTTCTTGTAGACGTGCCAGATCTTGTACAGCGTGTAGTTGTACCCGTAGTATCCCCCGCCGTAGTATCCCCCGCCGTAGTATCCCGACCCGTAACAGGAGTTCGTGTTGCAGCGCCTTTTGCAACAAGCCGATGCCGTTGTGCTGCTGGCGATGAGGAGGCCCACCCCCATCAACGCGGAGAGGACCAGGCCTGCGCAGTCTCATTGGTGAAATCTCCTTGGGTAACAATGCCCAATGGCCTGAACGAGCGCCGACTGTGGATCGAACTCGACGCAGCGGAATAGACGTACGCACGCAACTTCTGTACCTGAAAAACCATCCGCCGAAGATCGTTTTTCCCAGTACAGAGATTCAAGCGTGTGCCTGAACTCCTTGCACATCCCAGAGACGCGATCAGCCCCCTGCCATGCGAATTGCCGCTTGCTGATCGCAAAAGACTCGGTACGGAACTCCTGCCGTTTGGGCTCCGATCGAGAACAGTACGAAGAACGTCCTTCTCACACTGTCTTCCGGGACGAACACGGAGCAATCTTTGCTCGCTAAATTGTGCGTAACCGTCAATAGCGATACAACCGTTAAAGTCGTAGCGTCGGTGAGACTCTAGCTATCCCATGGGGTGCTGTCAACATATTTTTCTTGCCAGGGCAC
The DNA here is from genome assembly GCA_963842405.1 of uncultured Isosphaeraceae bacterium. GTDB lineage: Bacteria > Planctomycetota > Planctomycetia > Isosphaerales > Isosphaeraceae > CAVZRC01. Next base: position 326,307 of record CAWJGW010000040.1, on the reverse strand, counting down.
GTTTTTTCCCCCACGTCTTCGAGGTCCCCAGGACACCACGATTTCAGCATGCCTCGCCAGCCCCCCCGACATTATTAGTTTGCCTCAGCGACCAATCGCCAGCTCAGGGAGCGGGATCGTTGCTCACCCTCGGCAGGGTCCTTAGAATCGGTGTAACTCACGGTCTCGCCAGGGTTTCTAGTCGCTTCTCTCCCATCTCCAAAAGTAGTTTCCATGATTTGCGCTATGAATTCGTGTCAATCATCAGGATATTTCGCTCTTCTTGCCCAAATCCCCTGGCTTACTCCGCCTAGGCAATCAGCCGATTCTGGGAGGGCCCCTCATAGGCTGAAGGAATGACTCGTTCACCCAGGTAGAATCCCATTGGTCTGTCGGCGAGTTGAATCCAGGTAGCGGTCGCCTTCTCGCGATTAGCCATGAAATGCCGACCGAGGCTCGCGAGGTCGGCGAGAGTCATTCGATCTCGACCTGGTGACGTCTCTCTCGGCCAGAAACCTCGTGGCACGATGAGGGATCCTCCCCTGGAATTCAGCGCGCAAAAAACGGTCGTTCGGCGACCGGGGTCTGGTTATGCTTATGAAGTTGTGTGGAAAGCCCCTGTCGGGCTTTTGGAACCGACTCGGAATGCCCAAGCTCACCAAGAGACCGACATTCGGAACAGAAGGAGTCGGAGATGTCGCGGACCTCGACCGAGATGAGGGGGCAAGCCAGCCAGACGATGAGGGTCCGAATCGTGATTCTGTCCTTGAGTCTGGGACTTGGTTTCATTCTGACTTGGGAGTCGATCGCCCAGGATGTCTCGTCCAACGCCGACAAAGCGCCTACGACCTCGCGCACGGCGGAGCCAGGCGGAGCGAGCCGAGTGGCCGGCCCGCGTCGCATTCCCGACGAGCTGAAGTTTGCTCATGGCCTGCTTCGCCAGCGAAAGTTCGACCTGGCGGCCGAGGAATACGACCGCTTTCTGGGCAGCGGCCCCAAGGGCCTGGACCGGCTCGACGCGCTCTTTGGGCTCGGCAATGCCCGGCTCTACCAGGGGCGGTATCCAGAGGCCCGGCGAGCCTTCGAGAGCTTTCTGAAAGAGAAGCCCGAGGATTCTCGGGCCCGGACCGCTCAGTACCGTCTGGGAGAGCTTTCCTATCTGACCGGCGATCTCCCGGCCGCTCGCCGTGCCCTCGAGGCGTTCACGGCGACGAAGGCCGATCATCCGGGTCTGGAGACGGCCTGGACCTACCTGGGGGATGTTTGCTTCGCATTGAACGACCTGCCCGGTGCGCGGCCGGCCTACGAACGATCCTTGTCCGCGTTTCCGCGCGGGCGGATGGCGGATCGAGCTCGGTATGGCCTGGGCCGGACTCTCGCCGGCCTGGGAGAGCGCGATCAGGCACTCCGCGTGCTCCGCGACCTGGCTCAGAAAGGGGCCTCTGAATGGGTCGACCGCGCCTGGCTACAGATCGGCTCGATCCAGCAAGCGGCGGGTCGGTTCGCGGAGGTCGTCGAGGCGATGTCCGCCCTGGAACGAGCGGCGCCCGCGAGTGCACTGAAACACGAAGCCTGGCTGCGACGTGCCCAGGCCCTTGGGCGGCTGGGCCGTGTGGAGGAAGCCGAGACGCTTCTCAAGAAACTGCTTGGCGATCCCGCGGGACCCCTGTCGGCATACGCCGCGCTGGAACTGGCGACGATCGAGCTGGAGCGTGACCACCCGGAGGCGGCGCTGGCGGTCCTCGACACCGCCAAGAAGGGTTCACCCCGGTCCCCCTTGATCTCGGCGTTGCAATTCCGCTCCGCCGAGGCCTTACGCAAGCTGAAGCGCCTGCCCGAGGCCGAGGCGATGTTCCTGCGCGTCGTCGAGGGGGACCCGAACGACGCCTGGGCTGACGATGCACTTCAGAAGGCGGCGCAGACGGCACTCGATCGGGGCGATGCCGCGACGGCCCGGAAGCTGGCCGGTGAGTTCGCCACCCGCTTTCCCCGGAGTCCGTTACGTGCCGGCGCCGGCCTGCTCGAGGCCCGAGCCGCGGCGATGGCCGGAGACCACCGCGCGGCGTCGACCCTCCTCGAATCCCTCCTCAAATCGCCGCAAGGCACGAAGGGCGAATCGGGGGCGTCCCTTTCCACAACGGCCCGCCCAGGAAGCCCGTTATGAGCTGGCCCTGGCCTACCGGGCACTCGGGCGTTCTGCCGAAGCCGAGTCGATCCTCGCCCGCCTGGCCGAGCTGACGAGCGGCCCGGTCGCCGCCGACGCCCAGTTCCTGCTTGGCCAGGAACATGTCGAGGCCAGCCGATACGCCGAGGCGATCCCACTGCTGGAACGATATCTCGCCGCGAATCCTCGTGGCGACGTCGCCGAGTTCGCGATGGCGACACCTGGCCGTCGCCCAGCTCGGCGCCGGCCGGACCGATGAGGCCTGGAAGACCCTGGCCAGCCTCGCCGAGCGGTATCCCGGCAGCAAGGCACTCCCCCGCGCCCGGCTCAGACTGGCCGAGGCCGCGCTGGCCGCCCATCACCCGGATCAGGCCGCGGAGCAGTTCCGGCTGGTGGCTCCCGGGGGTGAACCCCATCCCCCGCGAGGGGGGAGGGAGATCGATACGTCCCTCCGAATCCGGGCACTCACCGGTCTCGGACGGGCGCTCACGGAGCTTGGCAAACCTGGAGAGGCCGCCGAGGCATTTGCCAAGGTCCTCGACCTGGCCCCCGCCGACCCGACCGCGCCCGAGATCGCCCTGGCTCGGGCCCGCTCCCTCGAATCGGCCAATCGGGCTGAGGAGGCGCTCGCGGCCTATGCCCTGGCGGGGGAGAAATTCGCGAAGTCCGAGTCGGGGCTCAGAGCGGCCCTGGCCCGAGCCCGGCTCCTGGCGAAGCTCGGCAAGAACGCCGATGCGGCCCTCGCATTCGAGCGGCTCCTGGCCGATCGCAACGCGACGGGACTCCCTCGCCAGGGCTGGTGCGACGACCGACGTCCTGCTCGCCGAGTGGGGCTGGTCGCTCGTCAACGCATCGAAGCCGGCCGAGGCCGACCGCGTCTTCTCGCGCCTGCTGAGGGAGCATCCCGAGAGCCCGTATGCGGCCGACGCCCGTTTTAATCTGGCCGAGTCGGCGAACCAGGCCCATAACTCCGCCGAGGTGGTCCGACTGCTGTCGCCCCTGGCCGTGAAGAAACCCGTCGGGACACCGAAGGAAGCTCGGCCGTCCGGCGTCGAGGTCACCCCGGCCAAGCCGGCCGGCAATCCCGGGGCCGGGACGGTCCTTCCGGACCCGGCTCGTCGCGTGCTACCGGCCGTCCTCTATCGGCTCGGGCGGACTCAAGTCGAGATCCAGGACTGGGCCGGCGCTGCCGCGACGCTCGACCGGCTGCTGAGCGAGTTCCCAGATAATCCGTATCGTCGTGAAGCCCGGTTCCTGCGGGCCGAGTCCGCGTTGCAGATGGGAGACGCCGCAACGGCCGAGTCCGGATTCACCGCACTGCTCGGCGAGCCTTCGCGTGGCGGAGATTCTCCCACGTTCGTCCGGGTCGTCCGATTGAAGCAGATCCAGAGCTGGGTGTCCCTGAAGCGCTGGAAGCCCGTCATCCCCGCGGTTCAGTCGCTCCGGAGCGAGCTGGGCGCCGACGATCCGGCCGTGCCGGAGCTGGATTACGCGCGGGGCAAGCCTTGATGGGCTTGGGCCAGCTCGACGCCGCTCGCGCAGGCGTTTCAGGCCGTGCTCAACGACCGGCCCGCGGCCGAGCTGGCGGCCCAGGCGCAGTTGATGCGCGGCGAGGCGTTCTTCCACGAAGACCGGCTCCACGAGGCACTCCGCGAATTCCTCCAGGTCAACATCCTCTACAATGCCCCCCGCTGGCAGGCCGCCGCACTGCTCGAAGCGGGAAAAGTTTACGAACGGCTCGACCAGTGGGCCGATGCCGCCGAAACATATGATAGGCTCGTCGCCAGGTTTCCCAAGGACCGGGATGCCGCGACGGCCCGGGCCCGTCGCGAGGCCGTGCGTCGCCGTGTGCCTGCAAAGTCGGCGTGACGGCATCAGTTTGCCCTGTATTCCCATTCGGCCAGATTAGAGCGCCATAACGACAATACCGTTGAATTAACGTTAACAAGTTAATCTGAAAGGATTTGCATCTTCTCGTTCCCACGCTCCGCGTGGGAATGCCTTCCTGGACGCTCCGCGTCCCGAAGGTTTCCCGGGCCGAAGCGGGTCCAGACGACGCAGAGCGTCGAAGACGACATTCCCACGCAGGGAACGCTGACGAAATAACTTCCCGATTTCCCCGTCACTCGCTCTACGTTTCAAGGCTTGAAAAGCGTTTGGCATGGGAGTTATTTCGTCAGCGTTCCGAGCGTGGGAACGAGATTCACAGCATCAGTTTGCCTCGTATTCCCATTTGGCCAAGTTTGCGTTAACCACCGTCTTCTCTCCCAATGCGCAATTCACTATTTGCAACGCCTCTTCCCTGGAAGGATCCGTCCATGAGTCGCCGGAAGCGCAAAGGCGTCTCGATCGTCGTGTTGGGGAGCTGGAGCGTTTTCTGCTCGCTCCTGGCGAGTGGGGTTGGGTTTGCTGATGATCCCGGTCCGATCGATCGTGTTGAGGCTTCGCGTCAAGGAGACGCCGCAGGCCGAGCGAACCCGACGGATCGTCGCGGCGCTCACGACCACGACGGTCTGATCGAGCTCGCCTCGGCGGGAGTGGGACGTCTGAGGGGGTGGTTGATCGCTTGGTATAGTCGCACGCCGCCGTCGGAGCGAGTCACCTGGGGTGGGCTCGTGGCCTGTGCCGGCCTGGGGCTCGTCGTGCTGATGGAGCGGACGGTCCGGCTCCGTCGGCGTCGCATTGTGCCGTCGGACTTCACGGAGCGGTTCGTTGACCGGCTTCACGCAGGGAAACTGGATTGCGGTGAGGCCCTGGATCATTGCGAGCGGAATCCCAGTCCGGCGGCGCGGGTAGCGCTGGCGGCGGTTCGGCGATGGGGTCGCCCGGCGGCCGACCTCGAGCGCGCCGTGACCATGGCTCACCGGGTTGAAACCGAGCGGCTGCGGCAGAACGTAGGGACGCTCCGCCGGGTTGCCGCACTCGCGGCCCTGCTCGGTGTGCTGGGGACTCTCTTCGCGCCTGGGTCGTGCCCTGGAATCGATCCCGCCCGGCGGCGGTCCGGCCGCCGTCGCCTGGGGGCCGATGCTCGCCGCGGCGATCGCGCCGCTGTCAACCGGCATCATCATCGCAACCCTGGCGCTGGTCGCCTATGACGGCGTGCTCACTCGCGTTGAGAAGCTGGCCGGTGCTCTTGACCGGCTTGGTGCCGAGACCATCGAGGCCATCGCCCTGAGCACGCCACCGGCCGCGACGCCGATCGCGATGGCGCGGACGCCCCCCCAGGTGAAACGGAACAAGGACGAACGGATCCATCAGGCTCGGCACAAAGGTGAATCGCCCACTGGGTCCTGACAGAGGATTCTCACGCGATCGGCCGATCGACGGATCCACGGCCATTCGACTCTGCGACGAGACCCGGTCTTCGGTTATGATGCGACCTTGGTTCTTGGGGTGTGGCGCTGCGCCGCGCTGCTCGTCATGGAGGGGTTTGCGACTTCGCCTCCCAGCCACGCCCGGCACCGATCAGGGCCACCAAGGAGAGAAGACAGATGACCAAGGACGAACCCATGACCGGACTGGACCTCGAGTCATTCCTTCTCTTATTGCGGGCCGACCTGAGCGCCTGGATCGCCTTGGGGCTGGCGAGCATGGGGCTGGCGCTGCTGGTCTGGCTCTGCTGGGGCTCGCGGCGCGCCTTGAGGAAGTGCCTGGTTCTGTCGCTGGCCGCCCATCTCGGGCTGGCTCTGTACGGCAGCACAGTGCCCGCGGTCCAGTTGGCTTTTCGCAGGGTGGCATCCCAGTCCGCGGAGCGATCGCATATCCGCCGGATCCGGGTCGCACCTCTGGTCGAATCGGCGAAACCGCTGGGGGGCGGGACATCAACAGTCCGGGAAGGAAACCCAGCCGCTGATGGCTCTGGGTCTCCGACATCCTCGCCTCGGTTGGAACTGGCGGCGGCGCCGCTCCGGCTGGCCGACATCGCGCTACGAGCCCCGCGGCCGGTTGTCGCGGATCCCGGGAGGTCCGCGTCAGGGCCGAATCCTCCCGCGCCGATCGCACTGGGGACCGCAATGCCTCGGCCGTCGCGTCCGTTGCCAGAGTCCAACGGCCACCGCTCCTGGTCCCGACCCGACCCCACCGCCGGACGGCGTCCAACCCGTGCCGCCGGCCCCCTTGCCTCCGAACTTGGCCGAAGTGGATCGGGAACCGGCTGGCCCGCCGGCCGAGACGACTCCGGCGCACCGCGACCGTGGTGGATCGGTCGCGGAAGCCCTGGGGACCCGGGACCTGACCCTCCGCTCTGATGTGCGCCTCCGACCGGGACGGGCCGATCCATCGGTCGTGGGAATGGCAACAGGGCGAGAGGCCCCCCCGGTCCTCTCCGGTCCCGCGCAATCGGAAGCGGGCCCCGCCGGTCCGGCCGGGTCCCCAGTCCCCGGTGGATCAAGGCCCGGGCCCGGTGAAGTACCTCCCGCGACCGGTTCCCCGGGCCCACCCGCACGCGACGCGGATGGATTGCTCGCACTGGATCGCGTGACGCCCAAGGCCCGATCGTCGCCTGGAAGCGGCACGGGACTGGCGTCGCTCGACGAGCGGCCCATCGGCCGGACCCTCGCCGAGGTCCCGCGGGTCTATCAGCCGCGGCTGGATCCCGACCGGCCGATCCGTGCCCAGCGCGATGGTGCCAGCGCCGCCAGCGAGCTGGCCGTGGAGCGTGCGCTCGACTGGCTGGCCCGCCACCAGGACGCTCGACGGCCGCTGGGATGCTGGCACCGCCCGATACGACGACGGCACGCCCGCAAAGGGGGAGGACGACTTCACCGTGCACTGCCCCGTCGGAGAGACGTGCTTTGGCGAGTGTGCCTACTGGGAGGCCGATACCGCGCTGACGGGTCTGGCCCTCTTGACCTACCTGGGCTCCGGCTACACGCACACCTCGGGACGATACGCCGATACGGTGGGCAAGGGGCTCAGCTTCCTCATCGCCGAACAGAAGCCGGACGGCGACCTTCGCGGCCGCAGCCAGGTCGTAGGGATGTATTGCCATGCGATGGCCACGCTGGCCCTCTGCGAGGGTTATGCCCTGACCGGCGACGCCCGGCTCCGCCAGGCCGCGACCCGGGCCGTGGCCTTCCTGGTCCGCTCCCGGGCCCGCGACGGCCTGGCCTGGCGCTATGTGCCCGGCGCGGCCGTCGGCGACACGAGCATCCTCGGCTGGGTCGTCATGGGCTTGAAGTCGGCCAAGGAGGTCGGCATCCCGATCCCCGACGAGGCTTCGGTTCGGCGTGGCACGCTGACCTGGCTGGACAAGGTCGCAACGGGTCAGGCCAAGGGGCTGGCACGCTATCAGCCCTGGGAGTCGGTCACGCCCACCATGACCGCCGAGGCCTGGGTCTGCCGGCAGTTCCTCGGCGTCGGCGGCCCTGGGCCGGCCAGCACCGAGGCGGCCGAATCCCTGCTCCGCAACCCATCGGACCGCGGGGCGACCAACTTCTACTACTGGTACTACGCCACGCTGGCCCTCTACCAGCACGGCGGCGAGCCCTGGTCCCGATGGAACGCCCGGGTCCGCGACCGGATCGTTGGCCTCCAGCACCGCTCGGGCCACCAGACCGGGAGCTGGGACCCCGACGAGAGCCTCTACGGTTCCAAGGGGGGCCGGATCTACTGCACGACCCTCGCCGCTTTGACGCTGGAAGTCTACTATCGATACCTGCGGCTCTACGACGACCCCAAGGTCCCGATGGAGGCCGACGCCTCCCTCGACATCGAGCCGCGTCGACGCGAGCCGCCGGCCACGGCCATCAATCCCGAGGATCGGTGATTGCGGCGGCTTCTCGATACGTAATCAGCTTCGGATGAATCCCCGGGCCGACCCCCACGCTTCACCTCATGCTCGATCGCGTCCGCCTCACCGCCGATCCCCGCCGCGAGGTCCTTGCCCCAACCGTGGTCGAGCACCATCTCGGCCAGCGAGGCGGTCCCACCGGAGGCGATACGGTAGTCGGGGGGTGCCAATGCTCCCACGACTCGTGTCGCATCGCTCGGCTCACTTCGGCTCAGTTTCCGGTCTTCCGCCGTCGCACTCGACCGTAGGCAATCATCCCGATCGCACCGAGAACCGCCATCGCATACGTCGAGGGTTCGGGGATAATCGAAGTGGTACTGATGACGCTCACATTGTCCAGGATCGCGCCGATATCGCCGGGCTGAACGTTTTGGAAGGACAACTGGGCCGGTGCCGTTAAGGTTACGGTCTGGGTGAAGAGCGTATACCCCTGATTACTAGGAAGGAAGTAATTCTGCGAAAAAGGGCCAAAGTTGACATTAACGTTATCGTCGACGCCACGAGCCGACCCAGCAAGGTCGAAGGACAACGTGTACGTCCCAGGTGCAAATGTCTGTTTGCTCGTCAATAGGCCGGGAACACCATTGCCGCTCCCGTCGAGATCAACGTACAGGCCATTGCCCGGGTACAAATCGAAGAAGCCGGGGTTGCCGATCAGGTCAACAGTCCCCCCAATGTTGGAATTGGCGACTGTGAAGTTGGCGAAACTATTGTAGTTGAGTTCGCCGACGCCACCATTCTCGGAGTTGAAGTTATCGATGAGGTCGGCACGGCCCGAGGTCGCAGCCAACATGAGTAGAGTGGCGCAAAGCAAGAAAGTTCTCATCGAGTTTTCTCCGATTGACAAAGGTTGACGGTCTCGAACAAAGAGAAAGACGTAACGCACCTGAGATGACCTTCAGTTCTGATCGGGCCCACGCGACAGTATCTCGGTGAATCCGAGGCGTTTTCCCAACTCGAACGGTCTCCAGTGCTGGTTTCGTCTCGCCTATTCGCGATTCTGCGAAATGGAGGCTACGCTTTGGCGGCTACACTGCCGCGATCGTTGGATTTGTGTCTTGAAAGAGTGATAAGGATTCACTCTCCGTGCGCAGGAGCGTTATGTCAAGATAAGAAAAATGCCATGTTGACTTTCAGCAACAAGACCGGCAACTCGCCGCGGCCCATCGGTGGATTACCGCCAACCGACTCACTATGAGTGAGGGAGAGAAACGAGGACGAGCGGGACGGGAAACGGGGACGTATCGGGACGGGAAACTCGGCGATCGGCGAGCGGGTCTCCGGGCACCCGATGGGTTGCCGCCGCCTGCCCGACCGAAGGGCTTCCGAATCGTGGACATAACGAGTCTAACTGCCAATAGCAAGTTCCACGATTTGCGGCTCGCGGTTCCGCGCCACAGGATGGAAGGGCTCAGGTGTTGTAAGCCCAGGCCCTTTCCCGGTGCCCCTGTGAAGAACCAGGCCGATGGACACTCCTACCCGTTTGACATTGCGGGTCTTCATCTCCTCGCCGGGTGACGTGCCGGTCGAACGCGACCGCGCGGCCGACGTTTCGCGCGGCTCCAGGATGAAAGGAGGTCGGGGTCAAACCGGCTTTTCGGGTTTTTTTCTTCACATGCGGAGGTTGGGGTCTGACCAAGGGGTCACGAATGACCGACAGCGGTCTCTTGCCCGCGTTCCTTGTCGATCATCAGGACAGTGTCCACGAATTGGCCTTGATGTTCATCGAGGGATTCCGCGAGTCCTTCCGCCCTGACCCAGACCTCTTTTGCCTGCGCGGGAGTGAGCGAGTACACAGACCGGATCAGTCGGATTCGAGAGATCGTATCGAGGCCATCCCGGGCGGCTTCGCGATACACATTTTCCGGCGAGACGCCCGAGTCCATCATCGACTTGTATTTAGAAAAATCCTCTTTCACGTTCGGCACTCCTTGGATTATTCCATCGGTTCGACACGAGAAACTGCGTTGAAGGTGCCACCTCCCAATTCCTCGGGCACGGGCATCGTTGTCGGAGTGAAACCCCCGAGCAACAGGGTCGCCTCGAGGCCGGAGTTCGTCAGCTCGAGGCCCATGAGCTCTATCTCTCTTACAGCCATAGCTTTAGCTGCGGCTCTCTCCCTTAAATCAACAACGACCCGACATAGGGCTAGAACCATCGCTGGTGGGAACCGGGTCTAAGATCTTTGTAGGTCAGGCTTTCCGGCCTGACGCTTCCCCTGTCAGGCCGGAAAGCCTGACCTACGAAGACTCTGGGTTCTCGCTGTGTCACGGGTCGTTGTAAATCAAAGATAAGGATTCTCGTGCGAATCCCTGGGATCTTCGGGGCAAATCGCTTGTTCCTGATTAAGTCTATTGTGATCGGGACAGTGGGTCGGCACAAAGTGCAGTCCCATAAGAAAATTTGGGACAAGTACAGGTGGCAGATGAACGGGGGAACGCATGGCGACCTTGCAAGGCTCGGTGGGACGAGGTGGCAAGAACCATCGCGGTGATGTGATTTTTGTACAACAGTTGCTGAACCAACATCTGTCAGTTCCGCTCGAGGTGTTGCAGGTCGATGGGGTCGTCGGCCCCATGACGATCTTCGCCATCGAAGAATACCAGCGGCGGAACGTGCTTTCCATCCGACCGGACGGACGGGTTGACCCGGGCGGAAAGACATTCGGGGCCCTGACGGCGGGCCTCGGACGCCAACTGCCGGGACCGCCCCCGCCGTCCCAGGTACCGACGATACCGGCCGGCCCGGCCGCCGGCGCCATCCTCCGTTTCTCCGTGGCTCAATTCCGCGCCTTCAGCAAAGACCTGGAGGGTGATGGCCCTCAACATGTACCTCGACACCCATGACCCACCTCTGGTCACCATCGGTGTCGGAAACATGATCGAGCCGGTCGCGGTCGCGCGGAGCCTGGACCTCGTGTACAAGTCGGACAACGGCGGCCATCCCAAGGCGGGTCAGCCGTGTTCCAATGAGGACAAGGAGCACGACTTCAACACCGTCAAGAAAATGACGGCCTACGCGCCGCTGGGAGGCGGCAACGTGGCTTTCAAGACCGCCACCGTTTGCCGCATCGCGCAGCCAGCTCTGGAGAAACTCATAACCGACCGGTTGAACGGTAACGCGGACTATATGAAAAAGACCTACTTCAGCCGCACTGGACAAATGGCCGGCTGATGCCCAGCTCGGCTTGATGAGCATGGCCTGGGCGATGGGCGCGTCATTCCCAACGCCGCCGCCGCCCGCCAAGCCCTGGCCGAATTTCACCAAGGCCTGCAAGGAGCAGGACTGGGAAGGCGCCGCCAAGGAATGCAAAATGTCGAACGCCAAGGGCACCGTGATCGAACGCAACAACCGGAACGTGATCCTGTTCCGCAACGCGGCGCATCAAGGAAGGCAGGGGTCCCCGAACGTGTTGCAATGGCCTACGAACCTGAATCCATGAGCGGGCGCTCGCTTCGCCGAGTCCGATGTCATGCAATCCCGAGTATTCGACAGGTTTCTTCGTAGCTGGTCTCGAGCGGGAGCATCACGCGGAGGTCGGGGGCGAGCCAAATCGGTAGTGTCGGTAGCGGTTCTCCGACGATCATGGGGTAGAACCAAGCGTCGAGCAACTGTCTCCGTTTGGGCGGCTTGCGGGAGCGGAGCGTGACGGCATACAGGTACGGCGTCGTGGTGCTCAGCGCGGGATCGGCGCGGCCGAGGAGGTTCAGGAGGTCGGCGTAAAGGTTAGCCTGCCGAACGCTCACCAGATCGACCAGCGAAACGCATACGCCCTGTTGCAGCAGGGACGCCACCTTGACGACGAACAGCTCGCGGGTGTCCGGACGGTCTTTGTTCGACGGGCTGACGATTTCGATGGCGGCGACCAGTTGCCGCCCCCTCACCGCGTCGTAGATGCGCACCTCGTACTCGTCCTGTTCCGACAGGTCCGCTTCGACGGTGAGGGTGGGTGACAAGGCGGTCAACGTACCGGTGCCGCCGTCGCCGGAATCCGCGTTCGTGTCCGGATTGCGGGAGTCGAGATCGTAAGTGCTGACATCGACCTCAAAGGATGAGCCGAGGTGGACTCTCGGCGCGGCCCGGAACCCGGCCGGCAGGATGGTGGTCAAGTGACGGACGATCTCACCGGGCCACTGACCATGGACCTCGTCCCAGGAATGAGTATCGTTCACCGGCGAACGGAAATGGTCGCGGAGAGGCATGGGTCGTTCTCCTGAACCAGGGACGGCGGAAAATGATCGTGTAGCGGCCTGGGATTCTCCGTTTGCACCACCCTGGCTTGTTCGGCCGGATCCAGACATCGGCATCCAGCAAGGGAATACGATCGCCGTGAATCCGGGCCTCCCGCGCCTCAAGAGGGAGCGGGGATCCAGACCGGCCCAACGGATCAGATGGTGGTGTTGGATTGAGAAACTGTGGGTGTGCCCCGTGTCCAGGATGGCAGGGAAGTAAGGGCGTGTGCTCTCAAACTCGTCGGTCTGACCCTCGGTAATCCCGACCCAAACGATGATCTGATCGCCCTTGATGGAAACGGGCCGACCGTGCACGAACGCGGTCGTCTTCTCAGCAAAGAAAGGGAGGTTGCGAAGAATGGTGGGCATCAAGGCATCCTGGCGGTTTGACCTCGAATGTCTCACGTGTCGTCCCAGTCGGGATCATCCTCCGATTCCGGTTGGATGTATCGAATGACGAATTCGTCGCCGCTAAAGCCCCGGCGAAGGCATAGTTTGGATGAGGTCGGATTTCGATCGCCCGATGGCGAGCTGCCAAGTCGCCATTGTAGGCGACCCAACGGTCCTTGTAGGTTTTCAAGAGTTCCGGTCGATCGCGACGAAACGCCGCCTGGGCGAGCTGGATCATCGGGGGAACCGGCCGATCAGCCCAGTGGACCTCTTGATCGGGTTCCGTGTGATTCTCTTGCTCGATCGATTGACCGGCATCCAGTGGGAGAGGCGGAGACATGGGTGCGGTCCCTGCGGAAAGTTGCAGTCCGGAACAGTGATGTCCTGCAACGATTATGCGGGATTCGCTCAGGGCCTGGCAAGTCGAGGCTGAGAGAGCGGAACGACCTTGACTCGGACGAGTGCGCGATTCACCCCAACGCCGACGGGGCCAAGACCCTTTCGCGGCCGGTCCTGCGTCGTGACCGGGCCCGCGATTCGGGTCTCGCCCCGTGTGAGGAATCTCAGGAATGGCAGTCGCGATCACTTCTCGGCAGTGCCTTCTCGACGGCGCCGGTGATCTTCGTCGGACGAGGGGTTTTCCCCAGGCTCGAAGCGTTGGATCACCTCGCCCTTGCGGTTGACCAGGAACTTGGCGAAATTCCAGCCGATCTTGCCGGCGAACTTCGGATTGGTCAACTCGCTCGTCAGGAACTGGTAGAGCGGATGCTTGTGCTCGCCGTCGCACGACGATCTTCGAGAAAAGCGGAAAGGTGACCTTATACTCCTTGGAGCAGAACTGCTTGATCTGCGAGTTGTCGCCCGGCTCCTGGGAGCCGAACTCGTTGGCCGGGAAGGCGAGGACCTCGAATCCCTGGCCCTTATACTTTTCGTAGATCGCCTCGAGATCCTTATACTGGGGGGTATTGCCGCACTGGCTGGCGGTGTTGACGATCAGGAGAACCTTGCCGTGGTACTTCGCCAGGTCGACGTCCTTGCCGTCGATGTCCTTCATGTGGAAATCCAGGACGGACGTCGGTTTCTTGGGGGGGTCTTCGGCGGAGACGACGGCCACGGAAGTCACAGCCATGAGAGCCGTCAGGGCGGCGAACGAGGTCAGCACGAGCGACCGATCGAACACGGTGGGGGTTCCTTGTACGTGAGGCAGTGGGGGTGGGAACATACGGTCTGCCGAGTCGGGTGCGACGATCCCCAGAACTTGGGGATCGATGGCACTCGAACTCTCGAGACGAAAGTTTCTGAGATAATACACTTAATGATGGTCTCCCGACCCGGGAATTGCAAGACGGCGGGTATGGGCCGTCGCGCGATCGTGCCGCGCGCGAGGGCCGTGGTCCGCCAACGGACGCGGGCTCGGAGTGCCGGCCGAGGTCTGGAGTGCAATCACGGAGTCATCGTCCTGATGTTCGAATCGTTTACCGCGGGTGCGGAGCGAGCCCTGGCCCGCGCCGAATCGATGGCGCGGCGTCGCGGCGGAGAGTCCGTGGAACCGCTGGACTTGCTGGCGGCGCTGACGCTCGAGACCGAAAGCCGAGCCGCGGAGCTGATGGCGGAGTTTGGTGTCGAGGCGAGCCGTCTCTGGGCAGCCATGGGTCCCGAGACCCTGGAAATCGTCGCGGGAATCGAGTCGCTCGAGCCGGATTCCGAGCCTGGCCCGGAGCGGTCCGAGCCGATTCCCCAGTCGTCGGCCTTGAAGGTGGTCCTGAGCGAGGCGATGGCCCAGGCGCGCGGGATCGATCGCAAGCGCGAGGTGGGCACGGAGCATCTCCTCGCCGGGCTGATCTCGGGCTCCGATTCGGCCGCGGAGCTGCTCGGCTCGGCCGGCCTGGAGTTCCAGTCGTTGCAGCGACCACCTCACGGAGACGGTCCTCGTCGAACTCGGCACCGCTGCCGATGGCCGAGGGGATCCCTCCGCTGGAGCTCGCCGAGCCCGGCGGCGGGGCCGACCTGGCGCGAATCCTCGACGCCTCGGCCAATCGCGCGACGCGAGGGGCTGCGCGTCGTCGAGGATTACGTCCGCTTCGCCCTCGACGATCCCGGCCTCACCCGGCGTCTGAAGGAGGTCCGCCACCGGCTGGCCGACGCCGAGCGCGGCCTGGACGCGTGCCTCTTGATCGACTCCCGCGACACCCGCGAGGACGTCGGCACCCACATCATGACGATGTCCGAACGGAGCCGCGAGAACCCCCGCGCCGTCCTCGCCGCGAACTTCAAGCGGATCGCCGAGGCCCTGCGGTCGCTGGAAGAATACAGCAAGCTGGTCGACGTCTGGCTCGCCGGCCGGTTCGAGGTCCTGCGCTACGATATCTACACGATCGAGAAGATGACGATGACCGCGGTGGCCGCGCATCGATCTCTGGGCGAAGCCCGGCTGATGGTCCTGATCGGCGGCCTGCGCGACGTTCGGCGATCTGACCTGGATCGTGGAGGAAGCCATCGCCGGCGGCGCCGACGTGATCCAGTACCGCGAGAAAGACGTGCCCGATCGCGAGCGGCTCCGCCGCGCGCGGGAGGTCCGGATCCTGACGGCCCGGGCACGCATCCCGATGATCATGAACGACCGCGCGGACCTCGCCCGGCTGGCCGGGTGCGACGGCGTCCATCTCGGCCAGGAGGATGTCTCGGTCCGCGACGCGCGACGGGTCCTGAGCTCCGCGGCTCAGGTCGGCGTCTCGACCCACGACCGCATCGCAGCTCGAAGCCGCCATCCTGGCGGGCGCCAGCTACCTCGGGGTTGGCCCGGTCTTCCCCAGCCCGACCAAGGAGTTCTCCGAGCCCGAGCTGGCCGGGCTTGTCCTTCGTCCAGCTCGCCGCCGAATCGACCGCCCTGCCCTGGTTCGCCATCGGCGGGATCAATGCGGAGAACGTGGCTCGGGTCCTGGAGGCGGGAGCCACGCGAATCGCCGTCAGCGGGGCGGTTGTGCAGGGCACCAGAGCCCGCGCCGCGCCGTCACCCAGCTCAAGGCCCGCGCTGGCCGGCCTCGATCTCGATTCCGATCAGGATCATCTTCCCCGAGGAGACTTGAAGACCTTGGCGATCCCCAGCAGCTCCGGCTTCGTTCCGCAGATCGGACCACCCCTCGAGGCGATGATCCCCATGAGAATCCCAATTGGTCGAGCCCGGAAGACTCCGCTCCGTCAGGGTTGGTTCTCGTTCATCGAACGCCCGCGCCGACGCGAGCGATGGTTCAAGGAATCGATCGTTCTGGCGACGTGCCTCGCGATCGTCCTGATCGTGAGGGCCTTTCCGTGGGGCGCGCTACCTGACGTCGGAGATCCCGTCGACGGCTCGCCAGGCCGTTCGCCAGATGGTGGGCCTCGGCGAGCTCCCGGTCCGAGATCGACGATTCCTGGCAGCGGTTCCGCCAGAAGGGGATCGAGGATACCCGGCCGCGGGTGGTTAGCTTCTACGCCAAGGCCGACCGGCCTATCAGCGATTCTTGCGGTATGCGGGAATGGATCCGGAGCACGCGCTGCTGCGCTGGGGCAACTACAACTGGACGTTGCTCCTCTCCTCGGTGGTGTTCGAGGCCGACGACCTCCGCTCCTACCGCTTCCGGCCCCGGACGCATTCCATCTGGCTGAGGAACATGCCGCATGAGTCCGGCGGCCCGTTGTTCTTCATTGTCCCGGACGGGCCGGGGCTGGCCGACGCGATCCGAGGGACGCCCGCCATTCCTCTGGAGTCGTCGCGGCAGACCACCAATTCCTGGGGCCTGCGTGGCCCGGAGCCCGATCCCCAGGCCCCGTTGCGCGGGATCGTCCTGGGCGATTCCTACATGCAGGGAATGTTCATCGGCGACGACGAGACGGCCCCGGTGTGCCTCCGGCGCTACCTGCAGGACCACCTGAAGACCAAGGTCTCCATCCTGAATACCGGCGTCATGGGCTACTCGCCGAACAGTACTATTACTCCCTGATCGCCTTCGCCGACCGATTCCACCCTCAGTTCGTGGTCGTGAGCGTCTTCCTCAACGACTTCGGCGACGTCGGCGCGGTGGGCAGTCGAGGCGTGGGCGACTGGGAAGAGGGGAGGTTCTGGCTGAGGAAAATCCTCAATGACTGCCAGAGCACGCCACTGCCCCTGCCTGGTTGTTCCCGTCCCATTCGGGCCAGATGTGCTCGTCAGGCGGCATTCCGGCTTTTACCCCGGGATGCTCTCCAATATTCTGGATGTCAACAGCCTGAGTTACTTCTATCCGATCGAGGATTTCGTGAACGCACACCTGGAGTCGCGGATCCGGGACGAGCGAAAAGACCGGAGTACGTCTGGCTGCGTCCTGTTCAACGACGCCATCGGTGACGACCACTTCTCGGCAGCCGGCTCCGAAGTGTGGGGCGCCTCGGTTGGCCACCGGCTCATCCTGCTCCTCGAGGACGAAGGAGTCATCGGCAAGGAGCTCTTGGAGTCATCGGCAAGGACTATTGAGCGCGCGCGCGGGGCAGGTGTTTGTCGGGTAAGCCGTCACCACCAGTCCTCGTCGCTCTTGCGAGCACGCTGCTCAGTTTTCGGTGGGCCTATTCCATCGACGCCCCACCAGAATAAGGCTCCCGCGGCCACGATCACGCCGGCGAGCCCCAGGCTCAGCCGCCAACCCAGGTCGGGGCCATAGTGCCCCGCGAAATACAGGCTGAAGAGCGGCGTGAGGTAGGGCGACAGGGTCCCCCCGCCGTTGCCCCCGGTATTCATTAGCCCGGCGGCCGTACCGCCGAACGGATGCCCGAGCTCGACGACCGAGGTCCAGAAACCGGCCTCGCACAGACCGAGCAATGCGGCCGAGACGGTGAACGCGGCCAGTGTGATCCGGGGATCCGGTCCGAGCAACCCCAGCTCGAACACGACGCCGCTGGCGATCATCCCCAGGACCGGTACCAGCGCACGTCCGCAATCGAGGTGAGATTGAACGTGGGACGCTGTCCTGATAGCCATCCGCCGCCGAGCATGCCCACTCCCATGGCGATCGTGATCGTCGTGGAATACCCGCGTGCCACCTTCGGGTCTTGCTGCTGGATCGTCTCGAAATAGTACTGGACCCAGTAGAAGAACAGGTACTGAAAGTAGCCGTAAGCGGCGTAGCTGAGGGTGAGGCAGATCACACTCCGGCGGCGGAGCACGGGCAGGAGGGCCGAAAGATCAAAGCTCGCTCGTGATAGCATCGGCGGCGGGTTCTGAGGTGTCTGCGGTCGAGCGCGTCCCGAAGGTCCAGATCAGGGCGACGAGGAAGGTCAGCCCGCTGGAAATCAGGAACGCGACCGGCCACTCGAAGCGATCGATGAGCGTCCCGAAGACGAGATAAGTGGCGGCAATTCCCACACAGGCGGCGACACGTGACCAGTCCATTCGCCATGGCCCTCGACTGCGGTCGGCAGATGCTCGAACACCATCCGTGCCGACGCCGGATGCAACGGCACGTTGATCAGGCCGAGCATCGACCGCACGATCAGGAGTCCCAGCCAGACCGACGCAGGCACCACTCGCCAGGAATCCCACGCCGCCCGTCAAGGCGACGAACACCGTCGAGCCGAATACCAGCACCGTGAGCGCCACGCGCGGCCCGAAACGGTCGATGAACCAGCCGCCGGGGAGCATCGCCAGCGTGTAGACCAGCAGAAACGCCGAGTAGACCATACCCATCTTGTCAGGGGCGATACCAAGCCGGGGAACGATTCGCTCGTTGCCGGCCACCGAGATGGCGATGCGATTGAAGTGACCGGTGGCCACGACCAGCATCAACAGGGGTACCGTTCGCCGCAGGTACGCGGGGACGGAGATTGATGTCGGACAAGCGGGCATCCCGGGTGTTGGGGTGAAGATGCAAAGTCCTTCGTCGGTCTCCCCGATCGAACTTCGAAAGCGACGGTTGACCTTACGACGGAAGAAGTGCGGCGACAAGGGGCCGCTCCGCCCTCCAAAATCGGAGGCCCTGGCCCCTCTCATCTGCGAGCGACACCGAAGTGATCCAGCACATTCTGCATCAGGCCGGTCCACTTCGGATCCGTCGCGAGCGTCGATCCGGCGTTGATCGATCCGGCGTGAAACACGCGACCGCCGCCCGGCCGCTCCCAGTAGATCATCTCGGCGGCGACGGAGATGGGTGGGGCCTTGGCCAGCGGTACCGGCCGCTGGAAGTAGTCCCAGGCGAACGCGACCTTCTGCGAATCCGCGAACCCCTCGGCCAGCAGCGTGATGCCGGCCGGATCCTCGGTGGGCTGGGCTCCGCCGTCGGAGCGGGGTTCGACGAGGAACTTCGCGATCGTCGAGACCCGTGCGTCGCCTTCATGGCCGATCGGCTGCGGCAAGGCACGCCCGGGAGTGCCGGCGAACGTGTCGCCCTCGCTGAGTTTCAGGTCGTTCGGCCGGCGGAAGAGGAAGTGATCGGGGTTGCGAACCTTGTAGGGACCGACCCCCGGCGTCCCGACGCCTACGAGCGAGAAGTACTCCAGGCCGAACAGCCTCCAGGCCGGGAATCCGCATTCGCGCCACATCCCGCCGCGACGTCCGTCGTGGCTGTGCCACATCTCCCCGCGGCGGTCAGCACGGACCTGGGTCCCCGGCGCATCGCCCTTGCGGCATTCCATGATCGAGGCGTCGGCATTGAACGACACCCGCCAGAACGCCGTGTTTCCCGAGAGCACGATCGCGTTGCCGCCCCGATCCAGGAATCGACTCACGGCGTTCATCGCCTCGAACGACCAGTATTCGCTGTGCCCGACGACGAACAAGACCTTGTATCCATCGAGGATGTGTGGATCGAGATGCAAGTCGGTATCGCTCAGGACGTCGTAGTCGTACCCCTGAGTTTCCAGCCAGACTTGCGTGAAGCGATCTTGCCGGCAGAGATGACTGTAATCCCATTCCTCGGGACCCATGAGCGTGTAGGGCCCGACGATCGGCCAGGGCATCCGGAAGCCCATCTGATAGGTGCCCTGCCCCGCGTGATGCGGGCGATAGAAGCAAAATGCCGGCGGGTTTCCCGGGCTGTTCTCGAAGCCGTTGTTGCCGATCGACTTCTTGAGGCCCTTCCACGTCGGGCTGAACGGCGTGGCCGCATAAGCCTTCCATGTGTTGGTCGAACAGAGGAACGCGATGGGCGCCCTGGGCCGCGACGCCGCTCTTCTTCACGATGAACACCGTGTGATAGAGGCGTTCTTCGCCGTCGAGCTGGAATCGCATCCGGCCGACGTAGATCCCCGAGCGAGCATTCTCGGGGATGCGATATTCGTGGGACACCTTCCATCGACAATCGAAGAGATCATCAGATGCCAGTCGCAAGCCATGGCCTCGCCGCGGGTCCTTCGCCGGATCGTAGGTCCCGAACCGGGGCACATCGGCGTCGAAACCAGGGCCGCCGATCATCCAGGTCGCCTGATTGATGATGCGGGCATGTCGCGCGTGGGGGCTCGCGTCCGCCACCCGATCGCCTCGTTCCTCGTCGAGCGGCCAGCAGGCCAGGAGCCCAGGATGAGTGGGGCGGGACAAGCCCCGGTCGGCGAAACGGGCCTCGATCTCGGCGGCGGAGAGTGCCCGGCCGTAGATCGCCGGCATGGCCAGGTCGGCGTCGAGGAAGTCCGAGGCGACGTCCGCCGAAACCCGCGGCTCCGATGCGGAGCGGGACCGCCCCGGGGCGCAATTGACCGGAATACCTCCAGCTCGCGACCTCGCGGCCATCGACCCAGACTTGCTTGATATGGCCATCGAACCGCGCTACAACGTGATGCCAATGATTCGAGAGCACCGAGCTCGGCGTGTTGTCGGGGAAGGTCTTCAGCCCTTGCGGATTGATCTCCATTCGAAGCTGGCCGGGAGGTGTTGTATGCAGATTCTCCGCGACAAAGGCCCCGCCGTCGCCGAGGTAAAAGCTCAGCGAGCCGTCTTCGTTGACGAACAGGCCGAAGCCGCAATGCGTCCGGCTCGTCGAACTGGGTGAGGATCGCCTGCCTCCCGGCCGTACGCCATCGCCGAATCCAGACTTCGAGCGTCAGTGCCGACAAGCGGTTTGGCCGCATCCAGAGGCTTGTTCAACGATCAGGTACGAGCCGGGATGGATCGGCTGCACTGGCCGCGGGCGAAGGACCGAATGTGTGGAGGATTTCGTCCCGCGCGGGGCCGTCAACGTCGGGTCCGAGGCGACAGACCTGAAGCTCATAAGGATAGGAACTGCTCACGTGAAAACGAATAATATCTCCGGCTCGCGACGCTCACGCGATCGGTATAGGCGTGAATTCCCTCGACGGCCAGCGGGAGGTGCGGCGGGAAGGTCGTAGGTTCTCCGTCGCGGGTCCTCCTCGCCGGCGTCATCAATCGCGGGACGACCCGGAGGCAATGACCGCCGGGGATGCCACGGCCGACCGGCGGCCGCCAAGAACTCACGTCGGGTCGGTGTCAGTCATGTATGGGAAACTCTCAAGCGAGGATTCCGTCGACGACCTCGCCATGGACGTCTGTCAGGCGAAAGTCGCGACCGGCGAATCGGTAAGTCAGCCGCTTGTGGTCCAGTCCCAGCAGGTGCAGGATCGTGGCATGGAGATCGTGAACGTGGACCTTTCCTTCGACGGCGTAGTATCCATAATCGTCGGTCTTGCCCCAGGTGAGCCCGGTCTTGACGCTCCCGCCGGCCAGCCACATCGTGTAACCGTGGGGATTGTGGTCGCGGCCGTCGGCCCCTTCGCAGGTCGGCGTGCGGCCGAACTCGCCGCCCCAGATCACGAGCGTCTCGTCCCACAAGCCGCGCTGCTTGAGATCGGTCAAGCAGCCCCGCGATGGGCTTGTCGATCGCACGAGCCAGCTCGCTGTGGTTGGCCTTCAGGTTGCTGTGAGCATCCCAGCCGCCGAGGTTACATTGGACGAACCGGACGCCTCGTTCCGAGAATCGGCGCGCCAGCAGGCACTGAGTCCCGAAGTCGGCCGTGGCGGGGTCGTCGAGCCCGTACAACCGCTGGGTCGCCTTCGACTCCTGCGCGATGTCCTGCATCTCGGGGGCCTCGGTTTGCAGGCGAAAGGCGAGCTCGAACGATGCGATGCGCGCGTCCAGCTCGCTGTCGGGCCCTCGGCGCTCTGCCTGACGGCGATCCATTCCGCGATCAGGTCGAGCTCGAGGCGCTGAAGGTCTCGCCGCGCCGTGCCGTCGCCGATGAACGGGATCCTGGCCTCCTGGGGCTTCAGTCCGCCATGCCCCAACCGCGTTCCCTGGTAGGCGGCGGGCAGGAACCCCGAGCCGAAGTTGTTCGCACCGCCCTGCGAGAGGTCCTGGCAGATCGTCACGTATCCGGGGAAATTCTGGTTCTCGCTTCCCGAGTCCATAGGTGATCCACGACCCCATGCTGGGCCGCACGAACGTGTCGCTGCCGGTATGCCATTCCAGGACGGCTCCCCCGTGCCGCGAGTTGGAGCAGTGCATCGAGTTGATGACGCACAGGTCGTCGGCCCGGCGCGCCAGGTTCGGGAAGAGCGAGCTGATCGCAGAGCCCGCTCTGGCCATGCTGCCGGAACTCGAACGGCGATCCCACGAGGCTGCCCATCCGGTTGGGGAACGACAACACCCGAGGGCGTTGCTCCGGCGGCAACGGACGGCCGCTGTCGTGCGCCAGGAACGGCTTGGGATCGAATGTATCCAGATGCGATGGGCCGCCGAACATGAACAGCATGATGACCCGCTTCACGCGCGGTCTGAAATGGGGCGGCCTGGGTGCCAGCGGATTGTCTGCCGCCGCGGAACCGTCCTCGGCCAGCATCGCCGACAGGGCGATGCCTCCGAAACCTGCCCCCAGTTGCTGGAGCCATTGCCGGCGCGACAACGGGCGGTCATCGCGAGAGCAACAGGAGTGAAGCATGATCGGTCGGCCCCCGCGATACCTCAGGTTCCATCAATCGACGTACACAAATTCGTTGGACGACAGCAGTGCCCGGCAGAGTCCCTGCCAGGCCAGACGTCGACGCCGTTCCGGGCTTTCACCGGCCAGTGACGCCGCGGACTGGTATCGAATCGAGAAACGATTCCCATTGCGATAATTCGTCCGGCGCCGCTGGCCGGCCCAGGATGCGCCGGCAGGCACGCTGGAGACGGTCGCGGTCGCCGGGCTCGGCGTCGCTCAGAAGCATCTCGGCCAGGTGCTCGGACGCCCGTCCCACGATCTGGCCATTCATCATGAATAATGCCTGTGACGCGACTGTCGTCGTGGCACGGTCACCGTTCAGAACGGCTGGATCGGGAAAGTCGAAGGCCTGGAACACATCATAGAGCGCACTGCGGAGGACGGGAAGATAAACGCTCCGACGGGTCGACTGATAGAGCCCGGGGTTTCGTGCGACTCCGGTGACGGACAGATCCTGGAAGGGCGACGTTTCGAGGAGTGTCCCGCCCATCGTCGTGTCCAGTTCCCCGCTCACGGCCAGGATCGCGTCGCGCAGCTCCTCGGCTTCCATCCGGCGTCGGGGCATGCGCCACAGCAGCCGATTCTCCGGGTCGATCCGGGCGGCTCGTTCGTTCCAGGCGGTGCTCATTTGATAGACCTGGGACATCAGGATTCGTTTGTGGAGCGTTTTCAAGGACCAGCCGTCCTCGATGAACCGGGTCGCGAGCCAGTCGAGCAGCTCTGGGTGCGAAGGACGCTCGCCGAGCCTGCCGAAATTGTTGACCGAACGGACCAGGCCCTGACCGAAATGCCATCGCCAGACGCGGTTCACGATCACCCGCGCGGTGAGCGGGTTTCTCGGGCCTGGTCAGCCATCGGGCCAGCTCGAGCCGGCCGCTCTGCTTGGCACCGAACGCGGGCTGATCGACGCCGGCCAGGATCGTCGGCAGCCGACGCGGCACGACCGCACCGCGCGTCAGATGATTGCCGCGCAGGAAGATCTCGAGGTCGCCGACCCTCCCCTCGGCAACCGTCATGGCCTTGGGGATCGTCGCGTATTCCTTCCTGGCTTCCTCGAGCAGCGTGGAATGGGCGGCTACGCTCTTCGCCGGACATCCGAGCCGGGTTGCCATTGACGAGTGCGTTGTCGTGCCGGTCGATGATTTGTTCGAGGTCCTCCAGTCGGAGCGCCTGCCGAGGGCCGCCCAGGGCCGTCGTGTTCCACTTCGAATCGACGCGATGCGAGAGCATCGTCCGGGTGCTCTGGAAGATCCCCGCCATCGCGTAATAATCGCTGATCGCCAGCGGGTCGAACTTGTGGTCGTGGCAACGCGCACAGCCCATCGTCAGGCCCAGGAACACCCGGCAAGTCGTGTCGAGCTGCTCGTCGACGATGTCCATCTGCTGCTTCACGGGATCATCTTCGGCCAGCATCTTCGGCCCGATCGCCAGGAACCCGGTCGCGACGAGCAACTCGTCCCGACGCGATGGTTCCGCGTCCGCGATCAGGTCGCCGGCAAGCTGCTCTTCGCAGAAACCGGTTGAAGGGCTTGTCCGAGTTGAATGCGGCGATCACATAATCGCGATACCGCCAGGCGTCGGAGTAGGCGAGGTTATCGTCCATGCCGTTGGAGTCGGCGTATCGGACGACGTCCAGCCAGTGCCGGCCCCAGCGTTCTCCGTATCGGGGGGATGCGAGCAACCGGTCCACGACGCGTTCGAACGCATGGGCAGAGTCATCAGATACGAACGCGTCCAATTCCTCGAGGAATCGGAGGGATTCCCAGGAGATCGAGGCTCGCACGCCGGAGGAGGGTCCGCTTGTCGGCCGGAGGCGCCGGACGCAGCCCCTCGGCCTCGAGTCGCGCCAGGATGAAGCGGTCGATGGGAGATCGGGGCCATCGCGCATCGTCGACCGTCGGCGGTTTCGGGACCCGAGGGACCTGGAACGCCCAGAACTTGCCGCGCGGCCTCTCCCCATCGGGGGACATTGCCAGCGGGGACGACCGGCGCCGGCGGCGGCGTCCAGGGCGCCCCCATCTTGACCCAGGCGGCGAGCACATCGATATCGGCCTGGGGGAGCTTCTTCTTCGGCGGCATCGACACGTCGCCCTCGTGGCGGACGGCGAGGATCAGTAGGCTCTGGTCCGGTTCTCCGCGAACGATCGCCGGGCCCGAGACTCCGCCTTTCAGGAGCGATTCCAGCGAGTCGACACGCAGCTTCGCCTTGCCATCGCCCGAATCGGGACCGTGGCAGCGATAGCAATGCTCGGCCAGGATCGGTCGAACCTTGCTCTCGAAGAACCTGGTGGCCGCCTCGCCTGAGGTCGAACCGGACGTCTTCGAGGCCGGTGTGGCTGACTCCTGGGCAACCGTACGGCACGCCAGAATGACGGAGAGCACCATGACGGCCATGAGACGCTCGATGTTCAAAGACGTTCCCCCTGGGGCGTATTTCCAGCACATGCCGACGGCGTTGGATGCCCGGTCCAACCGAATGCGATCCTCGCCTGAGCGCGGCTCGCGCGTCGTTGCGAGGACTTTCATCGATCGTTCCGAACGAGCGTCGGTCTCGGCAACCGAATGAGTTTTCCTCCTACAGTTTACGGCCGCGGCACTTCCAGACCAAGGCCGTAACGGGGTCATCCGCACCCGGTCGAAGAATGCCGGCACATCGAACGATTCCCCTTGCTGATCTTGTCCAATGGTCTGATCCCGAAATAATAACAGTGTCGTTCTCAGTCGAGACGCTGTGTATCCGGGAAGTCATGGCGGGATGTTTCATGCCTTCATTCAACATTTTGTCCATCGACGGGGGTGGCATCCGCGGGATCATGCCGGCCATGATTCTGGCCGACATCGAACGACGGACGGGCCACCGCATTGCGGAGCTGTTCGACTTGATCGCGGGCACGTCGACCGGCGGCATCCTGGCCCTCGGCGTGACGGTCCCCCAAGAAGATGGGGGGAAGAAACCGAAATACGAGGCCAGCCAACTCGTCTCCTTTTATGAAGAGGACGGCAAGGAGATCTTCCACTCGTTCTGGCAAGATGTCGTCTCGCTTCACGGCCTGATGGAGGAACGTTATCCTGCGGAGCCCATCGAAAGGGTGCTACGAAAGTACCTCGGCGAGGAAACGAGGCTGAGCCAGGCCCTCACCGATGTCGTGATCACCAGCTACGAAATCGAGACGTGCAGGCCCTTCCTGTTCACGAGGAAGAAGGCCAGAATCAAGCGTGGTTCGCGGTTCAACCCTCGGATGTGGGAAGTCGCTCGGGCGACCACGGCCGCGCCCGCGTATTTCTCGCCATTCCAGATCGTCCGATCGAAGAAATCGCACTTGCCCCCACTCGCGTTCATCGACGCCGGCGTTTTCTTGAACAACCCCACACTCTGTGCCTACTCGGAGGCCGTCAACCTCCATCGCCATTGGGCATCCGCCTCGGCTCAGGAAGCTCAGGCCGGCGAGTCGAAGCAGAGCGAGCGTCCGGTCGAGGTCCGATCCGGGGCCGGTCCCGTCGCCGACGAGACCGACTACCTGGTCTTGTCGCTCGGGACGGGCGAGCTCAATACGCCAATCCGGTATGAGGATGCCAAAACCTGGGGTACTCTCCGCTGGTCTCGGCCACTCATCGATATCGCCTATGACGGCGGCAGCGACACGGTCGACGCTCAAATGAGGCAGCTCATGCACGTCGTCAAGAGACCCTATCGTTACTACCGTTTTCAGGCGAGACTGAGCGAAGCGAACAGTGCGCTGGACGACACCAGCGAACGCAACATCGAAGACCTCAAGCGACGGGCCGAATCGATCTTCGATGATCCCGAGAGACTGGGAAAGATCGAAAACCTCTGCATGCTCCTGAGCCAGCGGTTCGAGCAACCAACCTGACGCGGCTCGGACGCAACCGAGCGAGTTGCAAGTTGCTCGTGAAGATACATGCATATTTGGTAACTGGCAATTCTATGCACTATCCGCTCGTAACTGATGGGAGGGGGGCTCCGACACAATTCGGCGTCGAACTGGCTGCACGGCCAGTAGACGCCGCGGGCGAGCATCTCCCAAAAGAAGCGGGCGAACAGCCGGGTTGATGGGGATGTATCCGAGCTGAATGAACCAGGCCCTCACCGTGCGAACGGGTCGGCCGGGAAGCCCCGATCCAGCGAATTCTCGCCGAGCTTCTTCCGCCATTCCTCGGCCTTGTCCTTCTGGCCCCGGGCCTCGTAGAGCTGGACCAGGCGATCGATGGATTCCCGCGAGATCCGATCGCGATCCTTGGCCGGGACCTTCTCCCGGCACTCCAGCAAGCCCTGCTGTCCGGACAAGAGTAGCGGTTCCGCCTCTTCGAAGAGGCCCTGGGCAGCCAGGGCTTCGCCCAGCAGGCTGCGGGCGGAGGAGGTGGTCCAATCGTCCGGCTGGGTCTTTTCCTTGATGGTCAGGGACTCGCGGAGGACGCGAGCGGCTTCCTCGGCCCGATGCTGGCGGATCAAGCAGTTTCCCAGGAAGCTCAGGGTATCGGAATAGAACGGATCGTCTCGGGGCGTGCGGATCGCGGCGGTCTGGATGACCCGGCGATAGAGCGATTCGGCGTCCGGGAGACGCCGGGCTTTCTCGTAGGCGCGCCAGGTTCCGGAGCGTGACGAGGACGCTCGGGTGGTTCGCGCCCAGCTTCTTCTCCTTCGCCTGGAGGGTCTGTTCGAGGAGCGGTATGGCGCGATCGAACCGGCCCGCTTCCAGATAGGCCGTAGCCAGGTTGTTCATCGAGATGAGCGTCTCGGGGTGGTCCGCGCTGAGTCGGGCGCGACTGGCCGCGAGCTCCTGCTCGTGGAGCGGGATGGCGCGGTCGAACTGGCCGTCGTGCTGATAGGCCAGGGCGAGGTTGTTCAGAGTGATGAGGGTCTCGGGATGGTCGCCGCCCAGCCGGGCCCGCTGGCCCTCGAGGGCCTGTTCCAGCAGGGGGATGCCCAGATCGAGCCGACCATCTTCCTGGTAGGCCGTGCCCAGGTTATTCAGGGACGTCAGCGTCTCCTGGTGATCCGGCCCTTGAAGGGCTTGGCGCTGTCGTAGCACCTGCTGGTAGAGCGGGATGGCGCGGGGGAGTTGACCGGCATCATGGTAAGCGACGGCGAGGTCGTTCAGGGTGGTGAGCGTGTCCAGATGGTCGGCGCCGAGCTTGGCCCGTCGCGCCGCGAGCGTCTGCTCGTAAAGCGGGATGGCGCGATCGGGATGGCCGGCATCGCTGCACGCCAGGGCGAGGTTGTTCATCGACTCGAGGGTTTCGGGGTGGTCCTCCCCCAACTCGCGGCGTCGGATCTCCAGGACCTTCTCGAAGAGACCCACCGTCTCCGAGACCAGCCCCAGGCCGCGATAGGTCTCGCCGACCGCGCTCAAGATCGTGGCACGGGTGGCCGGGGTAATCTTCCGTCCTTCCAGCTCCTGGACCGCACGGCCGAGCACCTGCGCGACCGTGACCTTTTCACCCTCGGCCGCCGGGTCCGGTTTTCGGAAGCTCGACACCAGGAACTCAGTCACCTCCTTGGCCTGATCCCGCTCCTTCTCGGCCTCGGCGCGGGCTTGCTTCAGATTCTGGTTCGACTCCGCCAGCTCTCGATTCTGCCGCGTGATCTGGTCGTTGTTGCGGAGGATCGTCTGGTTCGCCGAGG
Source organism: uncultured Isosphaeraceae bacterium (assembly GCA_963842405.1). Classification (GTDB taxonomy): domain Bacteria; phylum Planctomycetota; class Planctomycetia; order Isosphaerales; family Isosphaeraceae; genus CAVZRC01. The sequence continues at coordinate 298,174 of CAWJGW010000040.1, read as the reverse complement.
CCAACTTCTGATTGGTCGTCTCCAGCCGCCGGTTCCAAATCGAGATCACCGTTGTAATCGCCACCAACGCGACCGCCGCCACGAGTCCCGCCGCGGTCGCGCTCGTCACCAACCGCTGATGCCGCTGGCCCCAGCGGCGCACCCGGGTCAGCAACGGCTCGGCATAGGCTGAGACCGACTCGTCAGCCAGCCATTTTGCGAGATCATCGGCCAGGGCGCGAGCGGAGGGATATCGATCCTCAGGCCGCGCCGCCAAGGCCTTGAGGCAGATCGCCTCCAGGGCACGGGATAGGCCCGAGTCCCGCTGGCGCGGCGGGATGACCGCGGCTTCGCGCACCGATTCGTGAAGTCCCCCTCCCTCCAGCACTGCCTCAGCATAAGGCGACCTCCCCGTCAGGATCGCGTAGAGGACCAGCCCGAGGCTGAAGATATCGCTGGCCGGGCCGGCGGCCTGGCCTTTGGCTTGTTCGGGGCTCATGTAGTGGGGAGTACCCAGCACGGCGCCCGTCGCGGTCAGGGCATCGGGCGACGGACTCGGAGAAGGTTCGTTCCCTTCGGCCTCGCCGCTGGCGTCGTCGGTCCCGAGCCGCTTGGCCAGGCCCCAGTCCATCACCAGCGTCTCGCCGTAGGGACCGAGCATGATATTCGACGGCTTCAGGTCGCGATGGATGACCCCCTGGTCGTGGGCGTAGTCCATCGTGTTGCAGACCGTGATGAATTGCTGGAGCAGGCCGCGAAACTTCAAGACACGCGGGCCGGGATCGCGTCGTAAGGATTCATCGCCGTGGAAGGCATTGATCGCTTCCTGGAGGGTCTGGCCCTCGATGAAGGGCATGGTGTAGAAGGGGCCGTCCTCGTCCTGCCCCAAACCGTAGATCGGTACGATGCCGGGGTGTTGCAGCCTCGCGGTGATGGCGGCCTCGCGGAGGAACCGCCGACGCGCCGTGTCATGCAGCTTGTCGGGCCGGATCCGCTTGAGCGCCACCGTGCGGTCCAGCTCCTCCTGATGGGCGGTGAGCACTTCCCCCAGGCCGCCCTGGGCGTGGTGCTGTCGCGGCCGGTAGACCGCCGAGGCGCAGGGCCTCGGGGAGCCTGCGATTCCCCCGCGTGCCGTCCGAGTCCGTGTCCTCGATCCTCGCCCCGGCGGTGATGTCCGCCCGGCCCTTGTCGGCGGTCAACGTCTCCTGAAAAACGGCGGCGACCACCGAGGCATTGCCCGCGAAGCGGTCCAGATACTCCTGGGTCTCCGGTCGCTCGCCGCGACGGAGGCGCAACTCCCGCTCCAGCGCCACCAGCTCGCCCAGCAGCGCCGGCCGGTCGGGCTCCTCCGCCTCGGAGAGGTAGTCCTCGATCCGCGGCGCCGTCCCGGACCGCCATGCGGCCTCGAACCGGTCGCAGGCTTGGTCGATTCGCTCAGAGGGTCGAACGGGGCAACTCCCCGGACGCGATGACACCAGGCCGTCCATCAGGATTCCCCTTGAAACCGCGCCTCACGAAGAACCTCCAGCTTGCGCTTCACCGTCCGCTCGGCGCACCCCAAACGTTGGGCGATCTCCGCGCGGGTATGACTCTCCAGCCGCAGATCCAGCACCTGGCGCAACGCTTCGCTCCTCAGGCCGTGCCGCGGCGACGAAGACGGCATTAATCCGGCTACACCGTAGATCGAACCTTGCTCTCAAAGGAGTCGACCATCACCTACACTTTTTTCCTTGCCACGAGGATTTCTTGCCCGCTCCGGGTCTCCACGACGCACTCAACGACACTCCCGGGTGGAAACTCCCATTCTTCGTCGTTCGGATCATGGTCTACGGTAGGAAGGACTCGGTAAAGATCCTCACCGAGCTTGACGCCTTGTGTCGGGCGAACGACGGACGTTCCCTCCTTGAGAAGCGGGACGTAGATCGTCAGGACACGAATCGTTCGGCCTTGCGGTTCTTGACTCAATTCCGGCATGCCCGAGCGCCTCGCGGGCGGCGTGGATGGTCCGGTCAATGTCGTCCTCGGTGTGTGCCGCGGAGACGAATGCGGCTTCGAACTGGCTGCACGGCAGATAGATGCCTCGGGCCAGCATTCCCCAGAAAAAGCGGGCGAAGAGCCGGGTATCGCTGCGGCGAGCATCGTCATAATTGAGCACGGGGCCGTCGTGGAAGAAGAGCGTCAGCATGCTGCCGACGCGCTGGACGATGTGGGGAATCCCGGCGTCGGTTGCGGCTCGGTCGAGGCCCTCGGCAAGACGGGACGCGAGCGCCTCGAGTCGATCGTACGGGGGCTCATCGCGGAGCAGTTGCACGGTGGTGAGCCCGGCGGCCATCGCCAGGGGATTGCCCGAGAGCGTGCCGGCCTGGAAGATCGGTCCGACCGGCGAGACATGATCCATGATCGCGGCCGATGCACCGTAGGCCGCCGCCGGCAGTCCGCCGCCGATGACCTTGCCCAGGGCCGTGAGATCGGGTGTGATGCCATAGAGAGCCTGGGCGCCGCCGTAGGCCACGCGGAAGCCGGTCATGACCTCGTCGAAAACGAGGAAGGTCCCGTGCTTCTCGGTCAGCTCGCGGAGCGCGGCGAGATAGCCCGGCTCGGGCGGCACCAGTCCCATGTTGCCGGCGATCGGCTCGAGCAGGACCGCGGCCACCTGGCCGGGAAAGCGATCGAGGGCATCGGCCACGGCCTGCGTGTCGTTGAACGGACAGAGGATCGTGTCCTGGCGTGGCTCCTTCGGTCACGCCGGGGCTGTTCGGCGTCCCGAGCGTTGTGGCGGCCGAGCCGGCTTGGACCAGCAGAGCATCGATGTGGCCGTGGTAATGGCCGCTCATCTTGACGATCTTCGATCGGCCGGTGACGCCTCTGGCCACCCGCACGGCCGACATCGCCGCTTCGGTCCCCGAGGAGACGAACCGCACCTTCTCGATCGATGGGACCGCCCCGACCACGGCCTCGGCGATCTCGACCTCTCGCACGGTCGGCGCGCCGAAGCTCGAACCCAGCTCCAGCGCCTCGGTGACCGCCTCGCGAACCTTGGGGTGGGCATGCCCCAGGATCATCGGGCCCCAGGAGCCGATATAATCGATGTATTTGTGGCCGTCGATGTCGAAGAGGTAAGCCCCTTCGGCTCGCGCCATGAACGGCGGCTCGCCGCCGACGGCGCCGAACGCCCGGGCAGGGCTATTCACGCCACCCGGGATCACGCGATTGGCCCGCGCAAAGGCCTCGTGGCTCTTGGGGAGTCGGAAATCGGGTCTGGACAGGGCGGGTGTCGTCGGATTCATCGTTTTCGGAGTGACCTCTTCGGATGGATCGCAGCCCTTCGAGCCAGTCCCTGTTTTCTTCGACAAACTCAACCCTGACGCAGCCACCTTGCCACATCGGGGGCGTGGTAAGTGAGGATCATGTCGGCGCCGGCGCGCCGGATGCCCGTGAGGGTCTCGAGCACGATCCGGCGCTCGTCGATCCAACCCCGGGCGGCGGCGGCCTTGACCATGGCGTACTCGCCCGAGACATTGTAGGCCGCCAGCGGGACGCCGTAGGTGTCCTTGACGCGCCGGATGATGTCGAGATAGGCCAGCGCGGGCTTGACCATGACCATGTCGGCCCCTTCGGCGAGGTCGAGGGCCACCTCGCGGAGGGCCTCGTCGGAGTTGGCCGGGTCCATCTGGTACGACCGGCGGTCGCCGAAGCTCGGGGCGCTCTCGGCGGCGTCGCGGAACGGGCCCATAGTAGCCGCTGGCGAACTTGGCCGCGTAGGACAGGATCGGCAGGTTCACGAATGCCGCGGCGTCGAGGCCCTGGCGGATCGCCTGCACCATGCCGTCCATCATACCCGAGGGGGCGATCACGTCGGCCCCGGCGCGGGCGTGGCTCACCGCCTGCTCGACGAGGAGTGGGAGCGTCGCGTCGTTATCGACATCCATCCGCCCGCCGGATTCGGTCAGGGGGCCGCAATGGCCATGATCGGTGTACTCGCAGAAGCAGAGGTCGGTGATGACCAGGAGCCCGGGCGCGGTCCGCTTGGCGACCCGGATCGCCTCCTGCACGATGCCGTCGTCGCGGGCCGCGGCCGACCCGCGCGCGTCCTTGTGCTCGGGGATCCCGAAGAGGATGATCCCCGGGATACCCAGCTCGGAGACCTCGGCGATCATCTCGCCGAGGCGGTCGAGCGAGAGTTGATACTGGCCCGGCATCGAGGCGATCTCGCGCCGGAGGTTCTTGCCGTGGTAGACGAACAAGGGATAGATCAGGTCGTCGACGGCCAGTCGGGTCTCCGATAACAGCTCGCGGAGCCGGGGGTGGCCGCGGAGGCGTCGAGGGCGATGAAGCGGATAGCCGGCAGCGGGCTGGAAGGTCATCTCTCTTGTCCTTGGTCCTTTCGTCCGTTGGTCACTGTGACCGACGCCACGTATCCGTACCGCATCCCTCGCCCTGCGATCGCGGCCGTGACGAGCCACCCGAACAAGGAGCGGAGAGCGAGGACGAGAATCATCCACCAATGACCAAGGACCAAGGACCAATGACCAATGACCAATCTGCCCTCGCCGAGGTGGCGGGGACGGCTGCGGGTGCAGCCGCACTTCGTTGCCGTTGGCATCGAAGCACTCGATCGTCAGGTGCTCGGCGGGAGCGTCCTCGACGATGCCGATCTGGATCGTCATGTTGCATTCGACCTCCATCCGGACGATCTCCTTCCGCTTGCGGTTGTTCAAGTAGGAGGCGACTTTCGGGTTGACGGAGATCGCGATCCGGCGGATCTCCTCGCGGTGGGTGGCCAGGGCCAGCAGCCGCACGACGTCGATGGCCATGCTCTCGGCCGTCTTGACGACCCCCGCGCCGGTGCAGTGGGAGCAGTCCTCGTAGATCGATCGCTTCAAGCTGGGTCGGATCCGCTGGCGAGTCATCTCGATGAGGCCGAAGGCGCTCATGCGGAGGACCTTGGTGCGTGCGCGATCGCGCTTGATGGCCTCGCGCAAGGCACGCTCGACCCCACGACGATGGCGCTCTTCGCGCATGTCGATGAAGTCGTTGACGATCACGCCGCCCAGGTCGCGGAGCCGGAGCTGTCGCGCGATCTCGCGCGCGGCCCGCAGGTTCATCTCGTAGGCGGTCCGCTCGGCGTCGTCCTCCACGCGGAAGTTCCCCGAGTTCACGTCGATGGCGACCAGGGCTTCGGTCTGGTCGATGACGATCGAGCCGCCTTCCGGCAGCGGCACATGCCGGCGCTGGATCTTGGAGATCTCGTCCTCGATGCCGTACTTGTGAAACAGGGGGACCTTCTCGTCATAGAGTTTCAGCCGGTTGACGAACCGCGGCATGACGACCCGGAGGAAGTCCTGTGCCCGCTCGAAGGCCGAGGGCTCGTCGATCCAGATCGTATCGATCTCCGAGGTGAAGATGTCGCGGATGGTCCGGATGATCATGTCCGATTCTTGATAGATCGGCGTGGGGGCGCGGGACTTCTTGATGCGGCGGAGGATCACCTTCCAGAGCCGCAGGAGATAGGCGAGGTCTCGGGCCAGCTCGCGCTTGGTCCGCTCGAGGCCGGCGGTCCGGACGATGAAGCCCAGACCCTTGGGGGGATTCAGCTCGAGCATGATCTCGCGGAGCTTCCGGCGCTGCCCCTCGTCGACGATCTTGCGCGAGACGCCGACGCGATTGAGCCCGGGCATCAGCACGAGGTATCGGCCGGGGATGCTGATGTAGGTCGAACAGGGTCGGGCCCTTGGTGCCGATGCTCTCCTTGATGACCTGGATCAGGACCTCGTCGCCGCGCCGGAAGATTTCCTGGATGGGGGGCTTGATCGGGCCGCGTCCGCGGCCGGATCGCCCGCCGCGGCCGGCCTCCTCGCCGTGTCGGGTGCGGTCCTCGGGGCCGCCGCGCAGGCCCATCTCGCGCTCGAGCTCCTCGATCTCCTCGATCTCCTTGCGGATCTCCTGCTCGAGCTCGGGGTCGATTTCCTCCTCGGCCACCGGGCGGGGCTCGTCGATGGCGAATTCGTCCTCGTCAAGTGGATGACTCTCCGGGGCCGCCGATCTCCTCCAGGTCGAGCTCGTCGAGCTCGTCGAAGGATTCGACGGGCGGGCGTGCCCGCGGACGAAGGGCCGCGGAGTCTCCAGATCGACGGGGAAGTCCTCGTACTCCGGCTCGATCTCGTCGGGCTCGGGGAGTGCGGAGGGCTCGTACTTGCCCGTCTCGCGTTCGGGCTCCCGACGCCGGCCGCGTCGACGTCGACGTCGACGCCCTTCGGGCCGGGCGGCGCCGGGTCGGCCCGGCCCCTCCGCCTCCGGGAGACCCAGCTCATCCTCGTCCGTCAGGTCGGCCGCCAAGGTCCCCGGCGTCTTCCTCCAGCAGCGGGTCGATCTCGCGGCTCCGGCCACTCCGTCTCGGTCGGGAAGAGGTCCTCTCCGAAGGGCGAATCGCCCGAGCGCAGACGCTCGCGGCGGGGGATGTAACCGGGCTCGCCGGCGCGGGCGTGCGGCCGGGGACGCTCCCGATCGCGGTCGCGATCGCGAGGCCGTTCGCGCTCGGGTTCGCGGGGCCGTTCGCGCTCGGCTCGCGTTCGCGGGGCAACTCCGCAGCCTCCGGAGGGACGCCGGCGCAGCAGGTTCGGTCGGGCGCTCGACCTCCGGCACCGGCGCGGAGGGAGTCTCCCGCGGACGGTCCCAATCGCCTCCTCGCGATCGAATCGCCGCGCGCCCGCCCCGGCGTCGCGGTGGCTCGTCGAACGGTGGCACGTCTTCGAACTCGGGCTCGATGCGCGGGAGCTCGCCGCCCAGGTCGCGTTCGATTTCCGGGACCGAGGGCTCTCCGCGACCGGCCGTCGGGGCTGGCCGTTCCCGGCCGGGGGCCGGCGGAGTCCGGCCTCGACCGCGACCCTTCCGGGCTCCCGGCTTCCGAACGATTCGATCTCCGGTTCGGAGATTCCGGGGCTCGTCCGTTCCTTGGGCTCTCGCTCGGCCGGGAACGAGGGCGGGACTCGGTGCCGGGTGTACTCCGAGCTTTCCGGTTCACCCGGCCGTGGGCCGGTCGGGTGTTGACCGCGACCGATGGGTGCGGCTGGGAGGCAGGTCGGGATCAAATACCGGCTCCTGCTCGAATTCGCGGATCAACGGCTCTTCCGGCTCCTCATGCCGCGGTTCCCGCTCTCGGTGGCGCTCCGGTGCCCGTCCCAGGCTCGGGCTGTCGACCCCAGCCGATCTCCGTATCCCAGCCGAGTTCGGCCGCCTCGGGCAGAGCGGCGGGCTCCGGCGGTTCGGGCGCCCCGGTGAGAACGTCTTCCGCATAACGCGGGCGTGCGGGCTCGGGCGGCGGCTCCGTTGGCGGTGGCGGTGGTCCGAGGTCGGGCTGCTGGCGGCTCGACGAGCCCCTCCCCGAATCGCCGCGGCGATTCCGAGCGATCGCGACGACCTCGGATCGAGTGGTCGGGGCGTTCGCGCTCCCGCCCTCGGTCCCGATCCCGATCGCGCGGCGGTTCCCGATCCCGATCGCGGCGGTTCCGATCCCGATCGCGTCACGAGGCCGGTCCTCGATCCGGGGCGGACTCGGGTATGGGGGCGGCAGCATCGCCGGGCTCGGGGGGGAGTCCCGGCCGCCTCTCCTCGCCGCGTCCGCGGTCGCGGCGTGGCGGGGGCTTCTTACCGCGATCCCGATCCCGCTGGGCTCCCGTTCCCGTCCCCGAGGTCTCGCCTCCGGCTCGTCGTCCAACGTCCCGTGGCGATGGAAATACTGCGGCTCGACGTCCGACACGTGGAGGAAGCCGTTGCGGCCCACCGAGAAGTTAACGAACGCCGCCTGGATGGCCGGCTCGAGGTTGACGATCTTCCCTTTGTAGATGTTGCCCGTATAGCTCTCGTGGCTGGTCCGTTCGACGTAAAGCTCCTCGAGGACGCCGTCCTCCACGATGGCGATGCGGCATTCCTCAGGCTGGAGCACGTTGATCAACATTTCTTTCTTCATGCGGTCTCTTTCCGGGACTTGCGCCGAGATCTCGGCGTTGATGTTCGGTCGGGAATAAATCCGGATCCATGGAGTGTGTCGGGAAAGCCCGTCCCCCTCGGTGTTCGGGGGAAGGTCGATCGACGGCCGTGGCGGCGCGATGGAGGCCGGCCGGGATGCTCCGGCCCCTCGTCTCGCGGCTCGGAGATGAGGCAGCCCGGCTCGATGCGATCATGTCTCGAAATCCACGTCGGTACGAGTGATGACGGCCCCGTCATCCAGCAGGTCGCGGAGGCGGATCGCCTCGAGCACGTCCTCCGGCCGGGCGGAGCCATCGGGGGAAACGGCAAGGCGGAAGCGGAGCATGCCGTCGTCCGACAATTCGGCCGCGACGACATGCGGGCGCAGGTCGAAGGTTTGCTCGCGATCCTTTCGGCGACGGATCCCGGGCCAGGTCTCGGCCGCGAGGAGGGCCTCCAGGGCCGCTCGGGCGCCGTCGCGTCGGTCGCCCGTACCGGCATCTGGTACTCGAGCGAGCGAGGCCGCGGCGCAGCCGCATCGGGCAGGCAATGCTCGCGCGTCAACCCAGTCGAAACCCGGCGGGGCGACCGCCGAGAGCCGCTCCAGGAGCTCCGACGGCTCCAGCGGCTCCGACAGCTCCAGGTCGACGACCTCGCGACGAGCCTCGATCCCCAGTCCCAAGGCCAGCGCGAAGGTCATCTTGGGCCGCGGGTTGAAGCCCTGGGTCGCAGCCATCGGCACCCGGGCGCGGCGGAGCATTCGCTCCAGACAGCGCATGATGTCATGATGGCTGACCAGGCGAAGATCGCCGCACTTGGCAAAGCGGAGACGCACCTTGATGGCTCTTGTCATATCCGGCGGTCGAACAGGCCGCTCCGAATCGATCGCGAGGGATGGGGCACGCCGAACCGATCGGGCACCGGCTGCCTCACCATCCTTCAGGGTTTGTGGGAATGCATCTCGGGCGGCCGATCTCGGCCTGCTCCGACTCCCTGCTCCGGGCCGGGCGAATCCGGCGGGAGCTCGCGAAGGAGCGGACAGCATCGGAGCGGTTCACCTCGAGTCGCACGGTTGTGCTCGACGCCTTTCGGCATCATCTAGGGCGGCAAATCATCATCGGGTCGTCGCACGGCGGTCTCGCGGAGCCGACGGCTCGATCGGGCAGGCCGGTCGGCACCGCCTCGCAGCAGCGGAGATCGGTTCGCGCGGGGCGATCAACGGGCGTCCGAGGGGGTGCTGGCCTGTTCCGGCAGTGCCCGGCGCAGCGCCCCTTCGAGTAACTCGGCGACGTCGCGCGCCGTCTCCCGACGCAGCGCCTCGGCGGCCACCGCTTCGGCGTCCTCGAGCCGGATCCCTCGGATCACGCGCTTGATCTCGGGCAACTGGTGCGGAGGCATGCTCAGTTCGCGGATTCCCAGGCCCAGCAGGAGCATCGTGTAGAGCGGCTCGCCACCGATCGTCCCGCAGACCGTGGCCTCGATCCCGTGCTTCCGGGCCGCTTCGACCACCATGGCAATGAGGCGCAGGACGGCGGGATCAGAGGCGCAGTACAGATCGGCCACGGTCTCGTTGGTCCGGTCGACGGCCAGGGTGTACTGGATCAGGTCATTGGTTCCGATGGAGAAGAAATCCACCTCCTTCGCCAGGTGATCGGCAATCAGGGCGGCGGCGGGTACTTCGATCATGACGCCGACCGGCAATTTCTCAGGGATGGGATGGCCCTCGGCCCTGCAGCTCGCCGGCCACCTCTTCGAGGATGGCGCGCGCGGCCCGAACTTCGGCCAGGGTCGTCACGAGGGGAAACAAGATCCGGACCCCTCCCAGCACGCTGGCGCGCAACAGGGCCCGGAGCTGCGGCCGGAAGAGCTCCGGCTCGCGGAGCGACAGCCGGATGCTTCGTAATCCCAGGACCGGGTTGGGTTCCACGTAGCCGCCCTGGTGAAAGCCGGCGACCTTATCGGCGCCCAGGTCGAGGGTCCGGATGGTGATCGGCCGGCCGCCGAGCGACCGGACGACTCCGGCGTAGACCTCGAACTGCTCGTCTTCGCTGGGCGGGGTCTGGGCGTTCGAGGAACAGGAACTCGGTGCGGAACAATCCGACGCCGGCCGCCCCGCGCTCGAGGCACCCGGCGACCTCGCCGCCGAACTCGATGTTACCCCAGAGCTCGATCCGGCAGCCATCCAGGGTCTCGGCCGGCAGGTCGGACCTGGCCCGCCAGGACCTGGAACCGCGCCGATCGTTCGGCGGCCAGTCCGCCGATAGCGCTCCTGGGTCTCGTGATCGGGGTCCAAGATCACCAGTCCCTGGTCGCCGTCCACGATCGCCAGACGACAGTGACGGGCGCGATCCAGAAACGGACCCATTCCGGCCACGGCGGGGATCTCCAGGGCGGCCGCCACGATCGCGGTGTGACTGGAGCGGCCCCCGACCTCGGTCGCGAACGCCCAGGACGCGACCGGGGTCCAGGCCGGCCGCTTCGCTGGGGCTCAGGTCGTGCGTCAGCACGATCGCGGGCGCGGCCAGAGCGTCCTGAAACGACTCCGGCCGCTCGCCGATCAGGTGCGAGAGGATCCGGGTCTGGATGTCGCGGAGGTCGGCGGCTCGGGCCGACAGGTGCGACTCGGTCAGCCGCTCCAGCCGCGACGCGTATCCTTCCAGCACTTCGAGTATGGAGTGCTCGGCCGGGATCTGTTCCTGCTCGATGAGATTGCGGGCTTCGCGCCTGCAAGGTCGGATCCGCGATCATCCGGCTATGGGCCGCCAGGATGTCGGCATACTGGGGCCCCAACCGGGTGCGGACCTCGGCCTCGTCGCGGCCGGCTCCGGCGCGCGCCGCCTCCAGACCCCGGTCCAGCCGCTCCAGTTCGTCGTTCACCACCGACTGGGAAATCGAGCGGGGGGGCAGGCGCAGCCCCCGCGCAGTCCAGCACCACGACCGGGCCCATGGCGATTCCCGGGCTGATCGCGATCCCCCGCAGGACCTGCATCGGTCGCGTGGGGAGACTCCCGGTTGAGTTCGCTGAGACCGAAGGCCGCATGCCAGGATTCCAAGCAAAATACGCGAGTTGACAACTTGCCACCCCGCACCGGCCACCTGCGACGCGATGGCAACCGGCGCCGCGCGGCGCGCCGATCGGCGGAGAGACGGTCCAGGACGCTCATCGAGGCGGCTCCGCACCCGGTTGGCCCTCGATGGGCTGGCCGTTCTCGTCCTCATAGAATCGGGCCGAGACCAGGCCGGCCAGCGCCTCGACCGCCGCATCCGCGTCGGGCCCGCGTGCCTCTAACTCCAGGTGGGTGCCGCACTCGGCGGCCATCGTCATGAAACTCAGGATGCTCTTGCCGTCAACTTCAATCCCGCTGTGACGGACCCGGATCTCGGATTGAAACTGCTGAGCCAGTCCCACGAATTTCTGAGCGGGCCGCACGTGCAGACCCCAACTGTTCGTAATCTCGACCTGACGATGGGCGACAGTCGTATTGTGGCTCATCGGCGGCTCGATCGGCCTGGGCCGGGAACAAGCAGCCGCCGAGCTTTTCAGGAGCCCCGGCGGCCCTGATCGTCTTCGTGTTCGGCGGTGAGCGCTCGTTTCCAAACAGACCTCGATCGCCGACGGCTCGGGCGTCAGCGAGGATCCAGAAACTCCGACCCGTCGGGATCCGGTTGCCATGGGCCCGACTCAGGAGATCTGGACCGAGCCCGCAGCTCCCGGCCAGCCGGCCGCGGAGGCCAGCGGGTCGCCGTTCGTGGCCCTCAAGATGACCCCTGGTCGGCTTGCTCCAGGACATTGATCACGTTCTCGCGCGACTGGGCCTGGCGCAAGGACGTCCACAAAACGCTCGTCCTTCAAGTGTCGGGAGATATTCTCCAACGCCCGGAGGTGATCGCCGGGCTGATTCTGGGGCGATACCAGCAGGAAGAAGATGTCGACCGGCTCGCCGTCCAGGGCCGCGAAATCGACCCCGCGGCGCGACAAGGCGACCGTACCCACTAGCCGCTGGAGCGTCGGATGCCGGGTATGCGGGACCGCTACCCCCTGGCCGATGCCCGTCGAGCCCAATTCCTCGCGACCGAGGATGGCCCGGATCACACTCTCCACATCGTTATCGCCCAGCCGGCCGGCGCGGTGGAGGCTCCCCACCATCTCGCGGATCGCCTCCTCTTTGCCCGTGGCCTGCAAGTCCACCACGATCGCATCTCTTACCACGAAATCCAAGAGCTTCATCCGCCCCTCCATCGACGGGTTGACCTGCCGACGGTTGACTCTGTGCCGTCCTGTCTCCGAGGCGCGGGCATCGGCACAATGCCGCGACCGCCCCGATTCGGGACGACCCAACTTGTCTCTGCCGGCGACTGCCGTGGCGTGTTCGGTTCCGGGCCAATGCCCCGGTCAGACCTCGTCGAGATCGCTCCCCGTCTCCTCGGATGACTGTGGAGACTCGGACTCCAGGAATGAAGAACCGCCAAGGGTGGCTTCGCCTTTGTGATTCTGAACCCGCTCCTTGTATTTGCGGAGCTGTTGTTCGATCTTGTGGACGCAAGCATCCATCGCTGCTTCCGGCGTCGCGCCCGATTCACGGGCGACGAAGTCGTGCTTGTGCTCGGCCGAGACCAGGATCTCGATTTCCCACGCATGCTTGACGTGGTCCACTGCCACTTCAATCGCCATGAGCCGACTGAAGTATTTCAGCAGTTTCTCGGCCTTTTCATGCAAGTAACGATGCTGTTCGGCGTCCAACGCACCATGGCGAATCGAGATCTCGATTTGCACCCAGAGGCTCCTAGCTAAGTCATCCGGTCATCCCCGTCGTCTACCGACGAGGGCGACTACTAAAATTAACCCCTTTCCCATCGCTTGGTCAAGACGGCACCGTCTCGAAGACCTCGCACGATGAGGCCGTTCCTGCCGATGCAACTTCCAGACATTGAACAAGTTCGGAGGGCACTATCCCGGCAGCCGGTCATCTCGTATGGTAGGCCGGCAGGTGCATGCCGAGTCCGCCTCCCGAGTTGGACAGCGCCGGCGGATAGTGCTTAATTTGACACTCATTCAAGGGATCATCGGCCTGTGTGGATCCAACGATTACGACCCGATGGGAAACTGGGCGATTTCGACGATGGTCTCGGCGCTGCCGGTCCTGGTCTTGCTCGGGCTGCTGGCCACGGGCCGGGCCAGTGCCTGGAAGGCCGCACTCGCCGGCTTGGGGACGGCCTGCTGGTGGCGCTGGTTGTCTTTCGCATGCCGGTGTCGATGGTCGCTGGCAAGCGTGGCGGTGGGGGTTGCCTTCGCGCTGTTTCGAATTGTCTGGCTGATCGTGGCGGCGGTATTCCTCTACGACATCACGGTGGAGACCGGGCAGTTCGAGATCATGAAGGCCTCGATCGCCCGGCTTTCGGCGGACCGGAGGCTCCAGGTGGTCCTGGTGGCCTTCTGCTTCGGGGCCTTGATCGAGGGTGCTGCCGGTTTCGGGGCACCCGGTGGCGATCTCCGCGGCCTTTCTCGTGGGGTTGGGGTTCCCGCCATTCCAGGCGGCCTTGCTCTGCCTGATCGCCAACACGGCGCCGGTGGCCTGGGGAGGCATCGGCATCCCCATCCTGACCCTGAGCCGGGTCACCGAGCTGGACGTCCAGGCCCTGAGCGCCACGTCCGGCCGGATCTTGCCGATCCTCTCGCTGGTCATCCCGTTCTGGCTGGTCGCCACGCTGACCGGCTGGCGTAAGACCTGGGAGGTCCGCATCCCGCTCCTGGTCATCGGCGGGACATTCGCCTCGGTCCAGTTCCTCTGGTCGAATTTCGTCGGTTTCGAGCTGGTGGACATCATCTCGTCGGTATCGAGCCTCTTCGCCGGGCGTGCTCGTGATCCGCGTGTGGCGTCCCCGGGAGGTCTGGCGGTTCGAGACGGATGACCCTCGCTGCAGGGGATTCCTGCCGAACCGAACCACACGAGCCTGACGGCCATACCGCCCGCGGCGTCGCACGGGCCTGGATGCCCTTTGCCCTGCTGACGGCCGCCGTGCTGGTCTGGGGAATCCCGGCGATCAAGCCGCCTGGGAACTCCCGCCGTCAAGGACTGGCTCGACGCCCGCTCTCCTGGAAGCCCAAGCTATCCTGGCTGCACGAGAAAGATGCCAAGGGTCAGGCCGTGACCGGGCACGAGACGCCCCATACCCCAGGACCTGGGAGAAGGCCCAGGTCGACATTGTCCCGCTGTCGTCCACCGGCACGGCGGTGTTCCTGGCGGCCGTTGCCAGCGGCTATCTCCTCGGCGTGCCGACGACAAAGATGGCACGTCTCCTGCGCGAACACGGTCCGCCGCATGGTCCCGGCCATTGCCGCGATTCTCTGCATGCTGGCACTGGGCTTCGTGACCAAATACGCGGGTATGGATGCTGTGCTCGGCCTGGCCTTCACGCGGACCGGACCATTGCTCTACCCCATCTTCGGCACGCTTCTGGGCTGGTTAGGCGTGGCCTTGACCGGGTCGGACACTTCCAGCAACGTCCTCTTCGGCAACCTCCAGAAGGTCACGGCGTTGAAGCTTGGGCTGGATCCGGTGCTCATGGCGTCGGCCAATACGACCGGCGGCGTGATGGGCAAGATGATCGATGCGCAGTCGATCGTCGTCGCCGCGGCGGCCACGGGCGAGGGCGGCGAGGAGGGCAGTCTGCTCCGTGCCCTTCTCCGGCATAGCATCCCGCTGGCCTTGATCGTCGGCGCGATCGTCTGGCTTTACGCCCATGTCTTACCCGGAGTCGTGGTATCGCCCGCGACTCCGGGCTAGACTCGTGATACGAGTTGCGTCCCCGTTTCTGCTGCGTCCCCGTTTCTGCTCCCGGTATCACTGGAACGCTGGGGCGGCCATTGATAAGGGTTTCCAGAGGATAGGTCGTCTTCGGCGAAGGGAGTGTAGGAGTCGAAAAACCCTTCGCGATTGAGTTGGTGGACGACTTGCCTCAGTGTTTCCAGAGTTATGTCTTGAACGACGATCATGCTGGGGTCGGCGATGAAAGCCCGGCCTTGCTTCGCCATTTCTTCCAAGTCCTGCTGGAGACGTACCGCGTCGTAGAAGAACAGGGGGTAGAGTCGGCCGTGGTCGAGTTCCACGAAAACATGGCTCAAGTAACCCCGATCCCGAGTCTCGACGGCATCTTGCTCGGAGAATTCACGAGCGAATCGCAATTTCGGAAACTCTTCGCTTTGCGACATGGATTTCCCAGGGGTCGATGCCATCCCCGGGGTCGTGGTCTCCGCCACGGTTATCCCGGGGTAACGAACCCAATGTCCGTATCGAGGTGGCAACCATCGAGCGGCGCGGCCGGCGGAACGGTGCGGTGGGGCCTCCGGGCCGGCCAGATCGCCTGGCCCGACCGCTCAGCTCCTGCTTCGGCCGTGGGTAAACTCGCTTTCAACAATGGAGTGGGAAACTCCTTGTCCGGCGTCGGGAGCTTCGACGTGGCTGTCCTGCCACGACTCCGGCGGCTCGGTCACTCGGACCGAATCCTCCTGGGGCTCCTCCACCGGATGGATGGGTTTGAGATGGGAGGAATAGCGGCCCTGCTCGGTCGTCGTGCTCGGAGCGGGCGCGCTGCACTTTCGAATGGGACGGGAATCGAGACCGGACCTTCATCATCGTGGACATGGGACACCTCCCCGCGCATCGCGGGTAGAACCAGGGCAGCATCAGGGGAGGTGCCGGACCCGGTCAGGATCGGCGGCGATTCCGTCACCCATACTGCCCGCGGCCGGTCGTCGATCGCTTCCGGCCGCGCGCCCCGCCGACTCGGCCGGGCGCCTAGAGCGTCGATGACCCGCATTTCCATCCTCCACCAGAGCTGCAAGCTCGCGTGCGGAGGTGGTGGGGATGACGGGTCCACTCTCTATCAGTTAGTCTAACGGCTCGATGGCTCCGCGGCCAGGGAACCCCTTCGGAAATCATGCGGAGCGGTCCTGATAGTCCGTTCTGTGCCTATTGCGAGACACGCGAAGACGGCCTTCCGAGACGGATCGTTCCTCCCCTCTGATGAGTCCTCCCATGAAGATTGGAATCCTCTCCGATACGCACGATCAGGTCGCCAGGACTGCGGCGGCGGTGGCCTTGCTGGTCGATGCCGGCGCCGAGGCTTTCATTCACTGTGGCGATATCACGGTGCCTCAAGTTGTCTACGAACTCGATGTGCGGCCGAGTTATTTCGTCTTTGGGAACTGTGACGACGACCTTCCGGGCCTCAGGCAAGCGATCGCAACCCTCGGCGGGACCTGCCTGGAACATGGCGGCCTGATCGAACTCGGAGGACGCCGGCTGGCCGTCACTCACGGCCATCTGGAACGCGAGCTCCAGCGACTTGAAGCCCTGGAGCCCCACTACCTCCTGAGCGGCCACACGCATTGTGCGGACGACAGTCGCCGAGGACCGACCCGCTGGATCAATCCCGGCGCCCTGCACCGGGCAAAGCCTTGGACCGTCGCACTCCTGGACCTCGAATCTGATGAACTGACCATGTTGACCATTTTCAGACGCATCGATGCGAACATGAATCAAGGGATCAAGGCGATCTAGCCGCGGATTTGTCCGTCTCGATAGAATTCCCGAGACCCTTCAGACTCGAATTGAGGTGAGCCAAGATCAGGCCGCCTCTCCCCGCGATGGGCATCTTTGGGCGGCATTCGAGGCTTCTGTTCTGGGCTTTGCAAGTCACAGCCAACCTCAGGAGGGGCTATGCGTCTGTGCCTGGTCGAAGACATCGCTGCGAGTGGTCTCGAGCCGCTGACCCTGACACGACCGGTGCATGAACTGCTCTTGGGTGCAACCACACTCGCGAGCAAGATTGCGCGGGCTTTCGGTGTCGGACCGGGACCTCAGCGCCGGGGATGCGTGATCCGCTCGCACCTGGTGGGCGTGCAGCGGCATCGAGACCCGCATACGATGGTCAACGACCGCGACTGGCTGGCACGAGGTCCGGTGGTCGTGGCCAACAGCCGATGGGTTCCACCAGAGGGCTTCGAGTGGCCCGATGAACATGGTCCGTGGGTGGGCCTGTGCGACGGGCAGCCGTCCTGCGCGCTGGTCGGGCCGGAGGATGCCGTCTCGCTGGAGCCGCAGGGTGTTGACGCTTGGTTCGAGCGGATCGCGGCCAAGTATGGTGGGACCGAGCTCGGCGGCGAGTGGATCGTACGACCTTGGGACCTGGTCTCCCGCAACGGAGCTCACCTGGAGCGCGACTTCGCCGTGGCGGGCGTTGCCGGGGTCACCAACCGCCACTTGACCACGATGGCCCTGGTCGGGCCCGCCGACCGCCTGCGGATTCACGATTCCGCTCGCATCGACCCGTACACGGTCTTCGATACGACCAACGGGCCGATCATGCTGGGGCCGAATGTCTGGGTCCAGCCGTTCACGCGGATCGAGGGCCCGTGCTCGATCGCCGCCGAGACTCAGCTCTTTCGCGCCAACCTCCGCGGCTGTGTGACGATCGGGCCCAACTGCCGGATCGGCGGCGAGGTCGAAGCGGCCATCGTGCACGGCTATTCCAACAAGTATCATGAAGGATTCCTGGGACACGCTTACGTCGGCGAGTGGGTCAACCTGGGGGCGATCACGTCCAACAGCGACTTGCGCAACGACTACGGCGAGGTCTTCGTCCCGCTCCAGGGGGATCCGATCCCGACCGGCCAGGCCAAGGTCGGCTGTTTCATCGGTGACCATACGCGGACGGGCATGGGGAGCATGCTCAATACCGGCACGTCCATCGGCGTGATGTGCAACGTCCTGCCGGCGGGCATCCTCCTGCCCAAGCACGTGCCGTCGTTCACCGCCGTGCTGTACGGGCGTGTCGCCCAGGGTTTCCCCCTGGAGAAGCTCTTCGAGACCGCCCGCACCGTCATGGGCCGCCGCGGCAAGGTGTTCAACGAGCAAGAAGAACAGCTCTACCTGACCCTCTTCGACCAGACCCGTCTCGAGCGCGAGCGGGCCTTCCAGCGCTCTCACGATCACCGGGGTGACTCCTGGCCGGTCGCCCAGGCCGCACGGCTCGATCGACCCTCCGCCGCGCGCTGAGCCGAATCATCACGCCTCGCTCGAGCCTCGCGATGCCCCGCGCGTCGTGAGGCTTTGTTCGCGCCTTGGCCTATCATTTGCAGTGATTCAACGGCCGTGGGGATCACTCCGTAAGAAACCTGGTTGAGGAACCGATCCGCCCAGGACCGTCCGGCCCGAGAGTCTGAACCGCTTTCTCGCGGCCGTCATAGCCCACCGAAACGACTCCGGCGCGATGAGAGAATCCTGGACCGCACCCGACCGGCATCTCCGCGTCGCCGATCGCGTTTGGCCATGTGGGCATCATCGTATCGAGACGTGCAGAGTTGCGAGAAGTCTTTTCACAACTTGGAGGAGAGCGAGCGATGGCAAAGACTACGGGCGACGTCATCGTCGAGAAACTGATCGCCTGGGGCGTGGATACGGCATTCGGCATTCCCGGCGACGGGATCAACGGGATCTTCGAGGCCCTGCGCAAGAACAAGGACAAGATCCGATTCGTCCAGTGCCGTCACGAAGAGTCGGCGGCGTTCGCCGCGTGTGGGTACGCCAAGTTCACGGGGAGGCTGGGCGTCTGCTTCGCGACCAGCGGCCCGGGTGCCATCCATCTCCTGAACGGCCTCTATGACGCCAAGCTGGATCACGCCCCCGTCCTGGCCATCACGGGCCACACCTATCACGACCAACTTGGGACGCACTTCCAGCAGGAGATCGACATTGTCAACTTGTACAAGGACGTGGCGTCATACAATCAGATGATCCTCGGTGCCAAACATGCCAGCGAGCTGGTCGACATCGCCTGCCGCTCGGCGCTGTCGAGCCGGAGCGTCTCGCACCTGACCTGTCCGGCCGACATCCAGGATTGGACGTTGGCGGACGAGACGTCGTCGCCGCAGATGGTCGCCGAGCCATATCTCCTCGTCGTGGCGAGCACCGATCACCGTCCCGCAGATGGAGACGCTCAAGTCGGCCGCGGAGTTGCTCAACAGTTGCAAGAAGGTCGTGATCCTCGCCGGGATGGGTGCCCTCGGCGCCGGGGACGAACTGGAGCGGCTGGCCGATACGCTGGCCGGTCCGATCGTCAAGCCGCTGCTGGGGAAGGCGAGCGTGCCCGACGATTCCCCCTTCACGACGGGCGGGATCGGCCTGTTGGGGACTCGTCCCTCCGAGGTAGCCATGGAGGAGTGCGACGGACTCTTGCTGGTCGGGACCACCTTCCCTTACCTCAAGTGGTATCCCAAGCCGGGGCAGGCCAAGGCGGTCCAGATCGACGTTGACCCGACCCGGATCGGCCTGCGTTATCCCGTGAGCATCGGACTGGTCGGCGACGCCAAGGCGACCTTGCAGGCCCTCTTGCCGCTGCTTCATCCCAAGAAGGACCGTTCCTTCCTCGAGAAGGCTCAGAAGGGGATGCGCGAATGGTGGGAGCTGATGCGGACTCGCGAGACGCGGGATGATACGCCGGTGAAGCCGCAGGTCGTCGCGCGGCATGTCAACGAGCTGCTCCGTGACGATGCGATCATCACGACCGACTCGGGGACGATCACCACCTGGGCGGCGCGGCACCTCCACATCCGTCGGGGGATGATGTTCTCGTGCTCCGGCAACCTGGCCACGATGGCGCCGGGCCTGCCGTATGCCATCGGCGCCCAGGCGGCCTACCCCGACCGTCAGGTCGTTGCCTTCGTCGGCGATGGCGGTTTCACGATGCTCATGGGTGACTTCGTCACCGCGGTCAAGCACGGGCTGCCGATCAAGGTCGTCATCATCAAGAACAACGTCCTCGGGCAGATCAAGTGGGAGCAGATGATCTTCCTGGGCAATCCCGAGTATGAAGTCGAGCTGCATCCGATCGATTTCGTGAAATTCGCCGAGGCGTGCGGCGGGGTCGGGTTCCGTTGCGAGCGGCCCGAGGAGGTCCGTCCGGCGCTTCAGGCGGCGTTCTCGAGCAACAAGCCGGCGATCGTCGAGGCGGTGGTCGACCCGTTCGAGCCGCCGATGCCCGCGCAGGCCACGCCCCAGCAGGCACTGAAGTTCGCCGAGTCGCTGATCCGTGGCGAGCCGGACAGCGGCAAGATCATCAAGTCCATTTTCAAGGACAAGATCAAGGAGATGGTCTGATTCAACGGACGCGGCGCGGCCGGCCGCCGGCCTGCGCCGGCATCCTGGGAGGCTCACCAACACCATGGCTACGAGACTTAGCTCCGTCGGCCGTCCCGATCGAACGAATCGACGTATCGGTCTACAAGGTACCGACCGATTCGCCCGAGTCGGACGGCACCTACGCATGGGAATTCGACCACGATGGTCCTGGTCGAGGCGGTCGCGGGAGGCAAGACCGGCCTCGGCTACACCTATGCCGATACGGCGACGGCCCGGCTCGGCGAGCGACATGCTGGCCGGGGTCGTCAAGGGCCGCGACGCGATGGGGGTCCCCGGCGCGTGGTCGGCGATGGTGGCGGCGATCCGCAACCTTGGCCGGCCCGGCATCGCCTCGATGGCCATCTCGGCCGTCGACACGGCGCTCTGGGACCTGAAGGCGCGGCTGCTCGATGTGCCGCTGGTCACGCTCCTGGGCGCCGTCCGGGATGCGGCACCCGTCTACGGCAGCGGCGGCTTCACGTCCTACTCGGATCGCCAGCTTCGCGACCAGCTCTCCGGCTGGGTCGAGGCGGGCATCCCGCGAGTCAAGATGAAGATCGGCCGCAATCCGGCCGAGGACATCGGCCGCGTACGAGCCGCGCGTGCGGCCATCGGGCCGGACGCGGAGCTGTTCGTCGACGCCAACGGGGCCTACAGCCGCAAGCAGGCGATGGCCATGGCCGAGGTGTTCGCCGAGTCGGACGTGACCTGGTTCGAGGAACCGGTCTCGTCCGACGACCTGGAGGGCCTCCGCCTGATGCGGGACCGGGCCCCGTCCGGCATGGAAATCGCCGCGGGCGAATATGGTTACGACCTGTTCTACTTCAGCAGGATGCTCGAGGCCGGCGCCGTTCGACGTCCTGCAAGCCGACGGGACGCGTTGCGGCGGGATCACCGGATACCTCCGTGCCGGCGTACTTTGCGAAGCCCGTGGCCTGCCCTTCTCGGCCCATTGCGCACCGTCGCTCCACGCCCACCCCAGTTGCGCCCTGCCGGCCTTCCGCCACCTGGAGTATTTCCACGACCACGAACGGATCGAACACCTATTCTTCGACGGCGTGCTGACTCCGGTCGCCGGGGCGCTCCATCCCGACCTGGGCCGCCCCGGCCTGGGCCTCGAATTCAAGCGTCAGGACGCCGCACGCTACGCCATCTGATTACCCGCCCCACTCGTAGAGGATCATGCCCATGAGCACCGCGACGTCCCACGCGACGGCCACAAGTCCCCAGCAGAGGCACCGCAAGGAGGCGCAGCTCCCCCTGTTCATCGACGCCTCGGCCCTGGCACGCGAGTTGCGCACGGCCATTCAGGGCGAGGTGCGGTTCGACAACGGGAGCCGGCGCTCGTACGCGACCGACGGGTCCAACTACCGGCAGGTGCCGATCGGAGTCGTGGTCCCGCGCAGTGCCGACGACGTGATCGCGACCATCGAGGTCTGCCGGCGTCACGAGGCACCGATCCTCTCTCGCGGCGGCGGTACGAGCCTGACCGGCGGCTGCTGCAACGTGGCCGTCGTCATGGACTGGTCGAAGTTCCTCAATAAGGTGCTGTGGGTCGATCCGGAGCGAAAGCTGGCCCGGGTTCAGCCCGGCTGTGTCCTCGACAAGCTCCGCACGGAGGCCGAGAAACACGCCCTGACGTTCGCCCCGGACCCCTCGACGCACAACCACTGCACCCTGGGCGGGATGATCGGGAACAATTCGTGCGGCGTCCACTCGCTCATCGGCCTGGGGACGGGACGGACGAGCGACCAGGTCGACGAGTTGGAGATCACGCTCTACGACGGGACCCGGATGACCGTGGGCGCCACGAGCGATGAAGAGCTGGAGCGGATCATCCAGGCGGGTGGCCGTCGCGGGGAGATCTACGCGCGGCTCAAGGAACTCCGCGACCGTTATGGCGACCTGATCCGCGCCCGATATCCCAAGATCCCGCGCCGGGTCTCGGGCTACAACCTCGACGACTTGCTCCCGGAGAACGGGTTCCACGTCGCGCGGGCGTTGAGCGGCACGGAGGGGACGTGCGTGACCGTCCTGGAGGCCCAGGTGCACCTCGTCCCCAGCCCGCAGATGAGGTCGCTCCTGGTCCTCGGCTACCCCGATGTCTTCAGCGCGGGGGACCACGTCCCGGAGATCCTCCAGTCCCGGCCGATCGGACTGGAGGGCCTCGACGATGTCCTGGTCAAGGACATGAAGACCAAGGGCATTCATCCCCATGACGTCAAACTGCTTCCCGAAGGAGGTGGTTGGCTGCTCGTCGAGTTCGGCGGCTCGTCCAAGGACGAGTCGGACGCCAAGGCTCAGCGAGCTGATGGACCGGCTGAAGGGCCTGCCGAACGCTCCCTCAATGAAGCTGTTCGACGATGAGGCCGAGGAGGAGCATTTGTGGAAAGTCCGCGAGTCGGGCTTGGGGGCCACGGCGCGCATCCCCGGCCATAAGGATGCATGGGAAGGCTGGGAGGACTCGGCCGTGCATCCCGATAAGGTCGGCAATTACCTCCGCGACCTCCGCAAGTTACTGAAGAAGTACGACTACACCGGCGCCCTCTACGGGCACTTCGGCCAGGGGTGCATCCACACCCGGATCGACTTCGATCTCAAGACGATCGAAGGCGTTCGCAAGTTCCGCGAGTACCTCGACGAGGCGGCCGACTTGATCGCTCGCTACGGCGGTTCGATCTCGGGCGAGCACGGCGACGGCCAGTCGAAGGCGGCGCTCCTGCCCAAGATGTTCGGGCCGGCGCTGATCCAGGCATTCCGCGAGTTCAAGGCCATCTGGGACCCTGACAACAAGATGAACCCCCATCGGGTGGTTGACCCCGCACTGCCGGGCGAGAACCTCCGGATGGGTCCGAGCTACGACCCGCCCCAGGTCTGGACGCACTTCAAGTTCCCCGACGATCACGGCAGTTTCGCCTATGCCACCGAGCGTTGCGTGGGGGTCGGCGAGTGCCGCAAGGAGGACTCGGGGACGATGTGCCCCAGCTACATGGTCACCAAGGAGGAGATGTATTCGACCCGGGGCCGCACCCACCTGCTCTTCGAGATGCTCCAGGGCGACCCGATAAAGGACGGCTGGAAGGACGAGACGGTCCACGAGGCGCTCGATCTGTGCCTGGCCTGCAAGGGGTGCAAGACCGAGTGTCCGCTCAACGTGGATATGGCCACCTACAAGGCCGAGTTCCTCTCGCACTATTACGAAGGGCGGCTCCGGCCCCGGCATGCCTACGCGATGGGCCTGATCTACTGGTGGGCGCGGATCGCGTCCTGGATGCCCGGGGTGGTCAACTTCCTGACGAAGGCGCCCGTTGTCGGCAAGGTGCTCCAGGCCATGGGAGGGATCTCGACGAAGCGGAAGATGCCGGCCTTCGCCATCGAGACATTCAAGGATTGGTGGAGCCGGCGGCCGCCGCGGAACGTCGGGCGGGAACGCGTCATCCTCTGGCCCGACACCTTCAACAACCACTTCCACCCCCAGACGCTCAAGGCGGCCGTCGAGGTGATCGAGGATGCCGGCTTCCAGATCATCGTCCCGCGAGCGTCGCTCTGCTGCGGCCGGCCGCTCTACGACTTCGGCATGCTCGACACGGCCAAGCGGCTGCTGCGGCAGATCCTCGACACCCTCGCGCCGGAGATCGAGGCGGGAACGTCGATCGTCGGCCTCGAGCCGAGCTGCGTGGCGGTCTTCCGCGACGAGCTGCGCGGCCTCTTCCCGATGGACGAGAACGCCAAGCGGCTCGGCGACAAGGTCTTCACGCTCGCCGAGTTCCTCGAGAAGAAGGCCCCGGACTACCCGCTGCCGACGCTGAAGCGCAAGGCGCTCGTGCACGGCCACTGCCACCACACGCATATCATGACGCTTACACACGATCAGTCGGTCCTGAAGAAGCTGGGCCTCGACTACGAGATGGTCGACTCGGGCTGCTGCGGCATGGCCGGCTCGTTCGGCTTCGAAGCCGACAAGTACGACGTCTCGGTCGCCGTCGGCGAGCGCGTCCTCCTGCCCGCCGTCCGTCGCGCGGACGAGGACACCTTGATCATCGCCGACGGGTTCAGTTGCCGCGAGCAGATCGGCGGCCTGACCGACCGCGGCGCGCTCCACCTCGCGCAGGTCCTCCAGATGGCCCTCCATGAGGGTCCGCAAGGACCCGTCGGCGAGCTCCCGGAGGCCGAGTATCAACCGCTCGGCAAATGGGAGCCGGCGCTCACGCCGGGGGTCGTCGCGCTGGCGATGGGCGTCGGCGTGCTCATCGGTTTCGGCCTGACGCGCGCCCTGGGCCACGTCAACAGGGACCGATCCACGCGTCGCTTCGGGCTGACGACCAGGGGCCGATAATCTCCGGAAAGGGCCGGGATCATGAGTATCTCCACCGAAGAAACGAAACTGCGACACGATCGACGGCGTGCAGGTCTATGCCCGCAAGAACGACGCGGACAAGCCCGCCGAGCTCGACGCCATCGACCTGGACAAGGCCAAGATCGACGCCATCGCCGATCGCCTGTTCCGGCGCGGTTACGGCGTGATGCGCCAGCGAAAGACGAGGGCCGGCAAGGTCCGGTACCTGCTCAAGGCGACCTGGGCCGGAGCGGGTCAGCCCCCGGACGACCCGTTCGAGGGACTGTGAAGGCGAGGCCCGTCTGTTTGAACCGACGAAACTCGGAAGGGAGATCCTGATGAAGTCCAAGTTGATCCACGAACAGCAAGGTCAGCGTACGTTACGCCCTGGTCTTCGAGACGGGCGATGAGGCCATGGCGGGTCTGAAGCAGTTCGCCGAACGGATGAAGCTCGGCGCCGCCCAGATCACAGCCATCGGCGCGTTCCGTGAGGTCACCCTCGGCTATTTCGACTGGGAGAAGAAGGAGTATCAGAAGATCCCGGTCAACGAACAGGTCGAGGTCCTATCGATGATCGGCGACGTGGCCCAAGAACAGGGGAAGCCGAAGGTGCACGTCCACGTCGTGGTCGGCCGGTCCGACGGCACGACCCGAGGCGGTCATCTGATGGAGGCTCACGTCCGGCCAACCCTGGAAGTCATCCTGACCGAGTCGCCACG
The DNA here is from genome assembly GCA_963842405.1 of uncultured Isosphaeraceae bacterium. Taxonomy (GTDB): domain Bacteria; phylum Planctomycetota; class Planctomycetia; order Isosphaerales; family Isosphaeraceae; genus CAVZRC01. Next base: position 272,996 of record CAWJGW010000040.1, on the reverse strand, counting down.
AGCACCTGCGCAAGGAGCACGACGACGAATCGGGTCTGGCGCTGATCCGACTGTAAGAACTCGAGCTCTCCACTACCATGAGGCCGGCGAACCATGACGAGCCATTCGAGGAACGGGTTGCGAAAACATCAGGTGGTCGTGATTACAGGCGCGTCCGCGGGTGTCGGACGGGCCACGGCCCATGCGTTCGCCCGCCGCGGGGCGACACATCGGCCTGCTGGCTCGGAGTCGCGACGGCCTGGAGGGCGCGCGGCGCGAGGTCGAGTCGCTCGGAGGGCGTGGGCTGGTCTTGCCCACCGATGTCGCCGATCCCGAGCAGGTCGAGGCTGCTGCCGCTGCCGTTGACGAGGCCTTCGGGCCGGTCGACGTCTGGGTGAACGACGCCATGGTCTCGGTGTTCTCCCCGGTCAAGTGGATGCAGCCGGAGGAATACCGTCGCGTCACCGAGGTGACGTACCTCGGTTACGTTTATGGGACACTCGCCGCGCTGCGCCGGATGCTGCCTCGCGATCGAGGGGATCATCATCCAGGTCGGCTCGGCGCTGGCCTACCGCGGCATCCCGCTCCAGTCGGCCTACTGCGCCGCCAAGCACGCCATCCAGGGCTTCTGTGACTCGCTCCGATGCGAGCTGATCCACGACGGCAGCCGGGTCCGGCTCACCATGGTCCAGATGCCCGCGCTCAACACGCCCCAGTTCGATTGGGTGAAGAGCCGGCTGCCCCGCAAGCCCCAGCCGGTGCCGCCGATCTTCCAGCCCGAGGTCGCGGCCGAGGCGATCGTCTGGGCGGCCGACCACGACCGCCGCGAGCTCTACGTGGGCTGGCCCACAGTCGAGGCGATCGTCGGCAACAAGATCGCCCCGGACTGGCTCGACCACTACCTGGCGCGGAACGGCGTGGACTCCCAGATGACCGAACAGCCCGCCGTTCCGGACCGACCCGACAACCTCTGGAAGCCGGTCCCGGGCGTCCACAGGACCCACGGTCGATTCGATGACCGGGCGAGATCGTCCAGTTGGCAGCTCTGGGCTGACATGAACCGCGGCTGGCTCGCCGCGGCCGGGGGCCCTTGCCGGAGTCGCCCTCGCCCTCCTCTTGATGAATCGCCGCCGGACTCCGCTGGGCTGCATCGAAGAAGGTGTCTCGAGGCTATCGGTTCAAATATAGATATTTTAATAAAACGGACCCCTTCAAGTCGCCATCCGGATCTGGGCCAGGATGCTCGGGTCCTGGATCTCCTGGTCGCGGGCGAGCAAGAGGGCCTTGGAGAGGACTTCCGCCGTCTTCGGGTCGTCGTCCGCGAACGGGAGGAAGAGCCGGCCGCGGTGCTGGGCGTGGACCGGGACGATACACAACGCCCCACCGGGCTGGCGGTGGACCACGGCGCTGCCAAGGTGGAGCGAGTAATGCCCGAGTGCTCCGTCGATCATCGCGTGCGAGCCCTGCACCCGGACATTGCCGATGCCCAGTAGCTGGCAGGTCTCGCGGAGCAGGCTCGCCCGCATCTCGACCGTCGAGGCGGTCGCCTCCGGGTCGACTCCGCCGCGGTGGGCGACGCTGACGACCAGGTCGAGGTCCCGCATCACCTCGCTGAAGAGCCGCGGGGGCACCTCGGTTAATGGCGTCGGAGTCCACTCGCCCCTTCGGAAGAACTGGACGGATTCGATCGTCAGGCCCTCGACCTCGGCCGGGGTGAACACGCCGCCGAGGAACCCGATCCCGGCCGTCAGACCGGCGTCATGGAACGTCCGGCGGACGCCTTCCTCGGGGTGGTTGACCCAGCCCCGTCCGCCGAGCAGGGCCAGTGCCTGTCGTGGGTTGACCTGATGCCCGGCGTATCGGAGTGAACGAAGCGGCTCGGCCCGCTCGGCCTCGGTCAGTACATAGAGCTCGCGGAACACCTGCTTGAACGGCTGGACCCGCTCGGCCGCGAAGCACTCGCGCTGCCAGGCGTGCCAGTCGCCTCGCTCGAGCAAGTCGTAGGGATGAGCAATCCGAAGAGACTCGCCTGGCTTGACCGGTTCGAGCCGGCCGGTGTGATCGCGGAGCGCACGGCCTCTCTCGACGGGTAGCCCGCGATCCCCTCGCCCATCAGGACCAGGCGGCTCAGCAACGGCGACAGGACGGCGTGCCCGGCCAGTTGCTTCAGCTCGTCGCCGTTGAAGGCGTCGCCCCGGCACATCGCGGCCTCGAGCGATTGCCGCACCCGCGACGCCTGCCGTTTCAACTCGGTCTTGCGCTCGGTCAGCTCGGCGACCTTCTTGTGCTTCTTTACGGCCGGCGGGATCGACTTGAGCGGTTTGCCCGTTGCGGCTCACGGTCAGTTCGGGCTGTCCCTGGTCGTCGATCGCCAGCGCGACTGTGACGCCATCTACCTCGACGGTGACGGGCCCGGCCGCCAGGTCCGCGACGGCCTTCGCCTCCATGGCCCACTCCAGGCGGATCGGGTCCGCATAGCCGGCCGTCCGCGCGAGGTTATCCATTGCGATCGAGGCGGCGCGCTTCTCGCTGGCCTGGCGCTGGGCGCCGAACTGCTTGCTGGTACGGACGAACTCCTGGATGACCTTGTAACGGTCGAGCAGGTCGCGCTCGCGGGCCGCTCCCTCGGCGAGCGGCAGGAGCCCGAGGGCACGGAGCGAGTCGGCATGCCGCTTCTGTTTGACGCGATCGACCAGCTCCGTTTTCTTCACCTCACCGAGCATCGCGGTGGCGAAGAGTCGGGCGCGGTTATGGCCCGTGCCGCCTGAGGCGTACTTGGCCGCCTCGTCGAGCATCGGCCATCGCTTCGGCCCGAGGCTCGCGTACACTCTGTGGAACCACGCCACATCGACGGCCCCGTCGATCAGGTCGGGACCAGTCAGGGCCGTTCGCCCCGCGGCTTCCGCGGTCCAGACCTCGCGGATCTCATCGTCAACCCTCCAATCGACGCCCTTGGTATGGGAATGCAACCACCAGACGGCCTCCTCGAGCTGCGGCCACTGGAGCGCCCGCTCGACGAACCGCGCCCATTGCGGGGCGAACAGCGCCAGCTCGACCAATCGCTTGTCTGGGACCTCCAACCGTTTGACCTCGGCGGCAAATGCCTCGGGCGAGTCTCCTTCAGCCGGGAAGCATGCTCGGATCAAATGGCTCAGGACCGAGGCCTTGCTCACATCGGTCGACCAGTAGGATTGGCTGCGCTCGAACGCGGTGTCGCCGATCGCATGGAGCAATCGCGTGAGGGTCGACGTTCCGGAGAGGGAGCGGATCGCCAGAGCCGGGCCGGACGCCGCGGTCGGCGTCTCGCCGCGGTCGAGCTCCACTTCCAGGATCCGCTCGCGGCCGCGGTTGACGATCTCGCGGAGCACCGGGTAGCGTTGGACCTCCTCATCCGGTTTCCGGCCCGAGATGTACCTCAGTTCGTATCTTGAGCCAGGTTCTTCATTGACAGGGCCGAGGAGCTGGTCGAACAGGTCGGCCTTGGTCGCGCCGCCAGGCTCATAGGCCGCCGCAACCTCGACCAGATCCGGCCGGTAACGTGGGAGACTCGTGCCGGGCTCGTCCCTCCATCGGAGCAGGCGAAAGAGGCGGACATGATGCTCGGCGGTCCACAGCTCGGGGCATCGCGTGCGAAGGAGCCGGGCGATACCAAGCCACACGTTGTAAGACGGTTTTGAGTCTCGCCAATCGTCACCATCTGGCTCCGGGGCCCTGCCCAGCAATCGCGGCGGGACCCTACTGAATGACGTCTCGACCGCATCGAGCAGGTAGTCAACCGTGCCAGCGGGTGGATGGAGCCTGAGCAACCAGGGGAGGAGCGAGACGACAATTCCATGATACGGCATCTCATCGATGCCGTCGGCTCCGTAAGCCTTCTGGACCTCTCGTAGCAGTTTGGCGGGATAGAACCAGGTGTTGACCTCCTGGCCAGGCTGGTCGAGATCGTCGACCGAGAAATCCGATATCACCAAGGCGCGGATCAGTTCGAAGCCATCGGGGTCTCGGAGTGGCTTCGGGCGCGACGTCCACCAGGATTCCCAGGTTTCCCGCATTGGGAGTCGGGCGGCATCATCAGCTACGGGCGTTGGCGGTTTGGGGTCGGGGAAACCCCAGCGGACATTTCCGAGAAGCTCTTCCCGATTCCCACCGTCATAAGTCTCGATCGTGATGCGTGTCTCGCGGTGCTCGTGCACGAGCGACGAGAGCGACCGGAGGCAGGCCAGGGCCGCGGGTGTGAGCCAGACACGTTCGCGGCCAATTGGCGCGACAGGCTTGGTCCGGTCGGCCGGGTCGAGCAGGCCCAGGGCGTCGTCGAGGGTCGGGACTTTCCGCCCGGCATCGAGGATGGCCTGGATCTGTCGGGCCTCGTCGGGATCGAGCTTCGGGCGGGCGTCGCGATAGGATGCCGCACGCGCGCGGCAGTCTTCCGCGCGCGGACCGGCCTCGGCCAGGCTGCGGAGTAACTCGAGGCCAGCCCGCCTCGGCTCCGGCTTCCTGGCCGCGAGCAACCTGTCAATGCTCGACAGTACCGCACCTTCATCCTGGTTGAAGAGCAGGGTCAGAACGCCTCGGCGGAAGTCGTCGGCTTTGCGCGACAACAAGCCCTCGAGCCTGACGGCTTCCTCGAGGGTGGCCCGAGATTTCGCCAGTCCATCGATCGCCAGTTCTCGAACGTTCGGGCTCGGGTCCGCAGCGAGTTGGAGGAAGATCTGGCGGGTCTCGGGCTCGACGGGACCGGCCTCGACGAGGCTCCGAACGACGGACGCCCGCGCCCCGGAGTCCATCACAGGCAGATGCTTGATCAGGCGGGACGGCGGGCGTTGACCTCGATAATGCAACATCGTGTTGACGATGGACGCGCGTTGGGCCACCATCACCTGCCAGGGCCAGACGATTGGTTCCAGGGCGGTTGTCTTCGCCGGTAGCCTGCCGAGTAGACGCTCGGCGCGCTCGAATAGGTCAGACCGATCGAGGTCCGTCGTGTCCCCGCTGCCGTCGAACTGCGAATCGGCACGCAGGGCGATTCGAACGGTCCTCGTCATCGTAGGCTTTGAGCAGGTACGGCAGGGTCTTTTCCGGCAAGCCGAGCTGGCCCAGCAGGTGGACCGCGACGAATCGCCGCTCGGCGCTGGTGTCGTCGAGCAATCGACTGGCCGGCTCGATCACGGCATCAGCGTCATCGAATGCGATCGACCAAAGGGCAAGGTAGACGTCCTCGGCCGTGCCGGTCGCGATGGCCTTCGCTCTCGCCTCGGGGTCGTCAAGGAAGCCGAGGGCCCGTTCGATCGCTGGCGTTGACGACCTTGACGCTGACCGAGTCCCAGGCGAAGCCGAACCAGGTATCGAGCGCACGCACGGTCGCGCTGAAGCGGGCGAGGTCGTGATCGAGGATCAGCCGGAGCATCCGTCGGAAGGCGTCGGGGTGGCCCTCGTCGATCGCCTCGAGGATCGTCTGCCGGAGACCCTCCTGACGCTGGGCGGCCAGTAATAACTTCTCGATGAACGCCCAGCCCTCGGGATTGGCCGCTCCCAGCAAGGCGTGGACGACATGTCCTCCCATCCCGCCGATCTCGTGGGTGCCGCTTGCCGAGTCGATGAGGGTTCGCAGCATCGCCTCCCCCGTGGGTCCGCCCACGTCGATCGCCGCGGCCAGCAGGGGGGCAGAGAAGCTCTCGAACTGGTCGACGTGTGCGGCCCAGGCCGAAACCCAGGCCAGGTCGGGGTTGTACTGGGTGAGTTCCTCGACCATCGCGTGGAACCAGTCGAACCGTCGTTCCCGGGAGGCAGCTTCATCACCGGGGGCGCGGAACGGCTTGCGGTCGTAACGCTCCTGGTAAGGCCCGGACTTGAGGGCTTGCCAGGTACGTTCGACGAGCGGGCCATCGAGTCGAGGGAAGAATGCCGACCAGAGGTTCATTCGATCGGCAACGGCGATGGCGTCGAGTCGCTGGGTGGCTTCCTTCTGGAGAAGCAATTGCTCATTCCAGGTTTTGGACTCCTGGCCGATGAAGTTGCGGTCCAGGAGGACCCAACCGATGGCTCGTAACGGCTCGGGCAACTGTTCGATCGTGGCGAGTGCCTTTGTTTTCCACTCCGGGTTGCGCGTCCGATTGAGCTGTTCCCTGGCTTGCTCTGGGGTAAGCATGGTGCTCAGCCTCCCGCCAGCAGGGCCAGCCGGATGAAGGTCACCCGACTATCCTGCGTCAAGTAAACGGACTGGTCCAGGTCGCGGAGATCTCGCCCGTCCACGGCGACCAGGTAGATCCCGTCCTCGAACGCCTGGAGCGCAGCGGCGACGGCCTGCTCCTCGTCCACTTCCTGGTCGAGGTCGCGTCCGCCCATCTCCACCTTGCCTCGGGCCGCGCCCTGGGCGATTTCGGCAGCGGACAGGACCCGGACGAGCCGGCGTTCCTCCTGTCGGTCGCGAAACGCCGCCACCTCCGCCCGCACGACTCGCGCGATCAAATCGCGCAATGCGAAGTTACTATCCCCGCCGTCGCACTCGGGCGGGAGGGGGATCGACCAATCCGCGAACAGGCTGCGACGCTGCCCCAGCGCCTTGCCCTGGATCGTTATCATCGGAGACCTCCTCATGTTCTGACGATGAGGGAATACCGAACCAGTAACTTGCAGGCACTCAAACTGATCATGAGTCCACTAAGCCTAATCGATTGCTCGCTTCTTCGCAAGCCTTCATCATCGTGATTTTCATCATCAGAAGGCGAGTTGCCACTGGGTATCGCCGAGCTCAACTTACGGGCGATTGAAGTGATACCAGACCACGTTATGGGTGGCTCCGCCGACGGCGACGACGTCGGGCGTTCCGTCGCCGTCGAGGTCGCCGCCTCGGAGGTCCTGCGCGGCGATGTCGCGGTCGAGTACGGTTCGAGACCAGGTTTTCTTGGCCCGGTCGAAGTCGTACAACGAGACCCGATGATCCTTGCCTCGGTGGCCGGCGAGAACTTCGTCATCGCCGTCGCCATCGACGTCGGCGACCCATAACGCGTGGCCGTCGGCCAAGGTATCGTCGAGCACGGTCCTCGGGCCGACCGGACCGAGATCGGCGTCGTGGCCGAAGGAGGACGGGCGGATCGACACCGGATAGACGCAAACCTGGTTGCCGTGCCAGGGCTCGATCGTCGCGAGCAGACGACGCCCATCCTTCATCCGGCCCAGGTGGGCCTCGCTGGCACCTCGCTTGGACGGTGGGGTCGATGCCTTCGAGGTCGTGAGGATGATTTCTCGGTGCCAGTGCTCATCCGGATCGGCTACGGGCGGCCTTCGAATACCAATCAGCGAATTACCCAGGTCGTCGGCCGTCAGGATCCACGAACGACCGTCGTGAAACAAATCGAATACGTCGATGGCATGCATGATCGGCCGCGCCGTGATGACGTGGAAGCGAGGAATTCCGTTGCGCCAATCGAACGCGCGAAACACACCGAGCCTCGGGGGATCGGAGTAATCCGGCGGCTTGGCCTGCGGTCCGAAGAGCGGCGCGACGACGAGATCGAGGCGCTTGTCCTCGTCGAGGTCTCCCCATCGAAGGCGGTGGATGCTGCCAATATCCTGGATCGGCACGAGCTTCCAGGGATCGTCTAACGTACTGCCCTGAACGGCTAGCAACAGCTTCCCCGCGGTCGGCCGATTCATGGCGAACTCGTAAGCAATCGCGATCTCGGCCTTGCCGTCGCCGTCGAGGTCGGCTGTCGCGCTCGAGATGATTCCGGGCGTCTGTTTGCCGCTGGTCACGACGCGCTTCTTCCACGTCGGGTTCTCGTACCAGGCGCAGGTGCTTCCACCCACGGCGATGATGTCGGGCTTCTTGTCGCCGTTGACGTCGGCCACCTCGACCTGGTAGGCGCCGGGAAGTTAGCGTCGATAACGGTGCGCTTTTGTTGGCAGTAGGCAACCGGGAGCACGGAGCAGGATGTGAGGACGAGCACACCGAGCGAAATGAGGCAAGTCTTGGCTCTCATGCGATTGCTCCACTCATTAATGGATCGAGCTCTGCCTTCACAGATCATTCTTTCCCACCCCAGCCTTTCGGCACGCCAGCGGTATCCTCGGGTTTGACCAGGACCTGGGCGAGGTCGACATCCTGTTGGACGTCGCTCTCGGCGACCTTGAGCCGGTTTTCGAGCTGGGCGATTTTCTGTTCGAGGAGGAGGACGCGGGCCTCGAGCTCGTCGGGCCGCTTGGGCCGAGGGACTTCGGGATAGCCGAGCTGTCGCTGCAAGGCCGAGAAGAGGTACATCGGGTCGCGCCCGCGGTTGGCGCGCGCGATCTTGCCTTCCTTTTCGCCGAAGAGGGTCGGGAACTTGGGGGCGAAGTCGGGGTTGAGCTGCTGTCGTTCCTTGAGGAATTGCTCCGATCGTACATAGATCAGGTCGGCGAAATCGACGTCGCCGAGCCGGGTGCGGAGCGTCAGGATGTAGTCCTTCCAATCCTCGTTGTAGAAGGGGTCGGCCGACATGGCGGCCAGGCCCTGGGTGTAACCCAGGCGGTTGCGCGCGATCGCCTCGAACTGGAACACGAACAAGGCCGGGAGCGAGGGACTCTCGGCCTTGAATTTCGCTTCCCGTTCCAGGACCAGGAGGGCCTGCTCCATCGCGAAGCGACTGGTATCGTGCTCGGCCTGGCATGACGACATGGGTCTGGAACGGTGTGAAGTAATGATTGATCCTGGCCATGGCCGGCCCCATCAGGCCCAGCACCTTGACCTCGGAGCAAAGGAACGAGACCGCCATCGGCAGCCGGGTCGTCGAGAGCAACTCCTCGCCGATCCGCGACAGGATGTCTTGAGAGGGTAGGCCGTCGACCAGGCGCTCGCGGAAGGTGTGGAAGAAGTACGCCTGCTCGATGTACTCCTCGCGTTCCAGAACAGGCATCGAGTTCCCCCTGACCATTCACGACAATGATGAAGCTGGCGCGGTTGCGATTGTTCAATGAGGAGAGTGATCCGAATCCCCGCGCCAGACGCTGCCCACGGCCGTCTTCATCTCGCTGTCGAGGCGCTGGGCCAGCTTGGCGTCGAGGACCGTGCTATGATCGCGGCCAGGGATGATCTCGACGGCCGCGTCGCTGCCAAGCTTGGTCAAGGACTCCTTCAGACGCTTGACGGCCCCTTCGAGATAGAACGTATCGAGGCCGCCGGTGATCACGTGCAGCTTGCCTTTGAGCTTGGGGCCGAGCGTGGTCCAGTTCCGCTCGAGGACGAGCCGGATGTCGTACGCTTCCCAGGCCTTGGCCACCTCGAGGTCGATGGCCCCTGTGGATCGGTCCCAGAGCTTCCGCGGCCGGCCGTCGCGGCCGAGCGGGGCTGAATACCGCCTCGAACGAGCCAAGCTGGCCGCCCCAGCCGATCACGTCGTCCATCCGCGAGAACCGGTCGTAGAAGAGCGCGGGGTCGAGCCCATCCGGGCGATCGGCCGTCGTTTACCCTCGTGGTCGCGAAACATGTTCTCGCCCGAGGAATAGATGTCGATCTGCTGGAAGTCGCGAAAATCGACCGGGTCCGGGCTGGTTGACCAGGTGCCACCGAAAACGTCCGGGTACGTCACCTGGAGCCAGAGGCTGCTCCAGCCTCCAGACGAGTGGCCGTTGAGCAGCCGGGCCCGCGGATCGGCGATTGCCGGAAGGGTCTTCTCAAGGTACGGGATGAATTCCTCGACGAGCGCCGTACCACGTGGACCGTTCGTCGCGCTATTGGCGAAGACGTGATGCCCGGTGCCGCAATCCGGGTCGAGCAGCACGCGGATGAAATCTTTGCCAGCAGCCATTCGCGAACCACTCGTGAACGCAGCCGCCATGAAATGGTCGCCGCCGAACCCAGGAATGATGTAGAGCGTGGGTCGCTTCGCGGGATGGTCGGCCCTGGCCAGTTCCGCGGGGAGGATCACCGCCGCCCGATGCTTGATCGGCCGGTGATGGAATGCCGAGAGCTTCGGGCTCGGCAGTTCAATCAACTTGATCCGATCGGACTGCCGAAACGCCCGCGGCGAAACGATCTTGTCGACTTTCAAGGCGATCGTGCCGCCATCCTTCGGGTCGAGCTTCGTGTGGACGATCGGCCCATAGGCGTTTCCTTCGCCATCGCCGATGCGGTGCGTATCGCGGTTGAGCCTGACCACCGCCTGGATCGCATACTGTCCCGTTTCGATCTCGTTGAGCGAACCGGGGAATCCCACGGCTCGGTCGTCGATCCGCAAAGGCTCGCCTGGCTTCCAGTTCTCGACGTCCATGGCGAAGAACGGCTCTGGACGGAACCAGTTGGGACCTAAACGCGGCTCAGCCGACGGACGGTCTGGGGCCAGCATCACATACACGCGTGCCGAGATCGGCTTGCTCTGCACCGAGGTGGAACAGGTCACCTTGAAGGACAGGCCCTTCCCCTCAGGCCCGACTCGCGTTCGACTTTCTGAGCCCGAGTTGGTCTCGTCGCCCAGCGCCCTTGCGGTCGCGAGGACTGCGAGGCTCATCGCCGGGGCCAGGAGGATGATCGTCACCAAGGCCAAAACGACGAACCGCATCCCACCTCTGGGAGTGGTGCACTGGTTGAACCGATTGTGCCGCCGCTCGTTCGAGGCGGTCATCCGACCGGTGGGGCGTAGCCGAAGACCTCTTGGTGGGTGATAAGCTCATGAATCTGTCTCGTGGATGAGGAACCGAGCATTCTGTCTTAACGATCGAGCAGATTGGGCACGGGCAGGAGCGGATGATCGCCAAGGAGTTGTTCGCGGGAGAGTCGGGGCGCGGGGATGAAGAACCGGGCGGCGAGTCGGGCGGAGCCCAGCACGCACTCCTTCTCCAGGAGATAGTAACGATTGTAATCGTCGATCACCTTGTTGGCCGCTTCGAGTTTCAAGCCGTCGAGGTATTGGACCCATCGGTGATTGAAGCGGCAGACAGCGGCGATCAGGTCGCGTGCGATCTCGAGCTGTCGGCGGATCGGGGCCGACTCGCTGGCCCACTGGGCCGGTTCGGCCCCGGAGAGCAGCCAGAGCGGCTCGATGGAGGCGGAGACACGCCCTCGACCATGCCTCCGGGCCGGTCACGGCGCGCGCCCACTGTCGCAAGCGGACGTGCACCATGTCGAGCCGTTCGGCACGCGCCTGCCGGCAGCGTTCGCGAAGGCGGTGCAGCGTATCTTCGAGTTCCTGGCCTCGACGAGCGAAGGCAGGCACGTCGAAGAGGCCCAGCACCTCCTTCATCTCGACCTCGACATCGCCGCCGACCGTCGTCAGGGACTCGTCCGTCTCGTCCACGAGTGTCCACCTCGATGCTTACTACATCAGCGTTGCAGAAAGAACTCAATGGTTTGCGGAGGGTCGCAGGACGAAGCCTCTCTTTTCGTGTTGGAGCCGGCTCGGCCCGGCGATCCTTGACTTACGTCCCGGGTTCCGGCGGTTCCGGAGCCGTGGCCCGGAGGTTGAGGCTGCGTCGATAGTGCCAGAGCTGCCGCTTGGGCCCACGGGCCTTGGTTCGCTCGGCCCAGACCCGGGCAACGCCTTCGAGCGCCTTGCGTGGGTCTTCACCGGCGAGGGCGGCCTGTCGCCCCTTGGCCAGATCGTCGAGGTAGCCGGCGGCGTCGGGAATCCGCAGGCCAGCGACGACTCGATCCGAGAGCAAGGTCCGGCTGACGGCATCCGACCAGAGCCGCGTGTCGACGTCCGGCGCCGAGGTTGGGTCGGGTAGGCCCAGGCTCATCTGGCTGATCCGGAACGGGAGCAATGGGAAAGTCCGTTCGGCGCGGAGATTCCTGGAACTTTCGGGGCTGGTCAGATACTTGACGAAGTCGATCGCCGCGTCGAGCTGGGTGCCGGAGAGCCCGCGACGCACTCCGATCAGCCAGCCACCGCCTTGCGGGAGATAGCTTGGCGCATTGCGACCCGGGGGTTTGACCCACGTCCTGGCGCTCGGATCGAAGACCCGCTCCGAGCCCGGCAGAGGGGCCACACCGGCCCGCTTACCGTGCGACCAGCTTGAGAAGCGTTCGGCCCGATCGATCAACAGGGCAACCTTGCCGGCACGGAACGAGGCGCGAGCCCCTTCGGCATCGAACTTCTCCATGCCCGGCGGTCCCGACGCTTTCCAAGCGATCGCGGCTTGCAAGGCTTCGACGAACGGGTCGGTGTCGATACGCGGTGTCATCGTCTCGGAATCGAAGAGGAACGAGAAATTGTCGGGATGCTGGCCCAGGCTGGCGGCCCGGGCCAGGAAGGTCGCGTTGCCCAGACCCTCGGTGTCGGCACCCAGCACCACGGTGATCCCATGATCCAGACTCCCGTCGCCATCCCAGTCGCGGCCCTGAAAGAACCGGGCCAGTGCGTCGAGCTCCTCCCAGGTCTTCGGCGCCAGAAGCTTCAAGCCCTTCTCTTTCGCCGCCGCGATGTTGGCATCGCGCTCGAAGGCATCACGACGGTAGATCAGGACCAGCGCCGAACCGCCGCACGGCAGGGCCAGGCGATCGTTGCCATACCGGGTGACCTCGTCGCGATAGGCCGGCGCGATGTCCATGTACTGGAACGTATCTTCCGGCTTGGGCTCGCCGCTCGATCGGTCGGGTTCGCCGGGACCATCCCCTGATACGACCGGTTTGGGGGGCATGACCGACTCATTGGGAATCTTCGCCAGGGCATTGGCGTCCACCAGTTCGCCCAGCCGATCGGCCGGGGAACAGCAGGACATCGACGTCCCCGACGGATTGGACCGAGATCGGCGGCTCGTGGATCTCGATCGTTCCACCCCGCGACGCGACCCACTCCCCGCGCTGCGCCTTCACTCCCGTCAGGATCGCGGTGTTTTCCAACGCCCCGATCGTGAGGGTCACTCCCGGGAAGGACGGAAGCGGTTGTTGAGGAGGCTTTGTCTCATGCCAACAACCCGATAACGTCGTCAGCCCCATCGAGGCTAGCAGGACGAGAGGATTTCCACGCCACTTCCGCATCAGTCGCTCCGGCAACCCTGAAACCCTGGCGATGCCCCGCCGATCTTGATCCGGACCACCCGTACGGCGGACTTTTCATCGTACGAAATCGCCGGTGCGCGGGTCAAATCGGGGGACATGGAAGGTCGCGAACGGCTGACTCCCCCTCTGATACCTTCCAGACTCCGGAGAACAGCCCAACAGCCTGGTTGTTGAACTTCAAGACCAACTTCGGATTATCGGGATCGCCCATTTGATTCGGGATAATCGATGTAATTTACCTATCCTGCCTAATCGTGGCTTCGTTTTGCGGGTTTTGCCCGCCTCGTCTCTCTAGCCCTGCGATAAATTTGTTATATATTACCCAGATCATACAATCGTGGCTTCGTTTTGCAGGATTTGTCAGAGCCCAATACCCTCACGTTCGGGGCCGATTTGTTATATTTTACCCAGGTCATACAATCGTGGCTTTGTTTTGCGTGTTTTTCAATTCCCTTGTCGCTGGTTGTTCGATCAGCAGATCCTCTTCTATTTCGAGACTCCCCACGGGGCTGGCTGACGAACGCCCTACGTGTTTTTCCTCGGCGCAGAAGCTCTCCAGAAAGAGCATAGAACATTCCTGAGCTTTCGGGGGCGTCATCGAGAGGAAAAGCCGTCTCGTGCGCTCTCTAACGAACAGCCGTCTCCGTCGCGATCTGCTGGAGCCGTTAGAGCGCGACGAGGGGGGCGCCGGGACGTTCGACTAGCATGGCACGCCAGAGGCGCGTTGAACTCGGTGTGGTCGCCCGGCTCGGCGGTCGGCGCAGCGAGGTTGGACCGGGACAAGTGAGCATGGATTCCCAACAGCCTGCCGCCATCGACCACTCAGTCAACCGGTCGGCGGTGGGCGAGATTCAGGATTTTTTTCTTGACAGCAAGAAGTGCGTCATCGAGTTTAATAAGAGTCGCGACAGGTCCGTGTAGCGACCCGCCAGCAAGGCGAAGGCACGAGTGGGGCCGTGAGATCTTCCTGATCACTTGGCGGTTGTTCAAGATCGGCCGAGGCCGTCGGAGACTGGGTTTGAGCGGTCGTGGCCTGTGAGTTTCCTGCAATTCGATCAAGACAACCGTTTGTCTCCGGAATCCCACATTCTGCCGGGAAAGAGTAACGTCTTTTCCCATGCATACCTCTTATGTTGGAGCCTGAATGACATGCCTTTCAGCTATTGCGACGCGTGGAATTATCGTGCTAGGCCAAGCGACTACAAAGTCACGAATGCCGACAAGGATTTCTCATCCTCGGTACTGCCCGGGGTGCGGATCATGAAAACCCTCAACAAGTTGCTGAAGACGACCGACACGCCCGACATGAAGGTCGAGGGGCTGTACATGGTGTTCGTAGAGCAATCCCGCGCCTTCGATTGGACTTGGTATCCCAGGACCGCCTGCACCACTCCTAAACTCCTCGACGGAACATTGACTGGGGCGGAATGTGCCGCTTTCGCCTCAGAGCTTGTGAAAGAATCGGATCGAAGATTCCAGATCGCGAATTGCGAATTCATAAATGACTTTGAAATCAGGCTTTATATCCATTCGCAATTCGTAATTTGTCATCTGGAATCGATTTCTTCACATCCTCTCAGGCTTCATGTCCCTGGCCATCACCCCGCCTCCATTCGGCCTCGGTATTTCCCCTGACCTTTTTACCTATACGATTTACAACGGCGGTGAGAAACTCAAGGGAGCTTCTCCCGGGTTCATCTCATTCCACCCCCGCGACGGTTGCCTGAACCTGATGCCGAACGTCTACACCAGGACGGGCGGCGTGCTCGACGAGACGCTGAACGGCCACACCTTTTACTTCTGGGGCAATCACAAGGTGATCCAGTACAAGGACAAGTTTTTCGACCCGACTTACGGCTGTCAGTACGCAGAAGCCAAGGACATGGCGGCGATGACGATTGCAGATTTGATCATTCTCGGGAAAAAAGAGGAGTTTGATTCACAAGCGTTCGATCGTGTCTCAGCAAATGACACGGAGGGCAAGTGTTGGGTGAAGGCGATAACTCCGGCAAAGCGCCCCTATTACTTTGGGGCCAGGGCGCCCTTGGACTGTGCTGCGGGTGTTCTCTGGAATGGTCCGTACACCAAATCGGAGTTCGAGACAATCGAGACGACCAAATCGAAATAGGCGCTCACGGGTTGACCGTGCTTCAGGCTTTCCAGCGCCTACCGAAGCCCCGTCAGGCCAGAAGGCCTGACCTAGCTTCTGGTCGGCGTACTACCAACACGACAGCGCGCAGCGAGGGATCAGGGTGATGATTCCCTCGCTGGCGCGTTGTTGGAGTCGGGCAAATCGGTCTCAACTATCAGGTAGTTGAGGTGACCGGGAGACCTTCGGTCCGGCTGTGGGCGGGGTCAGGAGACCCGCGCCCAGCTCGGGGAGATGCAGCGGCCACGTATGAATTCTCTTCTTGACCAAGGACCAAGGACAGAGGACCAATCATCGATCGATACCGAGCCGGTAGAGGATCTCTTCGAACTGCTCGTGGTAGACGTCGTCGGTCGAGTGCAAGTGCTCGGCCTCGGAGATGAATTTGAGGGTGTCGTCCCGCTTCAATCCGTACTGACGCAAGATGTCTTCGAACGGCTGGAGGTCGTGGGCGTAGACGAAGAGCAACTTGTGTTCGTCGAACTGGACCTCCATCGGGCCGTGGGGGTTCAGCGCGGCGAGTCCGGTGCAACCGTCGTGGAGCAAGAGCGGCTCGTAATCGTAGAGGGTGCTCTTGAGGATCACCGTGTCCATGTGCTCGCGATAGAGATCGGCATGGCATCCCGGCTCGGAATCGTGGCTCGATTCCATGACCACGTCCACGACTTCGCCGAGCGGGTCGAGCAGGTCCATGAAGACCTCGAAGAGCCGCTCCGACGAGACGGCGGCGGCCAGCACGGGCATCTTGTTGCCGCTGTCCGGGTCGCAATAGGTGTCGCGGCGATAACCCTCGCGGGGGATCACGTCCAGGCCGATCGAGGGACGGACCGCATCCGTTAACGAGAAGCTCCCATAGCGTCCGACGCGTAGGTGGGCATCCAACTGGTCTTCGCTGAGGTCGTCGAAACTGGTCCGAGCCATCCGACCCGGGTTGTTACGGAGCACACGCTCGAGGAAGCGCTGAAGAAAACTCATAAGAAAGGCTCCCCTCCTAAAACCGCGACGCGCACTGGGAATTGTTCGATGAAAGCCCCCGGCCACTGCGTCAAGCGGTCTTGGGTCTGCCCCCCAAGCCTGCGCCTCCCAGGCATCCGCTTGACACCGCGCCCAAGGGAGCCGAAACCCACCCCGGGGACGGTCGCCTTTCCGTTGGCAACTCCTCAATCTTGTTGTTTCATATATACCATGCGTGGTCTCCGCAACCGGGCTCCTCGCCGAATCTCGATCCAGAAAGTAAGAACCCCGCGGCCAACCCGCGCCGGCTCGCAGCGAGACGACGCACCGAACTGATCCTCCTGGCACCCCTCTCAACCTGCCGCCCACACCCAGTTGCACGTGCTCAAGCAATTTCGGTTCCATCTCGAAAATCTCCCTCATGCGAACCCGTCGTGCGGCCCGACCTGACAAAAACTTGAGTCAAGTTTTGAAAAATATGGACTCTTTCCGCGAGAAGTCAACCGAGATGGTCCAGCCATATCCATTTTGTAAGAGATTTCCCCTGAAGTACAAGTCTTCCGATCCAAAAAGCCACTTGTGTTGATGCGGTAAGGCAACAATGTGCTTCGCCACAACATCGACGTGGCTCTTCGCATGCGTCCGAGGATGGGAACCTCCCTGGATGATGATAGGGATGGAGGTATCGCACGACCCGGACGAGCGGGAATTGCTTTGGACCATCGCCCCCTTCCGAGGTCGTTGTTATACTGATACGCGGTTCGCCGGTGATGAGTGACCGGGATGGAACTCGCCGGGGCTTCGTCGCGAGCTTCCGTCCGGCGAATGGGTAGCATCGATCCATCGGCCCGGGAACATGGATCGAGCAGGCTGAGTCGTCCCCTTTTCCTTTGAGCCCCAGCCTTGCCGTCCCCTCGCGCCGAGCCACGAAGGACTAATGACTCATGACTCAAGACGTTATGGCGAGCGTGGACGCCTACCTCGAGGCGCATCGCGACGATTTCGAGGAGCAGCTCAAGTCGCTGATCCGGATCCCGAGCGTCAGCGCCCAGCCGCAACACGACGCCGACACGAGGCGGGCCGCGGAACTGATTCGCGACGACCTTTCGGCCATGGGGCTGCCGGCCGAGCTGATCGAGACCAAGCGGCACCCGCTGGTCTATGCCGAATGGCTCGGCGCTGCCGGCAAGCCCACCTTGTTGATTTATGGCCACTATGATGTTCAGCCGCCCGAGCCACTGGAGCCCTGGCTGTCTCCTCCGTTCGAGCCGACGGTCCGCGATGGGAACCTCTACGCTCGCGGGGCGACCGACGACAAGGGACAGATGTTCACCCACCTCAAGGCGGCGGAGGCCTGGCTGAAGACGGCCGGCAAGCTGCCCGTGAACGTCAAGTTCCTGATCGAAGGCGAGGAGGAGGTGGGGGGAGCGAACCTGGAGGAATACGTGGCCGATCACGCCGACCGATTGGCCTGCGACTACGCCGTGATCTCCGACTCCAGCCAGCTCGCTCCCGGGATGCCGGCGATCACCTATGGGCTCAAAGGGTTGGCCTACTTCGAGCTACTGGTGCAAGGGGCCAACCGCGACCTGCATTCGGGCACCTATGGAGGCGCGGTGGCCAACCCGATCAATGCGCTTTGCGAGATCCTCGCCACGCTCAAGGGCCCTGATGGCCGAGATCCAGATCGCCGGCTTCTACGATCGTGTCAAGCCGCTCGAGGACTGGGAGCGGGCGGAGTTCGCCAAGCTGCCGTTTTCCGAGGCGGCGTTCCAGAGCGACCTCGCCGTACCCGCCTTGATGGGCGAGGCCGGTTATTCCACGCTGGAGCGGAAGTGGGCGCGTCCGACGTGCGACATCAACGGGATCTTCGGCGGGTACGCCGGTCCGGGACCGAAGACGGTGTTGCCGTGCAAGGCGGGGGCCAAGTTCAGCTTTCGGCTGGTCCCCGATCAGGATCCCCAGGACGGTCGAGCGAGCAGTTACGGGACCACCTCGCGCGGGTTTGCCCGCCGGGGGTGACCTACGAGCTCTTGACCCATCACGGGGCGCCGGCCGTCCTGGTCGATGTCGATACACCCGGGGTCCGGGCTGCCATGCGTGCCGTCGAGACGGGTTTCGGGACCAGGCCCGTCTTCATCCGCGAGGGCGGCTCGATCCCGGTCGTCGGGCTCATCAAGCAGCAACTCGGCGTCGATACCCTGCTCCTGGGCTGGGGTCAGAACGACGATAACTTGCACGGGCCCAACGAAAAATTCTCCCTGGCCGACTTCCACCGCGGCATCAAGTCGAGCGCCCACCTCTTCGACGAGCTAGCGCGGGAGACGGTTTCCTGAGAGTGCCTTTCCAATCAGAGAACAGACACTTACGAGATTGTCCGAGAACCGAGTTGGGTGGGTGAAACCCACCCAAAAACCGAGTCTATAGCAAGGATACCGGGGAGGGGATTCTGCCCAAAGGGGCCGGGCCCACAGCGTAGTTGGGGCGGGAGATCAGCCCAGGGCATCGCCCTGGACCACAAAGTCAAACCGAACTCAAGCCCTGAAAGGGCGGTACAAGGCCACCGAGATGTTTCGCCCTGTCAGGGCTCGGGCATCCCCATTCGACCTGATCCTAGGGCGTTGCCCTGGGCTGATTTGTGGCGGCCCCTTCGGGGCGAAAGACAAAGATACCGGGATTCATGCTACAGTCTCAAAAAACCGCTCGATACCGGTGGGTTTCACCCACCCTACAGGTGTTCCTTCCATGCTGGATCTGAAATTTGTCGTCACGAACACCGAGGCGGTCAAGCAGAATTGCCGCAACCGCAACGTCTCGCCGGACGTGATCGAGGACGTCGATCGCGTCGTCGCGCTGGAGTCCGAGCGCCGGGGTCTGCTCCAGGCGGTCGAGGAAGTCCGCCGCCGGCAGAACGAGGTGGCCCAGTCGACCGGCCGGGAGCGCGACCCGGAGAAGCGGTCCGCGCTGATCGAGGAAGGCAAGCGGCTCAGGCTCGCGGTCGCCGAGGAGGAGGAGCGGCTCCGTCGCCTCGAGGCCGAGGTGACCCAGCGGCTGAAGCGCGTCCCCAACCTGACCCATCCGGATGCGCCGGTCGGCCTCACCGAGGAGGAGAGCCGGGAGATCCGCAAGGTCGGCACGCCTCGCACCTTCGACTTCAAGCCGAAGGACCATGTCGCCCTGGGCAAGGAACTCGACCTGATCGACTTCGAGACCGGCGGCAAGGTGAGCGGCACCGGCTTCTACTTCCTCAAGAACGATGCGGTGCTCCTGGACCTGGCGCTCCAGCAGTTCGCCGTCAAGAAACTGATCGAGCGCGGTTTCACGCCGATCATGACGCCCGACCTGGCCCGCAATCAGATCCTGGAGGGAATCGGGTTCACGCCGCGCGGGGTCGAGACGCAGGTCTATTCCGTCGAGGATACGCGACCTCAGCCTGGTGGGCACGGCCGAGATCACCCTGGGGGGATGCTCGCCGACGAGATCCTCGACGAGTCGACGCTGCCGGTCCGGTATGTTGGCCTGTCGCACTGCTTCCGGACCGAGGCCGGTGCCGCCGGCCGGGCCAGCCGAGGGCTCTATCGCGTCCACCAGTTCACCAAGGTCGAGATGTTCGCCTTCAGCACGCCCGAAGCCTCGGGGGCGGTGCATGCGGAGATGCTGGCCATCGAGGAAGAGCTGTTCCAATCGCTGGGCATTCCCTACCGCGTGCTCGACATCTGCACGGGCGACCTCGGCGGGCCGGCGTACCGGAAGTTCGATCTCGAAGCCTGGATGCCCGGTCGCGGCGAGCACGGTGAGTACGGCGAGGTGACCAGCACTTCGGATTGCACCGATTACCAGTCCCGGCGGCTGAATATCCGCTATCGCCCGTCGGGCCAGAAAGGGACCCGGTTCGTCCACACCCTCAACGGCACGGCCGTCGCGCTCAGTCGCGCGATGATCGTGATCCTGGAAAACTATCAACGATCGGATGGGCTCGTCGACGTCCCCGAGGTCTTGAGGCCCTTCGTCGGCAAGGACGTGATCGGCTCCCGTTGAACGGATCGTAGCCTATGATGCAGGATCAGCGCGGTGAACGGCGCCGAACCGTGAAGGTCGACCGGTGCGACATCCGCTCTTGATACCGGACCTCCGCGAGCTGATCCATGACGGCGAGGTCGCCGGCCTGCGCGATTTCTTCGCCGATTATCACCCCGGCCGCATTGCCGAGCTGATCGACGATCTCGAGACCAGCGATGGGGATGCCCTGTTCCGCATGCTCCCGCCGCGAAACCGGGCCCAGATCCTCAGCTACCTCGACAATGCGCGTCAGGTCAGGCTGGTCGAGGCGATGCCGCCCCAGGAGGCGGCGGAACTCCTCCACGTGATGTCGCACGACGAGCGGGCCGACCTGGTCAATCGGCTCGACGAGGACGTGCTCGACCCGGTGCTCCCGTACCTGGCCCAGGCGGAGCGCGAGGACATCCGCAGGCTGGCCAGCTACGAGCCGGGCACGGCCGGCGCCGTCATGACGACCGACTACGTCACGCTCCCGCCGCACATCACCGTCCGCGAAGCCCTGGAGCGACTCCGCCAGGAGGCGCCCGACCGCGAGACGATCTACTACTGCTACGTCATCGACCACAAGCGCCGGCTGATCGGGTTCGTTTCCCTCAAGCGGCTGATCCTCTCACGCCGCGCGGCCGTGATCGAAGACATCATGCAGCGCGACATCATCTTCGCCCGGGTCGACGAGGATCAGGAGTCCGTCGCCCGCCAGATCGACAAGTACGACCTGATCGCCATCCCCGTCGTGGATGCCTCGGACATGCTGCTCGGGATCATCACCCACGACGATGCCATGGACATCCTCCGGCAGGAGCAGACCGAGGACATGCTGGCCTTCGGCGGCGTCTCGCGCAACTCCGAGGCCAACGACGAGACCTACTGGAAGGGCCGGATCGACGAGTCCGTGCGCCGACGGATCGGATGGCTCTTGCTCCTGTTCGTCGGCGGGACCATCACCCGTTACATCATCCACCTGTTCGACTGGGTCGATACGCGATTCCAGACGATCGAGTTCGACACGTTCATCCCGCTCCTGATCGGCACCGGGGGCAACGCCGGGAGCCAGACGGTCGGCACGATCATCCGCGGCCTGGCGCTGGGCGAGATCCAGCTCGGGGACACCTTCCGCGTCATCGCGCGCGAGGTCCTCACCGGCCTGGTTCTGGGGATCCTCCTCGGCACCCTCGGCTTCGTCTTCGTCTGGCTCCTGCTCGGCCATTCAAAGACCTTCGGTGCGGTCATCGCCCTGGCGATCATCGGCATCTGTGTCTGGGCCAACGGTATCGGCGCGATGGTCCCCCTTCTGGCCAAGCGGTTCAACATCGACCCGGCCGTGGTCTCCGCCCCGCTCATCAGCACGCTGGTTGATGCCACGGGCCTGGTGATCTTCTACACGGTCGCCATCGTCCTGCTGGTCAAGCTGGCTGCCTGAGGACCAATGGTACCGGGCTCGAGTGCCTGGTCTAATGGGTTGCGCACTGCAACGACCGCTGGGAACTTCATACGAGTCGGAATGCGCCAGCGAGTGGATTCCGGCGGGGACGATCCATGCACTCGCTTGCGCCAGTCGGGCTTGGTATCGGAGCAACCCAAGCGTGAAGGTGCCTCTAATGAACAAGTGCGAAGACTCGAACTCAAGAATTCGCGTAGATCTGCCCCTTGCGACCTGATGACGTCCACCGGGGCCGGCGACGGAACCAGTGCAAGTCGAGCGCGTGGGCGTGGTAGGTCAGCCCCATCATCCGGACCACGACCATCGCCCCGTAAAAGATGAGGACCCAGAACAACCAGATCGCGAGCCCCTCCAGCCACATGGTTGGCATCTGGTAGATCAAGCTCCAGGCGGCCAGCTCCGGCCAGCACCATGACCAGGACAGCGACCAGGCAGGGCCGCAGGTAGTCCCAGCCGATCCGGAAGATCGCCAGGAAGACCGTGACCGGGTTCGCCGCGATGATATTGTCGTGCAAGAGGGCCGCGGCCAGCGCCATCTGCGCATAGCCGACCCCCAGCGTGATCAGGTTGAGAAACACGAACAGGTCGAACCAGTCGATCTCGCCGCAGTGCATCCGGTAGTAAACCAGCGGGATGCCGCCCAGCGCCCCGCCGAACAAGCCCGCCCAGAACCATCGGCCGATCCCCTCCGAGATCTCGCTGGGATGCCACTCCGGCCATCGCGGATGGTCGTTTTCGCCCAGGGCACTCGAGACCAGCATGTGGCCGAGGAACAGTAAGGCGTACCCGAACGTCATCGCGAAGCTGAAGATCATGGGGGCCATGATCGGCACGATCAGCATCCCGAGCGCCCAATCCGCCTTGGTCATCGGCTGGAGCACCGAGATCACGTCGAAGACCGGCAGCGACAAGACCCAGAGCATGGGCGGCAGGAAGACCAGCAGACCCAGCCCGGGACCGTCGCTCAGGGGATAGGCAAGACATTCACGCAAGCTTGGCGACACCCTGTGGGTGTCGCCATTTCACGACGCTCCACGATTCATCCTGATCCGATTGGGGGATCAGTTGGAGGGCCGTGGCGGCATCCGGATCATACCAACGCTTGGGTCGGGCCATCGGTGCTCCATCCCGGTTTGCTTCCAATTCGTTCCTTGGATGGGGCGCGACGATCATGTCGCGGAAACGGCCGCAGTTGCGACCCGTCTCCACTGATTCTTACGGACCTCCTCATCAGTGGCAAGGGGCAAGTGCGATGGGAGCGGTTCTGTCGAGGGAAATGACCAGTTGAGAAGGAGAGCGGTTTGAGCTCTTGATGGACTTCTGACCATCAAGAAGCGTTCTGCCCTCGGCTCGACCGAAGTGAGGACCGCGACAGGACCGTTGCCTCCGAAGCGGGACATGGCTGGTGCACAGACGGACCATGTCCCGGGACAGGAGGTTATTCCAACCCATCAACTCAGAGCGATTTCGATCGAGGCGCTTTCCTACTTGTCTTTCTTCTTCGACTTTTCGCCGACCATCTCGTCGAGCACGGCCCGGACTTCTTTGGCCTGGTTCGAGTCGAGCGGGTGGGACTTCAGGAGGTGCAGGACCAGCAGTCCGGGCTCCCCCTGGTAAAGCTTGTCCACCAGGCTATTGACCCGCTTCTGACGGACCTCCTGCGTGGAGATCACCGGTTTGTAAACGAAGGCCAGCTCGCGGCGATCGCTGGTGACCAGCCCTTTGGATTCGAGCCGGTCGAGCAGCGTCGCCACGGTCGCATAAGACCACTGCCGCCCGGCGGAGCGCAAAGTCTCCAGCGCCTCGCGGACCGTGGCCTGGCCGAGGTCCCAGAGGACCTTCAAGACATCAAGTTCCGAGTCGGGAATGGTTGGGGGGCGTTTGGCCATCGGCGGTCGTCTCAACGTTAAGACTGAGAAACTCCCCATCCTCGCAATTATGATTGAGAGCGCGAACCGCAGTCATCAATCGGGTACGCGATGGAGGAATGGATCAAACCACGACGCACAGGTGGGTATCGATTCAAGACTATCCTAAGACAAATGTCTCACAAGGTCAATCCCTCCGGCCAAAATCCGTGCGAGCGTGCCTTTTCGGGGTGATCCGGTTCGACTCCGTTCGCGATTATGGCTCGCCGGGTCAGGACTGACAACGGGATCCACGCCACGAGCGATCGTACCGTCGTGCCGATCGCCATCCTTCTCCGCACGGCATGAGAGGTTCGATTGTCGCGATGGGACCTTGAGCCAGCTTCGTGACGGCACCATGATGAGAGAGGTGAGACTCGAAAGCAAGAACCGCGAGTCGGCCTTTCTTTGATGTTCTGGGGCCCGCGATGCAGAAGGACACGTTTCCGGAAGGCGCCGACCTGGAGCGTTTTCGCAATTACCTGCGGCTCCTGGCTCGGATGCAACTCGATGCCAGTCCGGCCGGTCGGATCGACCCATCCGACCTCGTCCAGGAAACGCTTCTGGAGGCGTACCAGAAGCGCGAGCAGTTCCGGGCGCGGGGGACGCGGAGCGAGGGGCCTGGCTGAGGGCGATCCTGGCCCGGAACGTGGCGGATGTGTTGCGTGCCCAGGGACGGCTCAAGCGCGACGTGAGCCGGGAGCGTTCGCTGGAGCAGGAGCTGGCCTCGTCGTCGGTCCGGCTCGGGGCCTGGCTGGCCGCCGATGGTCCGACGCCCAGCGAGCATGCACAGCGGCACGAGCAGGCCATCCGGCTGGCCGATGTGCTCGGCCGTTCTGCCGGTCGACCAGCGGGAGGCGCTGATCTTGCATTACTGGCAGGGATGCACTCTGGCCGAGGTCGGCGAGCGGCTGGAACGGACGACCAGCGCCGTGGCCGGGCTCCTCAAGCGGGGCTTGAAGCACCTGCGCGAGCAACTCGAAGCCCCCACCGGGCATCAGGAGGCGATCATGATCCGGCCCGTTCCCCGACCGAGTCCGGACTTGTCGGAGCGCGAACGGCAGCTCGATTCGGCGATCGCCGTCTATCTCCAGGCGGTCGAGGCCGGTCGGGCACCGGACCGCCGGGAGTTCCTCGCCCAGCACCCGGATTTCGCGGATGACCTGATCTCGTTCTTCGCCGACGAAGACCGCGTCCGGAAGTTGGCCGGCACGATGCTGGTGCGCGTGGGCAATGGCGACGGCCATCGGCCGGGCGGCGCGATCCCGCGGCCCGATTCCGGACGCCGAGCTCGGAGTCGGCGGCGAGTTCGGCGACTTCGAGCTGATGGAGCAGATCGCCGTCGGCGGGATGGGCATCGTGTTCAAAGCCAGGCAGAAACGCCTCAACCGGGTCGTGGCGCTCAAGACGATCCGGCCGTCGGCACTGCGGCCGGGGGACGATGCCGTCCAGCGGTTCCGCATCGAGGCTGAGGCGGTCGCCCGGCTCGACCACCCCAACATCGTGCCGATCTTCGAGATGGGTGAGTACCGCGGCTACCCGTTCCTCAGCCTCAAGCTGATCGAGGGCGGCGACCTCGACCGGCACATCGCCCGGCTCAAGAGAGACCCGACCGCCATCGCGGGGCTGATGGTCCAGGTTGCCAGCGCCGTCCACTACGCCCACCTTCGCGGGATCCTGCATCGCGACCTGAAGCCCTCGAACATCCTGGTCGATCGTCGCGGCCGGCCGCACGTGACGGATTTCGGGCTGGCCAAGTGTGTCGAGGTCAACAGCGGCCTGACGCAGACCGGCTTGATCATCGGCACGCCGTCCTACATGGCTCCCGAGCAGGTATCCGGTCCGCGCGGCGAGGTGACGACGGCCGCCGACGTCTATGGCCTGGGTGCCGTGCTCTATACGCTGCTCACAGGCCGTCCGCCGTTTCAGGCCGATTCGGTCTACGAGACGCTCCAGCGGGTCCGGGAGCAGGAGCCGGTGCCGCCCGGTCGCGATCGACCCCGGGGTCGATCGCGACCTGGAGGCGATCTGCCTGAAGTGCCTGGAGAAAGACCCGGGCCGGCGTTACGCCTCCGCCGAGGCGGTGGCGGAGGACCTGGAACGCTGGCTCGGCGGCGAGCCGATCGAGGCCCGTCCGGCCGGGCGGGTGGAGCGGGCCTGGCGATGGTATCGTCGCAATCGGCTGGTCGCCCGGCTCTGGGCGGGCGTCGCGGCGTTGTTTCTGGCGGTCCCGGTCATCGCGGTGGTCGCGTTCGTCCGCCAGCGCGGGCTGGCCGACGAGGCGTTCTCATCCGCTCAGAAGGAGCGCGGTCGCCCGGTTGCTGGCCGACGCCCGCGCCGAGTACATTCGCGATCGGCTGGTGAAGATGAACGTCGCCAATGGGGTCCGCCTGATGGAAAAGGGGGACACCACCGGCGCCTTGCCCTGGTTCGCCGAGGCGCTGAGCTTCGACCGCGACGACCCGGACGCCACCACGGCAACGGCTCCGGATCGGGACCCTCCTGAACCAGTGCCCGGTCCTCGACGGCTTGTTCTCCCATAGCCGGCCGATTCTCTGGGCGACGCTCGACCCTGACGGCCGGCGGGTCGCCACCGCCTCGGCTGACGGCACGGCGCGGGTCTGGGACCTCGCCAGCGGGGATGCCGTCACGCCGATGCTGGCCCACGACGGCCCGGTCCATCGGGTCGAGTTCCGCGGCGACGGCGGCCGGCTGGTCACCGCCTCGGCCGACGGCACGGTTCGGATCTGGGACCTCGAAGGCGGCCGGGCGCGGCCCGGCCCGTCGGCTGGTGCATGGGTCGCCCGTTCGCATCGCCCTGTTCAGCCCCGACGGCAGCCAGATCGTCTCGGGCGGGTTCGACGGGACGATTCGGGTCTGGGACGCCGAGGATGGCTCGCCGATCGGCCTGCCCCACCGGCTGGGGTCGCTCCTGCTGGACCTGGCCTTCAGCCCCGACGGTACGCGGATCGCCACCGGGGCCACGGAGGGCAACGCGCGGATCTGGCGGCTCGAAGGCGGCCGCCTGCATCGTCTGGCCCTGCTGGCTCATCGCGGTCCCGTCCGTCGCGTGGCGTTCAGCCCCGACGGCACGCGGCTGGCCACCGCCAGCCACGATGGGACGGCGCGGGTCTGGGATGGCCGGACCGGTGATCCGCTCACAGCCCCGCTGGCGCATACGCACGACCGATGGGTCTCGGACGCGGAATTCAGCCCCGATGGCACGCGGCTGGCCACCGCCGGCCAGGATGGGACGGCACGGGTCTGGGATGCCCACACCGGGCGCCTAATCGAGTTCAAGGAGGCCGCGATCAGCCACTCGATCGGCATCGGCGAGGCTTCGTTCAGCCCCGACGGCGCGCGGGTCGTCACGGCGGGTTTCGACGGGACGGCGCGGATCTGGGACGCCGTCAGCGGCGAGCCGCTCTCGCCCCCGTTCTACCACGGCGGCAGCGTGCTTGCGGGCACGGTTTACCCCGGATGGGTACCAGGTCCTGACGGTCGGCTCGGATTCGACCGCCCGCCTCTGGAACGTGACGGACATCGGCGGCTCGGCGGTCGTCGTGGAAGAGGCCGGGGGCATGCACCACGCCACTTTCGACCCGAAGGGCCGGCGGTTCGCCACGGCCGGCGGCGACGGGATCGCACGGGTCTGGGACGCCGCGACCGGAGAGGCGGTCACGCCCCCACTGAGTCCATCGTCGCAGCGTGACTCGGGTCGCTTTCAGCCCCGATGGCCGTCAGCTCGCCACGGCATCCGCCGACGGCACCGCGCGGGTCTGGGATACCGCCACGGGCCGGCCCGTCACCTACTCCTTGCCCCACGACGGCCCTGTTCGCGATGTCCGCTTCAGCCCCGACGGCCTCCGACTGGCCACGGCCTCGACGGACGGTCACGCGCACGGATCTGGGACGTCGCCACGGGACAGACCGCCCTGCCTCCGCTGAAGCACGGCCAGGATGTACTCGGCCTGGCCTTCAGTGCCGATGGCCGCCGGCTCGCCACGGCGTCGGCCGACGGGACGGCCCGGGTCTGGGATGCCGCCACCGGCCGCACCGTCCTTCCCCCACTGGAGCACGGCGCGTCGGTCAGTTGCGTCGCGTTCCGGCCCGACGGCCGCGTGCTCTTGACCGCCTGCTCCGACTCCAGCTTCGCCCAGCTTGCGGCGCAGCAATGGGACCTGGTGACCGGCCGCCCTCTCGGCCCTCCGCTCCGGCATGGCGACGGGGTCCTGTGGGCGGCCTACAGCCCCGACGGGCGCCGCATCGCCACGGCCAGCGAGGACCGCACGGCGCGGGTCTGGGACGCCTCCACCGGCGAGCCCCTCACGCGTCCCTTGACCCATCAACATCAGGTGCTCATGGCGGCCTTCAGCCTCGATGGCCGGCGATTGGCGACGAGCAGTCTGGACGGCACCGCGCGGGTCTGGGATACGACCAGTGGAGAGCCGCTCTCGCCACCTTTTCTCCATCGCGACCGGACCAGGGTCGGTTCGGTCGCCTTCGATCCCGAGGGGCACGGACTCCTGACCGCCAGCATGGACGGCACCGCTCGCGTCTGGGACCTTCCTCGCGACGACCGCCCCGCGGACGTGCTGGTCCTCCATGCGGCAGGTCCTGGCGGGCCGTCGGATCGATCAGACCGGTGGCGAGGTTCCGCTCGGCACGGCCAAGCTATCGAGCGACTGGGCCCGGCTCGCGCAGTTCGAGAGCGACGATCGCACGGCCATGGCCCGCGGTCGGGCGCGGTCGCGAATTGCCTGGCACCGCCGCGAGGCGAGCCGGCTGGAATTGAGCCGCCAGGGGACGGCGGCAGCCTGGCATCTCAACCGCCTCGAGGAGCTGGATCCCAAGGACACCTTTCTGGCCGCTCGCCTCGTCGCGGTTTACGAGATGTCGGGCGAGTGGGAGCAGCTCGAAGACGCGGCGTCGCGGGCGATTGCCGCCGGCACGGGCGACATCGAGGTCGGGGTCCGCCGGGGATGGGCGCGGATCAACCTCGGCCGGCCGGCCGCGGCTGCCGCGGACTTCCGTCAAGCCCTGGAGCGAGAGCCTGACTCGGCGGCGATCAGGCTTGGTCTCTTCCTGGCCATGGCCGAGCTTGGCAACCAGTCCGAGGCGGACTTGCTCTCGGGCGCCGTGATGAACGATCGCGACGAGACGCGGGCGGATCGCTGGGCGCGATCGCGGTCCACCTGGAGCGTCTGACGGAAGCCAGGCCGGAGGGCTGGTGGTTCTGGCGCGCCCGCGGGCACCTCCGGATGCGGGCGGGCCACCCGGAACAGTCCGAGGCCGACTATGACCAGGCAATCGCGGTCCGGCCGGATGACGGGTGGAGCTGGTTGGGCCGCGGTCTGGCCGCGCAAGCAACTCGGTCGCGCCGATGCGGCCCTCGCCGACTTCGAACGCAGTACCGCCCTGGAGCCCGCGGCGACGACCTCCTTGCGCATGCGGGGCGAGATCCACGGCGATCGCGGCCAGTGGGACGAGGCGGCGCCAGACTTCGCCCGATGGAGCGAGCTGGGCGGGGATTCGGTTGCGCTCCCCTGGTACTTCCACGCGGCGCTTCGGGCTCACGCCCGAGACCCCGACGGTTATCGACGGGCCTGTCTCACGATGTATGAGCGGTTCGGCCGAACGGGAGATCCGAACGTCGCGACACTGGTTGCCCGCGCCTGCGTGCTGGGGCCGGAGCCCGGCGTCCCAGCCCGACAGGTCGTCGAGCTGGCCCGTCTGGGAGTCCGAGGCGCTCCCCTGAGCGGCTGGACGGTTTCGACGCTCTGGCGAGGCCCTGCGCCGCGCCGGCCACCCCGAGGATGCCTTGGTGCAGCTTGACGAGGCCATCCGCGTCAACCCTGGCTGGCCGGGGACCCCGCTGACCTCGGCGCTGCGGGAGCTGACGCGTTCGCCCCGCACTCCCGCACTCCCCTCCGACTCCAGGACTCCGAAGACTCGCCCGTCAGGGCCGGAGTCGCGTATCGAGCTCGCGACGATCCAGGACCAGATGGCGCGCGAGAAAGCTCCCTGGCACCTCCGGCTCGAGGCCGCGCTGTTGGCCCGCGAGCTGGAGGAAAGCCGTTCCAGGGAGCATCGGTGATCGATCGGCTACATCCTGGCATCGTCTCCGAGCCCGCGCACGGTCCCGGGAACGTTGTGGAGGCTCGTGGCTTGCACCTGGTCCGCGGCGAGGTCGCTGAGGACCGCGTCATCGTCCGAATTCGACAGCGTGGGCAGGGCCCCGAGCACCAGGTCAGTCGATGTCACGGCCGGGCTCGTCACGGCGATCGGTTTCACCGATGAGCTCGACCCGCCGGTCACGGTCACGTCGGCCGAGAATCGCCGAGGTGTTCTCCGCCGGGCTGGTCGCCGTGGCGCTGATCACCTCGCCCGCGGCCACCGCCGGCTTGATCGTGACCGAGAAGCTGGCCACGCCCGCTGCCGTTGGTCGTCACCGCTTGGTGACCAGGAAGGTCTCGCCCTGGCCGTAGCCGGAGGGGTCGGCGGCCGGGTCGGCGAAGAACTGGAGCTGGTAGGTCGTGTTGGGCGACGCCGTGAGCGTGCCCGTCACAATCGTGCTCGTACTGCTGCTGACGGCGGAGGTGAGCACCGGTGCGACCTGGAGGTCGTTGCCGTTGCCGGAGAGCACGATCCCCTGATCGGCGTTGGAGAAGATCGAGTTGGTGAGGATCGCGTTGGTGACGGCGCTGTCGTTGACGGAGACGCCGGTCCGCCGTTGAAGGCGATGATGTTGCCGTCCTTCGCCGCGGTACCGCCGATCGTGTTGACCGAGGCATTGTCCTGGATGTGGACGCCGTCCGAGCCGTTGCCCAGCGGCTGGGTGCCGGTGCGGTCGGTGCCGATGTCGTTGCCCTCGACCAGGATGTCGGTGGCGCTGCGTTCGAGGACCAGACCGTACTGGTTGTTGCCGGAGATGACGTTGCGGGTGGCGGCGGTGGTGCCGCCGACGACGTCGCCGACAGTGGCCAGCTCGATGCCGTCCTGGTCGTTGGGCAGGGCGACGGTGCCGGTGCTGTCGGTGCCGATCAGGTTGCCTTCGATGGTGTTGAAGCCGATGGAGCCGGCGTAGACGCCGTCGGAGATGCCGTCGCGGCCGTTGCCGGAGATGACGTTCCGATCGCCCGACGCGGTGCCGCCGACGGTGTTGTCGGCGCCGCTCAGGAGGACGCCGTCGAACTGGTTGCCGATGGCCTTGTAGCCGCGGGCATCGGTGCCGATGTCGTTGCCCTCGATGGCGATGCCGATGGCCGAGTTCTGGAGGTAGACGCCGGCCTGGTTGCCCGAGATGACGTTGGCGTCGGCGGCCTTGGGCCCGCCGATGAGCGTGCCCGAGCCGTAGTCGACCTCGACGCCGTTGTTGCTGTTGCCCAGCGCGACGATCCCGTGGCATCCAGGCCGATGATGTTCCCCTGGATGACGGTCGAGAGCGAGCCGGGTCCGTTGTCGGAGGAGGAGACCTGACGCCGTCGTTGCCGTTGCCCGAGATGAGATTGCCGGCGCCGAGCGGGCTGCCGCCGATGGTGTTCGGCGGGCGCATCGTCCAGGACCACGCCGCCGCCGTTGTTGCCCAGGCTGTTGCTCGCCGGTGACGTCGACGCCGATGTAGTTGCCTGCGACGATGTTGCCCGAGGCGCCGTCGTCGAGCAGGACGCCCTGGTTGTTGTTTCCCGGAGATCACGTTGCGCAGCGCGACCTTGGTGCCGCCGATCGTGTTGCCGGAGGTCTGGATCTCGATGCCGACCTGGTTGCCGTAGCCCTGGGCGGTGCCGGTGGGGTTGGTGCCCAGGAAGTTGCCGGTGATCGTGTTGCCGCCGGAGCCGGAGATCAGGATCGCGTCGTCGAAATGGGTGATCGACAGGCCCTCGACGGTGCTGCCGCCGGCCGAGAGACCAGGCCGTTGGCGCCGCCGGAGTTGGAGCCGTCGATCTGGATCTCGGATGACGGCGTTGTCGCCGGTGGCCAGGGAGTTGGTGTGGGCTCCGGCCTGGCTGTAGCCGTTGATGATCGTGGGATGCGAGACGACCGGTAGCGGCGAGGCGGGCGTGATGACGAACGGCCCGGTGCCGGTAATCTTGAAGAGGATCGTGTCGGCGCCGGGACTGTTGGAAGCGGCGGCGGCGGTCAGGGCCTGGCGGAGCGAGCCGGGCCGCTGTCGTTGGTGTTGGTGACGTAGAGGGTCTTGGGGTTGACCGAGATCGTGACCGTGGCGACGTTGGAGGTTTCGCTGCCCTGGACGTCGTCGTAGGTGAAGGAATCGGTGCCGGTGTAGTTCTTGGCCGGGACGTAAGTGAACGAGCCGTCGGCGTTGAAGGTCAGCGGTGCCGTGTGAGGGACTCGAGACCAGGACGGAGGTGAACGATCCGCCGTAGCACCGAGAAGTCGTTGGCCTGGACGCCGGGCGCGGCGACGCTGAGGGTGGTGTTCTCGTCGGTGTTGTAGCTGTCGTTGACGGCCTCGAGCGGAGAAGTCAGGGCGACGGCGCGTGACGTCTTGCGCGAACTCGGAGGTGTCGCCCGAGGAGTCGGTCGCCGTGGCGGAGATGGCATCGCCGGAGTTGACAACCGTGGGGAAGCTCGCCGAGAAGCTGGCGTTGCCGCTCGAGTCGGTGGTGACGGTCGTGGTGCCGATCAGCGTCTGGCCCTGGCCGTAGCCGGAAGGGTCGGCAGTCGGATTGTCGAAGAACTGCAGCGTGTAAGTGGAGTCGGGCGCGCTGTTGAGCGTGCCCGATCACGACGGTCGAGCCACCGAAGGTCAGGGCGTGGCTGAGCACCGGGAAATTCTGGTAATTATTGGGGCCGATAGGTGCTTCCACCCGGGTGGTTGAGGGTCACGCCGTCATTTCCCAGGTCGATGCCGAGCCGGCCATTGGAGAAGATCGAGTTGCTGAGGATCGAGACCCCCGTCGCGCCGTTCTCAACGATCACACCGGCCAGGCCGAATGTGCCATTGAAGGCGATGACATTGCCCTGGCCGGCCCCCAGGCCGCCGATCACGATCTGGTTGCCATTCGCATCGATGCCGGAGCCTTGATTGCCGAGATTCTGCGTGCCGGTGACGTCGGTGCCGATGTCGTTCCCCTGGATGGTGAACCCCTGCGCGTCGGCTTCGACGCCACCCGAGTTGTTCGCCGAGATGACGTTGTTCAGGATCACGGTCCCCGACGAGCCGGAGTTGATGCCAAAGCCGTTATTGCCCATGGCGACCGTGCCTGTGGCGTCGGTCCCGATGAAGTTCCCCACGAAGACGTTGTTGGGCGAGCCGCCGCCGAAGATTTCGACGCCCTGCCCATTGTTGTTCGCGATCACGTTCCCCGCGCCGGCAACCGTGCCGCCGATGGTGTTGCCCGAGGCGTTGGCGAGCATATCAATCCCATTGGCGTTGTTGCCCAGTGGCTGGGTGCCTGTGAAATCCGTGCCGATGTAGTTGCCCTCGATGACGATTCCGGTATTGGTGCCGAAGATGAAGTGGATCCCCTTGGCCCCATTGGCCGAGATGATGTTGTGCGTCTGGGCCGTCGTGCCGCCGATGGTGTCGTAAGACGTCGTGCCCAGGGTGATCCCATCGCCGTTGTTCCCCGCGGCCTCGGTGCCGGTGCTGTCGGTCCCGATGTAGTTCCCCTGGATGAGATCGTTGTTCCCCTGGTCGATCTCGATGCCGTTGCCATTGAACTGGTCGATGATCAGCCCCTGGATGGTGCAGTTCCCGACCTCGAGCTGGAGCCCGTTGCTGCCGCCGCCAGCCTGGCTGCCGTTGAGCTCGACGATCGGCTGGCCCGAGTAGCCCGGCTGGCTCGTCCCGTCGATGGTGACCGAGTTCTCGATCTCCGGCAGGGCCGATGTGAGCTGAATGACGTACGGGGCCGTCCCCGGGAGATCGAAGTCGATGGTATCCGGGCTTGTATCGTTGTTGACCTGTTCGATGATCGACCTCAAGGTCCCGGCAGCTGCCGTCATCGGATGGATCGGTCACCGTGTAAACCGAGAGCAGGCAACGCTCCTCCAGCAGACGCAGCGGAGCGGGAGTGATCGCGACCCGCCGTCGCCTCTTGCTTCCATAACGAGTCTTCAATGCACTGCAACGATCCTTGCACGCACGATCGAGCCGGCTCAGTACAGACATGGTGCCAACCTCCAAAGATGGTTGTGACAAGGAGAAACGCTGCTGACATCCCGAGCAGGGGCACGCTGGCGATTCTTGGGGAAATCTCCCATTTCCAGCACTAAAACTTAATGTACTGATGTTCAGTATTCCTGTCAAGTCGAGGCGGAGCATTTCCGTGACATGAGAGCTGGCCGCGGCTCTCGTCGGATTCCTGAATCCCAGGGTCGGATAAGAAAGCGTCCGAGAACGGCAGCCGAGCGTTGTAGGGTGGGTGAAACCCATAGATATCAATTTTATTTGCTGGTCTCACCCATCCTACGGTTCGTCGGACGATCCCTGACACCAGACCGGAAGTGCCCTCAAAGACAGAGGGGTGGCTGGTGGCATGACCGTGTCGAACTTGTCCGTTCACTCACAGTTGCGTTGTGCCTCTACAGGCAAAGGCGCCGTCGGCGCAAGATTTCGGGCGCGGGGCGAATAACTTCGAGGCCATCTGGTCAGTCAAGAGGGCGGGTGGATCATGATCGGGCGGCGGTGATGCCTGATCTTGCCGTGTCTTGTGGTATAACTCCAAGGGGAGTTCGTTCTTGGTCCGCAGGACTCGATCCCCAGGTAGAACATGTCCATTGGGGACAAATCCTGGTGTTTCCCGAGGTGATGGCTGTCATCATCTCGTGATGTTCGCAAATCCCAACACGGAGTCTTCTTCGATGAAATCACTTCACAGAACATTGCCTTGTTTGCAGGGGCGCTTGCCTTGGGCGCTCGTGGCTGCACGGGCGATCAGGTCGAGACTGGAGCCGAGGCGACGGGCCGAGGGATGGAGCAGGCCGGCGGAGCCATCGAGTCCGGTGGTAAGGCAGCCGGCGAGAAGCTGGAGGGCTTGGGTAAGGGAACCAAGTTGGAGAAAGTCACCGACGGCGACTGGCCACATGCTCGAGAAGGGTGGCGAGAAGGCCCACGAACTTCTCGAAAAGGGCGGGGAGAAAGTCAAGGACCTGGGCAGAGCCGGCTCGGCAAGGCGGTCGAACGCTCAACGGGTGCAGAAGATCAAGGAAGATAAGGGCGAAAGTGAGGTTGGAGATAAGGCCAAGGCAGCCAAGGCGATGGGGAAGGCGATCAGCGAGGAGGCCAAGGATCTCAAGGACAAGGCGAAGGACCTGTTGAAGAAGAAGGACGAGCCTGCCCCAAAGACGGACTGAACGTCCCGACGATCCGATCAAGAGCGACGCTGTCCCGGGTTCCCTGCCTTCGATCAAGGGTCCGGGATTGTCTTCTCTCTGCGCCTTGGCTTCTCGATCGCTCGAAGGGATAACCAATGACCAGCGACCCTTGACGGCATGGGACGGTAACCCCGATGATGCTTTCAGGGTGTTTGCGACGGAATCGGGTCAAACTCGCCGGCCGGTTTTTCGAACGCCCGCGTCCCGATTGGGCTTGAAGCCTGATTGCGAGACGGTCGGCACTTTCCGACCCGACGGTGAAGACTGTTCTCCGAAAGATATCGGAGATAGACTGTGAAGAGTCAATAAAGCGAGGAGTCGGGGCGAAGACACGTCCAGATTTGCCAGTGGGTCACGAGGCGCGGAGACGGGCGATGGACCGAACTGGAGCCGGTGCTTCGGGCGGGCTGTTGTGCCCGGGATGTGCGACGGACCTCGAAGACTCGCGGGAGAGTAGCCGCGCGCGGGGACGGCGCGTTGCCCGCGTTGTGGGAGCCTGGTGCAAACCGATTGCCACGCGATGAGCACGACCGCGAGCCGGTAGAGGGCCGCGACGTCCCGGTCGCGGCCGCCTGTTCGCCGCCGCTGGGCGGCTTGAGGCTCGTGTGGCGCAACTGGGTGCTGCGGTTGATCGAGCGTCTCTACTGGATCGTCACGTTTACCGGCAGCGTGGTCTTGCTGGCCTGCGGCGGACTGATCCCCGTGGTGCGTGGGTGGTTGCGCAACGAGCTCGACGACTGGTCGGGGGTCGTCGCGACGCTGGGCGGCGTCTGGTTCCAGGTGGAGACCCAGAATCCCGACAGTGACCTCGGGCCGGTGCTCGCCCGGGTCGACGCCCCGCAGTTGTTCGCGACGATCGATTCGGTCGGCCGGCGGCTGGGTGTCAAGCCACCGAGTCAGGTCCGCCTGACCTATCTGCCGTGTTGCGGCGTGGTGGCGTGGGGCCGGTCGCGAGCCCTGATCATCGGTCTGCCGCTGTTCCGGGTCCTCACGCAGGGCGAGCTGCGTGCGATCGTCGCCCACGAGCTGGCGCAGCCTGCGCGCGGGGACGCGACCCTCGCGGCCCGGTCGGCCCGGTTCGTCGAGGCGTTCGGGCAGGCCCTGGAGCAAAACCGGCCGCGACTCCGCGGCCCGCTCGGCGCTCGGGCGCGGTTTTGCCTGCGCGAGTCGTCTCGACTCATCGAGCCGGTCGCGCGATCGCAGGAAGTCCGGGCCGACCGGCTCGCCGCGGCCATTGCCGGCGGTAGTGCCGCCGCCTCCGCGCTGGTGAAGGTCGCCCTCGTTCAGCCCCTGTTCCGCGAGCTCCTCGATGCCTACGACCCCAATGAGCCGGACGCCGAGAACCTCTACGCCTTCTTCCGCGCCTTCTGGTACCGGCTCCCCTCCGACGTTCACACGGCGATGCGGCTCAGCGTCTCTGACCCGCCGCCACGACACGTTCGATCCCGCTCATCCCCCCCTGCCCGACCGCGTCGCGGCACTCCAGTCCTATCCCGACCCCGCGACGCTCAATGGCGATTCACACCCGGCGACCCGGTTCCTCGGCGACCCGGAAATCTTCGAGCAGATGCTCCACAACCGCCTCTTCGGGCTCCCGGCCGTCGAACCGAGCGTTTTCCATCGCGCCGGGACGTGATGTCCGCTCCGAATCCCAGCCAGCAATCAGCCGACACGCACTTCGAGTCGCGCCCTCACGCCGGCTTCTTCGGGCTCGCACCGGTCTTGAGATACCGGTCGAAGAAGCGAAACGTCTGGTCTCGGGTGTGCCGCATCTCGGCGCCACCCCAGCCGTGCTGGGCGCCGACGAGCAGCTCGACCCGGCCCGGCACGCCCGCGGCGGTCATCGCCTCGGCCAGCTCGATCGCCTGGGTGAAGGGGACCAGCGGGTCCTTCGTCCCCTGAAAGGTCAGGATCGGGCGCATCGTCCTTGGAGACATAGGTCCGCGGCGATGCCTTGGCCGCCAGCTCGGGTTTCTCCTCGGCCGATGCGCCCAGGAAGTCCTTGACCAGGCCCTTGGAGACCTTGGGGATGTCCTTGGCCCCCAGGTCGGTCGGGCCGAAGTAGTTGACCACGGCCTTGATCCGGCTGTCGGGAGCCCCGGCCGAGACATCGCCCTCCAGCCCGTCACTGGGTCCCGTCACTCCGAGCATCAACGCCAGGTGTCCGCCGGCGGAGAAGCCGATGGCGCCGATGCGATCGGGGTCGATCTGGTACTTCTTGGCGTTCGTCTTGATCCACCTCACCGCCGCCTTGACGTCGTGGACCTGGGCGGGGAATACCTCCTTGGGACAGAACCGATACTGCGGCGAGACCGCCACATAGCCGCGCTGGGCGAACTCCAGCAACACCGGGCCGACTTGCCCCTTGTCTCCCCGCTCGCCAGGCCCCGCCGTGGATGACCAGGACCGCCGGGAACGGCCCGTCGCCCTTCGCGGGCCGCGCCAGGTCGAGTTTCAGCTCCGTCGAGCCGGCCTTGGTATACACGATGTCGCGCTCGGTCTCGACCTTCGGCTCCTCGGCCGCGTGGGCCGTCGCCGCGGTGAGCCCCAGGATCAGGATCGCGGCGATCCGTCCATTCGTCAGTTCGGTGCCACATCAGGGTGTCTCCTCGCTAGAACCAGAGGGATTTGTCGACGACGTTGATGAGGGGCTCGCCGCGGGCGAACCGGCCCACGTTCGCGACGAGCGTGGCCAGGTGCCGGGCGGCGATGACCGGCGAATATCCGGCGGTGTGCGGCGTGAGGATGACGTTGGGGAAGTCCCAGAGCGGGTGATCGGCCGGCAGGGGCTCGACCTCGTAGACATCGAGCGCCGCCCCGGCCAGCCGGCCGGCGCGCAAGGCGTCCACCAGGTCGTCGAGGATGACGATCGCTCCGCGACCGATGTTGATCAGGTAGCTGGATGGCCGGAGATGGGCGATCGTGCCGGCGTGGAACCAGCCGGTCGTCTCCGGGCGTCTGGGGCGCGGCGATCACCGCGAAGTCGCTCCAGGCCAGCAGCTCGGGGAGCTTGTCGATCGCCCTCGACCGCCTCCACGCCCTCGGGCACCTGGACGCGCTCGGGGAACCGGTCGACTCCCCGGACGGACATCCCGAAGGCCCGCGGCTCGCCGAGCGATCCCGCAGCCGATCCCGCCCATCCCGACGATCCCCATCGTGGCGTCGGGCAGATAGATCGTCGCGCGGTCCATCGCGTTCATCACGCCCGGACCGGTCGTGTTGCTCACCCGCGCCGACTCGCCGCCGGCCGGCTCGTATCGATGCTCGACCTGCTGGCGGATGTACCGATGCAGGTTGCGGGCGAAGCACAGGACATACCCCATCACCTGGTCGGCGATCACGTCACCGAAGAGGCCCCGCACGTTGGTCAGGACGCACGGGTGGGCCTCCAGCTCGGGGAACATGTAATGTTCGAGGCTGGCCGTGAACGACTGCACCCATCGCAATCGATCGGCCCGCGCGAGCATCGCGGGCGTGATCTTTCCGATGAATGCGTCGGCGCCGGGCATGGCGGCTTCCGCCTCGGACGGCATCCGCGGCGTTGACCCACTCGGCCCCCGGCGCAGCCGCTTGAAGGGCGCGGAACCGTTCGGGATCGACGGCCGGATGTATCACGAGCTTCATGGGAGTGTCTCCGGGGGGCTGGGCGTCTTCGCGGGGTTTCGGCAAAGCTTCGTCAGATACCGGGCGATTCGCGCGGCGCCGTCGGCGGGAAACGGTGGCGGGCCGGGCTTGATCTGGAATGCCCGGTCCAACGCCTGGTCCAGCCGGAGGCCCTGGAAGTCGCTCGAGGAGATCGGCACCCCGCCGTCCCAGTCGCGCAGGGCACGGTCCAGCGAGCGGAACTCGGCGAATCCCCTACGCGGAGGATATATCATCGGCGTGCCGCTGGCCATCGCCTCGCACGCCGTGCCATAGCCGGCCTTGGCGACGACGGCATCGCACGAGGCGATCAGATCGCCGCCGGGCCAGTCCGGCGACGGGATGATGTGCAGGTTGTCCGGCTGGCCGTCCGGCACGGGATCGTAGCTGACGAAGTGGATTCCGCGCCCGGGCGCATCGATCGAGCCGGGACCAGTCCAGGTCGCTCTGACCGTATCGGCCGATGTAGAGGTAAACCAGGCGCTCGCGTCGCGTCAGGCCGAGGTGGCGGACCAGCTCGGCGCGGCGGTTACGTCCCTGGTTGGCAACCATGCCGACGTCGATCGACGGCTTCAGCCAGTCCATCCGCAGTGCCGGCTGAATCCGGAACAGGGCCGTGGCATGTCGGTAAGCCGTGCGCAGCTCGGAGATCAGTCGGGCGCCTCACCGCCCACCCGCCGGGCATGGGGGGCGTAGATGTCCGCCCAGGTGAAGTTGGACATCAAGAATCCGGAAGTCCCCGCGCGTCGGGCGGCCACCAGGGGGACCGCCGGCGCATCACAGAGGACCGCGGCAATCTCCTGCGTCGCGCAGCCAGTCCACCTCATCGTCCAGCCGCGCCATCGCCTCGGCATGGACCTGGGCCGCCAGCTTGAGGGTCGCCGGTCCGTCGGTCGC
Organism: uncultured Isosphaeraceae bacterium; assembly: GCA_963842405.1. Lineage (GTDB taxonomy): Bacteria > Planctomycetota > Planctomycetia > Isosphaerales > Isosphaeraceae > CAVZRC01. The sequence continues at coordinate 233,656 of CAWJGW010000040.1, read as the reverse complement.
CGCACTGTCGCCTGGCGGATTCACCGCCCCCGCGTCCGATACGTACGCCCCCAGCTCGATCGGACGGGTCACACGCTGGCCCCAGTGGTCGAAAAGGTTCGGGTGCGACCGGATCGACACCCGGACCCCGGGCGGAATCCGGTTCAGGACGGCGGCGGTCCGGTTCAGATGGCCAAACCCATGACTCGTCACGTAGACGGCCAGCGCTCCCCTGCGGGGAGCCGTGGTCAGTGGCCGGTGGTTATTGGTCCGGGAGGCCGGGGAAGACACCATCCAGGCGTTCCTCTCATTCTCCTTAACTGCCGGTCGAAACGGAGGAGACCACCTTGCAAAACTGAGGAGTGTCGAGCTTGCTCTTTCTGACCACCGACCACGGACCACGGGCCACCGACGAGCGGCTGTCCAGAAAACGCCCGCGAGCGTCAAGGCGCCGCCGAACAAAAGGCTGGGCGTGAGTGCCTCTCCGAAAAGCCAGGCACCCCAGACGACCGTCAGGATCGGCGAGACATTGCTGAAATTGGCCACCTGGCTCGCGTCGAGCCGGCGCAGGGCGAGGTTCTGGCACGCGAGGTTCACCGGGGTAATGAAGAGCGTGAGGAACGCCAGGGCGATCCATGCCGGTGTAGTAACCTGGGATAGCGAAGGTATATGGGGCGAGGCGATCAGAGCGAACGGCACGTCGAGGAGGGAGCCGGCCAGGAAGGTCGCCGTCAGGACGGGCAGCGAACCATGGCGCATGATCAGCGGCTTGCTGACCGTCAGGTAACCACCCCAGGAGAGGACTGCGCCGATGAGCAGGATGTCGGCCATCGCGACGGCCCGGGTCTCCGCGTGCGAACCGCCGCCATGCCAGGCGGTGCCCACCCCGATGATGATCACGCCCAGGACGCTCGCCAGCACGCCCCAGAGCCGGCCGAGGTCCGGCCGTCTCCAGCCGCATCGCCCAGGCCAGCAGCAGGACGACCAAGGGACAGGTCGCATAGAAGAGCCCGACGTGTGAGGTCGGGCCCAATCGCGCCGCGTTGAGGAAGAACCCCTGGTTCACCGGCACGCACAGCGCCGCTCCGGTCAGCAAGAGCAGCCAATCCTTGCGAAAGATCCGCGCCAGGACGCCGAGATCGCGCACCACCGCCAGCAGACAGATCCCTGCGACCCCGAACCTCACGACGGGAACCCAGGCGACGGGTAGGTCGCCGCACGATGTACCGGGCGGCCGCCGCTGTGGTCGATCCCGAAGACAACCATCATGGCAACATAGACATACGCGCGATAATCCGCCTCGTCTTGCCGGCCTGGAACCTCGGCCGTCCCGCTTGTTGGTTCTTCCTCGCCGCCCCCGATTGTCGACATGTGACTCCCCGCTGTTGCAACACACGACCACGACTGCGGTCGTTTCACACTCCGAATAAACCATAGTAGGTGTAAGGGCAAGTCGAATTCGCTGTGAAAACCATGGCATCCGACCTTTCCCCGCATCCCTGCCTCGGACGCAAACTTCGGAACCGGGGTTCGAACGGATTTGCTGGCGATTCGGCGATGCTCTCTTACTCTCGTGAGAGGAGAGCGAACAGTTCGGCTCGGCCCAGACCGAATCTCGACCTCACAAACAAAGGCGATTACGATGAGTCGGTGACCCGATTCAAGCGACCGCAGAACGCTTCCTTGTTCGCCGAGGCGGCCCCATGACGACCCAAGGTCCACTCGTTGAATGTCCCCTGTTGCTTCGTCTGGCTCGACGATACTTGCGACTGAGCGTCCGGGCGATGCTGGGCCTGATCCTCTTGCTGGCCTTGGGGTTGGGTTGGATTGGCAACCAGGCGCGGGTTCAGCGGAGGCGGTGGCCGCGATCGAACGAGCCGGCGGCAAAGTCTGCTATAACTGGGAATGGCAGGATGGCATCGTCATCGATGGAAAACCGAATTGGCCGGAGTGGCTAGTCAAGGCAATCGGAGTCGATTACTTCGGCCATGTTACCTCGGTTAGCCTCATCGAGCGGACGGCCGACGATGCGCTGGTTCATGTCGGGAACCTCACCCGACTGGAGTGGCTTGATCTCACTCAATTGTCTTCGAACCGGCCCGATAGCGTCCATGTTCGGTTGGCTCACCTCAATCGGCTCACCCATCTCCAGTATCTCAGCTTGAGCGGTATTGGCGAGATCGACACCGTCCTGGCCCAACTCGCGGGGATGAAGGAGCTCAAATACTTGTCGTTGTTAAGCAGCGAGCTGACCGATTCGGACCTCACTCACCTTGAAGGTCTTACCAGCCTGGAGTATCTCAAGCTGGCTGGAAAGGACATCAACGGCGCAGGATTGGCTCACCTGAGCGGTTTAACTAATCTCCAGAGGCTCGACCTATCCTTCACCAAGGTCAACAATGCGGGATTGGCCCACCTGAGCCGGCTAACCAAACTCCAGGAGTTGTCGTTGACTGAGAGTACCTGGTTCAACGATGACGGTCTGGTTCATCTCAGGGGATTGACCGGCCTCAAGAGTCTCGATTTGTATCGAACCCGCGTCACCGACGCTGGCCTCTCGAATCTTCGAGGCTTGACTTCACTTCAAACCCTCAATCTTAGCCTGACCAAGGTCACAGATGCCGGCCTCCGAAACCTGGAGGACTTGACCCAGCTCCGTTACCTAACCCTGGATTATTCAAAGGTCACCGACGCCGGGCTTGACCACCTCGAGAACCTCAACAAGCTCGGCTTCCTGAGCCTTCATCGAATCAATGTTACCGGTGCCGGGGTCAAGAAGCTCCAGGGATTCCTGCCGGGGACGAGGATCGAATACTGACGCCATGTCCGGCATGTCCCTTGGCTCTCGTTGTGGGCCTTGCTGCGACGAATCGCGGCTCAAGCGACTCTGGGCAAACGGTTGATAGCAGGTGGACTTGTGACAGGGCCGAACACGGATGGTGTCAGGCGGCCTCTTGTAGGAGCCGTTGAGCTAGGGGAGCGAAAAACCCTGGGGAGGCTACTTACAAGCCCCTAGCTTTAGCTATGGGGTGCCTAATTCTACAGCGGAAAGAGATTTCGTGTTGACCAGAGGTTCCTGGCGGCCTGAAGGGCCGCGGGAGCAAAGCCCGGGGTGAAACCCCGGGAACAAACGGCCACCCCCATCCTCCCGCGGCCTGAAGGGCCGCAGGTGGCATCCGCTCCTGCACCCCTTCAGGGTGCACCGCAGAGGGGCCGGCCATCCCGGTCCCCGGGGTTTCACCCCGGGCTGGGCTCCTACGGCCCTTCAGGCCGCCCGTGGCTTCCCGTGAACACGAGAATTCCTTCCGCTGTAGAACTAACGGCTCTCAAGTTAACTCAGACGATGGCGAAACACTACCTGGTGAATTCCTGACGAGGCAATGGCAGGTTTCCCGGAGGCTTCGGAGGCTTCGGAGACGTGACCCGCCTCAGAAGCCTCCGTCGGACAGGGGGCATGTTCATTTCTTTTCGTTCGGGGATTTCGGGGACGATGCACCGGCAGGGATGCCAGCGGCAATGGTTTCGGTGTTGGTCGAAAACGGCTCATCCGGGAATTCGAGGTCCAGGATGAGCGATTGAAAGTCGGGCTCGCGCGAAGCGATTCGAGGTCCAGGTCGCGTTTCATGCTATTCACGTTACGGTAGCCACCGGCGAGCGCCTGTCGGAGCCTCACGATCGCGCGGTGGCGCTCGGCCTGGCCCTCGGCAGCCGACAAACCCGATCCCGGCATACCGGCGATAGCTCCGAGCCGGGCGTGGCAACCGGCCAGGTAGAGAAGAAGCTCATTCGAGGGCGATCGAAGCCGCTCGGCCTTCGCGATGGCACTTCGCCAGCTCGCCACCGCGTCGACAGTCTGGTTGGCCGTTTGCTGGGTGGCCCCGAGACCCTTCAGACCGAACACCTGGTACACTACGGAATGATCGAAAAAGGTGGGCTGGGCCTTATTCAGCCTCTCGATGATCGCGAGCGCCCTCTCGAACGACGCTCGGGCCTCGACCGACTGGCCAATCAGCCGGAGGATGTCTCCGGTTTCGAGATCGACGTTTGCCAGATTGATCTGCTCGAAGAGTCCGGTAGGATTGGCGTCGAACAGGGCCTGCTTGATCGCCCGAGCCGCCTTGCAGGTCGCCAGCGCCTCTTCCAGCTTGCCAAGCTCCTTCAAGAGGATGCCGGTCTGGGTGAGGCAAATCGCCAGTCCGGACTGGAAATCAGTGACAGTGGGGTTGGCCTCGGCCAGCTTCTGCTGGAGCGCCCGCGCCGACTGGTACGACGCCAGGGCTTCTTCCGACTTGCCGATTTCACTCAACACGGTACCGATGAGCATGTCGTAATCCGCCAGTCGCCCCTGAAACGACGTGTCGGCCGGGTTGGCGTCGACCAGCTTCTGCATGATCGCACGCGCCGCCCGGTTCGATAGCAGTGCTTCTTCCGGCTTGCCAGTCTTTTTCAGCAGCGTGCTCATTCCGATGTGGGTGCTCGCCAGCGAACTTTGGAACTTTCTGATGGCGGGGTTGTCGTCGACCAGCTTCTGCTGGATCGCTCGCGCCGCCTTGTACGAGTCGAGTGCCTCTTTAAGTTTGCCTGTCAGGCCCTGCAATTCCGCGATGTCGCCGTGACAAGACCCCAGGGCGCGCTGGAAATCCGTGAATGTCGGATTGTCGACCACCAGCCTCTGAAGGAGCGTCCGCGCCGATTCGTAGGAGGCCAGCGCCATGCCCGGCCTGCCGGTCGCACGCAGCACGCCGCCGATGCTGAAGTGGCTCAATGCGAGTTCGAACTGGTAGCGAGTGACGGCGCGGTTGGCGTCAGCCAGCCTCTGGAAGATCGCCTGCTCCGCCTGGTACGACACTAGAGCCTCTCCGCGCCTGCCGGTCTCACTGAGTGTGATGCCGACGTTGAGGTGGGCCCTCGCGAGGCCAATCTGGTTCTGAGCATCGGCCGGATTGGCGTCAACCAACCTCTGGAAGATCATCCGCTCCGACTGGTACGACGCCAACGCCTCGCGCCAATTGCCCGCCTCTTTCAACAGGTGGCCGATGTTGTGGAAGCCCATCGCCAAGCCAGTCTGGAACGCGGCGTTGTTGGGTTCGGCTTCGACCAGCTTCTGCCAGATCGACCGCGCCATACCGTGCGACTCCAACGCCTCTCGCGCCTTGCCGGTCTCATGCAGGAGATTGCCGATGTTGTTGTAATTTGTTGCAAGAGAGTCCTGGAACCGGGTGACGTTGGGGTGGGCACGGGTCAGGCCCTCCAGGAGCCTTCGAGATTCCTCGAACGCAGTCCGTGCCTCGTCCTTTCGACCGGTTTCTCTCAGGAGATTGCCCAGGTTTGTCAGGGTGAATCCGGTCCGGTACTTCACATCGTCGCCGGCCTCCGCATCATCGTCGGCCTCCGCCCCTTCGGCCAGCTCAAGAATCACCTCCAAGGCGTGTCGGTAGCTGGCGACGGCCCGGTCCGTCGCACCGATATCTCTGGCCAGGTCGCCCATCTGCCCGTACGCCTGCGCCAACGCCCGACGCGACTTCCGGTCGGCTTGCGACGAAAGAAGGCCTTCGAGGCGCTTGTAGAACCCGGCCGCGTCGTTCAGCAGCCTGTCGCGCACGGGCTTGAGGTTGTCGTTCTTGAGCAGGACGTCCTTCGAGACTCCCGTGTGAAACATCTGGATCGCCTCCATCGCCAGATTGAACCGGGCCTCCACCAGGGAATTGGCCGCCGTCAGATTGGCGTTGGCTCTCGTCTCGCGTTGCACCGACTCGGAGAGCCGTCCGTTGATCTTCTCGATCTCGGCCAGTCGCTCCTGGGCCTTTTCCCGTTGGACGTCGGCAATTCCTTCTTGCCGATTGGCCTCGATCAGACCGAACGTCGTCCCGACGATGCCGACGATCAAGGTCAGCAACACGATCGATGCCGCGACCGCCGGCACCCGGTGCCGCCGCACGAATTTCTTGAACCGATAGGCCGCCGACGGTGGGCCAGCACTGACCGGCTCGTGGTTCAGGAATCGCTCGATGTCTTGGGCAAAGGCGATCGGCGACTCGTACCGCCGCTGCCGTTCCTTGGAGAGCGCTTTCATCACGATCCAGTCGAGCTCGCCCCGGACGAAACGGCCTAGCCTGGCCGGCTCGGTCTGGCGAATGGCCGCGATTCTCGCCCGAGCTCCCGACGCGCTGATCCGGCTACTCGGCGTGGGCGGCTCGAATTCGCGGATCAATCGCAACATCTCGTCCAGGGCCGCCTTCTTGAACGTGTCCCTGTCAATCGGCGTGCTGCCGGAAAGCAGTTCGTAGAGGATCACGCCGAGGGCGTAAATATCGGCCCGGGTATCGATATCGAGCGCGTTGAACGACGCCTGCTCGGGTGCCATGTAGAGCGGCGTGCCGGCCACCGTCCCGAAGGCGCTATTCAGGCTATGCTCCGATAGCCGTAGCCCGCCGGTCGCCTTGGCGAGGCCGAAGTCGATCACTTTGGGCACCGCGTGTCCATCGTGGCTCTCTACCAGGATGTTCGATGGCTTCAAGTCGCGGTGGATGATCCCCTTCTGGTGGCGCGTGCTGCACAGCCGAGCAGATCTGACGGAAGAGCGTGAGCCGTTCGAGGAGTCCGAGTCGGTGCTGGTCGCAATAATCGGTGAGCGGGATGCCCTTGACCAGCTCCATGACGAAGAAGGGCCGGCCGGTGTCAGTCGTGCCGGCATCGAGCACCTTGGCGATGTTCGGGTGCTCCATCAGGGCCAGCGCCTGCCGCTCCGACTCGAAGCGGGCGAGGACGGTCTTCGAGTCCATCCCCGCCCGGATGAGCTTGAGCGCGACGAGTCGCTTGACGGGCTGCGACTGCTCGGCGAGATAGACGATGCCCATGCCCCCCTCGCCGATTTCCTCGCGGAGCTTGTAGCGGCCGATGAGCGATCCTGGCCCCTCGAGAATAGGCCGCGGAGGGCGATCCGGTCGCCTGCTGCGAACCGTAGGTTCCGGTCTCGTCAGCGGCCGCTTCGTCGGTGGAGGTGGGATCGTCGGCGGGCTGCCCGAGACCGGAGACGGAGGTGGTGGCCTCCTCCGCGGCCGTTTCCGGGCCGGCGGTGTGGCTCGCGTCGGATCGTCCTTCGAGGAAGCCACCGGCCGCGTCCAAGGCCCGGAGCAGGGTGTCGACCCTGCGCCGGAGGTCTTGATCGCCTCCGCAGGCGCGATCCAGGTAAGCCGCCCGCTCGCGAGGTGTCGCGATCTCCGCAGCTTCGTCGAAGATCGCTTTCGTATTACCGACAGGTCGTTCGTTGGACACGGTTGGCACCTCCGTCTTCAGTCAGTGGATCATAAGGGTTAGGATACCAGATGCTGAGCCGAGAAAGCTCTCAGGCTCAAGCCCGGCGCCAACGACTTCGGCGGGGGCCTCTCTCTAGACAGTGGCTCCAGCATCAGTGTCGCCGGAGACACAATCACCCGCAACCGGGCGATCAGCGCCGGCGGAGACGGCGGGGGCATCGATGGCCAAGGGGGGCGGCGGCGGAGTTTACAACCTCAATTCCGTGGGGAATTCATGGCAACATTTTCGAGAGACCCCGACCCCACGAGCACCGCTGTGACGCGGGCGCTAGACGCGATCGTGCGGGGCGAGCCCCGCGGGGCTGCGGAGCTCTTGCCGCTGGTCTACGACGAGCTACGGCAGCTCGCCGCGCCCGGTTGGCCCTCGAGACGTCCGGACAGACGCTCCAGGCCACCGCCTTGGTCCACGAGGCGTATCTGCGTGTCGTCGGGTCCGATCCGGAGAAGCCCTGGGACGGTCGCAACCACTTCTTTGCCGCAGCGGCGGAGGCGATGCGCCGCATCCTCGTCGAGAACGCCAGCGCAAACGGCGGCTCCGCCACGGCGGCAGGCGCGGGCGTGTCGACCTCGACCTCGACTGCCTCGTGCCGGCCGGCGGCGGAGCCGCACACGACCTGCTCGCTCTCGACGAGGCCCTCGACCGGCTCGCCGGCGAAGAACCTGCCGCCGCCGACATCGTCAAGCTCCGCTATTTCGGGGGGCTCACCACCAAGCAGGCCGCCGCGGTCATGGGGGTCTCGGTCCGCACCGCAAACCGCCACTGGGCCTACGCGCTGCGCCTGGCTCTGACCACGAGCTCAACCCGCACGGAGACACGCCCGTCTGAAAAAATTTGGCCATCGTGGCACAGTCCGATTCCAGATGTCGCATTGAAGTTGCCGGTCACGGTCAGGGTCGAGTTGACCAGGTCCCGGCGGGGGAGGTCGAGGGGGTGCCCCCACCGCCGGCTCCTCGAACGTCGATGGTGGCGTTGTTAACCAAACCCTCGATCAGGGGTCCCTGGAAAGGTGAATTGAGAATGTGTCGAATTGTATTGCTACTTACGCTGGCGTTGGCCTCGATGGTCCACTCGGCCGCGAGCGCGGGGTCGATCGAAATTTCGGGCTCGGGCACATGGGATCCCGATGCTCCGTTGTCGGCGTGGAGTACGCCGAACGGGACCTGGTCTTTCTCTCTTGTCGCGCCCGACCCCTTGCCCGGGACAACCGATCAATTCGGTGATTACACGTCGGGGGTCGCTTATGCCGCGTACTTGCTCGGCGGCTCCGCGGTCAACGACACAATCATAGGACTCACTTATTACACCACCTTCTTCGGCGGTGGGTTTGACATTGATTTCGCGAGCGGCACTGTTGTGAGTCTGGTCACCGCCCAGGTTTATGACTCCAACACTACTCGCCTCATGCCAGGCATGTATGGAGGAAGTGTCGTGGTTGACAACTTTTCGGAGCAGATTTACGGCATCGGGTCAGGTACCGCTTTTGTGAGCAGTGTCCCCGAGCCGTCGTCGGTGATCGGTGGCGGCCTGGGGCTTTTCACCGTGGTGGGCCTGGCATTGATCCGTCGCCGCCGGATCGGATCCTGATCGGGGATTCGAGAATGATCGTCCCGGCAGTATCGCTCCCGGAATCCTTCGACCAGGCCCTCGACCGGATCGAATCCGGAGGATGCCGTGCTCATGGCCGCAGCCCTTCCAGTCCGCCGGGTGAGCGTACCAGGACCTCTTTGAGCCGTTCCAGGGCCCGGATGTACCGTTTGCCGGGGGCGGCCTCCGAGATGTTCAAGACCTGTGCGATCTCGCCGCGGCTCAATTGTTCGAAGTGCCGCAGCGCCAGCACTTCGCGATCGAGGGCGCCGATGCTGTCGAGGGCCTCCTGCACCCGGGCCTTCATCTCGCCGCGGATCGCCGCCTCGCTGGGACGGGGTCTCGTGACCCAGGAGCTGGGCGGCCAGGACCGCCGAGGACGCCTCGGGCAATGAACCCTAATACAGCGCAGCCTGCTGGCTCGGGTCGCGCATTTGGACGCCGAGATGATGTCGGTGCAAGGTCACCAACTTCTGATCGGCGAGGAATCGGAGCCACAAGAAGAACGGCATCGCAGGGTTACGCTGGTACTCGGCCAGCCGGCCGGGCCGAGGCTTCCAGATAGGCTTGCTGGATCACATACGATGGGTCGATCCGCCCTTGAAGCCGACGATCCAGCCGGAGAGCGACCATGCGGCGCAACCGATTCCGGTGCCGCGCCAGGAGCGTCCTCAGCACCTGCCCATCTCCTTGTACGGCCTGGTGAAGTATTCGCTCGGTCTCGCTCGAATCAAGGGTCATTCGAGACGTCCAATTCTTGGCGACGATGCCCAGGAGCTTCGGCCATCCAATTCCGTTCGGCCAGCTTCATCGTGTAGAAGCCTCTCATCTCATATCACCCATCAAACTAACCGCGCGCGGGCGATGACTGGACAGGAATTCTCTTTTTTTGTTGTCCCTTCAGCGAGCTTTTGCGCGGTTGAAGGAAAATGGAATGCATTGGATCAAGAGGACGGATCCGGTTTAACGCCGGGCTCATTGAAGGTTATTGCCATGTTGCTTCCCCGTAACGAGGGCAAGAAAATGGATGCCGAGCCGCGCGAAGCCCCTGACGATCGTGATGATTTCGAGGGATCCGAAGGGCCGATCCTCAACTCGGGTCCACCTCTGCGGCGATCTCGGCCAGGCTGGGTCAACACGTCCTTCCTGATGATTGTCCTCGTTGCGGGCGGGGTTGACCTGCCTTTCCTTCCATGTGGCTCGACAGGCTCAAGAGCTCGAACCCGCCAGCCGTTCCGGCTCGAGCAACATCGTGCGATCCGAACCGATCCACCTCTGGTTACCCCAGACGCTGATGGAGCTGGCCACGCCAGTCTCAGTCCCGAGCGGTCCGATCATACGAAGAATTGCGACGATTCCTCGAGGTCGAGGGCCGGGAAGACCTCTCGTATGCGCTGACCGCGAGGGGACACCAGGTCGACGGCGACTTTGTTGATATCACGGTGATCCGGCGTCCCTATGACGATGCCGCCCATTTTGGAGAATTGCGGGAGGATCATGGCCGCAGCCGCCGGCCACCCATCACGCCTTGTAGACGCGGATTTCTCAAAAGCCTCGGTACAAATCATGGCCCAGGAATTATTGAAGTGCGAGCCACGTGGGGTCATGTCCGAACTGTTAGGCCATCCATCTCCGACTGTGGATCCCGAGTGCGCACCGTAACGTCCTCAACGTTGCGTCGCCCTGGCTCGGGCGAAAAGCTGACACCATGAGCACCATTCAGCTAAGTGCGCAAAAGACCCGCCATCGATTACCGGTTATACGCCACCTACTGCGCCGCCGATTGCGTGCCCATGGGGCTGCCACGGATGGCCAGGCCCGCGGGCAGAGGGCGGGCCGCGACGCTGAAGCCGCGTTCGATCAGGTCGTTGCGGATGCGACGATAGAGCGCGAAGCTGTCCGGGTAGACCCAGAGCGTGATGGTGGCGCGTTCCGGGTTGATTCGGTTGAGGGCTCGGGTGTATTCGGAGATCGGGTTCTGGGTCGCCTCGTAAGCCTCGCCGCGGTTTTCGTACTCGGGGATGAGCTCCCAGCCCTTCAAGTCGAAGCGGCGGATGTTCCGGCGTCCCATCATCTCCTCGACGTTATTGGGCATCGCGGGAACCAGCTCGTAGGCGAGTGAGAACGCACCGACGGGCCCAACCTTGGAGGCTGATGGCCCCGAACCGATCCGACATCCGGATGCGGAGCTTGGCGTCCGCCTTGGTCTTCTCCATGAGCTGATTGAGGTCGATGAAGCTGATCCGGTTGCGGCGGAGCTCGAAATGGAATTCCTCGTCGGCGGCCGGCCGGGCGACCGGGCTCTTGCTGAGGATGGACTTGGACTTCGGACGCGGCATGTTGCGCAGAGTCGCGACCTCGGTCGCAAGCTTTTCGCGCTCGCCGCGAATGAACCCGCCGCGCGCCGCGGCCTGGGCGATCCGCGTCGAGGGATCGCGAACCTGGAATGCCAGCTTCCGTGCGCGGAGGGCGTCGAGCGCGGCCTGGTTGGCGGCTCGGGACAGCGCGCGGGCCGTCTCGGCCGCTCGTCCATCCGCCCGGGCGCGATCCCGGCTTGCCGAGTCCAGCGCCGACTCCGCCGCGGCCACCTTGGCCCGATCCAGCTCGGGCCCCGCGTGGGAGCGGGCGGTGCGGCGGCAACGCTCGCATTCGCGGTCGACTCGGCGGGTCCCCGACCTCGGCCGCAGCCGGTCCAGTCGGCTGGTCTGGGCCAGGTCCATCGGGCGGGAGTGGGGGCAGCTCGGCGTGCGGGGTGCCGGAGTCGCGCCCCGGTCCGCGGGATTCGGGCCAAGATGGACGTAGGCGGTGATCGCCAGGATGCCGGCCACCACGCTCGCCAATTGTGCGCAGGCACGCCGGCGAATTCCCGTCACCGGGACCGTTCCCCGCGGCGTTCCGGGCCGGCTCACCCTGACGCGAGAGCCTGCCGGGCCCTCGACGGCTCCGGATCCGGAGCGTCCCGCACCGTTTTCGTTATCGGTTGACTGCATCCCACGTTTCCTCGATTGAAAACGTGTCGGCTCTGGGGCCCCGCGACCTGGAGCGACATCGGCCAGTCCAGGCCGGAGAAGAAGAGCTGCCGGCGGGCCATCCAGAACGTCGTGCCACCGTCGGCCTCGACCAGGAACTTGACCGTCGGCTTGGGCCGGATCAGCGGGTCGATCTTCGCCCGACGTCGCACGATGGCGCGAAGCTCCTGCTTCAGCACGCTTTCTTGCGGCACCACCCTTCCCTCCGCCGCCCCCTCCACGCAGGGCTTGCGTGGTGAGTCGATAGCCGCCCGGGTGGACCAGCAAGTCATTCCGGCGACAGACCACGACAATCTCGAACGGAACGTCGATTGCCCTGGGAGGGCGATCCGGCGACGCGATCGACGGAACCGCAAACTCTTTCAGGGCATCGGGCTCCGAGTTGGGATCCGGATTCATGCTCAGGCTTGGCAGGCTCATCCCGACGGACGACGCCGGAGTCCCCGAGCTACCCGGCTGGCCCCCCGTCGAGCTGCTGGAACTGCTGGATTCGCTCGAGGACGACCAGCTCGGCATCATCGATCCGAGGTCGCTCGGTGAGCTTTGCGAACCACTCGGCGGGGACATGGAATCCCAAGGGGGCGCCGAGCCCGAGGCCGAGCTCGATCCGGAGGCCGTCGACGATGGGCTGATCCGGAAGAGCGGCGGCGTGCTCGCCCGTTCCCGACCCGGAGCCCGCAGGAGTCCGCTCGCCCCGTTCGACCGGGAAGCGACGGCTGGTTGCCCGATGGAACCGAGTCCGCGACAGCGGTCGGGGGTGGGGATGGGTCCGACGCCCCGGATGGCGAGCCGGAGCCCGTGGGTGGAGTCGATCCGGCGTTTCCTGGACGTTGCCGGCTCCGCCCGGAGCAGAGACTCCGGCGGGATAGGCAGCGAAGCCCGGATCTGACGCTGGCGAACCCGAATTGCTCGGCGGCGACTGGCCACCGCTGAGAGGGCCGATCCCATTCGCCTGCGGTTGGCCTCCCGCGGCGGGATCGGTTGCCGCGTCGGGCGAGCCGCCGGGCGCGGTCAGGCCCCCGCCCGCGGGGTTCGCGCCAGGTCCCGAGTCTCCCGGCGCGGCAATGTGGGATGAACTTGAACCCGATAGTGGCCCGCCCGACGCCGGAGGCGATGGTTCCGCCCCGTCCTCTGGCGGGTTCCAGGTCCGGCAGGGGATCCGGACCGCCGGGGCCGAAGCTGGTTCCGGCGCGTCCTGAAATCGATCTGGAACCGGACACCGATCCCGATGGGCCCGGGACGAATTCCGTTCCCGATCCCGCGGCAGTCTCCGGATGAGCCGCCCTGGTAGGGGCCCGTCCCGGAACGGCCGCCGGAGAGCGGTGCGAGGTCCTCCCGTGCCCGACACGATTCCGCCCTGGCCCCCGGTCATCGAACCGGTCGAGGAACCGGCGAATCGGCCGGGTCGCCCGATACTTCTGCCCGGAGTGCCCGTCCCCGACCCGAGCCCCGCCCGATGACGTGGACGAGAGGGACCCGACCGGCGGCCCATCTCCCGAACCTTGTCCGCCAGGGCCGACCGCGGCAGAGGCCAGCGACCCTGTCGACGTGGGGAAGGAACCGGCCCCGTCGCCCGGGCCGGAGTCGCTACCCACTCCCGATCGGGTGGGATTCGAGCCTGAGTTGCCCCGGGACCCCGCGTTCCGCGAGTTCGACGGCCAGACGAAATCGTCGGGCGAGCTGTTCGTCAGATCCTGGACCACCCCCGCCGTCAGTCCGATCGCCCCGGCCGGGGTTCCGTTCCAGGGCGACCTCGACGCTCGGACGGCCGTCCCGGCATCGGACCGGGTTCGGAGCCAGTCCCATCCCAGGCCGTTCCCCGGTCGGCCACCTTGAGCCAGGTTGCGACTTCCGGGGTTCGAGCCGGGCCCCGTCGTTCCCGCTCCATCGCGCGACGACGGCCAGGCGCCCGACGTCTCGGAATCGCCAGCCATCGCGGGAACATCGGGCGGCAAGACCGCCGATGCCGGGCTACGGTTAGTTCCTCGTGAATCCGTCGTGGAGGTCGAGGGCCAGCCGGTTCGCGGCTTCGCAACTCGAGGAGGCGATGGCGGGCATCTCCAGCGGTGTGGTGCCCGTCCCAGGTCGTCAGGTCGTCGTAATTGGGGATGTCCACGACGAGTTCTTGCTCGACCAGCTCGTACCCGAAGGCGATCCCTAACGGCTCCAGTCGCGCACGAACCTCGTAATAGGGACGGATCCCGCTTGGGCGAACCAGGAAGACCAGGTAAGGGACGACCGGCGACCCGTCCGGCGTTCCGGCTTGATTGATCCGCAACATCTCCCGGGCGATCGCCAGCACGACCGGGCTGGATCGGGGGCTGATCAGTGGCGAGAGCTCCATCATCGAGAACGTCTGCCCTTGCGGCTGGAGCTTCGCGACATTACCGACGCACTCGATGACGATCGGCCGTCGCCAGGTGCCATTGGGTCCCTTGTAAGGCAAGATGGAATTCCCCGAGCGCTGGCCCGCCCTGGTGAGCGCGGCCTTGAGTGCGTCGCGCTCGTGCGCCAGCACGTCGCGTTCCACGTCCAGTTCCGAGGCGGCCTGTTCGAGCTGATCGGCTCGTCGCGACAGCTTGGCGACCTGCTGCCTGACCAGGAGCTCTCGCCGTTTCCATCGCTCGGATTCGGCAACCGCGGCCTTCCTTGCCGTTTCCAGCTTCGCCGTGCGCCGATCCGCCTCCTGAGCCGCCCCGATCTCCACCCTCGTCGCTCGAGTCAGACCAGCCAGCACCTTGATCGTGGGATCTTCCACCGGTGCGACCGGCGGCGGTGCCGGCTGAGGCGGGACCGCAGTGACTTTGGCCGGCTTGGCGGGAGATGGAGAGGATGAAGCGGTCTCGACGGTCGTTGGTGTTGGCGGGAACGGACGCTGACGGGGAAAGCTCGTGAAGTGGGAGGACGGAAGTCGAATTCGAAGTTGCCACGCGACGATGCATGGTCAGGACGAGGTTGAGGGTCCCGGCCAGGCTCGCCAAGATCAATGCCAAGAATAAGCGCTCGGTCCAGACCGCCCCCCCTCGGTGCGTCATTGGTCCCGATCTCCCCATCCTAGGGCTGCCCCGATTTCCCTGACCGATGCCGGAATCCTGCTCCGGCTCTTTGTCCCGACAACCCAACCATCGGCAAGGCGCGTCGTCATCCTATAAGATGTCGCCGTTCTCGGCGATGCGATTTCGAGCTACCTCTTGACGTTCATCGGCTCGCAGCCCCGCGATCTTGAGCGGAATCCGGCGGTTCGAGCGCTGAACGCTGGGGTTGCTCATAGGCGACCGGCGGGAATTAACTTACCCGAGAGGCGATCGTGGCCATACCAGCCCGACGCGCCAGCGAGGGTCACCGTAAGTCCTTGTCACACAATGCGAAAGACCCTCGCTGGCGCGTCGGGCTGGTATGGGCAGGCAGTCTCGCGGCGCTGTCGGTGGTCTCGGGGGGGTTCCACCCACCGGTCGCCATCCCAGCCCGAAGCGTCCGCTCGTGCATGGATCGTCCCTGCCGGAATGCACGAGCGGACGCTTCGGGCTCGGATCAGATCCCTGCGGTCATTGCCTGCGCAACCCCTCAGTTAAGCGCACGAGAGCAGCCCTTCGAGGGATTGCACAGCGCAGAGGAAAAAGGGGCGGAGGGATCTGGCCGGGATCGGTCAAGGTTGGTCCAATAAGGGTCCTGGGTGCCGCTCGTGCCGGCCCGTCGATCATCGCGTCATGGATTCGATCCGGATGGCCCATGCTCGACCACTGGTTCTCGGTCATCAAGTTGCCGCTGAGCTGGAGGCAATTCCATCGGCTGCCGGAGAATCCCGCTTACAAGTATGAATACTTTCGACAAGACCGCCTGGCTGTCGCCCTCGTCCGAAGTTCTATCATGCGCGGCTGGATCTTCACGGTCGGGAAGGGGAGCAGCCCGGTGAAGTTGACGCCCAGGAATCCGTGACCTTTCGCCCGCTGGAGGACCGCGATTGGCCGCTACTCTCGCGGCCCTTTGCCGGGTCCTTTCGCCGGGTCCAGCCGTTCGCCAGCCTGAGCGATCGGCGTCGTCTCGAGGCGGCGCGGGATTGCTTGAAATTCACACGTGAGGGAGGCGATGGGCCGATCATTCAACCGGCCTGCCACGTCGCTTGGAGAGAGGGGCGTCAACATCCCATCGGTGCCATCCTGGTCACGTTGGTTCCCCCGGTCAACCTCGACGATTTCTGGAGCCTCCGCTGGAAAACGCCGCCGCCATCGGACTGCGTCGAGCGGCGCCTGGGCCATGCTCACCTGACCTGGATCTTCGTCGGCCCGATGCACGCTGGCTACGGCGTCGGGACTGCGCTCCTGGCCCTTGCCTCCCGGAGCCTGCTCGAGCTGGGCTACACCGAGATCGTCAGCTCGTTCATCCTCGGTAACGACTCGAGCATGCTCTGGCACTGGCGCAACGGTTTCCAGCTCCTTCCCTACGCGGGCTCGAAGCGGAAGTTTCGCGAGATGATGCGAGCGAAAATAGCCCATGACGAAAAGTTGACTTGATGTAGGTATGCTGGCCAGCAAACGTGGCTCTATGGAGTCATGAGATGACCTTCTCATCGTAAATCGTATTACCTACGAGAGTTTCGTTGCATATACTAATTCTGTGTACGTTCGTATGGAATTGGTATTTGGGCGTTGGTCGGAGGACATTTGTCAGGATGCCACGGAGACCTCCGCCAGAAAGCGAGTTGAGAAAACGAGTTGAGGATCGGACCTCAGTTCTCGACCTCTTGAGTCGCGTCCCGGAACCGACTGTCAACGGCGACTATCTCCATCGGGACCGGCTCCGAGACTTGACTCCGCCTGAGGGCCTCGATCACGAGACGTGGTGGTATGCATCCAGATTCGGCGTCTCGCCCTGTCGCGAAGCGTCACGCTGGAGGACAACCTGGGATTGTCTTTCAAGTACAGTCTGGCCGATCCTCTACCAGAATGCCTCCATCACATGGATTCTCTGGCTCGAAGGCGCCGTCCAGCAGCCTGCGCCCTTGACCAATGCAAAGACTCGCGACAGTTACCTCGTGCACGCGCTGATCGAGGAATCGATTGCGTCGAGTCAGCTCGCAGGGGCATCGACTGCGAGGGAGATCGCCAAGGAGATGATCCGGGATGGCCGGCAGCCGCGGGATCGTGGCGAACGGATGATCTGCAACAATTATCGGACGATGATGTCCATCCTCGAGTTGAAGGACCAGGAGATGACGCGGGACCTGCTCCGCGGAATCCACAAGATGGTGATCGATGGGACCCGAGATGATCCATCAGCGGCGGGACGCTTCCGTGGACCGGGCGAGGACATGGTGGTCGGTGACGACCATGGAGTGCTCTTCCATGTCCCCCCGCCCGCCCGGGAATTGGAACGACGCCTGGATAAAATGTGCGATTTCGCCAACGGCGTCACACCGGAGGGATTCATTCACCCGATCGTGAGGTCGATGATTCTTCATTTCTGGCTGGCTTATGACCACCCCTTCGTCGAGGGAAATGGCAGGACCGCGCGGGCACTCTTCTACTGGTCCATGCTGAGACACGGATATTGGCTTTTCGAATATATCAGTATATCCCGCATGATTTCGAAGGCCCCGGTCCAATATGGGCGAGCCTTCCTCGACACCGAGACCGACGAGAACGACCTGACCTACTTCTTGGTCTACCACGCGGAGGTCATTCGGAGGGCGATTGATGAACTGTATGCGTACGTTGATCGCCGAACGAGGCAACTGAGCGACGACCAGCAGGAACTCCCAGGGCTCACGACTCTCAACTATCGACAACGCGAGCTGATCGGCCATGCGTTGCGACACTCGGGGCACCGATACACGATCGAGTCTCATCGCAATAGCCATAATGTCGTTATCGATACGGCGCGGAGCGACCTGATGGATCTCGCACGTCGAGGGCTGTTGCAGAAACGTAAGGCCGGCACGACGTGGATCTTCAAGCCTTCCCGCGATCTGGAGAAGAACTTGGGGCGATCGGATTGACACCCGTTCTCGAGGAGCGCTCTGTTCCCGACGTCGTCCCGCCGGGTCCTGAAGTGGGCGGCGCCGCGGGCTGTCCGGGCGGATCGGGCATAAAGGGATCGAGTCTGAACGGAAAGCTTGGGACGCAAGGTGCTACAGCTATCGAGGTTCAGGCTCAAAGAGCGTCAAACGGCCTCGGGCCTCTTCGATTTCTTCGATTCGGAAACCGGGCGGTTGGTCGCCGTTACCGATCCAGAGATTGTCTGCCTGGAGGCGAAGGAGCCCGACAAGAGGGGCCCGATCGGTGCCATCGGGGATTTCCTCTTTCGCTTCAGGGTTTTCGTCTGGTTATTCTTCGCGGTCTGGATTTGCGGTTGGTTGATCGGGGCGATCCTGGGGTTCGGACGCTCTCAGTCCAAGAGACCGCGACCACGCCTCATCGTCCGACGCTCCGACGACGGCAAGGTCGCCTTCACGCTCCGGAAATCGTCCGGCTTGATGTACGACAGCCGGCGGGTTTACGACGGGTTGGGTGGATTGATCGCCCATTTCAAGAGCCATTTCAAGACGACGATTCGGGGGGGCTTCGAGATCATCGATCTGAGGGGATTGATGGATGATGGCAGGGACATCACCCATCGCCCTCGATTCGGTCGGGTCGTCGAGACCTCGGGCCGCGCCTACCGCTTTCTCCTCAAGGGTGATCGAGAGGCGGGCCGGATCGTCCGGACACAGACCTCGCCCGGGAGCTACGACATCGATGCCGCGTCGGAGCTCGAGGGCGACGCGACCGGCAAGACACTGCTCCTGGCCGCCGCATTGGCGATCGCCTGGTGGCCGCCGCCGGAGTCCTGAGATTGCACGAGCTGTCGTTCGTCTTGACCGAGCCCGTCGCTCGGGATATGGTTGAGAAAGTGATTCTCACACACACTGCGATGCCGATCCGGGCATGATTCCGGATCGCACCTTCAGGTCGTATTTTCGACCCACTTCGCCCCGCGCCGCCTCGATGGGCTGAAATCGGCGCACCTCCTCACATGGCTGACGAACGTCTCCGGCACAGATCGCGTTTCTGGCCGCTCAGTTGATGTATCACCGGACCGAGACCGAGTATTTCACCGCCAAGCGCAAGGCTGCCCGCCAGCTCGGCGTCGAGTATCGCCACCGTCCCGGCGACCTGCCCAGTAACAAGGAGATCCGCGACGAGATCCAGGCGATGGCCCGGATGCACGAGGGCCCCAAGCGCCTGGAGACCCTGCGCGACATGCGGCTCGACGCCCTCCGGTTCATGCGCCTCCTGGCACGATTCCGGCCCCGGCTCATCGGCAGCGTCCGGACCGGTCACGTCCGCAAGGGCTCCGACATCGACATTCACCTGTTTTGCGAGAGCCTCGCCCTGGTGACCGACATCCTCGACGAGCTGGCGCTCCAATACGACGTCGAGCACAAGCGGATCGTCAAGCACGATGAAGAGCGGTTCTTCACCCACATCCACGTCTACGACCGGAATAGTTTCGAGCTGACGCTCTACCCCGAGGACAAGGCCCATTACGTCTTCAAGAGCTCGATCACGGGCAAGGCGATCGAGCGGTCGTCGATCGCCGAGCTGGAGGCGCTGCTGCGCGAGGAGTACCCCGAGATCGATCTCGAGGCCGAGGTCGAGAGCATGGAGGACCGGATCGACCCGTTCCTTCTCTTCCGGATGTTGCTCGAGCCTCTGGAGGGGGTCAAGCAGAGTCCCAAGTATCACCCGGAGGGGGATGCTCTGTATCACAGCCTTCAGGTGTTCGAGCTGGCGCGTGAGGAGCGGCCGTACGACGAGGAATTCCTCCTGGCGGCGCTCTTGCACGACGTGGGCAAGGCCATCGACCCGTCGGACCACGTCGAGGCCGCCCTTCAGGCCCTGGAGGGAGCGATCACCGAACGTACCGCCTGGCTGATCGAACATCACATGGAGGTACAGGCCCTCCGCGCGGGGACACTCGGCGTCAAGGCCCGCGCACGAATCCAGGAGTCGGAGTATTACGACGACCTGATGCTCCTGAACGAGCTCGATCGCCGGGGCCGGGTCCGAGGCGCGGCCGTCTGCGAGCTGGAGGAAGCTCTCGAATTCCTCCGCGAGATGGCCGTCAGACAGGAATGACGCGAGGATCGAGCGCGAGCATGGTGAGGAAAATTCCGCCGGCTCGTATGATGGGCATTGGAGGGACACGAACACCATGGTCCGCACTGCCATCGATCCGTCCATCCGTGCTTTTTTCGTCGCGGAAGTCCGCGCCTTCGTGACGGATGCCTGCCGAATCCCAGGCGTCGTCCGGATCGCCCTGATCGGCTCGCTTACGACCGAGAAACCCGAACCGAAGGACGCGGACCTGCTGGTGACTGTGACCGAGGACGCCGACTTGGAGCCGCTCGCTCGGCTGGGACGGAGGCTTCAGGGTCGTACGCAGAGCCGCAACCGGGGCGGTGACATCTTTCTGGCCGACCCCGAGGGAAACTATCTGGGACGCACCTGTCATTGGAAAGAATGCGGTCCCGGGATCCGCCAGTCGTGCGATGCGCTGCACTGTGGCTGGCGACACTACCTGCACGACGATTTGCGCTCGATCCAATTGCCCAAGAGCCTCATTGCCGCACCCCCCTTGGAATTGTGGCCGCGACAGGTCGTTCGGGTTCCTCTTCCCGACGACCTGAAACGGGAACTGCCAGCATTCTCCCAACAGGAGGCGCATCCGTGACCCAGATTCCAGTTTCCAATCCTGACGGATTTCGGCTCCGCATGGTGATCTGGATGCATGAAGAATATCTTGCTTCAAAATTTTTATCTGCCTTTATAGACGAGAGTTAGGGAGCGCGGCGGCCCGGATACCGCGGCTCGATGCATTAATGAAATTCCAAACCTGCGGCATACTAATAATAGGGATCGCGCGCAATCACTTCCCAAGGGGCCAGCGGCCGATGACGAGCGACCTGTCAAGAAACCGATCGGGCCGGTCTCTTTTCTCATCCGTCCGACCCGATTCGGCGCTCGCCGCTAACTCAGTTCTGGCCCGGGAGATCGGTGACGCGACCCCGGCGAAAAGTGACCTATCGAGCGCACATCAGTGCCACGATCCGCGGTGGGCGATGCCTCCAACTCAGTTCTGGCCCGGGAGATCGGCGATCGCGACTCGTTGAAACGTCGCTACTGGGTGCAACCGAGCGCAACGATCCGCGATGGGGCAATTCTCAACCGATCCAAAGACCAAACCGTCGCCGTGGGCGACTCCGAGGCGTTGCCGTCGGCGAGCTCGAGCAGAGCTCCGAGTTCCTAAAGCGGCGCGGCTTGGTGGTTGCCGACTGGCATGGCGGACCGATCGGGCTCCAGGTTATGCTGAAGCCGTTCTCGGGCGCTCTTGGGTTGGGATATCTCGTGGGAACTCCGGCTACTGCGGCACAAGTCATGCAAGCATCGGCGCGAGCGTTGCGAAGGTCTCGACGACGATCGTGTTGGCGGAAGACGACGCCGACCTGCGGGCGTTGTACGCCGAGTGCCTGCGCCGTGAGGGTCACGTCGTCCTGGAGGCGTGCGACGGAGGCGAGGCCATCGCCCTGGTGACAAGGCATTCGCCAGGACTCTTGCTGCTGGACATCTGGATGCCCATCCTGAACGGTCTGGAGGTTCTGGAGCATCTGGGCAGGACCTCGGCGGCCATCGGTCTGAAAGTCATCGTGCTCTCCAACCTCAGCGACGCGGATACACGGCTGGAGGGTTTTGCCCTGGGCGTCGATGACTACTGGACCAAGGACCTCTCGCTCACGGACCTCTGCTCGCGGATCCAGGAGTTAATCAGCCTATCGACGATCCCGACGCCAATAGCGAGGCTGAATCATCGGGCCGGGACCAGTGCGGCCGTTGTGGGCGAGACTCAGGACCGGGGTCCGCACGCGAGCGAGCCCAGCCAGAGCCCGGCCCTCTCCCTTTGTCATCGAGCTCGGCTATCGACCCCAAGGAGTCGGCCACGAACCACACGCCATGACGTCCGACTATCAAGAACGCCTTGACTACCTTCATAACCGCTTGAACTACGAGTGGCAGGGGATGCCCAGAGTCCCGGCCGATCTGACGCTCGGGCGGATGCGGCGCCTGCTCCAGTCGGCTGGGCGATCCGCAGGCCGGGTTGCCGATCATCCACATCGCCGGGACCAAGGGGAAGGGCTCGACGGCGGTGATGATCGCCGCCGGCGCTGACGGCGTCGGGCGTGCGCACCGGGCTGTACTGCTCGCCCCACTTGCATCATCTGGAGGAGCGGTTCACCATCGATGGAGAGCCCGCCTCCGCGGCCGAGCTGGTCAGACCTCGTCGATGACGTGCGAGAGGCCGCCGAGCGGCTCGAGATCGAAGACCCCCTGCACGGCGATCGCCGCTCGACGTTCTTCGAGATCACCACGGCGATGGGCCTGCTCCATTTCGCCCGGCGCAGGCGTCGGGGCGGTTGTGCTCGAGGTCGGCATGGGTGGGCGGCTCGATTCGACGAACGTCGTCCATCCCGTGCTCTCGATCATCACCAGCATCTCGTTCGACCACACGCGGCAACTGGGCAACACGCTGGGGTTGATCGCGACGGAGAAGGCCGGAATCCTCAAGCGCGGGCGTCCGGCGGTGAGCGGGGTGGACAGCGGCGAGGCGCGGCAGTCGATCCGTCGCGTGGCCTCCCAGCGCCGATGCCGCCTCCATGAGCTGGGAACCGACTTCGCGTTCGACGTCATCCCGCCCGAACTCCCTTGATCCGGCCCACGCCGTGCCGGGTCGCGGTGCGGACCTGGCGGACCGATTGGGGGACGCTTCAGCCTCCCGCTGCTCGGGACCTCACCAGGCGCATAATGCGGCGGTCGCGATGGCGGGGTTCGACGTACTGGCCGAGGAGCGGCCGAGCCTCACCGTCAACCGAGACGACGTCGTTCGCGGGTTCGCCGCGCTGAAGTGGCCGGCACGGGTCGAGATCCTCGGTCAACGGCCCTGCCTCGTCATCGACGGAGCGCACAACGCGGCGTCGGCGGTCGCCCTGGTCGAGACCCTCCGCATGTGTTTCCCCCTCACCCGGCGGACCCTGGTCTTCGGCACGACCCGCGAGAAGGACCTCCGCGGCCAGCTCCTCGCCCTGTTGCCCTGGTTCGATGAAGTGATCGCCACGCGATACCTCGAGAACCCGAGATCCATGCCCACCGAGACGATCGCGGCCGCCGGGTTGATGCTGACCGGGCAGACGATCCGGACCACCGAACATCCGGCGGAGGCCCTGGAACTGGCCCGGCGACTGACGGCCCCCGATGAACTCATCTGCGTCACCGGCTCGTTGTTCCTTGCCGCCGAGGTCCGCGCCCTCGTCTTGCGGCACGCAGGCCGCCCCGATGATCGGCGGGGTCGTGCATTGAGGTTCCTCCCGGTCGCTCGGTGGATTCTTGCATCGAACTCAGATCGCACTCGGCCATGATCTGGATAGTGGGGACCCTGGTTTCATTCTGTCCAAGCACGGCAAGTCGGAAGGGACAGTACCGAACGATGAGTGCAGGATTCTGGATCAGGATCGGCGCGATCTGGGGGTTTCTGGCCGTGTCGATGGGCGCGCTTCGGCGCGCACGGCCTGAAGGAGCGATTCCAGTCGCTGGGCGGCCAGACGGAAGGACTGACTGCCGCACGATTTCGAGGCGAGGTTTCAGACCGCCGCGCAGTATCACATGTACTGCGCCCTGGCGATCCTGGCCGTGGGCCTGCTGGCCGCGACCGGCCGGAGCGGGGCCGCGCTCCAGACGTCGGGCTGGTCGTTCTTGCTGGGCTCCTTGATTTTCTCGGGAAGTCTCTACATCCTCGTCGATTTCCGGCCTCCGATGGCTCGGCGCCATCACCCCGATCGGCGGAGTGGCCATGCTCGTGGGCTGGATCGCGCTGGCCATCGCGGCTGGAGCGCCGTCCAGGCCACCGATCGGACTCGACTGACATGATCACTCGGATTGAAGTCGTGCCAGCACTTTACTTTCCGGGACCTGAAGCAGTCCTCGCCGGCCTGGTAGTCTCAGGGACTCTTCCTCCCGCCGACAGAATTCCATAGGCCGATCGATCGAATCCGGCTAGACTATGCCGATGTTGGGGCAGCGTCGAATTACCCGGTACAACGCGAAGGAGGTGCGTCGTGCGGCCCGCTCCCAAGATCACGCCGAAGTTTGTCGTCGCCGTCGTCGAACAGGCCAGGGAAATTGCGACTGAAGAGGCGACTCTCCGAATCCCGTCCCGGCTCGAAATGGCGGTCGTGCTCGCCGCTGTGACCTTGATGGGCTGGGGGGTGATGCGGAGCACCTGGGCACAGGCTGTTCCGAAGCCCATGCCGCCGGCTACGCCACAGGCTGACGCGTAAGAGACCGGCACCGCCACCCGTCCAGAAGAGTGCCCAGGCCGCCGCAACGGACGTGCCGCCACCGGCGGCGGATGCGATCCCGGAAGCCTCCGTACCGAAACTGCCCGATTCCTTAACGCATCCAACCCTCGCCCAGTCGCCCCAAGACCAAACCTTCCGCCAGCTCTCCGAACCACCTCCGGCACGATCACGGCCGCCCGCCGGGCCAGAACGATGATCCCGAGAAGAACTGTCCAGGCGTTCATCGAGCAGAACCGGAAAGTGGCCGAGGGACAGCTCAAGAGCCTGAAGGATGAGGAAGACGAAGCTGCGTGCCCGGCTCCAGAAAGTCGAGGGGGGGATCAAGCGCTGGGAGGCCTTGCTCACGGCGCTCGAGAAGAGCTCGTCCGCCGCGTCGTCGAAGGGCCTCACCCTGACCGATCCCCGCGTCCCGGTCGATCGCTCCGCGACCATCGATCGGCTCCGCCGGAGAGCCCACTTGAGCTACCCCGGGACCAGCCGACTGACCTTTCGCCGGTTCCGTCCTCGCCTCAGCCGCCGCCGGCACCGCGCTGAGGAAAACTCAGAGCGTGATCCGACCGGGGACATGGGCTCACGCGGCCTGGACGGTGGACAGCAAGACGCGGGTCGCCTCCTCGCGAGGGTCTTCGAAGATCTGCTCCGGAGCGCCGGACTCGATGACCCGGCCATCGCCGAAGACATGGACCGTCTGCGCGACGCGGCGGGCGAAATGCATGGCATGGGTCACGACGACCATGGTCAGGCCGTCGCCGGCCAGGTCGGACATGACGGCGAGCACCTCGGCCGTCATCCGCGGGTCGAGTGCACTGGTCGGCTCGTCGAAGAGGATCGCCCGGCGGCTCCATGGCCAGGGCGCGGGCGATCGCGACCCGTTGCTGCTGGCCGCCGGAGAGCTGCCTCGGCAACGCATGGAGCCGGTCCGACAGACCGACCCGGTCCAGGAGCCGTCGTGCCCGTTCCTCGGCCAGGCCGCGGGCCAGGCCCAGGACGTAGATCGGACCCTCCATCACGTTCTCGAGCGCCGTGCGATGCGGGAACAGGTTGAAGCTCTGGAACACCATCCCCACCCGCTGGCAGACCTGTCGATGGATCCGATGCCATTCCGCCGGGCTCGTGATCCCATCGGCGGCGAACCGCAGGCCGTCGATCGTGACCCAGCCCGATTGGAAGCGCTCCAGGCCATTCAGGCAGCGGAGGAACGTGCTCTTGCCGCTCCCCGAAGGCCCGATGATGGCGGCCACCTCACCCTGCGCGACCGACAGGCTCACGCCCCGGAGCACCTCGATCGCACCGTGCCGCTTGACCAGATCAATGACTTCGATCATGCCCACACCCCTCCTTTCGCGCCGCTCGAACCCAGTCGGCGCTCGGACCATCGGGAGAACCACGAAAGCGGGAGGCTCATCAACAGGTAGATCGTGGCGACGGCCAGGGCGAACTCGATCGTTCCGCCCGTGTTGTTGCCCAGGACCGAATACTCCTTGGTCAGCTCCGTGAGGGTGACGACCGAGCAGACCGACGTGTCCTTGAACAGCGCGATGAAGTCGTTGGTCACCGGCGGGATCACGATCCGGACCGCCTGCGGGATGATGACGCGCCGCAGGGCCATCCATCGCGACATCCCCAGGGCCACGGCGGCCTCCATCTGGCCGGCCGGGATCGCCTGGAGCCCCGCGCGGTAGATCTCCGCCTCGTAGGCCGAATAGTTGATCGCCAGCCCGGCAATGCCCGCAACCCAGGGATCCAGCTTCAGGAGGAAGAAGAGCACGTAAAGCTGAAGCATCAGCGGCGTGCCCCTGATCAACTCGACGTAGCCGGAAAGGATCGGCCGCAACGGCCCGGGACCGTAGAGTCGGCCGATCGCGATGAGCAGCCCCAGGAGCATGGCCAGGGGCATCGAGGTCACAGACAAGGCGAAGGTCACGAACGCCGCACGGATGAGTCGCGACCGATACCGGATCACGAGCGGCCAGCCAGCCGGGTTCCCGCTGGCCTGTCACCCGCGGAATGGGCCCGGCGAGCGTCGAGAGCTCGGCCTGCGCCTCCGTCCAGATGCCGTAACGTTCATAGAGCCGTCGCAGTTCGCCCGAGGCGATCAGCCGGGCCAGACTTTGGTCGAGGGCATCGCGCAGCGGTGCGTCCTGATTGCTCACATAGATCACGTAATACCCGTGCGACTCCGGTGGCCCGACGGATTCGAGGCCCGTGAATCGCTCGGCGTAGAACCGCGCCGCGGGGAGATCCTGGAGGGTCATGTCGTACTGACCGTTCTGCACGGCCGTCATGGCGTCCGTGGAACCGTCGAATCGGCACGACCTTGACGTTCGAGCCCCCCTGCTCGCTCGCGTAGGTTTCGGCGGCCGAACCGACCAGCACGCCGACGGTCCATCGGCCTCCGCCCGGCCGCGGTTTCTTCAGGTCGGCCCAGCTCCGGACCGAGCTGCCCCGAGGCACCATCAACTGCAACTGGTAGACGTAGTACGGCCGCGTCGCCAGGTAATCGCGGTCGCGCTGAGGGGTGCTTTCATAGCCGTTGATCACCAGGTCGATCCGGCCCGAGTCCAGGATCTGGAGCAGCTTGTCCCATTGTCCCTGAGAGAAGACCGGCTCGGCCCCGAGGTCCCGGGCCAGGAGCGTCATCAGCTCGACTTCGAAACCCGTCACCTGGCTCGGCGATCGAGCGTCGAGATAGGCATAAGGCCCTCCGCCTTCCATGTCGCTGCCGTAAAGCAGCCGGCCCGATCTTCTTGATGCGCTCCATCGCATCGGCCCTGGCCGGAGTCGTGGCGAGCGCGCAGGAGAGCACGATCAGGGAGAGGCACAGGATCACAGGACTGCCCAGAGAGGAGATGGGCTGGGATCGGAGGTGGTCGCTTCGGGGAAGCGACGCGAAGCCCGCGAGGCGCACTCGGAAGGAAGGCGCTTCGGAAGGCTCGGGAGACGGGTCGGGGTCAGCAGCATCGGATTCCGATGCGTCGGCGTTTTCTTCCATCAAGAGACCTCATTTCATTCCAGGGGCCTATGTTCCAGTCACACTCTCCCCACCTCGGTCAAGATTCTCTCGGCCACTCCTCGACCGGCGGTCGGTGGTGGCAGAGGATCGCCATCGCTCTTGAAGATCTCGATCCACTCGTCCACGATCTGGCACAGCTCGGCATACACCGCGGTCTCATCATCACCGTGACAGCAGGGTCCGATGATTCCGGGACATTGGCCGACGAAGCAGCCGTCCTCATCCGACCACTCGATCAATTTGATATACCGGGCACTATCCTTCAGCGGTTCTCGAGTTTTGCGCTGGCATCGTATCGGCACCCCGAACTCAATTCATCATTCGATGTCGAGGCTGAAGATTCAAGTGGAATCTGACGCGCCGATTCGCCGTCGAGGCTGACCGCGAGATCCGGTCGTATCGGCTCAATTCGTCGAGGGGTCCGGCTTCTGGGCGTGCTGCTGGCGGAGTTGTTGCACGCGGCGGACGCGTTGGCGGACCTGCCGGGGCACGTGGGCCAGGCGGAGCCGGGTCATCCGGCCGACGAGGAAGCTGTGCCCGCGCCAGCGAACGCGGCGGTTCACGATGGCGTCGAACCAGATGGGCAGGAGCAGGATGTCCTTCACCGGACTGTAGAGCAGGTGGCGGACCTTGGGGAACGAGCCACGCATCCATCGGGTCTGGACGGCGTCCCGCACCATCCCCAGGCCGACGAGGAAGAGCAGGCCGCTCCAGGCGATGCCCGACTCACCCGAGAAGGCCCAGACCAGGCCGACGGTGGCCAGATTGGCCGTCGGCTCGGCCAGAAACGCGGGCAATGCCATCCGTCGACGGATCTTGTACCATCGGGAGTGCCGGTTCAAGAACCACCGGAAGCTCCGGCTGCTGTTGACATTCTCGATGATGTGATGGCTCAAGCGGATCGAATAGCCCGCCTGGCGGACCCGCACGCCGATCGCCTGATCCTCGGCCAGGAGGTTGCGGACCGCGGCAAAGCCGCCGATCGCTTCGAGCGCACGCACTGGCATCAGCATCGATTTCCCCACCACGCACGTGACGCGGAGGATCGACGCCGAAGCCACCGCGCCGGCGATGAAGCCGTTCAGGTGGAGGTTCTCCATGATCGCCCCGGCGTGAACCTCTCCTGTCCCGACGAACAGGTTGCTGACCAACCCGACCCCCGGCTCGGCCAGGTAGCAGGTCGTCTCACGCAGATAGGACGGGCGGACGCGGACGTTCGAATCGCTGACCAGGATCACGTCGTACTTGCGATGACGGTCCATCGCCGCCAGGTTCTCCACCTTCGGGTTCAGGCCGAACGCCCGACAGCCGATGACGAGCTGGGTATCCCGGTCGGGGAACTCTCGCTGGAGCTTCTGAACCACGCGCGATCGCCGGGTCGTTCGCGTCCGCGACACCGAAGATCATCTGAAAGACGGGGTAATCGAGCTTGAAGAAGCTCCGCAGGTTCTCTTCGAGTCCTTCGTCCATCCCCTTGAGCGGCTTGAGGATGGTCACCGGCGGTGTATGCTCGGCCAGGTCCCGTCGGCGCCGCGTGACCCAGAACAGGCATGCCATCGACCAAAGCGTCGTGGTCACGGCCACGACCGCCACCAGTCCCAGCAGGACATTCGAGCTTATGACGGGTGACATGGCGGAGATTCTCCCTGGCGGATCCGACGGCCGCCTCGACAAGAGGAGAAGGCTTCGTTCACGAGACTTGTGGGATTCTTCCGGACTCTTGGAGACAACGACGGCTGTCAATGTCCCGATCGATACCCGACCCGGTCAGGGACGATCAGGCTTCATGCGCAGCTCCATGGGACCTTGACAGCATGGACATATCTGGGGATAGCGAACGCTGATCGAGCAGATGCTACAATAGTATTCGGGCGTTTGGAGCCGTCCTTCGCGTTCGACCTGGAATGTGGAGACCTGGAGATAGGGGACGCCCACGATATCGCCGGCCCCGGATCTCGGTGCGACTGCCGCGCAACCGTTCGTCGAGGAACAGGGCGCGGCTGGCATCATCGCAAAAAAGGGGGGTGATCGATTGATCGTCCCCGAGTAAAACCATCTGGCGGGCGGTCGACTCCGGGTCAGGTTTGACATCCAGTCCGATTGACTGGAGCGCGGAGCTCAGGGGCATGACCTTGCCCCGCAGAGTGACTTCCTCGTGTTTCCGAGCGGTCGGTATCGGCGACGGCGGCCCGGCCCACAAGCAGATGAGAAGCCCAACCAAGTAGCCCGACGGAATCCCCATCGGTCGCGTTTCTCCAGGTCGTTGGGAAACCGTGAGTTGAGGTCGAATCGCCGGCTCGTTCCGACCGAACTTCCATTATACCGCCGATCCGGCGGCCGACCAAGTGGAATTTCCCCGTTACGCTTCGTCCCTTCGTCGCTTCGTTCAACAAAAGCTCACGTGCGCCCGGAACTGCTGGGCGGCGGCCGTTTGTGTTGGCAAGCGAGGTTCGGCTTGCTAGAATCTCACACCAATGAGGTAACCGTCTACTTGAGAGGTATCGGGGCCTCGGCATGGAAGCCGCAATCCCAAGACGGGTCACCACCTGAAGGCCGGCCAAGGCTAGCACACGAGAGCGGACATCAAACCCAGCGTTCAAGGTCATCAGGGTTACGGGGCCGAGCTCGGGTAGAGGCAGAGGTGGGCGGTTCAGGCCCTGTTGACGAACTCGAGGACCATCCTCCAGCGGTTACACGATCTCGCCCATCCTCGCGGATTCTGAGACAAACTTCGCGAGTGTTCCCAGCGCCCGCCCCAGCCGGTCGGAAACGACCCGCTGTTCCTCGCTGACAAGTTCCGGGCGACTCTTTCGCCCCCTGACCCGCCGCCGCGCTCGTTCGAGCCGCTCGTGAATCCGCGCCTGTTCGAGAGCCGCTACGGCTCGAGCCTGCAACGCCCGGTGTTCCTCCGCAATGATCTTCAATCCTACGTACCGGCCGGTGGGATCGGCCGCCGCCAATCGTCCGAAGTGACCGGCGGGGCGACCGGACGCTTCTTTCAGAGTGGCCAGGACTCGCTCCATCAATGCCAGGTCCGGCTCGACTTCATTCAGAAACTCAATCAGGCTCTGTCCTGCCGAAGGCGTCTGAGCCGGACTCGGACTAGCCGGGGACAGCGGTTTCTCCGCCAGTTCACGGACCCGGTTGCGGTCGATCACTTCCTCCTGCCTTCCCACTCTCGCATGAGCAGTTCGTAGTTCCGATCGATGATCGTCCTGTCGGGTCCCGCGAGAGAATCCAAGCCATCTTGTCAGTCCAGTTTTCGAGCACCGAATGGGACCATGATAACCGGTCACGGCGTCCACATCTTCATGTACAACATGTCACCAGGCCGCGACGAGGGTCTCTCCGACGTGAGTTTTTTCCTCGGTTGGCAAGATTAATGGGAGGCAGTCCTGGCGGCGCGGAACCCTGATAAGCCAGGGGGGCTGGAGAGGCCAGAAAGCCACGTGCCTTCGTTGGCCAGGCTCAGCTACCCGCCTTGTCGTCGTGATCGTCATCGTCATCGTGAGCCATCCCGGTCTGTTCTCCAGGGCGACCCGGGTACTCGCGCGTCCCCTTGAAGATGCTGTACCAGGTGATCCGGTTCAACCAGTAGGCCGGACAAAGCTGCGAAGGCCCCGACCGCTCGTCACAGGCGATGATACGGATCGGCGGGCTGGAAACAAGAAAAAGTTTCGCAAAGATTGGTTGAAGTTTCTCTCTGGGCCGGGGCGTGGGTTTCTGCATTGGAGGCGAGGCGTGCCCAGTGGTCGAATCGGCGGTTGAACATCCCCATGGTAAACGACCGGAAGGCGCATTCCAACGTTGTGGAAGTCGCCCCGTGAGCGGTCGCGGATTCCTGGGGAACTATCCTGCGGATTAGCGCCCGGCCCGATCGGTCGGCGCCGCAGAGACTCGGTGGGTAGATGGGATGCACGTTCGGCCCGCCTCGGCTTGACGACGACGATTCAGGCTTCGGCCGCATCCAAACGCGTCGCGCGCACCGGCGCCGACGAGGTCCGCCTTCGCTTTTCCGGCGGAGTCGTAATATGGTTACTCTACATACGTAAAAATGCCGAGGCCGGCCGCTGGTATCCGGCCGCCTCGGCTGGCGGAGTTAATTGACCTACCGAACCCTTCGTGTTCCCCTCAGAGCCTCGATAAGCAGCCCAGCGAGACACTCCCGCCTTATCTCTCCGCCGGGCTGCCTTCATCTTGGCATAATGCGTGAGTGATTGCAAGAGTGCAGAACTTGGTTCGATGGCAAAGGAAAATGAGCCGGACCGGCTCGGCCCCGAAAATGAGGGGTAGCATCCCAGGTTTTCGCCAAATCCCGTGAGCCTGGAAGCGGATTCCGATGGCGGATCGCCGCGTATGTCGAGATAATCATTGGCTGAGGGAGGCGTTATCATCTCTTGGGAAGACCTCCGGAATCTATTTCCAGTCACAGCCAACTCGCAGCAATGGGGGGCCGTCATGTCGTTCCATTGGATCGGCAATCTTGTGAGGATCTGCACGCGCGTGGGACGAGTCGCCGGGCTCGGGCTGGTTGCGTGGGCATCTCAGGCCAGTACGACCTGTGCGCAGGCTCAGGTTCCCGCGACGAAGGGTCAGGCGGCGGGAGATACGTCCGCTCGGGCCGAGGATCGCCGGAAGGCCCTCGCGTTGGCCTACGAGAACAAGAACCTGGAGGCCCTGCCGCTGCTGGAGGCGCTGGCCAAGGCCCACCAGGAAGATCGGGAGGTTCACGAGCGGCTGGCCGTCGCCCTGGTGACCAAATCGGCGACGGTCGGGGCCGACGAGGGGAAAGCGGTGCGGCTTCGGGCGCGGTCGATCCTGCTCGAGCTCAAGAAGTCGGGCCCGCTCAGCGATCTGGGAGAGGTCCATGGCCGAGATCATCCCAGCCGGCGGGGGTACCCAGACCTTCTCAACCCAGTCCGAGGCCCAGGTGGCGATGAAGGAGGGTGAGGCCGCGTTTGCTCGCCGCGACTTCCCCGCGGCACGCCGCTCCTACCAGCGGGCCCTGACACTCGAGCCACGCTTGTACTTCGCGGCGCTGTTCGTCGGGGACACCTACTTCGTTGAGAACCAACTCGACCAGGCCCAAACCTGGTTCGCCCGCGCCGCGCTCATCGACCCCAACAAAGAGTCGGCCCACCGCTACCTCGGCGACGCTCAAGCCAAGGCCGGGCAGGCGGACACCCCTCGCCTCAGTTACCTCGACGCCGTCCTCGCAGAGCCCTACGGGCGTCAACCTTGGCTGGCGCTGCGCAGTGGGCCAGGTCTCACCGTGTCATCGTCTCGCAACCACGGGTCGTGCCGGAGGAACTCGAGACCACTCAGGATGTCCAGAAGGATGGGAAAGCCGAAGTCTCCAAGGAGAACCCCGACAAGCCCGACGACGGCCGTTCCCACTGGCACCACTATGCGGAGACCCGCGCAGGCCTGGACAGGAGGCCAGTTCAAGGAGGCCTTTCCCAACGAATCGGACTACCGCCATAGCTTGGCGGAAGAGTCGGACGCGCTACGACGAGTGGCTCGTGCGATTGCCGCTGACGTCAAGGCGGGTCGGATCAAGGAACCGCACTCGTCATTTGCCAATCTCATCAAGCTCGACGAGGAAGGGTTGCTCGAGGCCTATGTACTCTTGGCCCGGCCTGACGACGGAATCGCGAAGGACTACGAGACCTATCGCTCGACTCACCGTGCAGAACTGCGTCGCTACTTAAGGCAGTACGTCGCTCCGAGTAAGGACGTCACCGCCCCTCCGGCGCACGGCCCGGATCTGACAAAGACAAGAAGCCACGCTGATTGACCCGATCGACAAGCGGAATGACCGGGAGGGTACTGTATCGAAGATTTCATCCCGTCCGGGCGCCTTTCGATGAAATATCCGGCAGGTGGCGAGTTCGATGACGGCGAACGCAATGTCCGTTAAGCTAAAAGCTGCGGCTTATCGTGGATCCCGCCGATAGCTCTCGGGCAAAACATGAACCGAACCGCGTTGTCGTACTGCGTTCTCCTTGCGATTGCGACTATCTCGATGCACGCGATTGCAGGCGACGATTTCCCGCCTCCCCGCAATACCGAACCGTCAACCACCCGCCCGCTCTCCGCGGTCGAGGCCGCGGCCGGCTTCCGCGCACCGGCGGGGTTCCGGGTCTCCGTCTTCGCGGCCGAGCCGGACGTGCAGAACCCGATCGCCATGGCCTGGGACCGTCGCGGACGTCTCTGGATCGCCGAGAATTACACCTATTCCGACACGACGGATCGGTTTGACCTCCGCCATCGCGATCGCGTGCTGATCTTCGAAGACAACGACAGTGACGGCCGGTTCGACCGTCGCACGGTCTTCACGGACGACGTGCAGATGCTCGCCAGCATCGAGCACGGCTTTGGGGGCGTCTGGCTCCTGTGCCCGCCCCGGCTGCTATTCGTCCCCGACCGGGATGGAAACGACGTCCCGGACGGGCCCGCTGAGGTTGTGCTCGACGGGTTCTCCGTCGCCGTCGAGAACCATCACACGTTCGCCAACGGGCTGCGATGGGGACCCGACGGCTGGCTCTATGGCCGCTGCGGGGCTTCCTCTCCAGGACAGGTCGGAGTCCCCGGCACGCCTGAGGCCCTGCGCGTGCCCGTCCGCGGCGGCCTCTGGCGCTATCACCCGCTCCGCAAGCGGTTCGAGATGCTCGCTCATGGCACGACCAACCCGTGGGGACATGACTGGAACGCGCTCGGCGAGGCGTTCTTCATCAACACGGTCAACGGCCACCTCTGGCACATGATCCCGGGCGCGCACCTCGTCCGCCCGCACACGATCGAGCCGAATCCCCGAGCCTACGCGTTGATCGATCAGCACGCGGATCACTGGCACTGGGACAATTCCAGGCCGTTGACCTATGGCAGCAAGGTCGGTCCCGACGACAGCCGGCGCGGCGGCGGCCATGCCCACAGCGGCCTCATGATCTACCTGGCCGACCAGTGGCCGTCGGCATACCGGGGCGAGCTCATGACCCTGAACTTTCACGGACGGCGCATGAATGTCGAGCGACTCGAACGCGACGGCAGCGGTTACGTCGGGCGCGCACGAGCCGGACATGCTCTTCGCTTCGGACCCCTGGTTCCGTGGGATCGATCTGGGCTACGGGCCCGACGGCGGCGTGTTCCTCCTCGACTGGAGCGATACCGGCGAATGCCACGACCACGACGGAGTCCACCGCACTTCGGGCCGGATCTACAAGGTCACCTATGGGAAACCCGAATACGCCGCGGTTGGCGATCTGTCAAAGCTCGACGAGCGGGCGCTGGCGGCCCTGCACCGGCACCCCAACGAGTGGTTCGTCCGCCAGGCCCGGCGCGTGCTGGCCGACCGCGCAGCGCGCGGCAGCCACTCCCCGATGCCAGCAAGGCCCTTCGCTCCCTTCTCGTCGAGGACCCCGAACCGGTGCGGAAGTTGAGGGGGCTCTGGTCGCTGTATGTCATCGGCGCCGACTGACGAGCCATTCCTCCGCACTCTCCTGGACCACGAGCACGAATCGGTGCGGGCCTGGGCCATCCGGCTGCTCACCGACGACATGCCGATCGACACGATCTTCAGCCGGCGGGGCGGACCGGACCGGGAGCTTTCGGCCGACCTACTCGCGAAGCTCACGGCCATGGCCCGCGGCGATTCATCCGGCCTGGTGCGGCTGGTGCTGGCGTCAACGCTGCAACGACTACCGGTGAATCGGCGCCTTCGGCTTGGCCCAGGCGCTGGTCGCTCATGCCGAGGACGCCAACGACCACAACCTGCCGGCCCTGATCTGGACGGGGCTCATCCCCGTCGCGGAGACCGATCCGGAATCGCTCGCGTCCTTGGCGGCCGATTGCCGGATGCCGGACATGGTCGGTCTGATCGCGCGGAGACTGGGTGAGGACATCGAGTCCCGGCCCGCCGCGCTCAACGCCTTGCTCAGCCTCGCCGCCAATCGGACCGTTGAGTTCCAATCGCAAGTCGTTTCTGGCCTGGGAACCGCCTTGGCCGGCTGGCGCAAGGCCGGGAAGCCCTCGGCCTGGGATGCGTTTCAAGGCAAGCTCGCCGCGACGGCCGACACGGGCCTCCGCGCCCGGGTCCGCGATCTGGAGGTGCTCTTACGGCGACGGTCGCGCCCTGGACGAGGTCAAGCGCCTGGCCCTGGACGACAAGGCGGAGATTGATGAGCGGAAAGTCGCGCTTCGGACCTTGATCGAGAGCCGGCCGCCCGACCTGCGATCGATCTGCGAGCGGCTGGTCCGCGTCCGTTACCTGAACGCCGTCGCCGTGCGTGGGCTCGCTCTCTTCGACGACCCGGCCATCGGGAAGTCGCTGGCCCAGAACTACCGCGCATTTCATCCCTCGGAGCGTCCCGCGGCGATGGAGACACTGGTCTCACGACCGGACTTCGCGCGGGCACTTCTTGATCAGATCGCAGCCGGGAAGATCGCCCGCAACGATCTCACCCCATTCCACGCGCGGCAGGCTCCTCAGCCTGGGCGACCCGGCGCTGGCCAAGCGGCTCTCCGAAGCCTGGGGCGAGATTCGCGTGTTCGACCGCCGACCGGCGCAATCGAATCGCCGAGCTCAAGTCGCGGTTGGACGCCAATTCTCTGGCCCGGGCCGACCGTAGCCGGGGACGAGCGGTCTTCAACCGCGTCTGCGCCAGTTGCCACCGACTCTACGGACAGGGCGGCGCGATCGGTACCGACCTGACCGGCTCCGGCCGCAATAATCTCGATTACCTGCTCGAGAACATCGTCGACCCCGGTGCCACGGTCACCGCCGACTTCCGCATGGTCGTCGTCGCGATGAAAGACGGCCGCGTCCTCAATGGCATGGTCAAGGTCCAGTCCGAACGCACCCTCACCCTGCAGACTCAGACTGAAGCGATCACTCTGGACCGCTCCGAGATCGACGATCTCAAGCCCTCATCATCGTCCCTCATGCCCGACGGTCTACTGGACATGCTGAAACCGGACGAGATCCGCGACCTGATCGCTTACCTGTCTCATCCGACGCAAGTGTCCTTGCCCTCCGGGGCGGGAGGCGAGTAACTTTAGGTGTCTCGAATGCCTTACGGTTACATCGATCAGGGAAGCCACGACGAACTCAAGACCCTGGCAGGTTTTGATAGCGGGTGCCGCCCTTTTGCTATGCCTCTTATTTGCCGCGTGGGCGTTGCAGGATACGACCTACTACGCACCGGGGTTTACAGAAAATCACTTATGCGCGATGGCAGCCGTCCAGTGGGTGATCTCTTCAGCGGTCATCATGCCGCGCGGCTTCAGCCGGGCGTCCTCATAACCCCACATACCGATGTCGACCAGGTATTGCTCGCGCAGAGGAGCGTCCCCTGGCAGAGCTTTTCTTCCGGTACCGGCTCCTCGCCTTCTCGACGGAGGCGGTCGGATAGCTCGTGCACGATCCAGGTCGGGACGATGTCTCGCTCGCCGGGATAGATAAAGCCGAACATGATAAGGTGGACGAGGAGCACGCGCCAGTCGGCTCCGAAGCGGCGGAGCAGGCGGTGCCAGTCGAAGTCCCGTCCGCTTTTGCGGATCAGGTGGGCGATGTCGGCTCCGTCGAACCGCTCGCGCTCCATGATGTATCCCTTGGACCAGATAATCTCCTCGGGTGGACAGAGCCGGACCGGGATGCCGAGCAGCTCGGATTCCCGCGCGTACGTGAACCAATCATCATCGATCTCGCACACGCCGTTCCCCGATCGGTAGATCAGGTTGACGAACCGCTCGACGATCCAGGCTTTGGCCAGCCAATGAGGAAACGTGATTTCGGTTCGGTAGCCGGCCGCCTCCAGTATGCGGAGGATCCGATCGCGATCGCTTTCCCGCGCGAAGATGTCCATGTCCTTGGTGTGCCGCTCGATCCCCGCGAGCGTCGCCAGGGAATACGCCCCACCCACGAGGTACGGTACTCCGGCCTCGTTGAGCACGGTGAGCGTGCGAACATAAAAGTCGTGAGTTCCCTGATCGAGCTGGACTTTCCCCGGTTGCACAAACGGTCTCCTGACCTCGGCATCTCGGTTCTGGATTCATCGAGTCGAGCGCAAAGAGTGCAAAGCCGGTGCCAGTTAGGCACGCGCCTTGCTCCCCAATGAAGCGCGGGCCTGTGCCGGCTCATGGTCCACTCACATCGCACAAGAGAAGAAGAGGGGGGAGAGATGCCCGACTTCGAAGAGCGTCGTGCGTGTGGCGGCGACGGGAGACCTGCATTGCGGCAAGAAGTCGAAGGGGCAGTTCCAGGCCTTATTCACGGCGGCAGTCCGCCAGTCCGACATCCTCGTGCTCTGCGGCGACCTGACCGACTACGGCCTGCCCGAAGAAGCCGAAATCCTCGTCAAGGAGATGAACGGGCCGGCCAAGCTGCCGACGATCGCCGTGCTGGGCAATCACGACTTCGAGTCAGGGCGAGAATCTGAGGTCCGACAGATCCTCGTCGACGCGGGCATCATCGTGCTCGACGGCGACGCCGTCGAGGTGTGCGGGATCGGGTTCGCCGGGGCGAAAGGCTTCGCCGGTGGCTTCGGCCGCGGCACGCTCGGTGCGTGGGGCGAGCCGGCCGTCAAGGTCTTCGTCCAGGAGGCGATCAATGAAGCGATGAAGCTCGAATCCGCCCTCGCGCGCCTGCGGACCGAGCGTCGCATCGCCGTGCTGCATTATGCGCCCATCCGGGCCACGGTCGAGAATGAGCCTGTCGAGATCTTCCCCTTCCTGGGATGCAGCCGACTGGAAGACCCCCTTAATCGCTATCCCGTCACGGCCGTCGTTCACGGGCATGCCCACAACGGTTGCCCGGAGGGTCGGACCAGCGCCGGTGTGCCCGTGTACAACGTCTCGCTCCCTCTCCTTCGTAAGACCGCCCCCGACCAGCCTCCGTTCCGCATCCTTGAGATCCCTGCGGACCTGCGCCCCTCGGCGGAAGACGCAGCGGGATCGCGGGAAGCCTGAATGCGTCAGCCGACGCACCTCCCGCCGGGACTCCGCCGACCAATCGATGCCGCCAGTGGATTGATGGGTGACTCTACGTCGGCTCAGGCTCGTTCCTCGGGCTTGGTGACGTCAGGCACATCAACACCCAGCGCGTTGGCCAGGTCCATCTGGTGCTCCTGCTCGTTGACCAGGATGCCGCGGATCTGCTCGGCCAGGGCGTATTCACCCAGGGCCTCGCACTGCCGGACCCGAACGCGATAATTCCGGATCGTCTCGTTCTCGTTGTCCAGGTCGAATCGGAGCATGTCCTCCGCCTTCTCCGAAGTCTTGACCGGCTGGGCCGTTACCGTCGGCATGCCACCGAGGTAATCAATCTGTTTGGAGATGATCAACGCGTGCTGCAACTCCTGACTCGCGTGCTTCTCCAGCTCGGCGGCGATGTTCATGTACTGCGCGCCCTTCAGGACCTGCGAATACACAACATAGGCGATGATCGCCTGGTACTCGCGTGAGAGATCCTGGTTGAGCAGCTCGATCAACTTCTCGCGCGAAACGGTCGTCGTTCCCTTGGACGCAGTCGCTTGGTCGGCCATGGTACCCTCCAAGATGCAGGATGAATCTCCAACTTCGGCGGAGCAAATGTCATGCCGATTCCCGCCAGGGGCGTAGCCAGGACGTGTACCCGCCGCGGAGCGGATTGGAAGAATTCCAAGGGATGTGGCAGTCTCGGTCTGGGTGGAAATGGCTCGTCGCCGAGGGCTGGCAGCCAACGGCCTCATCACCGATCATTGGCCTACTCGACAGGCATCTCTCCGACCGTCGGCAAGAGATGGCGCCGGCGACTTTTCCGGGGGTGGTGTGCGGAATGATCGAGGCTCGGTCCAATCGTGTGCTGACGTTCAGCGCTTCGGTCCTGATCGCGGCCCTTTGCGCGTTCTGGTTCTCCGACGCCGTGGCCGATCCGGACCTTTGGGGCCATGTCCGCTTCGGGCAAGACATTCTTCGAAGCGGCTCGATCGTCCAGGCCGACACCTACTCGTATCGCACTGCTGGCCAGCGCTGGATCAATCACGAGTGGCTGTCCGAAGTGATCTTCGCCGCCATATACGCCCGTTCGGGTCCGTCGGGCCTGGTGGTCCTGAAGGTCGCAGTCAGCCTGCTGATCTTCGTGCTGTGCAATGCACAGCTTCGCCGCCACGGCCTGGGACCGCTCCGGTCGTTGATGCTGGTCCTGCTCATCAGTATCCCGATGTGGATGGGCCTGGGGACGATCCGTCCTCAGCTCTTCACCTATCTCTTCTTCCTCCTCGAACTCCTCTTGATCGAGAAGGCGTCGCGGGAGCGGGAGTATTGGCTCTGGTCATTGCCGATCATCTTCGCAGCCTGGGTCAACTTGCACGGCGGGGTGCTCGCCGGTGTCGGTCTTCTGGGTCTCTGGGCCGTGGGGCGGATCATCGATTGGCTCGGGGACAAGACCACCTCGGCCATCCGACGACTCGCGGTCGTCGCCCACATCGGACTCCTGGGGATCATGTGCGGGCTTGCGCTTTTGCTCAACCCCTACGGTGTGGAACTCCTGACCTTCCTGATGCGGACGGCCACCGGACCCAGGCCCGAAATCCAGGAGTGGTCTCCCCTGGCGTTGATGAGCCTACCGGGTCAGGTTTACCTCGTCCTCCTCACGGTCGGCATCCTGGGCCTGGTTCAGAGCAATCGTCAACGCAGCGCGGGGGCGATCCTGATCCTGGCCGCGACCGCGATCCTGCCGATGATAGCCGGGCGACATTATCCCCTCTTCGCGCTCACGCTGATCGTCCTGGGAGGGGAGCACATCGCCGACGCCTGGAATCGCTGGTGGCCGCCCCGTGCGTTAACCTACGGTCTGGCGCAGGGGTCTGCGCGATCAGCCTTGTCGGTTCCCTGCTCTTGATCGGCTTCGCCGTCCCGCGATTCGGCTGCATTCGCATCGATTCCTCCTATTTCTCGTTCCCGGCGCGTGCGGTTGTGCTCCTGAAACGCAGCGGGTTCCGGGGTAACGTGGCCGTCCCCTTCGATTGGGGAGAATATGTCATCTGGCACCTCGGTCCGGAGGTGAAGGTCTCGAACGACGGCAGGCGCGAGACGGTATACTCCGACGCGAACTATCGCCAGTCGCGGGACTTCGATCGGGGAACCGGAATCTGGGATGCCTTGCTGAAGGCCGCGCCCGCCACCGACCTGGTCCTGGCGCCGAACGGTTCCCCGACGGCCAACTTGTTGAGCCGGACCCCGGGATGGCTACCACTCTACCAGGACACTTTCTGCCTGATCTTCGCCCGCGAGGGACTCCCGAACCTCGACCGACTCGTGGCAACGCCCGTCCCGAGTCTGCCCGATAATGGCAACGGACTCTGCTTCCCGAGCCCTCGCCGTGCGATCGGGTCCGACCGACGCGGAGGAAACTCGGCGGGATTTCCTTGATCACCCCCCTGCTCCGGCTGATCCCGAAGGCACCAAGGCGCGACGAAATCGTTCGAGTCGGATCCGTGCCAGGATGTCGTCGGGGTTGAGACGGACCCCCTCGGTATACGCTTTCAACGCCTCGTCGGCGTGGCTTTCGAGCTCGAAGGACTGGCCGGCGAGCTTCCAGGTGGTTCCGGCATACCAACGCGCCAACCGATCTCGCCAGGCCGGGTCCGTGCCCACGAGATAAGGCTCGATCGGCTCCCGCGCCAGGCGGAGCGCAGCGAAGTCCTCCGCCCAGGATTGCAACCTTCGGAGGCTCCTCGGCGCCAGGAATTCGAGCCGGGGATGGTCGTCGGTATTCAAACGCCCCGAGCGAGAGAACTCGGCCACTGCGCGGTCGCCGAGCATGAAGAAGTCGAGCACCTGGACCGTCGAAGTGATACCCACCTCGGCCAGGTCGGCGGCCACGGGTGCCGCTGCCAGCCGCCGGCCTAACTGGTCCGGATCGATCGAG
The DNA here is from genome assembly GCA_963842405.1 of uncultured Isosphaeraceae bacterium. Classification (GTDB taxonomy): domain Bacteria; phylum Planctomycetota; class Planctomycetia; order Isosphaerales; family Isosphaeraceae; genus CAVZRC01. Next base: position 192,440 of record CAWJGW010000040.1, on the reverse strand, counting down.
ATCGGTTGCTGCGACGCGAGCACGATCGTATTCTCGTGGGGCTCGGAATTCGCGTACCAGACTTGAACGTGCGGGAAGACCGACTGGATGCTCTTGAGGATGCCCTGAATGTCCGCGACAGACATCCCATAGAGGGGGAGCCAGGTCGAGAGGAGGCCACCCGGCCGGAGCCGTCGCGAGCAGTTGGCGAAGTAGTCGCTGGCGTAAAGCGCAGGCGTTGCCCCGGAAGCGAGGGTGGGTCGAATCTGAGAGGATCAGGTCGTAGGTGCCGTCGGTGGCGGCGACATGACTCTTGGCATCGGCGATCCGCACTCGCACTCGTGGATCGTCGAGCACTCCGTGGTTGATGTCGACGAACCAGGCCGCGGCCACCTTGAGCACGTCAGGGTTCAGCTCCACCACCTCGATCGACTCGACCTCCGAGTGCAGGCTGACCGAGTAACAGGTCCCACCGGAGCCGAAGCCGATCTGAAGGACCGATCGGGGTGAGGGATGGAGGCAGACCGGGAGGTGGGCCTGGAGCTTCTGAGTGGCACGGAGGACCGGGTTTGTCCCGGCGACGTTGACGCCGTTGATCGAGATCACCCGGTCGGACGCATTACGCTGATGCACGGTGATGGCCGCGCCCGACCCCTCGACGAGGGCGAGGAGCTTGCCGGGCTCTTGCTTGGCATAGACATCGACCAAGGGGAGTTGCTGATTGACCGAGCAGGCGACAGCGACCACGATCGCCCATCCGGCCACGGTGACGGCCCGATCGGTCCAACCTGATCGGCCCCCTCCACAGAAGAGGATCGCCAGGGCCCCCCCGGCCGCCTGGACCAGGGCCAGGACGATGACCGAGCCCTGCGTGCCCAGGTTCGGGATCAGCCAGGCCGTGGTGACGATCGCGCCGGCGATCGCGCCAGGGTGTTCAGTCCGTAGAGCCAGCCGGTGCTCGCGCCGACCGGCCGCCCGAGCACAACATAGAGCCGAGCGGCCATCGCAAAACTCGCCCCCAGGAAGGCGGCCGAGGGCGCGAACACCGCCAGGCTGATCGCCAGGTGGAAGGGGATGCGTCCCCCCCAGAAGCTCATCCCCTCATTGAACGAAACCCGGCTGATCGGGTCCCGCAGGAGCACCAGGAGCGGTAGCGAGAGGAGTGCGGTCGAGCCCGCGAGGACCTGTGCTGTCCCCAGCCGTCGCCATCCGCGGCCCGGATGCAGGTCGCGGCCCGGTCGCCCCGCCACAGCGGCGCCCAAGGCGTGTCCTGCGAGGAACGCCGTCAGCATCAACGTGAACGCGTAGGTGGTGTCGTCCGTGATGGCCGCCAGCAGGCCGCGCGACCAGAGCAGTTCATAGGCCATCCCGCAGAACCCCGAGACTGACGCGACCAGCAGCACCATGGTTCCCCAGGCCGGGCTCGCGGCCGATGCCACGGTGGGCCGGTCGTCGTCGAGCGAGGAGATCGACCATCGATCCCAGGCCAGGGCCGCGACGCCGACCCCGAGATCGATGAAGGCCGCCAACAGGTTCGTCTCGACGACTCCGAGCCAGTAGATCAGCAAGCACCCCGTCACGAAGCAGCCCAACACCGCACCGGCCGTGTTAGCTGCATAGAGCCAGCCCGCCGTCCGCCCCGGCTCCGCCCGACCGGCCGCGGCAAATCGGGTCAAGACCGGCAGTGTCCCACCCATCAGCAGAGTCGGCGGTGCCAGGGCCGCCACCGCCGTGACGATCCGGATGGCCAGCAGGGTCTCCGGCGAGTCCCCCACGACTCGTGTCGCCGCCACGAAGAAGTCGCCCAGCCCGTCGAACAGGATTGGCACGGCAAGGCTGTAGAGGCCGATCGTGACCTCCATCCAGCCGAAGAGTCGCAAAGGGCGAGCGGAACGACTGGCCCGACGACCCCAGAGGATTCCTCCCAGTCCCAGGCCGCCCATGAACGCGACGAGGATCGTCATCACCGACCATGTCGTCGCCCCGAGCAGCCAGCCGAGCATCCGCGACCAGACCACCTCGAGCATCAAGCCCGAGGCACCCGATGCAACGAATAGCAAAGCGACTCCGACGGGGGCGCGCAATCGCCCGGTGGCCGCGATCCGGGAAGGAGTTGCGGCGGTCGTCAGATCCATGATCTCCCCTGTCGTATGGTCCGCGAACGAACGATCCGGCTCTCTCTCGTTCGTGGAGGTTACCGGATTCACCCGGACGACTCAAGCGAACTCGGCGTTTCCAACAGCCGAGTCGCCGTTTGTCCTGGCCTACGCGCTGGTGAGCATTTGCCTCAACCGGGCAATGATCTGGCCGGCGGCATCGATCGCCATGAAATGGCCGCCCGGGACAAAATGCGCCTCGGCGTTCGGGAGGGCGTGCACCATCTTCCAGGCCATCATGGGCGGGACGATGTTGTCGGAAAGGCCATGCCAGAGGGTAACCCGCTGGCTTGCGGGCAGCTCACCGAGCGAGAACCCATAATTCCGGTAGATCGTCAGTTCCCGGGCCAGACCCTCCGCACCCTTGCCCTCCGTGAAGACCTGATGGAGGTCCTTCAAGAACAGGTCGAAGACCTCTCTCCGCGCGAAGACCTGCCGGTCGGGGCCAGACCAGGTCGTGATGAGACGCTGAAGGAATCGGTCCGGGTCAGCGCGAAAGCCGCCGGCGGCTGTCTCGAACGCCCGTCGCGCGAGTTGCGGGTATCGGGAGCCGGCTCCCAGAAAGAGGCGTCGGCGATGATCCATGCCGTACAGGGCGCCGGGCAACTGCATCGGCCCCATCCCGCTGATGACCGTCACCGTCCGGACGCGGTGTCCCAGCCGGGAGAGGACGGCCAGAGCGTAAGGCGCACCGCCGGAGATCCCGATCAGGCTGAAAGAGTCCAGTTTGAGGGCCGCCGCGACGTCCTCCACGTCGTCGATGGCATCGAGTGCGCTCGCCCGCGCGACGAACTCCGAACCGCCCACACCGGGCCGGTTCGGCGCGATGATCCGCAGGCGTTCGCGCTGGGCCTGTTCGGCCACATACGACGCCTGGTGATGAGAGCCGATGAGGCCGTGGAAGAACAGTACGGGATGCCCCGCGCGATCCCCGTATTCCTGGACTTCCAGCTTCCTCCCGCTCCTGAGGACCAAGACCTGGTTGAGCATGTCCGCGGACCAATGGATCAGAGGGTTTGGGCGCTTTCTTCATCTCGAAATCTCGCAGCTCGACCCCACCCCACTCTACGCTTTCGCGCCTCACCACCGCAAAGATGGACCAATTCCGCCCGCGTGAGGTCTATCTCACTTTCCCAGATTGAGGGATACGACACGAGTCCCGCGGTAGAATGGTCCGATCAGTCCGGATTCGCATCAGTGACCCACGGATTGCTGAAGCCGAGGGCGAACGGAATCGGATCGAGAAGGGGATCGGCCATGAGAATCAGCGAGCCGCGCTCGGACAAGTCGTCTCATTCACCTCATACGAGATCGATCCATCTGGCGCGACTCTTTCTGCTCGGCGATCATGGTGACCGGGGGACTCATGGCCCTGATGGTCGGGATCCTCTGGCTGAATGTGCTCACTCCACGTTGGCTGATTCACGACGCATCGATCGCCTTTCTCTGGTTGCTGCTGGCCATCTATGTGCTGGCGCTGCCGGCGATCCTCGCCGGTGGCCTCTGGTCTACCTTGGCCGTCGCGCGAGCCAGGCGGCGGCACGACCGGGCCGCGCTGATCCGGGGTTTGCGCTGGCTGCTCCTCGCATCGAGTTGCTTGGCGGGCTGGATCGCGATGGAAATCGATCTCGCAGGCAAAGCTGCAATTGTTGTACCGGATCCCCGTGCTGCCAACCCGCTTCGCGACGTTGCAGGATCGGCTATCGACGAGATCCGGCACCGTCCGCCCGGCTGAGGCCAACGGGGGGACGTCCGCCGATCCCGGGCCAGAGCCGCCGGCCGATGACGGGCTCTACCTGGTCGTCGTCGGGGAGTCGAGCGCCAGGGCGAGCCGTACCACCCCTGGCTCTCAGTCGGTCAGGTCCTCGGCTGGCAGCTCGAGCGCGTCTTTCCCGGGAGGGGGAGGTCGTGGTCGATATCCGCGCCGACGGGGGTCTCTGCCTGGAGCAGGCGGTGCTCCGGCTCAACGGCCTGGAGCGGCGCCCGGATGCTCTCATCGTCTTCTCCGGCCACAACGAATTCCAGACGCGGTTCGGTTGGTCGCGCAGCGCGCGTCATTACATCGAGGAAGGGCCGGAGAGCTTGCTGGCTCTGCTCGAACTGGGGCGAGCTTCTTCGTCGACGATCAAGTTGATCCTGAGCACGCTCGACCGTTACTATGGAGAGGCGTTGGCCCCGCCCCGCGTCACCCGCGAGCTGGTCGATCACCCGATTTGCTCGCCGAAGGAATACGCCTTCCTCCGCGAGGATTTCGACCGTCGGCTCGATGCGCTTGCGGTGTATTGCCGGCGGATCGGGACCTTGCCGATCCTGATCGTGCCCGGGTCGAACGACGGGGCATTCGAGCCCAGTCGCTCGATCCTATCCGGCTCGACGCCCGCCGACGATCGCAAGGCGTTCGCGCACGCGTTCCGTGTCGCCCGGGCGACCGAGGTGGACGATCCCGCGGCCGCGATCGCGGCCTATCGCCGGCTGGTGGACCAACACCCCGAGTTCGCCGAGAGCCATTACCGGCTCGCCCGGCTCCTCGCAAGGGCCGGAGGCGGCGGCGAGGCCCGCGGTCACTTCACCCTGGCACGAGACCTCGATGGCTTGCCCTTGCGATGCCCGAGTGATTTCCGCGCGGCGATCCGGACCGTCGCCGGTCGCCACGGTGCCGTGCTGATTGACGGGCCCGAGCTGATCGCCCGCCTGAGCCCCGACGGGATCCTCGACGATCGTTTCTACCACGACGCCCAACACCTGAATCTCGCCGGCACTGTGGTATTGGCCCAGGAGATCCTCGAGGCACTCCATCGGCGCCGGGCGTTCGGCTGGCCCGAGTCCGTGCCCGTACCCCGCATCGAGCTCGAAGCAGACGGCCCGACACTTCGGGCTGGACGCCGGAAAATGGGCCAAGGTTTGCCTGCGGTCGGCGGACTTCTACGCCCGTACCGCCTTTGTCGGCTACGACCCGACGGAACGGCTGGATCTCGCGGGGCGATATGACCGGGCCGCCCGCGAACTTGCCGCCGGGGGCCCGCTCCACGAGTCGGGTCTCCCCAGTCTGACCATGCCGATTCCGATCCTCCAGCGCGCGAAGGCTCAGCCGGCCGTGACTGTGCCGCCATGACTCTCCAGGTCGAACGCTTCTTCGATCCATCCTTGTCTGGTGGGGAATCCGCGGCTCACGGTGGGTCGCGGCCCTACCTCGTCAGGAACCCAACATCAACCGAGGGCAAGATGATGTCTCAGCACATGAATCGTCAGATCGTCCTGGCCGCGCGACCGCGGGGAGAGCCGAAGGAATCCGACTTCCGGCTCGTTGAGACGACCGTGCCGGAGCCCGTCGCGGGGCAGATGCTCTTGCGCACGATCTTTCTATCGCTGGACCCTTACATGCGAGGCCGGATGAACGCCGGTCCGTCGTATGCCGCGCCCGTCGAGATCGACGAGGTCATGGGCGGGGGCACGGTCTGCCGGGTCGAAGCCTCGCGTATCCCCGAGTTCAAGGTCGGCGACATCGTCGAAGCCTATACCGGATGGCAGGAGCTGGCGATCTCCGAAGGGCGAGGCGTCCGCAAGCTCGATCCGAGTATCGCGCCCATCTCGACGGCGCTGGGCGTACTCGGGATGCCGGGCATGACCGCCTGGACCGGGCTCATGAACATCGGTCAGCCGAAGACCGGCGAGACCGTCGTGGTCGCCGCGGCCTCGGGAGCGGTCGGCTCGGTCGTGGGTCAGCTCGCCAAGATCAAGGGCTGCCGTGCGATCGGGATTGCCGGCGGCGAACGCAAATGCCGATACGTCGTCGACGAGCTGGGGCTCGACGCCTGCATCGACCACCGCCGGAGTGATTTCCCCGACGCGCTCCAGGCGGCTTGCCCCGATGGAATCGACGTCTACTTCGAGAACGTCGGTGGTGCCGTCTTCGACGCCGTCCTCCCGCTCCTCAACACGTTCGCCCGGCTGCCCATCTGTGGGCTCATCGCGCACTATAACGCGACCGAGCTGCCAACCGGCGTCGATCGCGTCCCACTGCTCATGCGGCAAGTGTTAACCAAACGCCTGACGCTCCGCGGTTTCATCGTGTTCGACTTCGCGAACCAGCAACCGGATTTCCTCGCCGAGGTCGGCGCGTTGGTACGCGACGGCCGCATCAAGTACCGCGAGGACATCGTCGATGGCCTGGAGAACGCCCCACGCGCCTTGATCGGGCTCCTGCGGGGCGAGAACTTCGGCAAGCTGATCGTCCGCGTCTCGAAGGAGTCTCAGCCGGGATGAAGGGATTCCCCGTCCTCACGAAGAATCCCGGCGCCTCGCGCGGTAGAGGCGTGCCGGTCGACCGAGTCCCGGTCCGTGTCTTGCCGGTCTCCTCGACCAGCCCGAGGGCCAGCACCCGGCGCCGGAAGCTCCGCGCATCGAGCCGCTCTCCGGAGACGATCTCGACCAGTGTGCGGAGCTCCTCCAGGGTGAAGGTCTTGGGGAGGAAACCGAAGGCGTCGGCGGACTCGTCGAGCCTGGCCCGCAGCCGTCGGCGGGCCATGGCGATGATCTCGGCGTGGTCGAACGCCAGTGACGGCAGCTCGTCGACGGCGAACCAACGGACGTTGGCCGCATCCGACGCCGCCTTGGGCTTCAATCGATCGGGCCGGACCAGGGTGTAATAGGCGACGGTGACGTAGCCGCCCGCGCGGGTCGCGGTGCGGAGCACCGAAGGTGTGGAGTTGCTCGAGCGAGACGTCGGTGACGCCCGTCTCCTCCTCCAGCTCGCGGCGGGCACAGACGTCGAGGTCTTCGTCCTCTTCGACCAGGCCGCCCGGCAGTGCCCAGTTCCCCTGGAACGGCGGATTCCCCCGCTGGATCAGCAGGATTTCCAGGCGCTCATCGCGAATGGTGAAGATCGCGATGTCGGTCGTCATGGTCAAAGTCGGCAGGCGAAACTTCGGCATCATCCACCCCCATCATACATCGGCTCGGAACTCCATTCCTTCAGGTAGTCCAGGCTGCGGCGGTACCGCTTCAGGCCGAGCCCAAGCAGGATCGCGGCGGACAACATGCGCCAGTACGCCGACGACCAGCAGCGAATAATGGACGGCGTTCTTGTCGCGGAAGACATCCTCGGTCAGCGCGGCCACGAGTCGTGGGACCAAGCCCGATGCCGATGAGGTTGATCACGAACAGGTAGAAGGCCGTGGCCTGAGCGCGCATCGTGTTGGGCATCATCTGCTGGATCGCGGCCGGGGCCACGCCGAACGGCATGCTCATGAAAAACAAGACCGGGGCCAGGAGCATCGCCGCCCAGTATCCCGACGGGACGAGCGGAAAGAGCACGGCGAACGGCAGCACCGCCGACCGCTCCCAGCAGCGCAACCCGGAGGTTCGCGTCGGTATGGCCGCGCTGGCGCAGCCAGTCGGCCAGGCGGCCGCCGGTCACGATGCCGAGCGGTGCCGCCCACGCCCACGATCAACCCGAATACCAGGCCCGTCCGACCGGGTGTCCAGCCATGTCGTCGGATGAACAAGGACGGAATCCATGAAGCCGCACCGTAGGCGAACAACGCCACCATGCCGAGGCCAAGGTTGAGGCAAAAGAAAGTCGCCCGGTTGTCCCGGACGTAGGCCCACACGTCGCGCAGCGACACCGGCGGCACGGCGTTCAAGCCGTCCTTCGTCCGCCGCGCGCCCTTGCGAGCCGGCTCGCGGATCGTGAGGAGCAAAGGCGCCACCAGCAAGCCCGGCAAGCCCACGATCAAGAACACGAGTTGCCACGATCGCAACGCGCCGACCAGGGGCAAGAGGAAACTCTCCTGGCTCGAAGCGGACTTGATGACCAATCCGCCCAGGATGAACGCCAGCCCCGAACCGATGTAGATCCCCATCGAATAGACGCTCATGGCGGTCGATCGCCGCTCGGGCCGGAAGTAATCCGAGATCAGCGAATAGGCCGAAGGGGAAAGGCTCGCTTCACCCACGCCGACGCCCATGCGCATCAGGGCCAACTGCCAGAAGGTCTTCGCCAGACCGCAACCGGCGGTCATCACGCTCCAGCAGGCGATGCCTGCGGCGATGATCGCGCGGCGGCTGCGCGTGTCCGCCAGCCGTCCCAGCGGAATGCCCAGGAACGTGTAGAACACGGCGAAGCTCAGGCCCATGAGCAGGCTCATCTGCTTCTCGCTGATGTCGAGATCGCGCCGAATGGGGTCAACCATCAGGTTGAGGATCTGCCGGTCGATGAACGAAAAGACGTAGGCCAGCGTGAGCACGCCGACGACGTACCACGCGTAGCCAGCGGGCGGGATAGGATTCCTGCTCGGGCGGTCGCACGATCGACTCGACGCTCGGATACTGCGGCCGGTTCGCGGGTCGGCTTCATGCGAATCTCACGTGAGCTTCACCGTCGCCGGATTACCGGCGAGGGCCTCTTGTTCCACGTTCAACGGGCGACGGGCGCTTGCTCCATCATACTGACGAAAGCGGCTCCGCGACACCTTCCGGTTTCAATGCAATCCGGAAGGTGGCATTCATCGGCAGCGATCGCGGTCGTTTTGCCGCGTTTGGCGACATTCTCGGGGCTACAGAACGAGGCCGCGGGGATTCTAGCCATCCCGGACCCGAGCGAATCCGCCCGCTTCGAGAGCCATCCATGCGAGGATGGCGTCATGAACAGCACGGCTGGTTTCGCCTGGACGCTCCGCCGTTTCGACGATCTTGCATCGTGAGAAGTCGCATTTTCTGCTCGTGCATGGATAAAATGAGAAGCATTCTGTGGAGAAACGGGAAGCGATGACCGATAGAACTTCGGAGCCTCATGCGCAAGACTCAGGCCCGTCCTCCTCGTCACCTGCCCCGTCTCCGGCTTCGTCACCGGCGACTGCCGATTAGAAAATATACTAATTTTGATCGATGGGATCGATCTCTCATGAGCTACGCCGGTCCATTGCCGCATGAGGTTGGGGAACCCGTTTCGACCCTGGCGTCGAAGAGCGACGCCGAGGGTTCCTGCTCGTTTGCCTCGACCGGCCACCGTTCGTCTTGACCGGCCGGTCTGGCTGTACATCATCACGGTCGTGACGATCCATCTGGCGGCCCTGGCCGCGTTCATTCCCTGGCTCTTTAGCTGGACCGGCCTGGCCCTGGCGATCCTCGGCGTCCCCTTCTATGGCCTGGGGATCACGCTGGGTTATCACCGATTGCTGGCTCACCGCAGTCTGATCGTGCCCAAGTGGCTCGAGCACGGCATTGCCCTGTTCGCCCAGTGTTCCCTGCAAGACACCCCGGCGAAGTGGGTGACCGTACACCGGATGCATCACGCATTCTCCGACGAACAGCCGGATCCCCATAGCCCGCTCGTCAACTTCTTCTGGTCGCACTTCGACTGGCTGTTCTATCAAAACACGGCGACACGAAGCATCGGGGCCTTGCAGAAGTATGCTTCGGACATCCTCAAAGACCCGTTCTACATGCGATTCGAGAAGAGCTATATCGGGCCCCGCGATTTACCTGGCTCACCTGCTCATGTATTCGATCCTCGGCGCGGTGATCGGCTGGATGACGACCGGGACCGCCCTGGGTGCCCTCCAGTTCAGCCTGAGTCTCTTCGTCTGGGGGGGCCTGGTGCGCACGGTGCTGGGCTGGCATGTGACGTGGTCGGTCAACTCGCTCACCCATCTCTTCGGCTACCGCAACTACGAGACGAACGAGAGCAGCCGGAACAACTGGTTCGTCGGCGTGGTGGCCCTGGGAGAGGGATGGCATAACAACCATCACCACGATCCCGCCGCGGCGTCGGTCTGGCATCGTTGGTGGGAATTCGACCTCACCTACTGCGTGATCCTCGTGCTGAAGCGCCTCGGCCTGGCCACGAAGGTCATCGAGCCCAAGATGGTGCGACACGCCAAACGGGTCTGACCCGAGCGGGTTCGGCGGGTCTCCGGGCACCCGAAGGGTCGCCGCTGTCGGCTGGACCGCAGGTCTCCCGCCGGGGTCGGATCGTTCAGAGTCGCAACCGCACTCCCAGGGCCCGAGCAGGCCCTTGGCGGAACAGACGAACACCGCCGTCCCCATCGAGCCGGCAATGATCACCCACACCTCGGGCGAGGTCTTGTCCTTCAGGACGATGTCCCCCATTCCGACCAGTGATCTGCTTGAGCAGCTTCTAGTCTCTTCTGGTCTCAGCCGTTGGTATGCTTGAGGAGTGTCCCCGTTCTGGTCCCCGGCCCGGCTGCGTCCCTGTTTCGGCCCGCGATTTCGATGTGGAGTGACAAGCGTGACGACCGAAGAGAGCTTGTCCCCGGCGCAGCCCCCTGTGCTGTGCGATTTCTGCGGGCGGAATAGCGCCGAGGCCGGCCCGATGATCGAGGGAAGGGCGCTGATTCCCGTGTCCACGGGCAGGCCGATCGCGGCACATCTGCGTCCATTGCGTCGGGGTGTGTGACAGCCTCTTCGAGCAGCATCAGCGGAAGAATGCCAAGCTCGAGAAAATGCCGACGCCCCGCGAGCTCGTGGCCCACCTGAACGAGTACATCATCGGCCAGGAGCGGGTGAAGAAGACGCTGGCCGTCGCGGTCGTCAACCATTACAAGCGCGTGCTCGGCGGCGAGATCAGCGATCCCAATCTCGAGGAGGTCGAGGTCTCCAAGAGCAATGTTCTCCTGATCGGCCCGACGGGCTGCGGCAAGACCGCCCTGGCCCAGACCCTGGCCCGCCGGCTGCACGTCCCGTTCGCCATCGGCGACGCCACCACCTTGACCGAGGCCGGCTACGTCGGCGAGGACGTCGAGAACCTGATCCTCAAGCTCGTGATGGCGGCCGACTACCAGATCCCCGCCGCCGAGAAGGGCATCATCTACATCGATGAGATTGACAAGATCGGCAAGACCAGCCAGAACGTCTCGATCACCCGCGACGTGTCGGGCGAGGGCGTACAGCAGGCCTTGCTCAAGCTGCTCGAGGGGACCATCGCCAACGTGCCGCCGCAGGGGGGGCGAAAGCACCCGGAGCAGCAGTACCTCCAGGTCAACACCGCCGACATCCTCTTCATTTGCGGCGGCACCTTCGTCGGCCTCGAGGAGATCGTCGGCAAGCGACTGGGCCGCAAGATGATCGGCTTCGGCCGCGGTGACGAGCGCGCCCACGACCGCGAGCTCGAGCGCAACGAGCTGGTGGCCCAGGTCACCCCCGAAGACCTCGAGCGGTACGGCATGATCCCCGAGCTGATCGGCCGGCTGCCCATCATCGCCACGCTCAACCAGCTCTCCGAGGAAGACCTGGCGCGGATCCTGACCGAGCCCAAGGACGCTCTCACCAAGCAGTACGAAGTCCTCTTCCACTACGACGACGCCCGATTGGAATTCAATGACTGCGCAATCCGAGAAATCGCGCGACGGGCCAAGGCGCGAGGAACCGGAGCCAGGGCGCTGCGGTCGATCATGGAAACCCTGATGCTCGACATCATGTACGACCTTCCCGAGCGTCAGCCGGGCCAGACCTATACGATCACCGAGCAAATCGTCCGCGGGGAAAAGTCGCTGTTCGGCCCCGAGGGAGCGTGATGCCGGAATGGTCTGGCGGATCATCACCCGTCGCGGTTGAAATCGGGAACCACGATGAATCCGCGGACCGACAATCATGGGCATAGAGAATTGGGTTAAGGCGGCAGGTGGGTGGAAACTCACCCGAAACCACCCACAGCGCAGGAGCCTGCTCATACCAGCCCGACGCGCGAGCAAGGGTCTTTCATCCTGTGATGCAAGGACTTACGACGACCCTCACTGGCGCTTCGGGCTGGTTTGGCCACGATCGAAACTCGGGTAAGAGAATAACCGCCGGTCGCCTTAGGCGGGTGAGGACCTGAATATGACCGAGTCAACTGTCAGCGAGCGGATCCCTCATCGCTGGTACGCGCGGCCTGTGTTCTTCGTGTCCGACGTGCAGGGCGCCCTCCGTTTTTACATCGACAAGCTGGGGTTCGAAAAACGTTGGCATGAAGCCGACGGCAAGGGGAAAGTCTGCCAAGTCAACCGTGGGGAGTGCGACATCATCCTGTGTGAGGATGCCGCGCGGCGGGACCAAGGCCGACTGTTCGTGGAGCTGACCCGGGATGGGCTCGATGAGCTTCGCCGTGAGATCTCGGAGCGATCGGTGCCGACTCAGAAAACGTGGTGGGGCTACGACGTGATCCGGATCGCCGATCCCGATGGCAACGAACTGCTCTTTCCGAGTGAGTGAGCGGCGGACATGTTGGCTGAACCTTATCACAATGTGCCGGAATCGCGGAATTCTGCTTTGACAACAAGGCGACTGGCTCCGAGCCTTCGAGTCACCTGGCCCCCGTTTCCAAATCTCGGAAGGGCGAGAACACCCCGCCCGCTCCGCGAGCTTCCCGACTTCCGCTTGCTCCGCGGGCTCCAGGAACGAACGATCAAACCAGCACCGACGGAACAATCCCATGTGTTCGCCAGCGCCGATGTCTCTCGGTCCTCGTAGCCTTCATCGTGGTCCTGCCCGACGCGACGGCGGTCCGGGCACAGAACACGTCCGGCCGCGCCCGGGGGCTCGTCCGCAGCCTGGGGAGCACGGTCTACCGACACCCCGACGCGATCGAACGCGCCTGCCTCGATCCGACCGGACGTATCCTCTACACGCTATCTTACAAGGGGGTCTACGCCTGGGACCTCGAAACGGGCAAGTCGCACCTCGTTTTCCAGGGCGACCGGGTGCGGAACGCGCTGTCCGTCTCGCCGGACGGGCGCCGGATCGCGTCGATCGCCGGGGATGCCGCCGGGCTCTGGGACTCGAAGGCTGGCGCCCCGATTCAGGAATTCGATTCGGACGATTCGCCCAACGAGATCGCCTTCCGGCCGGACGGCCGGGGTGTGATCCTCTTCTCGGACGGCTCGATCGAGTACCGATCGCTCGACGGGAAGGAACGGCGGATCCTCGGCAAGACGGCGCAGTTCTGCTGGCCGGCCTTCGCGCCGACGGGCGATCGATCGCCGCCTCGGTCCCGGACGAGGCGGCGGGTCATCGCGATTTATGACGCGACGAACTTGCGGAGGACGTCCGTCCTTCGCGTCGGGCCGTCGGTCATCGGTGAGTCGCCCAAGGGCCTGCGGGTGCTTGGCGTCGGGTTCTCCCCCGACGGCCGACGCATCGCGGTCCCGGCCGGGGACAGCTCGATCGGGAACCGGGAGGCGGCGACCGGGAATGTCGCGCGATCGTTGCCCCCGGCGGCCGGGAAACCCCGCCGATGGAGAATGACTGCCGCTATCTCCTGTTCACCAAAGACAATCAGTACCTGTTGGCGGGTACGGCCGCGGGGACGATCCGCCGCTGGACATCGCGGCCGGGCAAGCTCGCCCCGATGCGGGGGCACCGCGAGGCCGTCCGGTCGCTGCACCTGACCCCCGACAGCGGCCGGCTCATCTCCACATCGGCCGACGGGACGATCCGCCGCTGGGACGTCGCGACCGGCCAGAAACAAGCCGCCCGATGGTTACAGCGGATCGCTGCATGCGCGGCTGGGCCCAATCCGAAACCGTCCTGCTCCTCGACAGCGAAGGCCGGATGGACATCTCGGACATCGACACCGGCCGGCTCCGGACGCCGATCCGGCCGCCTGGCGACCTGAAGATCGAGACGCCCTGGGTCGAACCTCTCTTCGGGTTCTCGCCCCACGGCCTGCGGGTGTATGTCGCCCAGAGCAACGGGAAGATCGAGATCTACAACGCCGGCAGCGGCCGGCCGGCGGGTTCCCTGGTCTTGCCCTGGGCTATGGCGCCCGGCCGAATGATCTGCACTCTGCATCAGCGTGCCCGACGGCGGGGCATTTTTCGTCGTACGCGCCGCCGCTGCGCTGATCGGCCGCCACGGCGGCCTCATCTGGAATCGCCCACCTACCCGCGCGAACCTGCTACCCGCCGATCCTGCGAGGACGGCAAGAGCGTCTTTCTCCCCGTGACCACCTATACCGCGCTCCCACGAGGCAGGCTCGAACTGTGCGGCTCGAACTACCGGCGCAAGTGACCTCGCGGTCGAAGTGAAGTCCGCCGCGGCGGAGTTCCTGCATTCACCACTCAGCCTCGCCTCACGCGCCGCACGGCTTGCTCTGTCGTACAACGTCAACGAGTTGTTCCTGATGATGCCGTCACGAATCGCCGCTCAACCACCATCCAGTTCCTCACCGCCGACCTTTCGCCCACGCCGCAGATCGTCGCTACTTCTCCGAAGGTCATTTTTACGATGCCGCACCGAAGCCTCTTCCCCCCGCCCGCCATCCCCGCAACTGTGCAGTCACTCCACGTCCTCCCACGGCGTCACGTCTTCACTGCGCACCGGCCACGCCTGCCTCTACCTACGCGCCGCCCGCTCAGGCGGCCCGAATGATGTAAACGAGCGTCGTAGGCGGGTCCGTTCGTCAACCGATCGTTTCCCCCTTTACTCCGGAGTCTCCCCCGTCGATTTCGAGTGAGTGAGAAACCGGATTCGTTCGCCCGTCCTTTACGAAGAATTCGGGTCGCGACGAACCGGTGCCAATGCCTCGCCTCGCTCGTTTGAAGCGAGTCTTTTCTGTCCATCCGCATGCTCGAGCCTTGTCGCTCAGATCGCCGCCGCGATCGCCCGGCCGACCTCCTCGGTCGATCGCGGTGCCTCCCATGTCGCGCGTCCGCGGACCTTCGCTCGCAGACGTGCTCGATCGCGCGGAGGATCGCGTCGTGGGCGTCGCTGGTAGCGCGCGGCATCGGCGCCGGGCGCCTGGCCGAGGAAATCGAGCATCATCGCCGCGGACCAGATCTGGCCGATCGGATTGGCGATGCCCTGGCCGGCGATGTCGGGCGCGCTGCCGTGGACCGGTTCGAACAGCGAGGGGAACTTGCGCGTCGGATTGAGGTTCGCCGACGGGGCGATGCCGATCGTGCCGGTGCAGGCGGGGCCCAGGTCCGAGAGGATGTCGCCGAACAGGTTGCTCGCCACGACCACGTCGAACCAGTGCGGGTTGCGGACGAAGTGCGCGCGTCAGGATGTCGACGTGGTACTGGTCAACGCGCACGTCGGGATACTGCGCCGCCATCGCCGCGACCCGCTCGTCCCAGTACGGCATCGAGATCGAGATGCCGTTGCTCTTGGTGCAGCTCGTCAGATGCTTCTTCGGGCGCGACCGGGCCAGCTCGAACGCGAATTTCAGGACGCGATCGACCCCGATGCGCGTGAAGACCGCCTGCTGCACGACGAATTCGCGCTCGGTGCCCTGCGAACATCCGGCCGCCGACCGAGGAGTATTCGCCCTCGGTGTTCTCGCGGACCACGCAGAAGTCGATGTCGCCGGGCCGGCGATCGGCCAGCGGGCAAGGGACGCCGGGCATCAGCCGCGCCGGGCGCAGGTTGACGTACTGATCGAACTCGCGGCGGAACTGGATCAGCGAGCCCCAGAGCGAGATGTGATCGGGCACCTTCGCCGGCCAGCCGACGGCGCCGAAGAAGATCGCGTCGTGCCGGCCGATCAGCTCCTTCCAGTCGTCGGGAAGCATCGTCGCCGTGCTTGCAGGTAATAGTCGCAACTGGCGAAGTCGAAGTGGTCGAACGCGAGGGCCAGCTCGAACCGGCTGGCGGCCTTCTCCAGGACGCGCACGCCCTCGGGAACGACTTCCTTGCCGATGCCGTCGCCTGGAATCACCGCGATCCGAAACGATTTCATCAAAACTCCTCCGGGAGGGCACTGCTGAGATGAGCAAGCCTCCGCAGAAAACGCGACGAATCGCTGTTCGTGGAGGACGACATCTATCCCCATACACCACAATTCAGGAGAAGGTCAAGGTGGCCCGGGCCTACGTACGTGGCACCCCGGCCGCGGGTGCCGGGCGGAAAGTACCTCTCGGTATTGAGGCGAGCCTCTTGCCAGCCGCCACGGCGGCCGGGCCGATCCGCGCTTCTTCCTCCGCCCGGGCCGGATGCGACAAGACGATGAGAACGACACCGCACGCCGCGGGACGCTGAACCCTGGCTGACCGCTCCGGGCCAGACGGGGATGACCCTTGGCTGGCCAGTCTTGTCTTCGTTCGTTTGCTTCTCCTGGGCAGGCACCGCGGCAAGGCAAATTGCCAGGAGAGTGGTCCACGCGAAGGACCAGGTCGCCAAACGCATATCATGCTCCTTCTGTGACGCGCGGATTTTGGCTCGTAGGTCGAGACTGCCGACAGCGCAAACCACTGGCATCACGGATTCGACCCCATCAAGGCCAGGGCGATGAACCTGGGAAGCCTCGGCGTGGCCCACACCTCATGCGACGACCGCGGGCGCACCGGCCCGCACGGGCCGGACACGCGGCCCGTTCAGGAAGCGACCCAGCCAGGTGTAGCGTACCAGGGTCTGGTACGACCACAACAGAAAGGAGGTCACGACCGCGACGATGAACAGGAACTTCGCGAGGGCCGGCAACGGCGAGTCCCGCACCACGTACTGGGCCGCGATGATCAGTGGCAGATGTGCAAGGTAGAGCCAGTAGGCCGAGTCCGACAGGTATCTCATCGTTGGGCTCTCGACCGGGCAGAACCGCCGGAACAACCCCATGAGGCCGAACGTCATGAGCCAGGGGTAGGCCACCTGCAAGAAAACGGCAAAGACCAGCTTCGGCAGCGGGTCGGGCCTGACGCCCAGAGGTCCGGGCCACCCCTCCGTGAGGACCATCCCCAGCGGGAAAACAACGAGGAGTGCGATCGAAAGCGGTAGCCACCATCGCTCGCCGACGCGACCGGACCGGTCGTCGAACCCGAAATAGAGCGCCCCGAAGCCGAAGAAGATTGCGTAATACGCCAGGACGTGCGGGATCGGCAGCAGGCCGGAGGAGCCATCCGGCCCGAAGGGCAGGTAAGCGCCCCCGGCTCCCATGAACCACTGGGGAATCATCGTCAGGGGGACCAGCCAGAGGTAGCGGGCGGGCGAGAGGACCAGCCACCCAGGCAGCCGGATCGACGGCAATCGCGCGCCCAGGGCAGAGATGGCCGCCAGCCCGAGCACCAACCACCAGAGGAACCAGAGGAACCAGAGGTGGCTGAAGAGGGGCATCTGCATCAGCAGGTCCGCCACGCCCGCCGTTCTCCCCGCCGTCGCGTCCCGCTGGCGCAGGTACTCCGCGATCGCGGCCTTGCGGCTCCCCAGCCCCTCCTCATCGAGCTCGATCTCGAGCAGCGACGCGATGTAACGTGTCGTCCCCTCGTCAATGGTCGCGACCCCCAGCGGCGTTTCGCCGCGAGTGTTCGCCGCGTTGATGTCCGCGCCGTTCTCAACGAGCGCGTGGACAATCTTTTCGTGGCCCAGGAAGGCCGCCAGATGTAGGGGTGTGCTGCGGGCCTGATCGACGACGTTGACGTCCGCGCCGCGCCGGATGAGCAGCTCGACGGCCTCCGCGCGACCCGCCCCCGCCGCCCGCTGCAACGGAGTTGAGCCGGATTTGCCGTCCGGGCCGTTGACCGCAGCCCCACTCGCCAGGCACCGCTCGATGGCGCCAAGGTCTCCCGCGTCCGCGGCCGCCCAGATGTCCGACGTCCCCCCGGACAGCGGGACACTGCCGGGCTCCCTGGAGGCGGACGATATCACGACATAACTGATCCCCATCGTGGCCGGGACGATGGTAACCATCCCCAGCAGCAGGGGGAGGAACACCCGGAAGAACCGGTGCTTAACCAGTGACATGCGGCCACGCCGGTGCAGCAGCATCGCGCTGAAGAAGCCGCTCATGACGAAGAAGAGCGGCATCCGGAAGCCGTGGATGGCGGAGAAGACGATCCCGAAACCGGAATTCTGCTGACGATCCGCGACGACCCAGAACGACGGGATGAACGACATCGACCCGTGCAGGACGATCCCCAGCAGCATGGCGACGGCCCGCAGGGCGTCCAGGTCGGATCGTCGGGCAAAGGCCGGATCCTCGATGGTCAGGGAAGACATGGTTGTGAAGCCCCCCAGTTCTTTTCACGATTCGAGATCATGTCAGAAGTGGACAAAAGCCGCCTATTGTCCTATTGTTCTATTTGAATAGTACAAGTTGGGGGAAAGGATGTCAACCGTCGGTGCCAGAGGATTTACCAGAGATCCTGGTTGACCTTATTGGATTGCGTGATGTCCCAGCGCTCGATGGCTCCAATAGTCGGACGACCGGAAGGACTACGCTGCCGCCGGTTTGCGTCCCGCGACGACAGCGGCTGGGCCCTGCTGATGAAACCCTGCGACTCTGCTCGTCCACCTTCTACTGCTGAGCATAATAGGCCACGCGTGGATAATTGGTGTCAGTTCTTTTTTCCTCTGAAAAATGAACTGACACCAATTTCCCCGTTTCGCCGATTTCCTCCGAAAAATGAACTGACACCAATTTCCCCGGACACCAATTTCCCCGACACCAATTTCGCCGATTTCCTCCGAAAAATGAACTGACACCAATTTCGACCAATTTCGCCGATTTCCTCCGAAAAATGAACTGACACCAATTTCGCCTCGAACTGACACCAATTTCGCCTCCGACACCAATTTCGCCTCTGGGCCGACGCCGGGGAACTCAAACGGCTCGGACGGTTGGCCCGGACGCCGCGGAATTGGGTGGGCTCCGGCACTGCCGTCGGAGCTGACGACGCCCGAATCGCGTCCGGGCCAATGACCTGGAGGGGCGGCCCGCGAGCCGCGCTGGCCGTTTGCCATTGCTACCCAAGTGCGGTCTGAACCGGAGGACGTCGGCGTGATTTGCTCAGTCGATTCGGCTCCACTGCGGCATGATGCCCCTTATCGGACAGTCTCTTACTCACTCAAGACCAATGGCCGGTCATCTCCTGCCACTATGGACGGGCAGTTCTTATCATCGGTACCTCATTAGAATACGCCGTGCTGAATCTGCATCGATTCTCGCCTGTCTTGCGGTCGAACACCTCGACGTAAACCACCGTGCCAGAAATCCCGAAAACAACCAGCGTTTCTTCTGTTAAGTCAATCGTAACAACATGCCAAGAGCTCCCTGAGTAACCCACAATAACGCCGGGAGGCCATATTCTCGATGTGCCCCACACTTCGGAACACCACATGATCTTTCCGCTTCCTTGATCATGGGCGAACAATATGTACTTGGAGTCGGGCTGTTCGCTATACACCGCGACATACGCCCATTCGCCATCACACTTCACAGTGGCCGTGCTGGCCGGTTCCCAAAAGTATTCTTCAGGTAGTTTGATCACCTGGCTACCATTCCTCACCCGCCAGTGGGCGCCATGCCGTTCTAGAAGCCACGGCTTATTCCTTTGTTCCACCGAAGGCACCAGATCCCACGAGACGGGAAACCAGATATTCTTCGGACCGTACCCCCGGGCAGACTTTATGGACTCTGCCCAAATCTTGGGAAGAGGAACCTGAAGTCGCCCTTCGATCAATCTCAGAAAACGAGAGAGCGCCAGCGACTCAGGAGTAACGACACCCTTGTAGTGAGTTTCGGGCATCGTTCGACGGACCCGCTCCCACCCGGCAGCCATTGCTGCGGTGCAGTCTGAGAGGGACACCAGACGGTCCAGGTCGCTTCCCGTGGAGGCCGACAATAACTCGCCGATGCCGTCTGCCAACTCCTTTGGAGAACCCGAGTTGCTCAGAGAGACAGCGTTCTCTATCGTTGAGCCCGGCTTAGCTGCACCGCTCTCTACCGGATTCGAGGCCGCGACAGGAGCATCCCCTAGAGAGACGCCCGCACTCTCGATCCTGCAACCCAGCAAGCCCAGGCCCAACGCGGCGGTGGCCAGCATTCTTGATAACCAACCCTGGCAGTTCATAGCGAAATTCCTCGCCACCATGAGGGCAAATGATCCGCTCGCCGATCTCCAAGACATCTTCAGATCGTCCCCAGGGTATCCGCCTCGCCGATCGTACTTGTAGAGGGTCAACTTGGAAATGCCGAATGTCTTGGCTCCTTCCCGGGAGCCGTCGAGTTGCCCGGCCGCTGTGATCGCGGCCTGAAGCCAGGAGGGGTCGATCATGCCCTTGAGCTGGACCACGCAGGCATTGGCCACTTTGGCAGAACGGATACTCTCTTAGCTGCAAGGAAGCCTACTCGCGGATGAAGCTGAAAATGCGACCTTGCTGGCGCGAGGGGCGAGAAACGACCCTTCTTTCTATTCGATTGCCGTTCTCTGGCACGCCATTCGCATCCCACTTTTTCTCGCACCTCTCGCCAATTCATCTCCGAGTTTCATCAACAATCACCGTTTCCAGGAGTTCTTGGCATGGATGCTCAAGATACCGTCCTCGATCGTTACCCTGCCGCCGAGGCCCGAGAAGAACCGCCGATCTTCCAGCATGGAGTTGCCGCGCCTGTTGATCGGGGATGCTGGGAGATTTTCGCCAGCCCAGACATGTATGACGAGCCGCTGGGCACCGGAAAGACGGAGGCCAAGGCATGGGAGGACGCAGCCCGGAAGATGAAGCGGGTCGAAGCGGCCTGAATTGGGAGCGCAAGACCGTAGAAAGCAAGGAAAGGCGGGGGGGAATTCTATTTGTCGCTGATCATAAGCCCTGGGAAGTCGTCGAAGGTCGCCATTGACGGTCCATTTGAAGCCGTACTGGGGAAAACCCGCCGTACGGAATTTGAGAGGGGGACGGGGAAACCCGAAGCTCGATCGAGCCCGCCGGGCGCCCCTTCCCTACTCGGCTCTTGTTTCCCGGTGGCTTAAGCCGTTGCCAACGAGTCGGGGGTGTGGATGTATAAACATGTTCACTATTGGATTAACAAAATACTATAAATATATATGTAATTTGTAGCCTACTCGGGTTGTCGGGACTTGTCGAGCCATCGACGATGATGCATTCTCGTTGCGTCGTCGAGTTCGACCGTTCTTTGCGACGGCGACAAGCGGCAACAGGGAGGTCAAATCGGGGCCAAGGACACCCGCATTTGCATGATGATGTAGGGTCGGTTCCCCTCTTCTTGGTGCTGTCTCGGTTCAGCGGTTGTCTTCGTGAATCCGCATTTTACGTATAAGTCAATTGCTCTCATATTATCAGAATAGACATCCAGGAAGAGGACGTCGTGGCATCCGCCCGGACCGTTCGCGAGGATCGCCGCCTCGCCGATCAGGTGCCGTACGATCCAGCGGCCGTGTCCGCGGCCCTCCATTGGCTTACTGACAGCCAGCAGCGGGATGTAGGGATGGGGCTGTTCCCCAGTAAAATCGCCGTAGTCGTCACACACGTCGATGGTGCCAAACCCAACGAGCTGGCCGACCGGATCACGGTAGATCCAGATCCGGCAGGTGCCGCGCCGGATGCGCCAGGGGATGTCGTCCTGAAGCCGCCGCCCGACGTAAGCGTCATCGAACCGCCAGCCGCAAATCTCCGCGAACTCCGGGGAATCGAGTTCGATGAGGATCGGCGTGAGGGGGATCGGGGTACGTTCGGACATTTTCGGTTGCGCCGACGAATGAGGATCGGGGCGGTACCTCAGCCCGATCAGGATTTCCGGATCTTCCTGAACAGCGCCCGCTGTCCCGGCTCATCCGGCTCCCACTCCGCTGGCAGCGGAGGCAAGGACGCGACCTGCCGGAGTTCTTCCTCAGTCGCGGCCTGGTCCGGTATGAAGCGCCGCCGCGCCGACGGACCAACCGCGAGCTTGGGAGTCACCCACCCTCTGAGCAGCCGGTCCAGGTCCCAGAGGGCAGACTGCAAGGTCTGCCGCCCTTCAAGGATGTAGCACGGCCCCTCGACTCTCTGCCCGCGCCCCAGCAACTCCATCGCCCGGGCATGAAGCCGCTGGCCCTCGTCTCTCCAGACCCGCTCGACTTCGGGATCGAACTTCGCCCGGCCCGAGAAGACAGCATCCCCCACCCCGGACCCCCTCGATGAACTCGCAACAGAGTTTGGCGTAGCGACGAAGGGCATTATCCAGCGTGGCGCACTCCGCCCCTTCGCCATCGTCGCACTGGTCCATCCGAGTGCCGATGCCGACGGTGAATTCGTGGACTTCCGCCAGATCGAACCTGGTCATCGCCACTCCCCCTCCTGCTCGAACGGGACACGAGACGCCAACCAAGTCTGATCCTACCATTGATCGGAAAAAAATCCAATGATGCCAATGCTCCGCCGCCTTCTGACCCGAATCCTCCCACCCGAGCGGAACCCGTGGCCAAGAGTGCATGCAATGCGGGTGAAAGCGGTAGGGAACGCAGAACTCGACGAAACGAACCCAGGATCCGTTCCAGCAAGCCCGGCCGTTCGGCATTGCAGCCAATCCATCGCGGACGTTATTGGTAGACGTTGACTCAACGATGTAGGATCTTGCTGGACCTGGAGTTGACGGGGAGCGAGGGGTGACGACGCTGACGAATCCGACGGATTGATTGCGCCAGCGACGACGCCGAGCGGGCGATCGCCGAGCTGCGCGCCGAGCTGAGTCCCAAGGGGAACGTGGTCAGCCCCGAGGGGCGGGCACGGACGATCGCGGCCTTTGGCGAGCCGCTCGAACCGCGTCAGGTCGTCGAACGGATCTGCGACGACGTCGCCGCGCGCGGGCTCGATGCCGTGCTCGACTATGGCCGGCGACTCGACGGCGTCGACCTCGAGCCGAGCCAGCTCCGGGTTTCGGCCGACGAGCTGATCGACGCCTCATCGTCAGGCCGATCCGGCCTTTCTCGAGACGATCGACGGGTCCGCGACAACATCCTGGCCTACCAGAGGGCGATCCTGCATCGAGAGCGTAGTCGATCGAACGCGGCCCCGGCATCGAGCTGGGGTTGCTCTATCGGCCGTTGCGGCGGGTGGGTGTCTGCATTCCCGGCGGGGCGGCGGCTTATCCGTCGAGCTCTGCTGATGACGGTCGTCCCGGCCCTGGCGGCGGGGGTTGCCCAGATCGCCGTGGTCGTCCCGCCGACGCGATTCGGCGGCTTCAATGCGGATCTCCTGGCCACCTGTGCCAGGCTCGGCGTGACCGAGGTCTACCGGATCGGCGGCGCGCAGGGAGTCGCCTCCCTGGCTTACGGCCTGGCTGCGATCGGGCTTCGAGCCGGTGGACAAGAT
The DNA here is from genome assembly GCA_963842405.1 of uncultured Isosphaeraceae bacterium. GTDB lineage: Bacteria > Planctomycetota > Planctomycetia > Isosphaerales > Isosphaeraceae > CAVZRC01. The sequence goes on along the minus strand of CAWJGW010000040.1, from coordinate 169,293 downwards.
CGTCGGGCCGGGCAACCTCTTCGTCGCCCTGGCCAAGCGGCACGTCTACGGCACGGTCGACATCGACAGCATCGCCGGGCCGAGCGAGGTCGTCGTGATCGCCGACGCGACGGCCCGCCCGCAGTTTCCTCGCCGCCGACCTCATCAGCCAGGCCGAGCATTCGCCGGGCGCCAGCATCCTCCTGACCTGGGAGCCCTCGCTGATCGATCGCGTCGTCGCGGCCCTGGAAGAGCAGCTCGGCCGGCTGAGCCGGGGCAGCCTGGCACGCGACAGCCTCGAACGGTTCGGGGCGCTCATCCTCACCCGCGACGAGGACGAGGCGGTGGCACTCTCGAACCGGATTGCGCCGGAGCACCTGCACGTTTCGACGGCCGACCCGAAACGGCTCCTCCCGAAGCTGACCAACGCCGGCGCGATCTTCCTCGGCCATTACACGCCGGTGGCCGCGGGCGATTACGCCGCGGGGCCGTCGCACGTGCTCCCCACCGGCGGCACGGCGCGATGGGCCTCGGGGCTCTCGGCCAACGACTTCCTCAAGCGGTCCAGCCTGATCGCCCTGTCGCGCTGACGGACTCGCCGCGCTGGCGCCCGACATCCGGGTCCTGGCCGACAAGGAAGGTCTCACGGCACACCGCTTGAGCGTCGACCTCCGGCTCGATGGAGACCCGGAAGGAGGACGTCGTCATGAATCACGCGTCGGAGAACAGCTCGGAACTCCGCCGGTGAGTTTCGTCGCGATCGAGACGAGTTCCTTCACGATCCGTCCCGCCCGTGAGGAGGACGTGGAGATCCTGGCGAACCTGGTCCGCGAGCTGGCCGTCTACGAGAAGCTGGAGGATCGCGCACGGGCGACGCCCGACGACTTCCGCAGACACCTGTTCGGCCCCCGGCCCGCGGCCGAGGCCGCCCTGGCGGAAGTCGACGGCAAGCCGGTCGGCTTCGCCCTCTGGTTCTCCACCTTCTCGACGTTCCGAGGCCAGCCGGGGCTCTACCTGGAAGACATCTTCGTCCGGCCGGAATTCCGAGGGCTTGGCATCGGCAAGGCGCTGCTGGCGGGCCTGGCCCGGCTGGCCGTCGAGCGCGGTTGCGGCAGCGTGGATGGTCCGTGCTGAACTGGAACGACCCGGCGATCGGCTTCTATCGCGCCCTCGGGGCCAGGCCCGATGGACGAGTGGACGGTCTACCTGATCGACGACGAGCCGCTCCGCCGACTGGCCGCGCTGGCCCGAGCATTCTGACAAGATTCCCACGAGAGACTGACCGAGAGGACCTGAACGGGATGAGCCGCTTCTTTCGTCCGAACATCGCGCGGATGGCCGGTTATGTACCGGGCGAGCAGCCGCGCAACGGCGGATTCACCAAGCTGAACACGAACGAGAACCCGTATCCGCCCTCGCCCCGGGTCAAGGCGGCGATCGTCGAGGCGGTGACCGACCGGCTCCGCCTCTACCCCGACCCGATGTCCACCGAGCTGTGCCGGACGGCCGCCCAATTGCACGGGGTCGAGCCCGACATGGTCCTGGCGGGCAACGGATCGGACGACATCCTGACGATCGTGACGCGGGCGTTCATCGGCCCGGGCGACCCGGCGGCCTTCGCGACGCCGAGCTACCTGCTCTACTCGACCCTGCTCCAGCTCCAGGACGGCCACGCCGTGACCGTCCCCTACTCGGCCGACTGGACGCTCGACCGCGGCGCCCTGGCGGTCCCCGGACTGAAGCTCGTCTACCTGGCGAATCCCGACAGCCCCTCGGGTACCGCGATGCCGCGCGAGGAGATCGCCGAGCTGCTGGAGATGCTCGACTGCCCCGTGCTGGTCGACGAGGCTTACGGCGATTTCGCCGACCCGCGATTCCACAGCATGCCCCTGCTGAAAGAGCACCCCAACCTGATCGTCACGCGATCCTTCAGCAAGGGTTACAGCCTGGCCGGCATCCGGCTGGGCTACCTGGTCGCCCGGCCCGAGATCGTCGAGCACCTGATCAAGGTCAAGGACTCGTACAACTGCGACCTGCTGAGCCAGGTCGCGGGCGTCGCCGCGTTGCGAGATCGCGAGTATCTGGCGGAGACCCGGGCCAAGGTCCTGGCGACGCGGGCCGGCTCACCGACTGCGCTTCGCGCCATGGGCTATCATGTTCCCGACAGCCAGGCCAATTTCGTCTGGGCGACCGGCGGCCCGCCGCCGCGGGAGACCTTCCAGGCACTCAAGGACCGCAAGATCCTGGTCCGGCTGATGGCCTATCCCGGCTATCCCGAGGGCCTGCGGATCACCGTCGGCACCGACGAGGAGATCGACCGACTCCTGGAAGCCCTCCGTGGGATCGTACGAATTCGATCGAATGACGAATCGACGAATAACCAATGACCAATGACTAATGACCAGGTCGAAATCGTGCGAAAGACCCGCGAGACGGACATCCGCCTGAGCCTCCACCTCGACGGCCAGGGTCGGGCGGAGGTGAACACCGGGGTCGGGTTCCTCGACCACATGCTCGAGTTGTTCGCCCGGCATTCGCTCATGGACCTGACCGTCGCCTGCACGGGCGACTTGCACGTGGACGACCACCACACGACCGAAGACGTGGGGATCTGCCTGGGCCAGGCGATCGATCGGGCACTGGGCGACCGCGCGGGGATTCGGCGATACGGCCACGCGGTGCTGCCGATGGATGAGACGCTCGTGACGGTCGCGGTGGACCTGGGCGGGCGTCCCTACTGGGTCTGGGAGGTGACGATCCCCTCGCCCAAGATCGGCACGTTCGACAGCGAGCTGGTCGCCGACTTCTGGCAGGCCGTGGCCACTCACGGGCGGATGAACTTCCACGCCCTGCTGCACCACGGCCGCAACGCGCACCACATCAGCGAGGCGATCTTCAAGGCGTCGGCCCGAGCCATCCGCGCGGCGGTCGAGCGCGACCCCCGATCGACGGCGATCCCCTCGACCAAGGGGACACTCTGACCGTGCCCGGCCCGTTCGGGCGCGCAGTAACCACGATCCCATCCCCATGAGGACGGCCGGTCCGATATGACGACACCCACACGACGCCCGAAGCTCGGGCTGATCATCAACGCCACCCTGGTGGCGCTCGCCTTCGGCCTGCTGGGCCTGGTGATCTGGCGGAATCGCGAGAAGATCCAGGACGTGTTCAGCCGGCCGCTCGACCTGCGCTTGCTGGCCCTGGCACTGGCGATCTACCTGACCGGACTGGTCTCCACCTTCTTCCGATGGTTCTTCCTGGTCCGGGTCATCGACCCGCGGTTCACCCTCCGCGCGGCGATCCTCCTGGGCTTCATCGGCAACGTGTTCAACCTGGTGATCCCCGGCGCGGTGGGAGGCGACCTGATCAAGGCGGCCTACCTGGTGCGGATGCACATCAAGAAGACCCAGGCGGTCGCATCGATGGTGATCGACCGGATCGTCGGCCTGCTCGGTCTCTTCATCCTGGCGACGATCGCCGGCGCGTTGGCCTGGCCCAGGGCCTCCGGCGATGTGGCCAAACTGATCGTGGCGGCCTGGATGGCGACGGGCCTCGGCGTGCTCGTGCTGGCGGTGATCTTCGGCCAGGTGTTCACCCGGATCTTCCCTCAACTGGGGACGGGCCATTCCCGCTTGAGCCTGATCATGTCCGAACTGAAGGAGATGTCAACGACCTACCGCCGTCGCCTGGACGTCGTGTCGTTGTGCACCCTGATGGCGATGGGCAACCATTCGCTGAACGTCCTGGCGTTTCTACCTGGTCGGATGGATGCTCTTCCCCGCGATGACGACCACGCTCGTCGATCATTTCTTGATGGTCCCGCTCACCCTGTTCACCATGGCCGTTCCGCTCCCGTTCGGAGCACTGGGCCTCACCGAGGAGGTCGGCGACCAGCTCTTCAAGATGGTGGGACACCCCAGCGGCTCGCTGGCGATGATGGGCTTCCGCGTGTTGATGTACGGCAGCGGCCTGGTCGGTGCCTGCGTCTACCTGGCCAAGCTCAAAGAAGTGCGGGGCCTGACCGCCTCGGCCCACCATCTCGAGGAGGAATTGCTCGAAGGGGACTTGAACGATGACCAAGAAGACCCGAACTGACTTCGTCACACCCGCCAATTCGACAGCGTCAGCGGATAGCCGAGTTGTTGGATGCGCTGGTAGTGGGTCGTGTTGCCGGTGACGAGTTCAAGGTTGTGAGTCAAGGCGATGGCCGCGATCATCGGATCGCATCGTCCGATGGGGCGCCGACCCGATCGAGGTCGCCCGCGATCTGACCCGCCAAATCGGCGGCGGCCAGATCGAATAGCAGAACTTCTTCCAGAGAGAGGGCATTCCGAAACGCCTGGATCCTCCGCAACGAGGCCCCGCCTTTTGTAAGCCCTGAATAATCTCCATCACCGTAACGACCGAGATCGTGAGGATTCCATGCGTCTGGCGGTAAGCCACAGCGTTACGCTGGACGTTTTGGTCGATCGCTTTCAGGATTTCGGAGTAGATGTCGGTGTCGAGCAGGGCCTTATTCACTGGAGCTCAGCCGCCAAGGCCGCTCCTCCCGCACTTTCATGGCGTGCTCAACCGCCTTGTCGAGCCATTCGGCGTCGTCACGCATGGCACCGATTGACCCCATTCCCGGCTGGACGGGCGGGCTCTGCCTGCGGAACTGCTCCAACGCCTCACGGACGACCTCATCCTCCGAGGGGAAGCGCCCGGCCTTCACCTGCTCGTTGAACGAATTGTTCCAGCTCTTCGGATAAGTGGATTGTCATGGCGTATCAACTCCTTGGAAGTTCGACCTATCGGGATCGCCCTCCTGGTTTTCCGCCAGGATCTTGTCGGCTTCGGCCAGCACGCTCTCGAGGCTGTGGCTGACCCCGCTGGCGATCTCCCTTCTCCCCGCGCCAGGAGTGGGAGGAGTTCGCGCTGGTTTTCCGACCGCTTGAAGGCATCGATGCTCATCAGGACGGCCGCGGCACGGCCCCGCTGGGTGATGAAGACCGGCTCATCCGAACCGCGCAACCTTTTCAGGACGCCAGCCGCGTCTTTCCTGAGATCCGACACGGGAACGATCGCCGGGACTCTTAGCCATGGGAAATACCTCCAAAGGTACGCTTGAGTGTACCATGGAACGATCCCGTGAACAAGGTGCCGGCCCGACGAACTCCGTTGCTGCTTCGATTGGGGACGCTCGGGATCGTCAGATGCTGGCTATGGATGCCAGCGCATCTTGACTCCTCATCAAGATCGCCTGAATCGCGGCGAGGATGCCTCCCACATTATCGAGGAAGAATCGCACGCGATCGATCCCGACTTCGCTCCCCTCCAGGCGGAGGAACTGCCAGACCTCGCCGCTGGTGACGCAACCGTAGAGGTGTAAATGAACTTGACCGGTACGCTCGTTGAAGATGTGGGCGCCGATCATCTGGGCCACGCACTGTCCGAGGGCGGATTCCAGATCTCCCTTCTTGGCTTCCAGCACGGTGACCAGCGGGGCCTTCAGCCGGGGAACGGGCGGTGTCAGGGCAAGGATGTAGTCACATTCACCCACCAACCCGCGAGCCGGATCGACGTCCAGGCGCTGGCCCGAGTAGATCGACAGCTCGGCCGTCGTCAAGTCGCGGGCAGCCATCAGGATCGGGACAACCAGGAATTCCGAGCGAGCCTTTTCGCTGACCAGCGCCGCGGTCTGTTGACCCCGGCTCAGGTAGTCGCGGAGCCAATCCGGGACCGCGATCGGGTGAAGTCCCGGGAACAGATCGGCGGGGCGAGACGTCAGACCAAACGCCGACTCCACCGACTCGAGGGTGAATTCTGTATAGGACATGACATCTACCGCGGAACTTGCTGGAACCCACGTCGCCCGCACGGAACCGACTCGCCGGGCCCAGTCGCTCCATCTTAGCAGATTACGAGCGGACAACTCCCAACCCACTTAAGTTCCTGGTGCATCGGTCAGTATGATGGACTCCGTTCGTTCTCCGAAACCGTATCCATCCCGCCCGGTCAGGTTTATCAAGCCCGAGGAACCGATGCGACGACACGCTTTGAGACTGTCCGGGATCTGCGATTCTGGCAGGACTGGTCGTGGGTGCGGCGCCCGACGCCGCGCTTGAAATCGGCGCTGGAGGGCATCACGCCGGAGCCAGATCCTCGGGCACATCAAGGTCCTGGCCTCGGATGAGTTCGAGGGCCGGGGGCCGGGAACGCCGGGCGAGGAGAAGACCATCGCCTATGTGACCGGCCAGTTCCGGAAGATGGGGTTGAAGCCGGGCAACCCGGACGGGACGTACCTCCAGGCCGTGCCGCTGGTCGGCTTCCAGGCCAAGCACGTCACCGGGGCCTTCCAGGCCCGCGGTCGCGATGTCAGCCTCTCGTTCCCCGACGACTTCGTGGCCGTGTCGCGGCGGATGGCGCAGGAGGTGAAGGTCGAGAACTCGGACGTGGTCTTCGTCGGCTATGGCGTGGTCGCGCCGGAGTACGGCTGGGACGATTACAAGGGCCTCGACGTCCACGGCAAGACGCTGATCATGCTGGTTAACGACCCGCCGGTGACGGACCCGAAAGACCCGTCCAAGCTCGACCCGGCCGTCTTCAAGGGCCGGGCGATGACGTACTACGGCCGATGGACGTACAAGTACGAGATCGCCTCGGAAAAAGGCGCGGAGGCCGTGATCCTGGTCCATGAGACCGGCCCGGCCGGGTATCCCTTTGCGGTCGTCAAGGGGAGCTGGAGCCGGGAGAACTTCGACATCGCCGCGCCGCAACAGCACGGACAGACTCCCGGCCGCGTGGCCGTCGAGGGCTGGATCAGCGAAGCGAAGGCCAAGGAATTGTTCCAGACCTGCGGCCGCGACTTCGCGACCCTGAAGGCGGCCGCCTCCCACCGCGAGTTCCGCCCCGAGCCGCTCGATTGCCGGGCACGGTTCGCCGTGGCCAACACCCTCCGCGACGTCCGGTCGAACAACGTCCTCGCCAGGCTCGAAGGGTCGGACCCGGCCCTCAAGGACGAGTTGATCGTCTACACGGCGCACTGGGACCACCTGGGCCGCGACCCGTCGATCAAGGGGGACCAGATCTTCAACGGGGCCGTGGACAATGCGTCGGGCGTCGCCTCCGTGCTCGAGATCGCCCGCGCGTTCACCCGGATCCAGCCGGCCCCGAAGCGATCGGTCCTCTTCCTCATCGTGACCGCCGAGGAGAAGGGCCTGCTCGGCGCCAAGTACTATGCGACGCATCCTCTCTATCCGCTCGACGCGCACGCTGGCGAACATCAACATTGATGGGATCAACACCTGGGGACCAACGACGGACATCATCAGCATCGGCCTGGGCCAGACGACGCTCGACGATCGGCTCGCGGCACTCGCCGCCGCGCACGGCCGGACGGTCGCCGCGGACGCCGAGCCCGAGAAGGGCTACTACTACCGCTCCGACCATTTCGAGTTCGCCAAGCAAGGGGTTCCCGCCCTTGATCCCGACGGCGGCCGGCAATACATCGGCAAGTCCGCCGACTTCGGCAAGCGCAAGCAGGACGAGTACACGGAGAAGGACTACCACAAGCCCAGCGACGAGGTGAAGCCGGATTGGGACCTCTCCGGAGCCGCCGAGGACAACAAGCTCCTCGTCGAGCTCGGCTATGCGGTCGCCCAGGATCCACAGTACCCCGAGTGGAAGCCGGGCAGCGAGTTCCGCGCCCGTCGCGAAGCCATGCTCAAGGCGAAGAAACCATGATCGATCCCCGCGCCATCGATCGCAGGCCGTTTCCAGTCCGCCGGGGGACATCGGTGATGCAGCAATCCAAGCCGCGACGGGTCGCGATGGCGCCTGCTCGCGGGCGCCTTGGCGGTCCTGGCCGCGTGGCTCGACATCCGTTACGGGTGGATCACGCCGGCCTTCGACTGGGTCGCCCACCAATTCTACGAGGTCCCGGTCCTGGCCCGGTTCCGCCGGCCGTCCCAGCTCGTCCTCGTCCGCTGGCACCTGGCGATCGGCTCGACGATGCTCGTGACCGGCATCATGCTGACACCCTGGCTGACCAATCATGCAAAGGCATGGATTACGATCTTCGGCATCGGCTACGCGATCCGCGCGATCATCTGGATCTGCGGCGGCAACCTGCCGCTCGTCCCCGGGGATAGCTGCCACTACCTGGAGGTGGCAACCTCGGTGCTCCGGGGCGAGGGGCCGGTCAAACATTATGTCGAGAGCTTCTTCACGAAAGTACCCCCGGATCCTCGAGGGCCGGGGCGTGCTGGACGACTGGGCCACGCCGCTGGACGCCTACGTGCGGGCCTTCGCCATGCGAATCACCGGAGTGACGCCGGAGGATTCCCCGGAAGCGAGGTTCGCTGTTGCGAAAGCGTGCAGCTTCGTGCTCAACCTCCTGTGCCTCCCAGCGCTCTACGGATTCGCCCGACGGCGGTTCGGCCCTCGCGCCGCGTTGGCCGCCATGGGAGTGCTGGCCATCCTCCCGGTCCATGCGATCTACGCGGGTTTCGTGCTCCGGGAGAGCCTGGTCGTCCTGACGTCGATCCTGGCCATCTGGACGCTGACCGAGGTCTGGCATGCCGAGGCGCTTTCCCGTCGGGCCTGGACCTGGGCCGCGGTGGCCGGACTCTGCGGCGGCCTGGCGATCCTGGCCCGCACGACGTCGATGGCGCTCCTCGCCGCCGCCGGTCTGTTCTTCCTGGTCACTCGCGGACGACGGCAGTTCGGCCCCCTGCTCCTCTGGGCCGCGTGCATCATCCTGGTCATCCTCCCCTGGGGGCTCGCGACCTTCTGGGAATACCAGCGTCCGTTCTACTCGTATACGTCCTACTTCGAATACAACTTCTCGTGGACCATCCACCACTACGAGAAAGGCAACATGCTCCCCTCGCAGTTCTACACCGCGGCGAACCTGCCGGAGATCGTCCGCGTCAAGGTCAAGTCGCTCCTGATCATCGTCGTGTACTCGACCATGATCGTGGGCCTGCCGATCGTCGCGGGATTCCTCGGGCGGCTCCGATCGCGCGGCGGGCCGGGCCGAGACGTTGATCTCCTCGTCGCGACGATCTTCGTGGTATTCGTGCTGGCGACGCTCAAGACCATCGCCGACGTGACGCAAGTGGCACAGCTCGGGCGCTACTACGTACCGGTCTTCGTGCTGGCGTTGCCGACGGCGGTCGCGGGCCTGATCGAATGGTCGGCGTCGCGTCGGATCCGGCGTCGGGTCATGCCCTGGCTCGCGGCCGGATATCTTGCCATGGTGTGGGCCGACCCGACCTGGGCTTATGACGCCTCCTGGCTGGTCAAACCCTTCCAGCTCCACTGGCCGGCGCTACGCGAAGCCGGAGACTATATCCGGGCGAATCCGGAGAAGGTCCCGCGCGACGCCCGGATCATGACCTGGTTCCCCTGGGAGCTGCGCGTGACGAGCGATCGGACGACGATCCTGATGCCCCGCAACTACAACCCGGTCCGGATCCAGGAGGTGATGGCCGAGTACCGGGTCACGCACTTCCTCTGGGGCTCGTTCGAGCCCCCGCCGGACATCGACCCCGAGACCTGGGGACCGTATCTCGAACAGCTCCGTGCCAGCCTGGGCCTGACCCGGGAACGCGAGCTCTACCACTCATCACGCGAGGTTATCTTCTATCCAGTCCGCTTGTACCTATTGCGGTAACCTCTTGGCTCCTTGGTGCGTCCTCGACATCCCCGGAGACGGCCTTACCGCCCCTCGGCATCGCCGGCATAGATAAACCTGTACTGGTACTGGGCACCACGGTAGGCCCCGGGAATCGAACGGAGCGGAGCGGGCTTGTTGGGCTCTCCTGGAGGCAAGGGCATCAAGAGATCGCGCGCCCGCCTGCCGGAGTCCTCTGGACCGTGGGGCCGGGTTACGAGGCCGTTCAACTGCAGGACAAAAGTTCCCCCCTCTCGGGTCACCAACAGGAAGGTCGCCATGACCCCGGGGCGATAGGCCCCCGTCTTGGGGTCAACGTGCATCAGCAGCTCGCGGGCGGGCCGGTCGAGCTTCGGCGCCTCTCCGCGGCGCAGATCTTCCGCGATCGTGTCCCAGCGCCTGTCGTCGATCTGCCAGGCGCGGAGGCCCAGCGCCTGGATGACGTAATAAGACCGGCCCGACTCCGGGTCGGTGTATTCGGTCCCGCGCAGGTCATAGCCCTCCCGCGCCGCGAAGGCCGCGACCTCCTCGTCCTTGACCTTCGATACGTCGGCAAGCTCCTTGGGCCACGGGCCCTCCCGGCCGGTGTCCAGGTCCTTGAACGTCCGGTAGTAGTCCAGCGCCTGGGGCGGGCCGACGACCGTGTTCGACCAGCCCCCGGTCGCTCGAACCCGATTCCCCATCGGGAACGGCTGGTCTGCCGACACCTGAGCGACCAGGGGCGCCTCGGGGAGCGGGGGCAGAGTGACCTTGCCGTAAGCCGGGTCGTCCGTGAATCGTCGCCAGCTCTGCTTCCACCAGACCGCCCACCGCGCCGCCAGGTCGTGCATGACGCCGCGCTGGAGCCATCGCTGTTTCGCCGACCCCTCGCAGTCGACGAAGTGCAGCTCGGACTCGTGGAATTCCTGGCCGGTCAGCCGGTGAAGCGCACCGATGACCTCGTGAAAGGCAGTGCCGGACGCGACGGTAAAGAGTTGCGTTTTCGGGTCCACGTCGTGCTTCTGCAGGAACATCAGTAGCTGGGCGTTCCAAACCGGGAACCCGTAATCGCCATCGCTCTCCGTGACCAGCTTGCTGCGCGCGAGGGCACGGATCAGCCCCGGCACAGCACGCGGGTCCCCGATCGCCCTCAGGGCGAATGCCAGCGCCCGCATCGGGGGATCCGAGTTGGTCCGATCCAGCTCCGCGACCAGGTACGGCACGGCCGGCTTGCCAATCCGGGCGAGGTCGCGGATGGCCGACCCCCACACACTCACGTCCCGGATCGGCGTCTTCCGCAGGACGGCGATCGCGTCGGCGATCGGCTTGGGGACCGCCTCGGCCGCTTTCCCGGGCTCGTCGCCGGCCTGTTCCATCGAGGCGACCGTCGCGGCCGACGGTCCCTCGACCGGGCCGGGGTTCGCGGCGTCGGTCAGGCCGGTGACGGCGAGGCCGAGCAGGAGCCCGGCGGCGAGCCAGCCCCATCCGCGCCCGATGGGTCGGTATCGTGCGATCATGATGATCCTCTCCTGCAAGTGGCGACGAGTCCCGAAGACGCCGACCAGGGCGGTTCGGGGTCGAGGAAAGTCGAGCCCGGCCGCGAGGTTCAAGACCGTAGTCCCGTAGGCCGCGCGTCGGTCGCGGCCCAGCCGGCGGAGCACGTCGGCGTCGCAGGCGAGCTCCCGGTCGGCCTGCATCCGCGACGCCGCGAACCAGACAGCGGGATTGAACCAGTGGAGGATGCTGGCGGCGGTCAACGGCCATTGGACGGCCACGTCCCACCGGCGGATATGGGCCAGTTCGTGCAGCAGGATGTGCTCGAGGTCCGCAGGCGACGCCGAAGCGAGCATCTCCCGGGGGACGAGAACGCAAGGGCGCCAGAGGCCGGTCACGGCCGGCCCGAGACGGCTCGCCGTCAACCGTAGCCGGACCGGTCGGCGGACGCCCATGGTCCGCCGGCAGGCGTCGAACAAGTCCAGCAGAGACGGATCCTCGACGACGGACCAGTCTCGACTCCGCCGCCGCAGCCAGACCGCGGCGCGGGCCGTCCGACCCGACAGTAGCAGCACGCCGACGAGCCAGATGAGCCCGGCGATCCGCACGGGCGTCCGCGGCGAAGGTGCCGGCGCGGGCGTCAAACGTGCAGACCCCCGATCACCGGCCGAGACCTCGTCCAGTGGCGGCCGGACCGAGGACGAATCCCGATCGACGGTCGGCCGGGAAACCTCGGCCCGGACGCGGCCCGGGCTTTGGAAGAACGAGGAAGGCGGCCGTTCCGACCGATCGCCGACGCCCTGCCTGGTCGGATCCATCGAGGCCGCGAGACGGAACAGGCTGAGCGGCCCAGCAGGAATCGCCGGGGCGAGCAGCCGCATGAGGACCAACCCCCAGAGGGCGAACCGCCATCCGGGCGAGAGCCGCGCCGCGAGAACAGCCCTCATAACGAGGATCACGGCGATCAGGATCGCGGCCTGCCAGGTCGCTCGCCAGAGCATTGGGACCGCCCGGTCGAGCAACGCCAGGAACGTCAACATGGCTCGTCCTCCGCTTCCAACGGATCGAGGACCTTCCTGAGTCGCTCGATCTCGTCCGGGTCGATCTTCGCCTCCCGGGCGAAGTGGATCAGCAGCGAGGCGGCGTCACCGTTGAAGACCTTCTTGAGGAAGGACCGGCCCTCCTCCCGCACGCAACGGCTTCGGCTGACGTCCGGCCGATAGACAGATCGCGCCCCCGCCCCTTCCCGGCGCAACGCCCCCTTCTCGACCAGTCTCGAGAGCAGCGTGCGGACGGTCCGATGGTTCCAGCCGCGCGGCCCCGCGACCCGATCGATGACCTCCGCCGGCGTCACGGACCCCCGCTCCCAGACCACTTCCATCACGTCCCATTCGGCATCCGAGATCCTCGGCGTGCCCTCGCCCATCGCGTCGCGCCTCCATCCCCCTCGTCAAATCCTCACCGCCAACAACGGCCATGATGACCACAAGCGTAGTCACTCGTCAAGCCAGTCCTCCCGTGAGGCGCCGGAGGCGGTCGAGTCGAGGAGGTGCATGCTGCGCGATCCCTGCCATCTTTTCAAGCTCGCAACACGCCGATCGCACGGACGTGCGAGGATAGCGATTCCCCGACCGAGTCACGGCCTAACGACCTTGGTCACTTGGCGGTGATCACCATGCCCTGGCTAGACTGAACATCGCCGGGGCCCGAAAAGGCGACGAAACCGGCTCTATTGACTTAAAGCAATGACACGCGAACAATCGGTCGTAGTGAAGACTCCTCCGAGGCCACTGAATCATGGATGATCCCAAGGAGCATGCCCTCGTTGCTAAAGCCCTATCCGAGGGGCTTGGAGGATGTGTCGAGTGGGATGAGAAAAGCGCCGATCGCGTTCGGAATGATCCCGATCTTCAAGGACTTAGCCCCCGCTACATCAGGGAAGAAGTGATTCGATACGTGAGGGCGCAGGGCGGCCAGGTCGTGCAACAGGTGCGAGAAAAACGTGAAAATTGGAAAGACCTCTTCGAGTTTCGCACTTTTCTAGGGCTCAAAGTGCCTGGAGACGTGGCAGGCCTACCCCGCTAGATCTATTGGAGTGTGTGCCAACCGAGTGGACTCATCATAATTCATAGTGAACAACCACGTGTGCGCCGAACTTTCGGCGCCGCGCTAGTGGGCATTGCCGCCATTTCCAGGGCAAACGTCGCAAATTCGATTGTGGATACCACGCTTCTCAAAAGTGCGAAACTTGAACTATGTATTCTACTATAAAGTGATCCTGCCCATGGTGGGATTCAAACATGGGCTGTTTGTCGAGATGAGATTGACCGGTGACGACGATCCGGATTTCCCGGAAGTAACCTTGGTGGGGGCTCATCCCCAGCGAAAATGACGGAGGCGACTCGTGCCCAAGCCCTCACATCGAAAATGCATGTATTGTCGCGAGCGAGCCGTCGCACTGACCACGATCCCCGTGTATACGACGGCGCTGGAGCACGACGGACGCAAGTACCATGTCTCCATCGCGGATTTGCACGTACTCGAGTGCGAGCGCTGCGGCGCAATCGTGCTGGATGATTCCGCCAACGAGCGACTGGATCAGGCGCTGCGATCCGAGGCCGGCATTCTCAGCCCGGCTGAGATCCGGCAGAACCGTGAAACACTGGGCTTGACGCGGCAACAACTGGCCGATCTGCTCCGGATCTCGATGTTCACGCTGACCCGCTGGGAGAGCAGGGCGCAAATCCAGCAGCACGCGATGGATACACTCCTCAGGCTCTTTTTTCAGTCCAGCGAGGCTCGCCGGATCTTGGCTGTCCCTGGAGGAATTGGTGTCGAGGGGATGACGCCCATCGAGGAATTCGGACCGGCCCCAGCTTCAAAGCCCCTGAACGAACATGATCCGTATTTCCCCGTTGGCGTTGTCTACTCAATCCTCGACGTCGCTCTATTCGGTCGAAGATCCATGGCAACCCACCAGGCGACCGCACGCAACTCACCTCGCAGGCATTCGTAGAAAGCTCTGTCCGCCGAGTGGCGAGTCTGGAACATGTCGGCTTCCAGGATCAACCCCGCGCTGCCTCTCCCGCTTTCTCCGTCTCCACTTTCCTGCGCGACAGTATCGAACCGGCTGGAGACTGATCGGAGATGCGCCGGTTCCCAATCGCTGGCAACGAGGGTCGGCCAGGCGGCAGCTTGTTAACGATGGGGATCTAACTGACTCATTTCCTTCGGCGGCTCGAGGCCGACAGTGGTGTCATCCAGCCCTGAGGACCCTTCTGCCCCGCTGATACTGCCAGGTCTCTACGAACAGGTCGTGGATCGCCTGCTGGAACGCAAGACGATTGATGCGTTGCAGAAATCGTCGATCGGATCAACGAGAGGAGCTGGATGCTGGCGATAGCCACGCCATTTTGGCCGAGCATCTCCGACATGCAGTTCGCGGCGTCCTTGACGGCGTCATTGGCGAAGACCGGGTTGCGCGGCAGGCCGAGCTGGTCAATCGCATTCTCCGAGACCTCGAAATGGCCCACCCCGACGGCGATCGACCGCTCGTACTTCCGCCCCGTCGCCTGCTCGCATCTGGCCCCTGAGGCGCCAGAAATGGGAAGCGAGAGCGGCCCGATACCCATTGGCACTGGGTAGCCTGCTGGCCGGGACCCGACTCGATCCCAGCCTTGTCTCGCAGCTTCGTAAGGAACTCGCCACGGCAAATCAAGTCGACATTCTGTGCTCATTCATCAAGTGGAGCGGCATCCGCATTCTCAAAGACGATCTCCGCTCCTTCACCTCCAGGCCCTTGAGCAGGCTACGCGTGCTCACAACGAGCTATCTTGGCGCGACCGACCTGAAGGCTGTTGACCTGATTCATCGCTTCCAACACCGAAGTGCGCGTCTCATACGACACCCATCGCACGCGGCTGCACGCAAAGGCTTATCTGTTTCAACGCGACTCCGATTTCGGGACCGCCTATGTCGGCTCCGCCAACCTGTCCCATCCGGCCCTGACCGAGGGGCTGGAATGGACCATCAAGCTGAGCCAATATGAGTCGCCCTATCTGTGGGACCGCGTCATTGCGACATTCGAGACGTACTGGGAGGATGGCGAGTTCGAGCCATACCACGAGGCCGACCGGCCGCGGCTCAGACAGGCGCTCGAGGATGAGCGGTCGGTCGGAACGCCCGGCACCGAAACGTTCCCGTTTGAACTGCGACCCTACGCCTTCCAGCAAGAAATTCTCGACCGGCTCGACGCCGACACGCGGTTCAGGGTCGGGATCGCCATCTGGTCGTGGCGGCCACCGGCACCGGCAAGACGATGATCGCCGCATTCGACTATCGGCAGTGGAGCTCGCAGCATCTAGAGGGCGGGCGCGAGACCGCGGCTTCTCTTCGTCGCTCACCGCGAGGAGTTGCTCCGCCAGAGCATTCAGACCTTTCGGGCCGTGCTTCGCGACCCCAATTTTGGCGACCTCTTGGTTGGCGGTCGCGAGCCTGAGCAGCTCGACCATCTGTTCGTATCGATACAGAGCTACAATAGCCGGTCGCTGCACGACTTAGCCGGTGATCGCTACGATTACATTGTCGTCGACGAGTTTCATCATGCCGCCGCGCCGAGCTATCGACGACTGCTCGACCACGTTCAGCCCCGGGTGCTGCTCGGCCTGACAGCTACACCGAGCGGTCAGACGAGCTCGACGTGCTGAAGTACTTCGGTGGCCACCTGAGGCCCAGATCCGGTTGCCCGATGCCATTAATCGAAAGCTGGTTTCCCCGTTTCAGTACTTTGCGTGACCGACGTTGTTGACCTGAGCGGTCTCCATTGGCAGCGCGGTGGTTATCGACTTGACGAGCTCGACCGGATTTACACCGGCAACGACGTTCGTGCCGCCTCAGTGATCGAGAAAGTCTCCTTCAATTTTGCTTGATCCACATAAGGCCCGGATTCTGGGTTTCTGCGGGAGCGTGGCCCATGCCGTCTACATGGCGGCCAAATTTAACAGGCGGGTATTCCGCCCAGGCCCTTTGGCCGACACCAAGCAAGCCGACCGGTTACTCGGCCAAGATCGCTTGCGGCGCCGTGAATTGAACGTACTCTTTGTCGTCGACCTGTACAACGAGGGCGTCGACATCCCGGAAGTGGACGCGGTCCTGTTCCTCCGACCGACGGAGAGCCTGACGGTCTTTCTCCAGCAGCTCGGCCGCGGGCTCCGGCTTCATGAGGGAAAGGAGTGCCTGACCGTACTGGATTTTGTTGGCCAAGCCCACCGCAACTTTCGCTTCGACCAGCGATTCCGGGGCTCCTGACAGATCCCTCCATTTCGATCGAAAACCAGGTCGAGTATGGGTTCACGCACCTTCCGGCCGGCTGTACGCTCCTGATGGAGCGGGTTGCGCGACAATACGTGCTGGAGAACATCCGCCAGAGCCTACGACAAACCAGGGCGACGCTGGTCGGGGCGCTGCGCGAATTGGCCCGAGCGGACGCCCGCCGAGCTATCGGAATTCATCGAGCGAACCGGGATCGAAATCGACGATCTCTACCGACGCGACGTGCTGGTCACGGCTAAACGTCGAGGCCGGACTTCGCGACCCTTCGGTGATCCGGACGAGCCGAGGCTCACGAGGGGGCTGCGGCGGGTCGCCCACGCCGCCGATTACGAGCTGATCCGACGCCTGCTGGTTCTGCTCGATCGGCGAGACGCCGCGATCGGGCCTCACGCTCGATTCGTCGATGATCGCCGGCTGTTGATGATGGAACTCGGACTGTGGACGCCGAGTAGCTTACCAGCTTCGCCAGAGGAAGGCCTGACTCGGCTCGACGCCAACCCTACCTTCCGCGACGAACTTCGCGAGTTACTCACTTACCGACTCGGATGCATCGATTCGGCGTCCCCGCCGTTGGCCTTGCCGTTCCCCTGTCCGCTAACGTTCCATGCCCCATACACCCGCGACGAGGTGCTCGCCGCTCTGGGCGTTGGACCCGTGCCGCGCACCCGGAATGCGCGAGGGCGTTCTCCATCTTCCAGACATCAAGGCAGACGTGTTCTTCGTGACACTGCACAAAACCGAGAAGGAGTATTCGCCGACGACGATGTACCAGGATTACGCGATTAACGACAGGCTCTTTCACTGGCATCCCAGAGCACGATCTCAGCGAATCTCCGACCGGCCGGCGCTGTATCGAGCATGAACAAGGCTACACAGTCCTGTTGTTCGGCCGTGAGTACAAGGCCGCAACGCCTGGCACAGCCATACTCATTTCTCGGTCCCGCCCGTTACGTTACGCACAGTGGCAACCGGCCGGTAAGCATCACCTGGCGGCTGGAGCACGCGTTGCCCGCGAGGCTGCTCCGCACGCTGGCGCGACTAGCGGTGGCGTCGTAATCCCGTCTCAAGTCGCCCGTGGCGCCAGAGGCGCAACGGCGGAGAGGCTTTGCGCACCAAAGGTGGGAGTCCGTTGAACAAACCGCATGGTTTCGACGTCGCGCCTCGAAGCCTCGGGGATTTCCGGAACCAATCCGTCACGGGAGTTCTCGGAAGTTTCTATAATCCAAGATGTCAGCTCATCCTACGGCGATCGGGCTTCGCAAAGTAAGAGGAAAAAGAGGGGGCGAAGGTGGGACGCGAAATCGAAGTACTACCGATGTGAAACCGGCGGGAAAGAAGCCACCGACTGAAATTGGAGCCGCGGTCCCCGGCCACGAGTGCGAAATCGACGGAACGAACCCCGTTGCGGAAGTCGCGCGAATACGCGAAGATGCGCAAAAATCAATATTCAGGATTATAAGACTTGAGCAAACTTTGTCGATTATGCCAAGGAGACAGAGAGATGTAGACATATGGAAACTAGAGTTAACGAACCAGGCCGCAGGAGTCAACACGGACTCGAAACACGCAAAACGAAGCCACGATTGTGAGACTTGAGCAAAAGGGGAAATCGACGGAACGAACCCAGCCGCGAGGGTCCTCCGAATGCAAAACGCGCGAAACAGAAGAACCACGGTTGGGCGATCTGGGTAGATTTTATCGATTACGCCAAAGAGACGAGAGATGAGTCACGCACGAAATCGACGGACCGAACCAGCCAAGTCACTGCGATGCGTCAGGAATCCCGACGCCAATAATGCAGACATCACCGAACTCGATGAAACGAACCCAACCAGGGCGATGCCCCCACGGAATCGCCGAACGAGCCCCCAATGACCGGGAGAGCACCGTCACGATGCGATGGTCTGTCCTGATCCTGGTCCTCCTGATGGTGTTCGACGTCTGGTACCCGTGCATACGTTCGGGCCGGATGTGAAGGCGGCGACGGGGATGTACCTCTGGCCCTCACCGTCGGCGAGAGCGAGCCCCTGGACTGCGACGAGGCGGCCTATGCCTACATCGGCATCGGATCCTTCAGGGCGACGTCATGTATCGCGACCTGACGGAGAACAAGCCGCCGCTGGGCTACTGGCTCTATACACTGGGGGTCGCGGTCGGCGGCTATCGCGAGCTGGCGATCCGGCTGATGGCGATCCCGGTGTCCTGGCGACCATCGCCGTCGTCTGGTGGATCGCGGGGCGGCTCGGCGGCCGGGCCCGGCCTGCCTGGCCGCCGGACTTTACATCCTGCTCAGCACCGACCCTTTCCTCTTGGCAATGGGTCGAAATATCGAGCACTTCATCAATTTCTTCGCTGTCCTTTCCCTCGGCCTGCTCATCGACGGGCTGGGACCGCGAGAGCCGCTGGTGGATCTTCGGGGCGGGGGTCTGTCTCGGTGCGGCGGCACTGGTCAAACAGGTCGCGATCGTCCATGCGGCGGTCTTCGTCCCGGCGCTGCGGATCGGGGCGTGGTTTCCGGAGCCGGACCGCCCGCGACGCTGGGTCGGCGGGCTTGTCGATGTCGTTGTCCTCGGCCTGGGCATCGCATCGATCGTGGCTGTTGCGGCGGCGATCGTCCTGGCCGGCGGTGCGGGAAGGCCCGCGTTCGAAGATATCGTCCGCTACGGCGGAGCATTGGCGACCGACACCTTGCCCGAGCCGAATGCCCGTCGCGGTTTGTCCGCTGGCTGACCGGCAACGCCGACCCCGAGGGCGACTCCCTGGCCCTTCGGGAACACCAACTACCTGGTTTGGTGGGGGAGCGGAAGTTGGCCCCTCTGGCTGGCCTCGGTCCCCGCGCTGGCTTATCTGGTCTTCGGCAAGCCGACCGACGCGCGGCGGCTCCTCGCCGCCGGCTGGACCGTCGCGGCCTGGATTCAGGTCATCCTTCCGGGACTCTACTGGCAGCATTACTACCTGCTGCCGATCCCGGGCGTGGCGATCGCCGTCGCCGTCACCCTGGCTGATGGAGTGTCTCACCTGGCCCGTGTCGATTCGCTCGAAAGAGAAAGCTCGCTCAGCCAGGCCGATCCTCGCGACGTGCTCAACGGTCGCCCTGGTTGCCGCCATCGGCGGGACACTGTTCATCCAGTGGCGTGACTATCTGAGTGTTGCACCGGAGCAATTGACGATCAAGTATAAGGGAGGGGGGCAGTGGGTCGCCCTGCGGGCGATCGGGCGTGACCTGGCCCGACGTGCGACGATCGGGACGACCCGCACCTCTACGTCTGGGGATGGCAGAGCCCCCTGCACTTCTACGGGCGGATGGACAGCCCCACGCGACACTTCTTCGTCGACAACCTCTTGCGCGACCAGGCCGACCGCGGCCATCCTCTTATCGCGCCGCGGACCGACGAGATCATGGCGACCCTCCGGCGACAACCGCCCGAGTTGATCTTCGCGGGGTACGCCCCTTTCAAGGCCCTGCACGCGTTTCTGAAGGAGTTCTACTTGCCTTCGACACGATTCTTTCACGACGAACGCTCGGGCGTCGGCCTGTGGATTCGCCGCGACTCCTATGGGAAATTCGAGACGTCCGGATCGAGGGTCGCCCGCCCTGGGTCAGCGGACCGCTCCCCCGGCGACAGGGGCCGCCTGTTCGTCGATGAGTCGTTGATAGCGATCTCTGAGGCCGCCCATGATCGTCTCCCAGCTCTGGCTCAGCGCGTACTCCTCGCGCCGCCTCCGCCATCCGGCGCCGCTCGTCCGGCCGGTCGATCAGCGAGAGCAGGGCGTCGGCCATGCGCTGAGGCGGCTCCGACGGCTCAACCAGGATGCCCGTCGTCCCGGACTGAACGGTCCCGCCCACCCCCCCGGCACGGAGCGCGACCACCGGCAGCCCCGACGCCATGCGCCTCGAGGACGACGTTGCCGAACGTCTCGGTCAGGCTCGCGAACGCGAACAGGTCGGCGGCGGCGTAGTGGTCGGCCAGGTCCTCGCCGCTTCGATACCCACGAACCGGGCGTGCGGTCCCAGCTTCCCCAGGACCTCGCCGCGGACCGGTCCGTCGCCGACGAAGAGGAAGCGGGCCTCGGCCGCTCGGCGGCGACGCTGGCCAGGGAGTCGGCCAGGTAATCGACATTCTTCTCCACCGCGATCCGGCCGACATAGCCGACCACGTCGTCGTCGGGTGCAAACCCAGCGCCGGCGCACCGCGAGCCGCCCGGACGATCGGGCCGGAACAGGCGGCTGTCCACGCCCCGGGGCCAGAGCACCAGCCGCTCGAACCCAGCCGCTCCAGCGCGGCGATTGTCGGCGCGACGGCACATAGGTCTCCGCGGTCCGGTTGTGGAACCATCGGATGTAGCGCCAGATCAGCCAGCGCGCCCAGCCGACCCCGTAATGATCGCTGTACTGATCGAAATTCGTGTGGAAGCTCGACACCACGGGCACCTTGCGCCGCATCGCGTATTCAAGAGCGCTCAGGCCGAGCATTGCCTCGGTGGCGATGTGGATCAGATCGGGCCGGAACCGGCGATCGCCCGGTGCGCCGAACCGAACGGGGGCAGCGGCAGCCGCAGCTCCTTGTAAAACGGGAGGAAGATCGAGCGGACCGTGTGCGAGCGACTGTCGGCCTCGTGCGGCCGGCCATAGTCCGGAAGGATGAACTGGACGGTGTCGCCGCATTCGCTCATGTGCCGGACCAGTTCCCCCAACGTCCTCGTAACACCATTAAGCTGGGGAAAGTAGGTTTCCGTGACGATTGTGACGTGCATAGTCTGCCCGGCGTGGGGACGGCGATGCCGGCCGGACCGGGCTTGTTCCCCGAGGAGGAGCCCGCTCCCCCGGAGGCTCGATCGACCGGGCGGGCTCCGGTCGGCACCGACGATCCCACGATGCTACACGACCCGTTCCCAAAGTCCTAGTGTCGTCGGCACGAAAACCTGCACTGAATTGCGGCGACCTGCTATGCTGTACACAGTAGCCTGGTTTCAGCGTAGGAGGAGCCGCATGCGTGGACGTAAGCCCGAAGTGTTGACGATCCTCTCTCCAGACATCTCCGAATTGGAACTAATCGCTCACAGCGATGCATTGCCCTGGTATCAAGTTCGTCGTGCTCGTATTGTTCTGGGCATCGCGGCAGGCCGACGGCGGGAAGACCTCGCTTCTCAACTCAAGTGCGACGATTCCTCGATCTGGCGAACCTGTCAACGGTATCGCCGACTCGGGGCTCGTCGGATTGCTCGCTGATCAGCGGCAAAGCCAGTCGGGTCGTGATATGGAGATCACGCCCTTGCAAAGGGCACAAATCGTTGGACTTGCTTGTCTGGAACCTGTGGCCAGAGGATTGCACATCACACATTGGTCGAGTGACGACCTGGCCCGCCAAGCCGTGGCGGACGGGATTGTGGCCCACATCAGCGAACGCACCGTGCGAGATATCTTGAGCAACGTCGATCTGCAACCTCATCGCACCCGCTATTGGAAGACGCCTCGCCTGGATGCCCGATTCAAGGAGAGGGCGGAGCAAGTCCTTTGGTGCTATGGGAATGCGGCTCGGCTTGCAGAACGGGGCATCTGGGTCGTGTGTGTCGATGAAATCCCGACTTTCCAGATCTTGGAGCGTCGTCCGATCCGCAGAGCGATCCCAGGATCGATCGAGCAACAGGAATTCGACTACATCCGGCACGGGACAGTGAACATGTTGGTGTTCCTGGTAGTCCATAGCGGGTTGATGGAATTCGTATTCCTGGCGAAGAACGACCATGAGCACTACCTTCCCGAATTAGAACTGTTTCACAGGCAACACAAGGAGTTGAAGGGCGTCTTCTTGATCCAGGACGGCGGGGCCAGCCACATAGCGGCTGGGACGCAAAGGTACTTCGCCAAGAGTCGGGGATGGTGGAAGCCTCGCTATACGCCTGCTAATGCATCGTGGTTGAACCAGGCTGAAATCCTGATCCATGTCTTCAAACACTATTACCTGAAACGGGCGTCATGGAAGAGTCAGGAGGAATTCAAGACCCACGTTCTGGCCTCGTGGCCCGAATACAACCATCGGTACGCCCATCCCTTTGAATGGACCTGGACGAATCAGAAGATGCACCCGCTGGTTCGCTAAACATGCCTGATGAATTCAGTGCAAGTTTTCGTGCCAAAAACACTAGAAAAAAAAAAAAAAAAAAAAAAAAAAAAAAAAAAAAAAAAAAAAAAAAAAAAAAAAAAAAAAAAAAAAAAAAAAAAAAAAAAAAAAAAAAAAGAACCTCGATCGCTCGCGAACCCCCGAGGCCCCGCATCCGTCTTGTCGCCTCGGCTGGGACGTGCGAAACTCGGAACTTGCGTGGGTCGATCCCTGCCAGACTCTCAACACGCCCTGACGACAACGAGGTACTGCATTGAAAGAGAATCCAGTCAAACGAGCGCTGCACGCCGGCAAGCCCCAGATCGGGACCTGGCTCACAATGGGGAGCGTCGCGGTGGCCCGGTTCATGGCGCGGGTGGGACTCCCCTGGCTGACCGTGGACATGGAACACACCCACACCGACATCCAGACGGCTTCGTACATGTTCGCCGCCATCGCCGACGCCGGTGCGTCCCCCTGGCACGCATTCCCACCGGCAAGCATGAGTACATCAAGATGGTCCTCGATTGCGGGGCCATGGGGATCGTCGCCCCGATGGTGATGGATGCGGCCGAGGCCCGGGTCGATCGTCGCCGCCTGCAAGTACCCTCCGCGCGGGAATCGATCCGTCGGCGGCGGTATGCATTCCCTCAATTTCGGCGGCACGGCCGACGAGTACTACAGAACGCGCGGACGACGAGATCCTCGTCATCATCCAAACCGAGCACATCGATGCCGTCGAGATCGCCGACGAGATCTATTCGGTACCCGGTCTCGACGCCGTGTTCGTCGGTCCCAACGACCTGGCCTACTCGATGCGGGCCGCCGATGGATCGTTTGCGAACAAGGAGGTCTTCGAGGCCACCTTGACGCGGATCCGCGAGGCGGCGAAGCGATGTAAGCTGCCGTGCGGCCTGCACGTCTTCTCACCGGCGGATGCCCTCCGCCGCGCGGGCTGAGGGCTGGCAGTTCATCGCCGTCAACAGCGAGCTGAAGATGATGCTCGAAGGGGCCGCCGACCTCACGAACCAGATCAACCCGAAGCCGAATGCCGAGGCGCTCGCCAAGTATTGAAACAAGTGATGATTCCTCGGTTCTCAACCATCAAGCCAGCGGTCCCAGAGAGGATCCTGCTCGGGCCTCGCGGCCGAGGCATCGGCATCGTTGTAGACCGGCTGGGGGCTGGCAGAGTGGGCTGGCCTCGTGTCTTCCTCCCGACTGAAACTCGATACAACAGGTAGACAGAGGGCCGCTACGAGGCCACCGATTCCCGGACTCCAGCCATTGGCGACCCCGATGACCAGAAGAAACACAACGAACACGATGAGCGCCGCGATCAGTTTTCCAAACGATGGCTTGACCAGAGGTTCGCATGGGGAGTCACCTCCACTTCTCGACCTGAAAGTAACCCCAGAGCTCGACGGACTGTCCGTCTTCCAGGACGGCGTCCACGCGGTAACTGACCGGAGTCGGACGATCGAAGGCGCCAATGGGCAACGCATCGGGAGGCTTGACATCAGCATGGCTCGGCACGGTATGCCATGGACCCTGAAGGTCGGTCTGCACGCGGATCTTGATCTCGCGCAGTCTGCCTTCGTTGGGCCAGGTGAACCTGAGACGTACCGGCTCATTGGGAGCGGGGACGGTCGGTTGAGGAATCGCTGTGAAGGCCGTGAACAGCTCCTTGGTCGGCTCCTTGGAGGAGAGCTTCCGCGCGGCCTCGTTCTCGTCCTCGATCCAGCCCAGGGCCTTTTTCTGCGAGGGAGTAACCCAGGTCTGGTTGATCCAGAATCGGTATTGCGCCGTGCCCATCACGGAGTCGTCCATCGGCTCGGGATGGGGAAGGCCGATGGAGTGGCCGATCCCCTCGTGATAGACAACGCAGTCCGAACCGCTATAAGGCACGCGCGCAGCCGTCGGCGCTGACGAGGCCCATGCCGAGCCCTTCACCCTCATGGTAGGTGGCCCGCGCGCCGCCCGACTCCGCGCCGGGGAAGTGTCTCCCGTGCTCGCCGATGCTCCCTTCGAACGTCGGTTTGCCGTTGACCATGCGGGTGCGATGGAAGTCGTCCAGCTCGCGCCAGTTGATATCGCTCAGGACCAGGAGGATCGGGAATCCCTTCGAATGATCCGGCCATTTCCAGGCCGACCGCGCCGCCTCCATCGAATGATCGAACGTTTGATTCGGGTCCTTCCCCCGGACTTCCTCGGCCGTCTTGGCGACGATCAGCGGCTCCGGGTGGACATGGATCGAGAGCTTCGACTTCCCGGCCGACTCGCGACGGTGGAACGCATCGATCCGTTTCATGAAATAGTTGACCCGCTCTCTCCAGTCGGGCAATGGAGTCCGATCCTTGGGGACGAGGTAGACCACCGTCAGACGAATCGTCTCGATCGAGCGTTTCCCGTCAAAGGTGTGCGGGCCATCGTCCGCCGAGGCGATCGGAACCCCTGCCGAAAGACCGGCGGCAATGGCCAGAGCTTGAAGCACTCTTTGTCGCCCGAACCGTGGAACCACCATGAGAATCTCCGTTCTCCACGATGCGCTCGACGGATGTCGAATCGATCGTATCAAAGAGCGGCCAGGGCAGCGAGATGTCGACCCGCCGGTCATGGGGATTCGCGGGCATCCCGGGTTCGGCTCGCGCCACCCGCCGGGGTAGCCAAGATCACTGGACATTGTGTTACAATCTTGTTTAACACTGGTGATCGTTCACGCTGAGCGTGACGCGCGTCCGACGCTTTCGGGAACGTTGACGAGGTGAGAGGGAGGGCACGCGGAGATGACGCAGTCGAGACTCGACAGCTTCGGGGAGCTTCCCAAACCTGGGAGATCTCTGGCCATTCCACGTTCACTGGAGCGCTTCACGATTGGGTTGCACACACAAGCCCTCCCTCGGCCTGAAGGGCCGAAGGAGCCCAGGCCCGGGGTGGAGACCCCGGGAATGCGGTCGCCCCGCCGCCGGCTCGTGCAGCCTGAAGGGGTGCCGGAGGGACTCCTGCGGCCCTTCAGGCCGCCGGAGATCTGGGGGGTGTGTGCTGCGGACCCCGGGTTTCACCCGGGGCTGGGCTCCTTCGGCCCTTCAGGCCGAGGGAGATCGGCTGTCACTGTGTGCGCAACCCATCGATTGAGCACTCTATGCTCTCACGCTGTGCGTCCTGGTCATCCTCTCCGTGCCCGCGTTGGCGGCCGACGATGCCACGGGTATCGCCTTCTTCGAGAGCAAGATCCGCCCCGTGCTGGTCGAGCGGTGTCAGGAATGTCATTCCAGTTCGCTCGCGAAACCGAAGGGCCGGTTGCGGCTGGACACACGCGACGGGATTCGCAAAGGGGGCAGCTCGGGGCCCGCGGTCGTGCCGGGGGATACCGAGGCGAGCATCTTGTTCCAGGCGATCGCGGCCGCCGACGGCTACGAGCCGATGCCCCCCAAATCGAAGCTCCCCGCCCCGGTGATCGCCGACTTCCGCCGATGGATCGAGATGGGTGCGCCGACCTGCGCGACGGAGCAAACAAGACCGCGACCGCATCGGCATCGCCAAGTCCCAGCCAGAGACGAGATTGGTGGTCGCTCCGGCCGATCGTGCGACCGGCTATCCCGCCGGTCGAGCCAGCGATGGCCGGCTGGGCTCGCACCGCGATCGATCGATTCATCCTCGCCAAGCTGACGGAGAAGGGCTTGCGGCCGTCGCGCGAGGCCGACCGGCGCACGCTGATCCGACGGCTCTCCTTACGACCTGATCGGGCTGCCGCCGAACCCCGAGGAGGTTGTCGCGTTCCTCGACGACGCGTCGCCGGACGCCTACGAGCGACTCGTCGATCGTCTGCTGGCGAGCCCTCATTATGGGGAGCGCTGGGCCAGGCACTGGATGGACGTCGTCCACTTCGCGGAAACTCACGGACACGACCAGGACCGCATCCGGCCCAATGCCTGGCCATACCGCGACTACCTGATCGCGTCCTTCAACCACGACACGCCTTACGCCCGATTTGTCCAGGAGCAAGTGGCCGCCGACGCTCTGTTCCCCGACGAGCCGAGGCTCGTCGTCGCTCTGGGTATGATCGCCGCCGGCCCCTGGGACGAAAGCTCGCTCCGGGACATCCGCGAGGACAGCATCGACCGCCAGATCGGCCACTACGTTGACCGCGACGACATGGTCAGCACCGTGATGTCGACGTTCGTCAGCGCCACGGTCCACTGCGCCCGATGCCACGACCACAAGTTCGACCCGATCTCCCAGGCCGATTACTACAGTCTCCAGTCGGTCTTCGCCGGGGTCGACAAGGCGGAGCGGGGTTACGACGCCGACCCGTCGATCGCCCGGCTCCGGCGTTCGCTGGCGTCGGAAGTCAAGCAATCGCAGGGTCGCGATCCCGCTCTGGCGGCCTGGGTGGGTGCCGAGCTGTCGGCCCTGCCGCCCCAGCAGTTGGTCTTCGCGGCGGCAAGCGAGTTTGCCCCCGACGCCAGCCACAAGCCGCCGGGCGGTCCCCGGCCTGTCCACCTCCTGCGTCGGGGCGACATCCACCAGCCGGGCCCGCCGGCCCCGCCCGGCACGTTGAGCTGCGTGGCCGGCCTGCCGTCGCGATTTCCCATCTCCGCCGCGGACGACGAATCCGCCCGACGTGCGGCGCTCGCCCGATGGCTCACCGACCCGGCCAACCCGCTGACCTGGCGGTCGATCGTCAATCGCGTCTGGCACTACCACTTCGGCCGCGGGATCGTGGCGACGCCCAACGACTTCGGCCGGATGGGAGCCACGCCATCCCACCCCGAGCTGCTCGACTGGCTGGCCGCGACCTTCCGCGACTCGGGCGGCTCCCTCAAGCGCTCCATCGACTGATCGTCACCTCCGCGGTTTACCGGCAAGAATCCAAGGATGACCCGTCGGCAGCGGCTGTTGACGCCGACGATGCCTGGCTCTGGCGTCAGCGTCGTCGCCGGCTCGATGCGGAATCGATCCACGACGCGATCCTGATGGTCGCCGGCCGGCTCGACACGACGATGGGCGGCCCGTCGGTCCGCCAGTTCGCACTCCGTCCCGGCGTCCACGTCACGCCCGTGGTCGACTACACCCGGTACGACTGGAACAGCCCGGGCTCGTCGCGGCGGAGCGTCTACCGCTTCCTGTTCCGGACGCTCCCGGACCCGTTCTTCGACGCCCTTGATGCGGCCGACTCCTCCCAGCTCACGGCCGTCCGCAACGAGTTGACGACGCCCCTCCAGGCCCTGGAGCTGCTGAATAACCCGTTCGTCCTCCGCCAGTGCGAGCACTTCGCACACAGGCTGGAGGCGATCGCGCCGGACGTCCCGGGCCGGATCAAGGCCGCCTTCGAAGCTGGCCTATGGCCGCCCACCAACGGCCGGGGAGATCGCCATCCTCTCGGAGTACGCCCGCCGCCACGGCTTGACGAACGTCTGCCGGCTGATCGTCAACAGCAACGAGTTCCTGTTCGTGAATTGACCGAGCCGGGGGACCTCGATGATGGACCAGTCAACTACCGCGACGCGAATTCCTCTGGCGGATGGGGGGCGGCCTGGGTGGTATCGCGCTGGCCGATCTGCTCGGCCGGGACGGACTGATCGCGGGGACCGGCTCGGGCCGCCCGGTTCCGTCGGCCGACCTCAACGGCGGGCTGCATCATCGCGCCAAGGTCAAGCGGGTGATCCAGCTCTTCATGAACGGCGGCGTCAGCCAGATGGACACCTTCGACCACAAGCCGGAGCTAGACCGTCGTCACGGCCAGAAGTTCGACCCGGGGAGCCACGTCGAGGCCCCGACGAGTGCACCCGGGAACTTGATGAAGTGCCCGTTCGCGTTCAAGCAGTACGGCGAATCGGGCCGGTGGGTCAGCAGCGTCTTCCCCGAGATCGCCACGTGCGTCGACGACCTGGCGTTCCTGATGGCCCTGGCGTCGAAGACGAACGTCCATGGGCCGGCCAGCTACATGATGAACTGCGGATTCTTGATGCCCGGGTTCCCCTGCCTCGGTTCGTGGCTGTCGTACGGCCTGGGTCCCTGAGCGATAACCTGCCGACCTTCGTGGTCCTGCCGGACCCTCGGGGACTGCCCTACAATGCCAAGGGGAACTTCACGGCGGGATTCCTGCCCCAGTCGCATCAAGGGACGATCCTCGACGCCAGCGCGCCCGACCGATCCCCGACCTGTTCCCGCCGGCCTCGGCCGGCTTCATCACGCCGGAGAGCCAGCGCGAGGGCCTCGAGCTTCTGAAGCGATTGAACCGCAGCCACGCCGCGGCCAACGAGGGCGACACGCGGCTGGAGTCGCGGATCTCCGCCTATGAGCTGGCCGCGCGGATGCAGCAGAGCGCGCCGGAGGCCCTCGATCTGGGCGGCGAGACCGCGGCGACGCGCAGCCTTTACGGCCTCGACGAACCCGCGACCGCCGACTTCGGCCGGCGGTGCCTGCTCGCTCGCCGGCTCCTGGAGCGCGGCGTGCGGTTCGTCCAGGTCTGGAGCGGCATGCAGGGCGCCGCGAACAACTGGGACAACCACAGCAACATCCCCAAGGAGCTGCCGTCCATCGCGAGGACGGTGGACCGCCCGACCGCCGCGCTGTTGCGCGACCTCAAGGCCAGGGGCCTGCTCGACGACACGCTGGTCGTCTGGAGCACCGAGTTCGGCCGGCAGCCGTTCACCCAGGGCGCCGACCGGCCGCGACCACAACGGCGGCACCTCGGTCGCCTGGCTGGCCGGCGCGGGCGTCAAGGGAGGCTCCGCCCACGGCGAGAGCGACCCCTGGGCCTGGAAGGCCGCCGCGGGCCAGACGTATTGCTACGATCTGCACGCGACGATCCTCCACCTGCTGGGGATCGACCACACGCGACTCACGTTCCGGCACAATGGCATCGACCGTCGGATAACCGACGTGCACGGCCATGTCGTCACCGAGATCCTGGCCTGACCGAACCGGTCACCGACTTCCGTAGAACGGAATTCATTCCGTTCGGCTTGAAACAAAGAAACGGAATGAATTCCGTTCTGCGAATACGGGCTATTATTAATTGATATTCTTATCCGCCTGGCTCTGGGCACCCGAGTAATTCAGCAGGCCGTGCAGGACGACGACGACCGTCCCCGAGCCGAGGCTCCCCTTCTGGGGATGCTTATCCGGCACGTACTGGAGCGTCATGTCGCCGAGTCCCGCGCTCCAGTTATCGACGCTGGTGGGAGCCAGGCCCTGGCTCAATGGGCTGACGGGTACGCCCTGGGCATTGAAGTAATTCGAGGGGAAGTTGTAGAACGCCGGCAGCGCCGCGCCGGTGCCCGCGAACGCCGTGCTGCTGTCCGCGTCGTAGGCCCAGTAGAGATGCGTCGGCAGGCCATTCACCTCGGTGCCCGTCGGACCCGCCAGGTCGAGGATCAGGTCCGCCCCATTCTGGAGATAGTTGCCGCCGACGAAGTTGATCGCGCCGGTGACCACCTGCTGGGATGACGTTGCGCGCCGGCTCGGAAATCACGAACTGGAAATGAAACCGTCGCGAGAGGTTGCTCGTCCCGGGCTTGCCATAGCCATGGATCGTGATCGACTGGCCGCTGAACCCGCCCGGGCCGATCGTGTAGTTTCCACTACCCTTGAAGACAAACGACTCACGTTGGATCTCGGCGGCGGTCGGCTGCGGAGTGCCTGGCGGGTAGAGGATCGACACGAACTGCTGGACGTCCGGGGCGGGGTAGTGTACTCCAGGCAGGGCCGGCCCGAGCGGGTGGGACGCCGGGAGGTCGCGGGCTTCCAGGCGTTCGACCGTCGGCCGCCAGCGCCGACGGGAATGGCCGTCGCGATCGTGAGGAGCCTGCGAACTCATGGCTAAGTACCCCCTCCTGTCCTTCCCCACATCCGAGTGAACCACCACCGCACAAGCCCACCCGCACGAACTCTTCGCTACGAGATGAACTTGGAGACCGCGCTGACAATCTGGCTGGTATTGATCAGGCCCTGGAATGTCACGACGACCGAGCCCGAGCCCCGCGTGCCCGGGAGCGGGTGCTGGTCGGGAATCCAATGGATCTCCAGCGTCCCCGCGCCCTGAGTGTATCCTGAGCCCGGCAGGATCCCGACCGGAGAGGCGTAAGGCCCGGCGCTGGTATTTGAGTCATAGGTCCAGGTCAGCTCGGTCGGCAAAGCGTTCGGGTTCGATCCCGGCGCCGGCGTGCCGTTGAGGTCGAGCACCAGGGAGCTGCCCGACTGGAGATAATTCTGTGCGAACAAGTCCGCCGTCGCCCGTGATCTGGTTGGCATAGGGGTTCCCGGGCGTCGGCGTGGCGCCGGGTCGGATGGCGGAAAGATCGCGATCTGGAACTTCCCCCGGAAGAACTGATTCGAGCCGCCAGCCGTCCCATAAAGGTGGATCGTGCTGGCCCGGTCCGAGAACCGGGGGCCGCCGATCGTGTACTGGCCGATAAACCGGGATGTGAATGTCTGTCGATGGATCTCGCGCTGGGTCGGGGTTCCCGGCGATGGGCTGTTGGAGTAGAGGGCGTCGGCCACCTGGCGAATGACCTTCGGATTGAGGAACGACCCCGACGGAAGCTTACCCTGCAATCCGTTGGGAGAATCGGTGTGGGCCTGATTGGCCGACGCGGCGGACTGTCCTCGTGCCGCGGCCAGCTCCCGCTGCACGAGTGCCAGGTAGGCCGAGCTGCGGGCCGCCGCGTGTTGAGTCGTCGAGGATATCGCAGCCGAGAGCAGCTCTCGGGCTTCCAGCCCTTCGAGGACCGGGCGCGATCGATTCGGTCGCCTCGGCCGGCCGTCGCGGGGGTCATGCGGACGCATCGGGCCACTCCTCTTCAATTCAATTGATCCCTGAGTAGAGCGGGTTGGTCACCCCGGTTGTGTTGATCAGCCCTTGCATGCGGACGATGACCGTGCCCGATTGCGACGCCCCGGCTCGGAGATGATTCGTGGGGATGTACTTGATGTCGACCACGCCACCCCCCTGGTTGAAGGCGACCGCGCCTCCCGATCCGCCGGTGATCAGGCTCGACTGGCCCGATGCGGTGGTCACCGTGTAGGCCGGGGTCGAGTAGATGCCGCCGGAGACGCCGTTCGGGTCGATGAGGAACTGCAACTGCGACGGCAAACCGTTGTCCAGCATGCTCGGGTCGCTGGAGGCGACGTTGGGCAGATTCGTGACCTCGGCGAAGAGCACGGTGCCCGACTGGAGGGCGTTTGCGGCGAAGAGGCTGAACAGACCCGGTGACCTTGCCGGCGACCGGGTCCAGCGTCGTCGGCGTGGCTGTCGGGTCGGATGGCGGGAAGAGCAGGAGCTGAGCACGTCCGTTGAGCGACTGGTTCGACGTCACATTCCGGCCGTCGCTGTAGATGTGGATCGTGGCCGACTGATTCGAGAACCGAGGTGCACCCACGGAATAATGGCCGACGAATTCGGCCCAGAACGTCTCCCGACGGATCTCGGACGGCGTCATCTGCGGGACCGAATAGGTGCCCGGCGGAAACGTCTGACCGTCCACGGTGATCGGCGTCGTGGTGGTGATCGGCGCGTAGAGCGTCTTGGCCAGTTGTTGCAGCAAGCTCTCGCTCACCCAGGACGGTGTCCCGGTCGACGTGCTTCGGGAGGTCGAGGCTCGGTTGGCATCGTGCGCGGGTCGCGGCCTTCTGCTCGACGAGGTTCAGGTAAGGACCCTTGGCTATCGCCGTGCCCCTGGACGGCACCCACGACGTGCAAGGTCGACGGCAGGTCGCGCACCTCCAGGCCCTCGAGGCAAGGGCGGTATCGCCGTTTTCGTTGGTCACTTGGTCATTGGTCACTGGTCATTGGTTATTGGTTATTGGTCACTGGTCATTGGTCATTGGTCGATGGGTCAT
Source organism: uncultured Isosphaeraceae bacterium (assembly GCA_963842405.1). Lineage (GTDB taxonomy): Bacteria > Planctomycetota > Planctomycetia > Isosphaerales > Isosphaeraceae > CAVZRC01. The sequence continues at coordinate 136,908 of CAWJGW010000040.1, read as the reverse complement.
TGGGGGACTCCTGGACCTGGATGTATCATCCGTCGCAAAAGCCCGCATCCCCAACTGCGCCCGAGCTTCGCGCGAAGCTACCAATGACTGATCGACCAATGACTGATGACCAATCAGGGCAAGACCCGTTCGCCGACGGCCGTATTGAGGTCCAGGATCGCCCGGCGGTGGCGCACCATCGAGTCCCGGTACTGCTTGACGACATCGTTGTAGGCGAGCTGAGCTTCGAGGAAGTCCAGCACGCTATACTCCCCCTGGAGGTAGAGGGTCTGCGCGGCATCGCGCATCTTTTCCGATGCCGGAATGATCTCGCGGCGGAACTCCAGGACGCTGATGTAGCTCTGCTCGAGCTCCTGCGCGGCGTCCAGGACGTCGCTGACGACCTGACGCTCCTGGCTGGACGCCTGGAGCTGGGTCTGATTCACATTGATCTTCGCCCGCGTGATGTTCCCCTGGTTGCGGTTATAGAGGGGAATCGTGGCCGTGAGGCCCAGAGTCCACGAATAGGCACTGGGCACGCCGAGATAGGTGTTGTTCTGGAAGGTATAGGGCTGATAGAGCAAGTAGACATCCGGGTAGGCGTTCGCCCTGGCCAGGCGGACATCGGCGTTGGCTCGCACGACGCCCATCTTGATCGCGAACAGGTCCGGCCGGCCGCCCAGGGCCTTGGCGACCAGATCGTCCCGGGACGCGGGGACCTCGTCGGACCTGGCCGATGGAGTCGCGGACCTCGAGCTTGTCCGCGTCGGTGAGCGGCAGATTGAGCATCAAGGCGAGGGCGCGATTCGCCTTGACCTTCGCCTGCCGCGACTCGCGGACCTGGAGCTCGGCGATCTCCAGCTTGGCCCGGACCGCCAGGACATCGGCCTCCTTGATCTGGCCCCCCTTGAAGAGCCGCTCGGTCCGATCGAGAAGCTGTCGAGTACCCTTGGCATAGGTCTCGCTGAATTTCACGGTCAGGGCCGCGGCGACGGAATCGACATAGACCGTGTAGAGGTTGTCGATCGAGTTGCGGATCGCGTCCTGGAGCTGGGCCTCGGTGACTTTCCGGGCCGCCCGCGCGGACCGCGTCCGCGCAGTCCGCTTGAAGCTCACGTCCAGGGGATAGTTGATGTTGATGTCGCTCTGCGGCGGTCCGCCGGGCCGCAGGAAGGAGTAATGGCCGTAGGGGATGAGCTGGGTGTCCGCGTAAAAGATCGGGTTGGCGCGGAGGTTGGCCGTGAGCAGGTCGGCATCCGCCATGGGGATCTCCAGGCGGTAGGCTTCCAGGTCGAGGTTTTGCTTGACCAGCAGCTCGATCGCGGCGTCGATGGTCATCCCGTTCGCAGGGCCCTCCATCTCCTCGGGGAGATCGAGCTCACCGTAGGCCGGAACATTCGCCTCCTGGATGGGCTGAACGGCGAACTGGCTCCGGCGTGGAGGTCCGGAACACCGGGGCAGCTCGGTGCCGAGAGGGAGCTCGCCGGGACGTGGCTGCCGGCCGGGCCGGGTTTGCCGCTGAAGGGTGCGATTGGAGGGCGTGGAGAAATCGGGGAAGTCGGCCGAGCCGAGCGGCTGCCCGACCGTGCTGGCGCCCCCGGCCGCCCCCGGCGGTGCCCCCACGTCGAACTGCGGACCCTGTGCGCGTGCCGTCGCCGTGGCCGTCAGCAGGATCAGGACTGCGGACGCAGTCCATGCCCGCGCAGACCGCTGCGAGCGATGGCTTACCTGTATCACCATCCATTCCGATCGACCTCCTGTCGTCGGACGCGTCCAGACGTCGTCGCCGTTTCGAGGCAGGCTTCCTGCCCACCCCGCCGGTCGATCGGAATCTCGAGGACCCTGGCTCGGCCACTTCACCGTGAGCCCGATCCCGATGATCCGCCGTCCGGACGGCGAGACGTCTCAATTCGGTTTCGTATGGGATAGGAAGATCCCCTCAGACGTGTCGTCGGCGAGAATCCTAGCGAAGGGCCATCGATCGGGGAAGGTCAATTCTCAGGCTTCGCGATCGATTCGATCGACAACCCGAAGGCGACCTCCGCAATCCCGAGGAGGATCAGGTTGGCCTCGATCCGGGCGTCGGGCCCGGAGACGATCGGGGCCAGGAGCGCGGAGTCGCCACCGGTCCAGACGACCCAGGGATCGCCGTCGAGGTCGTCGCGCTGGCGGGCCAGCAGCTCGCGGACCGCACCGACGATCCCCCAGAAGATGCCGGCCTCGAGCGACTGTTGTGTCCCCCGGCCCCAGGCGGGAGGGGCATGGTCCAGATGGATGAATGGGAGTTGTGCGGTCATCAGGTGGAGGGCCCGGGCCGTCAGGCCCAGGCCCGGGGCGATCGCCCCCCCCTGCCAGACCCCCTCGGTCGTGAGCCGCTCCACGGTAATCGCGGTTCCGCACATGACCACCAGCCCCGGCCGGCCCGTCCCCATGAGCCGGTTCGCGGCGAAGACCGCCAGCGCCCGGTCGGAGCCGCCGGTATCGGCCCCCTCCACATCCTTGGCCACGGGCACTTCCGCCGCCGAGCGGATCCAGGTCACCCGTCGGATACCCTCGGCCTGGAAGAACGCTTCGAGCCGGTCGGCGACCGGCGGGTTGACCGTCGAAACCGCCCACCACGCGTCCCCCGGCTCGATTCGATGCCAATCCGCCCAGGCCGACGACCAGGCCCCCGGGTCGTCCAGCGGCAACGCGATCACCTCGACGATCCGCCCGGATTCGTCGAGCCGGCCCCACTTGAGCCGGGTATTTCCCAGGTCCGCCACGACGCGAAGCATGAGCTTAAACGCCCGGGACAGGGTCTGGGCACCGGCATCGTCACGGCGCCGACCGCGTCCGAACCCGCGTCCTGAGCCGAGACCGGTGCCCCGGTTTCCGAGCCGGCCGCCACTGGCCGTGCGGGGCGATTCGCTCTCGGGTTCCGGCCGTTCGCCCAGGAGCTCGACGATCCGATGGAGGAGTTGCGGAATCCCTTGCCCGGTGACGGCCGAGATCCCCGGCACCTCCCGGTTCAGCTCCTGCTCGATCCGGCCGCGAGCCTCCTCGGCGCCGGTCACGTCCATCTTGGTGACGACGAGCAACTCGGGGCGTTCGGCGAGGGTCTTGCTGTACTGGGCCAGCTCGTTCCGGATGGTCCGGTAATTGTGGAGCGGGTCGGAGCCGTCCATCGGCACGGCTTCGACGAGGTGGACCAGCAGATAGGTCCGCTCGACGTGGCGCAGGAACTCGTGGCCCAGCCCGTGACCGGCGTGAGCCCCTTCGATCAGGCCCGGGATGTCGGCCACGACGAAGTTCCGGTCCTCCGCGAGGACGCTCCCCAGGTTGGGGTACTTGGTCGTGAACGGATAGTCGGCGATTTCGGGATGAGCGCGGGAGATCCGGGACAGGAGCGTGGACTTGCCGGCGTTGGGCAGTCCGATCAGGCCGACGTCGGCGATGACCTTGAGCTCCAGCACGATCCAGCGTTCTTCGCCGGGGAGTCCCTTCTCGTGCTGGCGGGGAGCCCGGTTGGTCGACGACTTGTAGTGCGTATTGCCGTGGCCGCCGCGGCCTCCCCGCGCCACGATGATCTCGTCACCGGGCGCCTTGAGGTCTCGGAGCAAGTGGCCGCGAGCCCGGTCCCGGATCAAGGTCCCCGGCGGGACCTCGATCACCAGGTCCTCGGCACCCCGCCCAAACTTATCGGAACCCTGGCCGTGGTCGCCCCGCTCCCCCCGCCAGTGGCGCTGGTGGGAAAGGTGCGCGAGATTGGTATGACCTTCCGAGGCCCGGAGAATCACGTGAGCACCCCGGCCGCCATCGCCTCCATTGGGACCGCCCCTCGGCGCGTACTTCTCCCTCCGGAAGCTCATGCAGCCGTTGCCCCCGTCCCCCCCGCTCACAAAGATGGTCACTCGGTCGACGAACATGGTGTGACTTTACTTCTGGACGCGGCATGACGTTGATCCGCCGTCCCCCCTGGTCGAACGTGACGGTACCCTCGATCAACGAGAAAATGGTCCAATCGCGGCCGACACCGACATTCTTGCCGGGATGCCACTTGGTTCCGTTTTGCCGGCAGAGGATGCTACCGGGCTTGGCCGTCTGGCCGCCGTAGAGCTTGATGCCGAGCATCTTCGGGTTCGAGTCGCGGCCGTTGCGGCTCGAGCCTTGTCCTTTTTTGTGAGCCATGAATCTCAGTCCTGCTGCATTCGATAGAGAGAAGGTCCGGCTGGCTGGTTCGCCGCGAGCTCTTCGATTTCGACAGGCCCGCTCCGGTCACGCCACACGTTGCCATTTCGATTCTAATTGATGAGGATAGCGGAACTTCGGAAGCTTCGGCAAGACCGGTTCCACGAGGTCAGGCTTTCCAGCCTGACGGGATAGGCCAGGCTGGAAAGCCTGACCTACGGGCTGTTCGAGAAAGGACGAGCGATGAAGGAATCGGCCCGTGCGGTCGTGCTCCTCAGTGGAGGGCTGGATTCTGCCACCACGCTTGCGGAGGCCAGGGCCGCTGGCTACGAGCTGAACGCCCTGACCGTGCGATACGGGCAGCGCCACGCCGTCGAGGTCGACGCCGCACGCCGAGTCGCCAGCGCCCTGGGCGTCGCCCGCCATGTCGAGCTCGAGATCGATCTCCGCGCATTCGGCGGCAGTGCGCTCACGGCCGACCTGGACGTCCCCAAGGACCGATCCGAGGCGACCATCGCACAAGGAATCCCGATCACCTACGTCCCGGCCCGGAATACGGTCTTCCTCTCCCTGGCACTGGCCTGGGCCGAGACGCTCGGCGCTTTCGACATCTTCATCGGGGTCAACTGCGTCGATTATTCGGGATATCCCGACTGCCGGCCGGAGTTCCTCCAGTCCTTCGAGGCGACTGGCCAACCTGGCGACCCGTGCCGGGGTCGAAGGCGAAGGCCGCTTCCACATCCACGCCGCCGCTGTTGACCCTCACCAAGGAGCAGATCATCAAGCGGGGCCAGGAGTTAGGTGTGGATTACTCGCTGACCCACAGTTGCTACGATCCGACCCCCGAAGGACTGGCCTGCGGACGTTGCGACTCCTGCCGGATCCGACTGTCGGCATTCGAACACCTGGGACTCACGGATCCGATCCGTTACTCTTCTGGTATTAGTCGAGTTTGTCATTGGTCATTAGTCATCAGTCATTAGTTAAGAAATCCAAGGCCAACTCCTTGAGGTACCCGCTTGAAAAGTGACCGGCAGGGGGATGACGGAGCAGATCGAGGACGACTTCGGATCTTGGCCGCTTCGGCTCATGGGCCGAGATTGGTGAACTCCGATCCTACGAGCCCGAAGGCTGCAAGTGCATTCTCGGGCTGATGCACTTGCTGGCGCCATGCGGGCTCGGATGAGGATTGCGGCGGCGCCACCATTCTTGGCCCATGAGCCGCCTCTTCTTACCAATGACTAATGCCCAGTGACCACTGACCAATCACCAGTACACCCACTCGTAAGGCGGGTCTCTGGGTTCGATTTCTTTCTCGCTGAGGTTGTGTTCGTCGCCTCGGCGGATGAAATCGATCTTGAGTGTCTTGTACTTGGCCACGGGCTTGCCGCCGCTCTCGGAGGGGACTTCCTTGTATCCGTCGGACAACCCGCGTACGTAGATGCTGAATCGATCGGCCTTTGGGTCCCATTTCTCCCAGACCGCGACGCCGAAGACGGCGTCATCGATATTGGCCTTGGTGCTCGGCGGAATCATGCCGATGACGTTGACCGCACCCAGGATCGGAATCGCCGCATCCTCACGAGTCTGGATCAGGGGAATCGCCTGGGGCAAGACGCTGTCCTCGAACTTTTCACCCTTTTCGTTCACCATGATGAACTGAGGAGCGAACATCCGCGGTGCACCTGTGCGGTTGACCACTTTGTAGTACAGGTAATGGACCTGGCGTCGTCCCTTGCCGGGGATGTCGACGGTGACGATGCGAAGGGGCTTGTACGAGAAATCCAGGACCCAGATCCCTTGCTTGTCCCTCGGGAGCAGCGACGCATTGACCATCTGGACGTGATACCGGGGCCGGTCGTGGGCGACCGCGACCGTGTGCAAGACCCGATCGAGCTTGAACTCGGGGATCGGGTCCGGCGCGCTTGTTCGTCCTCCGCTTTGGCGAAGGGGTTTGCCTTGGCCTGCGGCTGCCTGAGCCATGCAACAGGGCGCGGCCAGCGCGAGCCCAACCACCGAGGATAAGGCGATTCGGGTCACAATGCCGGTGGGTCGGAAACCCACCTTCCAGATAAAACTCGACACGTGTCATCTCCCCACGCTTGGGTGAGAGAATGAATTGGGTAAGCGGACAATGAGTCGGAGATCCGAATACGAGGTGACGAGCAATTGCAGCTAACCTTCATTAGTAGCCCGGATCTGGCGAAATCGTCAAGCTGAGTTCGTCACAGTAGGAAATGTAACCAACCTCTTGGGGATAAACAAATGGACGGGATGGGCAGGATCGCGGCGAGAACGGAGAACGCAGGGTTGAAAGGAACGAAACGGTTTTTACAATGGAACTTATTCCGACGAAGCTGGGGATTGGGTATAGCCTGAGTGCGGAGGCACGGTGTTGTACGTTCGTTCAATTCGCAAGGTTGTGGCAACTGGGATCCTGGGCCTGCTGACGAGCCAGATGGCGGCGGCGGCGGGTTTTGAGACGGTGATCCTCAAGGACGGCCAGCGCATCACCGGCGAAGTGGTCGCCGAGAAGGCGGGCGCACTGTACGTGGACCTCGGCTATCGATATCCTCCGGATTCCACGCGATCAGGTGCTCCGCCGTGCCAAGGTCGACGAGGCGGATTCGGAGACGCGGGCCTCGGCGCGTCGGGCCGAGCTCGATACCTCCGGCTTCTACACGACGGGCACGTTGCAGCCCTCCAGCGTCAAGGAGCTGGTGAATAAGTACGGCGAGGCCGTGATCGCGATCGAGACCCCATCGGGCAAGGGCTCCGGCTTCCTCATCAACAAGGACGGTTTTGCGATTACCAATGCCCATGTCATCCAGGGGGAGACCCGCGTCTCCGCGATCCTCTACATGAACGCTGCCGGGCGGGCTGACGCGCCGGCGCATCGAGGATGTCGAGATCATCGCCTTGAACCCCTTCTTCGACCTGGCCCTCCTGAAACTGCCCCTGCCCTCCGATCTGAAACCGAGCCATGTCGTGCTGGGTAATGATAACGATGTCAACGTGGGCGATCCCGTGTTCGCGGTCGGCAACCCGCTGGGCCTGGAGCGGACGGTCACCCAGGGAGGCGTGAGCAATCGGAGCCGGGACATCGAAGGCCAGATCTTCCTCCAGACCGATACGCCGATCAACCCGGGGAACTCCGGCGGACCGCTGTTCAACCAGCGGGGCGAGGTCATCGGTGTCACGAGCCGAGGTGCCCACGCGGCGATGGCCGATAACCTGGGCTTCGCGATCCCCGTCACGTACGTCAAGCAATTCCTCCTCCATCGCGAAGCCTTTTCTTTCGACAAAGCCAACCCGAACAGCGGCTTTCGGTATGTGGACCCGCCGCGACGGCTGGTCGCGAGCCAGCCCCAGGGACTGAAGGATCGTCCCAAGAACGCCAAGCCGCTGGAGAAGCCCGCCCGGGAGTCGTCCCGGAGCCGAGGCGAGTAAGAACCAGATCGGCCCGCTCGCCGCGGTCGGATCTCACCACGGAAGGAAGAGAGCACCGGATTACGGATCAGGAAGCGCGCCGGTCACCGCCGGCAATGACCCAGGCTCGTCGCCTGGGCTTGATTGATGGACCCCGGCCAGGGAGTCGGTGGCCAGATCCAGACGACCCTCCCTCCGCCGGTGAGCCGAGGGTGCCTCGAACCAATGGAGTGTTTTCTGATGCATACGGCGAAGCGGGTGATACGTCGCTTGGCCCTGATCGGATGGATTGGGTTCTTCGGCGGGATGGGACTGTCGGCTCCGCGGGCGCAGGCCGCTACACCCCCGGAGCGCGTCCTGCCCGATTCCACGATCTTCCTGGTCAAGTTGAACGACGTCAAGAATCTGCGCGAGGCGTTCCAGGGCAGTCGGTACGGGCAGCTCTGGAACGACCCGGCGATGAAGGACTTCAAGGACGACTTGATCCAGAAGATCGAGGAGGCCTCCAGGCCGCTCAAGGAGCGGCTCGGCATCTCCCTCGACGACCTCCTCGAACTGCCGCAAGGGTCCGTGGCCATCGCGGCGATCTCGCGTGACGATCCCAAGATGCCGGTCGCCTTCGCCCTTCTGGCCGATGCCGGCAAGAACAAGGACAAGATGGCCGATGTCCTGACCCGCGCGACCAAGCAGGCCGAGGAGGCCGGGGCCGAGAGCTCCCAGGAGTCCTTCAACGGCTTGACGCTCCACATCCTCCAGCCTCCCCCAGAGGACAAGGACAAGGAGAAGGAAGAAGAGTTCGAAACTCTCGATGGCCTGGACCCACTCGGAGAGCGTCTTCTACTTCGCCCTCGGCACCTCCGGCACCGAGCTCGATCTCCTCAAGGACTTGACCGCCCATCGCGAGGGGCGCGACAACTCCCTGGCCAGCAACGAGGCGTTCGTCAAGACCCAGGCCAAGCTCGATTCGAGCAAGGCCCAGGTCTTGTGGTTCCTGGACGTCTCGAAGCTCATCAAACAAGCGATCAAAGCCACCTCGCGTGGGAACGAAGGCCAGGCTCAGCAAAATGAAATCATGGCCGAGCAGTTCGGCGTCAATGGCCTCAAGTCGGTCGGCGGCTGTCTTCACTCAGGGTGCCGGGAACTTACGACCTCCTGAGCAAGACTTTCTTCCTCGCGCCCAAGCCCGTCCAGGGATTGCTCAAGATCTTCTCGTTTCCGCCGATCGCCATGAAGCCGGAGCCATGGGTCCCGGCGACAGTCGCCCGCTACCAAAGCTTTAGCTGGGACCTCGACAACGCCTTCGACGCGATCAACGAGGTTATCGACAAGTTCAACCCCGGGCTTCTTAACCTCCTCCAGCAGAACCTGGTCGGTCCGGATGGCGGCGAGCCCCTGAGCTTGCAAAAAGATCTCTTCGGTCCGCTCGGCAATCGGATCACCCTGATCACCGACTTCAAGAAGCCGATCAAGGAGGACAGCCAGCGGATGCTCCTGGGCATCGCTCTCCAGGATGCTAAGTCGTTCCAGAATACCGTGAACCGGCTGTTCGAAATCGCCCGGGCGACACCCCGCAAGCGGGATTTCCAGGGCACCACGATCTACGACGTCGACATGTCGAACCTGCCCAACGCGGGCAACGCCCAGCTCAAATCGATCAGCTTCGCGATCGCCAAGGAGACCTTCTTTGTAGCGACCGATACGACCCTGCTCGAGCTGGTGCTCCGTCCGGGCAACGCGATGCTCAGCGAAAATGCCGGGTTCCAGTCCGTGAGCAAGGAGATCCCCGAACGCGTCAGCGGGATGTCGTTCATCCGTCCCGACGAGTCGGCTCGGATCACGTATGACCTCGTCAAGAGCGGTCAGATCGACAAGGCCCTTCAACAGGCCATGGGCGGCGTCGGCGGACCGCAACGGCCGCTACCCCCGGTCGGGAAGGTCCTTGCCATCGAGAAACTCCCCGATTTCTCCGTCATCGCCAAGTATCTGTCGGTGCGTGGCAGCTACAGCGTCATGGATGATGACGGTTTCACCATGACCGGATTCACCCTTCGGCGCTCGGGCCCTGATCCGGGCCGTAGTCAGTAGTCGGTAGTCGGTAGTCAGGGAAGACAGGGGACGTTGGCCGGTATCCTTCGGACAGGGATCTTCCTATGGGTCAACTCTCGGGGTCAGAAAGTGCAGGGCGAGAGGACCGGTTCTTCCTAAGAACGACTGACTACTAACTACTGACTACTGACTACTATGAAGATGAGCGGTCTCCGCACCCACAATCTCAAGGGGATCGACCTTGAACTGCCTCTGAATCGCCTGATTGTCGTGACGGGCGTCAGCGGGTCCGGCAAGAGCTCGCTGGCGTTCGACACGATCTACGCGGAGGGACAACGTCGTTACGTCGAGACCTTCTCGGCCTACACACGTCAGTTCCTGGAGAAGCTGGACAAGCCCGAAGCCGAACGGATCGAGGGGATTCCTCCGGCCATCGCGGTCGGGCAGTCACATGGCCGGCACTCCGGCCGCAGCACGGTCGGCACGATCACCGAGGTCCATGACGCACTCGCGCTCCTCTACGCGCGAGCCGGCGAAGTGTATTGCCGCAACTGCGGCCAGAGGGTGATCCCCGCGACGCCGGGCACGGTCTCACGTGCGATCGACGCCTTACCCGAGGAGACGCGTTACGAGATCGCCTTCCCGCTCGATGTCCGCCCCGAGACCGATCGGGCGGCACTCCTCCAGTCGCTCCGCTCCCAGGGATTTACGCGAATCGCCGCGGCCGGGCAAGTGGTCCGGCTCGATGACCCCGGAGCGGCAGGAGCGCTCCCCGCAGTGGGATCGGTTGATGTGATCGTCGATCGGTTGGTCCGGGGCAAGGACGCGAACGCGAGGCGCATCGACTCGATCGAATCCGCATTCGACAAGGGGCTCGGCCGTTGCCGGGTCCTGGCCGGCGGCGAGTCCTGGACCTACACACGCGGCTGGCGATGTAGCCAATGCGGGACCGACCATCTCGAACCTCAGCCGAATCTCTTCCGATTCAACGGTGCCCTGGGAGCCTGTCCCGTCTGCGAAGGCTTTGGCCGGACCACGGAGCTCGACCTGGCACGGATCGTCCCGGACCCTTCGAAATCGATCCGGGCCGGTGCGATCGCACCCTGGGCCATGCCCGGATACCGGACCTATCTCGATGAGTTGCTTGCCGATGCGCCTGCGCTGGCGCTGCCCGTCGACACCCCTTTCGCCCAGCTCGCGCCGGCAGAGGTCGCAGCGGCTCGTCGAGGGCGTGCCGGGTACGGGTTTCCACGGACTCAACGGCTTCTTTCAAGGGCTGGAGCGCAAGGCGTACAAGCTGCAGGTCCGGCTCTTCCTCAACCGATGGAGACGTTTCCAGAGCTGCCCGGCATGTGGTGGGGCGCGGCTGCGACCCGAGGCGCTGGCCGTCCGGATCGCGGGCCGCAACATCGCCGACCTGGCGGCGATGACCATCCGCGAAGCCCGGCGATTTCTGAGCGAACTTCAGACGCTTCACGACCAGCCGGTGGCCCGCGGACTGCTCGCCCAGGTGGAGGGCCACCTGGCCTACCTTGCCGAGATCGGGCTGGATTACCTGACCCTGGACCGTTCGGTTCGTAGCCTCTCCGGGGGTGAGCTCCAGCGAGTCGTCCTGACCAAGGCCCTGGGCTCGGGCCTGGTCAACACGCTCTACGTGCTCGACGAGCCCACGTTCGGTCTCCACCCGCAGGAGGCCGGCCGGCTGACGACGGTCCTGCACCGGCTCCGCGACCGGGGGAACACGCTGGTGGTCGTCGAGCACGATGCCGCGGTGATCCGTAGCGCGGATCATGTGGTTGACCTGGGTCCCGGGGCCGGCGAGGCCGGCGGCCGGGTCCTCTACTCCGGGCCGGTCGCGAGCTTCTCGCATGCGGAAGGCTCGGCGACCGCGGACTATCTGAGTGGGCGGAAGCGTCTGCCGGTCCCGGCAACCCGCCGGCCAGTCAAGACGCGAGCCGCCAGGCTGACCGGCGCCCGGGGCAACAATCTCAAATCGATCGACGTGGCCTTCCCGCTCGGCGTCGTCTGCGCCGTGACGGGAGTCAGCGGAGCCGGCAAGAGCACGCTGGTCGAGGAGACGCTGTATCCGGCCCTTCGGCATCGGATCGCCGGCGAGGCGGCCGACGCCGCCCTCTACGACGATTTGACCGGCATCGAGGACCTCGCCGATGCCGTCTTCCTGGACCAGTCGCCCCTGGCACGGTCGGCCCGATCGAACCCGGTGACCTACCTCAAGGTGTTCGATGAGATCCGCAAGACCTTCGCCGCCACCCACGAGGCGAAGCTGCGGAACTACGACGCGGGGAAGTTCAGTTTCAACGTCGAAGGCGGGCGATGCAACACCTGCCAGGGGGAGGGTTTCCTGACGATCGACATGCAGTTCCTCCCCGACGTGATGATCCGATGCCCCGAGTGCCGGGGGACCCGCTACCGCCCCGAAGTCCTCGAGGTCACCTACCGGGGCCGGAACATCGCCGAGGTCCTCGAGCTGACGGCGCGCGAAGCGTTCGCCTTCTTCCGCCACCGCCCGAGGATCCAGGCCCGGCTCCGCCCGCTCCTCGACATCGGCCTCGATTACCTGAAGCTCGGCCAGCCGGCCTCGACCCTCTCGGGAGGCGAGGCGCAGCGGCTCAAGCTGGCGGGTGTCATGGGCCGGTCGCTGGCCTCGCTCCGACGCGCCGTCCATGCGCCGCACACCCTCTTCCTCCTGGACGAGCCGACCGCCGGTCTTCATCCCCTCGATGTCCTCAAGCTGCTCGATGCCCTGGGCGCGCTGGTCGACCGCGGCCATTCCGTGGTCGTGATCACGCATAGCCCCGCGGTCATGCTCTCCGCCGATTGGATCATCGACCTCGGCCCCGGCTCCGGCGACGAAGGGGGCCGGGTCGTCGCGGAGGGAACGCCCGAAGCGGTCGCCCAATCCGCGACGCCGACCGGAGAGGTCCTGGCCCGGGCGCCGAGGGATGCCTCCCGCCGACCGGCCGAATCGGCACTGGCTGAACCCGCGACGGTGCTTTCGGTGTCGCCTTCTCGTTATGATGAGGATGAAGATCAAAGATTCGAGCCGGGACGCGATGAGGAGCGCGAGATACGATGAGCCAAAAGGGAGGATATCACGGGCCGCTGGAGCCGATCGGCCCGTGCCAGTGGCGAATCCCCAGGAGCTACCGCCCCGACATGCGGGTTGACGGGATCATCTTCGCGGACGAAGCCCTGATCGAGCAGATCAAGAAAGACCAGGGCCCGGAACAGGTTGTGAACGTGGCCACGCTCCCCGGCATCCAAAAGGCCAGCCTGGCCATGCCGGACATCCATTGGGGATATGGCTTCTGCATCGGCGGGGTGGCGGCGACCGACCCGGAGGAAGGGGGCGTCATCTCGCCGGGCGGGGTCGGCTATGACATCAACTGCGGCGTCCGGCTGCTGCGGACCAACCTGGAGTGGAGCGATGCGAAAGATCGAATCAAACCCTTGATCGATCAGCTCTTTCGCGACATCCCCACCGGCGTCGGCCAGCGTGGGCGGTTCCTTTTCGACAAGCCCAAGCTGACCCGGCTGCTGGAGGAAGGGTCGGCCTACGTGGTGAATCAGGGCTACGGGACGGATCGCGACCTCCTCTTCACCGAGGCCGGGGGACGTCTCGATGGCGCCGACCCCGCGCGGGTCAGCGATCGCGCCATCACGCGCGGATACGACCAGTGTGGGACGCTCGGCTCGGGCAACCATTTCCTCGAAGTCCAGGTTGTCGATCGCGTCCACGACCCGGTTGCCGCCGAGGTGATGGGCCTGCGCGAGGGCCAGATCACGGTCTTGATCCACTCCGGCTCGCGCGGACTGGGGTATCAGGTCTGCGACGATTACCTGGCGACGTTCAAGAACGCACCGAAGCGGTACGGGTTCGAGCTGCCGGACTGGCAGCTCGCCTGCGCCCCCGTGCGAAGTCCCGAGGGTCAGGCCTACCTGGGCGCCATGCGGGCCGCGGCCAACTTCGCCTGGTGCAACCGGCAGCTCCTGACGCACCAGGCGCGCGAGGTCTTCGCCCAGGTCTTCGGCAAGCCGTGGGAAGAGCTGGGAATGGACCTGGTCTATGACGTCGCCCATAACATCGCCAAGTTCGAGGAGCACTCGGTTGGTCGAGGGGAATCCAAGCAGGTTTGCGTCCACCGCAAGGGGGCCACGCGGGCGTTTCCCCCGGGACATCCCGAGATTCCGCCGGTCTACGCGGCGATCGGGCAGCCGGTCATCATCCCGGGGAGCATGGGCACGGCCAGTTGGGTCCTGGTCGGCCAGCCCGGGCAGCATGGAGCATTCGTTCGGGACGACGTGCCATGGGGCCGGCCGGCTGATGAGCCGCACCGCGGCGGTCAAGCTCGCGGGGGGCCGTCGCATCGATAAGGAGCTCGACGCCATCGGCATCATCGCCCGCGCCCGGGGTCACAAGGGCCTGGCCGAGGAACAGCCGGCCGCGTACAAGGACGTCGATCATGTCGTCGACGTGGTGGACAAGGTCGGCATCTCCAAGAAAGTCGCCCGGCTGCGGCCGGTGGGCGTCATCAAGGGCTGAATCGGGATCCTCGTGTTGTCCCGACAACGAACCAACCCTCGCCTTGGCGAACCATTCCTCGATGCCGTATCATGGCAAAGCCGTGCGAGGTTTTCGTGGTGTGCTCGGAGCTAAACGCATGAAGTGTCTGATCGTCTATTACGCCGACGGCCAGTGGTTCGGTGAAGCGGTGGGCTGGAAGCGGTCCGGAAGCGGGTGGTACCGCGAGACCTCGCGGATCGAGATCCCCCAATCGAAGGCCGAGATCGAGAAGTTCGCGGCGGAGAACCGCTATGTCATCGAGTGGCGCGGGTAGATCCCGACCGAGACGGCGCCGGCCGCCGTCAGTGCGTGAATCCATGTCGCTCAACCGTTTGGGAGAACCATCATGAGCCTGGCTGTTCTGGCCCCGCCCACCCCTGAAACCGTCGCCGACCTCCTGGAGGCGCTCGGCGACATCCCGCCCGGCGCGTCCGGATGCATCCCCCGCCGGGAACCGCCACGGAAGACGACGTGATTGCCATCCATGCCCGGGAGAAACGGCTCTGCGAGCTGGTCGACGGCACCCTGGTGGAGAAACCCATGGGATATGAGGAATCGCGCCTGGCTGTGGAATTGATTACCACATTGGTCGTGTTCTTGCGTCAGCACGATCTCGGCACGGTTGCCGGCGAGGGCGGGATGATGCGTCTGCTGACCGGGCTGGTCCGCATCCCGGATGTCTCCTTCGTCCGCTGGGAACACTTGCCGGAGGAGTACGGGCCGATCCCGCCGCTCGCGCCCGGACCTGGCCATCGAGGTTTTTCAGCGAGTCGAACACGCCCAAGGAGATGGAGCGCAAACTCCACGAATACTTCGACGCCGGCACGCAACTGGTCTGGTATTTCGACCATCGGAAGCGGACTGTGAAAGTCTACACGTCTCCCGATCAATTCACCCTCCTGGACGAGTCGCAGACGCTCGACGGCGGCGACGTGCTCCCCGGTTTGGTGATCCCGCTCCGAGAGCTCTTCGAGCGGGCCAGCCGGCGCCGCGGACCGGCTGCCTGATCGCTCGGTGGGTCCTCGTCTCGGACAGGATGAGCCAACACCGTTGCGGTATCATTTCCGCAATTCCCGGAGCCGCCAGACCATCTTTCTCAGACTTGGCGAGACACGTCGCATTGTCGTACTATGTCCAGCGGTGGAAATCAGCGTTAAGCAGAAGAAGGGACATAGACTTGCGAACGACTTGTTCCCGCGACCTCCCGTGTGGGAGAGCAGCTCGGTCCTGGAATGCCTCTGGCGTCCACCGCAGTTCTCCGACCCGCCGCGGCGTGGAGCAGTCCGACGCGGAGCGTCGGAGACTGCATTCCCACGCGGAGCATGGGAACGAGATCAAGCCCTTCGCGTGTCTTCAGCTCATGACTCAGTCAACGGTATTGGCCTTAAGGCCCAATGCAGGCATGCGTTTTGATCTCGGCATCTCGGCCCGTTCCCTTCTATTTCCATCAGACCGTGTAACACTTGAGCGTGGATGTCGTCTTTCTCCTCCAGGGGGCTGAGCTTCTGGTGGAACAGAGTTGGGGACACTGTGCCAGGTCCGCGACGCGCGCGGCGCGGGTCTCGGGGCATCCGAAGGGTCGCCGCCCACTGCTGGACACTAGAGCTGCTTAGGCGACTCGATCGGGATTAGCGTACGCACATGACCGCAAGGATCTGGCCATACGTAGCCCGAGGCGCCAGCGAGGTGCATTCCGGCGGGAATCAGCCATGCACTCGCTCGCGCGTCGGGCTCATGGGTAGCGCACGCAATGACCGCAAGGATCTGGACGCGCCCAAGGGCCAGCGAGTGGATTCCGGCGGGAATCAGCCATGCACTCGCTGGCGCTCAGGCTCATGGGTAGCACACGCAATGGCCGCAAGGATCTGATACGAGCCCGAAGCGCCAGCGAGTGGATTCCGGCAGGGACAATCCATGCACTCGCTGGCGCTTCGGGCTCGTATGAGCAACCCCAGCGTTCGGCGCTCCAGGTCTCACGGACCCATCCAGGCGGAGACCACGCTCCCGACCGAGGAGTCGCCGCGATGTCGCAGGCTGACGCGATCCCCGAGCTGCTCCTGTCCCAGGCCCGAGCGGGGGATGGCGCGCTGCGCTGGGCCAGCTCTTCGAGTTGTACCGCAACTATCTCCGGCTGATCGCGCGCTCGATGCTCGATGGGGCGCTGCGGCTGAAGCTCGATGCCTCCGACCTGGTGCAGGAAACCTTCCTCAAGGCGCACCGCCAGTTCTCCGGTTTCGCCGGCACGACGAGCCCGAGCTGATCGCCTGGCTGCGGCAGATCCTCGTGCGCACTCTCGCCGACCAGGCCCGGTACTACCGCCGTCGGTCACGCAACAGCCGCCGCCAGGTCTCGCTGGAGGAGTTGCTCGAGAACGCTGGCGGCGCCGCCCAGCAGGCGCTGGCCGACTCGCTCCCCTCGCCCAGCTCGATGGCCGTCCGGCGCGAGCGTGCCGTCCTGCTGGCCGACGCGCTGGAGAAACTTTCCCCCGACTATCGCGAGGTCTTCGTGCTGCGTAACATCGAGCACATCCCGTTCAACGAGATCGCCGTCCGCATGGGCCGCTCGCCCGGCGCCACGCCGCGTGTTGTGGACCCGGGCCATGCGGCGATTGAGCCAGTTGCTGGAGGAGAAGGAGACATGAGCGCCGACGCTCCCCTACCTCTCGATGGCAGCACCAGCACCACGGCCGAAGAGGCCGAGCTGGCGCAGGTGCTGGAATCCTACCTGGCCCGGCTCGAGGCCGGCGCCCCGGCCGACCCCGATGGGCTGATCGCCGCCCACCCGGAGCTAGCCCTGCCGTTGCGGGCTTGCTTGAAGGTGATGCACCTGGCCCGGGACCTGGACGAGTCGGCCGGGCCGCCGCTGCACGCGAACCACGGCCCCTTCCCAGCCCGGTCCGGACAGCCTTGCGACCAGCCCTCCGCTGGGCTTCGAGCGCCTTGATGGCGCTCTGGCCGGGCGACGACCCGCCGCCGCAGTTGCTCCTGCCCGAACCGCCCGAGGACGACTCCGCCGATCGTGTGGACCCACACCGACGCCCTGGCGGGCTCGCCGGACGGGGCCATCGGCCGCTACCAGGTCCTGGGCGAGATCGCCCGCGGCGGCATGGGCGTCGTGCTCAAGGCCCGCGACGCCGACCTCGGCCGCGACCTGGCCCTCAAGGTCCTGCTGGAGCGTCACCGCGACGATCAGGGCGTGATCCGCCGATTCGTCGAGGAGGCGCAGATCGGCGGCCAGCTCCAGCACCCGGGGATCGTGCCGGTCCACGAGATGGGCGTCGCTGGACGATCTGCGGCCGTTCTTCACCATGAAGCTGGTCAAGGGCCGCACCCTGGCGGCGCTGCTGGCCGAGCGCAGACGCTGACACGTCGCTGCGGGCGCGGGTCTCCCGACCCCGCCCTCCGGCCGACCGAAGGTCTCCCCGCATCCCACGACGACCTGCCCCGCTTCCTGCCGATCTTCGAGGCGATTTGCCAGACGGTGGCCTACGCCCACGCGCGGCGCGTGATCCACCGCGACCTGAAGCCGGCCAACGTGATGGTGGGCACTTCGGCGAAGTGCAGGTGATGGATTGGGGCCTGGCCAAGGTCTTGCCCGAGGGGGGCATCGCCGATGAAGAGCGGGCGCAGCCGCGGCCCAGCCGGAGTCGCTGATCCAGACGGTGCGGAGCGGCCCGGGCGGGCAGTGGCAGCGAGTCGGAGGCGGGCAGCGTGCTGGGCACGCCCGCGTACATGGCCCCTGAGCAGGCCCGCGGCGAGGTCGAGCGGATCGACGAGCGAGCCGACGTGTTCGGCCTGGGGGCGATCCTCTGCGAAGTCTTGACCGGCCGACCGCCCTTTATGGGGTCGACGCGGGAAGAGATCCGCGCCCAGGCCGCGCGGAGCGACCTGGCCGACGCCCTGGGCCGGCTCGATGCCTGCGGGGCCGACGCGGACTTGATCGCGCTGGCCAAGGACTGCCTGGCGGCCGAGCGGGAGCGGCGGCCGCGGCACGCCGGCGAGGTGGCACGTCGGATCTCGG
The DNA here is from genome assembly GCA_963842405.1 of uncultured Isosphaeraceae bacterium. Taxonomy (GTDB): domain Bacteria; phylum Planctomycetota; class Planctomycetia; order Isosphaerales; family Isosphaeraceae; genus CAVZRC01. The sequence continues at coordinate 118,679 of CAWJGW010000040.1, read as the reverse complement.
CCTACCAGGCCGGAGTGCAGGAGCGGCTCAAGGCGGCGGAACGGGCGCGGGTCGAGGCGCAGACGCGGGCTGAGGAGGCCCAGGCACGGGCGACGAGCGAGCGGTCGCGGCGGCGGCGGACCGTGGCTCTGGCGGCATCGATCCTGGGACTGGTCGTGCTGGGCGGCGGCGGTTGGACCTATCTGGCCCGGCAGCGGCTGGAGCGGGCCGCCGCGGATCGATCGAGCGCTGCGCGAGGCCGAATTCCTGTACGCCGACGCCCGGCGGGTCGGCGACGACCTGGCGCGGTGGATCGAGGCGCGCGACGCCGCCAAGGCGGTCGAGCGGCTTGCTGGGCGATGCCCGCGACGAGCCGACCCGAAAGCGCGATGATGGCGCTGGTCCGTGACGTGACCGAAGCCCCACAGCCGCCGAGAACGATCAGAAACTGCTGGCCAAGCTAGACGACATCCGCAGCGCCAGGTCCGACGATCACGAGGGCTCGGCAACTGACGCGGCCTACGCAGATGCATTCCGTGAATATGACCTCGACCTCGCCACCCTGCCCCCAGCCGAGGCGAGTGCGAAGATTAAGGCCAGGCCGGACGCGGTGAAGATCGCCTTGGTGGCCGCAATGGACGACTGGGCGAACATGCGTCGGGATCGCGGCGGCGACCCAGCCCGCAAGCAGCGGCTCACCGAGGTCGCCCGTTTGGCCGACCCTGACCCGTGGCGTGATCAGCTCCGCGAGGTGCTCCAGGCCTCCTCAGACCAGGAACGACTTGGGAACCTGAAAGACCTCGCCAGATCGGCTCGGATCGAGAAACTACCCGCGGTAAGTCTCCACCTGTTAGGCGGAGCTCTGCTCAACATGGATGACCCGACCGGGGCTCAAACGGTGCTCCGCGAGGGCCAGCGGCGGTATCCGGGAGATGTGTGGCTTAACTACGTCCTCGCGCAATGCCTGGAACGGCTAGGACGGCGCAGAGGAGGCGATCCGGTACTACATGGCGGTGCGGTCGCTCCGGCCCGAGATGGCCCATCTCTTGGCCCACGCCTTGGAGCAAAACGGGGAGACGGACCAGGCGATCGTCGTATTCCAAGACGTGGCGCGGTTGCGGCCCAAGCACAGTCAGCACCTCTCTTGCCTGGGCAAAGCTCTCCAAGGTCGGGGCCGGACCCAGGAAGCCAAGGCCGTCCTCGATGCAGCTATCGCCGCCGCTCGCGCGGTCGTCGTGCTCAACCCCGACCGGTCCGAACCCCACTTCGACCTGGGCCTCGCCCTCGGCCACCAGGGGAAGCCGGAGGAGGCCATCGCCGAGTACCGCGAAACACTGCGGCTCAAACCCGATCACGCCCAGGCCCATCGTAACCTCGGCGACCTCTTGTCCGGTCGGGGAAGTTCGGGAGGCGGTTGCCGAATACCGCGATGCCCTCCGGTTCAAGCCCGACTTTCCCCCAGCTCACCACAACCTTGGCGTAGCCCTGTTCAACCAGGGAAAGCTGGATGAGGCGATCGTCGCGTTCCGTGCAGCGATACGGCTCAAGCCCGACTATCTCGTGAGCCCCTACGTTCTCGGCAATGTCCTGAAGGTTCAGGGGAAGGTGAACGAGGCGATCGCCGAGTACCGCGAGGTGCTGCGGATCAAGCCTGACGACTATGCAGCCCACTACAACCTCGGCAACGCCCTCAAAGCCCAGGGGAAGCTCGAGGAAGCGATCGTTGAATACCGCGAGGCGCATGCGGATCGATCCCGACTTCGCCGACGCCCATAACAACCTCGGGACCACCCTGCACGATCAAGGGAAGTTGGAGGAAGCGATCGCCGAGTACCGTGAAGCACTGCGCTCGAAGCCCGACTTCGTCTTTGCCCACAACAACCTTGGGAACGCCCTGCTAGAACAGGGTAAGCTCGATGCGGCGATCGCCGAGTACCGCGCCGCACTCCATCTCAAGCCCGACTTCCGTCCCCCACGGCAACCTCGGCATCGTCCACCGCTACCGGGGCGAATTCACCGAGGCGATCGCCGAATTCCGCAAAGCCCGTCGATCTGGCACCGTATCCCGGTTCACCCGAGAGATCGAGCGCGAGCTGACCCGGACCGAACACCGAGCCCCCCTGGCTCCCGGCTTCCAAGCGGTCCTCGTCGGCAAACTCAAGCCCGGTGATGCAGAAGAAATGCTCGGATTCGCCCAGCTCTGCCATTGGAAGAAGTTCTATGGGGCCTCGGCTCGACTATGGGCCGAAGCCTTCGAGGCCCAGCCGAAGCTGGCCGAGGACATGGAGGCCCGCAACCGTTACAACGCCGCCTGCGCCGCGGCGATGGCGGGCTGCGGCCAAGGCGAGGACGACCCGCCGCTCGGCGAGGCAGCCAAGGCCCGCTGGCGCAAGCAGGCGCTGGACTGGCTCAAGGCCGACCTGGCGGCGTGGTCGAAAGCTCTGGAAGCCGGCCCAGCCCCAGGCGAGACGGACCATTGCCGAGACGCTCTTCAGCGTTGGATGAGGACACCGAACTCGCCGGCCTGCGCAAGCCTAGCCGCGCTGGCTAAACTTCCCGTGGACGAACAGAAAGCTTGCCGGGCGTTCTGGATCGAGGTCGATGCTCTGCTCAAGAAGGCCCGGGACGCCAAGCCGTGACCACATCCGGCGGAGAGACCGCCGGGCTGGAGAAGCCCATCCGAGGCGTCTCCCCGATGTCCGCCTCCCCGGGTACGAGTCCGGAATAACGCGGCACCGCACTTTTCCTGGGCTCGGGGATATCGATCGGGGACCGTCGCCGTCGCGATTCTTGATTGGATCTGCTCTCTCCGGTAGGCTCGATCTCTATGGAACCCTCCACCACGATCACCGCCCTTGACCGGATGCTCGACCCCTTGAGCGACTGCCTCAACGTCGAAGCCGCGCAACGCATCGTTGCGCTTCGCATCGACCCCGACATCCAATCGCGAATCGCGGAGTTGGCCGACCGCTCCAATGAGGGGCTGCTTACCGAGGCCGAGCGCGGAATATGGCGGTTACGTCGAAGGCGCCGAAATCGTCAGTCTGATCAAGCTGAAGGGCGCACCGTTATCTGCTCGCTCATGGCGGGAACTGATGGATGAGGCCACCCGCGAACTCGTGCGTCAGCGTGCCGGCAACCGTTGCGAATACGGCTTCCATCGCCAAGAGCATGCCGAGAGCACGCAACACATCGAACACATCGTCGCGAAGCAACACCTGGGAAGCGACGACCCGTCTAACTTCGCGCTGGCCTGCATCCATGGCAACTCCCACAAAGGGCCGAACCTGACAGCTATCGATCCCGACAGCGGCGTGATCGTTCCCCTGGTCAACCCTCGCCAAGACCGTTGGGCTGACCATTCCACGCTCCGGGGAGCTTTCATCATCGGGCTGACTCCCACCGGCCGCACGACCGTCTATGTCCTCGCGATGAATGCCCGCCACCGGCTCAATGTCCGCGCGGAACTCATTGCCCAGGGACTCTATCCTTGATTCGAAGAGCGCGGGACAGAAAGCGGTCTCCGCTCGGGAGTTGCACGCGCCCTATCAACCCGACGCGCCGGCGCGGGGAATGCCCCCGGATCCTCGCTCGCAGGTCTGGAAGTTGCCGCTTTATCCCCCCGACCCGAGAGGCCGCAACAGGTCTGCCCACGGCAACCAACTTATTGCATATGCGACGTAACCGTCTGGGGGGTTGGTGTTTCCGGCTCGTGGAGACTATCCTGGCCATCCCGCGGCGCAAAGCCAAGTCCTGCTGAGATATCCGTCGGGATCGTCCATCAGTATCTAGGCTCCAGATCACGACTTACGTCGCATATGCAATAAGTTGAACGCCCTGGGAACCCTTGCGTGGATGGGCTGTCGTCTTTTTCCCGTTCTGGATGCGAAAGTTTCCGGAAAATTCCATTTTTCCTCCCTGGGTGGTGTAACACTCCGGCAGCGATGTCGTCTTGTTTCTCCAGGAGGGCTGACCTGGAAGGCATCTGCGGCTGCCAGAAAGCCCCCATGTCCGCTGTGCCGATGAGGTGGCCGGCTGGGCAGGACCGACGATCGGACGTCAACTCGCGAAAAGGGGTGAAGACACCACGGGAGGGTCGAAGCTGTGAACGCGGGGCTCGATGCCGAGCCCGGCCCGTGAAACCTTGAGCCGGCACCATGGTTTTGAAGGTGCAAGGTCGCCGGCCACTCGGAAAGTGAACCGCCTTCTTAAGCAAAGGACCCCGACAGGTCCAGACGCTCGGTCTGCGCGCCGAGGTCGATGATCTTCTGATTTCCTCATTGATTCGTGCCTTCAGCCCAGGAGAAGCCCCCATGCGTCGGACGTCCCACCGCTCGTCACGGACCCCGTTCCCTGCGTTCATCGTCCCCAAGCGTCGGCGCGGGCATCGCCGCGGTTTCCGGCCAGCAGTGAGCCGCCTCGAAGACCGGACGCTGCTCTCGACCGTGACCTGGATCAACCCCAGCGGCGGCGACTGGGATACGCCGTCCAACTGGAGCACCGACGCGTTGCCCGGCCCGTCAGATGATGTCGTCATCAACCAGCCGGGAATCACGGTCACCCATGATGGCGGGACCGACTCGGTCAACGGCATCACCAGCCAGGACCCGATCGCGCTCAATGGCGGTACCCTCTCGATCGCCTCGGCCTCGACGATCAACAGCAGCCTGACCATCTCGAGCGGAACCTTTACCGTGACCGGTGGGCTGGCTGTCGACGGGTTGTTTGCCCTGGGCTTCGACAGCACCCTCAGTGGCAGCGGGAGCGTGGACGCCTACGGCGGGCTGGACTTGAGCGGCGGGAACGTCGTGATCCGGGGCACGACGCTCAACAACCACGCCGCCGCCACCTGGGATCTCGTGGGGGACTACGACCCGCTCGAGGCCGGGGCGGTGATCAACAACCTGGCCGGCGCCAGCTTCGCGGTCACCGACACCGGCGCCGGCGGTTATATCGCGGCCGGTGACGGCACGGCGGTGGCGTTCCACAACGCTGGCACCGTCACCAGCGATGCGGCCGACGGGAGCTCCGTCTCCATCAGCGTCCCGTTCATCAACACCGGCTCGGTCGTCCTCCAGCAGGGGTCGCTCTCACTGGGAGGCGACGAGGTGACGCCCAGCACCGGCTCGTTCTCCGCCGCCGCCGGGACCACGCTGTCCCTGAGCGAACAGGTGCTGACGCCCGCCTCGGTGATCGCCTCGGCCGGCGCCGTGAGCCTCGCCTTCACCGCGGAGGCAGGCAGCTATAGCGCCGCTGGCGGCACCTCCGCCTACAGCACCAGCTTCACCGGGTCGGTGCTCGACCTGGGCAGCTCGCTGGAAGTCGGTGCCACGGTGAGTTTCGCCCCGACGGCGGGCGGGCCGGTGACCCTGACCACCGGCGGCGGTGTCGATCGACTACGCCAGCGACTTGACCGGGACCGACAGCTTCGTGGCCGAGGGGTTGCTGACGGTGGGCTCCAACGCGAGCTCAGCGTCTCGGGGAGCGTGGATGCCTACGGCGGGCTGGACCTGAGCGGCGGGAATGTCGTGATCCGGGGCACGACGCTCAACAACCACGCCGCCGCCACCTGGGATCTCGTGGGGGACTACGACCCGCTCGAGGCCGGGGCGGTGATCAACAACCTGGCCGGCGCCAGCTTCGCGGTCACCGACACCGGCGCCGGCGGTTATATCGCGGCCGGTGACGGCACGGCGGTGGCGTTCCACAACGCTGGCACCGTCACCAGCGATGCGGCCGACGGGAGCTCCGTCTCCATCAGCGTCCCGTTCATCAACACCGGCTCGGTCGTCCTCCAGCAGGGGTCGCTCTCACTGGGAGGCGACGAGGTGACGCCCAGCACCGGCTCGTTCTCCGCCGCCGCCGGGACCACGCTGTCCCTGAGCGAACAGGTGCTGACGCCCGCCTCGGTGATCGCCTCGGCCGGCGCCGTGAGCCTCGCCTTCACCGCGGAGGCAGGCAGCTATAGCGCGGCCGGCAGCACCTCCGCCTACGGCACCAGCTTCACCGGGTCGGTGCTCGACCTGGGCAGCTCGCTGGAAGTCGGTGCCACGGTGAGCTTCGCCCCGACGGCGGGCGGGCCGGTGACCCTGACCACCGGGGCGGTGTCGATCGACTACGCCAGCGACTTGACCGGGACCGACAGCTTCGTGGCCGAGGGGTTGCTGACGGTGGGCTCCAACTGCGCAGCTCAGCGTCTCCGGGAGCGTGGATGCCTACGGCGGGCTGGACCTGAGCGGCGGGAATGTCGTGATCCGGGGCACGACGCTCAACAACCACGCCGCCGCCACCTGGGATCTCGTGGGGGACTACGACCTGCTCGAGGCCGGGGCGGTGATCAACAACCTGGTCGGCGCCAGCTTCGCGGTCACCGACACCGGCGCCGGCGGTTATATCGCGGCCGGTGACGGCACGGCGGTGGCGTTCCACAACGCTGGCACCGTCACCAGCGATGCGGCCGACGGGAGCTCCGTCTCCATCAGCGTCCCGTTCATCAACACCGGCTCGGTCGTCCTCCAGCAGGGGTCGCTCTCACTGGGAGGCGACGAGGTGACGCCCAGCACCGGCTCGTTCTCCGCCGCCGCCGGGACCACGCTGTCCCTGAGCGAACAGGTGCTGACGCCCGCCTCGGTGATCGCCTCGGCCGGCGCCGTGAGCCTCGCCTTCACCGCGGAGGCGGGCAGCTATAGCGCGGCCGGCAGCACCTCCGCCTACGGCACCAGCTTCACCGGGTCGGTGCTCGACCTGGGCAGCTCGCTGGAAGTCGGTGCCACGGTGAGCTTCGCCCCGACGGCGGGCGGGCCGGTGACCCTGACCACCGGGGCGGTGTCGATCGACTACGCCAGCGACTTGACCGGGACCGACAGCTTCGTGGCCGAGGGGTTGCTGACGGTGGGCTCCAACGCGCAGCTCAGCGTCTCGGGGAGCGTGGATGCCTACGGCGGGCTGGACCTGAGCGGCGGGAATGTCGTGATCCGGGGCACGACGCTCAACAACCACGCCGCCGCCACCTGGGATCTCGTGGGGGACTACGACCTGCTCGAGGCCGGGGCGGTGATCAACAACCTGGCCGGCGCCAGCTTCGCGGTCACCGCCTCCGGCATCGGCGGCTCGATCCAGGCCGGTGACGGCACGGCGGTGGCCTTCAACAACGCCGGCACCTTCACCTACGATGCGACCGACGGCAACTCCGCCACCATCAGCGTCCCGTTCGTCAACACCGGCTCGGTCGATGTGCAACAAGGTTCCCTCGACCTGACCAATCTCAGCGGCACCAGGTTCGGTTACCGTGGCCCCCGGGGCCTCGTTCAATGGTGTCGGCTCCGGGCAGAATTCGGCCATCATTGTTTCCGGCGGCAGCACCTTCTCAAGCTCTCCGGGCGAGACCATCAACAGCAACCTGATCGTCGCGGGCGGGACACTCGACGTGACCGGCGGCACTCTCCGTCGACGGTCTCCTCACCCTTGGGCCCGGCAGCACGCTCACGGGTCTCGGCACCGTAGACGCCTACGGCGGATTGTCGATCCTCGGCGACGCCACGATCTCGGACACGACGCTGAACAACCACGGCGCGGCGACCTGGGACCTCGACTTCCCCTCCAACACCACCCTCGACGCCGGGGCGGTGATCAACAACCTGGCCGGCGCCAGCTTCGCGATCGTGGGGTCCGGCGACGTCTCCCGATCGCTGGTCGCCGGGGACGGCACGGCGGTGGCCTTCAACAACGCCGGCACGCTGACCAGCTCGACGGGCGGCACCGTCAACATCAGCGTCCCGTTCAGCAACACCGGCTCGGTCGACGTCCAGCAGGGCGACCTGGGGCTGGGGAATGCCAGCTATGCCGACACTACCAGCACCGGATCGTTCACCGGCGCCGCGGGCACGTACCTGGCGATCGGCGACGAGAACCTCACCACCATCTCGACGGTCTCCTCCGCCGGGACGGTCGAGATTTACGCGGGCGTCGAGGCCGGGAGCTACGCGGCGGCGGGGGGCACGGTCGCCGCCGCCGCCAGCTTCACCGGGCCGGTGCTCGACCTGGGCAGCTCGCTGCTCATCGAGCAGGCGGTCAGCTTCGCGCCGGCCTCCGGCGGGCCGGTGACCCTGACCACCGGCGCGCGTGACGTTCGACTTCGAGCCCAGCCTCAGCGGCACCGACAGCCTGGTGGCCGACGGCCTGCTCGACCTCGGCGCCGGCCTGCTCGACCTCTCGGGCAGCGTGGATGCCTACGGCGGCCTGGTCCTCGGCGGAGCCACCATCAGCGGCACGACGCTGAACAACCACGGCGCGGCGACCTGGGACCTCGACTTCCCCTCCAACACCACCCTCGACGCTGGGGCGGTGATCAACAACCTGGCCGGCGCCAGCTTCGCGATCGTGGGGTCCGGCGACGTCTCCCGATCGCTGGTCGCCGGGGACGGCACGGCGGTGGCCTTCAACAACGCCGGCACGCTGACCAGCGCGACGGGCGGCACCGTCAACATCAGCGTCCCGTTCAGCAACACCGGCTCGGTCGACGTCCAGCAGGGCGACCTGGGGCTGGGGAATGCCAGCTATGCCGACAGCTACCAGCACCGGATCGTTCACCGGCGCCGCCGGGCACGTACCTGGCGATCGGCGACGAGAACCTCACCACCATCTCGACGGTCTCCTCCGCCGGGACGGTCGAGATTTACGCGGGCGTCGAGGCCGGGAGCTACGCGGCGGCGGGGGGCACGGTCGCCGCCGCCGCCAGCTTCACCGGGCCGGTGCTCGACCTGGGCAGCTCGCTGCTCATCGAGCAGGCGGTCAGCTTCGCGCCGGCCTCCGGCGGGCCGGTGACCCTGACCACCGGCGCCTGACGTTCGACTTCGAGCCCAGCCTCAGCGGCACCGACAGCCTGGTGGCCGACGGCCTGCTCGACCTCGGCGCCGGCCGGCTCGGACCTCTCGGGCAGCGTGGATGCCTACGGCGGCCTGGTCCTCGGCGGAGTCCACCATCACCGGCACGACGCTGAACAACCACGGCGCGGCCACCTGGGACCTCGATTTCCCCTCCAACACCACCCTCGACGCCGGGGCGGTGATCAACAACCTGGCCGGCGCCAGCTTCGCGATCGCGGGGGCCGGCGACGTCTCCCGATCGCTGGTCGCCGGGGACGGCTCGGCGGTGGCGTTCAACAACGCCGGCACGCTGACCAGCTCGGACGGCGGCACCGTCAACATCAGCGTCCCGTTCAGCAACAGCGGCTCGGTCGTGGTCCAGCAAGGCAGCCTGTATCTGGGGGGAACGGCAGCACCGTGAGTTCGGGCTCGTTCACCGGCGCCGCCGGGACGACCCTCGACCTGGACGGCCAGGATTTGACGGCCGGTTCGGTCATCTCCTCCGACGGGGCGGTGGGGCTGACCAGTTGCTCGGAGGCGGGGAGCTTCCGCGCCGCGGGCGGGACCTTGCCCAGAACACCAGCTTCACCGGCACGGTGGTCAGCCTGGGCAGCTCGCTCTTCGTCTATAACGGCACGGTCACCTTTGCGCCGGCCTCCGGCGGCCCGGTGACCTTGACCACCGGGCGCGTCGACGCTCGATGGCGGCACCCTGGGCGGCACCGACAGCTTCGTGGCCGACGGACTGCTCGCGTTCCAGGTCCGGCACCCTCAGCACCAGCGGCGTGGTGGATGCTTACGGCGGGCTGACGATCGATGCGACGACCAGTGCCATTCCCGTGATCTCCGGCACGACGCTGAACAACCACGGTTCGGCCACACTGGAGACGGGTGGCCGTACTCGCTGTACCTGTACCAGGGTGCGACGATCAACAACCTGGCCGGCGCCAGTTTTACGATCACCGGGCCGGGGGGACTGTCTTCGACCGGGACAACTCGGCGGTGGCGTTCAATAACGCGGGGACGCTGACCTGCGCCGTGTCGGCCGGCGGCACCTTCGACATGTCCGCCGTCGCGGTCGCCAACAGCGGCTCGCTCAGCGTTCAGCAGGGCACACTTGGCCTGGGTAATGCCACGAATTCAGGGACGGTGACGGTGGCGGCCGGAACCACCCTGGGGGTGGGCACCTACACGCAGACCGCCGGGGCAACCGTGCTCGCCGAGGGAACTCTCAATGGCGGCACCGTCAGCATTAACGCGGGTGCTCTCAGCGGATCCGGCACAATCAACGCCAATGTCACCAATGGCGGCCAGGTCATCCCCGGCGGCACCGGCGCTGCAGGCAATCTCAACATCAACGGCACCTACACCCAGACCGCCACGGGCGCCCTCGACATCGAGATCGGCGGCACGTCCGCCGGCAGCCAGTACGATCAACTCGCCGTCTCGGGGACCGCGACCCTGGGCGGCCAGCTCGATGTCTCGCTGATCAACAGCTTCCAGCCGGCTCTGGGCAACACGTTCCAACCCTTGATGTTCGCTTCGTCATCCGGAAGCTTCGGCTTCTACAATGGGATTGTCCTCGGCAACCGTCTGATCCTGGATCCCGACGCTGAATCCCAGCAACCTGACGCTCACCGTTCAGCCGGCCGTGACCACGACGACGCTCTCCGCCCCGTCTTCCCCCTCGGTCTCCGGCCAGAGCGTGACCTTCACGGCGACGGTGACTGTGGCGCTGCCGCCCACCACGATCGATCCCACTCCCACCGGCACGGTCACCTTCTACAACAACGGCACCTCGATCGGCACGGGTACGCTCAGCGTGGTCATTGGCCAGGAGCAGGCAACCTTCACCACCAACACACTCAGCACGGCCAGCCATCAGATCACGGCGGCCTACACCAGCGGTGACGTCAACTTCGTTCCCAGCCCCGTCTCGACGGCCGTCAGCCAGGTGGTCAACAAGGCGAATACGAGCGCGACGGTTGCGACCTCCCTGAGTCCCTCGGTGCACGGGCAGGCGGTGACATTCACCGCCACGGTGTCCGTCGTCAGCCCGGGGAGCACAGCCGTCGCCAGCCCCACCGGCACGGTGACCTTCTACGACAACGGCGCGGCGATCGGCACGGGCACCCTCGGCCTGGTCAGCGGCCACGATCAGGCGACGTTCACCACCAGCACCCTGAGCACAGCCACCCTTGCGATCACCGCCGCCTACACCAGCAGCGATGGTAACTTCAACGCCAGCCCCGTCTCGGCATCCATCAGCCAGGTGGTCAACAAGGACAACACCACGACCGCCGCGACCGCTTCGCCGGGCGTCGCGAACGTCGGGCAGGCCGTGACCTTCACGGCCACGGTCACCGCCAATGCGCCGGGGTCGGGCACGCCGACCGGCACCGTCCACTTCTTCGACACCAGCACCAACACCGACCTGACGCCCGGGGGAGTGACTCTCGCGTCGGGCACGGCCACTTTCGCGACCACGAGCCTGTCGGCCGGATCTCACACGATCAGGGCCACGTACTCGGGAGACACCAACTTCCTGACCAGCAGCGGCACCGCTGGCACGGTCACCATCGGCCAGACGATCTTCGTGCTCGATCCATCAGCGGGCGGGGCCCTGAGCCTCTCGGGGAATGCGATCATCAGCATCGGCGGCGGTGTCTACGTCGATTCCAGCTCGTCCAGCGCCCTGTCGGCCAGCGGCAACGCGTCGGTGAAAGCCTCTGTCATCGACGTGCACGGCGGCGTCCTGAAGAGCGGCAACGCGAGCTTCAGCCCCACGCCGACCACGGGCGCGGCGACTGCGGCCGACCCGCTCGCGTCGCTGGCCGAGCCGAGCACCTCCGGCCTGACCAGTTACGGGGCCGAGACCCTGAGCGGCAATTCGTCCGCGACGATCAAGCCGGGAATTTACACCGGGATCACCGTCTCGGGAAACGGCACGCTCACTCTGGATAGCGGCACCTACATCATCGAGGGGGGCGGGTTCTCCATATCCGGCAATGCCAGCGTCAGCGGCTCGGGAGTGTTGATCGTCAATGCCGGCAGCGACTACCCGAGCACCGGCGGGACCTACGGCAGCATCACCCTCAGCGGCAATGGCTCGTACAAGCTGAGCCCGCCGACCACCGGGACCTATGCCGGGATCGTGATCTTCCAGACGCGCGACAATAGCAAGGCCCTGACCATCAGCGGCAACGCCTCGGGGATGACCGGCACGATCTACGCACCGGCCGCCTCACTCACCGAGAGCGGCAACGCCGAGCTCAACGCGGCCCTGATCGTCGATACGCTGACGATCAGCGGCAATGGCGTGTCCAACGTTGTGGCGCTGAACGCACCCTCCGGCACGGTCGCCTACACTCCGGCCCAGATCCGCGATGCTTACGGCAGCAACACGCTGGCCCAGGACGGCACTGGCCAGACCATCGCCATCGTCGACGCCTACGACGACCCGGACATCCATCAGGCACTCGACGCCTTCGACTCCCAGTTCGGCCTGACCGACTCCGGACCGTCGCTGTACGCTCAATACGGGCCGGCCTCGTCGTTCCTGACGGTCCTCAACCAGTACGGCCAGGCCACGTCCTTGCCCTCGACCGACCCAAATGGCCCCGGCACCGACAACTGGGAAGTGGAGGAGGCGCTCGACGTCGAATGGACTCACGCGATTGCCCCCGGAGCCCAGATCATCCTCGTCGAGGCCAACAGCCAGTCGCTGTCCGACTTGATGGGCAGTGTCGCCACCGCCGCCAGCCAGCCCGGCGTGTCGGTGGTGTCGATGAGCTGGGGCTTCCCCGAGGGGCAGGCCGTCTTCGCCGCCGATGAGGCCAATTATGACAATGTCTTTAACGTGCCCGGCATGACGTTCGTCGCCAGCACCGGCGACTACGGGGCGGCCGACCCCGAGTATCCGGCCTTCTCGCCCAACGTGGTGGCCGTCGGTGGCACGAGCCTCACGATCAACGCCGATAATTCCTACAACAGTGAGACGGGCTGGGGCTATTATTCCGAATCCGCAGGAGCGTTCATCGGCTCTGGAGGCGGCCTCAGCCTGTACGAGCCCGAGCCAGCCTACCAGCAGGGCGTGCAATCCACGGGGAGCCGGACCACCCCCGACGTCTCGCTGGTCGCCGATCCCGTCACCGGCGCGCTGGATCGCCGACCCGTACAACCTCGATCCCAGCGACCCGTTCGAGATCGTGGGCGGGACGAGCCTGTCGGCGCCGGCCTGGGCGGGCCTGGTGGCGCTGGTCAACCAGGGACGGGTCGCCACGGGCGAATCCACTCTGAACAGCTCCAGCCCGACCGAGACGCAGCAAGCCCTCTACACCCTGCCGCAGGCCGATTACAACGTCGATCAGCAGCGGGAACAATGGCTACTCCGCCGATGCCGGCTACAACCTCGTGACCGGATTGGGGACACCGAAGGCCAATCTCCTGGTGCCTGACCTGGTGGTCTACCAGGGGTCGGGGACGTCCTACGCAGGCCCGACGGTCGGTCCTTTGCAGAATGCGACCCTGACCAACACGGGGACGAACTCCAGCGGTCCCATCGACGTGTTCAGTGTGTTCGATTCGTTGACCGTCCCGAGCGACGGGTTCGGAAACGACCCGGGTCTGAGTCCCGGGGTCCGTACGAACCCCTCCGGGTACGCGACGTTATCTACGGGTACGTCCGGCCCGAGCCCGAGGAGTCCCCTGACCCCAGTCGGGTTCACGATCGGCCCGGCAACGGGCTCGGCCTCACCGAACGGCTTCGCCCCCGTGAGTGGCTCGGCGTCGAATCTGAGCCCCGTCGGCCTGACCCCTTTAACACCGGCCGGAGTCACCGTCAGCCCCGCCTCGACCGGCCTCGTGCCTCGGCAGGCCAGTCGGGTCCGCGGCGCAGGTGGCCGGGGTCGCCCAAGCGGACCTCTGGTCGGAGCTCGCCACACGCCTGGTGCCCGATTCGGTCCTGGACGAGCTGGCCGCCGCCGCGGTGCTGGAGCGAGGGCGAACGATGGCCGAACCCGTCGGCGCCCCGGTCCTCGCCATGGCCAGGGTCGTGGACGGTCTGGCCGGGCCAGGGGGAACGCGGTTTGACGATCCGTGGCCGGCTCGGGTCTCGACCGAACTCATGCTGGATGGCAAGGATTTCCCACCTGTGTCTGTGATTCCCACGGGCAAGATGCCTGTGCCACAGCATGACCCGACCGGGTCGTCCGCCTCCGCGGCGGGACTGGCGGATCTCCTGCTCGCGGCCGGTTTCGGCAGTTATAGCGCCGGGATTTTGTCGGCCAGGACTCGACGCGCGGGTAGCCTGCCCTCAAAGCGGCGAGTCCTCGAGGGCAGGAAGCTTTCTCGACAAGGAACGGGCCGGGAATAAGTAGCTCTCTACTGGGGCCGCAGGAACCCAGCCCAGGGAGCATCCCTGGGGCGTCGAAGACCGCCAGCACCCGCGGCCTGAAGGGCCGCAGGAACCCAGCCCAGGGAGCATCCCTGGGGGCCTCTCCATCACCCGCGGCCTGTCGGGCCGCAGGAGAGCATCCCTGGGGGCCTCGAAGGTCTCCATCACCCGCGCCGTGATGGGCCGCAAGAACCCACTGGCCCCGGTCGCGATGCCGGTGACGGTTCGGAACTTCGCCCAGGACTTGGACCGAGTTCCTCCGGCCCTACAGGCCGGCGGGTTGTGGCCGGTGGCAGGCCCCCAGGGATTCTCCCTGGGCTGGGTTCCTGCGGCCCTTCAGGCCGCGGGAGGACGCCGCGCCTACACCAAACTGGGTGACGATCAGGAGCTTATGTTTTCTCTGCAACGCTCAGTAGATTCATTTCCCAGTCCTCGGCGCGCCAGACGATCTGACATCGGTTGCCAGCGGGGTCCTTGAAGAAACCCGTCTTCATCTCGTCGTTGTCGACGTAGGTCTCGGTCTCGAAGGTGAGGCCGAGCCGTTCGAGCTCGGCCCGCTTTGCGGGTACGTCGTCGATCCAGAGCGCCAGGTGGCAAACCCATCGCTGGTTGACTTCCGTCGATCCCGCAGGCCGGCCCAGGACCTCGATCGCCATGCCCTGGTCATCGGCGAGGAAGTACCCCGGCGGATCGCCGCCGCTCTCCACGATCACGTGCAGTCCGAAAGCCTGTACGTAGAAGTCCTTGAGGGCGGTGGGGTCGTCCGCATAAACCGCGAAATGCTCGATTCGGGACATCGGTTTTCATTCCAAATAACAGATTGCAGATTCCGGATGAAGAACCCGCGGGCAATCAGCGTTTTTTCTTCGATTTAGCCAGCGCGAGGATCGTATCCCAATGGTCCTTGGTCACCGGCTGAACCGAGAGCCGGCTCCCCTTGCGGAGCAGTTCCATCCCGGCCAGGTCGGCGATACCGCCCAGATAGGGGAGACCCAATGGCGGCTCGATTGCCCGGACGGCCTTGATCGAGACCTGGTACCACGTCGGGCTCGCAAGATCGCTCTTGGGGTCGTAGTGGCTGGCTTCGGGGTCGAAGGCGGTCGTGTCCGGATACGCAGCCTGGACGACCTTCGCGATCCCGACGATGGCCGGAGGTTCCGCATTCGAGTGGTAGAAGAGCACACCATCGCCCACTTTCATCTGGTCGCGGAGGAAATTCCTCGCCTGGTAGTTCCGCACGCCGTCCCAACCGGTCGTCCGATCGGGCTCGGCGAGCAAGTCCGCGAACGAATAGGACTTCGGCTCGGACTTGAACAACCAGTAAGCCATGAGCGCTGGTGACCTCGGGAGGAACGCTGGGAGTGACCTCCGCTTGCTTATACCAAACCGCGCCCTCGGCATGCGAGATGCCATGTGCCGTTTTCCTCAAGCTGAATTGCTGGTTTTCGCGATTGGCCATAGAATCCGTGTAGGTTCGGCGACATACACCGCCGTGGACTGGAAGAGGAGGCTTCATGAAGAAGGTCAAACGCGTCCGCGATCCGGACGAGACAAGGGACCTGAGAGAATTGGTCCTGGACGTAGTCCCTGATGCGGAACGCTGGATCGAGACACCCAACCCCCACTTCGACGGCTTGAAACCCGCAGACTTGATCGGTACCGAGAAAGAGAGGCATCTCAGGAACCTTGTCAGGGCCATTCAAATTGGGAATGTCCTCGTGAACCTGAGGGCTTGCCGTTCTCTCTCGACTGTCGGCTCTCACCGGCACGTGGTATCGAGCGATCGAACTCCGATTCTGGAGTTCACTCCTGGCGACGGACCACACGGCGTCGGCTCCCAGCCGATTCAACGCGGGGGATCCCGCACGGCCCGGCTTCGAGATCCTTTACTTCTCGGAGAATCACCAAGTCGCCCTCTTCGAGGCCGGGGCGCTGCTGGGGTCGCCGTTTCCGGGAGGGACGATCATCCCGAACCCCAAGAGCCATTGGATCATCATCAATGTTCAGATTCGCCTAGGCCGGATTGCGGACCTCACGGAACGGTCCCAGCGGCGTCTGATCGATACCTCCGTTCAAGAGCTGACAGGAGACTGGCAAGGCTACGCGTTCAGGGACTCTCATGAGAATCTCGTGGCCCCCAATTGGACGAACGTCCCGACTCAGCGACTTGGCCGGGCGGTCCACCAAGTCCGTGGCCTCGAAGGATTCTTGACTTACTCGGCTCCGTTTCCCCACGCGTCGCAACCTCGTCATCTTCCCTGGCAAACTTCGGCGGGGTAGCTTCGTACGATTCGAGAACCCCATTACCGGGGACACGCACACGATCCCTTGAGGCGAAGCCAATCTTGAAGCATTGAGCGGACTCGGAAGGCCCAGGAAGGGCAAATTGCTCGCACGCACGGAGGCAACACAGGTTGAGCACATCCCGGGAAACTTTGGCCTTCGTCTTGATTCTCGGCGTTTGCCTGACGGCGTTTTTTTTCGAGACGTTGATCGGCGGCAAGGTGCTGAGTCCGGCCGATGTGCTGCTGGTCTCCGCGAGTTTCCGGGACGAGAAGACCGGGGATTATGAGCCGGCCAACCGGCTGTTGATGGACCCGGTGCTCCAGTTTCAGCCCTGGCTGGAGTTCAACCGGCGGATGGTGCGGAGCGGCCGGTTGCCGCTCTGGAACAGCCATGCCGGTTGCGGTGTACCCCATCTGGCCAACGGACAGAGCGCGGTGTTCGACCCGTTCCACCTGCTGGCGTACCTGGGGCCGACGCCGAGAGCTTACGCCTGGATCGCGGTCGCTCGACTGTTCACCGCCGGGCTCGGGATGTTCTTGCTGGCGCGAAGCTGGGGGCTCGGATTCTGGGGGCGATGGTTCGCCGGCCTGGTTTATCCTTTCTGCGGCTTCCTGATCGTCTGGCTGCTCTTTCCGGTTACCTCCGTCGCAATCTGGATGCCCTGGCTGTTCCTCGCGACCGAGCGCGTGTTCCGGGCTCCAGGGCCCAGGACGGCGGGCGTGCTCGCCATCGTGACGGCCCTCGTCCTGTTCGGCGGACACATTCAGACCAGCGCCCATATCCTGCTGGCCGTCGGCCTTTACGCGCTCTGGAAGTCCTGGTTCGAGCGTGGCCGAGGAGGGATCGAGACCCGGCGAGTCTGGCTGGCGTGGGTGGCCGGGATCGGCCTGGGCGTGGCGATGGCCGCCGTGCAGGTCCTGCCGCATGGCGGCCTACCTGGCGAAGAGCTCGGTCTGGGGCGATCGTCAGCGCGAGCTACCGGCGTGGTGGTCGGTCGTATCCCCGCGATGGCTCGACGCCCTCTGTACGGCGATTCCCTACGCCTACGGGAGCCAGCGGTTCGGGCACCCCAACCTGGCGCGGGCCCTGGGCGTTCATAATCTGAACGAATCGGCGGGCGGGTTCGCCGGGCTGGCGACCGTGATCTGGCTGGCTCCCCTGGCGTTCGTCGTACGTCGCCGTTCACCCCGCGTGAGCTTCCTCGTCGGGATGGTGGCGATCGGCGCGATGGGAGCCTTCCGGATTCCGCCGGTCGATAACCTCTTGAGGGCCCTGCCCGTCCTCGACGTCACCGACAACCGACGGCTGACCCTCTGGGTCGCCTTTGGGCTGACGATCCTGGGAGGGATCGGGCTCGACCATCTGGGCGAAACCGTCCGGCTCGGACGAGGCTGGATCGTGATGGTGATCGTCGGGGCGGTCGCCCTGGGATCGCTGGCGGTCGCGGTCCGAGCGTTCGAGCCGGCCATCCGCGCGCGGGCCTTCCGGCATTACGAACGCGTCGCCGTGGAGACCGCGGGCGCCGATCCGGCCACCTATCGGGAACGCGCCGAACGCCAGGTGCGGCGCACCCTGGACGTCATCCCGCGCACCTATGGCCTGGCGGCGGCGGAGCTCGGCATCGTGGCCGCGCTGATGGTATTCCTTCGCCGCTTGCGACGGTGTCCGGCCTGGACACCGCCCGTGGTCCTCGCGATGACCCTCGTCAACCTGGGGCTCTTCGGCTTCGGGCTCAATCCCGCGATTCCGACCCGCGTTGCAAGTTCTCGAGCCGCCGGTGATCGGCCGGCTGCGGGAGAAACTACCGCCGGAAGGTCGGGCGCTCGGCCTGGGAGAAGAGCTGCCGCCCGGCGTGCTGATGCGGTTCGGCCTCTCCGACCCGCGGAATTACGACTCGGTCGAGCTGGCCAGGAGCCTGGCATGGTTCGACCCGATCTACGAGCCCTCCGGCTCCGGTCGGACAAGCCGGAGCTCGGTCACCTGGGAGTCGGCGATCCGAGGACTCGACCGCCTGTGCGATTCGGGGGTCGGCGCGATCGTGGCTGCGACACCGCCCCCCGCCGGGACCTTCGATCGGGTCGAGAAGTCCGGCCGCGTCTGGATCGCCTGGCTCGACGCCAAGCCATGGGCCGAGACGGAGTCGAAGGCGGATGAACTCGAGTGGTGCCGGCATCAGGGCCAGGCTTTCATCCGGATTCGTGACCGATCGCGCCCGGACGCGTCATCGTGCGCGAGACCTGGGACCCGGGCTGGACGGCTCGGCTCGATGGCCGCCCCCTCGCCGTCGTGCCCGGGCCGGGCCCGTTCCTGAACTTTCGAAGTACCAAAAGGCGAACATCAAATCACTCTAAACTACGATCCGGCCGAGGTCCGGATCGGATCGATGATCTCCGCATGCCGCGTTCGCGGCCGCGATTCTCGTCTTGACAAGAATCCGGCGGTTTCGAATTCCTGGAATAACCTGAAGAGGGGCTTGGACGGACCCGAGCACCCGAGTTAGAATCGGGTGAATGACCTCTTCCGGACTCGATGACCGGCTCATCAAACTGAGGGATGAATCGCTGATGGTCCACTTCACGTGCGATCTCTGCGGAAAGGACTTGAGCGCAACCGGCGACGGCCGATATGTGGTCAAGATTGAAGCCTATCCCGGTTTCGACCCGACGGAAATCAAGGAGGACGATCTCGACGATGACCCGATGGAGGCGGTCGCTCAAATCCTTCAGCGCGACGAGGCCCTCGTTTCCGAAGACCTCGCCACCCCACTGCACAAAGGGTTCCGATTCGATCTCTGCCCGTCTTGCCACCACAAGTTCCTGAAGGACCCCCTGGGGAAGGACGCGATCCGTTCCTTCGACTTCAGCCAGAACTGAGTGGGCTATCCAATCCAGGCGAGTATTCAATCTTGCATGATCTCATGCTCTTCGCGTGATGAAGAGCGCCATTTTGAATGGGAGGGCGAGGCTGGCAGCGGTGAACAGTCAGCCTCCGCTCGTTTGATTCCGAGTCGCATTAGCCTCGGCGGAGATAGGGACGGCTGATCAGGTTTTCATCGCTGTGCAACGCCAGCTTGAAGCGAGCCTGGCGAGCTTGGCGTTCTGGAATGGCCTGGATCCGGCGCAGGCTGCCTCAGCGCACGACGAGGAGAAGGACGTTCGTGATCACCGAGACCGCCAGGATCATCGCCATGGTGGCGATGATGTGATTGCGATTGTTGACGTAGGAAGCCATCTCGACCATCTGTTCTTCGCTGGCACCGCTGCGGGTGGTAAAGGGCGTCGGATTCCCCCTCGGCGAGGGCTTGCAAGGTCTCGGGCTTTTGTCCGGCGATCATCGGGCTCTCGTCGCGCAGGAGGCACTTCAGGTCCAGGATCAGGTCATCGGGAGAATGATACCGGTGCTCGCGATTCTTGGCCATCATGGTCTCGACGACCATCCCCAGTCCGCCGGAGATGTTGGTATTGAGGTGATCCGGCGGGACGATCGCGACATTGGGGTTAACGTGTTTGCGCATGACTTCGGAGGGAGTCTCGCCGCCGTATGGCACCCGGCCCGTGACCATGTGGTAAAGCGTGGCGCCCAGGCTGTAGATGTCGGCCCTGATGTCGATGTTCGTCTGACCGCGGACTTGCTCGGGACTGATGTAATAGGGCGTGCCGATCGCCATTCCGGCCTCGGAAAGGCCCCACTTCTCGTCGTCGGTGATCCGAGCGAGGCCCAGGTCGGCAAGCTTGACTCCGCCGTCCTTCGTCAGAATCACGTTCTCCGGTTTGATGTCGCGATGGATCAGTCCCTTTGAGTCCGCATGCTTGAGAGCTTCCGCGACGGCCATGACGATGCGCAGGGTTTCCTTTTCGTCGAAGGTCTTGTGCTTGTCGAGGTAATCTTTGATCGTGACGCCCTCGACGTATTCCATGACGAAATAGTAATGGCCGTCGACCTCACCGGCGTCGATGGCGTTGACGATGTTATTGTGGGAGAGCTTGGCGGCGATCTTGGCCTCGCGCTCGAACCGCTTGATGAATTCCTTGTTCTGGGCGAGGGAATCGAGCAAAATCTTGATGGCCACCACCCGGTCGACGCTCACCTGCTTGGCCTTGAAGACGACCCCCATCGAGCCCTTTCCGATCTTTTGAATCACGGTATAGCCGGGTATCTGGATTTTCTTACTGGTCTCCCCGCCCTCTTGAAGCAGGCGGACCATCTGGCTGCGGGTCAGCACCTTGGCGTTGACCATGATCTCCAGGAGGCTCTTGGGCGGCTCTTCCTTCTGCTTGGCGGCCAGTTGCTTGCGCTGGTTCTTGCAGGCTTCGATCTCGGCCGGCGTCGCCAGCCCGCGCCGGATAATCGACTTCTCGAGTTGGGATTCATCGAGCCCGGAGAGTCCACGGGGATCCTTGGCGGATGTATTGCTCTCGACCGGAGTGGCCATGAAGCCGTCTCCCTGAATGTGAACGCGATATGGTCAAACGATCGGTGTACGAATGAGAATGATCGTGCCGCTCGCCCCGGTTGCCGGGTTAAACCGAGGTACGCCCCGGCGCGACATAGGCGAGCTTGGCCCCGATCTAGGTCCAACAAACTATGTTTCGCAAGATCCGATTGTCAACGTAAATCCCCACGACATGCGCAATCGCGTCGACGCTACCAGGCCGCGTTGGCCCGCGCGACCGGGCGAAGACTTGAGCAAGAACCGTGCCCTCTGCTATTATAATGACGGAGGTATCTTCAGTGTACGGCTCAATTTCCTGATGGTGACGATAAAAAGTGTCGTGCCGCCCTAGAGCGGCTCGAGGGGCGAAGTCGCGGAGGACGCTTTGATCAAGCTCGGCGTGGTGGCGGGGGATGGGGTCGGCCCTGAAGTGATCGCCGAAAGCCTGCAAGTTCTCGCCGCCGTCGCGCGGTCCGAGGGAATTGACTACGAGCTCGAGCACGTTGACATCGGCGGCGCGCACTACCTGAGGACCGGTGAGGTCCTGCCCGACGCGGCGGTCCGGCAACTCCGCGAGTCGGATGCGATCCTGCTCGGCGCGGTCGGCGACCCGAGGGTGCCCCCGGGCGTGCTCGAACAGGGCATCCTCCTGCGCCTGAGGTTCGATTTCCACCAGTATGTCAACCTCCGGCCGATCCACCTCTTTCCCGGCGTCGAGTGCCCGATCCGCGGTAAGGGCCCCGCGGACGTTGACATGGTCGTCGTCCGGGAAAACAACGAAGATCTGTATGTCGGTGCGGGCGGGTTCCTGCGAAAGGGTACCGCTGAGGAAGTCGCCATCCAGACCTCGATCAATTCCCGCGCCGGGGTCGAGCGGGTCCTTCGCTATGCGTTCGATCTGACGCGTCGCCGCGGCGTGACCGGCCCGTTCCGCGGCCTGTCCGAGACCGATCGCCGGGCTGGTTTCATCCGGCAGCTCACGCTCGTGGCCAAGACCAACGTCCTGACCTTCGCTCACGACCTATGGATGCGTGTGTTTATCGAGGTCGCTGATGATTATCCGGACATCAAGTGTGATTACCAGCATGTTGACGCCTGCTGCATGCGCATGGTGGCGAGCCCTGAGCGATTCGACGTGATCGTCACGACGAACATGTTCGGCGACATCATCACCGACCTGGGTGCCGTGCTCCAGGGTGGGATGGGACTGGCCGCTTCCGGCAACATCAATCCGGATCGCTCGGCCCCCAGTATGTTCGAGCCGGTACACGGGTCGGCGCCTGACATTGCCGGCAAGGGGATCGCCAACCCACTGGCCGCCATCCTCTCGCTGGCGATGATGCTCGACCACCTCGGACATACGCGAGCCTCCGATCGGATCCGCGATGCTGTCCGAGATGTCTTGCTCGAGCCGTCTCCGAGGACGCCCGACATCGGCGGGCATGACTCCACCGCCGATGTGGGCAAAGCCGTCCGCGAACGTCTCTGATTGATCACGGCCGCGAGCACTCCGCGACCTGCACGCATGGGTGACTACGTCGTGGTCGCGTTTGGCTGGCTCCACGCTCCAGCCGGGTGAACGCAAGAAAGCAAGAGGGCGCGGTGGCAAGGATCGATTGGATTGTGTAACTTGGTACTTTAGTAATAGGCGAGATTCCGCACCTTCGCCCACTGGAGCCTTATACGGGGGGAACTCTGATGAGCCGAAAACCTGAGCAGTCACCACGAAGACCGGCCTTTACGCTGATAGAGCTCCTGGTCGTCATTGCCATCATCGGCGTTTTGGTCGCGCTGTTGCTTCCGGCGGTCCAGTCCGCGCGAAGCCGCGAACCGGACGTCGTGTCAGAACAATTTGAAGCAGCTCGGCCTGGCTGCACAGGAATATCACGATTCATTCGGCGCGTTCCCCGCAGGGTGGTATTGCTACGCGCCGAGCTATGACAATAACGGCAATCTGACCGGCGGCGATCCGTTTTGCGCAGGTTCTACGGTCGTTCCCAACGGGGTAACGCCTCAGAACTACATGTGGAACGGCCTGACCGGCCTGTTCCAGAAGATGGAGCTGATGAACCTCTACAACGAGATCAACTTCAACCTCCCGACGTACGTGCCCGACAATGTGACCGCCGTCCGCCGGACGATCAGCGGGTTTGTCTGCCCATCCAACCGCCGCGCAGTCACGGTCAATTCTGGTACGGGTTCGAACGCCACTTCTCTGCTCGGTCCGTCCGACTACCGCGGAAACCAGGCCGCCGGATTCGTCCCGACCACCACCACCAATTGCCCCAGCCTTCTCCCGATCGCCAACGCAACCTCGAATCCCTGGTGCTGGGTGTACGATAATGGGATGATGTACCAGAACTCGCAGGTGAATATGGCCGACATCACCGACGGCACGACCTACACCGTTCTCATGGGTGAGTGCATAAACCCATACGGTATCTGGTCGCAGGCCCCGAGCGCCGTCGTCCGGACGAACATCGACCGTACCATCAACCAGCCGATTGCCAGCAGTGGGGTCAATTACTGGTGGTACTGGGCGAGCAAGCATCCCAGCCAGGTGAATTTCGCCTACTGCGACGGGACCGTGCGGACTACAACCACCCAGATCAACAAGATCGTCCTGAACAAAATGATGACCCGCAACGGTGGCGAGACGATCTCCACCGATGAGATGAAGTAACCGTTTGTTCCGAGAGCCATCCGAGCCCCAAGTCGAGGCGGAATGACCTGGCTCGAGGGCGTCCGCACCGAGAACCGGCGAACCGCCCCACCGCGCTGACAGCCCTGAGAAATGGGGAATTCGTCGCACCTCTGGTTTTTCGGGCCTCTGCCGGAATAACGTCTACTTATCAGAAGTCCAGTAGCCATCCATGCGTGTTCCTAGCCATCCCACGCTGATCCGCCGGATGCTGGACCGTCGGCTGAAGCAACTGGTTCCGGCTGGTCCCATCCTGGCGGCCAGCCTGACCCACGTGAATAAACGCTGCGGACAGCCGTCCTGCCGGTGCCACCACGACGGACCGTTGCACCCGGCCTACCGGTAACCTTCAAGTAAGACGGCAGGACACGCACCCTTTATGTGCCCCGGGACCTGCTCGCGGAGGTCCGATCATGGGTGCAAGAATACCAACGCCTCAAGACCCTCACTCACGAGGTCAGCCAGTTGACCCGAGCCCTGATCCAGGGCCGTGTCGGGCACCGAAAGCGTCGACGGGGACCACGCTGAACATCGGGCCCATCCTGGTTCGGACCATCGCCCACTTCTTCCCCGAGCTCAACACCTGGATCGACCAGATTCACGATCCACGGTGGCTTCCGTTGGTCGTGGACGTGGCAACCCACGGAGGGAGGATACGCTGGCGCGGAGAGAACGAAGGATTTTCGTTAATGACCGCGAGACACGACGTCTCTCTGGCCGCCTGGCTCGATCGGCGAGACCGAAACGAGTCCTCACTTCCACAAGTGATCCATCTCGTGCTCGGGTGTTTCAACTCGAGCGATTTCGCGGAGATTGTCCGACCCATAAACCAGCGTCTTGAAAGAGTCGTAGGGGAAGGGAGCGAGCAGCTTGATTCTGATCTCGCATTCACGGAACAAGGGCTTACGAACCGCGACGATGATTCCTTCCACACAGTCGCTCGGCGAGTGACCCTGCGGAAGCAACCAGACCGATTGCCCTTCCTTCCGGCCAGGGAATCGCCGCGATTTGATCATACAACCATATAGTGATATATTGATTATTTGGCACGGTGTACTCCGGAAACACGCATCTTCCCACCATCCCAGCGAGGCGTCGAGGACGACGGCGGGATGGCGACAGACCCGGCGTCGATCGCCAGGACGTGAGGGAGGCTGGACAGCGTTTGCGCGACTGAGGTATCGAGGGGAACCCATTGCCGTTCCTTGCGATTGCAAGCGAAACCTGTCTACGACCGCTGTCTCAAGGTCCGGGGCATTTTTCCGGTGAGGTGAGATCGCTTTCTGGACTGTTTCGCAGTGGGTATTGTGCCGTAAAAGGGGCGAGAGACCTGGTCGAGTCGTACTGGGGCTTCGAGTGGGTCGCGATTCGCGCGGCGACACAGGCACCAGTTCGGCCCGCTGAGTCCTCTCCGAGAAACCTAGGCCCCAGGCGAAATCCTGTCAAGGAGAACGTTCTCCGCAGAAACGAGTCCGCGCGTGGCCTGGCGTCAGTCGCCCGGACGGCGCAGGATGAAGCCCGCGTGGATCCAGTCGGTCAGGTCCCCGTCGATCCCGTCAGGGGTGCCGTTGACGACCAATCGGAGTCGGTGCGGGGGTCGGGCACCGTCGTCCTTGGGCAGGGCGACGTCGATGCTCCAGGGCGAATCGCCTCCGCGGATGACCCCCGACTCGAGGAGCAGCTTGCTCCCGGCGTAGACCTTCACGACGACGGTGCCATGCCCCATCTGTTGGTCGTCGATGCCGACCTGGGCGACGAACCGATCGAACTCGGGCTTCAGGTCGTAGAGGAGTTCGGAGTTGGCGTGCACGCCGACGCCCAGGACGTAGGTCATGCCGTCGAGCCGGAGCGGCGTATCGGCGGCCGTCTTCTCGAACCGGACGTGGCCGAACCCTGTCGTGGCTCGCTCCGGGGTGAGGCTTTCGAGGCGTACGTCGGGACGAGCCGGCGCGCGCCGAGTGGCAAGGCTGCCGTCAGCGGTCAGACGCCCGCGGTGGAATCGGGCGACGATCCAGTCGAGCGTCCACTGGCAGGTCGCGCTGGCCTCGTCGCCGCCCGCATTGGTCATCACGCAAATGGCGAAGCCTTCTGCGGGAGCCACGCGACAGATCGCGTAGTTCTGGCCGGTCGACCCGCTGTGTGCCAGCACAGTGCCCTTGGACCAGTCGGGGTGCTCGGTCACCCAGCCCGGTGCGAAATTGCTGTTGGGCTCGGCAGTTTGGAGCCGCCGAAACGTCTCACGGCGGAGGAACCGGCTCTGTCCTCGCCCTCCCTGGACGTGGAGCGCCGCGAACCGGGCCAGGTCGATGATAGAGCAGTGGATGTTCCGGCCCACCGGCGATCGTGTCTGGAAGGTCTGCGACCGGTCGGGCGGAATCGGCTTGAGCTCGCCTCCTTCGATGGCGTGGCCCCAGGGGCCGTTGACCTTCCCCTCCGATGCCATGCAGCCGAACCCGGTGTGGGTCATGCCGAGCGGCTTGAACAGCAGGCGCTGCATCAGGCCTTCGTAGGACTGCCGGGTCTGACGCTCGGCCGCACTGGCCACAACGATCCCCCCTCCTGAGTCGATCACCTTCGTCCCGGGAGGCGCGGCGGGCGGATCCTCAACCGCCGCCTTGACGTATTCATACCGACGGCCCGTCACCGTGTTGGACTGCCTGTCGATTTCGTTCTCTGGCGTCTCCGGCTGGGAGGGGAAGCCTCCGGTATGGCTCAAGAGCTGCGCGATCGTCACGTCCCGGTAGGCCGGCTGCATCACCTGAGCAAGCTCGGGGAACATCTCCACCATCGTCATGTCCCAGCGGAGCAGGCCCTGATCGACCAGCACGCCGAACATCGTTGTGCTCATCGGCGTGGCGAGCGACCCCAGGAGGAATGCGTCGTTACGCTGCACGTGGACCGGCGAGCCGAGCTTCCGGAGCCCCACCGCCGATGCCACGAGGACCTTTCCATCGACCACCAGGGCCGCCGCGATTGCGGGTAGTCGATGCGCCTTCCGCTCACGCTCCAGGAGCGCCCTGAGCCATTCCGGGTCGGCGATTGTCTCCGTCTTTCGTTCCGGCACCTGTTCCCAGGCGCACGCCGATAGGCCGGATCCAAACGCCAGCACGAAGAAGATGGCCCGAACAACCGATGGCATTTGACCACCGCCTTGAATAGGAGAATGGGACCAGCCGGACGGCGCGATCGTTCAACCAGTGAGTCCGGCGCGCGACCACTTGTTAACCTACACCCAATGCGGCCCGAATGTATAGTCGTGCAACGGCACGGCGATGTCGACTGGAGTCCGGTGAACAGGAGTTAGCAGCCCTGGTAATGTCTTGAGGCTCGGACTTCGGCACGCTCGCCGCATGAGTCCATTGACAGTTGTCTGAGAATGACTTTAGAACATTCAATTGGCGAGGCTTCTTCCACCTACCTGTCCAGGAAAACGAGCCCCAGTACGATCCGGACCGATCAGAGAGGATTCCACCATGCGAAGGACTTCCGCCGGACTACCGATCACGAGACGACGGTTTGCCCCCATCATCGGCGGGGTGGCGCTGGGCGTACTCCGGGCGATCGCGGTGCACGCTCAGGACACGGCCCGGCCCGAAGCGGGCGGTCCTTATCCCAGGCTGCCGGGCGCGGTCACAAAGGCCCCGGACTGGCTCGGGACCGATGCGCCGTTCGATGTCGCCAGGTTCTTCGCCGCCCCGCCCCGAGACCGTAACGCCGCGCCGCTGTACCTCGACGCTCTCTTCGAATTCGGTTCCAATGTCGCCGTCTGCTTCCCGGAGGGCCCCGAGCGGGATCGCCGGCGCCAGGCCGCCGAGGATCGCACGAAGCGCTACATGGAACTGTTCCAGGCGCTCCAGAAGGACCCGAAGGCCGTGGCCGCGTCGTCGATCGACGAGGTCATCAAGCTGTACGACGTCGGGTTCCGCAAGCTTGCCGAGGCGCAGCGGCGCGATCGTTGTGTCTTTGAGAGTGGTCTGGGGTTCACGACGCTGCTTCCTCACGTCCAGGACGCCCGCCAGGTCGCACGCATCGCCAGCCTGCGGGTGCGGCGCGCGATAGAGCGGCGCGACTTCGACGCGGCGATCCGCGACGTCGAGGCGGTGCTCCGGCTGGCCCGCGACTTGCAGCCGCGGGGCGGAATGGTCAACCAACTGGTCACGGCGGCCATCACCCAGATCGTCTGCGCCGACATGGTCAGTATGATCCTGGCCTCGCCCGCTCTCCGCGTCGAGCACTGCGACCGATTGCTCAAGTTGTTCCTCGGGCACGAGGCCAGCTCGAGTGATGGCTATGCCGAGGGGCTCCGTGCGGACTACTTGATGTCCCGTGTTACGCTTCACGATGTCGTCCGTCATCAGCGAGAACTTGCCAAGCAGATGAAGTTAGAGCCCGGCGAGTCGGTGGTCAAGGCACTTGCGGGAATCGAGGGCATCCGCGCAAACGTGAGTCTGCCCGAGGACATCGACGCCCGGATCGCCCAGACGTCGCCCGCCGAACTCTCCCGGCGCGTCGGTGAGCTGAATGGTTACTACCGCGCGATGCTGGACCTGGACGGTCTCCCCTATGCCACCCGATTCGAGAAGATCGCCGCCGTGAAGACGCCGCAAGGTAACGACCCCTTGGTCCTCCTGACCCGGGCGACGATGACCGTGCCCGAAGTGGTGGTCGCGTTCGCGCGAGGGACGTCGCGGATGACGGCGAGCCTCCATGCCACCGAATGCCTGATCGTCATGCGACGCTGGCAGTTGACCCACCGAGGATTGCCGCGCGCCCTGGCCGTGGCTACGAGGGAAGCCGGGCTGAAAGCCATTCCGACCGACCCCTACGACGGCAAGCCGATGCGACTGGCCGTGCTCGACGGCCAGCCGGTCGTCTACTCCGTCGGGCGGGACGGCCGGGACGACGGCGGGCTGAAGGACTCGAACCTCGACAGGCTGCCGGTCGGCGACATGATCTATCGATTGCCGCCGGTCGAGGTGCGTCGGGAGGCGGTCCCGGCTCGATGACGGTCTCTTGCGACAGTTGTCGCAGAAGCGTTATGATTCCAGGACGGGGCCGGACGATCTCATCCAATATCGCTCATTCGGCGTCCTGGGCCTTCATCCTCACATCAAGGGCATACATCATGACTCTTCTCGAAGTCCGATCCGAGTCCGCGCCGCCGGCATTCGCCGTTGGTTCGCGGGGACTGATCCGTTGGGTTTGCACCAGCAATCCGTTTTACGTCCTGAGCGCCCTGCTGGTCTGTTTGGGATTGTGGGTCTCATTCGGGTCTCAGGTCGATGCGTCCCAGACCTGGGCGCTCCTTTCCGGGATGGCGGGTTACACGCTGCTGCTGGCGGTGACCGCGTGCCTGCTCGTGCGGTTCGTCGGGGTCTGGGACGACGTCCGGACCGTGCTGCTGCTGGTCGTGCTGATGTTCCTCGCGACCTCGGTGACGTTCGACGAGGTGCTCGCCCGCAGCCCGACGCGGGGGGTTGCCTGCTACCTCGGCGGGTTGCTCTTCGCGGTGGCCGTGAGCGAGGGGATGCTGCGGGCGATTCGCCTGGACTTGCCGCCGCTGTTCCGAGCGCCGTACTACTTCATCCTCGGCCTGTTCTTCCTCTATCCGGTGGCGATCACTCCGCTACTGGATCAGCCTCGAAGCGAGATCCTGTCCTGGTCGCTGTTCGGCTTCTCGCCGGCCGCCGGCCTTGTGTTCCTCTCGCTCCTGCCGGCGGTCCGTCGCGGTCGGGATTACGTACGCGACAACGGGAGCCCCTGGGGCTGGGCGTGGTATCCCTGGACCCTGTTCGGCGTGCTGGCCTTCGGAGTCGCGGCGCGGTCCGCTTTGCTGGCCTGGTCGATGCACCACATCCCGCCCGGCGAGACCGAGCCGTACATCTTCGGACCGTATTTTCTGGTGCCGCTCGGGCTGGCGATCGCTGTGCTCCTGATGGAGATCGGGCTGGTCGAGAGTGGATTGGGCGTCCTGCGTACCGCATTGTTCATACCCGTGATCCTGCTCCTCCTGACACTGGTCGGCCATCGCGCCGACCCGACCTATCAGTGGTTCCTGGAGCGGTTCATCGCACGGCTCGGCGGGACTCCGCTCTACTTGACCCTGGTCGCCACGGCCGGGTTCTACGCCTACGCGGCTCTTCGGCGCGTCCCGCTGGCGTTCGATGCGCTGACGGCGGCGATGGTGTCGCTGGCAGTCGTCTCACCACAGAGCCTCGACCTGGGCGAACTCGTTTCTCCACAGGCGCTGCCGATCCTCGCAGCCTCGGTCTTGCAAACGGTGATCGGACTGCGACGTCGCGATGCGTGGCGCTGCCTGATCGGGGCGATCGGACTGTCGGCGTTCGCGATGATTGCCTCGCCTCACATCGGCGCGGGGAATCATCGAGGACCGGTCTCCTTCCACCTGATCCTGGCGGCCGTGCTGGTCGTCGGCGCGGCATTCGATGACCGGCTTGGCCATGTCCTCCGGACCGCCGGGTCGATGTTGGCCCTCCTGGCCTCGCTCGTCGTGATGACGGGGTGGATCGATCGAACCGGGGCGAGCACATGGTGGGCGATCGAAGTCTACCCGCTGGTGATGTCCGCGATCGTCGCGGGTTATGGATTCCTGCTCGGCCACCGGGTCTCGCTCGCATCCGCCGGGCTCATCCTGATCTTCTGGGTAATCGCTGCCGGCTGGCGGGGCTACTCCTCCCTCCGGCAGGTCGTCGCGGGCATCGACTACATCGCGATCGGCATGGTGCTCTTCAGCCTGGCGGTGTTGACCAGCATGGCGAAAGGCGGCGTCTTGCCCATTCTATTCAAGGTAAAGCCGCCGCCGGAGAACCACCATGTCTGACGCCATCGAAGATTTATGGGGCGATGCCTTCACGGAAACGACCACAGAGTCAACACCGGTCTTATGGCTCAGAGAGCAGGCCGAGGCTTTGACGCAAAGAACCCAGGGCCGCGTCGCGGGCGAGGTAGGTAAGGCCGTTGAGAAGGGGACGGTCTGGGCGTCGCTCTATGCCCGGGTGCCTGCCCTCGGCGACTACATGCATAAACTTCTCACCATTTCCCATCCTGTCTCCGCTGACCCGGCTCGCCCGTTCCCGCTCGAGGCGCGGACACGCTCGGCGGTACCGAGGTCGAGCTCCTGGATCCGGAGACTCTCCGCGGATGGTTGCAGTCCGTCTTGTCTTCCGAGGCCGCACACAGAGTCATTGGTAACCTGTTGCGTTATAGTCAGGACCGCGCGGCCTCATGACGTTGCCGGGCGCGTTGTCGTGCGCCCCTGCGCCGCGAGATCGAAGAGGTCGCCTCGGTCGAATCCTCGTCAACGTCCGATTGTGGCCCTCCCCGCAGGGGCGAGGGGATGAGTCGTCTTGGTCGCCCGGAAGTGTGAGGAGACCCGGCTTTCTCCACCTCGCCCCCCGGGGAGAGGTCGGCCGCAGGCCGGGTGAGGGGGATTCCGAATCAGCCTGTGGCGTGCGCAAGCCAAGCGTGGCGCGCTAGATTCATCCCCCGGCCGGGGCGCCATGGTTGGCTTCGAGCCATGCGACGCCTCGGCGGATCTCGCCGTAGACGTTGCCACGCCAACCGTGGCCCCCCTCGTAGGTCCGCAACTCGACCTTCGCCCCGGAACGGCTCAACTCGTCCCTGGCCGTCCTCGCCATGTCGATCGGTATGAAGTCTTGAGGCGAGTGGAGGATGTAGAAACCATGACCGCGAGCGTTCTCGAGCGATGCATAACGCTCGGGCTTGAACACCGACATCGCGACGAACGAGCCCGTCAGGCGCGTCCCAGGCCGGAGCGGGATCGCATACGTCGGCGGACCACCCGACGACCAGCCGAGCGAGAAGACGAAACGTGGGTCGAGCTTCTTCGTCCGCCACACGTCGGCAATCACCGCCTCGACGAACTCCTCGGTCGTGAACGCGACGCCGGGCAGCCGATCCGTCGCCGTCGGCCAGACGACGTCCCTGGCCTGCTCGGGCGACCACGCGACCGCCAACGGCTGGGCGATGATGTAGTTGGACGGGAGCCCGAACTTGGCGATCCTCCGCGCGAACGGGTTGAAATCGGCACTCCCGTCGCCGCCGGGCAGGAGCACCAGGAGCCGATAGCCCTCGGCCGGCGGCGCTGACCCGGCCATCGGCCCGATCAAGAAATAGCGTTTCCGCGAGTCGTCGCCGGCCTTCCGCTCTTCGGACGGGACATCGGCGATGTCGGCCAGGTCGGGATCGGGACTCTTCGAGGAGCCGGCAGGCGGGTTGAAGGCCGTCGGATCGGTCGGTTCCGCCTCGGTGTACTCGGCTGAGATGTCGTCGAACCAGATGTCGCCGGGCCCATAGATCTGCGGGGCGATGAAGAGCTTCACCGTCCCGTCGGGGATGGCGACGACCCCTTCGTACTTCTTCCAGTCGTGCGTGACCGGCGGGTCACCGCTCTCTTTCGCCCCGATGTAGCCGGCCCACTGGTGAGTCTGCTGGCCGCTCCCATCGAGGAACTGGACGTCCAGGATGGCTTTCGTCATCTTCCGGGCCTTGGCGAAGGCGACGACCTTGAGGCGAGTGGCTTTGCCGTGGTGTTTGACTTCCTGGGACCACTGGGCGATCGGGAAATAACGCTGCACGGTCTTCTTCAGGTGCAGGCTCGCACGGCCTTGATGGGCGACGGTCTGATCCCAGAGGATTTGAACGCCAGCGACCGAGCCCCCCTTCTTCCAGGCCACCGGTGCGTGAGTTCCCGGATCGCTGCGTTCGAAGCCGCCATTGGTCAAGAGCGACTTCGAGTCGTCCTGCTTGGCGGTCGCCTTCTGGGACGGCGGGGCCGCCTTGGCCGCGTTCGGCCGCTTCGCAGGCGCCTGGAAGGCGACCGCAACCGAACCGGCCGCGACGAGCACGCAGCCAAGGATTGCCACGATTCCGATGATCATTTTCTTGATTGCCATGGTCTTCAACACTCCGACCGCGATCGCGGTGATGTGGGTTGGAATCGCCCCGCAAGTCGGGGCAGAACTCGACGCGAAGCTGGCGGCGGCCCTGGCGGTCTGGACCGCCCACGAGGCGGCCAGGGGCTCGGCGCGTGGGATGAGCGGGAGGGCCGCCAACCCGGCCGGGGCCATGCCCCGTCGAGTCAGTCGGGCGCGGAGGCGTTCCCGAGCCCGCATCAACCGCACGCCCAGCGTGCCCATGGGCCAGCCGAGTTGCCTGGCGGCCTCTTCGCGGCTCAGCCCTTCCAGGTCGCAAAGGACCACGGGCGTCCGATACTTTTCCGGCAAGCGGCCGATCTCCTCGTGCAGAATCTCGGCCTCCTCCTGGCCATCGGCAGGCTTCCGGTCGGCTTCGGACTCCGCTTTGATCCGGGTCAGGGCTCCCGCTCGCTGAATGAGACGTTCCAGCCGCGAACGCCGGGCTTTCGCTTTTTGCGCAGTCCGCCGCGCGACTCCGTGGAGCCAGGGGCCCAGGTTCGCGGGTTCTCGCAGCGAAGAAGCCCTGCGGGCCAGCACGAGAAACGTCGCTTGGAAGGCGTCCTCGGCGTCGTGCAGGTCGCCGAGCGAATTCCGGCAAACACCCATGACCATCGGTCCGTGGCGCTGGACGAGCACCTCGAAGGCATGCTCCGCGGACGCATCGTGTTGCGACACGAACCGATCGAGCAACTGCGCGTCGGTCATGCCGGTAACCGAGCCCTCGCCGAATAGCGTCTCGATCAACCGCGATGTCGACTTCGATAGGATTCCCGCCATGTCCGCCGGCTCCTCTCTCGCTGTCCTGCCTCTTACTTCCCGCCTGCCCGGTTCTTATTACAAAATTCTGGAAAAGATTCCGCCTCGGTGCAAACGAATATCCAAATCAAGCGCGAGACACTCATGCCGGCTCGCTGGGCGGGGCCGGCAAGGATCTCTCGTTCCGAGCCATCTCGGCATCGGGTATCATGGGAGGATCACGAGAGGGCCGTCCCAGCCGGCGCGATCGCGGGAGATAATCGGTCCTCGATTTGGGAGGGCTATGGACCATGCCGGAGCCGGCCAAGGACAAGACGCGCCAAGTGGCTGATCCAGCACCATGGCGATGCGATCCTAGGCATCGGGGGCGTCACCGACCTGGTCCGCTGGCAAGCCGGGCAAGCCGAGCTGGTCCTGCCCACGAAACTCCCCGACGGACTGCTCTTCGCCTGGCGTGCCGGGCACGATCGCCCCGATCCGTACGTCGTCGAGGTCGCGACCTACCCCGAGATTCGCGTCGCCGAGCAGGCACTGCGCGACTTGCTGCTGGTGTACCTCATCCGCGGCGAGGTCCCGAGCGTTCTGGTCCTCGTGCTCCGCCCGAAGGGCCACCTTCAGGTCCCGGACCATGCCAGCCGTCCCGCCGCGGACGGTCTGACGGAGCTGGGTGGTCGCTGGCAAGTGATCGTGCTCTGGACGATGCCCGCCGAGCCGGTGCTGGCGGCGGCGAATCCGGGCATGATGCCGTGGGTGCCGCTGATGCAAGCGGACGAACCGCCCGAGATCGTGCTGCGGCGCTGCCGCGAGGTGATCGACCAGCACGCGCCGGCCGAGGAGCATGACCGCCTCATCACGGTCACGCAAGTCTTCACGCGCCTGCGATACAAGGACCCCAGCTTACGATCTATCCTCGAAAGGAAAAGCGTCATGATCGAGTCGCCATTATTCCGGGAGGTCGCTGCGGACAGGAGTCACAAGCACATCCTCAGGCTCTTGAAGACCCGTTTCGGCCCTGTGCGGCCCGAGTTGGAAGCCGAAGTGAAGTCGATCCTCGACGAGACCGTCCTGGATGCCGCTGTGGAGCTGGCGGCGCTATCTCCCGATTTGGAGCATTTCGAGGCGGATCTGCGGGCAATTCCCAGGCCCCCGGAGCCGTGGGACCCGGCGGACGAGCCCGAGCCCACCCGTTAAGAAACGAGGCGAACGCGACCGAGACACTCGATCATTTTGGCGTGACGCAAGGGGACATGCCGAATCAATGACAGGGATCGTGGGTGTACCACGTCCCGCTTTCTCCGCCCATGAAGGAGGAATCCTTGAGCCAAGACGAGGTCCGAGCGGGGGTTCCCGCAATCGCCGATTTCAACGCGATCGACCCGGTGCGCTGCCCTTGCGGCTGGGCTCGCCGTGCGTTCATCGATGTGCCCGAGTCGCCGGCCAGCGTCCACAGGGTCGAGATCGAGGCCGATGCCCGCGCCCACTACCACCGCGATCACACCGAGATTTACTACATCCTGGACTGCGCCCCCGGTTCGGCGTTGGAACTGGACGGCCGGCGATTGCCGGTCGAGCGGGGCCACTCGGTGCTGATCCCACCAGAAGTACGGCATCGAGCCCTGGGGCGAATGACGATCCTGAACGTGGTGGTGCCACCGTTCGACCCTGCCGACGAGTGGTTCGATTGAGTGGGAAGTACGCTCGTGAGAATCGACGACCGATAATGGTCGCCGGGATGAGCAATCTCCTTGACCTGGAGGAGCTGGAGGCTGCAAGACTCTGGGTTGCGCCGACCCGGCGCCGGCTCGCGAACGACCGCAGTCCTCGACTTGGCGGCTGGTGGTTTGTGCGGCATAATTCTGCGCCACCGCACCGCGGCCGGAAGACCGGCCTGAGGCGCCGGCAGAGAGGCATGCTATGGTTGATCATGACCAACGGTTCAAATCGTTGTTGAAAGCGTTCTTCGCCGAATTCTTCCAGGTCTTCTTCCCCGCCTGGGCCGACCGCTTCGACTTCGCACGCGTCGATTGGCTGGAACAGGAGGTTTTCACCGATCCGCCTCGGGGAGAGCGCCGCGTCCTCGACCTGGTCGCCCGCTTGCCCCTGCGCCCGGCGTACCGCCGCCGGTCGCGGCCTCGGGCGAGACCGCCGACTGCTGGCTGACCTTGATCCATGTCGAGATCGAAGCCCGGGACACGGTGGTTGTGCTCCGACCACGGATGCTCTCGTATTACGAGCAGCTCCGCCGTCAGTACGGTTTGCCGGTCTTGCCGATCGCGCTGTATTTGCGAGTGGGGCTCAAAGGGACGGGTTGGGACGTTTATGAGGAGAAATACTGGGACCATCGGCTGCTGTCCTTTGAGTATGCCTACGTAGGGCTGCCGGGTCTCAAGGGCGAGCAGTTTGTGGCCGGGGAGCATCTCCTGGGCGTGGCGTTGACGGCCTTGATGGACGTGCCGCCGGCGCGGCGTGCCGCGGTGCATGCGGAGGCCTTGCGGCGGCTGGCCGAGGCGCGGGAGAATGACTATCGCCGGTATCTGTTGTTGGACTGCTTGGAGGCATACAGTACGCTGGACGAGGCGCAAACGCAGGAATTGGGAGCGCTGCTTCGGACCGAGCGCTATCAGGGGGCCCAAGCTATGCCGTTGACGTCATTTGAGAAGGGCGTGCAAGCGGGTTTGGAACAGGCGGTGACGTCATTTGAGAAGGGCGTGCAAGCGGGTTTGGAACAAGGTCTGCAACAAGGCCAGCAACAAGGCCTGCGGACGACGCTCCAGAAGGTGCTTGAGGCCCGGTTCGGCCCGTTGAGTCCCCGTGCCCAAGAGCGCTTCGAGAGCCTGAGCACCGAGCAGCTCGAGGCGCTGATCTTGGCGCTGCTGAAGGCGCAGTCGCTCCAGGAATTGGGTCTGGAGGATTGATCCCGGGCTCGGCTCCGTCGCCTCCGCTATCTGTTGTTGGACTGCCTGGAGGCATACGCTACGCTGGACGAGGCGCAAGGCAAGAATTGGGAGCGCTGCTTCGGACCGAGCGTTATCACGGGGCCCAAGCCATGCCGTTGACGTGATTTGAGAAGGGTTTGAACAAGGTCTGCGAAGCTTGCGGACGGTGCTCAAGAAGCAGCTCGAGGCCCGATTCGGCCTGTTGAGTCCTAGTGCCCAACAGCGCCTCGACAGCCTGAGCC
Source organism: uncultured Isosphaeraceae bacterium (assembly GCA_963842405.1). Lineage (GTDB taxonomy): Bacteria > Planctomycetota > Planctomycetia > Isosphaerales > Isosphaeraceae > CAVZRC01. The sequence continues at coordinate 82,132 of CAWJGW010000040.1, read as the reverse complement.
CCGAGCAGCTCGAGGCGCTGACCTTGGCGCTGCTGAATGCGCGATCGCTCCAGGAATTGGGCCTGGAGGATTGAGCCCCGGCGCGGCTCCGTCGCCTTTGCGGTGCCCCGTACCCCGGGCCGGGCAAGGGCTGGTTCACCGCGACATCAAGCCGCACAACCGGATGCTCTCCAGTCGTCCGCTTGGTTTAGGGAACTCGTGTGCATCACGGTCAGCCGGACGCGATCTCGCAAGGCAATCAGGTCCCTCTGCTCGGCAGCCCACGGTCTCCATCCGCTGCCCCAAATCCTGCGCCTCATCATCCAACACAACGATTGCGATCGACAATCGGCCCTGATACGATCGTGTCGAAGATTGACACGATCGTGTCGCTGGCCGATCATCCTCGGAGAGAGATTGCTTCCTCGTCCGGACCAACTCACCGGCGACCCGACCACCGCGGAGACCCGTCATGCGGAGAATCGCTCCTTCGACCCAGCCTTGCTGGACGTTCTCGCTCGCGTTCCTGGCCGTCGTCCTCCTGGGCAGGGCGCATCCGCCGACGATGAGAAGCCGCCCAAGGTGATCGCGGCCCCCGAGGCGAAGAACCATATCGACGCGCGATGCACGGTCGAGATGACCGTCCGGTCGAGCAAGAACGCCGCCCCGCGGCGCGTGTATTACCTCAACTCGGAAGAAGACTTCCACGACGAGAAGAACTTTGCCGTCGTCATTTCCTACGACCACGCCGACCTCTTCAAGAAAGCCGGGATCGACGATCCGGCCGAGCACTACAAGGGAAAGAAGCTGCGAGTGACGGGGAAGGTGATCCGCGAGGACGACCAGGTTCGAATTCGGGTCGAGGATCCCAAGCAGATCAAGATCGTCGAAGAGGAGAAGTGAATTCACGCGGAGCAGGAGTCTGGTTTCGATGAAAGTGCGATCCCGCCGTCCTCATGGCTTCACCCTGATCGAGCTGCTGGTCGTCATCGCGATCATCGCGGTCTTGATCGCGCTATTGCTTCCGGCCGTCCAGGCGGCCCGTGCGGCAGCCCGGCGCATCCAGTGCGTCAATAACCTCAAGCAGCTCGCGCTGGCCACGATGAACTACGAATCGACGCACGGCATCTTCCCACCGGGTCAGATGAAGCTGACGACCAAGCCACCCTCCGGATTCACGCTCTTCGTGAATCTCCTGCCGTTCATCGAGCAGCAACCGCTGTTCAACGGGTGGAACTTCAGTAATGCCTTCGACAACCTCTACAGCAACACGGCCCGGTCGGCCACGATCATCAACGGGCTGCTGTGCCCGGCCGACATCATCCCGGCGAACCCGATCCAGAACGGCACCACCTCGAACGAGTGGTACGGGATCACCAGCTACGGCGGCAACGCCGGGACGCAGTCGCATCCGTTCTCGGCGGTCACGTCCGACGGGATCTTCTTCTACACCGGTCCGGCGGCTCCCACCTTCTACCAGGTGCAGGATCTCCAACGTCACGGACGGGCTCTCCAACACGCTCTTCTTCGGCGAGCGGAATCACTTCGACCCGAACTACGATACCTTCGCGCCTCCGGGATGGACGTTCTTCTCCCAGACCATGGGGATGTGGGGCTGGTGGGCCTCGTCGAGCGGCGGCTACGGCCTGTCGGACGTGGCGGAGAGCACCTACTCGCCGATCAACTATATAGTCCCGATCGGCTATGGCAGCCCGGGTGCCTCGGGCTTGAGTGCCAGTGCCTTCACCACGAACTACGAGGATCCGCGCGTCAACTCCTTCGGCAGTCTGCACCCGGGCGGGGCGAACTTCGCGATGGTCGACGGCTCGGTGCGGTTCCTCAAGGATTCGATCGCTCAGCCGGTCTACCACGCCCTGGGGACGAGGGCCGGCGGCGAGGTGACCTCGTCCGACTCGTATTGAGCGGCCCGACCCGATCCGGCCGACGGTCGCGGCCCCTCGTCGGAGCAAGTCCTCAATCTTTATCGATGAGCACCTCGGTGGCCTTGATGACCGCCTTGACGCGATCGCCCGGTTGAAGGTCGAGTGCCTCGGCCGATCCGCGCGTGATCGCCGAGACGATCTCGACACCGGCGACCTCCATGACGACTTCGGCCATCACGTTGCCGAGCTTGACCGACTTGACGATTGCGGGAAGCTGGTTGCGGGCGCTGAGCATCGCGATCTCTCCAGGAAAAGGATTCTGTCTATCAACGGAACGCTGTGGTGGTCGTTCACGCAGAACCTCCCGTCGATCGGCCCGTCTCGTCGGACGCTGGGACGAGAGCCGTCCTGCGGATGGGACGGATCGAGGTGGAGGTGGGTTGCGCTTCCCTGCGGCCCGCGGAGCTCGATCACGCGGTCGGCCCGGTCCTGGGTCAGGTAGGCGGTCAAGTTGACGCCCAGTCGATGGAGTTCGGCCAGGTGCTCGCGCTGGTGGGCATCTTGCCGGGTGCGGAGTTCGATCTGAAACTCGGCCTCGAGCCGTTGCTGCTGGCGCAGGAAATGGTCTTGGGCTTCCCGGGCTCGCAGGTCGGCCTCTTGCTTCTTCTGGTCGAGCTCGAGCTGGTGGGCAACCTCCGCGGTCTGCTCGTGACGTCGCTTACCCGCGCGGAGCATCTGACTTTCGAGCTTGAAGCTTTCGAGGTCCTGGGCCTGCTGCTCGGTGGCGCGCTCGAGCTGGAGCTTGGTGCGGGCCTCGATGGCCTGGTCGTGCATCGACTGGAGCCGCTCGGGCGCGCCGTAACCGCGATAGACGACCTTGTTGATCCGGTAGCCGCATTGCGATGCCCGGACGGCGAGCTGGCGGTATGTCTCGATCTCGTTCAGCTTGTCGGTGTTGGCCTTGAACGACTCGAAGTCGTGGCGGCCGGTGAAGTCGACGACGTCGGACGTTGCCGCATTGACGAAGTCGCCGATCGGGTCGTGCGTCGTCTCGAGCATCGTCGCGATGTCCAGGAGCTCGAAGAAGATCATCAGGCGGATGGTCAGCACGGCGTCGTCGGCGGTGCGGACGTCGGGCACGTCGTGGTACATCTGGTCGGGCATCAACCAGAGCTTCTGAAAGACCAGTCCCTTGGGGACCTTGCGCACACCTTGCGCGCCGCCCTCGGACGCATGCCAGACGAACGTGTGCAACCACTCGCCGGGCCGGGGCATGAACAGCGTCGGGCCATATTCGATCCGCCGCTGAACGCTGCTCGTGCCTTCCTTCTGGCTGTAGACGACCACGGCCTCCTTGGCGGCCACCTGGAGCATCTCCTCGCGGGTGATCTCCTGGTGGACTCGGGGGTCGAACGAGACCTCGGCCGGTCCGGCCAGATGCTCTTGCCGTCCGTCGCGATAGCGAACGATCAGGTAATCGCCCGGGTGAGCGACGTGATGGATCATGCGCTGGAACTTGCGCCGGCCTCGCCAGAGGCGCCTGGGGCCGACGATCACCTCCATCGTGCCGTCGGGATTCCGCACCAGGACGCGCTGGCCTTCCTCGACGACGTAAAACCACATGCCTGAATCTCCCACGGGAGGAGTGGAATCGAGACCGGATCGGGATCTTCGTCTCGGAGACTACCTGCGACGATGGGATCTGCTGCGAGAAGAGGCTTCGGGCCGGCATGGCTTCGGGAGCCATATACGCACCAGGGCGCGAGATCGGGATGGCGGAGCGTCGGATGCGGAGATTCCGCCGTCGTCCGTGAACTCTTGAAGCATCGAATCCACGGTTTCCGAACCCGATGCGGCGCCGAAATACTCCGCGAATGAGCGCTTCGACTTCCTCGCGGTCGGCAGCGATGAGCCGAACCGGCCTGGAGAGGATGAACGAGATCTTGTCGGACAGGGCGACGTCATCGTAGTCCACCGCGGCCACTCTCAGCGTCTCGCCGTCCTCACCGATCGGGAAGATCAGGTCCTCGCGAGCAAGACTCTCGGGAACGAGACCGCAAACCGCGAGCGGGATCGGCTTGCCCCGCCAGCGGGGGGGCTTTTTCGCGGCACGGCGGCGCGGGACGCAAGCCCGCGGAGGAGGACCGCTCCCGCCAGCCCCCTCGGGAAGTCGCCTCGTTCAGACTACCGGTCGTCTTCGAGATAACGATACTTCATCGGCGCGTTCTTACTGGCCCATGACCAGTAGTAGATGGCGATTCATCGGCTGCTCGCGTGTCGCGAAGAGCGACCTCTCCAGCATAACCTGCCGATGTCCGAGAATGTAGCACGATGTGACGGATCAGGCGGATCGGTCAGGAGGATCATGCGACGGGTCGCGTGGCGCGGTATATTCGGGGTGGTCATTGCCAGGTTAGAAACCACGACACAGACTCGTCTTACAGGGTTGACGCCGCGGGTTGTTTAGACTCCGTCGGGATTCCACGACCGCTGGTTGAGCCGCTGCAGCCCTCCGTCGAATCGGCGATGTGCGATACTGATCCTAGCGACTCCCTGACGGACCGATTCGGTCACGGGTTCCGCCCGACCGGAGTCGGACCTCGGCTCCGCATTCTAGTCGGAGTGATGCTCGCAGGCACAAACGTCTTTGGGAATTCCGGGCCTGACGTTCGATTACGCAGTTCGGTAGACCTGCCGTGCTCCTGACCGATCCGGTGGCGGACCCTTCGAGTCACCCCGACACCGCCAAGATGCCTAGGCGATCAGCGTCAGCGCAGCGGTGCCCCCTCGATCGCCTTGCCGTTGGTGTCGAGGATCTGGAAGTGGTGGATTCCGTGAGGCTTATCGTCCCGGTAGACCCAGACGAGCTGCTTTCCCGGTGTCACCTCCATCAGCTTGACCTCTCCAGCGTGATGGGCCCCATAGCTCGTGATCACCGTGTTGCCGTTCGGGAGGCGTTGCACGCCGCAGGCGTCCTTGATCGGCCGGCCGGGCAGATCGTCGTTGGTCAGTCGCCAGACGGTCTCACCCTTGGAATCGACCTCGATGACGAGATTGCCCAGCGTGCATCCGATGAGCGGTGTTGCCATTGGGGAGCCGGATGGCGGTGAACGGCATGTCCGGGGTCTTCACCTCCCAGACGACCTCGCCCTTCGGCGTGTATTCCCGGACGACCTTGTCGAGCAATTGGGGGACGAGGTAGTTGCCGTTGGCCAGCTTGCGAGCCATGCGGGTCTGGAGGTGGTGGTTCTGGGTCTGGGCCTTCAGCGGGACCTCGACGAGGATCTGCCCCTGCCGGTCCACTTCGAGGAGGCGGGGTTTGTCGCCCGCCTCGGAGATCAGGATCCGGTCGCCGTCGATCGCCTCGGCCGTGTTGACCTCGGATTGCGTGCCCTTGTACTCGAAGACCACCTTGCCGTTCGTTCTCGACCTCGACCACGCCGCCGCCGGGGTAGGTGTTGCTCTTGGACAGGGCGAGCAGAACATTGCCGCCGGGCAAGATCCACCCGTCTCGGGTGGATTGGGGATAGCGCCAGGTGATCGCCCCCTTGCCGTCGCGGATGTACGTCTCGCCGCCGGTCGCCAGGAAGCCGTGCGTGATCCCGGGCCGGGGGTCGTCCGCGTGGACGTGGGATGTCATGCCGATCACGGTGGCGAGGCAAACGAGGATCGCCATCGAGAGGACCCGGAAACTGCTTGACGGAGAGTCATGAAAGAATCCGACATCGTGCAACTCCTCTCGGTGGCTTGCCCGTCTCGATCCTGTCAATCGTCCCAACGCGGATACTGCTCCGGCGACTTGCCGTGTTTCTCCCGGATCGCGGGGGCCTTGACCTTGGCGCCGGGCGGCTCGATCCGTTCCAGCTTGACGGTGAACTCCCAGCAATCGCCGAAGTCGTATTCGAGTTCCATCGACTGCCCCGGCTCCAGGGGTAGGGTCCCGAGGGTCCTGGTCGGTCCAGGGGCCTTCGTCTATCGCCGGGTGATTGACCGATGACCGTGGCCCCCAGGCGGTCGCGGTATTTGAACCTATACAGGTGGTCGCTGTCGAATTTGACCGAGCTGAGGATCCATGCGACCAGGTCGTCCAGAGTGTCGTCGGCCGGCATGGCGATGAGCCGCCAGACCTTGCCCAGGGAGACGCGGAAAATGAACGTGCCCTCCCGCGGCTCCGGCTTCGGGAATTCCAGGTTGTGTCGCCACTCGGGAAATAGGGCTGGAACAGACGGCTGCCAGACCCCGAAGCGAGGCACCATCGATGCCGCTTCCTCCTGGTCTTTGTCCTCCTTGAGAGCGAATCTCTCAGCAGACCGGCAGGGAGCTGGGAGGAAAGAAGGGTGAACATCGCATCGCCGAACGGAACGTGGTTGACGCTGGCCGGGACCCAGGTCGTGATCGGCGGGGGCGGTTGCTCGACATCAAGGAGCCCGAACATGTCCATCAGGGCAAGCAGATAGAAATTCCGGTAGATCCCGGAGATGTAAACTTCCTGTGGTCTCTCGAGGTTAAACCGGCTGCCTTTTTCCGGGAGGTTCTGCCAGGCTTGCAGGCATTCCGAGAGCAGGTCTTCACCCCAGTCCCTGTCCTGTTCCCCGACCATCTCCGCGCGGCCGAGCCGTAGCCAGGCTTCCAGCAGGTTGAAATACTGCTCCGTGGGATTGAGCCCATCCCACTGTGTCCTTATGGCCGGGTCGAGGACCAGGCGGCTCTTGTTGCCGCTTCCCTCGAGGCGGGTGAGGCCGGAGGCCCGGAGCAACAGGTTCAGCCCTTGCAGATAGGGGTGCGACCGGAGTTGCGGTCGTTTCATCTCCAGGACGAGCGGCCGGCTCAGACGAGAGTCCAACTCCCCGACCAACTTCAGAGGAAGAGTGTTGTATTTTCCCCCGGTCTCGACTCCCTGAGGCCCCAGGAAGTCAAGGAGCATCCGGAAGTCGCGCAACACCGTGCCGGGCTGGTCGTCGCCAAAGGACTGGCCCCGCAGGCACTTCTCCTGGTCTCTCGTGAGCTTGGTTTTTTGCATTGTGATCCCCTTCGTAGCGGAGCGGATGAGAAACGGACTCGGGCTCCCAGCGGGCCCGGAGCTCGATCTCCAGTCCGTCGATCACGGCGCAGCCGCCATGATACAGCGCACGGTCGCCGACTGCCTCGGGGATATGTTGCGGCTTGATGTCGACCTGGCCCTCGCGGTTGGCGATCAATCGCATCGCATGCAACACTCGTTTTCGTGCGGCTGGCCGAAAAGTCGCTGGCCAGGTCAACGCGATTCGCCGAGCGACGCCGCCAGGAGCAGGGAGATGAGCGCGGGATGTGTGCCGACCAACGATCTCAGCCGGATTTTGCCGAGTTGATCGATCGGCATGCCCTGCTACGGAATGTATGTGATGCCGTGGGACTTGGTCAGATTGACATTCCCCTGGGCGTTCGCCACGATCACGTTTTTCTGCACCACGGAGCCGGAGCACACGCCATACGCATCAAGGCCGTAGCCCAGATTACTGACGATCCCGTTGCCGGCTCCCGAGGAGCTGCCGCCGATCGTCAGCCTTCGGGCTTTGACGAGCATCACTCCATTGCCCGTGTTGCTGCTGATCTGATTGCTTTGAACCTGCGTGCCTGTCACGACGCCGGTGATGTAAACGCCATCCTGGCCAGTTTCCCGCGGTCGCCGATCCGATCGGGTTGCTTCGTGCGGCGGTCACCGCGACTGCGGGACTGGCACTGTTCTGGATCTCATTCCCCAACACCGTGTCGCCGCGGGACGATTGGATGGTCACGCCAGGGCCGCCGCTGTAGAGGATTTTATCCTGCAAGGCGGAAGCCGCGCCTCCGATCGTGTTGGACGACGTGCCGGGGCCAAGATCGATCCCACCCAGCTTGTTGCCCAGGTCGGCGGTGCCCCCGGCATTCGTCCCGATGTAGGTGTGAAAGACGACGTTGTTGTGGGCGGTGCCGACGATCTCGATGCCGTATCCGCGATTCGCCGAGATCGTCACCTGCGGTTCAATCGAAGGCTGAAAACCGCCGATGGCGTTATCGTGGGCGTGGCCGGTAATCTTGATGCCATCGCCTCCATTCGGAATGGCCGTCTGGATTGAGGAGTTCGTCCCGACCGCGGTGTCGGTCACTTGCACCCCGGTTGCATTGCCACCCAGCTCGATACCGTTACCGAGATTGCCCGAGACGATGCAGGTGCGGATCAAGTTGTTTCCGCCGCTGGACGTGACCAGGATTCCATCGCGTTTATTCGGAGCCGCGCCCGCAAAGGCGAAGGTCCCGGCGAAGGTATTGAACGAAGTGAATCCGCTGGCCGTGTCGCTCACCTTGATGCCGTTCTGGTTATTGCCCGAGATCACGTTTCCCAGCGGGATCACGCCGCCAACCTGCGTATTCTTGGAAGATCCCGAGACCAGCAGCCCGTTGCCGCCATTGGCCACGATCGTGGCGTTGTTGGCCCCGACGCCCATGAAATTGGCCTGGACCGTCGTGTCGTTGGAATTGGTGATTCGCAGACCGTTGCCGCCGTTGCCGCTGAGCACGTTGTAGAACACGAACGGATCCTGCTGGAACGTGCAGCCGATCAGTTGATTGCCGTTGGCTTTGACGATGGCCACGCCGTCCTGCCGGTTGCCCAGGGCCGAATTGCCCGACGCGGAGGTACCGACGAAATTCCCGCTCAGCAGCGTCTGGGTGGCACCTTTGTTGATGAGCACGCCGTTGGCACGGTTGCCCGAGATCAGGTTGCCTTGCGGCGGACGGACGAACACATTCCGCCGTGGGATCGTTGCCGCCGGTCGCCTGACCGCCGATGAGGTTCCGCGCCGCGCCGTCCGTGACCAGGATGCCGCTCTTCGCATTGCCGCGTTTGAGCGTACCGCTGGCATCCGTGCCGATGTCGTTCATGGCGATCTGATTGTCGTCGGCACCGTAAATCCCGATGCCGTTGCCGCCGTTGCCGCTGATGACGTTGGAGAGCTGGAATCCGGTGTTGACCGTCGCCTGGTACGAGAACTCGCCCGAGGGGCCGATGACGATCCCGACCACCTGGTTGCCGGCCACGGAATCGGCGGTGACCGTGCCCTGGACACCGGGGTAGTTCAGATTGACCCAGACGCCGGTGCCGAACGTGCCGTCGGGATTGAGCCGCACGGTCACCCACGAAGCCTGCAAGGACCGTGCTCGATCCGGCCTGGGTCGAGTCGGCACCGAGCGTGTAAACGCCCGCCTCGGTGCTGCTGATGCCCTGGAAATGGGTGGCGAGTGCCTGTCCGGCCAGCCCATTCGGGATCGGCGAACGACGTCCAGTTGGTGAATTGCCCCGTCGCGGAGTCGTAGTCGACCAGATAGCCTTCGGCGATCGACTTACCGGCGCCGAGGAGGTTGGTATAGCCGCCGCAGATCGTGTAGCTGGTGCCGCCGTTGTACCAGATGCCGTAGGCCGTGGTGGTCGTCGAGCCCGGATAGACGATGTCGGTCAGGAACGTGTTCTGCGGAGAGGTCGTAGAGGAACGCGTGGCCCGTGCCGATGGGCGCGTTCCCCTCCGGACCGTCGGCGTTGCCGACCGCAAGGTCGCCCATCGTGCTGTGGACGTAGGTGTACTGTCGCGTTGGGATAATCGATCGTCTGGTAATCGCTGCTGTTCGAGAGATCGGCGGTCGTTCCCTGGAAGACGAAACCGTTGACGATGCCGTCGCCGTTCTTGTAACTCCCGACCAGTCGCGATGTCGCCGTTGCCGAGATCGTCGGGACCGTAGACGCTCGTGGACGCGGCGTCGGGGTAGTTGACGGAGTAACTCGTGCCACCGGCGCCGGAGATGGGGCCTTCGTACAGCAATCCGTTGGCGTCCGACGTCCCGGTGATGAGGTACTGGCCGCTCGTGTCGGAATCGCGAATGCCCTGCCAGCCCGAGACCGGCTGCATGCTCACGCTATCGGCGTTGTAGTAGGAGATGCTCGTCACCGGATCGCTATTGCCCGATCAGGTCGCCCTGCGACGAGGCATTGATCTTCACGCCGTCCCCACGGTTGCCGGCGACGGTTTTTCCGTTGGAAAGAAGGCCGATATCGTTGCCCTGAACCGTGACGTCCGAGGCGGTGAGCGTGACACCCGCATTGCCGGCTTTCACCAGCGAGAGCGACTTGAGCGATCGATCCGTCGGCACCTTTCGCAAAGTTGAGTCCTTTGGTTCCCTGAAAATCCACGGTCACGACGGGTGATCCCGCAAACGACGGGGCCGTGGAGCCGTCGATCGTCACGGTATTGGTGATCGCGGGGAGCGAAGTCCGGCCGATCCGGATCGTACCGGCGACATCAAAGTCGATGGTGTTGGCTCCCGGTTGCTCGTTGGACTCGATGATCGCCTGACGGAGTGAACCGGCTCCGGACATTATGGAGGTTCGTCACCGTGAATGTGGACAGGAGCTCCCGGCTTTCCAGGACTTCGAGGCCGCGCAGCGTTGAACCCAGGGAGAGCTTGGCGTTTCGAGCGAGCAAGCTTTCTCGAGAGTCCGGCTCTGAACCGATTCAGAGAATTCGAGCACCATCTATGGTGCATCCTTCGTCTTGAAATTGGCGTGCTCCGGGACTTCCCGGATGAGCTCTGGCCCAAGCGTCCTCGACCTGGCTGGGGTCTTCTGATCGCGTACTGGAATCGGCGTGGACTGATCGGTTCCAGGCGTGATCAATGCAGGGATTCTTGGATGGATTCCGCCGATCGACTCATCCGATAGATCGGAATGACCACCGGAGCAATGCTCCCTGCAAAACAACTAGTACGAAAAAGCGGCCGTGTCACAGGGTTCTTGGGCGAACGCCACAACTCGTTTCGAGGCAAGCTGATCCGTAATGGAAGCTCCGTCGGCCGAATCCTTTGGCCTGCCTCGGGTTGTCCGACGGCCGGAACGCGAGGATGCCAGCCGGATCCGCGAGGGAGCGGCGAGGCAGACCATGGCCATCTTGAGGAACATCGTGGTTTTCTTGTTCCATCGCTTGGGACATAAAGACGCCCGGGGCGGCGACCCGAGATGACATATGCCACCCCGAGAAGTCGCTCGAAGTCCTGTCAAACCCAATAATGAGAATGAAACGGCCCTGCCCTGCGGCCCCGGGCCGTTGACAGCCGGCTCGAAATACCCTATCGTGATCCTGATGTACCACCCTCAGTGATGCCGAAAGGCGTTGAGCAAAGCGAAAGTAACCCGCTGTGATGCCGAAAGGCGCTTCGGAAGATCCGAACCCGGTTCGCACCCAGCCCGACCGGCTTCTTGCACATCGGCGGGGTGCGGACCGCCCTGTTCAACTGGCTACTCGCCCGCCATCACGGCGGCCAGTTCATCCTGCGGATCGACGACACCGACCAGCAGCGGCACGTCGAGGACGCCGTCCGCAAATCCTCGACGGGTTCCGCTGGATCGGTATCGACTGGGATGAAGGCCCCGAGGTCGGCGGAGCGTTCGGCCCGTATTACCAGTCACAGCGGGCCGAGACCTACCGGCTGGCAGCCGACCGGCTGCTCGCCTCCGGCCATGTCTATCGAGACTATAGTACCGAACAGGAACGCGCCGCCGAAAAAGCCGTGGCCGACCGGGAAAAGCGCGCCTATCGGTTTCGCCGCAAGCCGCTCAGCCGACGCGGAGGCCGCCCAGTTCGAGGCCGAGGGACGGCCCTACGCGCTGCGGTTCCAGGTCCCGCTCGGCCGGACGCTCGTCCTCCACGACCTGATCAAGGGAGACGTCGAGTTCTCCACCGACGAGATCGGCGACTTCGTCATCGTCCGGCCCGATGGCACGCCCCTGTATAACTTCGCCAGCGCCGTCGATGACGTCGCGATGCAGATCACTCACGTCGTCCGGGCCGAGGAGCACCTCTCCAACACGTTCCCCCAGCTCCTCGTCTTCGAGGCACTCGGTGCGGACCTGCCGGCCTTTGCCCATATTCCGTACGTCGCCGAGCCGGGCTCGCGGGCGAAGATGTCCAAGCGCAAGATCGCCGAATACGAGAAGTCGGGCATCCTGGTCTACCTGCACCATTACATCGAGAAGGGCTACCTCCCCGAGGCCCTGCTCAATTACCTCGCCCGCCTCGGCTGGAGCTTATGACGGCACCCAGGAGATCTTCAGCCGGGACGAGCTGTTCGAGAAGTTCTCGCTCGATCGGGTCACCAGCGCCCCCGCCAGCCACGACCAGGATAAATTGTTCTGGATCGAGGGGGAGTGGATGAAAACGCTCTCCGTCGAGAGGAAGGTCCAGGCGGTGATTCCGTTCCTGGTGCGCGAGGGACTGGTCGCCGAGACCCGCCCTCGGAGGAGGATCGCAGCGCGGATCGGCCGCGTCATCGAGGCGCTGGGCGACCGGCTCAAGGTGTTCTCCGACATCATCAAGCTGGGCCGGTTCTTCTTCACGGAGACCCTCACCTACGACCCCGACGCCGTGAAGAAACGGCTGCGCAAGGAGGGCGTCCCGGCCATGCTGGCCGAGCTCGACCAGGTCCTGGAACAGACCGAACCGTTCGACCTGGCGACCCTGGAAAAAGCCGTCCACGACTACGCCGAGCGGTCCGGCCGCAAGATGGGCGACGTGGTCAACCCGTTGCGGGTGGCCGTCACGGGTCAGGGGGTTGGACCGGGTCTTTATGATTGCCTTGTCATCCTCGGGCGCGAGACGTGCCAGGCCCGAATCCGCCAGGCGCTGGAGATGCTTGGCCAAGCTTCCGAACCTGAGAGGCGAGAGCCATGATACGGACAATCGAGGCGACCATCGACGAAAACGGGGCGGTCCATCTGCTCGAACCGATTCAATTATCGGGGACATTTCGAGCTTTGGTGACGATCCTTGAAGAACCACCGGACATCTCTCTTGAAGCCGCACTACTGAGCGAGCCTGCACTCGCAGAAGACTGGAATCGGCCCGAGGAGGACGAGGCATGGTCCTATCTTCAGCAGGAGCTGTAGTATTGGTTCCTTTCCCCTTTTCCGATCTGTCTCAAACAAAACTCCGCCCTGCCATAGCCTTGGCCGATGCGGGGCGCGGCGACTGGGTGTTATGCCAAGTCACGAGCAATTCTTATTCGGATCCTCGGGCCGTGCTCCTTACGCCAAGCGACTTCCGGACTGGCGGCCTGCGACTTCCGAGTTATGCTCGTCCTGGAAAGCTCTTTACAGCGAATCAACTCCTCATGACCAGCCAAGCCGGTATCCTCAATCCGACCGCCTTTCATCGGGTAGTCGATGCCGTCGTGGCGCTGCTTAAAACTGGCCTTGGTCCCTAGAGGTCGAAGTAATGCGCATTTTCGTCACCGGATCGATCGCGTTCGACTACATCATGGTCTTCCCGGGCCGGTTCCGCGACCACATCCTGCCGGACAAGATGCACGTGCTGAGCGTGTCGTTCCTGGTCGATTCGCTCACGCGGCTGCGGGGCGGGACCGGGGCCAATATCTCCTATAACCTCGGGCTCCTGGGAGAGCGGCCGGTCCTCCTCGGGAGCGTGGGGGAAGACTTCAGCGAGTATCGTGCCTGGCTGGAGGGGCACGGGGTGGATTGCGGGGCCATCAAGGTCGTCGCCGGCGACCATACGGCCTCCTGCTTCATCAATACCGACTTGCAGGACAACCAGATCACGGCGTTCTATCCGGGTGCCATGACGCAGGCGTCGTCGATCTCGGTCATCGAGGCCGGCGTGTCGAAGAGCGACCTCGTCCTGATCGCGCCGAACGACCCGGCCGCGATGAACCGCTATACGGCCGAGTGCATCAGTGCAGGCATTCCGTATCTTTATGACCCGTCGATGCAGCTCCCGCGGCTGGAGCGTTCCGACCTCGAGGCGGGTTGCCGGGGAGCGCGGATCCTGGCGGGTAACGACTACGAGTTCGGGATGATGGCCGAGAAGCTGGGAGTGGCTGAGGCCGAGCTGCGGCAGATGGCGCCCGTCACCGTCATGACGCGGGGCGAGGCCGGCGCCCTGATCACGGTCGAGAACGAGGAGTTCGACATCCCGCCCGCCAAGCCCAAGGCGGTCGTGGACCCGACGGGCGCCGGCGACGCCTTCCGCGCCGGCTTCGTCCTGGGCATGAAGCGAAGATGGCCCTGGCCGGTGGTCGGCCGGGTGGCCGCACTGACAGGCGTCTACGCCATCGAGCATCGGGGACCGCAACAGCATTCTTATACGCTCGATGAGTTCCGCGCCCGATACCGCGAGAATTTCGGCGCGTCACCCGAGCTCGACTCACTGATCAGCGACAACCCCCAATAAGGTAGGGTGGAAAACCCGCCGATTTCGGATCATCCTGATGCCCCGACGACGCTGGATCATCGCCCTCTCGCTATTCGCCGTCCTGCTCGTCGGGGCCGAGATCACTCTCCGGCGATGGCAGAGCCCCAAGGCGTGCGTGCAGATCATCAACAACGGCGAAGGGACCATGGAGGATGTGGTCGTCGAGTACAATGGCACGACGGTCCCTGTGGGCCAGCTCCCAAGGGACACTTCGACTCACATCTGGGTGACTGCCGGACCCAAAGGATTGCTCAAACTCGATTTCCGGCAGAAAGGCAACGCCCTGAGAGGGTTCCAGGTCGCGGACTTCGACCCCATGCAGAATCTCCGGGATTCCTTCAAGCTGGTCCTGGTCGTCAAGACCAACGAGATCCAGCGGTTCGTCGAGGATGATGAATTCCGCAAGGACAAGGAGACCCTGGTCGATCGCATCAAGCAATGGATGAGTTCTGAGTTCGAACCGGCCAAGTAGCCGGAGCCGCCTTGCCGGACGACCACAATGCGTGAGACGACCCGGACATTCATCGCGATCCCGATTCCTGAGCCGATCGAGAAGAAGCTCGTCCGCCGGCAGTCCGAGCTGACCCCCAAAGTCCCTGGATGCAAATGGACGGCGGGCTTGCCGTTCCACATCACCCTGGCGTTCCTCGGCGACGTCCGGAACAACGACCTGAACGAACTGTGCCTGGCTGTCGCCGCGGCCGTCGAGCCGTTCGGACGGTTCGACCTCCAGGTTGAGGGCCTGGGCGCGTTTCCGAGTCCGCAGAAGCCCCGCGTGATCTGGGCCGGGGTCACGGCTCCCAATCTGAATCCTCTTCTCGACTTGCGCGAAGCGGTCGTCGGCGCGGCGACGCGAGTCGGTTATCGAACTGACGATCCGAGGTTCCACCCACACGTCACCCTGGGACGCATCAAATCCGATCGAGGCTCCGTGTGCGACCTGACCAAAGTCGTCGAGCGCGGACAGGACTGGTCCATGGGCTCGGTTCCGGTTGTCGAGATCGTGACGTACGCCTCGACGCTCGATGCGGGCGGACCCATCTACGCGCCCCTCGGCCGAGGCCAGTTGAAAGGTCAAAAAACCGGGCCGTCGCATTGACTTGCGCCGACCGGCAAAGGTAGCTTGCTCTCTGAGGCCAATCCGAGAAAGCCCATCCGCGGCCCAAGGGCTTTCCGGGTCGCATTCGAGCGCCGGTCCCGGCAAAAAAATCCGGACGCTCTTCATTGACCTGCGCCGCCGCAGCATGCTATGATAGTGTTCTAACGTACATAATCCAGGACCGAGCCGGAGGAGCGATCGCCGTGGCCAAGCGACAAGGGACGACCGAGGTGAAGCCGACGGTGTCGGCGGAGCAGAAGGCGCTGAACACGGCGCTGAGTCAGATCGAGAAGACGTTCGGCGCCGGAGCGATCATGAGATTGGGTGAGGGGTCGCACATGGAGGTCGAGGGGGTCTCGACCGGGGCGCTCTCGCTGGATCTGGCGTTGGGTGGCAAGGGATTGCCGCGCGGGCGGATCATCGAGCTGTTCGGCCCGGAGTCGAGCGGCAAGACCACGATCGCGCTGCACGCGGTGGCCCAGGCCCAGCGGGACGGAGGTGTGGCGGCGTTCATCGACGCCGAGCACGCGCTGGACCCGTCCTGGTGCAAGCGGCTCGGGGTGGACATCGAGGCGCTCCTGGTGAGCCAGCCGGGCAGTGCCGAGGAGGCGCTGCAGATTGCCGAGATGCTGGTGCTTTCCAATGCAGTGGATATCATCGTCATCGATTCGGTGGCAGCCCTGGTACCCAGGGCCGAGATCGAGGGTGAGATCGGCGACAGCTTCGTCGGAGTCCAGGCCCGGCTGATGAGCCAGGCCCTGCGCAAACTCACCGGCGGAGTCTCGCGATCCAAGTGCGTGCTGATCTTCATCAACCAGATCCGCGAGAAGATCGGCGTGATGTTCGGCAGCCCCGAGACGACTCCGGGCGGCCGGGCGCTGAAGTTCTACAGCTCGGCCCGGATCGACGTCCGCCGCATCGGGCCGGTCAAGGACGGGGAAGAAGTCGTCGGCTCGCGAATCAAGGCCAAGATCGTCAAGAACAAGGTCGCGCCACCGTTCCGCGTCTGCGAGTTCGACATGATGTACACCCACGGGATCTCCCGCGAGGCCGACCTGCTCGACCTGGCCCTCGTCGACAAGCTGATCGAGAAGTCGGGCTCGTGGTTCAACTACGGCGACACCCGGCTCGGTCAGGGCCGCGAGAACGTCAAGCAACACCTCCGCGACAACGCCAGTCTGGCCGACGAGATCGCGGCCAAGGTCATCGCCAACCGCACCGCTTCCGGCGGGTCCCCCAGCGCCAACGGGGCCGTCGGGGACGATGACGAGGAGTGATTTCTCAAGCCGATCGACTGCCGGAAGAGGTCCACCGCCAGCCCCGAAACGGGGTGCCGCTGGGCCTCTTTTCAGACTTCGCCGACCCGATCGGGCGGAACAATTCGGCGAGACGCAATTCGAACCCCGGCAGGACCGGATCGCCACTCAAGGTACTGTCAGGCCCGAATGTGCGAACCATTCCCGACGATTCGTAGACGTCGATGATCCGAAGCTTGGGATACACTACCCAGACGCAGCGGACGCCGAGCTGGAAGTATTCCACGACCTTCTCCCGCTGGTCTTCGGCACGGTCAGTGGGGCTGGTTACCTCGATCGCCAGGTCCGGGACGACGTCCCATGCGTTGGCATCGGGG
The DNA here is from genome assembly GCA_963842405.1 of uncultured Isosphaeraceae bacterium. GTDB lineage: Bacteria > Planctomycetota > Planctomycetia > Isosphaerales > Isosphaeraceae > CAVZRC01. Next base: position 65,269 of record CAWJGW010000040.1, on the reverse strand, counting down.
TCTTCCGGAACGGCGGTCGCTAACTTCGAAGAGCTGACGAAGAAGATATCGGGACGCCGATTTCGGTCCTCGTCGTCGGGCAACGGGAGTCGGATGAGCATTTCCGAGAAGACTTCGCCGAGATGATTCTGCTTGGCGAACGCATCGAGCAGGCCAGTCAGCCGTGAGACAACCGTCATCGCGCGAATGCTCATAGGGGGCATCGCCACGCGTTGGCCGTTGATCCATTCGTAGAGCGCCTCGTCGGTCTCCATCGGCAACTGCAAAGATTCGCGTCTTGTCTCCAGCTCGCCACCGGTGAGGGCCGCCGTGCTCATGAGTTCTCACCGGGATCGCGTGTCCTGTCTCACGAGGTAAGTTTACCAGACATTGGGGTCTTGGGGGACAGATTTTCATCAATTTCCATCGACGGTCCGCCGAGTCTTGGAGAAGGATGTCCACGGGACGGGGAGGCCGAGCAAGACGCTGGACTCGGGGGTGAGGGGGCCCGAGGCGCCGGTTTCACTCAATCAGACTTTGCCAGGCTCGCACGATCACTCGGGATGATCTCCCAGCCATTTGCCAGGTCAGTGCTTTCCGCGGTAAGGTAGGGGTATGGAACCATGCGGGAGACCATCCGAAGACCCAAGGTCAGCAGGATTCAACGCGATGAACATTGCTCTCACAGACGATCTTCAACGGCTCCTGAGAAAAGAGGTCGAGAACGGCGTATTCCCGAACGAGGAGGCCGTCGTCGAAGAAGCCCTGAAGCTCTTCCTCATCAAGGAGCCGGGCAAGGGAAAACCCTCGCCGAGTCCCGCGATCGAGCCTCAGAAGGATGATGATGAAGATGCTCGACCCTGGCGTGGCGTCTACGCCCTTGAGTTTCCTGACGAGGTCCTGTTCACGAAGCCGATCGACATTCGCTCCGAGCAACTCGACGAGTGGCAACCCCAAGGAGTGATCAGTGAACGGCGAGCCCGAACCGAAGATGATTGACCTTTGGTATGAAGTTGTTGGGCCGGAGGTCCGGATCACTCAAGGGGACATCATCCTTGAGTGCCCACTGCTCAAGTGGCAACCGGACAACCCAGTCGAAGGCGAGTCGAAGGCATCAGGCGAGCACCTCTTCAAGGCGGCTAAGGGCATCAAAGCCGATGTCGTCGTGTTGACTCAGGCGTGTGACCTCGAACAGGAAAGGTCTTGGATGTGGTCCTGTGCCCGTGCCGCCCGCTCTCCAGTTACAAGCCAGTCTGGGAGGAGGCTGAGAGGGCGAGGAAACAGAACCCGACGAATAAGGCTTGGTCCGCCTTTTGCGAGGACATCAAGAATGGCTATGTGTGGAATTTGTTCATGATGGATTCACAGCGAGAGGGTGAGATGACCTCCGAGCACCGAATCGTGGACTTCCACAGTATCCATACGGTGCCGCGTGCTTTCGTCGATGCGGTCATCGCCGAGCGAGGCGCGAGGCGATTGAGACTACGGCCGCCTTACCGCGAGCACCTCTCACAATCATTTGCCAGATTTTTCATGCGAGTTGGTCTTCCTACTCCGATGACCAGGGCTTGGTAAATGGCCCTGCGCGTCCGGAAGCCGCCCCCTTGCTTGCGCCAGACCTCGCGGTTCGATCGTGGGATCTCTAGATCCCTTCGCCCCAGTGGGCGAGTCTTGCGCGGTTCAGGTCGTGCAGGGCATCGTGGGCGGTGCGGATCGCCTCGAGGCTGGTCCCGACGTACTTCTCGACGACTGCGGCGGCGATCTCGAACGCCACGACGTTCTCGACGATGACGCTCGCGGCCGGGACGGCGCAGACGTCGGACCGCTCATAAGCGGCGGGCTGGGGAGTCTTGGTCGCCATGTTGATCGAGGGCCCGCGCGCGGCCAGCGTGCTGATCGGCTTCTTGGCCGCCCGGACGACGATCGGCTCGCCGTTGGAAGTCCCGCCTTCGATGCCGCCGGCGTTATTCGTCGGACGGCGGAAGCCATAGCGGCGATCGTCGGGCGGATGGTCCGGGTCGTACTGATAGGGGTCCATGACCTTCGATCCCGGCCGTCGGGCCGCTTCGATGCCCAGGCCGAACTCGACGCCCTTGATCGCCTGGACGCTCATCACCGCGGCGGCGAGCCGTGCATCGAGCTTGCGGTCGTACTGGGCATGGCTCCCCAGCCCGATCGGGCAGCCGGTCACGATCGCCTCGACGATCCCGCCCAAGGTGTCGCCGGCCTCCCGCGCCGCGTCGATCGCGGCGACGATCGACGGGTCGGCCTCGGGATTGAGCGTGTAGACCGGGCTGGCGTCGCGGACCGCCAGGTCGAATCGACATCGGCGGCGCATCGATGCCGCCCAGTTCGCGCACGTAGCCAAACACCGTGATCCCCAGCTCTCGCAAGAGCAACTTGGCTAGCCCGCCGACCGCGACGCGAAGCGCCGTCTCGCGGGCGCTGGCCCGTTCGAGCACCTGACGGATGCCCGTCTGGTAGTTGATGGCGCCGGCCAGGTCGATGTGGCCGCCCCGAGGCGCGGCCGGCTCGGCCAGCCGCTCGAGCTTGGCGTCGTTGTTGATCAGTCGTATCGTGATCGGGCCGCCCGTCGTGACGCCGTGGTAGACGCCCGAATCGACGATGATCCGGTCCGTCTCCAGCTTCTGCCGCTTGCCGCGGCCGTAGCCACCCTGTCGAACGCTCCAGCTCGCGGTCGATCGGCACCGCGTCGAGCACCACGCCCGACGGGAACCCTTCCACGATCGCAGTCAACGCCGGCCCGTGCGACTCACCGGCGGTCAGATATCGCAGCATGAGACTTTCTTCATTCAACGGTATGGGAACTCACGGCCGGTCAGGCGTTCGTACGCCTCGACGTACTTCTGGCGCGTCCTGGCCACGACGTCCGCCGGCAGTTCCGGCGGCGGGCTCGCCTTGTCCCAGCCGGTCGTCTCGAGCCAGTCGCGGACGAACTGCTTGTCGAACGACGGCTGCGGGCCGCCGGGATGATACGAATCCCAGGGCCAGTACCGCGAGCTGTCCGGGGTGAGCACCTCGTCCACCAGCAGGAGCTCGCCCGTGCGGTCGTCGAATCCCCATTCGAACTTCGTGTCGGCCAGGATCAGCCCGTTCCGCAGGGCGTGTTCCGCGGCGGTCCGATAAACCTCCAGGCTCATCAATTGTAACGACTCGGCGACCTCCTTGCCGACCGCGTCGGCCATCATTTCGAAGGAGACGTTCTCATCGTGGCCGGTCTCGGCCTTGGTCGCGGGCGTGAAGATGGGGTCGATCCGGTCGCTCTCGACGAGTCCGGCCGGCAGCCTGATGCCGCAAACCGTGCCCGAGGCGCGATACTCCTTCCAGGCGCTGCCCGACAGGTAGCCTCGCACCACGCACTCGAACGGCACGACGCGGGCCTTGCGCACCAGGGTCGCGCGGCCAAGGAGCGCCTCGCGCTCCTCGGGGGTCAGTTCGAGCCCGAACTCGTCGACTTCGGTCGAAAGGAAGTGATCGGGGACCTTCAGATGCTTGAACCAGTAGGCGCTCAAGGCCGTCAGGACCCGTCCCTTGTCGGGGATGCCGTTGGGCATGACCCAATCGAATGCGCTGATACGATCGGTGGCCACCAGCAACAGCCGATCGCCCAGGTCGTAGACGTCCCGGACCTTGCCCCGGCGCTTGGGAATCTGGCCCGATCCGATGTTCGTTTCCAGTAGTGTCGCCATCAGGATTGTCCGGCTGAGAACCATCGGACTCGGATCAATTCGAGATCGCTGTCCGTCTCCACGGGCCCTGTCCAGCAAGAACTCACTGGGATTCTTCCTGGATGATGCGTCGCAGGTCTCGCTTGCCATGCAGGATCCGTACGATCTGAACGGTATCGCCCTCGATGCGGTAGAAAAGAACGTAGGGTTGGACGTGGGTGCTGCGAAGATTCGGGGCGATCTCTGGACGGGCCCGCCTCATCTCCGGAAATTGCGCGAGTGCCTGCCCTTTCTCATAGAACGCTGTGGCGAAACGTTCGGCCATGGCCGGCGCGTTTTGTTGGAGATACTCGAGAATGGCCTCCAGGTCGGCCTCTGACTGAGGTGAATGACGAACATCCGCCTTCAGGATTGTCCCGCAGTTGAAGCCTGGCGGGAACGAATGCGTTGCAGAGTGGCATGCGGATCGAAAGAAACCAGTTCGCCACGCTCGGCCTGCTCGATTCCGAGGGCGATTTCGCGGCGAAGATCGGCCAGCCTGGCTTGCTCGTCCTGCTATTGGAGCAAGCGTAACGCTTCGCCAACGACCTCGTCCTCCGAGGCAAATCGACCCTCTTGCAAGTACGAGCTCACGATCTGCTGCCCCTCTTCTGTCAAATGAACGACCATAGTTTGTTTTCTCCTTTCGCTACTAACTTAGCAGCGGGGGCCGACATTGCCAAGGCGAGCCGCATCATCGTGCCCCCTCGATCCGATGACACCGAGAGTTTCTCTGTCGGAACTCCGGCCACCCCAGACGTTCTACGCGATCATGTGCGCCCGGGTCTCGTCGACAAGCTGGCTGAGCCATTCGAGGTACGGGGTACCGCCGGTGCCGCGGGGGTCGCGGACATGGGCGGCGATGTATCGACGGGCGAACTCGAGGTGGGTCTCGCGGAAAGCGGCGAGGGCCTCGAGGGCTTCGTTGTAGGGCGCCTTGTCGACCCGGCCGCGGGGGTCCGGCAGGCGCTCGACCTGCTCGATCAGCTCTCGATGTGCGCGGGGCATGAACCGGCGCATGTCGGCCAGGTGGTCGGTGAGCATCGAGGGCTTGTGCGGGACCTTCAAGAAGGCGACGACGGTCGGGATCACGCTGCTCTGGGCACCGGTCTCGCCGCGGAAGTTCAGCGGTGCCGAGTCCACCCCCTCGTAGACCACGCCTTCGAAGAAGCGGATGTAGGGCCGGAACGTCTTGTAATACAGCGCGGGGTCCATCTTCTCGGGGATGCGTCGAAGCGTCTCGCCCTGGGCCCAGAGTGTCCGGGCGACATCGGCCACCGCGGCATTCAGGGCCTCCCGATCGTTCGTCGCCATCGCACCCGCGGCCCGGTCGATCGCGGCCAGGAGCGATGCGGCCAGGGCCTCGATCTCGACGTGGACCAGGATGAACCAGTGCTCGTCGTAGAGATGGACGAAGTTCTGGATCGTGTCGATGTTCCCCAGCGCGACTGGCCCGGCCGGGTCGAACCGCTTCCAGTTATAGAGGGCATAACCGTCGTAGCTCAGGATCGGCGGTCGATCGAGCCGAGTGCAGATGTCGCAGAGCGGCAGGGCGATGTTGCGCGGCAGGAGCGTCGCCGGCTCCTGCCCGACCTGGTTAATGTACGCCGACGCGAGGAATCCCAGACGCACGTAATAGAGCCGCAGGATCGGCAGCGAGGTCTCACCCGGAGGCAGCTCCGGGACGTGAATCCCGCGCGCCCAGGCGCGGAACGACTTGTCCTGGAGCAGGCTGGGGAGGTCCCGGCCGAGCCGGTCGAGGGCCGACAGCTCCGAGTCCCGGGGGAACTCGAGCAGAGGGTCTTCCTCGGGGAGGAACCCGCGGCGAGTGAAGGAGGGTTGGATCATGGGAGTGACGGAGTTGCATACTGCAATCGACCCACTACTTCTTGTCCACGATGTCGAGATACGTATCCTTGAGGAAGATCCAGTTGGTCGGGGCGGCCGAGATGGGCCCGTTGATGCCGAAGACGGCGATCTGGTAGACCTTGCCCGGCTGGGCGTCCTTCAGCTCGACGCGGTTGGGCACATTGAACCCGGCGACGATCGCCTCGCCCCCCTTGCCCACGGTCCTGGGCAGCTTGCCATCGACCCAGACCTCGCCATAATCATCGACGGTCGTCCGGAAGAAGACGGCCTTGCCCGCGGCCTCGGGCGGGATGGTGACCTTGATCCGGTACCAGGAGAAACAGACCCCTCCGGCGGCGCGCGGGCCCTTGATGGTCTCGGGCGAGATGACCTCCCACTTGCTATCGTCGTAGTTGGGCCGGGATGCCTGATCGCCCGGCGGATCGACGTTGTAGGTCTTGTTGGGCTTGCCGTCGGGGCCCTTTCCTTCCACCTCGACGACCTTGACGTCGTGGTACTTCCACTGCCCCTTGACCGCCGCCACCCCCTCCTTGGTGCTCAGGTCGATCTTCTTGTCCTGGGCGACGGCGGTTGGCGAACCGAAGGCCACGGTCATGCCCAGGGCCGCGACAATCCAGATCATCCGCATGGAGCAGCTCTCCCTTTCAACCAAGAAGGGATTTCAGATTCCGAATGACAGATTTCGGATATCAAAATGCCCTCATTCGGAATCTGGTCAACCAATAACGGGATGTCAGATAACCGAATCATCCCATCTGGAATCCGGAATCTGGCATCCGGGATACTCCTCCGGTCAGCGGGCGGCGCGGGCGGCCTGCGTGGGGGCAGCCGGGGGGGCGGGCAGGGCCGTCGACGACGGATCCGGCTGATGTTTGAGCAACTCGCGGAGCTGGAATGCGTGGTAGGGCTGCTCGGCGGCCGGCTTGCCTTCCTTGGAGGCGTTGGCGACCCAGAGGCGGGTCGTCGTGGTCTCGAACAGGACGCTATGCAGGTTCGACTTCATGGCGACGGGCCGGTCCATCAAGTGCCGCGCCGACTCGGCGTCGAACGTACCGAGCCCCTTCTGCACGCGACGAGCCAGCTCCTTGTAGCGGTCGCCGGCCGAGAGGACGACGGCGTCCTTGATGGCGACGGGCAGCCTGGCGTGGCTCTCGCCCATGGCGATGGTGGCAAAGACGTTCCAGGACGCCTCCATGCCGACCGCCTTGCCCGTCTTGCCGTCGGCGATCACGAAGTAGTATTCGCAGGTCCGCGGGTGGTCGCGGAAGACGGCGATCGCGTGGTCGAGGGTATCCGCCTCCTCCAGCACCATGCGGACCAGCAAGGCCATCGGGACGCCGTCCCAGTGGCCCATGCCCCGGCCGCCCATCTCGCCGATCGAGACCCGATCGGCGTTCATCCCGGTGACCGAGCCGATGAACCCGGCGTAGGTGACATTCACGAACGGGATCTTGCCCCGGGGCTCGGCGACCGTCAGGACCGCGTGCTCCTGGAGCCGCCAGTCGCATCCGTAGTCGAGGACCCGGCCGTGGTAGAGGGTGCCGTCCTTGGTTGCCGACCCGCTCAGCGCGAACCCGGAGCAGTGGAACAGCTCGGGGATGAAGTTCGCGACGATGATGTCCTGGACGTCCATCCCCGCGCCGTCGGCGACCCCGCGCATCTCCTCGAAGAACCGCTCGGGGATGTGCTTGCGCTGAGTGGCCACGATCCCCCTGATGATTTGCTTCGGTTCCAGCAGCTTGATGCCGCCGAGCTCGACCTTCATCTCCTTCGCCTTGACGTCGAACAGGAAATGGACGAGCTCCCGGATGTCGTCGCGGAGCAAGGCCCCCTGCTGGTAGCCCATCTGGTAGGGGTCTCCCTTGACGTGGAGGACGCGCGAACCGTCCACCTCCTCCAGGAACCCCTCGCCGCATCGGGCGATGGTCTTGGTTTCGCCCCGCGCGGCGAACCCCGTCCCCAGGAGCACAACCAGGAAAGACCCCGCAATCCGCAAAGACATTCGTTTCATCGGCCGATTTCCTTCGCCAACCCTCTTCCGAAAGGAACGGAACGCACGACGTGGTGTGTTACGAATTTATACCAAGACCCCGTGACTTCCAACAGACGTTGAGAATTTCGAGAAGCCGCGTCAGCCGTAGATTTGGCAACGATCGGGGAGGGCGAGCCATCGAGCCCCCTTCGGCCCCAAGAGGCCCTTCCTTTGAGAACAATCCTCAATAACAGCGATCACGCAGGCAACCGACCATGATTTTCGTGATATGTGTGTGCTCCCGTCGGGGATACCATTTCATTTTGTCGCGCCAGCGAGGGTCACCGTAAATCCTTGCAGTAAAATGGGAAAGACCCTCGCTCGCGCGTCGGGCTGGTATGAGGCTTTGCGCACAAGGGTGGTTTTGGGTGAGTTACCACCCGCCGGTCGCCTTAACGAGCGAGGGCGGCAATTCCTCCGTCGCGTGACCGCGACAGTGTCCTTGCCGAGAATTCATGAAGACCTCAAGAGGACGACCTTCCAGCCGGCCCCCGACCATCTTCAGATCGTTCCCGTTGCTCACCGTCAAGATTCGACTCGCGCGTGGCCGATAACCGCCCGGAGGGCGTCGGGCCCGGCGTGCGCAGGTACCGGCCATGATTGCCTCCATCCTCTCTGTTCTAACCCACTGGTCTTTTCCCCTCTTCCGTGGGACCTGATCAACTGAGCCGCGATGGAAGTCGCGGCGGTCCGGGCGACCTCGCTTACCGCCATCGTCGAAGGAGCCTGCCGAGCCATGTTCCTGTCAAAGCTCAGAGCGATCGTGGCCTTCGCGGCGGCGTCCCTGACCCTGATCGCGATGTTGCTACTCATGGTTCTGGCCATGTGGCGACCGGTCCGGTCGGACCAGGGGCCCGCGTCTGCGAAGGCGCGGGACGTGAAGACGGTTTACGCGAAGTTCGGACTGGGTCCGATCCCCGTCGAAACCGCAGAAGCAACCCTCTTCACGGTGAAAAAGTCGGTCTTTCACCGGACAACGACCCAGCCGGGGACCGTGCGGCCGTCTCAGCTTGTCGAGTTATATCCCAAGGTTTCCGGCGAGCTGAGGAGCCTCTCGGTCGACATCGGCGATCGGGTTCGGGAAGGACAGGTGGTGGCCGTGATCGACGCCCCCGAGCTTCGTGCCGAACTGCGGAAGAGCCAGGCGATGGTCGAGCTGGCCAAGGCGCGGGCCCATCGGGTTGGAATTTCCATCCGGGTCGCCGAAGCGACCTTGAGATCGGAACGGGCGAAAGTGGATATCGCCACCGCGGAGTTCAAGGGTAGCGAGGCGCTCCGGCTTCGTCGCGAGATGGAGAGGAAACGGCTCAAAGACCTCGCCGATCGGAAAACGCTGGAGCGCCGATTGCTCGATGAAGAAGATAAGTGGCTGGAGTCCGCGGAAGAGGCCCTCCTCTCGAAGACGGCCCAGCTCGCCGTCGCCAGGGCCGACGTCCAGGCCGCCGAGGCCAAGTTGGAAGCGGCCCGAGCCGAGATGGACGAAGCTCGGGCCGAGGTCCGGGTTGCCGAAGCGAACCAGGCCAATCCCGAGATCCTCTCGGACTCGGCCCGGGTCATCGCCCCGATTGATGGCATCGTCACCGGCCGCAATTACCACGTCGGAGCGGTCGTCCGGACTGCGACCGCCAGCGGATCGGCGCCTCTGCTCACGATCGTTCAGACAAGCCAGGTGCGCGTCGTCGTCGCAGGTCCCCGATCGGGATGCGGTCCTCCTCGACAAGGGCGATCGGGTGACGTTCCGGCCCGACGCGCTCCTCGACCGTGCGTACAAGGGGACGATCGCGCGCACCGCGGTCGCCGAGGACAAGGGTACCCTCCGGGCCGAGATCGATCTGGATAACTCCGACGGCCGGCTCCGACCCGGACAGGCGGGGCATGTTACCATCACGCTCGAGGACCACCCGGACGTGCTCACCATCCCCATGACGGCCATCCTGGAAGATGGCGAGGGATCCGAGGCCCGTGGTTCCCAGAGCTGCTATCGCATCACGGACGGACGCACCGTCCGAACCCCGATCCGACTCGGCCTGTTGAGTCCGGATACCAACATGGCCGAGGTGCTCGATGGCTTGACCGAAGGGGATACCATCGTCCCGGACTGGAGGAGTGTCGAGGACCCGAGTCGCGTCAACGCCGCCGGGTCCGCAATCCTCTCAGGAGCACTTGGCGAACGTTTCTGATCCGATGATTTTCAGCCTCACGGTCACAGATCGTCGTCGGTGAGGCCCGCTTCTCGCATGATCGACCGCTGAGTTCCGGCGCGGAGGTCCCGATTGCCGTGAACGGGCACGGGGATGGGTCGAGGAGCGTCGGGATGTGTGTAAACGTAGTGTGACCCGCGGATGTGGTCGAGGGTCCAGCCCCGCGATTTCAGCAACTGACACAATCGCTTTCCAGAGATCGGTTTCACCCCTGGGTCGCCCGAATCGCCTCGTCTTTCATCCGTTTGTGCTGGGACGTCAGCCAACCCTCGGCCGCTTCCACGGCGTTGACTTGCGCTTCCTCGATCGTGTCGCCTTGGGTTGCGCAGCCCAGGGCCGGGATAACGACGGTGAAGCCGCCGTCCGCCTCGGGGAGAGCGATGGCCTGGAGCCGTACCATGACATCCAGGGTGATCGGGTGGTCGCCATCGGCCACTGCGAATTCCGGCGAGGCGCGACGACGCCCGCCGCGGGACTCGGAGTGGGGCTTGATCGTCTTGGACATCATGTAGACCCCTCACCTCAGGTCAGGTCTGTGGGGAAGCGGTATACCACGTCCGCTCCTCAAGAATCTGCGGATTGACTGAGGGATGACTGGCAGTGTATCATTGATCAGTTCAAGATGGAAGGAGAAGCCATGCACTTTCGCTTCAAGTTCGAGCGGACCTTGCAGGCGAGCGCCTACCTGCTCCGTCTCGACCGCAAGAAGATGAGCTACCTCCGGCTAATCAAGCTCCTCTATGATTGTTGACCGGAGGTTACGGGCTGGCCTTTGAGGAAAACTAACCTGAAAATCGGACTGCCCCCAGGATTCCTTTCCTGGAAAGTATGAACTGACACCGCTCTGTTCTCCTACAGTTTCTTGACCAGGTCAGTCGCCTTGGGAAGCACCTGCTGGAGAGGACCGCAGGCGACAATCGTGCCCTGTCCGTCCACGACCACGGCGTGCGGGATGGCCAGGACCGCGAACTGGCCGAACAGGTCGCCCCACGCCCCCACCCCATCGGGGGGCGGGACGTCGACGCACATCGGGTAGCCAAGGTGGAACTCGTCCATCACCCTCTTGATCGCCTCGGGCTTGCTCCCGGGCGTGTGGACGCCGATGACCGTCAGCCCATTGGCCTCGCGGGCGTCGTGGATGAGCGCCAGTTGCAGGAAGTCGTTGCGGCACGGGCCGCACCATTCGGCCCAGAAGTCGAGGATGACGACCTTGCCCCGCAGCGATGCCCACGTGAGCGGTTTGCAATTCAGCCAGGTCGCACCGGCGGGGAACGCGGGTGCGGGCTTGCCGATGAGTGCGTCGATCGCACGCTGACGCGCCTTCTGCTCCTCGTCGCGCACCTTCGCCTCGGACTGCAGGGCCAGGTAGCGCGCTGGCGTGACCTCCGCGACACCCTCCACGTCTTGCTCGAACTGGCCGATGTACCGGCCGTTCTCGTCGCTCACCTGGACCTTCGACGTCGCGGGGACCATGACGTCGCGGAACAGAGACACGTCCACGGCGGGAGACACCTTCACCGACTCGACTTCGTACACGCGCCGCGATCTGAGGATGATCCTCCGCTGGGGGCTCCTACCCCAGTTATCAAACGCCAGCAGGGTGGACTGAAAGGGATACCAGAGGCCCGGTGCAATCTCGCGGAAGTCATCGCAACGGGAGATGCCCCAGGGGATCGGCTGAAGGTCGAAGTTGCCGCCGTAGTGCTCCAGCTTGATCGGGATGAGATTTCGGTCGGTGGCCAGCCAAAGGGCCATGAAGCTGGAAGGCGGCTGACCCTCGTGCATGGTGACGTCGCCGCGGAGCTTGACGCACGGGTGGCCGTCGAGTTCCTCCTCACCGCAGTGGCGGAACCGGAGCCGGTACTTGTTCACCTTGTCGTGCCAGGGTGAAACCAGAAGATCGGCCAGCGGCCCGAAAATCCCGTCATCGCGCACCAGGAACGTGTGCGGCCTGAGCACAGGGATGCCGTCGGACCGGCCCTCGGTCTTGCCCCCGCCCCCCTTGCGCAGGGACGCCCAGCCCTGCTCCGGCTGACCGCCCCGCCTGTTCCGGTAAAGAGTACGAGTCCACCGGCCGTCGAATGCCTGCACCATGCGTTGGTCAGAATGAACGCCTGCCATCGTGTCGAACTCGCCCCGTTGCTCGAAGAACGCCAGTTCGCCGTGGAGGTCGGAGCGCAGTTCGTCGGTCTGGTTGGTGATGGCCTCCGCTCTGAAAAACCACGAGGCGTCGAGGCGATAGGTGCAGCGAGCCTGGACCTCCAGTTCCACATACCGGCGCTCCTGCTCGCGGACCCGCTCCACCAGCTCCGCCAGCTTTGCCTTCTCCGCCGCCTCGTCCGGGATCAGCTCCGGCAGCGTCGACCCCACGAGCCCTTGGTCCTTGATCGTGAACAAGGGAAGATCCGGAGGGATGTCGATGTCGCGGAAGAAGGTGGTGTCGTGATGCGGGTCGAGGTCGACCCGCTCGACGATCGTCGTCGTCCGGCTGCCGACGACCTGTTTCCCCTGCCGCAGTGAGTCCCTGTCGTAGTCGACGACGCTGACCTTCACCGGAAACCAAACACCCGGCGCAGGCCTCGCGCAGCTCGTCCACGTGCATCTCATGCATCGTGAGGTCGCCGAACATCGACTTCGGCCAGGATGCCTGTTCCTTGATGCAAAGGTAATTCCGCCGCGGGGCCAGCCAGAGGTACTGCAGCAACGGCACGCCCGTCGAATAATACCAGCGATTCACCCGGAGCTTCACGCAGTGCAGGCCGTCGACCACCTCCTCACCCTCGACGCGGGCCTCGACCTTCGTGAACTCGTAAACGGACCCCCCTTCTCTTGCGAAATGCGGATACTTAGGGTGGGCACGGATGGCCTCGCTGCCGCTGAGATAGACCGATAGGGGAAAGTTCATGTGGTAATGGATCAGCGGGACGCAGTGGGCCGGGTACACGTCCGGGTGCTCGAATCGGCCAAGGTGGATGTTCACGCTGTTCCCGGTCATCACCGAGCGGGTCCGCGCGCCGTCACAGGCCGATACTTCCTCCTGGCGACGTTCGATCTTGAACTCCCGGGCACTTCTTTCGCTGCGGTAGGAGACGCGGTCGCCTTGGAGGGCCACTCGGCGCGTCTGTCCGAGCTAACCTCGCCCGACGCGTCCGGCGCCTTCGGGTCGAACGTGCGCGACGTGAGCCGGAGATTGTAGTTAACGTTCCGGTACCTCCCCTCCTCGGTCCGCAGTGCCTCGATCATCTTATTCAGCTCTGTAATGGTGGAGTTTCCCCAGGGGCCTGATGGTCTGTGTTCACAGACGAAAGATGCGGGCCCTCGTACGGGCGAGGCACATCGCTCCCATGCTAACGCTTTCCGGCCCCAAAGACCGCATTCCAGCCTGCGAGGTCTCGCCCGAGCGCCGCGCCTGCCCGAGGCCGATGCGCGTTTCGCGTAGAAAGGCGCAATCCGACCTCGCGTGCCCCTACGAGCGCCGGCCCGCCCGGAGCTACAATTTCCCGGAGATCTGCCCCTTTTCCGCCCCGTGCCTCCGTTGTAGCCTAAATCACGAAAGGCGCGAATGCCTTCGCTTTCCGTGACTATAAGCGCACGGTTCGGGAGGAGCAATGCCCTACCAGTACGTCCGCGAGCCCTTCATCGCCGAGGAGGCCGACCGCCTCGCCAACGATTGTGAGACGCCTATCGAGCGGCTCATCGTCCGGACCCTGCTCGACACCGGCCTCCGCGACAGCGAGCTGTGCGCCTTGACCACCAAGGACGTCCTCTGGCAGCAGCGAGGGAAGAGGCGAAAAGGGACATTCCTAAGTCAGGCACCTCATAGCTGAAGCTAGGGGCTTGTAAGCGGCCTCCCCGAAGGTTTCGCTCCCTCGGATCAACGGCTCCTACGATAGGCCACCTGACACGGCATCATGCCTTTTGGCCCTGTCACAAGTCCACCTGCTGTAAACCGGGTCTCCGGTGAAGGAGTGCCTTACAAGTGTTCGCGACTTCGAGTGAGGCCGGCCTTTTACAGAGGGCCCTTCCCCTCCAACACGGCATCCAACCTGCCGAAAGCCGGTTCCGAACTGGGGACTGCACCAGGGTTCGTCCGGTTCAGCAAGCGACGTCCCTTTTGATCACCATTGAGGGGCGCGGCTCCTCCCCACGGCTGAAGCCGGGGGTTTCCGCCACGACGATTTAATGAACGTCGAAGGCCGCGTTCTTGTCGAAGCGGCCGGTAAACTTGAGGGAATCGTTCATGTACCGGATCGCTGTTTGCTTGCGCCGGGCGGGGTCAACGTTTTGGCGAGGTTGATGGTCTCGTAGACGGGCAATCGGCATTCCGCTCGATTCCCGTACCCGGTAGAGTGTGGCCAAGGAGGGAACCGCCATGCAGACCATCGCTCTGTCTGAAGCCGCCGTTGCCACACTTCGCCTTGAGACCAAGGGCTGGAAGAAGCGGGCCAGGGATCAGGACTTACCCGCTTACCGCGAACTCGGGGCGAAAGGGGGGGCGAAAAGGGATATTACTAAATAATTCGGGCGACTGCGCGACCCGGTGAATCTAGGGCGATGAAAGGATCACGGCAAGTTCGGCAATCGGCTGGCCGATGTCAACGCCGCCTGTGGCACAGATGACCAAGAGTTGCCACGGAGGAAACACAAGAAACTCGGTCCGGAATGCTGGTGTCTTCTCTGAGGTCCGTGTTCCATGCGAGGCGAACATGGGGAAGAACCAGGGAGAGAATCATGCAGACGACAATGGCCCTGGAAGACATCAAAGTGACGCTGCCGGAACTCCTCGATAGCCTGGCGCCCGGCGATGTGGTCATCCTGACCCGGAACCAGGAGCCGGTGGCGAAGCTGGTGAACGAGCCGCCGACTCCGAAGCCCGGCCTGCGCCCGCCCCCCGGTCTAGGCAAGGGCTTCATCACCATCATTTCGGACGATGACGAACACCTGAAGGACTTCCAGGAGTACATGCCGTGAGGCTGCTGCTCGACACACACGTCATGTACTGGTACATCGAGGACGACCCGCAATTGTGCAGCCCGGCCCGGACATTGATCCAGGATGCGTCGAATGAGATCCTGATTAGCCCGGCATCGTACTGGGAGATCGCCATCAAGGTCAGTATCGGCAAGTGGCGGCTGAACCGACCCTACGAGGAGTTCATCGATATCGCGTGGAACCGGTACGGTTTTCAGATCTTGCCGATCTTACCCACGCACACGGCCCGGTTGATCGGCTTGCCGTTCCCGCCGGGTCATAAAGACCCATTCGACCGGCTCCTCGTGGCCCAGGTGTTGGTGGAACAAATCGCGATCGTGAGTGCGGATTCAGCCCTCGATGCGTATCGCGTCACCCGACTGTGGTGAGCGTTGATACAAGGAAGTGGCAACGGTGCTCTATCCGTTGACCGACTATGAGTGAGCCGGCATGCCGAGCCCTCGCCGCGACCGTGAGCGCAGTCCAGGTTGAACGGCAGCCATTCCTCGAGCCCAAGCCGATCATCCTCATCCTGGTGCGGCGGAGGCAAAAGGAGAGCGGCGAGAAGCTCAAGGGGCTGTATCCCGGCCAGGCGAAGCGGGCCATGGATCGTCCGACGGCGAAGCGGGTCTTGGAGGCGATCTCCCGCGCTGGTCGTAGGCCCTGACCTCAGAGGCATTTGTGCTCGGACGAAGCCTCGCCCTCCCGAAATACTGCCCGCCGAGGTAAAGTGAGACGCTCACCGAGCCTTCCAAGTTGCGTCCAGGAACTCGATCACGTCGGGTACCAAATCGGAATACTTCGTCGGGAAGTCGAGTCCGTGGCCGCCGTGGACCAATAAGAGCTCGTTAGACACCCCGGCCGCCGTGAGCCTGGCCTGCATCTCCTCGGATTGGCTCACGGGGATCACCGGGTCCTGTCGGCCATGGATCAGAAGCATCGGCGGGTCACCGGGCGAGACATGATCGATCGGCGATGCCGCGATGTAGTTGGCGTGAACCCGCTCGGGAGGGCCCCCCAGGAACTGCGCCGCCGCCGAGCCCGCGTATCGTTTCTCGCGGTAAAGGGTCGTCAGATCGGTCGGAGTCGAAACCGCGACAACGGCCTCAACGGCCGAGGAAACCTCGTTGCCGCTACTCTGTGTGGAATAAACCCCCAGCAATGCAGCCAGGTTGGCTCCCGCCGATTCGCCTTCGGCAACGATCTCGTTGGGGTTGAAGTCCATTGCGCCGGCATTGGTTCGCACCCAGCGCACGGCGGCTTGCACGTCCTCAAAATTCACCGGCCAGGTCGGTTCGCCGGGTGCGGAGAGCACGTAGTTGGGCGCGACCACCACGTAACCATCCTGCGTGAACGCGTCGGCGTTCCGCAGGCCAAACGCCCCCTTGTCCAAACTTCGCCATCCGCCGCCGTGAATCGTGACCATGACAGGATACCCCCCGGCCGGCGCGGGGGTATCAGGCGTGTAGACGTCGAGCAGTTCGGATTGGCCATCCACCGTGGGAAAGGACACATTCGGAAGCTCGGTCCATGGCGGAGCCGTTTCCGAATAACCGCGCCCGGCATGCAGACTTGTCGGCGAAGCCGTCGCTTTCGGAAAGGTTGCCGCGACTGTCGAGAGCAGGGCTCGTTCTTCCAGGCAGGCAACCTGTTGCGGCTGAAAAACCCGCCTGGGCCGCCGTTTCGCGCCCTGCGTGAATCGATGCTTTGTCGGAAAGCCCTGCCTGGGTCGTTCGACGATGAGTGGCATGGATCGACGCTCATTCACGAGCGTTCCGCCTTTCAGCAATGTGCTGATTGTTTCAGTGAGGCCGAGGTGGCGGACACACCGAGAACGCGCGTCAGATTGCCGTTTCCCATCGTCGCTCGATTTCGGCGTGGCCATCGTGGACAAAATATTCCATACCGTTTGCCGCCACGCAAGGAATTCGAGAGGAAGAGGAGATCACTCGCACGCGACGACCTTCCGGGTCGAAGTAAAGGTGTCACTCCTGGGGTGAGAATCGCCAAAAACAACCCCGGCCCTTGTCGCTTGCACCCCGACCCAAGTCCGTGCTTTGACCGGACTTGGGTCGGGGCGCCGCGATGAGTTCGGCGGTCTGGTCCAGTCCAAGGGAGTGACGCCCCTGGCTACGTGTAGTCGCCCTGGGGGTTCAATTGGCGGTCTGGACAGCCTCTCAGACTGAGCCCGATGCGAAGGACGACTTCTTGAGCAAAGACGCGAGCGTCGCGGCCTGTGGGATCGGTCGGCGATACGACAATGAGCCCAGGACAGTGGGCGTTGTTCCGCGGGATCCGGCGACGTAGCGCCGGCCCCGCCGGCGTGGCCGCGGGTGCCGAAATGAGCAAGCGATTGGATTGACCGGTGGTCAAAGCGCTGATTCCGAACCCACCCACGCGATCGACTGCGAGGCCGGGGAAGAGGCCTTCGCGGCTACTGCTGCCGGAGGATGACGGGGTGAACGCGACATCGGCCCAGAAGTTCATCCCGTTCGCCGTCCACATTGGGGAACGCGCCGGCGCGATTATAGACCCCGTCACCTCCGGAGACGCTGTTGGACAGGGCCTCCAGCGGCCCGTTGGTGACCCCGCCGGAAGTGAAGAAGCTGGTGGTGATGCCGAAATAGCCCCCGCCGGTGGAGAACGAGACGACGTAGACCGTGTTGGCCTGGATCGCCACCGGGCTCGAAAAGTTGACCTGCTGCCAACCGGAGGCCGTCTCATTCGTGAACGTGGCCGTGGCCAGCAATGTCCCGGTCGAGGACCAGAGATGGCCGACGTGAAGGTATCCGTTCATCCACGTCTGCTTGTAGAACCGGACCCCTGTCACCTCGCCGGCCACGCTGGAGGTGAACTTCACGCCCACCTCGTACGACCCGGAACTATAGGCGTTCTCCGGCGGGACGTAGGAGTTGCTCCAGATGCTATCGGCCGTCGCCGCGGTGCCGGTCGTCGTCGCGCTGGCCACGTTGCTGTAGGCCGAGTCGACGCTTCCCAGTGTCGCGACGACACGGTAGTAGTAGGTCGTCCCGGCGGCCAGGCCCGTCTGCTGGAAGGTGGTGGTGCTGCCCGAGGTGCTCCCGACCTGAGTCCAGCCGGTGCTGCTGCTGAGGCTTTGCTGGATCAGGTAACCGGTGGCACCGTTCGAGCCGGTCCAGGTGAGATTGATCTGGGTCGAGGAGACCGCACTGGCGACCAGGTTGAGTCGGGCGCCGGCCGGTGCGACCGTGATTCCCGACTGGGTGGCGGTGATGCCCGAGGTGGTGTCTGTCACCGTCACCGACTGCGTGCCGGCGGTCTCGAACGTGAGCGAGAAGGTATGCACCCCCTGATCAGCGGTCTGTGAAGGTGTAGTTCGCCGGCAGGCTGGCCGCTGGGTCGCTGCTGGTGAACTGGACGGTGCCGGTGTAACCGGTCGCCACATTGCCGTAGGGATCCTCCGCGGTGACCGTGACGGTCTGCGCCACGCCCACGGTCGCGGTCGAGGAAAGGCCGGACAGGACGAACTGGCTGGCGGCGGCCGGGCTGACGCTGATCCCGGAGAGCGTGCCGGTGATGGCGGACGTCGTCGTATCCGTCGCGGTGATCGACTGGCTGCCGGCGGTCTTGAGCGTGACCGTGAACGTGTACGTTCCATCGTCGGCCGCCGTGAAGGTAAAGTTCGCCGGCAGGCCGGCCTGGACATCGCTGCTGGTGAAGTGGATCGTGCCCAGATAGCCGGTGTCCGTCGCCCCGCTCGAGTTCTGGGCGGTGACGGTGAGGCTGAACGACGTCCCCGCCGTCTCGGCGGTCGGCGCGGACAGGACCAGCTTGTCGGACGAGGCCGTGGACGTGCCAACGAGCGAGCCGACCACCAGGTTGGCCATCGGAGAGCCCAGGCCGGTGACATAGTCGTAGCCGGGCCCGGCCGAATAGTGCGGGCTGCCGGTGCTCGTGCCGCTCGTGATGTCGTGGAAGTCGGCCGGGTTCTTGTACAGGATGGTCATCACTTCCTGCGGACTCGTGCTGTCGAGCGCCGGTTGGCTGCTCAGGGCGCGGCCCTGGTCGGCGATCGCCAGGAGCGCCGACCACTGCGGTGCCCCGCGCTGGTGCCGCCGACCTCGAGCCAGCCGTAGGTCGTCCCCTCGTATGGGACGGAGTCATAGACGGCGACGCCGGTTGACGGCGATGCGTCATAGGCGACGTCCGGGGTGGCTCGCGCCGTCGACGTCTGCGTCACCACGCCTTTCTGGTATGACGGTTGCGACTCGTAGGCGCTGGGGCCGCCACCGCTGCCGCTCCAGCCGACCTCGCTCGACCAGGCATTGCCCGCGCCGAGGGTCAGGGCCGTCCCGCCGACGGACAGAACGTTCGGCGAAGCCGCCGGCCACGAGGCGGGCGCGCCGGCGTCGCCCGCGGACGCCACGAACGCCACGCCGGCCTGGTCGAAATAGGTGCTGTCGTCCGTCGTCTCGCCCGAGAACTCGCTGCCGCCCCAGCTCATCGACACGACATTCGCATGGGCCGCCGCGTATTTGACGGCGGCGAGCAGGTCGGTATCACTCGGCGGAGCTGGCCTCGACCAGCATGATGCTCGCCCCGGGCGCCATGGCGTGCGCCCACTCCACGTCGAGCGACTCCTCGAGCTCCCAACCGCCCGTCGAATCGCTGGCCGGATAACTCGTCCCGCCGGTCTCGTTGACCCGCGTGACCGTCGTGGCGGGCAGCCCGAACTGGGTATCGAACGTGTTCAGATCGGACTGGATGTTCGGGTCGTCGTAGGCATCGACGATGGCGATCGTCTCGCCGCTGCCCGTGCCCGCGACGCCATTGAAAGAAATCTATTAAATCCATAGGCTTGCTGGATTTGCGCAGGCCCAGCGGAGCCGCTCCGCCGTCGGGGCCGCTGCTCCGCTGCTCCGCCCAAGGGCCCCAACACGAACGTCGGGTTGAGCCACCATCGCGTGCTGAGCAGCGCTCGCGATTCGAGATGATCCATCCCGGGCCTCAAGCAACGCCGTGTCGTAGAGCAGCAACGGTGAGATCTGTGCGTTGTTCTCGAGCTCATCGAAGAATCCCCTGGATGGTGCAACGGCAGTGTGGCTTCAAGAGGGCCTATTCAACACGAGCATCGGCATGTCCCAAGAACGCCCGGTCCACCCAAGGATGAGGGTGCGGCGGAATCATCGGGATTGCTACCAGTATAAAGATAGCTCAAATGGTTGTCTGGTCACCGACGATTCGGCTGGCCGCGAGACCAGCCTCACGACTACATCTGAAGACACTCTCGGCTCGCCCTGACCTCGGGCGCAGACCAAGTCCCAAGCGGCGCGACTCATGCTCATCCCCGCGAGCCGGTCGGCTTTGACCTTCGGGGCTCGCCGCTCAAGCAATCATGCGTACTTGATGGACGTCGTTCGGAGAAACTGGCTTCGATAGGTTACTCTACAGCGAGGCCCGAAATAAAGTCCTCCCGGCATTTTTTTGAATGCATTCGTCACTCCGAGAAACGGCCTGACTCCGAGCATCAAGGGCCTGGACCAGGCAGCCGCCGTGCCGTAGAACTCATGTGAGGGTCAAGAATGGTTGTGCCACTCAAGCGTTTACGAGCGAAAGGCGGGGTCCTGCCGTGGTGGGTAGGCACCGTTTTCCTGACTGCGGCGTTCGCGATGGTGTGCTGCCGGACGAGTCTTCCGCGGGCCTGTGAATCCGCGGCCGGCGGGGCTGTCCCTGAGTCCAAGGGCGCGAACCAACGGCCCGCTCCGCGTTCATCCGGCAAACCCGCGCTACTTCCGCGATCGACGCGACAAAGTAGTGTTCTTGACGGGCTCCCACACCTGGGGCAGTCTCCAAGATTACACCTACGCGTCGGCACCCTCGCCGCCTCCGATGGACTTCAAGATCTATCTGGCTTTCTTGAAGGCCCATAACCACAACTTCGTCCGTTTGTGGACCTGGGAAAGCGCTCTCAATCCCAACGCGAAACAGAGCACCACCTTCTACGATCCGATGCCCTACCAACGTCCGGGACCGGGCACGGCCCTGGACGGTAAACCCAAGTTCGACGTTTCCCTCTTCAATCAGGCCTACTTCGACCGTCTTCGAGCCCGCGTCGAGGCTGCCCGGCAGGAGGGAATCTACGTGTCGGTCATGCTTTTTCAAGGGTTTAGCATTGAAGGCAAGGGGAACGTCGGCGGCGATCCCTGGAAGGGGCACCCCTTCAATCCCGAAAACAACCTCAATGGGTTTGATGGGGGCGGTCGCACCAAGGTGCATACACTCTCCGACCCGGCCACCACAGCGCGCCAGGAGGCATATGTCCGAAAGGTCATCGACATCCTAAATGACCTCGACAACGTGCTGTATGAGATCAGCAACGAGGACACGGGGGGCTCGACGGACACGGAATGGCAGATCCACGTCATCAATTTCATCAAGCGCTATGAGGCCACGAAGCAGCAGCAGCACCCTGTCGGCATGACCGCGCAATGGCCGGACGGCAAGGATGAAATCCTGGCTCGGAGCCCGGCCGACTGGATCTCGTCGGCCGGCAGGTTCTTTTCGGCAGACGGAGGGAAGGTCGTGCTCAACGACACAGACCACTCGTTCTTCTGGATCAGTCTGAAATCGGAGGGAATCGCGGCACAACGCGCTGGGTCTGGTCGAATTTCACGCGCGGAAACCAGTGTCTGTTCATGGATCCCTACCTCGATCCGAGCCACGATCCAGGCCGCAACAGCCCCGCGGGAGCAAGGCCCGACCCCTACTGGGAACCGCTTCGCGTGGCGATGGGCCAGACGCGGACTTACGCGATGCGGATGAACCTCGCCGCAATGGTCCCCCACGACGAGCTAGCCTCGACCAAACACTGCCTGGCTGATCCAGGACGAGCGTATCTCCTTTACTTGCCCGAAGGCGGGGAGACGGTGGTTGACCTTAGCATGGGACCCGGCGAGTTTCGTGTCGAGTGGATGCATCCGGACGACGGCAAGACCACCACCGCTCCTGGCATCATGGGAGGAGCGAAACGACCATTAAGGGCCCCCTTCCGTGGCGATGCGGTTCTTTACATCTGGAAGGAATGATGTGCAGTTCAACGACGAGCCGGGAACATGAAGGCCATCACTCGCATCGGGTCGGCCGGCCTATTCCCACTCGATCGTGCCGGGCGGCTTGCTGGTGATGTCGTAGACGACGCGGTTGACGCCCTTGACGGAATTCGTGATGCGCGTGGAGATGCGGGCCAGGAGCTCATGGGGTAGGCGGGACCAGTCGGCGGTCATGAAGTCGTCGGTCTCGACGGCGCGGATGGCGATGACGTTTTCATAGGTCCGCGCGTCGCCCATGACCCCGACGGCCTGCACCGGCAGGAGGACCGCGAAGGCCTGGGCGACCTGTCGCTCGAGCCCGGCGTCCTTGAGCTCGTCGAGGAAGATGGCGTCGGCCTGACGGAGGACATCCAGGCGACGTGCGGTCACGTCGCCCAGACAGCGGACCGCCAATCCCGGGCCTGGGAACGGATGGCGCCAGACCAGGGAATCCGGGAGGCCCAGCTCGATCCCCAGCCGCCGGACCTCGTCCTTGAAGAGGTCGCGCAAGGGCTCGATCAGCTCGAAGCCGAGCTGCGCGGGGAGCCCGCCGACGTTGTGGTGGATCTTGATCGTGGCCGTGGGACCGTCCGGCTCCCCGCCGCTCTCGATGACGTCGGGGTAGAGGGTGCCCTGGGCCAGGAACCGCGCGCCGGGGATCGAGCGGGCCGCCTCGCGGAAGACGTCGATGAACACGTGGCCGATCCGTCGGCGCTTTTCCTGCGGGTCGGTTACATCTTCGAGCGCCTCGAGGAACGCCTTGGCCGCATCGATCACCCGGAGCTCGGCGTCGGTGCGGGCGCCGAAGGCCTCGGCGACCGCGGCGCGCTCGCCGCTGCGGAGCAGTCCCGTGTCGACGAAGACACAGACGACGCGAGGGCCCAAGGCCCTGGCCAGAAGCGCCGCGCAGACCGCCGAATCGACACCGCCGGACAATCCGCAGACGACGCGGTCGGTCGGACCGACGCGGCGGGTCACCTCGGCCAGGGATCGCTCGAGGAACGCGCCCATTGTCCAGGTCCGCGGGTTGGCGCAGATCCGGTCCAGGAAATTGCCCAGGATCAGCGGGCCATACGGCGTGTGGGAGACCTCCGGGTGAAACTGAAGGCCGTAGATCGGCCGCTCGCGGTGTCGAATCGCGGCGATCGGGCAGGAGTGCGTCGCCGCCAAGCCGATGAAGTCGCCGCCCGCGTCCTGGATCTGGTCGCCGTGACTCATCCAGACGATCGTCTCGCGCGGGACATCGTGGAACAGCGGCTCCCCCGGGTCGAGGACGCGGCACTCGGTGCGTCCGAACTCGCCCCGGGACGGGTTGGCCTGGACCTGGCTTCCCATCGCCTCGCAGATCAGTTGCATCCCGTAGCAGATGCCCAGGATCGGCACGCCGAGCTCGAAGATTTCCGGGTCGCAATGGGGCGCGCCCGGCTCATACACGCTCGCCGGGCCGCCCGAGAGGATCACAGCCAGGGGATTGAGCTGCGCCACCCGAGCCGCCGTGATGTCGTGGCGGACGATCCGCGCGAAGGCATGCCGCTCGCGGACCCGACGCGCGATGAGCTGGACGTACTGCGCACCGAAGTCGAGGACCAGGACCGGGCGCGACGCGAGATCGGAATCCGAATCCACGGAAATGCCGCCTTATTGACTGAAACCGAGGCGATTCCGCCCCGGGAGACATCCGCCAAGCCAGTGGCCAAGTTTACCAGATGAGGCCAGGTCCGCCAATTCGCCGAGTTGCGACGACCCGGGTCGATCGACAGCGATTGTCGGTCCCGGCCCGGAGCATGTAGAATGCCCGAGAGTGAACCGATCCGCAGAACCTGCCGTCCCGGGGGCTCGATCATGAACCTGGAAACCCCGATCTTCCTGTCCTCCTTCAGCCTGGTGCGCGTCCGCGAGGAGCCGGACGGCCGGTTCACCGCGGAGCTCCTGGGCACCCCCGACATCCAGGCGACCGCTGCGACGCGCGAGGCGGCCATCGAGCAGGTCCGCAGCCTGCTCCAGTACGAGGTGAACATGGGCTCGATCGCGGCCATCGAGACCCCGCGGCGACACCCCATCATGGAGCGGGCTGGCTGGGCCAAGGATGATCCCGATTTCGACCTCTACCTGGAGGAGATCCGGAAGTTCCGCGAGGAAGAAGATCGCCGTGAGGGTCGTGTCTGGGAGCCGGATGAATCCTCTAATAACTCCTCGACACCGACCACCTGACGCTGTACTTGCACGCGCATCCTTCGGTAGTATTCTCGATAGTGATCCGATCCTCAGAATCTGCCGTCCCGGGGCCCGATCATGAAACTGGAAACCCCGATCTTCCTTTCTTCATTCTGTCTCGTTCGCGTCCGCGAGGAGCCGGACGGCCAGTTCACCGCACAGCTCCTGGGCGCCCCGACATCCAGGCGACCGCGGCGACGCGCGAGGCGGCCATCGAGCAGGTCCGCGCTCGGCTCCAATGTGAGGTGAACCTGGGCTCGATCGCGGCCATCGAGATCCCGCGGCAGGACCCGTTGATGAAGCGGGCCGGTTCCATGAAAGACGATCCCACCTTTCGACGAATTCCTGGAACTGATCCGAAAATTCCGCGAGGAAGACGATCGCCGTGAGGGTCGCGTCTGGGAGGCGGATGAATGCTCCATAACCTCCTCGACACCGATCACATGACGCTCTTCGAACACGGGCATGCTTCGGTGGTCCAGCGTGTGAATTCGCACCCCGGCGCGGTCGGGATCAGCGTGGTGACCGTCTACGAGGCTCCTCCGCGGCCGATTGGCCCAGATCGGTCACGCCCGCGATGGACCGTCCCGAATCCTGTCCTACAGATTACTGGCGGTGGCGTTCCTCGATCTCGACCAGTTCCCGAACGTCGCCTACGATCAGCCCGCCGAGGATGAGTTCCAGCGGCTTCGCTCGATCCGCATCGGCACGCAAGACCTCCAGATCGCTTCGATCGCCCTGGCGAACCGGTTGACCGTGGTGACCCGCAATCGCCGCCACTTCGCGCGCGTGCCCGGCCTCGCGATCGAGGACCGGTCGGTTTGACCGCCCCTTGAGGACTGTTGGGCGGAACCCCCGTGCTTCGCGTATGCTCGTGATTGGGGGGAGTCGGCCAGAGAATCCGCACGCTTGCCGTTCTTTCTCCAGACCCAATGATCAGGAGTCGCTGACGTGATGAGACGCCCGGGAATTGCCCCCTCGATCGCGGCTTTGCTGCAAAACCTGTCCCGACGACTCCTGATCCTCGCGGGCCTGGCGGGTCTGGCCGGGTTGACGGACGTCCGGGCCGACGAGGGGATGTGGACCTTCGACAACCTGCCGATCCGTCAGCTCAAGGAGCGCTACGGCTTCGAGCCGACGCCGGAGTGGATCGCCAAGGTCCGTTCGGGGTCAGTGCGGTTCAACAGCGGCGGCTCGGGCTCGTTCGTCTCGTCCCACGGCCTGGTGATGACCAACCACCACATCGCCGCCGACACCTTGCACAAGATCAGCACGGCTGCGAAAGACTATTTCCAGGACGGCTTCCTCGCCCGCACCCGGGAGGAGGAAGTGAAGTCTCCCGACCTGGAATTGAACGTGCTCGTCGGCATCGTTGACGTCACCGATCGTGTGAACGCGCGTGTCACGAAGGGCATGGACGCCGCCGCGTCCTCCAAGGCTCGCCGACAGGCCAAGGCGGAGATCGAGAAGGAGTCGTTCGACCGGACCGGCCTGCGCAGCGACGTTGTGACCCTCTACCGAGGAGGCCGGTATCACCTCTACACTTACAAGAAATATACGGATGTTCGCCTGGTATTTGCCCCCGAGCACGCCATCGCCTTCTTCGGCGGCGACCCGGATAACTTCGAGTTCCCGCGCTATGACCTCGACGTCGCCTTCTTCCGAGCCTATGAGGACGGCAAGCCGGCGAAGCCCGCGCACCACCTGGAGTGGGGCGAAGGCGGCACGAAGGAGGGGGACCTGGTGTTCGTCGCCGGTCATCCGGGCTCGACCTCGCGGCTGAACACGGTGGCCCACCTGGAGTTCCTCCGCGACGTGTCGCTGCCGCAGCGCCTGGCTCTTCTCCAGGATCGCGAGGAGTTCCTCCTGGAATACGGCCGGCGTGGGGCCGAGGCGTTGCGGCAGGCGAGCCAGGACCTCTTTGGTATCCAGAACAGCCGGAAGGCCCTGATCGGCCGTCTCGCCGGCCTGCGCGATCCCGCCCTGATCGAAGGCAAGGCGAAAGCGGAGCGAGCCCTCCGCGAGCGGATCGCGGCCGACCCGACCAGGCACGAGGCGTATGGATCGGCCTGGGACAAGATCGCCCACTCGTTCGACGCCGCCCGTCGGATCGGCCGGCCCGTGCTGTTCCTCGAGGGGGGCGCGGCCTTCAACTCCGAGTTATTCGATATCGCCCGGACGATCGTCCGGCTCGTTGAAGAGGACGCGAAGCC
The DNA here is from genome assembly GCA_963842405.1 of uncultured Isosphaeraceae bacterium. Classification (GTDB taxonomy): domain Bacteria; phylum Planctomycetota; class Planctomycetia; order Isosphaerales; family Isosphaeraceae; genus CAVZRC01. The sequence continues at coordinate 38,995 of CAWJGW010000040.1, read as the reverse complement.
CAACGCCGAGCGGCTTCGCGAGTATGGCGACGCCGGCCGCGCCTCGCTCGAGCGGGCACTCTATTCGCCGGCCCCGATCTACGCCGAATACGAAGAAGCCAAGCTCGCCCGCTCGCTGGCGTTCTGGCGGCGCTCGATCGGTGAGTCGGACCCGACCCTCGTGCGCGTCCTCAACGGCCGCACGCCCGCGGAGACGGCCCGCAAGCTGGTAAGTGGCTCCCGGCTGGCCGACGTCGCGTTCCGCAAGGAACTGGTCAAGGGCGGCCGGGAGTCGGTCGCGGCTTCGGATGACTCGATGATCCGGCTGGCCCACGACGTCGACGCCGATGCCCGCGCCCTGCGTAAGATCGTGGAGGATGAGGTCGAGGGCGTCCAGACCGCGCAGTATGCTCTGATCGCCAAGGCCCTGTTCGAGGACAAGGGGACCTCGACTTACCCGGACGCCACCTTCACCCTGCGACTGGCATTCGGCGTCGTGAAGGGCTTCGAGTCGGACGGCAAGCGGGTGCCCGCGTATACCACGATCGGCGGGGCCTTCGTGCACGCCGCGTCGCACGGCAACTCCGATCCGTATGCGCTACCCGCGAGCTGGTTCGAGGCCCGCGATGCCGGCCGGCTCGATCTGCGCAGCCCGCTGAACTTCGTCACGACGTCCGACACGATCGGCGGCAACTCGGGCAGCCCGGTCATCGACCGGTCCGGCGCGGTGATCGGGCTGAACTTCGACCGCAATCGCTACGGGCTCGCCCGCGACTTCGGCTACGACGACCGGTTCGGACGCAACATCGCGGTTGACGTGCGCGGCATCACCGAGGCGATTCGCTCGATCTACCACGCGGACGCGTTGCTCCGGGAACTGCGGGGCCGCTGAGCCGCAGCCTCCTACTATCCTGCCTGGGATTAAAACCATCTTGAAAGACTTGATTGATTCGGGTCAACACGTCACTCATCGATTGGCGGCCGCGGATTACCTCGGGTTTTCACTCCTCACTCCACAACGAAGATAACAGATCGGCCGAATCGGGGGCGACTCCCGGCATCGGGAAGTCGGCGCTTCGAGAGGGCATCATGCACATTCGACCAATTCTAGGACCAGGCCGGGACCTCGACGGCCCGGCCGCTCTCCACGTCGTGGAACGTGGGTTGGAGGGTGTCGAGATCGACGATCGCGAATGTTCGAGACGAATCGACCACCGGCATGGAAACGACCGAGCCGGGGTTGAGGACCAGCCCTTCCGGGCAGCGAAACCACATCGGCCGGTGTGTATGCCCGATGACGATGAGGTTGCAATCGAGTTCCGACAGATAGCCGCGCAGGGCCCGCGGCGGATGACTGCTCTGGTTCACGAACTCCATGTCGGAGCGCGGCGACCCGTGCACGACGATCCCGACGGTCCGTTCATGGGCGACCAGGACGTCGAACGGAAGCGTCCGTAGATAGTCGAGGGTCGCAGAGCTGGGAGTGCCGCCGCCGAACTCGTCCCGGCCGCCCGCGCCGCGCTCCAGGGCCCATCGATCGTGGTTGCCGCGGACCGCGGGGACCTGGTGCTCCTGAAGGAACGCCGCGACCCGGTCGGGAAAGGGGCCATAACCGACCAGGTCGCCGGCGCAGACGATCCGGTCGGCACCCATGAGGGTCAGGTGAGCCCAGGCCAGCTCCAGCGCGACCGGATCGCCGTGGAGGTCGGAGATCAGCCCGAGCTTCATCGAGGTGCCTCCTCCGGCGGAGGCGGCGGCGGACCGGGTCGTCTTGGCTTTGGCGGTGGGGGGGGCGGAGGCGGAGGGGCCGGCCGGGCGAGTGCCGCCAGCTCGGCCGAGCGATGCGTGGCCGCCTCGACGGCATCCATCAGGGCCGCCCGGAGGCCGCCGCGCTCCAGGGCATGCAGACCGGCGATGGTTGTTCCGCCCGGCGAGGCCACCTGGTCTTTGAGTACGCCGGGATGCTCGCCGGTATCACGGACCATCATCGCGGCGCCCAGCACGGTCTGGGCCGCCAGGAGCGTGGCCACATCGCGCGGCAAGCCAACGCGGACCCCGCCGTCGCTGAGTGCCTCGATCATCAGGTAGACGAAGGCCGGTCCGCTCCCCGACAGGCCGGTCACTGCGTCGAGCAACGACTCGGGAACACGGACCGCGCGCCCGACCGATTCCAGACAACGCTTGACGATGGCCTCGTCCTCCGGGACGGTCCGAGGACCCATCGCATAAGCCGAGGCACCTTCACCGACCAGGGCCGGCGTGTTGGGCATGACCCGGACGATCCGGCCGCTTTGTCCCAGTCCTTCGTCGATCGAGCCGATGGTAATCCCCGCCGCGACCGAGACGATCAGATGCGCGGGGGTCATGGCCGGTCGGAGGTGGTCCAACACCTGCCGCATGCTCTGGGGCTTGACGGCCAGGACCAGGACGTCGCTCCGCTCGGCCACGGCGAGGTTCGAATCGAAGACGGCGATACTTGTATCGGACTGTAAGCCGGTCCGGGCCGCCGGTAATGGGTCGCTGGCGCAGATCGACTCGGCCGTTGCGATCCCGGCGCGGAGCATGCCCTTGACCAGCGCGGTCGCCATCTTCCCCGAACCGATGAATCCCCATCGCGGCATGCCGATATGACTCCGGCAAGAAAGGTCATCAGGCTTTCCAGCCTCACAGAACCTTGAGGTCAAGCTGGAATGCCTGACCTTCAGGAGGCCGATTGCCAACCAACCGCAGCGAAGGAATGCGGATGGGCTTCTGCGGCTGGTCCGTCACCAGGGTTACAAGGATGGGAATGTAGCCGAACCGCGCATAGGCACGCTCGGCTACCTCGATCTTATCTGCACCCGACTCCACGACCTGCCCCTCGTGGATCGCCACATACTGATCGCGGTAAGTCCGCAAGAGCTCGGGCAAGAGTCCGTGGAAAGCCCGTTGTTCGCTCCGAAATTTGTCCTCGGGCGGAGAAGGCAAGACGGGGCGGGAAGCGTTTCAATCGTATTCATGGCCGTGCCCACTCGAGTTGTTTGGGGTCTCCTGGAATTGTACAAGAGAAACGGGGAATCTGCCAATCCAAGCATCCTCAGGTCGACTCGACAGGCGCGATGCCCGCCCCAAGCAATTCTGGAATCAAGGAAACTCATCTTGTCCGTTCGCGAGAGGGAGCCGAAGACGGCGTCCCGAAGCCACCGGCCGGGAGCACCGGCGGCGCTCGAATCCTTCTGGCAACGTACCGGTCAGGCTCCCGAGAAAGGTCGAGATCGCGTTGACCTCGGAGTCGGAGAGATCGGTGTCGAGCTGGACCTTTGCCATGATCCGAACGGCCCTCGGCAACGTGTCGACCGCGCCGTCGTGGAAGTAGGGCGGCGTCATCGCGACGTTGCCTAGTCCGGCAACCTTGAACTTGTAGAGGTCATTGGGATCGTTCGTCACGCCGAACCGGCCCTTGTTGACGTCTTTGCTGCCGGTCGCCTTCCAGTAGTCGGAAACCACGCCGAACTTCCGGAACCCGAGTCCCCCGAGTGCCGGCCCGTTGTGACACTCGATGCAGCCGGTATCGATGAACGTCCGCAATCCCTTGCGTTCGGCCACCGAGAGGGCGTCGGACTTGCCGCCCAGATAGTCGTCAAACCGGGACGGCGAGACGAGCGTGCGCTCGTAGGCCCCAATGGCCTTGCCCCAGTTGTCCTCCGATACGGGCTCGGCCGCGTCGGGGAAGGCTTGCTGAAACATCGTGGCGTAGCCGGGGATCGCCTTCACCCGCGCCATCGCGGCCAAGTAGTCTGGATTGCCGAAGGCCGGCCCCAGCAAGGCCTTCTTGGCCTGTTCCTCGACATTCGCAAACCGGCCGTCCCAGTGCTGCTTGAAGTAAAGCCCCGCGTTCAGCACCGTCGGAGCGTTCCGAGGAACGAGTTGGCCATGCACGCCCACCGACTTCGGCAGCCCGTCCGTGGCATACAGAGCGGGGAGATGACATCGCGAGCAGCTCACGGTGCCGTCGACGGAAATGCGCGGGTCGAAGAACAGCGTGCGACCCAGGCGGACGCGCTGCGGCGTAACGGGGAACTCCGCGGTCGCCATGTCCTTCGGGAGCGGTTGGAAGAGACGCCGAGCCTCCTTGAGGAGATCGGCGTCATCGTCTCTCGCGACGGCGGAGCGTACTACAACGCCAGTGGCGATGGCGATTGCAACCGTGAGAAGGCAAACGACCCGGATTCGCGTTGAATGGAAAACGTTGCACATTTTCATTTTTCTCTCCGTTGGTCCAATGGTCGCCGACCAGAGCGGCGGATCGTCAGTTCGTCCCAACTGACCGTCTCTCCTGAACCGTGTTTTCCTCGAACCGCGATAGTTTCACCAGGAACTCCGGCTGATCGAGCACCTCGGGATTGACGATGTTCTCGGGCCGTTCACCCCTGCGCGGCGCAGGAGCATCCCTTCGGCCATGGCCTTGCCCGTCGCCTTCCAGACGTCAGACGTTGACGCCGACCAGTGCGGCGTCAGGATGACATTGTCCAACTGGAGCAGGGGATCGTCGAGCGGGAGCGGCTCGACATCGAAGACGTCGAGGCCGGCCCCGGCGATCCTCCGCTCGCGCAGCGCGGCGGCCAGCTCCGCTTGATCAACCAGCTCGCCCCGTCCCACGTTGATGAAATACGCCGTCGGCTTCATCAGGGCCAACTGCGAACCTCCAATCATCCGACGGGTCGCGTCGGTCAGCCGGCAGTGCAGGCTGAGGAAGTCCGCCTACGCGCAAGACCTCCTCCAGCGATGTGAGACGGACGCCCATCGCCTGGGCCACTTGCGGGTCGGCATGCGGCGAGAAGGCGAGGATGCGCATGTCAAAGGGTGCGACCAGCCGCACAAGTTCCCGGCCGCTATGACCCAGGCCGATGATGCCGAGCGTCCGGCCCTGAATCTCGTCCCCATCACGGCCGCCTGACGGTCCCAGCGTCCATCCTGCACGACCCGCTCCTGATCCGGCAAACGCTTGGCCAGCGCAAGCATGAAGAGCAAGGCCGACGACGCCGTCGAATGGTTCAGCGCCATCGGGGCGTTGAAGACCGCAACGCCGTGCTCGGTGCAGGCGGCCAGATCGATCTTGTCGTAGCCGGCACCCGAGCGGCCGATCACGACGAGGTCCTCCGCACCGTTCGCGAACGTGCTCCGCTTCACCCAGGGGCGGAGCACCACCAGCCCGTCTACGTCCTGGATGTGCTCCGGCGTGACTTCCAGCGAATAGAGCCTCGACCAGTATGTGGAATCGCCCGGCTTCGGAGCCAGGTCCGTCAGGAAGTGCCAGCGGACGTAAGGGCAACCCTCCAGCCGTGCCAGGCCGATGTCGCCATACGCGACGCCACCCGACTCGTCCAGGAAGTCACCTGTCATCGCGATGCGGAAGATACGCAAGGGAACCATCCTCATTACAGATTGCGGATTGCAATTGCGGATTGCAAATTGCAGATTACACACACGAGATCCCTGTTCTGCACCCGTCTTCTTCTGACCACTGACCACTGACTATTGACCACTCCGATCCTGTGTGAACTTCGTCTGCCAATCGCCGTCCCACAGGCTGGGGAAGGCGTTGGGGACATAGGGATGGTCGGCGATGGCCTGCTCGTCGAGCTCCAGGCCCAGGCCGGGTGCATCACCCAGGAGGAACTCGCCATCCTTGATGGGATTCCATCCGCCGACCAGGTCGTTGCGCCAGGGGACGTCGAACTCGGCGAAGGCTTCCTGGATCAGGAAGTTCGGCGTGGAGACGTCGAAATGGAGGCAGGCGGCCAGGGCGACCGGCCCGATCGAGCAATGGGGCGCGACCAGGATGTCCTGCGGGGCGGCCATCGCCGCGACCTTCTTGCCGGCGAGGATGCCCCCGCAGTGTGCGAGGTCCATCTGGACGACGTCGACGGCGCGGAGGGCCGTCAGGCGATAGAAGTCGGCCTGGGTATAGAGCCGCTCCCCCGCCGCGATCGGGCAGTCGGCCGATCGCTTGACCTCGGCCAGGAGCTCGAGGCTCTCCGGTGCGACGGGTTCCTCGCACCAGGCGGGATGGAACGGCTCGAGCCGTCGGATCATGTCAATCGCGGTCCCCGCGCCCAGCCGTCCGTGGAACTCGATCATCAGGCCAACGCCGGCGCCGACCGCCTCACGGACCGCCGCCACCACGTCAACGACCGCCTCGACATCCTCCCGCGTCAGGACCTTCCAGGCGGTCCCGAACGGGTCGAACTTCAGGCGCCGATAGCCGCGTGCCACGGCCAGACGCGCCCGCTCGGCATAGTCGGCGGGCGTGCGAGCCCCGCCGTACCAGCCGTTGGCATAGGCCGGAATGCGCGCGTGGCATCGGCCTCCGAGGAGCCGGTAGACCGGCTGGTTCGTCGCCTTGCCGATGATGTCCCAGAGCGCGATCTCGACGCCGCTGATCGCCGTCATCACCGTCGATCCGCCCTGATACTGGTCGCGGATCATCCCGCCGATCACCGCCTCGACGTCGAACGGGTCGCGGCCCAGCACCCGGCCTTCGACCCACTCGTGCGCGATGGTCTGGACGGTCCGCTCCTGCCACTCGAGCGTCGCCTCGCCGACGCCCGTCAGCCCGGTGTCGGTGCGCAGGCGAATAAACAGGTAGTTCCGCAGCCCGGCGTTGGCCAGGAACGTCTCGAAGCCGATGATCTTCACTTCTTGGTCCTTGGTGGATGGTCCGGGCCGATCGGCGTCTCCGGCCTGTCCTCAGTCGATCCGTGTCTCGCAAATCCCAGCATGACCAGCCCGATCGCCAGGCCGGAGAAAAACGCCGCCCCGAGTTTCATGATGTGGCTCCTCGTGAAAACGGTCCGGTCTCGTCCCAGGGCATGCAGGATGACCGCTGGGGCCGTAATTATCAAGCGGCCTCCGAGCGGCGACCGCTCTCGACCGTCCGCCTGGATCCCCACTGGCCATAAAATGACAAGAGGCTTGCACCAGGCTCCTTCCCTCATAATAATCACCGGCTAGCGATGGTGCTTATGCGGTCCTCACCAACAAAGCGGCGGTCCTGGCCCTTACGCCGCGAGGCCAGGGCTGAGATACATCACCGTCGCAACAAGTCTATTTTTCGTCGAGGGACGTGCTTGCAATCACCATCATCTCAGGGAGTCGTAGAGCCATGTCACGCGCCTGGTCGAGCGACCGTCGTCCCGGGCACATGGGACGGCCGAGCGGGTTTCACGCTGATCGAATTGCTGGTCGTCATCGCGATTATCGCGGTCCTGATCGCCCTCTTGCTGCCGGCGGTCCAGGCGGCGCGCGAGGCGGCACGTCGGGCGCAGTGCACGAACAATCTCAAGCAGCTCGGGTTGGCGATGCACAACTATGAGTCGGCGAATTCGTGTTTGCCTTGGGGACACGGGCCCTTCAACAACAACGATTGGGGTGCATTTCCCTTGCTTCTGAACAACTTCGAGCAGTCGGTGGTTTTCAACAGCATCAACTTTACCGACACCGGCCACGCCGCGGCGAAGCCCAGCGCGGAGAACTCGACCGTGCAGTACTGACGCTCAACGTCCTGAACTGCCCGAGCGACGACCCGTCGATGCTCTCCACCGGCTTTGGTCCGGTCAGCTATGCCGCCTCCTTCGGCGCCGCTCCGGCGGGCTGCTGCCTGTCGTCGCCCGACGGGCTCTTGGCCATGTTGGCGGGTCGGCGACAGTGCCCACCCCGGCGGGCTACGGCTCGGATGAACCCATCGTCAGGTTCGCCATGGTCACGGACGGCTTGAGCAACACATCGGCGTTCAGCGAGCGGTGCTATGGCGTGGGTACCGGAAACAACTCCGGGTACCAGGCCAAGACACCGACAGCGACCTCCGTCGCGGTCTTGACACCGACCTACCCCGGTAACAACTACGTAAACCCGAACAATCCCACCCTGCCGGGGCTCGACCCCTCGCTGGACCCAACCCAGGCCGGGGCGCGCGGCGGATTGTCGCCCACGCAGTACTATAACCAGTTGTGCCAGGCCAGCGGCGGGCCCGCCGTCATGCTCGCCGGTCAGCCTCCGGGCGGCCCCTCGCCCCCCTGGGGGCCCTCCGGGCCGGTCGGCGGTTACTGGTGGCTCGCCATCATGCCCTACGGGACCATCTACAATCACGTCATGGCCCCCAATACCTTTTCCTGCATCGACGGCACTGGCGGCCACCTCTTGAGTGGCGCCTGGACGGCCCAGAGCCGCCACCCCGGCGGCGTCAACGTCTGCTTCGGCGATGGCTCGCGTGCACTTCATCAAGCAGACGATCAGCCTTCCCGTGTGGTGGGCGATGGGCACCAAGGCGGGAGGCGAGGTCATCTCGTCCGACCAGTAATCATCAGACCACGGCCAAAGGCCGTGGCATTAGGAAGGCCCCCCGAGGGGGCCGTTTAGGTCAGGTAGCCCCCGCTGGGGGCTGTGGTTCGGAAAGCCCCACCGGGGCTCTCCACGTGATGAAGCCCCCGTTGGGGGCGATCAGTCAGGAAGGCCCCGTTGGGGCCGTTGGTCTTACTCGAAGTTCAACTCACCCTGGCGACGGTCCCGTTCATCCTGGTCTCGGATATACTGCCGCACCCGAGCCTCATCAAGGCCCACTGTGCTCGCGCAGTAACCCGTTGCCCAGAAATGAAGGCCCGTCATCCGACGCTCGTGAAGCAACTCCCGATGGATGCGAACCGCGCTCTTGCCCTTCAGGAATCCGATCGTATGCGCCACACTGTACTTGGGTGGAATGCTCAGGCACAGGTGGACGTGGTCAGGCATCGCATGCTCTTCCAACAGCTCGACTCCGCGTTGACGGCACAAGTCCCGAAGGATTGGGCCGATCTGATGCCGCAGCCTTCCGTAGAAGACTTTCCGGCGGTACTTCGGTATGATCACCACGTGGTACTTGCACTCCCACCTCACATGGGACAAGCTCTGCCATTCGTGCATCGGCTCCTCCTTCCTGCCCCACGGGGCCTTCCTGGAAGGAGGAGCCTATGTTATTGACGGAGGATGCACGTCGGATCGCTCGAAGCTCTTCGGGTCGCACGGCCAGAGGCCGTGGATTTAGAACGTATTAAGCGACAGGTCCCGGACGGCGTTTTCTTGAGGTGTCACGGATTCGGACTGAAGGCCGTGTGTCAGGACTTCCCGGGTGATGGACGTAGACATCGCGGAGTTCGGACAGGTCTCGTGCGACCGTGGCCGAAGTCATGCCAGCATCGATCAGAACACCTGTATACCTTGGGGTGGTTGGTGGTGACCTCCAGGAGTGACGCCCTGGGCCTGCATCCGGCGGACGAAGTCCATCGAAGGTGCAGCGATCTCCAGGACCGGAGGCATGTGCTCTTCTTCCAGCCCGGCGTAGGTGCACGCGCAAGCGAGTAAGTGGTTCGACTACCCGGAGATCTACCAGTGGTTTGCCGCCAATCTGCATCGGGTCCGTCACCCGTCGCTGCGGCATTACGTGCGGGCCAAGAGCTCAAGGCCGCCGGCATGGACTGGACCGAGGTCCTGGCGGCCGAGGTGGAGACAAGCGCTTACGGCTTGCCGCCGAGCTGCTGGCCAGCCCTGCCCACGCCAGCACCGCGGCGCGGGTAAGGCGTTCGTCGAGTAGGGCGGTTGCGGCCGGGCGTCGTGCCGACAGTCAGCGGGGCTCGGGTGAAGTAACCCCTTCGGGACGTAGCCAGCGCCTGAACCAGGTGAGCATCTCCGCCCGCATTTCCGGCGTGTAGGCGTGACCGATCTCCGGGTAGAGGATGCTCCGGAAGCGATCGCCCGCCCCCAGCGCCTGATAGGTGGCCCCGACGGCCCGCTCGAGGGCACGGACCCCGTCGGCCGGCGAGCCGGCGTCCAGCTCCCCGGTCAGCGCCAGGAACGGCCGGGGCGCGATCAGCGCGAGCACCCCCTCGGTGTCGAAGTGCCTCAGCAGGCCGTTCGACGAAGTAGTAGACGCCGTGCTGGCGGAGCTCGCCGTGGGCGATCAGGTTCTGGTAGCGGGTCAGGCAGGCCACGGCCACCACGGCCGCGACCCGCTCGTCCACCGCGGCGAGCCACCAGGCACGCGTGCTGCCCATGCTCATGCCGGTGGCGCCGATGCGGGAGGCGTCCACCTCCGGGCGGCTGCAGAGGTAGTCGAGCGCGACCTGGTCGTCCCGGACGAACATGCCCCAGAGGGTGCGGCCGAGCCACAGGTTGAGCTTGAACAGGTCCTCCTGCTCGGCCCGGCCCGACTCCGCCGGGCCCGACGGCCCGGTGCCGGCGCGGTCGCCGTGCCAGTAGGAGTCGGGTGAGAGCACCGCATAGCCCGCCCGCACGAAGGCCTCCCCCGAGCGACTCCGCGCCGCCGTTGGTCCCGGGGATGATCACCTGCGTCTTGTCGGGGGTCGAGGAGTGGAGCCAGAGGATGGCCGGCACCGGCCCCTTCCGGCCCTCCGGGACGAGCAGCAGCGCCGTCACCTCGCCGTCCACGCCGTTGCTGAGGGCGACTTTTTCGAGCGTGTAGCCCGGGCGGAGCTCTCGGGAGATGATCCGGGCTCGCGAGGGTGAGGGCCGGGGCGGCAGGTCGCCGAGCGAATCGACGACGGTCCGGAGGACCGTCGGCCGCTGCTCCTTCCAGGCGCCGGCGTCCGCCGGGATGCGGAACTCGCCGACCTTGAGCCGCCGGTAGGCCTCGGGGACCAGCGCATCGCGGCGGGCGGCGGCCTCGCGGTACTCCGCGGCGGCCTCGGGCCCGGAGGCCGGCCGCGGCAAGGGCCGATAGCGGCGGACCGTCACCTGGCGAAGCACGCAATCGGCAACCGCCTCGGCGAGCCGATCGGAGCCGGCGGCCGTGTAATGGGTCCCGTCGGGCCCGAGCATCGTCTCCGGATTCTCCCTGCTCGACCACCCAGTGCAGGTCGTGGACGGGCACGCCGAGCTCGCCCATGATCGCGATGGCCGCGGCGTTGTACTTCCGCACGTCGGCCTCGGTCCGGTCGAAGTCCGCGCCCCGCTTCGCGTGCCGCTCGTCCAGGATGGGGGTCGTGTCGGCGAAGACCAGCGCGGCGTCGGTCCCTTCGCGGATGCGGGCGACGATCCGCCGCAGGTTCTCGGCGTATCGATCGAGCTCGACCTGATGGTGCCCGTCGGCCTTGGATCGCTTCAGGTCGTGCAGGCCGCAGTTCAGATGCACGACGTCGGGCTTCTGCCGGAGGACCCACTCGTCGAGATGGGCGAGCACGTTGGCGCTGTCGCCGCCGTTCTCCGGCGGGCTGATGACGACCGCCTTACCCGCGAGCCGCTCGGCAACCCGGGCCGCGTAGCCCAGTCGGATCGAATCGCCGACGAGCACCACTCTCGGGAGCTCGGGCCCGGGGGCACCCCCGGTTTGGCCCCTGGTCGGTGTGACCGCCGTGAGAAGGCCAACGACACCGAGGAGAATTACCACGCCACGCCTCATTGCTCGCCTCCCTATGCGCCACTTCTTGCGAACGGATCGGCTCGGGCTCGCGGTGGTTATCGGTCAGGACCAGGAAGCCCGTCGGCTCCGCCGGACACCGTCGTGCTCACCATCTTGCGGCGTTGTCGCTTTCAATGCACCCGCCGCGGACGCTTGCAGCCGATCTCGTCGGTTCAGTTGTGCCACGGGTGCCTCATTCTGAGTGTCCCCACGATCCAGAACTTCTTCGTCCGGCGACCCTTCGCCCTCGGAACGATCGATTGTCGGAGAAAGACTGGCCAGTTCGCAAGCGGGAACAACCGCCCGACGGCCGCTTGAATCGACGGGCGCGCGGGTAGAATCGTGTCCGGAGAGATGCTCCGTCGGAGACGATCCTCGCCGTTCGGGATCATGCAGGAAACTCGAAGCCGACCAGTGCCGCTGTCCGCAACAGGAACTCGAGCCGCACGAGATTGCCGCATAGCTCCGGCGTGGACCGGCTCGATCGCCACTCGCGTCAGGCGGCCGGCAAACGATTGTTTAACATCGAAGCCGAATTCCGATCCGTGGCGGGCCGTGAGAATGTGGGCCCGGCGAGACGCCGGCACCCGGAGCCATCCGAATGCGACGACGAGAGTTTCTCCGCGCGGGGCTCGCGGGCCTGTCAGGTCTCACACTGCCCGAGCTGTTCGCGCGCCGGGCACGGGCGGCGACCGGCGCGGCCAGCGAGCGGACCGCTCTCCTCGTGGTCTGGCTCCAGGGCGGGGCAAGCCACCTGGAGACCTACGACCCCAAGCCCGACGCCCCGGCCGAGATCCGCGGGCCGTTCGGCTCGATCGCCACGAAGGCCGACAGGCGTCCGCGTCAGCGAACTCCTGCCGCTCCACGCCGCGGTTGCCGACCGGTTTGCTCTCCTCCGTTCGCTGTCGCACACGGGGTTCTGCCACCAGCAGGGCAACCAGCAAATGTTCACGGGACACCCAGAACAGGTGCTCAAGCTCAAGCCCGATCACCCCGACCTGATGTGCATAGCGAACCGGGTCCGGTCCGATCCGGGCCGCCGGGTGCCGGCCTACGTGGGCGTCAACCCGATCCCCTATCTCGGCCCGGCCTACCTCGGCCCCGCTTGCGAGCCGTTCTCCGTGTACGGCGACCCGAACTCGCCAAGCTTCACGCGTCCCCGAGCTGGGCCTCAGGGACCCGGCGGAGATCGACCGGCTCGGCGGTCGCAGGAACCTCGCGACGCAATTCGACCGGCTTCGACGCGGGTTCGATGACCGGATGAAGTCGGAGACCTTCGACGCCTTCCAGCAGCAGGCGTATGCGCTCCTCACCGGCCCCGAGACGCGCCGGGCCTTCGACCTCGATCTCGAAGACCCCCGGCTCCGCGACCGCTACGGGCGGAACACCTGGGGCCAGCACTGCCTGCTGGCCCGCCGACTGGTCGAGGCCGGCGTGGACCTGGTGACGACCAGTCTCGACGGCCCGCTTTGCGGCCGGGTGGGCAACTGGGACGACCACGCGGTCAACCACCACGTCTTCGATGCCATGAAGCGCGTGCCGCTACTTCGACCAGGCGGTGAGCCGCCCTCATCGAGGACATCCACGCGCGCGGCCTCGACCGCCGGGTGCTGGTCGTGGTGACCGGCGAGTTTGGCCGCACGCCGAGGATCAGCTACGCCAAGGACTCGGCCTCGGGCGTGACGCAGCCGGGCCGCGACCACTGGCCCCGCGCGGTCTCGCTGCTCTTGAGCGGGGGCGGAATCGCGGGCGGGCAGGTCATCGGCGCGACCGATCGCCACGGGGCCGACGTGACCCGCCGTCGCGTCGGGGTGCGCGACTTCCTCGCCACGATCTACCACCACCTTGGCATCGACGCGGCGAACTCGATACTCTCCAGGACAGGACCGGCCGGCCAGTCCCCGCCCTGCCCGACGGCCGCCCGATTCCGGAGCTCGTGGTTCGCCCCCCGCAGGCGACCACCGGAGGCCGCGCACACTCATGAATCGCTCATCGTGGTCGGCATTGATCGCCCTGGCCTCTGTGGCCCCGCTCCAGGGGCGCGGTCCGAGGAACGCCCCCGTCCGTGGTGATCCGCGGCTGCTCGGTGCTGGACGTCGCCGGCGGGAAGATGCTTGCGGATCGGACGGTGGTCCTCGACGGAGGGAAGATCCGCGCCATCGGGACGCCCGAGAACCCCGTCGAGACGCCTCCCGGAGCGACAATCATCGAGGCGAACGGCAAGTTCCTCATTCCCGGGCCTGATCGACGCCCACGTCCACCTGGTGCATGTCCTCGATTCTTGCAAGGTGACGGGCGACGAGGTCCTGCCGCTGTTCCTGGCCGCGGGAGTGACCTCGGTCCGGGACATCGGCGACGAGATCGTGGCGGAAACGCTCGTCGCCGCGGTTCGCCGAGGCGTTCCCCGAAAAGGCCCCTCGCGTCTTTCGATGCAGCCCGTTGATCGACCGAGACCCGCCGTTTCATCGCGACATCGGCCGCGCCGTGACCGACGTGGCCAAAGTCTCGGAGTTCGTGGACGAGATGGCGGGCTGGGGTGTCACTTCCCTCAAGATCTACGTCGGGACACCCCGCGAGATCGGCCGCGCGGTCGTCATCGAGGGCCACAAGCGAGGACTTCGGGTCGCGGGACACCTCGGGGCCTACGCGGCGCAGGACGCCGTGGCGGACGGCATCGATGCGCTGGAACACATCTGGTCGGTCTTCAACTACATCATCCCGCCCGAGGAATCCCGACGGCCCGACCATCGTGTCCACCCTGGACCTCGACAACCCGAAGGCGAAGGCAGTTGATCGCCGCGCTCGCCCAGAGACAGCACGTTCGTCGATCCCACGCTCGTCGTTTTCCGCAACATGATCCTGCTGAACGACCAACCGGCATACTCAGATCACCCTGATAACGCCGTCGTGCCGCGCGCCTGCTCCGCCACTGGAATGGCCTACAAGACTGCGCTCGAACCTGCGGCCCGAGACGCTCGCGACCCGTCGCGGCGAATTCGGTAAGTATCAGCAATTGACCGGGATGCTCCACCGGGCGGACGTGCCGCTGCTCGCCGGCACCGACACGCCGGAACCGTTCGTTCCCCCCGGCTTTTCGATGCACCAGGAGCTGGAACTACTCGTCGAATCCGGCCTGTCGCCGGCCGAGGCGCTGCGATGTGCGACGCTCCACAACGCACGCGCGCTCGGGCAGGCCGACCGGCTCGGCACGATCGAGCCTGGCAAGCTCGCGGACCTCGTCCTGCTCGATGCGAACCCTCTCGAATCGATCGCCAACACACGCGCAATTTCCAAGGTCTTTCGCGGCGGCCTGGTCCTCGAGCCGGTCACCCTCTTGAAGGCCGTGCCGAAGGACTGAGAGCCTGTCCCGAAAAGCCCCGAAGGGGGGCTCGTATTGGATTTCGGAACAGGCTCACATCACGAGGAAGTCGTCGTGCTGGAGATTCACGCCGCTCGGGGTTCGGCACTACTTCGACAGGCGCCATCCCGACGCATCGGCGGTCAGCGCGGTGTACCCCTTGTACCGGTCGTACACCGCGTGCATCTGCTCCATCGTGTCGAAGTAGCCGACGATGTGGGCGGCGCTGAAGGACTCGCCGGCCTTTACGGGCCTGCCATGGATCTCCTCGATCATCACGATGATCCCGCCGGGACGCTGGCTGCACCACGCCTCGTACACGACCGCGGGATCGAGCGTCAGCCCGGCCAGCCAGGGACCGTCCTTGCCCGTCTGCCTGTCGCGCAGGTGATAGGCGCGGATGAAGTGCTCGGGAGTCCGGTGCGTGTCGCGCCGGTAGCCGAACTTCAGGTCGGGCGGGAACGGGGCGAAGAACTCGCTCGACGGGATGCGGACGCCCTTCGGCCCGCTCAGATAGCTGAGGTAGACCTCGCTGAACGTGTCTCCCTTCTCGTGACGGATGCAGCCCGGCGTGTCGTTGCGGAGGAACATTCTTCCGAGTCGTTCACGCTGTCGATCCGGTCCATCAGGACGAAGAACCGCTCGCCCTTGGGGAAGACGATCAGTTGCGTCCACCGCGATCCCGGCTTCCGGCCGGGGGCGGCGTACTCGAAGTTGTAGGTCGTCTTCACCGCGACGAAATCCTGGCCGCGGATGATTTCGGGACGGACCGGCTTCATCCGATGGCAGAGTTGGGGACCCTCGATCATGCGCTTGCGGTGGCTGCTGCCGTGGGACAGGAGGGTATACGATCGCCGCGCCGGGTCGGTCTCGTTCGCGTACCAGGAATAACGCCCGACGCCGTTCCCGTCCGGGGCGATGACCTTGTCGCTCCAGGCCTCGTCGCTGCCCGGCTCCATGAGCCAGTCGACGACCATCAGGCCATCCCCGACTTCGCGGAAGCCAGTGGCCTTGTCGAGGAACGACCCTTTCTCGATGCCGGTCATCCAATGCTTGGGCTCCTTCTTGGGGATGACCGCTTCCAGCCTGTCGGTCTCGACCTTGATGGCGCGGTCGTCTTCGACGACCCGTACCCACCAGACATCCTTCTCCGGCTGGGCCGAGACCGAGCCGGCACCCGCCATCGCGATGAGCCAACCGAAAGCCAACCGGGTGGCAGCGGCGTTGGAGCGAATCATGCGACTTCCTCGAGGTCGAGTTTCCGGGACGAGTGACGCTCGATTCTAACACCCGCGCGGCGCAATGCATTCTCCCGCCCCCGGCCGGCGCGAAGTCGACCCGGGTTCCCCACTTGCTTGCGGCCGGCGGATGCTCAACAATGCGTGCGTGGCGAGGGCGCAAGATCGCGATCTCGCCCGTGGAGGGACTTTCGACATGCGATGGTTGGGAACGATCCTGGGCGTACTCTTCCTCTTCTCCGGCTCGTCGCGAGGGGATGACCGTCTGCTCGACTGGGTGAAGGTCACCGATAGGGCGGGGTGGCAGGCGCGCGACTCCAGCGGCGAGGTGGTTTACAAGGACAGGCTCTGGCTGCTCGGCGGATGGTTCGATTCCTTCACCGCGCCGCCCCGAGACGTCTGGAGTTCCCCGGACGGTGCGACCTGGACGCTCGCCACGAAAGAGGCCCCGTGGAAGTCCAGCGACCTGCCGATGACCCTCAGCTTCGACGGCCGCATGTGGCTCATGGGAGGTTGGTATGACGGCCGGCTTCCCGGCCACGGCGCCAGCGGCGAGGTCTGGTCCTCGACCGACGGCGTGAACTGGACGATGGTGACGAAGAACGCCGGCTGGAGCCCGCGCATCGCCGCCGGGGCCGTGGTCTTCAAGGGCCGCATGTGGATCCTCGGCGGTACGGAGGACTACTACTTCGGCGATGACGCGAGCCTGAAGAACGACGTCTGGTCCTCCGCCGACGGCAAGGAGTGGAGGCGAGAAACCGCGAGTGCCCCCTGGTCGCCGCGCGCCGTATCACGCCGCGGTCGTGCATGACGGCAAACTCTGGGTGATCGGCGGCGGCAACTACGTCCCGAAGTACCAGCGCGTTGAATGACGTCTGGTCCTCGACGGACGGCGTACACTGGCAGCAGGTGACCGACCACGCCCCGTGGGACCCCCGGATCTGGTTCTCCGCGGTCGTCCACCGCGACCGGATGTGGGTCCTGGGGGGCTGGTCCAATAACCCTTCGCGGAATTGGGGCGACGTCTGGCACTCGCGCGACGGCCGAGAGTGGACTCAGCTCCGTTCGAACGTGGTCTGGAAGGAACGCCACGAGCATTCCGCCTATGTCTTCCACGACAAGATCTGGGTCGCAGGCGGCCACGCCCAGCCGTTGAGCAGCGAGGTCTGGTCGCTCGAGATTCCGCCGGACTGGTTCGAGGGCCCCTGACGAACTGTTGGACCCGAAATGCCTACTGGTCCGGCGCATCCACCTTGGCCTCAACGATCGGGATCGGCTACCATCAACCGAACGTGTCTGCCTGAGTCAGCGCGGTCGCGCCGAGTAATGCCGCGGGATCGAGACCAACCCCCGTCTTATCGGGCACCAGGTGCAAAAGGACGATTCGATGAGGCTCGCCGGGAAGGTGGCGGTGGTGACGGGGGGCGGCTCCGGGATCGGCCGAGGGATCGCACTCTGCCTCGCACGGGAGGGCGCGGATATCGCCGTCCCCGATCTTCAGGAAGAAGCGCCGAGAGCGTAGCCCGAGAGGTTCAGGCGCTCGGCCCAGCGGCCATCGGTCTCCGTTGCGATGTCACTCGAGAGGCCGACATCCGGGCGAGCCTCGACCGCATCAAGGTGGACCTGGGTCGGATTGACATTGTCGTGAACAATGCCGGGGTCGCCTCGCCACCCGGCCTGCCATTCACCCGGAATCTCGAGTCGGATTGGGATCAGGCCTTCGACGTCAACGTCAAGTCCGTGTTCCTGATGTGCAAGGCGATCGCGCCTTACTTCATCGAGCGACGGGCCGGGCGGATCATCAATATCGCCTCGATCGCCGGGCCGCTGGCGTCCCTCACCATGCCGCCCTACTCGGTGGCCAAAGGAGGTGTCATCATCCTGACGCGGATCGTGGCCAAGGAGTTGGCACCCTATGGCGTGACGGTCAATGCCATCTGTCCCGGGATGCTCTGGACGGGCTTCTGGCAGGATCTGGCCCGGGACATTGCCGAGACCAACCCGGCATTCCGTGAGATGACCGCTCGGCAAGTCTTCGAGAAGCGGGTTGCCGCGATCGTACCGATGGGATGCGAACAAACGCCGGACGATATCGGCTGGGCGACGGTGTTTCTCGCCTCCGACGAGGCGCGTTGCATCACCGGGCAGTCGTTGATGGTGGACGGCGGCGCGGTGATCTAGAGCGTCCATCGGTTGGATCGAGCACATCTTGACCTCAGTGATGGGAGAGAATCCGATGCCTCGACGCTGCCGTGCCCTCGGTTCGTGGGCACTCGGGCAGCTTGCCTTCCGCGAAATTGTCACCGGCTCCACCCGTTGGCAAGCCGCTCCTCGAGGTCTGCCAACGCAAACTTCATCCCGTGCAGTTTGACAGCCCGTTCACGAAACCTTTCCTTCATATGCTGAACCTCTGCCTCGACAATGCCGATCCTGTCTTTCGGCTTATGCCCTCGCACGACAGAGGCTTGATTCTCGACGGTTCGCCCGCCGTTCGAATCGGCCTGCTGGATCGGCTTCGACGCTTCCTTCCACTGGGCCTGCTCCACTTCCTTCATCATCTCAGACAGCATGGCCTTGTCCACGTCGTGCTGAATCTCCCCCAATTCCACCTCGGCACGGAGTTCGGCAACCTGAGCACGTAGCTGCCGGGCGTTCTCAAGGGCCGCCGGGACGGGTCCATTCCCCTGTCCCCGACCCCGGGGTGAATCGCCGGGCTGTTGCCGTGCCAGCGTTACGCCCGCAACGGCCAGGCCCAGCACGACCGCCACCAAGGTGATTCGCGATCTCATGATCCAACTCCTTTCGGCCATGATCCATTCGCCCGCTCACGCGGGCGTCATCACCTCTATGGTACACATCTGCCGTCCTGCGGTCTAAACCGTAGTCCGGGTTTCTGCTCCCCAGCCGGTCGAAGGTGTCGCGTGACGCCTCTGGATCCTGATTGCGTTTCGACGCCGACCCACTCAAAGTAAAGGTCTTGCCGGAGGCCGAATTCACCGACTCGGCTTCCGCTTCCTCGCGGCATCGACCCGCCTGACTACATCCGCCGCCCGGACTTCGAGCGCATCGCAGATCAGGAACAACGTGGCCACCGTCGGCGACTTCAGGTTCCGCTCGAGCTGGCTGACGTACGGCGCGACAGCCCAGCCCGGAACGAAAGCTGTTCCTGGGTCAGTCCGGCCCGCTCGCGTGCTTTCCGTAACTCCTCGCCCATCATGGGCCGAAAGGTAGCCGACCGGTAGGCGTCTTGTCGGTAAACTATTGTTTACAAGGGCGGATTGATTTATGATCGCATTCAATGCCGCAGGCGTCCGCCTGAGTGCCCAACCGACTCGAGATGACTGCCGACTGACCAGCGACAATTAGAATGCGCCGGACTCGCCGCTGTCTACTGATCGGACTCCGGCGGAGGCCTATCGAGCTGGGACTTGCCGGGGCTGAGAGGGGAGGCAAGACCAGTCGTTGGGGCCCTTCTTCACGTCCCGCTCGTCCTCGAGGAGATGATTCCCCGATCAGGATTCGCCGTCTCCTTGATCGGTCCCGCCAGACCGGGTAGATTAGGCGATCGAAGCCAATCAACCACCCAATGTCGGGTTGGGCGATCGACGTTGGAAAAAACCGGTTCGGGGCGGCATGATGGCCGGTGCAGTCTCTTCACTGCCGGAGCAAGGCCAACTGGTCAGCGTTCGGTCCCGGCGCTGGATGGTCGGCGAGGTCAACAAGAGCACGCTACCGCCCCCGGCGCTGGTCCCGGTCCCCGACAAGCCACAGCACCTCGTCTCGCTGCTCTCGGTGGAGGACGACGCCCTCGGCGAAGAGCTTCAGGTCGTCTGGGAGATCGAGCCGGGGGCTGATGTCATCGAGAAGGTCGCCCTGCCCGAGCCGACCGGCTTCGATGCCCCCGACCGCCTCGACGCCTTCCTCGACGCCGTCCGATGGGGGGCCGCGTCCACCGCCGACGTGCGGAACATCCAGTCCCCGTTCCGCTCGGGCATCGACATCGAGGATTACCAGCTCGACCCCGTGGTCCGGGCCATCCAGATGCCACGGGTCAGCCTGCTCGTCGCCGATGACGTCGGGCTGGGCAAGACGATCGAGTCGGGCCTCGTCGCCCTCGAACTGATCATCCGGCACCGGGCTCGCCGGGTGCTGGTCGTCTGCCCGGCCTCGCTCCAGGTCCAGTGGCGCGACCAGATGCGGGACAAGTTCGGGCTCGACTTCCGCATCGTCGATAGCGAGTTGATGAAAGATCTGCGCCGGCGTCGAGGCATCCACGTCAACCCGTGGAGCCACTTCCCCCGGCTGATCACCTCGATCGACTTCCTCAAGCGGGAGCGGCCCCTGCGGCTGTTCAAGGAGACGCTCCCGGCCGAGGGCGAGTCGGTCTACCCCCGCCGCTACGACGTGCTGATCGTGGACGAGGCCCACAACTGCGCCCGGCCGGTCGTGGCGGCCAGTACGCCATCGACTCGCTCCGCACCGGGGCGATCCGCCTCCTGGCACCGCACTTCGAGCATAAGCTCTTCCTCACGGCCACGCCCCACAACGGCTACTCCGAGAGCTTCACGGCACTCCTGGAACTGCTGGATAACCAGCGGTTCGCCCGCGGCATGGCCACCGACACCAAGGAGTTCACCCGCCAGCGGGACGCCGTGATGGTCCGTCGCCTCAAGTCGGAACTGCCCAAGGACGACTTCGGGCAGGACCGGTTCCCCAAACGAGTGCTGGAGGCCCTCGAAGTCGATTACCCGGCCGAGGAGAAGCGTATCCACGTCGCCCTGAAGCGGTACGCCGAACTGCGGCAGACGAACACCCAGGACCACGCCGAGAAATTCGCCACCGACTTCGTGCTGATGACCCTGAAGAAGCGGCTCTTTTCCAGCCCCGCCGCCTTCCGCCGCACGCTGGAGCAGCACGAATCCTCGCTCCGCAACTCCAGGAAGCGGAAGGGCGTCTCCAGGCCCACCCGGGGCGTCCTCCAGCGTCAGATCGACCGCGTGGACGAGGACTACTCGGTCGATGATGAGGCCGAGGAGGCGACCCACGAGGCCCTCGACGCCGCCAGCCTCCTCTTCCGCGAGCCGTCGCCCGAGGAGTCGGCGCTGCTGAAGGAGATGAAGGCGTGGGCGGAACGGGCCACGTCGCAGCTCGACGCCAAGGTCAGGGGGTTGATCCGCTGGCTCAACGCGAACATCAGGCCGGGCGGCAAGTGGTCGGACGAGCGGGTGATCCTCTTCACCGAGTACCGGGCCACGCAGAACTGGCTGCAAGGCGTCCTCGCCGCCGAGGGCCTCACCGGCAACGAGCGGCTGATGACGATGTACGGCGGCATGGACTCGAAGGAGCGGGAGCGCGTCAAGGCAGCCTTCCAGGCAGACCCCCAGCGCAGCCCGGTTCGCATCCTGCTGGCCACCGACGCGGCCTCGGAGGGCATCGACCTCCAGAACCATTGCTCGCGGATGATCCACTTCGAGATCCCGTGGAACCCGAACCGGCTGGAACAGCGCAACGGCCGGATCGACCGTCACGGCCAGAAGGCGAAGCAGGTCTGGATCGCACACTTCGTCGGCAAGGGGTACAACGACCGCGAGCGGAGCATGGCCGACACGGCGGTCGGCGACCTCGAAGCCGACCTCGAATTCCTGATGCGGGCCGTGCGCAAGGTGGAGGCGATTCGGGAAGACCTCGGCAAGGTCGGCCCGGTGATCGCCGAGCAGGTCGAGGAGGCGATGCTGGGGCGTCGATCGCGGCTCGATACGAAGCGGGCCGAGTCCGAGTTCGAGCCGGTTCGGCGGCTGCTGAAGTTCGAGCGGGACCTGGCCAGGCAGATCAAGGCCCTGACCGACAAGCTGCACGAGACCCGGCGCGAACTGCGGCTCGACCCCGAGAACGTCAAGAAGGTCGTCGAGGTCGCCCTCGAGTTGGCGGGCCAGCTCCCGCTGGAGGAGGCGAAGGTCCGCGGCCTCTGGCCCGACTCGAAGCGGAAGTCCTGCCCGGTGTTCCGGCTGCCGGCCCTCACCGGTAGCTGGGAGTCGTGCGTCGAGAGCCTCTACGACCCCTACGAGCGGGAGAAGGTGCGTCCCTTCGTCTTCGACCACGCCTTGTTCAAGGGGCGGGAGGAAGACGTCGCCCTGGTCCACCTCAACCACCGGCTCGTGCAGATGAGCCTGCGGCTCTTGCGGGCCGAGGTCTGGTCGGTAGAAGGTCGCAAGCGGCTCAACCGGGTGACGGCCCGCGTGGTCCCCGATTCCGTGTTGCAACATCTCGCCGTGGTGGCCCACGCCCGGCTGGTGGTCATCGGCGGCGATAGCCAGCGGCTCCACGAGGAGATCATCGCAGCGGGGGGACAGGTCCGCGAGGGGCGGTTCTCCCGGTTCGGGTCGCTGAAGGAGATGCAGGACATCCTCGGCGCGACCACCGCCGAGCAGCCGACCGAGGCGGTGAAGAAGAAGCTGCGCAATCTCTGGCGGAATGTGGCTGAGCCGTTGCGTCAGGCCCTCGACGCCCGCACCAAGAACCGGACGGACGGCCTGAAGAAGATGCTTGCCGAGCGGGCCGAGAAAGAGGCGTCGGACATCCGGGCGATCCTGAGCGAGCTGGAGCGGGCCATCCGGGACCAACTGGACGTCCCCGAGTACCAACAGGGCTTCCTGCCGGGCCTCGCCCCGGTCGAGCAGGAGCAGTTCGAGCGGAATGTCGATGCCCTGCGGCGCCGGCTCGGCGAGATCCCCGGCGAGATCGAGAAGGAGACCGAGGCGATCCGGGCTCGGTTCGCCGACCCGCAACCCCGGATGTTCCCCGTGGCGGTGACGTTCTTGGTGCCGTCTCGGCTCACAAGTTAGCAGCCGATTGGTGAGAGGGTAAGATCCGATGGCTGAGCCTGTTCCCACCGATCAGGATCTTTACCAGACGATCCTTGAGAATCTTCGAACAGCGCAAGCAGTGGAGCCTGCTCAGCAGATTGATCGCACCGTTGTCAGAGGCTCCATCACACCACGTGAGGTGGAGATTGTAAGGGGGAAAAAGACGGAGAAGAGGAAGATTGTGGCAACTATGTCTAGTTGGGAGAGCCTAGCGGTGGCCCTCGAGTTCCTCATCGCAGCCGCTGAAGTGCCCCTTATGGTGAACCGTGTTCGCCAGATTCTCCTTTGCGAAGCTATTGAATGGAGGCCCGACGAACCCGGTCCTCGTGCGGAAGAGTTAGCACTTAAGCCGATTTCGGCTAATGTAGATCTGGCGGAATTGCAACGTAGGATAGACTCCCTAGTAACGATAATGAAAGAACTAAATCTGGATCATCCGAAGATCGTGTAATGCCAACTCTCACTGACCGTCGGAATGCTGTTGAGAATCTACTTAACCTTCCGAACATTGGGGCAATCCTCCAGCTCAATAGCCCGACCGTGGAACGCGCTTTCGAAGCGTATGTTTTTTCTCTGGTTGTTGAAGCAGTGCGTCGGGTCGGAGCTCCCAACAATGCTGTTGTTCAGGGAATCCAGACCGGTCCAAATCCTCAAATCGTTGTCATGAGAGGCAGTCCAGGGAGACTGGGTTCGACGGCACAAGACTTCGCATACGCGAATTGCCAACTGGCGGGCAAGCAATTCGAGATTCATGCAGATGTTCAGTACGAAGGAGCATCAGGTGCCATTCATGAGATTGATGTCTCAATTTATGACCATGAGGCCGCCGATCGAATCCGGCAGGCTCCGCAAGCCGCGAGCCTGTTCCCAACGATTTCCAAACTCTTTGGCGCCATCGAATGCAAGTTCTACGACAGCGACCTTGGGACCGCCCTTGGACGTACGTTCGTGGGATTGGCTGATGACTGCGGAACCTTGGTTTTTAAGCTCTTTGCCACAAATGGTCAGCACAACGGTCTTGCGAGTTATTTCGCGCTAAAGAAGCGTCCGATGAAGTTTTTTCGACTATCGCCGAGTCGGCCCGAGATCGAGGACGCATTGATCTTATGGCTGGCAAGCGAGTTCAGAAAATGGTCTGGACTGTCCTGACATGCCATCCTCACGCCACCACAACGAATGGCTTTCGCTGATCGAGGTCTCCGGCCCGTTCCTCTCGGTCCCGGTTCTGGACCGCGTATTCCCGCACGGCCTCGACGCCCACGACCCAGACCACACCCGGCTGATCAAGCTGGCCTTTGCGGAGTGGGAGGACAACCAGCACGGCGAAAACCCGAGCCCGGCGATCCACCGGGAGTGGATCAACTTCGTCCTCAAGCAGACGCTCGGCCTGCCGGATGAGGTGCTCGTCGAGGGCCAGGACATCCCCCAGACGCTCCGCGCGACGATCGCCGAGCACGGCGAAACCCTGCGCCCGGATATCGTGGTGCGGAACCCGGACGCCGACAAGGCTCGCCTCCTGATTCAGACCTACCCTCCGACGCAAGACCTCGAAAAGGCGATCCCCGGCCGGCACTGGAAGGCGTCGCCCGCGACCCGGATGATGGAACTGCTCCACGCCACCGACACCCGGATGGGTCTCGTCACCAACGGCAGCGTCTGGATGCTCGTCGATGCTCCGAAAGGAGAGACGACCGGGTTCATCACCTGGGACGCGACCTTCTGGGCCGAGGAGCCGCTGACCCTCCGGGCCTTCCGCAGCCTGCTGGGCGTCCACCGGTTCTTCTCGGTGCCCGACGGCGAGACGCTGGAGGCGATGCTCAAGGACAGCGCGTCGAACCAGCAGGAAGTCACCGACCGCTTGGGCTACCAGGTCCGCGAGGCCCTCGAGGTCATCATCCGGTCGCTCGACCGGATCGACCGGGACGAGACGGGGCAACTGCTGGCGGGCGTCGCCGAGCCCGACCTGTACGAAGCCGCCCTGACAGTCATGATGCGGCTGGTGTTCCTGTTCTCGGCCGAGGAGCGGGGCCTGCTGCTCCTGGGCGACCCGCTCTACGACGAACACTACGCCGTCTCGACCCTCGTGGCCAAACTTCAAGAGGCGGCCGACCAGCACGGCGAGGAGGTGTTGGAGCGGCGGCACGACGCCTGGGTGCGACTGCTCTCGACGTTTCGGGCCGTCTACGGCGGCGTGCGGCACGAGCGGCTCAAGCTGCTGCCCTACGCCGGGAAGCTCTTCGACCCCGACCGGTTCCCGTTCCTCGAAGGCCGCAGGCCGGGGACGACATGGAAGGACGCACCAGCCACTCCGCTGCCGATCGACAATCGTACGGTGCTGCACCTGCTCCGGTCGCTCCAGTACCTCGAAATGCGGGGCGAGGCCCGCCGGCTGAGCTTCCGGGCGCTGGACATCGAGCAGATCGGCCACGTCTACGAGGGCCTGCTCGATCACACCGCCAAACGGGCGATCGAGCCGATGCTCAGCCTGACCGCTGCCAAGGGAGACGAGCCCGAGGTCGCCCTCTCGGAACTGGAGCGGCTCCGGGCCAAGGGGGAGGCCGACCTCCTCAAGTTCCTCGCCGACAAGGACGTGACGGGCCGGTCGGAGAGCGCCCTCAAGAAAGCGCTGGACGGCCCCGTCGAAGGGACCGCCGCCAAGAAGCTCCGAGCGGCCTGCGGCGACGAGCGGCTGTTCAACCGGGTGCAGCCCTTCTCGGGGCTGGTCCGCAACGACACGTTCGACCGGCCGGTGGTGATCCGCACGGGGAGCGTCTTCGTCACAGCGGGGACGGATCGTCGGTCCAGCGGCACGCACTACACGCCCCGCAGCCTGACCGAGCCGATCGTCCAGTACACTCTGGAGCCTCTGGTCTACGTCGGCCCGGCCGAGGGAAAGTCCAAGGAGGATTGGACGCTCCGACCGGCGAAGGAACTGATCGACCTGAAGGTCTGCGACATGGCGTGCGGCTCGGGGGCGTTCCTCGTCCAGGCATGCCGATACCTGTCCGAGCGGCTGGTCGAGGCGTGGGAGGACGCCGAGAAGCGGCACCCCGGTGTGCCGGGGATCACGCCCGAGGGGACGGCCTCGACCGGGGCGGCACGCGAGCAACTGATCCCCAGGGACACGAACGAGCGGCTGCCCTACGCCCGTCGCCTTGTGGCCCAGCGGTGCCTGTACGGCGTGGATAAGAACCCGCTCGCCGTCGAGATGGCCAAGCTGTCGATCTGGCTGCTGACCCTGGCCAAGGACAAGCCGTTCACCTTCCTCAACCACGCCATCCGTCCCGGCGATTCGCTGGTCGGAATCAGCAGCGAAACGCAGTTGCAGACCTTCTCGCTCGACGGCAAGGGGATCGGGATCACGCTGCCGAACTTCCTCGACATGATCCCGAAGATCATGGAGGCGACCCGGCAATTGCGGATCCGCCTGGAGAAGATCGCTGACGACACGGTGAGCAATGTCGAGGAGAAGGAGCGACTCTTCGCCAACATCCGGTTCCAGACCAAGCGATTGAATTACGCCGCCGATCGCCTGCTGGCCGCAAGCTGGCAACCGGTCAAGCCTACCGAGCGAGCTAGCCTGTTGAGGAAGGCGTTGCAGGAGGTGGACGACCGTATTCGTGACGTGCCTCCCGACACGCTGGAGGCCGAGGGGCGAGCCTATCGCGAGGAGGCCGGATGTCCACAGCCGTTCCACTGGGCACTGGAGTTCCCCTAAGAACCTATCCCAGTAGGCCACTGCATCGATACGTGATGAAAGCACACACCAGATGCAACATGCCGAAGTAGTTCTCCACCTTCTTCTCCCAACGGATCAGGATCCGCCGGAATCGGTTCATCCAGCTATGAGTCCGTTCGACCACCCAGCGGCGTGCCTTGAAACCCGCCTCGCGCTTCAACTCCTTCGCCTCCTCGCCGCGCGCCCTCACATGCGCCGTGAAGCCGAACTCCCGCACCAGATCGCGCGTGTCGTCATAGTCATAACCCTTGTCCAGGCACATCCCTTGCGGCTCCTCCACCGTCGCCTCGGGCCGCGCCACCGGGATGCTCTCCAACGTCGGCTCGACCAGCTTCTTGTCGTGGCGGTTGGCCCCCTCGACCGCCAGCCCCACCGGCACCCCGTTGGCGTCGGTCAACAGGCTCCGCTTGGTTCCCAACTTGCCCCGATCGGTCGGGTTCTTTCCGGTTCGCTCACCACCCAGCGGGGCTTTGGTCATCGCCCCATCCATCGACAACCATTCCCAGTCCAGCCCCTTCAACTCGTCGTACTCTTGCAGTCCCTCAGCCCACAGGTTGACGAAGACCCCGGCGGCGGTCCACTCCTGGAACCGGCGGTGCGCCGCGGAACTGGAGCAGATCCCGGTGGCGTTCAGGGCATTCCATTGGCATCCGGTCCGGAGTACGAAGAAGATGGCGTCCATGGCCTTACGGTCATCGACCCTGGGATTGTGGCAACCCAGGGGGTGGGGCGGCCGGGCCGGCAAGAGCGGCTCGATCCGCTCCCAGAGGACTTGGGGGATGCGCCACTGATCATCACGAACACCGGAAGCGGACGGCTCTACGGCGGCCGGAACCTTGGCCATGTGCGATTCTCCTGGTGCAAGTTTGACTACCAAGAGATTCTACGGATTACGTCTACTGGGATAGGCTCTAAGTCTTCCTTGACCGAAGTGGACTTGATGCGTTTGTCTGCAACCCGCCGTTCATGGGCGGGAAGAAGATCACTGGAAACCTCGGCATCGAATACCGGGATTACCTCGTCGAGCACTTGGCCCGAGGGAAGAAGGGGCACGCTGACCTGTGCGCCGACTTCTTCCTCCGGGCTGAGGCATTGCTTCGGGAAGATGGTCAGTGCGGCCTGCTAGCCACGAACACCATCTCCCAAGGCGATACACGAGAAGTCGGACTCGACCAATTGACGATCAGCGGTTGCGTCCTCCCCCGTGCCATCCCCAGTCGCAAGTGGCCGGGCGCGGCAAGCCTCGAAGTCGCCCACGTCTGGATGCGGAAGGGCCGCTGGGCTGCGTCGTTCGTGCTCGATGAGAAGTCGGTCGCAGGGATCACGGCGTTTCTCACCGAGCCAGGTGCCGTCCTCGGCCCGCCGCAACACCTCGCCGCCAATGCCGGGAACTCCTTCATCGGCTCATACGTGCTTGGCATGGGCTTCGTTCTTCGGCCCGACGAGGCTCAACGGCTCATCGACAAGAACCCCCGCAACAAGGACGTGCTGTTCCCCTACCTCAACGGAGAGGATCTCAACTCTCGTCCCGATCAGTCGCCGAGCCGGTGGGTCATCAACTTCTTCGACTGGCCGCTCTGTCGGGACTCGGCTCCTGATGATTACGATGGGCCAGTGGCGAAGGATTACCCCGATTGCTTGGCGATAGTCGAGGACAAGGTCAAGCCCTTCCGAAAACCACTCAATCGGAAGCAGTATCGTGAGGTTTGGTGGCGATATGCCGAAAGACAGCCCGCATTGCGAGCTGCCATCGCCGGGATGGAGCGGGTGTTGGTGCGAAGTCGGGTGGCCAATCTCAATTCCTGGGATTTCATTTCACCTCGGATCGTCTCCTCCGAGCAAACGGTACTGGTAGCCGACGATTCGTATAGTCGGTTCGCCATGCTTCAAACATCGATCCAATCAGCCTGGATCGTCCAGTACGCATCCAGCATGAGAACTGATGTCCGGTACACCCCATCTGACTGCTTCGAGACGTTCCCTTTCCTGTCCGACTCCACCGGCCTCATGGCCATCGGCCAGACCTACTACGGCCACCGCCGTCAGATCATGCTCTCCCGCCAAGAGGGTCTGACCAAGACATACAACCGTTTCCACAAACCCGACGAATCCGCCGCTGACATCCAGAGCTTCCGCGACCTCCACGTCGAGATGGACAGAGCCGTCGCCACCGCCTACGGCTGGGACGACCTCGACCTCGGCCACGGCTTCCACGAGACCAAGCAGGGCACGCGGTTCACGATCATCGAGTCGGCCCGCCGCGAAGTCCTTGCCCGCCTGCTGAAGCTCAACCACGAGCGATACGCCGAGGAGGTCCGACAGGGCCTCCACGACAAGAAGAGCAAGGCCAAGGCGCCGAAGTCCGGTTCGGGCCGCAAGTCCAGGGCATCCTCGGGCGGTACTCCCCTCTTCGGCGACGACGAAGACGACCCCGACCCGGCCGGCGGCTCCGACGGCGACTCGTCCCCCGCACCGGAGCTTCCCTCATCCCGACCGGCCCGAGCCGATCTGCACATCCAGCGGCCCCGCGCCGCCGAACCGGCTCCCCGCCCGACGCCCATCGACGAGATCGAGACCGACGCCATCATGGCGGCGTTCCGCCAGGCCGCCCGTGGCCGGGGCTGGCTGGAACGCCACGACATCCTGAAACGCGTCTGCCTCGTCCTCGGCTACCAGCGTCTCGGCCCCAGGATCGAGGAGGCCCTCCGTGGCCACCTCCGCGCCGCGATCCGCCGCCGCATCATCGAGATGGACGGCCCCACCCTCGTCCGCGCCGGGACCGCCACCATGGCCGATTACGAGCCCGACGAGATTCTGGAGGTCTTCCGCTCCGTGATGCGCAAGCGCACCCGCTATGACTGCGAGGGGGTTATCCTCGCCCTCGCTCGCCACCTCGGTTTTGTCTGACTCACCGATACCATCCGAGAACCAATCCGCAAGGCCATCACTAGAGCGATCCGCGACGGCCTACTAAGCTATGAGGGGGACATCGTTTGGCGCGAATAGGGAGCCATCGTATCTTATGTCAACTTCGAACGTTCCGAAACACCAGGAGATTCGAGACGGACTCCCGGATGATCTCAAGTCCTCACTTGACGACTTGGTAACCGACTACAAGTTCTTCGCTACGAAGCATCATGGCAGGGCCTTTGTCTCCTACGGCATCTTGGCCGATCTGATCAAACCGGGATGGAGACTCTCTGCGCCATCCACTGAAACGAAGGACCATACGCCAAAACCGCAACAAGGCGAAAAGAATGAGTAGCTTCCTAATGTTCGGCGTGGGTCTCCAGACCACTGCGGCGAACATCTTGCGGGGGTGTCGTCTCGGGGAAACGGAATGAATTCCGTTCTACGGCGCGGCGCCCGGCCCGGCCGTAGAACGGAATTCATTCCGTTTCTTCGGGACGCAGGCCCGCTCCTCTCACCCGGCGGATGTTCACCGCGGTGGTCTCCAGACCCCGCCGTGTGCTGGACCGTAGGTCTCCCGTTGGAGTGGGAGACCTACGGTCGGCTCCGTGGCAAGGTAAGGAGACCTTGCCACAACGGTCGGCCGTGAATGACCGCCCGTTCGTAGTTCAGCTATTGAAGCAGCCGATCAATTGACCCGAGAGGATTCGAACGTGCCATGAGCGAAAATCGGAAGCGGCACTCGGTAGCGGACCAGATTCGCAAGGGCCTTGAGGAGGCGATCCGCCACGCCAGGGGTGAGATCACGCTCAAGACAACGGTTGTCACAATCCCCGATCCTCCGCCCGAGATCCGGCCCGAGGCGTTGACGAAGCTGAGGATCGACAACCGGATGTCCCCGGACGTCCTCGCCCACGTGCTGAACATCTCGACCCGGACCGTTCAAAGCTGGGAAGACGGCACGCGCCGGCCCTCCTAGGCGGCGCTGCGGCTGATCCAGGTCTTCCGCCAGAACACGGCCGGCGTCCTCGAAGTCGTCGGCATGACGGCCACGCAGGCGCCTGTCAGCCCGAAGAAGCGGACGCGCCGACCAGTCGAATCATGACGACTGCGCCGGATCGCCCGACGACGGGTCCGAGCGTTGTGGACGACACGGGAAGCGATCCGGGTTAGAATGAAACTGGGCCCACCGGCCCGGAGAAGTTCGGGGTGCGCCCATCGTCGTCTCTTCTCGATTAGAGATCGCATAAGGCGGAGTGAATCATGTCCGATCCTGCTCAGCGGCCATCCGTGGCGATTACATCGCTGTCGATCCGCGATTTCCGCGGGATCGACCGTCTGGAGCTGGACTTTCGTGGTCCCGATGGGCATCCCAACTCGCTGGTAGTCCTGGCCGGCCCCAACGGTTGCGGCAAGACCGCGGTGCTGGAAGCCGCCCTGATGCTGGCCGGCGGCGCCGACCTGATCACCGGTCTGCGCGGCCGGCCAGCCATCCGTCGAGGTGTGAAGGGCTACGAGCTTCAAGCCGAGTTCCAGGGTGGCACCACGACATGGAGGAGCAAGGATGTCTCCAGCGCTTCCAAACCCTTGATCCCGGCGATGGTTCCGCACTGGTACTTCTCATCCTGGCGGGCTCCCACCCTCGTCGGACCCGTAAACCCGACCGTCGGACGGCGCGGCCGCCCTCCCGCCGGGACCGATCAGAATCGGCTCCTCAA
Source organism: uncultured Isosphaeraceae bacterium (assembly GCA_963842405.1). GTDB lineage: Bacteria > Planctomycetota > Planctomycetia > Isosphaerales > Isosphaeraceae > CAVZRC01. The sequence goes on along the minus strand of CAWJGW010000040.1, from coordinate 7,762 downwards.
CGTCAAGCGGGAGTTGGTCACCGCCGCGACGCTCGAGCGTTTCGAGATCCCGCTCCCTCATCTCGGTCGCTATTCCACGGTCATCCGGGCGATCAACGACGCCTGGCGCGAGTTCTACCCCGCCGCGGATGAGGCTTTCGAGGTTGGGGTGGTCCTCACTCCCGAGGAGTCGGAGACGGGGGCTGGTTCGTTCGACGTCTACCTGCGCAGACCCGCGAGCCATCGACTCGAAGTCGATCTCCTCAGCGCCGGTCAGCTCGAGTTGTTCCTGTTCCTGGCCGCCCTAGCATTGAACGACGCTCGCCAGGGGATCATCTTCATCGACGAGCCCGAGCTGCATCTGGACCCGCAATGGCATCGGCCGATCTTGAGAAGCCTGATGCGGCTCCAACCGCACGCCCAACTGGTTGTCGCGACCCATTCGCCCGAGATCTATGATGCGGCGGCTTCGTACGAGCGCCACTACCTCGTGCCCGAGGACGATCCTCGTTCCTGGTTATGGGCGAGGCAAGGCGGCGTTGAGTCGGGGGTCTGAAAGCCGTGGCACGAAGCGTCGAACGGGCCAGTCTCTATCGTGCCCCGATCAACCTCTGGGTCGAGGATCAGCTCACACGGGCCTACCTGGATGCCGTCTGGAATAGTCCCTACGTTGGTTTCCTCATCGGTGGCGGCAATGAAGGCGTCCAGGCGATCGTCAACGACGCGGAAAAGGCCGGCTATCCGAACGTGTTCGCCGTGATCGACCGCGATTTCCGCCAGACGAACCGGTCAGGCTGGAGTGACCCCGGCAAGACGTCGAGACGGTTCATCCTGTCCGTGCACGAGATCGAGAATGACCTCCTCGATGCCGCCGCACTGGCCGCGAGCCGGCTCAACAATCTAGGTAAGACGACAGCCGAGATCGAAACCATGATGACGACCGCCGCCGGTCGACTCGCCTGGTGGGCCGCCTGCCGGGACGTGGTCGCGGAGCTGAGGAAGCGGTTTCGAGCTGGGTTTCTGAACGACCCCTCGTGCGCCGTGAGTCGCGAGGACGAGGCGCGGGATCACATCTGTCAATCTCCATGGTTCCAGAAGCTCGCGCATGAAGTCGGCCGGACGACCGAGGCCGAAATCCACCATCTCCTTTCCGATGCTCATCTCGCAGCCAATCAGTCCCTCTCCGACGGGCGCTGGAAGACCGAATTCGCCGGCAAGGAGATCTTCCACGACGTCGGGAGCCGGATCTGCGACCACAAGAAGATACCAGGGCACCCGTCGGGCACCACGTTCGACGAGGATCTCGCCAAGGAGGTCGGCGCCTGGCAACGAGCGAACAACGCTGTCCCGCCGAGCTCACCGAGCTCCTCGCCGCGCTCCAGCAGCGGATCTCGCGCCACCCGAACGAGGCCGTAACCACGTCCGTCCGGGAGATGGTACGGGAACAGAATCGCGTTATTGAACCCCACCAAGAACAGGCTTGCCGCCTCTGGAGTCAACCGGGTCTCCGGCATTGTGTCGTAGTACTCCAAGGCCAGCCAACTGGTCAGAGCAATCCCACTCATTTTCGGAGCCGATCACGACGTCTCGCGGTTCGATCCCCTCACACCAGTCGTCTCTTCTCGAAGACTTGCCTCATGCACGACATCAGGAAATTCCTGAGCGTGTCTCCGAAATTCGATATCCGTACCATACTCTATAATAGAGGATTTTATTTCCACATCCACATATCGCAGGAGTCGGATGTTCGTGACGTGTCCCAAGGAAATCCCCATCCGAAACCGCGCGAACGAACCTTGCGCCAAGTAACTCGGGAAAGGGAGGAAGAATCGCAACATTCGGAAACCTTTCACTGGAACCCTGCGGGTTCGAATCCCGCCCGGTAGAGCTGGGACCAGCAACCGGAAGCGAGTCTGGCGTGGTGGCAGGAAACTTCCACTGCGAGGCGTAGACAGCCAGACCAAATGCCGTGTGATTGAGCCCCGAAATTGCGCTGTTGGTGGAGAGCCTCCGTCGTGGTTCGACGCGGGGGCCATGTCGAATCCGTTGACAATTGGTCCCCCACCGCGGATTCGGTCTCGCCGGGGTCGGAGAGCAGGGCGAATGGTCACGAGGGTTCCCCGGGAACTTGGGAGATCCTGACAGTTCCTTGAAGAAGACCGGCTCGGGAGTAACCGGTACAGCAAACTCCGGGATGATCCGTCGGCTGGGTGTCTGGGGCCGAACGGGGACGAAAGGCAGATGCTCCGAGGTATCGCCAAGCGAAGGAAACGAAGTGCGGCGAGAAGACTGTCAGGGAATCGCAGCGTCTCGTAGTACCATGGAAGCTGGGGAACCAACCTGAGGGACCCAGTGGAGGGAAGGGGGCGCCGTCTTATGACTTGTTGACAGGAAGCACGCCAGGTACGCTGAGACCTGATCGCGTGTTAACGAATCGCCAACGAATCGCGCGTGGTAGCGAACTCATGAGACGAAGAACCGGATGCGGGAAATCTGCACGTCCGGATCTGTGGGCCGAGAAACTCATCTCGTCACATCTCCTCGACCTGCCTCTGAAGTGCCTATAATCGGGTTTTCGGCACTTCTCGGAGTTGGTCGGAGTGGTGCCATGCCCGTCGCCAGAGGAATCAACAAGGAGGGTCAACATGCGTCGATCTCGAACCACCACTGTCCCCCCCGCGCCCGATCGGTCAAGCCCGTCCCCTGGTTCCGTGCCAGTTCTGGATGACATCGACCCCCGAATCCCGACAGCAAATCCTGGGCACACTCAGCCGGATCGTGGCCCAGCAGCTCGCCGTGCCTCCCGTCATCCCGGAGGCAACCCATGAGCACCCCTGACAGACCCAAAGCCCCCCTGATCGCTCCACCTGGCACTGGGACCATCGCGTCGCGGGTTGCGGCCGGCCTCGGGTTGCGGCCGTCTCCGCTTGAGGAAAGGCACTGGAGCCGATGGGCCATCGTCTACATCCGTCAATCCGAGCCCCAACAGGTTCTCAATCACATCGAATCACGGCAACGGCAATACGCCTTGGTTGACCTGGCCGTATCCCTGGGATGGCCCAGGGACCGAATCCTGCTCATTGACGAGGACCAGGGCAAGAGTGGCAAGACGGCCGATCGGCGAACCGGATTTCAGCGCCATCCTGGCCTAGGTTACCATGGATCATGTCGGCTTGATCCTGGGGATCGAGATGATTCGCATGGCCCGCAACAACAAGGATTGGCATCATCTCATGGAAATGTGTGCTATATTCGGAACACTCGTGGCGGACGAGGACCGCATCTATGACCCCAGCGATCCCGAGGATCGCCTCATCCTGGGTTTTAAGGGGACCATGAGTGAGTATGAGCTGATTCCTCATGAATAAACGGTTGGAACGCAATCGGCTGTTCAAAGCCAAACGGTGCGCGTTGTTCCTCGACGTGCCCTGCGGGTATGTCAAGCTACCCACGGGGGAAGTCGTCCGCGATCCGGACGAGCAGGTGCAAGCGACGGTGCAGTTGGTCTTCGAGCTGTTCACCGAACTCGGCTCCTGCCGGCGGCTCTACCGCCATCTGGTGCGGAACCGGATCTGCCTGGGGATCCGCATCCACCGCGGAGTGCGACGCGGTCAGTTGGAATGGCACCCGCCCACACCCGGCATGCTGAGCCGGATGCTGCATCATCCGATCTATGCGGGAGCCTATTCCTACGGGCGTCGCCGCATCGATCACAAGCGGACCGCCTGCGGTGACGGCAAGCCCAAGATGCGCGAGGTGCCGATGTCCGAGTGGATGGTGCTGGAACGGGACCGCCTGCCGGCCTACATCACCTGGCAACGGTACGAAGACAACCTGCGACGGTTGGACCAGAACAGCCAGCGGCCCGGTTCGCTCGGGGGCCCCGCACGGGCAAGGCCCTGTTGACGAGCCTGCTGGTTTGCGGAGCCTGTGGCCGGCGGATGTACGCCAGCTATCGGAGCAAGTCGACGGCCTATTACGGGTGTATGCGACGGAAGAACGAGGGATCGACGTGCTGCGGACTGGAAGCCGGTGCCGTGGACGATCTGGTGGTCCAGCAGGTTTTGCGGGCCCTCGAGCCGGCGACTTTGGAGTTGAGCCTCAAAGCCATCCAGGATGTTCACCACGAGCGCGAGCGGTTGCACCGCCACTGGAAGCAACGCCTTGAGCGAGCCACGTATGAGTCCGAACGTGCCGAGCGGCAGTACCAGGCGGTTGAGCCGGAGAATCGTCTGGTGGCACGCAGCTTGGAGCGGCAGTGGGAGGAGGCGCTGCGAAAGCAGCGCGACCTCGCGGAGGAATCCGATCGCTTCTTGAAGGAACAGCCACCGCAGATCCGTGAGGACCAGCGTGCTCGAATCCTGGCCCTCTCCAACGACCTGCCGGCGCTTTGGAACGCACCCGAGACGACCGCGGCCGATCGCAAGGAGATCATCCGCTTGGTGGTGGAGCGCGTCGTGGTCCATGTCCGGGCGGACAGTGAGCATGCCGAGGCGGTGATCTCGTGGCGGGGCGGCGCCACCACGCACCACCCGATCATTCGCCCGGTCTCGCGCTACGAATCGTTGGAAAGCTATGATCAGTTGATGAATCGAATCATTGCGATGCGTCAGGAGGGTCAGACCATCAAGCAGATCGCGGTGCAGCTCAACGCGGAAGGCTATCGCACGCCGCGATCCCGGAAGGGCTACACCAGCACCTCAGTGCGAAAACTGTTGTCCCGTGGCGAACTGACATGGGGAAGGATTCCGACCAGGCAACTCGACCGCCACGAGTGGTGGCTGCCGGACCTGGCCGGCGAGCTTCAAATGTCGGCGGACAAACTGCGGGACTGGGCGCTGCGTGGCTGGGTTCGTTCCCGACAGATTCCGCCGCGCGGGTTGTGGGTCATCTGGGCCGACGGACGGGAGCGACAGCGGTTGCGGAAGCTCCGGGCAGCGTCGAAACGGGGCAGCCTGTGAAAGGAGCACCGTTTCGCGAGAAGGACATCCCTTGATTTCTCTTGATCCCATTGATCCACAGTGAGTGGCTCGGTGGGATCGAGGCTTTGTGACAAAGGAGGCGTTATGACACGCAGATCCGGATCTGTGGGAGTCCCGGGGGAGTAATCCCCCGGGACGACCCGGCCAAGATGAATCAGGAACCACATCTCCACGGAAAGGGCTGGATTGCGGATTCCATTGAGTGCATGATGAACAGCGAGAGGCGATGAGGCCGCGAGCTATTCTCCGAGGAAAGTCAGGCAATCCATGACGAGCAACCTCCTGCAAAGCCTCCCCTCCCCGATGAAGATCCGCGAGGAGCTGGAACGAATGGTCCTCAAATGACCTCCTCGGCCCGGTCGGCGGCCCCGAGGAGGAGATCGGCGAGCAAAGCGTCCGGGACCGCTATCTCGTCGGCATGCTTGCCCCCAAGCAACAGGAACTCTCTCCCGAGGAGTTCGACGAGCTGCCCCAGGGTGGCAGCGGCTCGGTCGAGGACGGGACCGCCGAGAGCACGTCGCCGGCCGCCAAGACGATGTTCCCCTCGTCGTTCGGCATGACCTTCTGCGTGGGGCTGGAAACGCAGGCCCTCCAGATCACCGCCCGATGGGGCTACTACCAACGGGACCGGAGCGAGCACCTCGCCACCCTGGGCGGCGACAAGAAACTCGTCTGGAAGCGGTCCCAGCGGCAGGCCATCTCCGAGCCGATCTCGCTGACCGTCGGGCGGCTCAACTGGACGCCCGACGCCGAGTTCCCCCAGGTGCAGGTGCAGGGGCTCGTCCGCAAGCGGGATCACTTCTGGAGCGTCACGCTGTTCCTCGTCAACGGGCAGGCCGAGCCGAAGAAGCTCCGGGACGCCGCCTGGCTGTTCCAGCCCGAGCTGGCCGTCGAGTCCCCCGACCGGGGTCCGGTCTTCCAGAGCCACCTCCAGGCGCAAGGACCCCGGCAAGGCCGACCCGTTGTCCTTCGCCGAGGAGCAGGAGATGGCGATGCTCTACCGACACCAAGTCGAGTTCGGCGTCGGCCATGGCGTGAGCATCCACGCCGAGCCGGGTGGCGGGTGGCGGGTGGCGGGTGACGGGTCGGGATACCTCTTGTCACTCCACCCCGGCCGGCGGGTCGGATGCTTCTTCACCCTCCGCCCTCCACCCTTCACCCTCCACGCTCGACTCTTCACCCTCCACCCACCACCCGCCACCCGCCACCCCACGCGCCCACCGCCTCTCGACCGTGGTGGTCCCCACCCACGAGGTGCCCCGTACCACGCCGCCAACGGTCGCTGACTGGCCCAGGCTGTCCGGGCTGGTTGTGGACATGAAGGAACTGGGAGAGACACCCACGCCCCAACTGGCGGCAAAGCTACGGCCCTTGCTGACCGCCTATGCGGCGTGGATCGACGACCGGCAGGCCGACCTCGCCAACCCCGACATGGCCCACTACCAGACACCGGGACAGACCGCCCTGGGACGTTGCCGGGAGGCCCTCCGGCGCATCGAGGCCGGGGTGACCCTGCTGACCGAGGACGAGAACGCCGCCGAGGCGTTCCGGTTCGCCAACCTCGCCATGTGGCAGCAGCGGGTCCACACGATGATCTCGCTCAAGAAGCGACGTGACGAGCCGGTGGACGAGCGGGCCATCGACGTGCCCGCCAACCGCTCGTGGTATCCGTTCCAGTTGGCCTTCCTGCTCCTGAACCTCCCGGGGATCACCAGGCTCGATCACAAGGACCGCTCGGAGTCGGCCGAAGCGGTCGCCGACCTCCTGTGGTTCCCCACCGGCGGCGGTAAGACGGAGGCTTACCTCGGCCTGTCGGCCTACACCATGGCCCTGCGACGGCTCCAGGGCCCCGTGGCCAGTCGCTCCGGGGAGCAAGGGATCGCCGTCCTGATGCGCTACACCCTGCGATTGTTGACCATCCAGCAGTTCCAGCGAGCCTCCGCCCTGATCTGTGCCTGTGAGGTCATCCGGCGCGAGGACGAGAAGAAGTGGGGCAAGGAGCCGTTCCGCATCGGGCTCTGGGTCGGCCAGAAGACCACCCCGAACACGACCGACCAGGCCGCCGAGGCGATCCAGCAGGAGCACGGCGGCAAGTACAGGGCAGAGGGGCCGGCTCCCCGGCCCAGTTGACCAACTGCCCATGGTGTGGGTCGAGATCGAGCCCGGCCGGGACATCAAGGTCGAGAGCTACAGGAAGGGCCGATGCCGCACCGTCTCCTATTGCGGCGACGTGCTCGGCCGCTGCCCGTTCAGCGCGAAGAACTCGCCGCTGGAGGGCGTCCCGGTGGTCGTGGTGGACGAAGAGATCTACCGGCGCCTGCCGACGCTCCTGATCGCCACGGTGGACAAGTTCGCCCAGATGCCATGGAACGGCAAGGTCCAGATGCTCTTCGGGCAGGTCGAGGGTATTGCACCCGCCATGGCTTTCACTCGCCCGAGATCGAGGACGCCGACACCCACCCCAAGAAGGACAAGTACCCCTCCGCGAAGACAACGACTGCACCCTCTCCTGCGCCCGCCCGACCTGATCATCCAGGACGAGCTGCACCTGATCTCCGGGCCGCTGGGGACGCTCTGGTCGGGCTCTACGAGACGGCGGTGGACAAGCTGTGCTCGTGGGAGGTTGACGGCAAGAAGGTCCGCCCAAGCTGATCGCCTCCACCGCCACGATCCGCAAGGCCGGGGACCAGGTCCACGCCACGTTCTTGCGAGACGTCCGCGTCTTCCCGCCCAACGGGCTCGACGTGCAGGACAACTTCTTCGCGCTCCAGAGGACCCCCCAGCGAAGACATGCCCGGTCG
>CAWJGW010000039.1:0-148860 GCA_963842405.1 uncultured Isosphaeraceae bacterium | reverse complement strand
CGAAGAGCTGGCTCATCGTGAGTACCGACGAATTGTCACCGCTGGCGAGCCCGATGTAAGGGGCCACGGCCGACGCGTAGATGAACTGCGACGGCGGCCCGTAATTCTGCTGGATGAACTGAAGTTCCAGCTCGCGACTTGCGGCGAGGACGCCTGCCCCACCATGATCGGCCGCACCCGCGCGCTCTGCCCCGAAGACCTGGTCGAAGCTCTTGGCAATCGAGACCTCCTCGTCGGCGCTCTGCTGGCCACCATCATCGATTCATTGGGGTCTGGGTCACCAGTGGGTTGGCCTCCGCGGCAGTGAGAATGCCCAAACTGGGTGAAAGCATAATTCCAGGTCTCATTGCTGTACTCCACGTAGACATCGAGGTTCGGGTCCAGATCGGCGTCGATGAGCTGCGCAGGTCCTGGACGAAGGCCGGCGTGGCCAGGGTGGGGACATTGATCCGCATGTCCTTCTGCGCCTCGTTGCAGAGCTCGATCATGTCCTCGTAGGGGACGCCGCCCGGCCGTCGGTGATCAAGGCCGTGGGGGACACGCGATTCGACCAGTTGGAGAGCGTCGAATTGTTGGTCATGCCCCAATTCAGGAATCGGATGTCCGAGAACGGCTCCACACTGGAGGAACGCGGGGGTAAACATCGGCTCGGGAGTGGTCCCATTCCCATAGCCGGGCATCATGATGTGCAAGTTGTCCATGGGCTCGGACGGGTTGACGTTGGTGACCTCATGGTCAGGTTGTTGGTGCTCGCCGGCTGTGGTTGACGACGATCGTGCCGGTGGTCACTCCGTTAGCGACCGTGGCAGGGGCGGCCAGTTGACCGACTCCGGAGAACGTGGCGGTCCCGCCGGTGTAGCTGAACCCGTAGTTCCCGTCAGGTAGTTGTACAGGTTGAAGGAGATCGAGGCATTGACGAGCGGATAGTCGTCGGCGGTCAGAGAGACGGAGGTGTTCGGGGGTCGCGACTGCCCATGATGACTCGGCGAGGTTATGCAGATCGGTCCAGATCGGGTCGTTGTTGTAGGACTCATTGAAGTTGAGATTGACGCCGATCGCTCCGTTCAGGACGATTCTGGGCTCAAGGAGCTCGGTGTTAGGGACATAGTTCTTGCGGCGGGATCGCTGTCTCATGGGTGTACCTCGATTCGTTAGGCCGTTCGGCCCGGGATTGCCGAACCGCCAGGTGGGGCAGTCTACGTAGGGCGGGCTCGCTCGACGATTTCATTGGGCAGGCGTGGGCTCCCCTGTCGTAACGGGGAAAGGCGCGACCTACTTTCCTCCCCCTTCGAAGGGGGATCGGCCGGGGCACACTGGGGGAGGGTCTTCCGGTTGGCTGCCAGAAAGCCATGGAACAATAGATGTTACGTCATGGCTCTCTTTCCGGATCCAATCGCTGAAACTCATGCCGGGAAGAAGGGCTACGCCACATCTTCCCGAAAACCCTACCCCCGTGAGGGGGCCAGGGGAGATATTCGCATCAGCATGGGGCGTGTGAGCAACACGAGCGTTCGACGCTCTAATACAAACCTAGGTTATGCTCTGGCCCAATCACCGGGGATTTTTTTCAAAACGTCGGTCGCAGTCGCCGAAAGCAGGGAGAAATGGCCCGACCCACTCTCAAGTCTTTATGGAAAGTAAAGTTGATTTGATCGTTAATACATTCTAAATCCATGGCTCCTGGCCGTGTGACCCGAAGAGCTTCTAGTAATTCGGCGTGATTCGTACGAGGGCTTCATGGGCTTGGCATCCGGAGCGTCGGTGGCGGAGAAGGCGGTCTCGAGCCATTGAGGAGGGTCGCGTGTCTGTTTGCCCCCAAAGCCCCAACGGGAGCTACCACACGGAAGTGGCCCCCCGGGGGGCATTCCTAAATCCCACCGGCCTCTGGCCGTGGATCATTATCTATGTCATCGAATTCCGCACGGTCGTTCTCGATGCCCTCGATCGTTTCGGCTGTGCTTACAGTCTGTTCCAAAAGCCCCCATTCGGGGGCTGAAAATGCCTATATGGAACAGACTCTTAACCAGTGGCGTCGCAGGCCGCCATCTGCGACTAATGAATTTCAGCGAACACAATTGTGATTATTAGTAAATCTCCAGGCGTTCCACGGCCGGTCAACTGGCGAGCGTCTGGTAAGAGCCGTGGGGGCCCATCGAGGCGTTCAACCGGGCATATGGCCCGCCGGAGGCATCCATCTCTCCGATCTATCCCGTAGACAAGCGCCCTTTGGCCCGAGTCCAAGTACGTGTTCAGGAGACCCGGGCAAGGTCGCGGACGCGAGGTCTACCTTCAGCCGGGAATTCCCGGCTGGGGAGGACCATGTCCCGCCGCATCGGGCAGAGATGGTTGCTCCGCCGAGGCATCGGGGGGAGACGTGGCATCCAGAACGGCAGGAACGCGAGGCTTTCGCGAGGGAGGCCCTCCCGCGCGGCCTGGCGAGACCGGATGTTGAACGCTGGAAGATCGGGGCTTCGATGTCGATGACACGGCTGAAGCCTGCTTGACAAACCTCTCCGGCCCTGCGACGGTAAACAGTTGTTGAATCCCACCGGAAGAGACGAGAATAGCCCACCGACCGGGACATGCCTGCCCCCGCTGGGCGAGAGTCGCGCCGGCCCGCGATCGAATCGCAGGAGACCCCTCATGATACCCAAAACCATCGGCCTGGCCCCCGTGCTTTGCCTGTTCCTGAGCGGTGTGGCATCCGCCGCGCCTCCCCAGATCAAAGACATCAGTCCCGCTGGGAGTCCAGCGCGGCGTGGCCACCGAGGTCTCCATCAGCGGATCGGGTCTCACGGGCAATCCCCAGTTGATCGCCCCGTTCCGCTTTCGCACGGAACCACCGGCGCCGAAGGGCGACGCCTCGACGTGGAAACTCAAGCTGGTGGTCGCCCCGGATACCGCCGTCGGAGTCTACCCGATCCGGGTCCAGACCGATGATGGGATCTCGAACCCGTTCCTCTTCGCGGTGGGCCAGCTTCCTCAAGTCGCCGAGAAAGAGGAGAACAGCACCTTCGAAACGGCCCAGTCGATCCCTGAGCCGCCGCTGGTCGTCGAGGGTGGGGTCTCGGGGAATGACGTCGATTTCTACCGGTTCCGCGGCCGGAAAGGACAACGGATCGTCGTGGACGCTCAGTGCGCGCGGATCGGCTCGGGGCTCGACCCGACGATCCGGCTGACGACCGCCGCGGCCAACCGCGCCTTCATCGCCTCGGCCGACGACACGCCGGGGCTCTTGACCGACGCCCGGCTGACGGCCGTGCTCCCCGAGGACACGGATTATGTGGTCGAGATCTCGGACTCGCGTTATCAGGGGGCGAGCCGGCCGGTCTATCGCCTGGTCATTGGCGCGGTCCCCATGGCCGAGGAAGTCTATCCGCTCGGCGGACGACTGGGGGAGACGACCGGCCTGGAGTTGCGCGGCGGTACGCTTCCCGGTATCGAAGCCGCCGCGGCCGTCCTGAATGCTCCGTTCGGGACAGACCTCTTTCAGCCGCGGGTCACCGAGTGCATGATCGGCTTGCCGACGACCGGCGGGAGGAACCTCGATCTGGAATCGCTATCGCCGATGGTGGTCTCCTCCTACCCCGAACTGCGCGAGCCGGCCGACCCGTCATCGCCGCCAGTCCTGGCCGTCCCGCCGGTCGTGTTCAATGGACGGATCGATCCCTCCGGAGACGAGGATCGCTTCAGGCTCGTCGTGACGCCGGGCTCCCGGGTGCGAATCCAGGTTCATGCTTACGATCTGGGCTCGGCCCTCGACGCCGTCCTGCCGCGTGGAGGGTACCAATGGCGGCGGTGATCGCGAATGCCGACGACACCACGATCCCGTTGCCTCCGAAGAACAACGTGGCCCAATCGCTCATCCTCCCCGACCCGACGCTCGAGATGACCGTCCCCGGCGGGACGAATGAGATCACCGTGGTGATCCGCGACCTCGAGCGACGCGGCGGCGTGGGCTTCCCTTACCGGATCGTGGCCGAGCCGCTCACACCCGAGTTCGAGCTTCAGGTTAATGAACCGGAGGTCAGCATCCCTCGGGGAGGAACCGCCGCGGTCGGAGTGACCGTCAAGCGCAAGGGATACACCGGCCCGATCACCGTCACGGTGGCCGACCCGCCCGCCGGCTTGACCGTGCGCCCGGGGACGATCGCCGGGGGACAGACCGTCGGCGTCCTGTCGCTCACGGCGGCCACGGACGCCCGTTTCCCCGCTGGCTCGCTCAAGCTCGTCGCCCGTGGGGAGGGATCCGGCGGGCCGATCGAACGGCTCGCCTTCAAGACACTGGTCTTCGCCAAGCAGACGAATCTGCCCACCAGCACAACGACGCAATACGGCCTCGTCGTGGCGCCGGCGCTGGCAACGCCCGTGACGCTCGACTCGCCCTCCCACGCCGATCGAAGTCGCGCAGGGCTTCGGCGCGACGATCCCGGTCAAGGTGGTTCGCTCGCAGGGATCCGACGGGGTGCTGGCGATCACCGCGCTCCTCCTCCCGCCCGGCCTGACGGTCCCCGGGGATCAAGATCGCCGCGAAGGCGATCGAGGGAACCGTCCGCGTCCAGGCCGCACTCGCAGCGGCCCTTGGAACGACGACCCTTGCGCTTCAAGCCAAGGGGAAGATTCGCAACAGCGATCAGACAATCGCCGTACCCGCCGTGACGCTGACCGTTGTGCGGCCCGCCTCCGTCGAGCTGGCCACGGCGGCCCTCGAAGTGAAACCCGGCACCACGGCGGAGCTCAAGGGAAAAGTCGTCCGCAAGGGAACCTTCAATGAGCCGGTTACCGTCCGGATCAACGGGCTTCCCGCCGGTCTGAAGGCAGACCCCGTCGCGGTCCCGGCCGGTTCCGCCGATTTCGTGGTGAAGGTCGTCGCCGATCCCAAGGCCGCCGCCGCCTCGGCCGACGGCGCAGGTCGCGCTGGCGTTCCAGGTCCAGAAAAAGGATTACCCGGTACCCCCCACGCCCCTCGCGGTCAAGATCCTTCCGTCCAAGTAAGTCGTGTTCGGAGCCGTCACCCCAAGACAGGTAGGACCAGGGAGAATGCCTACGATGTGCCGAGCCCACTTTCGCAACGCCTCAACACTGTCAGGCCATTTGATCCTGTCCCTGGGGCTGATGCTCTCGGCCTTGATGCCCGTTCGCGGCGACGACGGCAAGGATCAAGCCAAGAAGAAGGCAGCGGCACCGGCCCCAGCCGCCACGAAGAGCGAGTCCCAAAAGGCCCCCGCGGAACAGGGCAAGGGGAAGGCCGGGACATCGTCGCCGGCTCCCGCGGCCCCGCCCGTCGCGAAGCCGGCTCGCTCCCGTCAACCGGTCTCCCCACCGCGCGAAGCCGGCCTCCCCACCCGCGGCGAAGCCGGCCTCCCACGCGCCCACCGTGAAGCCGGTCAGCTTCATCCGTGACGTCGCGCCCATCCTGGTCGAGAATTGCATCGCGTGCCACAACCCGCGGAAGTCGGAGAGCAAGTACGTGATGACGACCTTCGCCCAGCTCGCCAAGGGGGGCCAGCAGGGAGAAGGGATCACGCTCGAACCGGGAAAGCCGGAGGAGAGCCGCTTCGTCGAGCTGATTCGCGCCGACGGCAAGCCGCGGATGCCTTACAAGCAGGACCCGCTCGCCGCCGAGAAGATCGCGACCATCGAGCGATGGGTCACCCAGGGTGCCAAGTACGACGGGCTCGCGCCCACCGAGGACTGGACGATCTTGCTCCGGAAGACGCAACTGGCCACGGTCCCCTCGGTTTACCCGGTGACGGTCCCGATCACGGCGCTGGAGTTCAGCCGGGACGGGGCGAACCTCGCGGCGTCGGGTTACCATGAAATCACATTCTGGAAGACCCAGGACGGGGCCATGGACCGCCGGCTGGGCGGCCTGGCCGAGCGGATCTACGACATTGCCTACAGCCCGGACGGCAAGTGGATGGCCACCGCCAGCGGCGACCCGGGGATCTTCGGCGTGGCCAAGCTCTGGGCCGCCGAGCCCAACGGGGCCGTCAAGCCGGTGCGCGAGCTCGTCGAGACCCAGGACGTCGTCTTCTCCGTCGCGTTCAGCCCCGACAGCAAGAAGATCGCAACCGCCGGCGCCGACCGCACGATCCGGGTCTTCGAGGTCGAGACCGGCAAGCTCCTCGTCCAGATCGAGGACCACGCCGATTGGATCTTCGGAGTTGCCTTCAGCCCCGACGGCAAGCGTCTGGCCAGCGCCAGCCGGGATAAGACCTGCAAGGTCTTTGACATCGAGAAGAAAGAATCCCTCGTGACCTTCCCCGGCCATGCCCAGCCGGTCTATACCGTCTCGTTCACTCCCGACGGCAAATCGGTGGCGACCGGCGGCGAGGACAACCGCATTCGCTTCTGGAATCCCGATAACGACGGCCGGCAAGTCCGCGAGATCGGGGGCTTCGGCGGCACCGTGTTCCGGCTCCGGTTCACGCCCGACGGTCAGACGCTCGTCGCTTGCAGCGCAGACAAGCTGGTCCACGTCATGAAGCCCTCGGGCACTTCCATCCGGAAGCTGCAAGGCCACCAGGATTGGATCTACGCCCTGGCGATCTCTCGAGACGGGAAGACGATCGCCTCCGGGAGCTGGGATGGCGACGTCCGCCTCTGGAACTTCGCCGACGGCAAGCTCCTCCGCAACTTCTTCGCCGCCCCGGGCTACAAGCCAGCCGCGACCACGGCCGCATCGCGGTGAGGCTGCGAGAACCGGAGAGTCCACGAAACACACGAAACACACGAAGACACCAGTAGAAAGGAGCCAGGCTGGAAAATGCCGAATCATCGTCTCCGCTCGACTCGAATGCTGGGTTCTCGTGTCGACTAAGAATCTTCATTTCTTCGTGATTTCGTGTGTTTCGTGGACTGAAATCTTCATTCTCTCGGTGGATCGCTCATGCGAAGAGTTCACGGATCGGTTCGGCGTTCTCGAGGATCGCGCAGGATTCGCCGTCGGGCCGCTTCAGGTACTGTGACGCATCAATCCCCAGGCTGTGATAGATCGTGGCCAGGAGATCCTGAGGTGTGACAGGTCGGTCGGCGGGACAAGTTCGCATGGGCGTCGCTGGAGCCGACGACCTGCCCGCCCTGGACGCCGCCGCCTGCCAGGGCAACGCTCCAGACGCCCGGCCAGTGATCGCGGCCTCCAGCAGCATTGATGCGTGGAGTCCGGCCGAACTCGCCCGCGGCGACCACAAGCGTCGATTCGAGCCGTCCCGAGCGCTCCAGGTCGTCGAGGAGGGCTCCGTAGGCTCGATCGAAGGTCGGCAGCAGATCGCTGGCGTAATCGTTCAGCGTGCTGAACGGCGCCGAGCCATGACAATCCCACGTCACGCGGTTGAACACGGTGTCGAACATATTGACCGTGACGACGCGTACGCCGGCCTCGACCAGCCGGCGGGCCAGCAGGCAGCTCTGGCCGAAGGTCGTTCGGCCGTAGGCGTTCCGGACGGTCTCGCCCTCATCGGCCAGGTCAAAGGCATTTCTGCCGTAGGGCTGAGAAGCGGACTCCGCCGGACCTCGAGAAGGCCCGGCGCGATCGAACGCCCGGCGGGATCGTAGTCGCGCGGCCGGGTCGGCGTCCAGGTGGAACGGGTCGAACTCCGAGCCCAACCAACCGGCCGATTGGCCGTGGGGAATGTCCACGCCCGTCCGCGCGATCGGTCCGGGCAAGATGATGGATGGAGGCAGAGACCGTTTGGTCCGGTCGAATCGGGCCAGCACCGAGCCGAAGTGAGGGGATTCTTCTCCGGTCCGGCAGAGCCGGCCGGTCTGGAGCAACTGGTGGCCGGTCTCATGGATCGGCGCCGCGTCGTGATACACGGACCGGACGAGCGCGACGCGGTCCATGCGCGACGCCAGCCGCGGGAGGTGTTCCGAGACCCGGATGCCGGGACATGACGTCGCGATCGAGCCGAATGGGCCCCGGATCTCGGCCGGTGCGTCCGGCTTGGGATCGAACGTTTCGAGCTGGCTGGGTCCGCCGACGAGCAGGAGCAGAATCACCGAACGCTCGGACCGGGACTCGGCCGCTCCCAGGGCGTTTAGCCCGCCGAGCGACAAGCCGCACGCCCCGAGCCCCACTCCTCCCACACGCAGGAAATCCCGTCGCGTCACCTCTGTGCAGGTTCGCGAGTTGCCCCGGCCGACCGTGAGCATGGCGTTAGCTCCTTATTCCTGGGAAGGCGGTCATCCTAACAGCCCCTATCGTAATCCAACAGACCCCTCCAAATCTTCCGGGCTCTTCAGAGAATCGAGCGAGGAGGGATAACCAGACCTGCAGACTGGGAGCGACTGGACCGATCCTGTCGATTTTGCGGATTGTCGCGATTTGGCGAAGCTGAGCGAGATCGGTAAAACCGATTTCACCTGGCTTCCCGGTCGAGCCGATAAAACCGTTAAGGTGCGATCCCGACTTCCGGATGAACCGAAACGGACGTCTGCTGACCGCTCTCAAAACACGATGGGAAGTCGTCGGATTGGGATTGATCGAGTCTCGCAGTCGCACGGACGTGTTGTGTGCCATGGAGGATCGGGTAGCCATGACAAGAGTCCGTGGAGGCCTGCTGGTCGTCCTGGCCGGGCTGACGATCGCGACGGGACAGGCCGAGAAGGCGTGTGCCCAGGCGCCCGTGATCGAGCAATCGGGCCAGATCCAGAGCGGAATCAGCGAGCACGGCCCCTGGATCGAACCAGTCTCTGCTGGGACCGATGCCGGGCGCATCGGGGACGCTCCCGGGAATCCAGCCGGGTCGCGACGAGCTGTTGCTTGAGCCGCATGGGGCCTTCGGTACCTCGCGTGCCGACTGCGATCACGACGCCAGGGGGCGTTTACCAGGGGCCCTCGAACGAGCCGGGGGATCGCCGCACCTCAGCCGCTGCCCGCACCGAGGCCCGCACTCTACGGCCGGCTGGAGCTGCCGAGCGGTCCCCAGGATGACGGCCCACCCGACGGCCTGACGCTCGACCAGTCCCTGGACCGTTACGTCCACCACAACCTCGATCTGCGATCCCAGTATCTGGAGATCCCCCAGGCGCGTGCCGACGTCTTGACCGCCAGCCTGCGCGCCAACCCCATCTTCTACGCCGACAGCCAGTTGATTCCGTATGGCAGCTTCAGCACGCGCCGGCCGTCCGGCCCGACCCAGTATGACGTGAACATTTCGCACCCGATCGATTTTTCCCACAAGCGACACGCCCGGACGATCTACGCGGAAGTCGTCCTGCGGGTGACGGAGAACCAGTATCAGGATGTGGTCCGTCTGGGCCTGAATAATGTCTATCTCGCTTATGTCGACGTGCTGGCGGCGCGGCAGACGGTCCGCTACTCCCGTGTCAGCGTCGAGGGATGGGACAAGGTCTTGAGCGCCTTGCAGGCTTTATTCCAAAAAGGCAACACCACGAGTGCCGACGTCGACCAGGCTCGATCGGAGCGCGAATTCGCCGCGATCGGGCTGATGGACGCCGAAGAGGTCCTCCGCCGGCAGAAGCGGATCCTGGCGGAGTTGCTCAACATCCCGCCGGACCAGGCCGAAGGGCTGGAGGTGCGAGGGACGATCGAGGATATCCGGACCGCCTCCGCCGCCGGACCAGGAACTGATCCAGATCGCGCTGGATGGCCGGGCCGACGTCGCGGCTTATCGGCTCGGAGTCGAGGCGGCAAAGGCCAACCTGAATCTCGCCATGGCCAATCGCTTCGCGGACGCCTATCTGCTCTATCAGCCGTTCACGTATCAGAATAATGCACCCTACGGCAAGGAAGGTTTACCGTCCTGGGCGCTCGGGATCACCGTCCCGCTACCGGTCTACAATCGGAACCAGGGAAACATCGAGCGGGCCACGGATCAATGTCGAACAATCGGAGACCCAGCTCGCCGCGCTCGAGCGCCGCGTGATCACGCAGGTCCAGCAGGCGGTGAACGAGTACCGCAACAGCGGCCGGATCGCCCGGGCCATCCGCGCCCAGGTCGATCTCCCGCTCAAGAGGGTTGTCGCAGCGCGCTCCAGGCTCTTTCAAGAGGGTGAAATCGACGTACTTGCCTTCTCGGATACCGAGCGTCGATACAACGACAACGTCAAGGCTCTACCTGGATTCGGCCGTGCGACATCGCAAGGCGATGTTGGAGCTCAATACCGCGGTCGGCCAGCGGATCCTGCCATGAGGGCGGGATGGAGGGAGAGAAGTGTCGGGCCGAGGCTCGCGATCGAACCCCGGCCGCAACCGGTCGAGCCCAGCCAGTGGCGAGACCGCATCGAATCGCGACGACTCTTCAGATCTGATCGACCGATCATAGGTTGATCGGGAGGGAATCGGTCAGCGTCGGCATTCGCTCGCGAGGCGACGCGACATGCTCAATCGATCAAGTTGGTGACGACGCGGGCCAGGTCGGTGCCGGTCTCGGTGAGGCTGTAGAAGTTATTCTTGCCTTGCCGGCGCGGGGCGATGATGCCGCCGTGGCGGAGCAGGGCGAGGTGATGGCTGACGGCGGGTTGGCTCTGGCTGAGCTGGGCGCAGAGGGCACCGACGTGCCGCTCACCCTCGGCGAGGATCAGGATGACTTGAAGGCGAGTCGGGTCGCTGACATGCTTGAGCAAGATCGAGGCGCGACGAGCCTGATGATACCTCTGCTCGGCCCCGCGGAAAGCCTTGGGCTTGGCGGCGACCGTCTTGGTCACCGGGGCACTCTTGGCGCTGGTCTTGGTTGCTGGCGGCATTAGAAAGATCTCCTCTCCATGAATAAGTCTCGATTAGTAGCCTGCCCGAACGGGTCCGCACCCGGCCTCTCTCCTGCTCGATCCTCGGAATCGCGGATTCGCTCCGGCGAACCTGGCAGGACCCCCGTTCCGGAGGACGGCCTGTCCCGGCCCGAACGGGGCCTGACGACCTAAATCATGCTGGGAAGAACAGAAACGGCCAGGTCGATCGCCCGATACGCATCTCCGCGGCACCCGAAAACGGCTCCATCACCATCTTGCGCGAACGTATCTCAACGTGGGTGCTTATCGACATCTTAAACTTATTCCATCGACTGTCAACGGTAGCCTACAAGTTTTATCCTGCTTTGATTCGTCACACTTGTTCGACCAAGACCGTTCTGGGGACTGGTGTCCCTTCCGGAAGCACGCGCGCTCACGCCACAAGAATATGCCGAGATGAGCCTTACAGCGAAAAGCCGGGCATCGGCCGCCGGCCGGCTCATCGCTTGGCGCCGGGAAGGAGGGAGTCGATGGTCTTGAGGAAATCGGCGGTCTCCCACCGATTCGGCCTGCGTCCCCACCTCCAGTCGGGCCAGGTTCCCCCGGGGATCGATAACCGCCGTGCAGAGGTTATGGGCGATGTCCCCTCCATCGGGACTGAAGAAGAGACCCAGCGGCGCCGCAATCTTCGCCAGCTCCGGGTGCGAAGCGACCGCGTAGGTCCACAAAGGCGGGATCGCGCCGCGCACCTGCGCATGCTTGCGTAAGATCTCCGGCGTGTCGTGCTCGGGGTCGAACGAGAGCGAGATCAGCCGGATGTCCTTGGCCTTGTTGGGGAATACGGCCACGTGCTGGGCCAGGTCCGAGAACTTGCGGTCCATCAACGGGCAAAAGTCCGGCATGGGACAACGTGTATAAATGAACGTCAGAACAACCACCTTGCCGCGCAGATCGGAAAGCTTGAGAGCATTGCCATCCTGTCCCGTCATCGTAAAGTCCGGTACCGGGTCCCCCAATTCCAACCGGCGTGGTTGTTGACGAATCTGAACCTTTCCCTTCGAGACATCGATGACATGCGTCGGAGGCTCGGCTGGCTTGGTCACCTTCAAGTCGAGAAGCTGGTATTCCTTGACGGCCCCGTCTTCCTTCACGACTCGCAACGTCCCTTCGACCTCGTCGCCGGGGTGGAGCGATTTGAGGATCGCGGGGTCGGACGGTTGGAACGGCATCGTCCATGGCGGCCATGAAGCCGGGGATCGCCCGATGCTTGATCCGCACGCGCCCGGACCCCAGGGCGACGTGCCCGGACCACTCCCTGGAGCGGATAGTTCGTCACCGTCGGCCCGGCGGGTTTCGCGGCGGGCACTTTGACGGGCAGGCAAACCCAGCGGGTTCGGGAGCACTGGCGTCCGTTCCGGCTGCAACCGGGAAGAGGCAGGCCACCGCGAGCAACAGGCCGATGGATCCGCTGACACGCTCTGGTCCCGATGGAAAGAAACCCGGTCTTGTCGATCATGATCATCATGCGCCCGTTCGATGACCTCGGCTCAAAAAGGGAATGTTTCGTCGATCGGACTGGCGGCCAGCTCGCGCAAGAATCCTCCGATCCGCTCCGCCACCAGGTCCGTGAGGGCTTCCCCCTTCTCGGCCGTCGCGGCACGGGGATCGCCGGCGCCGGAGTTCGTCGTCAGCAGATGCCAGGGACGGGTGATCTCGACCCAGCCCCGGTTGATCGCCTCGAACCGCGTGAGCCTCACGGCCCCGGCGTCGGCCTCCTCCAGCGCAGACCAGCCCCGGGAAGTGCGCCAGCCCCATGCTCGTCTCCATCTCCCCGGCGTGGTCGTCCTTCTCGCGGAAGATGGTCGAGTAGACGTCCGAAGCGACTTTATACCAATTGCACAAGAAAAGATGAACCTTCGACGATCCTGTGCAGTTCCCGCAGCACCCACTTCAGGTCGTTGCCGCCATGGCCGTTCAGGAGCAGGCATCGCGTGATCCCATGGGCCTCCAGCGATTCGACCAGATCGGCGATCACCCTGGCCAGGGTGGACGGATTGAGATTCATGGCCATCGGGAATTTCATCTGGTTCGTCTCGGTACCGTAGGGCAGGGCCGGGAGCTGCACGACCCGGGCACCGTGGCGGTGTGCCCGACGCGCAAGCCCGCGACGCGATCACCTCCACCTGGAACGTATCCGTGCCGTAAGGGAGATGGAGGTTGTGTGGCTCCGTCGCACCCAGGGGCAGCACCGCCACCTCGAACGGCGGCTCCCCCTTGATCTGCCCGTATTTCAGCTCGGCCAGTCGCCATGGTTCCATCGTTGCATTGTCCGTCGAGATTAACACGAATTAGTGGATGATTGCATCAATGGTTGTCGTGCGAGGCCGGACTCGGTGAAGGAATCCGTCGGCCTGGCCACCCCTGGCCGTTTTTGGGTATGGAAACATCCGGGGGCACGAGGGCCATTGCGGGGGGCGGGGGTGGTCCGTTAGGATCGGGGCGAGAGGGAACGATTGGGTCCGCTCTCCATCCGATCCAGTTATCCAGGGAACGGCGCTCTGATGCAAGCCTTCGAGGCCACGAATTATTACTTCAACCAGGCTGCGAAGCGCCTCGATCTGACGGAGAACGTCCGCACGCTCCTGGAGACCCCCGATCGCGAGGTCCGGGTTGAGGTCGCGATCGAGCTCGACTCGGGGAAGATCGGCAACTTCATCGGCTACCGCGTCCAGCACGACAATGCCCGCGGGCCGTACAAGGGTGGTTTACGCTATCACCCGGCGGTGGATCAGGACGAAGCCCGATCGCTGGCCAGCCTGATGACCTGGAAGACGGCGATCGTCGACCTGCCCTTCGGCGGCGCCAAGGGGGGAGTCAACTGCGATCCCAACAAGCTATCCCGGGGCGAGCTGGAGCGGCTGACGCGCAAGTTCATCGAGAAGATCCACGACATGATCGGGCCGCACAAGGACATCCCCGCGCCGGACATGGGGACCGACGCGCAGGTGATGGCCTGGATCATGAACGAATACGCCAAATATGAAGGGTTCCAGCCCGGCCTGCGTGACGGGAAAGCCGGTGGAATTCCACGGATCCGCGGGCCGGGAGGCGGCCACGGGCTTCGGACTGGCGATCATCGTTCGCGAAGTCCTCGCCCGGATGGAGCGAACGGTCGCCGGCACGACGTTCGCGATCCAGGGATACGGCAACGTTGGCAGCCACACGGCCCGATGCCTGGCCCAGATGGGGGGCAAGACTCCTCGCGGTCTCCGACGCTTACGGTGCCGTCGTCAATCGTGAAGGGATCGACATCGCCGAGCTCGACCGCCACGTCGCGGTCTCCCACAAGATCATCGGCTTCAAGGGGGGCGACGCCATCACGAACGAGCAGCTCCTCACCATGCCGGTCGATGTCCTGATCCCCGCCGCGCTCGGAGGTATCTTCGACCGCGACCTGGCCAAGGCCGTGCAGGCCCAGCTCATCGTCGAGGCCGCCAACGGACCCACCTGGCCGGAGGCGGATGAGGTTTTCGTCGCGCGAAACATCACCGTTGTGCCAGATGTCCTCGCGAACTCCGGAGGCGTCGTCGTCAGCTACTTCGAATGGGTCCAGAACCTCCAGCATTTCCGCTGGCCCCTCGATCAGATCCAGCGCGAGGAGGAGCGCAAGCTCGTCGAGGCGTTCCGCGACGTGTACGACCTGGCGCAACGCAAGGGGGTCACCCTCCGGACGGCGGCCTTCATGAAGGCGATCTCAAGGGTCGGCCGGGCGAAGGTGCTGGGAGGTATCTAGAGCGACTCATGCTTAGATTGCACACGCGCCCGATGCTTATGCGAAATTTCACTCTCCCTTCAGATGCTGGAGAACCTGGTCCGGCATCTCCCGGTCACATGCCGTCGATCATCGCGATTCAAAGGGTTGGTCGGGGAACTCGATGTCTGCCAGGATCGCCGCGAATTCCGGGTGGGAACGGATCGGTTCGAAGGTCGATTCGCCGCGCAAGCGAGCGGCGTCCTTGAAGCCATCGGCGGCCGCCTGGCGGAGCATGGCGATGGCGCCGGCCTCGAACCGGCGACGGCGCTCGTCGAGCTGCTCGCGCACTCAATTTGGTGGGTAACTTGCCGGTGAGTCCGGCATTCTGGGCGTACTCGATGGCCAGGAGGTAGAGCAGCTCGGCGTTGCCCCGGGCCGTGTCGAGCGATTGGCGCTCCCACCGCGCCGCCTCGTCTCGCTGGCCGCGGTCCGCCAGCTCTTCGGCCAGCCGTCGCCGGACTACCACGAGGTTCCGGTTGACCATGGGGTTGTTGGGGCTCTCGCGACGAGCCTGCTCCCACAGGCGTTCGGCCTTCCTGATCAGCTCGAGGTCCGGGCTCAGGCCGTCCTCCGCCTGATAATCGGCCAGGGCGAAGGACGTGATGGCGTAAGCGACGCGACTGTTCCACGATAAAGGCAGGACAAGGCTGAGTTTGTCGCAGATCTCATACGCCTCGACGGTCAGCGCCCGGCTCGCGCTGGCATATTTCACGGGGTCCGAAGCATACGCGTTCAGCAGGTTGATATCCACCGCGGCGATCCGGGACTGAATGCTCGCCATCCTCGAGACCAGCTTGCCGTGGCGGCCGGCCATCTCCTTGAGCGTCCGGCGAGCCTCTTCGAAGGCGAGGATCGCCTCGTGCCATTGCTCGGCGTTCGTGAAATGCAGTCCGAGCTCGTCCTGCACGAGGCAGAGTTGCCAGGCGAGATCGAAGCGATCGGGGTATTCACGGACGAGTGTCCGGAAGATCGACTCGGCCCGCCGCCCGGCCGCGAGCGCGAGGGCGCGGCGGTCGGCGGGGTAAGCCCGGCACAGGTAGAGCAGGTTCCGGCCCGCGTAGTCGCGCGTTTGGAGACTGCGATCGCCGCGCTCGAGCAGGTCATCATAGGCCGCCTGGGCGGCCACGAAAGCCGTGAGGGCCTCGGACGCGCCGGCCCTTGAACCAATGCTCATGGCCGATGTTGTAATGATTCATCGCCGATCAGGCCGGCCGAGTCGCTCTTCTTCGAGTTCGGCGTTCTCGGTCGGGATCGACTGCAGGATCTCGTTCGAGCGCTCGCGCGGCCGCGCGGCGCGACGGCTCGTCCGGCAAGATCGCCGAGGCCCGATGGAGGCTCGTGGCCAGTGCGATCCGCGGGCGGATGGCGGCGGGGTCCTGGGAGACCAGTCGTTCGGCCAGTGCGATCGCCTTGCGAGTCGTTTCGATCGCCGCGGCGTAGGTCGCCCCCCTCGGCCTGGACCCGAGCCAACACCTGGTAGGCATCGAGCCGTTGCAACTCGGCCCGAGGGTCCCCCTCGAGGTCGCGCACCAGGGCCAGCGACTGGCGGATCCCCGCATCGATCAATGCCTTGCGGTATGGCCTCAGCTCTTCCGCGGCCAGGGCGTCGTCTTCGGTACGGAGAAGGATATCGACGGCGCTGACGGCCCGATCGCGCGACCGCTCGGCGCGATCGCGCTCGACCTCGGCGCACGGGCGCGGTCGGCGCGGGCCTGGAGCCAGAGGCCCAGGAGGGCCGGCGAGCCGAGGAGGAAGGTCAGGAGCAGGGCCGCGGCGGTCGCGGCCAGCGCCGGGTTGCGCCGGCGCCAGCGCCAGAGCCGTCCCAGCGGCCCGACCGGCCGCGCCGCGATCGGCCGGCCTTCGAGGAACCGGCGCAGGTCATCGGCGAGGGCGCCGGCGTCCGCGTATCGCCCCCGCGGGTCCTTCTCCAGGCATTTCAGTGTGATCGTCTCGAGGTCGCGCGGCACGTCCGGCCGCTGCCGGCGGGGCGGCACCGCTTCGGTGGAGACGACCAGCTTCATGGTCTCGATCGCGGAGGCCCCCAGGAACGGCGGCCGGCCGGTCAGTGCCTGGTAGAGGATGGCCCCCAGCGCGTAGATGTCGGCGGCCGGTCCCACGTCCCGCGAGCGCCCCTCGGCCTGCTCCGGCGCCATGTAGCTGGGTGTGCCCAGCACTTCGCCCGAAAGCGTACGCGCCGAGTCGTCGCCCAGCAGCTTGGCCAGACCGAAATCGCCGATCTTCGGGGTGCCGTCGCCCGCGAGCAGGACGTTGCTGGGCTTGAGGTCGCGGTGGATGATGCCGGCGGCGTGAGCGGCGTGGACCGCGCGCGCCAGCGTCTCCACCAGCTCGGCGGCCTGCCGGCCGGTGATCGGGCCCTTGGCCAGCCGCTCGGACAGGTTCCCCCCCTCGGCCAGCTCGAGCGAGAAATACGGCCGGCCTTGCTCCTCGCCGACCGCATAAATCGGGATGATGTTCGGATGCCTGAGCCGCGCGATCACCTCGGCCTCGGCCAGGAACCGCCGGAGTTGCGACGGCGCGGTGAATGTGGTCTCGCTGACCGTCTTGATCGCCACGAGACGATTGAGCCGCCGGTCCAGCGCCTTGAACACGATCCCCATCCCACCCCGGCCCAGCTCGCTCGAGGATCTCGTAGCCCTCGATCGACCGCGGCGGCGCCGGCGGCATGGTCCCGCCGGGCGTCCGAGAGCGAGCCCAGGGCGGTCGTCGCAGGGTCGTTGAGTTGCACGGTCGCACCGTCACCCGGCCGCAGGGCCTCGTCCACCGCGAACTGGCGGATCGAGCGCGTCGGCCCAGGCGGGGAAGCGCCGGAGGTAGTCCTCCGGGCTCGGTGATTCGCCCCGGGCCCGCCGAATCACGAACTCCTGGTAGATCACATCGAGGGCTGCCTCGGCGTCCTCGCTGCAGGGTCGGATGCCGCGCCAGGAAGTCTTCGACCGGAGGGCGCTCGCCCCGCTTCCAACGCGCCTGCTGCTCGTCGAGGATCGCCTCGAACAGAGGCCGGCCGACTGGCGGCTCTGGTCCGTCATCGTTCATGAGACGGCGTCCCTTCGGATCAAGACCGAGCCTGCCTCGGCCGTCAGGAGTCGAATACGTCGTGGAGCTCCGGATGATCCCGGACCCGCTCGAGCGCCCGCGCCAACTTCTTGCGGAGGCCCTCGGCCGTGCCACCCACCGCGACGGCGATCGCCGACCACGGTTGATCGTCGAGCCGGCGGACCAACAGTTCCAGCTCATCCCCCTCGAACAGCTTGACGATCGTCTCCAGCGAATCCCGGTCGTCGACCAGCTTCTCGGGGCCCGGCCCGGAATCGGCCCGATCCCTGGGCGCGTCCAGCTCGAGGATTTCCCGCAAGGTCACGCTGAGCCGCCGCGCCTTGGTCGCGACCTTGAACCGCGCCATCGCCGAGAGCAGCTTCGCCAATTGCTCCGGCCGATTCAGCTCGAACCGCCCTTCCCTCAAACCCACGAACAGGCTCTTGAAGATCGATTGGCAAATATCCGCCGAGTCGATCTCCGGCCGCAGCCGATCGTGGTTCGAGCGGTTGCGCATCCGGAACCGCACGAAGCGCCGGATGAACGGCTCGAACTCATGCGCCAGCCGGGCCGCCGCATCCTCGTCACCGGCGCGGGCCAGACGGATCAACTCTTGAAAATCACAGGACTCGGGCATAAGGCAGCCTGAACATGACTGACCGCATGACTAGCAACACTGATTGTCTCCGCCGGCGACCGTGAAAACAACATGTTGCTCGAAATCGACGTTCATCGACTCACCAGAATCGACCATGAAGTCTACGACATCATTTCGGTTCCGGGACGCGCACGGCCCCCGGAAACGTGCATCCGCCAGCGCAAGTGAATCGCGGTCAAACGGATTATCTTATTATTAGCAATGGACTTATGATCGGCAATCCCGGTCCGCGGAGGGAATCGTCATGCCGATGCATTCTTCTGGTCTGAAGTTTGTCAACACGCGCGATCGGTCGTCCCCGCGGCCCTTCGGCTGATCGTTCGTGAGAATCCCAGAGCGATTCTGTCCGTTCTCGATCAGACGGCGCGGTCTCCATGGTGCTGGTGGGAATGCGAGGACTCGGGGGCTCAGTGAGTCGAACCCGTTAGCATCCATCCTGGGCAGCCGGAATCGAGAGGATCGAGTAACGCGCAAGTTGAGGGTTGTTCTCGGGTCACGAGCTTCTCGCGTGTCGGCGTTCTCGGTGCGCACCGTCGGGCCCCAAGCGGTATCAGGCTGAACGTTTTCGTTACACCAGACAATCACTCAACAGAGGAGAGGCGAACATGTTCTTTTTCCGCAAGAGCAATCAGACGGTCCAACAAGTCCCGAACCGTCGCCCGGTGCCGGCCAACCAACGGCCGTCGGCTGCCTCTCTTCCTGGAGGCTCTCGAGGCTCGCACCGTCCTCTCGACGGTGAGCTGGATCAACCCGGCCGGCGGCGACTGGAGCACGGCCGCCAACTGGTCCGGCGGCGTCGTTCCGAACGCCACCCAGGACGCGATCATCAATATCTCGGTCAGCGGCCCCATCACGATCGATTCGGCAGACGCCGTCCACTCGCTGACGGACACCACGGCCAGCCTGGACATCACGGGCGGGTCGCTGTCCCTCGCCGCGGCCTCGTCCGTCAGTCAGAACGTGACCATTTCCGTGATGGCGTGCTGGCCTCCTCGGGCAACCTGACGGTTGGCGGCACCTTGAGCGAATCCGGTGGTAATCTGACCGGCGGCGGCACGGTGACCGTGGACGGGCTGCTGACGTGGACCGGCGGCACGATGAGCGGCTCGGGGACCACTCTGGCCGCCGGCGGCCTGCAACTGGGCCTCAACGACGGCAATTCCTACCACGAGTCCCTCGATGCACGCACGCTTCAAAACGCGGGCTCCGCCACCTGGGCCAGCACCGACGAGCTTTCCAGAGGCGCCGACAGCATCTTCCAGAACCTCGCCCACGCGACCCTCACCGTCCAGAGCGGCGTGACCTGGAACGCAGACGGCGGCACGCTCGACAACCAGTACCAGGCCACGGTCACCGTCGACGCCGGCACCGGCACCGCTTCGTTCAACGGCTTCTTCACCGACGAGGGCGACCTCGACGTCAGCTCCGGCACGCTGGTCATGGGGGCGGGCGGAGAGGTCACGGGCAATGTCGCGGTGGCCGCCGGCGCCACCCTCCAGTTCGGCGGCACGCAGTACGTCTTCGACTCGGGGGCCGGCCTGACCGGTTTCGGCACAGTGACCTTCGGCGCTCCCTTCACCGACACGGCCACGACCTTTGACTCGGGGAGCAGCTATGACTTCAACGGCGCCACCATCATTCAGGACGGCGCGATCGTCGTGTTCGACGCCAACGCCAGCACCGCCACGCTGAACGAATCGAGCGGCAACCTCGGCGGCTCGGCGCCCCTGATCGTGGGCGGCATGACCACGTGGACCGGCGGCACGATGAGCGGGTCGGGGATCACCAGCGCCCTGGGCGGCCTGTCGCTGGGAGCCAGCGGCGATACGGGCGACAGCGAGACGCTCGCCGGCCGCACGCTGATCAACGCCGCCACCGGCGTCTGGTATGGCCCGGACACGCTGACCCAGGAAGAGGACAGCACCTTCCTGAACTATTCCGATGCCACCCTGGAGATCGAAGGCGGCGGCACCTGGGGCGACGACAGCTACGCGCCCGATCCCTCCGGCACGTTCGAAAACAACGGTACCGCTCGATGTGGCCGACGGCTCGGCCTCGACCCCGGTGCAGTGCAGCCCTACTTCATCAACGCGGGCACCGTCGACGTCGACTCGGGCACGTTGCAGCTCGTCGACGGCGGAGCCTCCGGGTCCAGCTCGGCCTCCGACAAGGTCGGCTTCGATGTCGCCTCCGGCGCGACCCTCCTGTTCGGAAACGACTACAACTACGAGGCATATGCCTTCAACTCCGGCTCGTATGTCAGCGGCGCGGGCTCGGTCACGTTTGGCTCGGGCGTGTCGGCCAACTTCGCCACGGGCAGCACATACAACGTCAGCGGGGCGACCCTGATCGACAACGGGGGCAACGAAGACGATGTCGTCTTCACCGCGGGTAGTAACGTCGGGCCGCTGGGCGACCTGACGATCGACTCCGGCGTGGTGACCTTCAGCACCGGCAACACGATCACCGTCGCCAGCCTGAACCTGACGCCGGCGGCGACGTCGGCATCTTGACCGGGTCGGACACGGTCGACGTCAGCGGACTCTTGACCTGGACCGACGGCACCATGTCCGGCCCGGGGACCACGGTCGCCGAGGGCGGCCTCGATCTGGGGCTGGCCGATGGCGAGTTACCACGATCTCGGCGCTCGAGTCTCGCACCCTGGTCAATCAAGGGACGGCGAACTGGGTGGGATCGGGGGAGATCGACCTGTTCGCCGGCGCCACGTTCACCAACCCGTCCGGCGCCACCTTCAACGAGCAGACGAACGACGAGATCGATCCGACGTCGGCGTGGAGACGCCGAGCGGCCTGTTCGACAACCAGGGCAGGTTCGTCGTGGACGGCGGCGGCACGCCACATGGAGTCCACCGTTCGACAACGAAGGCCAGGTCGAGATCAGCTCCGGCACCTGGGAGCTGAGCGGCGACGGGACCTCGGCGGGCACCTTCACCGTGGACGCCGGCGCCTCCCTGGAACTCAACATGTACTACGGCATTCCTTACACCGTCAACAGAATGGAGGGTTTCAGCTCTCCCCAGATCATCGGGGGTAACGCAAGTAACGTCACGCTCATCGATGGGAGCGACTCGTTGCCGAAACCGCTCGGAAACAACGAGGAGATTCCGTGCGACGCCGTCTACGTCCTTCTTCGCCGTGACCGGCGACGACACGGTCGGCAGCCTGGACATGACCGGTGGCTGGCTGAACGATCACCGGGACGCTGACCGTCACCGGAACCATGACCTGGACGGGCGGGTACATCGCAGGCCCGGGGACGCTCATCGTGGAAGGGGGGCTCGAGCTGGGGACGGGAACCGCTCATCGGGATGAGCAGCTCTACGGCGTCACCCTGATCAATCAGAGCACGATCACCCTGACCGACCAGGACGTCTTCGCCCAGGAGGACGGCGCCACGGTCGAGAACGAGATCCTCCACACCATCGACATCCAGGGGGACGGCACCTGGGACGGCGACGGCACCGCGACGATCGACAACCAGGGCACGATCGAGAAGACGGCCGGCTCGGGCACGACCGTGGTCAATAATGTCGCCCTGGTCAACGACGGCACCGTCACGGTCAGTTCCGGCACGCTGGACCTGGAGGGGGGCGGCACCGCGACGGGCAATTTCACCGCGGACGCCCAGACCACTCTCGAGTTCGGCCACTTTAGCTGGGCTTTCAACTCGACCTCCAGTGTCATCGGTGCGGGCACCGTGGAATTCGCTTTCAATTACTTTTCCTCGACTTCAACTCCAACAGCGTGTACGACGTCACCGGCGCCACCGTGATCGAGAGCCAGGAACCGGTCGATTTCCTCGGCGGCACACGTCGAAAGCATGGGGGCCGTGACGCTCGAGGGTGGGGGCAGCACGCTCGACCTCAGCAGCGGCCTCGCCGTGAGTGCCACCAGTTTGACCGAATCTACCGAGCCATCCTGACCGGTTCCGACCCCCTCACCGTGAGCGGACAGATCACCTGGACCGGCGGCACCATGAGCGGCACGGGAACCACCGTGGCCGATGGCACCCTCCAACTGGGTGCCTCCGGCGATACCGACGACGTGGAATATCTCACCGTGCGCACCCTGGAAGTCTCCGGCGGCGGCACCCTGGAAAGCATGGATACGCTCGAGCAATCTTACGGCAGCACCTTCGTGAATACCGCGGCGGACACGCTGGACGTCCTGGCCGGCGTGAACTGGCAAAGCGATATCGACGGGACCGCGACGATCGATAACCAGGGCGCGCTGATCGTGGGGGCCGGCCTGGGCACGGCGACCATCACGGGGGGCCGCGACTTCCCCTTCCTCACCAGCCCGGGCGGGATCGAGGTGCTTTCCGGCACGCTGGACCTGGCCTGCGACGGCACCGCTACGGGCACGCTCCCGGCCAGCTTCACGGTCGCCGCCGGCTGCACGCTCCAGTTCGGCGGCGACTTCACGCTGGAAGCGGGGGCAGGCATCGGCGGCCCGGGCATCGTCGAGGTCCAGAGCGGCGATTTGCGGGTCACTTCCGGTGCGTATGCGTACGGCTTCGCCGGCACCACGACCATCGACGGCGGGACGATCGAATTCGACGGCAGTGCCTCCACCGGCACCCTGAACGAGTCGAGCGGCGACCTCACCGGCCCGGGCACCCTGACCGTGAGTGGCACGACGGTCTGGACCGGCGGCACGATGGACGGCGCGGGCACCACCATCGCCCAGGGGACCCTGCAGATCGGCCTGGCGGGCGACACCGACGACCAGGAGACTGCTGAACGGCCGGACCCTGACCAATGTCGGGACCGCCACCTGGGCGGGCGGGGGCTCGTCTCGCAGGCGGACGGCGGCACATTCGTCAACCAGGCCAATGCGAGCTTCGCGATCGAGAACGATCTGACATGGTCCAGCGACGGCACCGGCACGTTCGCCAACGCCGGCACGCTCCTGAAGTCGGCGGGCACCGGCACCACGACCCTGGAGGCGGCCCTCGATAACACCGGCAGCGTTCAGGTCCAGCAAGGCACCCTGAGCCTCCAGGGTGGGGGCGTCGAGGGCGGCAGCTACCTCGTACTGGCCGGTGCCACGCTGACGTTCGGAAACGACAACGTCACCACGACGTCCGTGGCCCTCCCCAGCGACTTTACCACCGGCCCGCTCAACTGGGCCGGGACCTTCACCGGCTCGGCGCAGGACAACAGCGGCAGCGGACTGGCCTCGGTCGGCGTGAGCCTCTTCGATGGCCACGACTACTACGACGGCACGGCCTTCGAGAGCCCCACGGCGGTCTTCAACGCCGCTGCGCTGTCCGGCAGTTCGTGGACTTACACGATACCCACCGGCATCTTCACCAGTGACCTTGCCTACGCCGCCGGCAGCGAAGCGACGGACAAGGACGGCGGCAACGAGCCCTCGACGATCACTTCCTTCCTGCTGGCCCCGACCCCGGCGACGGTGAGTGCCGTCGCTCCGGCGACCGGGCTCACCGCCGGCGGCACGACGGTGACGATCACCGGCCTGGGACTGGAAAACGCCACGGCGGTCGATTTCGGCACGACGGCGGCGACCATCGTCAGCGACACGAACAACACCATCGTGGTCATCAGCCCCCCCGCGACGGCGGCGGGAAGCGTAGACGTGACGGTGACGACGGCCGAGGGCACCTCGGCGACCTCGTCGGCCGACCAGTTCACTTACTTCGTGGCCCCGACCGTCGCGATGACGGCACCGGCCAATGGCTCCAGCACGAATAACAACCTGCCCACGCTGTCGGCGACGGCCTCGGAGCGGCAGCGGCCTGGCCACTGTCCAGTTTGAATACAGCAGCGACGGCGGCACGAGCTGGATCAACGCCGGCGCAGCCGAGACGAGCGGACCGTTCAGCTTCACCTTCACCGCCGCGCTGGCCGACGGCACCTACGAGGCCCGTGCCATCGCCACCGACAACGCGGGCAACAGTGCGACCTCGTCAGCCGTTTCCTTCACGATCGACCCCGTTGTCTCCACGCCACCGCCGACACCACCGAGTGTTATGAATGCCCAGTTGCTCGACGTGACCGTCATCACGGGTCACGGCAAGCATCAGAAGAAGACCACCAAGTTCGCCGGCTTCGAGTTGATCTTCAACGAAGCGCTCAATTCCGCGAGCGCTCAGAACGCCGGCAACTACCAGGTGCTCCAGACCACCAAGAAGGGCCGCAAGACCGTCAGCAAGCCGGTCAGCTTTACGGTGTCGTACAGCGCTCGCGATGACGCCGTCAGCCTGACCCTGGCCGGCAAGCCGACATTCACCAGCGGCGGTCAACTGATCCTCACGGCATCGGGGATCACGGACCCATCCGGAGACACTCTGGTCGGCAACACGGTGTTCACCATCCTGCCCAAGGCCAAAGGGATCTCGGGCTGAGGGACGATCTCGGGGAGGTCTGCAAGCCCTCATTCGGGGCTCGGTCAGGCCTCCCCGATCGTCAGACTCCTGGAGTTGCCGGAATCGACGGTTGCTCAATTGCCCAGTCCGAATTTGAGTTTGACGTCCCGCTTGAAGCCTTTGGCACCACTCCACTTCATGGAGGATTTGAGGGACGCCATGTTGCCCACACAGGCGAAGGGGAACGCCTCACGGCTCAGCAGGCGTAATCCCCGGTCATCCACCGAAGTGGCCAGCACACTCGGAAACAAGTACGCTCGGAGCGCATTCGGGCTTGGGGATCCGGGAGGGATCGATTCGCACCCGGAAACTGCCGGGCCGCGGTACTCCGATGGCGGCGAGGAAGTTGGCAGTGGACGGGGCATCGAAGTCGGTGACATCCCCCAGGATCGTGCTCAAGGATTGGACCATCCGCGGGAGGTCAGCGATCCCGTCCGGCACAGCCGAGTCGCGAGGGTCGCCAACGGACAGGAAGGTCAGCTTCTCAGGCAAGACCTCAAACGTGTTGATCAGCTCGCCGGTGGGCCTCCAGTCGCTCCCGCTTTGTCGCTCGGCGGCCAGGGCTTCGCGCGGCCTCGGTCGAGATTGGGAGCGAAGGCGACGTACGACTTCCCAACCAGGATCGTCGGCTGCAATTCGTCGTTGAGCCAGAAGACCAGCCGCGCCGGGGAGGTCAATCGGAATCCCCGGTCCGGTGCTGGCAACCGCTCCAGCATGAGCATCGCTGGCTCCGGCTCCTTGTTTCCGGGGCCCTCTTTATCATTGGCCTTCTCCGCGTCACGGAGAGACTGGTTGACTCGGGTTGCAAGGGAGTCGAGGAGCTTGCCGAACGCCTCAGGGTCCTTCACGCTTGCCAGAAGGACGTAGGCGGTCCAGTCAACCTTGTCCCGATCATCGTGGCCCCGGTCCGCCGACGGGACCGGAAAGACCGACCATGTCGGTCCGAGATGACTCAAGAGGTCCTCGCGGAGCTTGAGGCCGGTCGCCTCCCGGATGGCCCGCTCGATCTGTCCGAGCTCGTCGCCCATCCCCCGGATCCAGCACCTCGAGTGACTCGACGAGCCTCTGATAGCTCGTGAGGAGGTCGAACGAATCGACGGCGAAGGCACCGGTGTCCCTGGGGATCGGCGGCAGGCGGTCCTTACGAAAGCCTGGCTGGTCGAGCCACGCGACCAGCCCTTTGCCGGGGCAGGGGCCTCGATCCGGATATCGGTGAGGAGGGCCTTCCCCTGGAATCCCCAGCGACCGACGATTCGCTTGATGCCGTCCAGGCCAAGCTTCTGGATCGGATTCGGACCTCGATCGCGTTCTTGAACCACGGCTCGCTCGGCTCTCGCCGGCAGGGTTGGCTCTGGCTTCGGCTGCACCGCCTCTGTAGCCGGAGGAGGCGGGCTTACACCTAAATCATCCACAAATACCTTGACGTCATCTCCGATGAGAGAAAGCGACGGTGGAGGTACACCCTGTCTCAATAATGATCCTATCGTATTGTTTGGATCTTTGGGGACGTCGCTCAATCCCAGGACTTCTGTGAGCAGGTCGTTATTCTTGCCCGGATCGACGAAGAACAGGCCGTCGGACTCGAAGCCTTTCAGGTCTTTGCCCTCAGCAACGGCGGAGAGATAGCCGGGATGCGTCGTGACGTTCGGGTGCTTCCCTTCGATGACGTCAAGTACCTCAGCAACGTGGCCCAGGTGCCGCAGGGTCGATTGCCTTCTGATTCGCGGGATCGCTCACGACACCAGATCTGTCAGACGGGGCCAGGATCAGGATCAAATCGTCGTGCTCGAACCACCACGACAACCATGGAGCGTGAGGGGCCTCGCGGCTATCTTTCGGAGGAGCTTCCAGGCCGGATAAATCTCCTCGGGCACCTGCTAAGATGCAATTGGATCTGATTGGTATTTCCCCGGTCGCGGTACGTAACCTGATAAACACTGCGGTCCCGTAACCGAGCCGGAGATGGGAGCTTGCCGCTCTCTCCAGGTGCGAGCAAGAGTTGGAGCACTCGTTCAAACCGCTCGCGGACCTCCTTGCGGCCGACGCCGTTGAGGACAACCGTCAACGAGAGCGTTTCGTCTCCGTGGCTGCGGAGCGCGACGCCGAATCCTCGATGAAGGAGATGGTCGTGGAGGGCGATGAGGTCGTCACCAGTCAGCTTGGCCTCCGGCACCACCTTGAGGAACCGATCGAGCACCTGTCTCGCGAGCTCGGTCATCATGGAACCGGCTGTTGTCTTGACGAGAAGTCCATGGGCCGCGGTTGCATTCCAAGCATCGAAGTGTGCATCAATTCCATCAAATTCGATGTAAGCGATGAGAGCATCGGCAGGGATGAATTGTCGCGAGGCGGGTTTTGGGTCGGCCGCCATGCCCGTCCTCGCGTCGAGCGAGGCCAGGAGAAGAGTGCCACTGATGGACATCCAAAGCCAGGGTAACACGCGGCAATTCGATGGGAACGAACGCATGGGAACTCCTTCTCCCGGTCATGGGATGAGACAATTGATCGATGCAGAGACTTGTTGCGCCCGACGTCTGTGCTGGGTCTGAGACGGACACTCGGCGCGATTATAATGAGCTCGTCTCCAGATGCCTATCAGGCACCGATGGCCTCTTTCCGCGGTGCGACGCCCAATGGCGGAGGCCGGGTCTTGTCTCGATCGGGAGTCGATTTCGATGTGCCTCGGAGCCGTGGTGCTTTGTGGCGGCGAGAGTCGCCGGATGGGCCGTTCCAAGGCCTGGCTGCCGTTCGGGCCCGAGCGGATGCTTCAGCGGGTTGTTCGCCTCGTCGGCACCGTGACGCGGCCGATTGTGGTCGTCGCAGCCCCCGATCAAGATGCTCCCGGAGTTATCCGCCGATATCATGATCGTTCGCGATCCCATCGCCGGGCGCGGACCGCTGCAAGGGCTGGCCGCGGGATTCGCCGCTCTGCCCGATTCGGTCGAACTGGTTTACGCCACGGCGACCGATGTCCCTTTCCTCGAACCGCGATGGATCGGACGGCTGGCCGAGCTGATCGGCGATCACGACCTGGCCATCCCGTTCATCGGAGAATATTACCACCCGCTCGCGGCCCTGTATCGCAAGGATGCCGTGCTCCCGGTCATCGAAGGCTTGCTGAGCGAAGATCAGTCTGCGGCTGATTGCCCTCGTTGATGCGGTCAAGACACGAGTCGTGGGCGAAGAAGAGATGCGCGTTGTCGATCCGAGCTTCGGAACGATCCGGAACCTTAACCATCCAGGGGATTATCAGGGAGGCGGTTCGGGAAGCAGGATCGACGGACGAAGATCGTTGTCTACTGACCATTTCGTCGCGGCCTTTCCAGTTTGCCGACGTCAGGCTTCGCTTGCATTCCTCGGCCTTGTTTCGCAAACTCAGGAACGGGCCGGGAATAACTTCCCGGAATGGTTGCGACCCCAGCCCTAAGTTGTGGCAAGGTCTCCCGACCTTGCTGACCGCGCCGACCGAAGGTCTCCAATTCCAAATCCGAAAGGAGACCTTCGGTCCCG
Source organism: uncultured Isosphaeraceae bacterium (assembly GCA_963842405.1). Taxonomy (GTDB): domain Bacteria; phylum Planctomycetota; class Planctomycetia; order Isosphaerales; family Isosphaeraceae; genus CAVZRC01. The sequence continues at coordinate 120,721 of CAWJGW010000039.1, read as the reverse complement.
CTCTCCGGCGGGGTCATGAGACCTCGCCGAACACCGCCAGCTTGAAATCGGACAAGTTGATTCCCGGCCCGTTCCTCAGGGTTAATGGGATCGGGCAGCAAGGAGTTCAAAAGGAAATGCTATCTGGACTAAAACATGAAAAAATCAAAGCCAATTGAGCCGATTTTTGCCGTATGCATCAACAATCGGGACTACCCAGCGTCCCTCGAGTTGCACAAGATTTACCGCGTATTGGCTGACGATGATGCGGCCAAGGACGGCGATATCCGGGTCGTTGATGAGAGCGGTGAGGACTACTTATACCCCGCGAAGGATTTCGTGGTGATCGATGTCCCCGCCGAGGTCCGAGGAGCCTTGCTTCAGGCATCGTAAGACGATGTGGAGCGAGATCAAGGTGAGCGGCGGCCCAGCCCCCGTGGTTTTTCATCTCAAAGCACATTTGCATAGGTCGCCACGATGACGCTCGCGGTCCGCAAGCCATCAACGGCCGCGCTGACAATGCCGCCGGCGTAGCCGGCCCCTTCGCCGCAGGGATAAAGTCCGGCAACGGCCGGGGCTCTCGCGGGTCGTCGGGTCGCGAGGGATCCGGACCGGCGAGCTGCCGCGCGACTCGGGGCCGGTGAGCGTCGCATCGCGGAGGAAGAGCCCGCCGAACCGCCGGTCCATCGTCGGGAGCCCGCGCATCAGGGCCTCGACCACCGGGTCGGGGAGGAAGCAGGCGCAGGTCCACCGTCTTGCCCCCTCTCTGATAGCTGGTCGGGATCGTCCCCCGACTCGGCCGCCCGGCGAGGAAGTTCCGCGCCCACTGGAGCGGCGCCGCATAGGTGCCTTCCCCCGCTCGTACGCCAGCCGCTCGATCCGCTGCTGGTAGTGGACGCCGGCCAGGGGATGGTCGCTGCCGGTCTCCTCCGGCTCGATCGTGACGACCAGGCCGCTGTTGGCGAACGGCGAGTCGTGGCGACTCTCACTCATCCCGTTGGTGCAGAAATACCCCGGGTCGCTGACGCTGGGCATCACATAGCCGCCGGCACACATGCAGAACGTAAAGAGGTCGCGTTGGCCGGTGCGGACCGAGGCGACGTAATCCGCGGCCCCGAGCGCGGGATGGCCGGCGTTGTGGCCGTATCGGGCGACGATCGATGGCCGCCTGGGGCTGCTCGATCCGCACGCCCAGTTGGAACGGCTTGGCCTCCATCGGTACGCCCCGGCGCAACAGCATGTCGTAGGTGTCGCGCGCGCTGTGGCCGATCGCGAGGATGGCCAGGTCCGCGGCGATATAGCCCGACGACGTCATGAGCCCGCGGAGCCGGCCCTCGTCGATGTCGAGGTCCTCGACCCGGCAGGAGAATCGGACCTCGCCCCCGAACGACTCGAGCTTGCGCCGCAAGGTCCGGACCACCAGCGGGAGCCGGTTGGAGCCCAGGTGGGGCCGGTGCTCGTAGACGAGCGAGGCCCGGCCGTGGCAATCGGCCAGGATCTCCAGCACGCGATGGACGTCGGGCCCGGTGCCGCGGGAGGTGAGCTTGCCGTCGCTGAAAGTGCCCGCCCCTCCCTCGCCGAATAAGTAGTTGCTCTCCGGGTCGAGTGGTCCGTTCTGGTCGAATCGGCGCACGTCGGCGACCCGGTCCTTGACGGCCCGTCCCCGCTCGAGGATGAGCGGCCGGTATCCCGCCTCGGCCAGCAGATACCCGGCGATCAGGCCGGCCGGCCCCGAGCCGACGATCACCGGGCGATGTCGCATCGGCCGCGTCCCTGGCTCGGGCCACTCGAACCGCTCCGGCGTGTAGGGCTGGATGTCCGGGGAGGCGCCCGGCTCGATCCGCGGCCCGATCCCTCGGCGAGCTGGACCTCGGCCGAATAGGTGAAGTGGAGGTCGTTGTGATTGCGGGCATCGAGGCTCTTGCGGAGGATCCGCCAGCTCGCGATGGCGTCGAGCCCCAGCCCCAACCGGTCCGAGATCTTGCCCGGCAGGCCCTCTTCGGCTTCACCCAGTTCCAGGCGGATGTTGGCGACTCGGATCGACATGGGTAGCGGGGAAACGAGGTCGTTGCGCGGGTATTCGGGCTGCGGCCATCTCGGGCATCGCACGATCCGAGCCCGTTCGAATGGCGACTCAACGCGCCAGCGGACCGAAGCAGATCAGCGTGATGTCATCGACCTGGACGTGTCCGGCGGAGAACTCGCGGATGTCCTGGAGGATCGCGCGGCCCATCGCCTCGGCTCCGCCGGAAGTCTCGGCGACCTTGCGGAGCAGCCGGCGATTCTCGCGCGACTCGTACAGCTCCTCCCGGAGGTTGCGGGGATCGGTCACGCCGTCGGAGTAGATGGCGACGACATCGCCGGGGTAGAGTTTGACCTCGGTCTGCTTGTAGTCCGCGTCCGGGATGATCCCCAGCGGGTAACCCGCGATGTCTTCGCCGATCTCGTCCACATGGCCGTTGGCACGCCGGATCATCACCGGGGGGTGTCCGGCCGAGGTCAGCGTCAAGGTCCGGTTCGGGATATCGAGCACGCTCAAGCTGAGGGTGATGAATTTCTCCTCGATGCCCGCGGAGAAGAGCAGGCTGTTCAACTCGTTGGCGGCCTCCGACGGGGATTCCTCGGTGAGGATGCAATACCGGGTATCGCCCGAGAACTTGGCCATCATCAAGGCGGCGGCAACCCCCTTGCCCGACACGTCGCCCACGGCCATGGCCAGCCGATCGTTCGGCAGCGGGACGAAGTCATAGTAGTCGCCGCCGACCTCGTACGCCGGGTCGTAGTGGGCGAAGAACTCGAAGCCAGGGACCACCGGGACCGACTGGGGCAGGAACCGCTTTTGCACCTGCTCGGCCAGCCTCAGATCGCGGTTGACCCGCTCGCGCTCGAGCAGCGACTCGTGCATCGCCGCGTTCTGGATCGCGATGGCCGCCTGGCTGGCCACCGCCGCCAGCACGTCCAGGTCCTCCTGGAGGAACTGCTTTCGGTCGCTGGTGTCGAGCTGGATGATCCCCAGGGCCTCGCGGTCGGGCGTCAGGAGCGGCACGCACATCACGGACCGGATCTTCAGGTCGGCGATCGAGGCACTGGTGGGGAGGTTCTGGTCGGAGCTCGCGTCCTGGCTGAGCACCGCCTTCCGCTGCCCCAGGACGTGGTTGACGATCGACCGGCTGATGCTCATCGGGACCTCGTCGGCCGGGACCACCGTCGAGAAGTGCGACCTCCGGACCGGCCGGTACTTGAATGCCTTGCGGATCAGTCGCTTGGTCTCGGGGTCGACGAGGACCAGGAAGAGCCGTTCGGCTTGCGGGAACAGCTCCATCAGGGAATCGAGGATCTTGGGGGCGACGGCGTCGATCTTCAGCTCGGTGGACAGATTGCGAGTAATCTCCAGGATCGCCTTGAGCTTGACCTCCGGCTTGACCATGCTCGCCATGGCGCTGGAACGGGAGGCGTCCAGGGTGTGGAGCTGGGGAGAGTCCTGGCTGTCGCCCTCGTTGACGATCATGATGTTCCCGGCTTCCTTCTCGGGGCCCTCCGAGGGGAGCCGGGGATAGAACAGGAACTCGACGTCGCAGATATTGATCCGATCCCCAGGCGAGAGCCGGTGGTCGACCCCCGGGATGACCTTGGTATTGTTGACCTTGGTCATGTTGCGGGAATTGAGGTCGGACAGGTAGAACTCCTCGGCCTTGCGATAGATCTCGGCGTGCCTGCGGCTGACGCCGTTGGGGTCGAGCACGACGTGGCAATGCTCGGGCGAACGGCCGATCACGACGCGATCCGCCTTCAGCTCGATAATCTGTCCGGCGGTCTCGCCGTTGGCTCGCTTCAGGAATGCCATGCCCGTCGACTCCCAACCCAGACCCAGCATCCGCCCAACCAAACCGAAGAATTCCTGACCATGATCCTATCCGCTCGACCGCGATCCGGCCTTTCCGGCCGGATTCGGCCGCCCCTTGGCCGCCGGCGCCGGCTCGACCACCTCGAGCCGATCGAGCCGCCAGGCAAGTCGTACAAGTGCCTTGCGGAGGGGCTCCGCGAGGGTCTGATTATCCGACTTCAGGGCGACTCCGAAGGGCGTCCAAGCAAATCTCCAGACGCAGGGCCACCAGCGTCGGATCATCCATTTCTTTCATGCCGTCGGGAGTGAGGTTGTTGAAACTCTCGGCGACCGCTTTGAGATCGCCCGTCCGCATGTCGATCGCAGTCTTGATGACGGCAATGAGGTCCTTGTCGCGCGCTCTGAGCCTTGTCCCACGCCGCCAGCTCCGAACCCAGGATTCCGAGCGCCTCCACGTCATCCAGGCGATACCAGGTCCGGGCGAGCTGCGTGTAGGCCCTCGAGACGAGCTCGCGGGATTGATGAGTAATGCCCCGGGACGGCGAGCCAGGCGGCGGCCCACTCGTCGCGGGTCGCCTGGAGCAAGGCGTAGCGCACCTGGTCTTCCGGGCTCGCCTGCTTCGGGATCATGCTCCATCGCGGCTCGACCCACAGGGCAGGGAGGCTCCCGGCCGGGTTCGATGGGATCGACTGCACGTCCGGGGCCCGGGACGACCAGCCCGCCAGGGCGCCGCCGAACAAGCCGGCCGCCATGGCCACCGTTGCCGCTAGAAAGCTGAACCGGATGCGTGGAGAAGGCTCGGGACCCGCCCCCGAGCGATCCGGCGGACTCGCGACGGGATTCGTCGCGACGCGGGCGGGACGGACCGCACGAGCGGAGACGGCGACCGCCTGGCCCGGCTCGGGCGCCCGCACGGCCAGTGCGTTGTTCGAAGTCGTCGGGGACGACATCCTCGGTACGTGCCGAGCCGCCCTCGTAAGGATCCGGCAACCCCGCCGACCCGACCTGGATCAGGTCGCGAATCTTGGCGAGGTCGGCCAGCATCATGATGGCCGATTGGTAGCGATCCGCCGGGTCCTTCGCCATCAGCTTCATCACCAGCCGGTCGATCTCCAGGGGCAGGTCCGGGCGATAGTTCATCAGGCTTCGCGGAATCTCCCGGACATGCTTCAAGGCCAGGGCCACCGCGGAGTCGGCGCGGAACGGTGGCTCGCCGGCAATCATGAAGTAATAGGTTACCCCCAGCGAGTACAGGTCGCTACGGTGATCGACCGGGTGCCCCTGGGCCTGCTCCGGACTCATGTAGAGTGGCGTCCCCATCGTCACGCCCGACTGGGTCAGGCTCAGCGCCTCACCGGCCTGGTCCCGACACAGTCCGAAGTCCGCCACCTTCACCCGACCCCGCTTCGTGATCAGGATATTCTCGGGCTTGATGTCGCGGTGAACCAGCCCAGCCTCCCCCGCCGCGCCGATCGCCTGCCCGGTCTGCTTCATGATCGAGAGGACCAGCGGCAGGTCCAACGCCCCCTTCTTACGAAGATACTCCCGCAGGTTCGTACCCTCGACGTACTCCATCGCGATGTAATGGACCTGATCGGCGTCCCCGATCGCGTAGACGTGCACAATATTGGGGTGATTGAGCTTGGCGACGGCCAACGCCTCGGACTTGAACCGATCGATATAGGCGGGCCTTGTCAAGAAATCGGGTCGGAGGACTTTCAGGGCGACCGGCCGATTCAAGCTGAGTCTGAGTCGCCATGTAAACTTCGCCCATCCCGCCGCGACCCAGCATTTGCTCGACTTGAAAATCGCCCAGAGTCAGACCGGTCAGGTCCCCGAGCGACACCCGGTTGCCCTCGATGACCCAGGCAAGAGTATCTTCTTCGTCGGAAGATTGCCGATCAACTTGGCTCATGGTCTCGGTCCGGATGCGGCGGGAAGAGGACTTCGGGATTCGACGTCGGGCCTGGGACTTTGTGGCATTTCAATAGTCTACGGAAATCGCAAATCGTCGTCCAAGGGCAAAGCGTCGGGACGTCCATTTGATACGATCGTTCGGGCAAGATAGATCATACTCGATCGCCGAAATCGAGAACGCCTGACCGGCCGGCCCCGGTCCAAAACAGGGTCTCCAGCCCGCGAACTGAGCCGTCCAGGCAAGATGCCGCTTCTCGGCGATGAGAAAATGAGAAATCCAGCCAAGACGACATTGTCTTTCCGAGCGTGGCCGATGTATGGTGAAGAGACTGGGTGGAAACTCAGGGTTCGGCGATGCTTCGCCTGAGAACGTCGTATTCCAGGTCGAAGGTGCCGGAGTCTCGGGATCCTTCCCGACCACAAAACAACTCCTCCCATCTTGGCGGAGGTCGATGATGCGCAAATCGCGCAAGTTTTGGCCTCGATTTCTGGTGTTGGGTCTCTCCTGCGCCTGGTCCCCGCGATGGCGACCCTCGCCCAACAACGGGATTCTGCCTTCGACCAGATCGTCGGCAACCCCCGCGGACTCCCCCACCTGCCTCCCCAAGGGGCCTGGGGTGAGATCATCAACGTCACCTCCCGCTGGATCGTGATCCAGAATCATACGGGTCAGCAGTACCCGATCGCTGTCAACGACATCGGTGAATTCCTCGTCCGATGGCCCAGCAGTGTGGATGCTCTGGGGAATCGCTCCATCGTCGAGGCCATCGGGCAGGACCTCGGCAACAATGTCCTGCAAACCGATCATGTTGACGTCTTCGAGGGGGCCGATCAAGCTCTCGTCGCCCCGACTTATAATAGCCTCCTCCCCAACAATGCCCTGGTTACGACCATCGACCCTGGTTTTAACCGACTGATGAACCCCTGGGATTACGGCGGGCAAAACCTGCTGTACGGCTGGGCTTATCCCGTGAATCCCGGAGTGCTGGGCATCCCCTCACGCCTGCATGTTGTTGGCACCGCGGTCAACCGTTCGCCGCTCCAGCTCGGCATCCTGGGCAACAACATCGCCACGGTGGTAGGCCCGGTTGGCGGGCAATTCAGCGTCACGCAGGTGACCCGCGGTGACGTCTCCCACATCAAGAAGGGCGATTACGCCTTCCTCTTGCCCCAGGCCATTACACCGCGAGGATTGCTACTCTCTCAGTTCGTCCTGTACAAGTCGATCCCCTTCGCGCAGTTCATTCGCTGCGCGTTGATTGATCGCGGAGCGTGTAAAACTCGGGGCCAAGGAACAGGCCGGGAATAACTTCCCGGCGTTCTGGCGACCAAGCACTGTTGTGGCAAGGTCTCCCGACCTTGCCACTGGGCCGACCGAAGGTCTCCTCCCCGAGCGCAAGGGGGCTGGAGACCTTCGGTCCCGCAGACGGCGGGGTCGGGGAGACCCGCGACGATCAGCGCTCTGGGCCAAGTACAACGCCACGGAAGAATGGGGGGGGGATTCGATTGGGAGCGCGAGGCGGGCGCGGTGAAAAGTGGCCTGCTCCCCATGATTTGGTCCAGGAGCCTGGGTAGCGTATCGGGCGAGTCAGCCTCCGGCAGAAGGTCTGTGGCGGTGGTGTCGAGGGTCGTCGCCAACCGCTCCACAAGATCGATGTCTACTTTTTCTACCCGTCCTCTTGACTCAGTCCAAGGCTACTCGTACACTTCGCTAGCGAAGTGTACGAGTAGCCTTGGACTGACTTAATATCCATGAAAACTTTCCTTAAACCCTTTATTTCTAGGTATTTGCAGAGAATTCCCTCGCCTTCGTCTTTGTGTGCATGCAAGAGTATCTCGAGACCAGGTTCTTGCGCCGGAAATTCGGATTTTGTTGATTTTCCTCGTGATACTGTCACAAGAGGCCGATAGGGACCACCCGCTTCCGTGGTGGGTTTTTCTTTTTTCTGGACATCGCTCCGTGCGTCCTTTATGCTTTGCTAGCAAAGCATAAAGGACGCACGGAGCGAGATGACAAGATGCCTAGAAGGACGAGCTTGGAGCGGCAGTACTCCTACAAGGAAGCCTTCTTGGCTTCCTTGTCTCGATCGGTCGCTCTCCCCACGAACGACTGGCCTACTGTACGCATCTGGACGAAGACGTCCTTGGATCGCATGTTTAAGAGAATTAAAGACGGGATAGGCGAGTCGAAGCCGCCCCTGTCGAACGTAGAATTGCTTGGCTGGATAGAGAAGCTTGGATTAGTTCGGGCCGTTGAGGCCGATGCCGTTACCTTCTATTTACTCGAGATAGGCGCCAGCCCTGATTCTGAGATTGACCCCTTGGAACTGATGATGGCCTATGAGCCATCGGGGGTCATTTGCTACTTCAGCGCCCTTGCTTTTCACTCGCTGACGTCTCAGATGCCGAGTCACCATCATGTAGCTGTGCTCACAGAGTCTTCTCGGGAGAATATGGAAGAGGGGCGGCGTGGAGCGGCGCCGCGCCTGCGCCCGTAAAGAAGACAGCGGCTGATGGGGGGCTTAGGATCAAGGCCAGCCCCTTCGGGAAGATTGCATTCTCTTACTCCGGAGTTTCTTATTATTTGACACGTCGCACGAGGCGCCTTGTTCCCGGTGTACAGAACAGAAGCAAGGGGCCGCGGGGTCGATTCCGCATCACGACGTACGAACAGTCGCTCCTAGACACGCTTCATAAGCCACAAAACTGTGGCGGACCTGCTGTTATTCTCGAAGCATGGCAGGAGGCGACTACATCTGGCAGGCTGGACGAGGAAAGATTGGTCGATTACTTGGCTCAGATGGATTACCCGTCTACCAGCAGAAGAGTCGGGGCGATGCTGCAATTGATGAACTATACCCCGGGAGCCTACCTCGAAAGTTATTTGGAACAAGCCAAGCAGAATATTAGCAGAGAAGGATCGTACTCGCAGGTCTCTTTGCTTCCGGGCTTTGACTATTCCAACCTCGATAGAATGTGGCTGGTTAAATTGCCGTGAACCCAAACGAGATCGATCGCTGGAAATCAGAGGTGCCTGGACGAGATTTTCGCAGCGCTGGCCGCTGACGATGGGATTGAGGAATGTCTAGTTTTCAAAGGAGCGAGAGTCTTGAACGCACGTCTGGGAGGTGGCCGACAGTCTCTCGACCTCGACGCAAATCTCATGAAGGACTTCGTAGAAAGACACCCTGATCGTGAAGAGCAGAGAAGATACCTCGAAACGCACATCAAGCGCGCCATATCCCGACATTTTGAGCGACAAGATCCTGTCACATTTGCACTTAAGGGCCTAACGGTGAAGACCTATCCTCCGAAATCACACCCTATGGGATGGGACGCATTCAAGGTAAAGCTGATCATAGATGATCTTACCAAAGCGGGAGTGAAGGGTTTGCCCGGTATCGAAATCGACGTAGCCGCCCCCGAAGAGTTGCTGGAATCTTCGATCTCATCGGTGATGATTCGAGGCAACAGGGTATACGCCTATACGCTGGAGCGAATCGCTGGCGAGAAGTTGAGGGCGTTTCTGAGTTCTCTTCCAACCTATAGAGCCAAATCAAAGAAGCCGGGTGAGTCTGTGCGTGCAAAGGACTTGTACGACGTTGCCCGGATTCATCGCGTGTTCCCGATGAAACGTTCGGAATTCTGGGAGGCCGTGGGGCGAGAATTTCGCATCGCGTGTCGATCGAGATACATTGATTGCAAAGGCTTGGAGACGTTCATCGAACAGTGGGAGATAACAGCAGCAACGTACATCAAGGACTCCACGATTCCAGTTGGGATCAGCATCGGTGAAGCACGCTCTACATTGGAGACGATCGTAAGCTTCATGATTGACCAGAATATGATACCTTTCGAGTATCCAATGCCTCCTCTCCCGACGTAGCGCCAACCTCGGCGGAACCCAATCCCGAAGGATAGACTGGATATGGGAACATCGGATCAGCGACGTGGACCAAGTTGGGACCTGACCGTGCTCGAACTGGAATCACAGAGGCAGATCATTCAGGAACGCCTCGACACGGCCAATACCGCTGCGGAGCGAAACCGGCTTGGCCAATTCGCCACGCCGCCCGATCTCGCGCTGGACCTCGCCCGGTACGTCCTCGGCTTGTGGCGGTCCCGCACCGATGTTGCGTCATTCCTCGACCCGGCTATCGGCAGCGGATCGTTTTACTCCGCTCTCCGCCAGACTTTCCCAACGCAGTTCATTGCTGACGCTTGTGGAGTCGAGAGCGATGCACCATTTGCCGACGCCGCGAAAAACCTCTGGGGGCCCTCCGGACTGCGAATCATTCCGGGCGATTTCACGCGGCTTTCGCCCGATCGACACTATAACCTGGTCCTGACCAACCCGCCTTATGTGCGGCACCATCACCTGGACCGTTCCGACAAGGATCGCCTGAAAACGCTGGTCGCGGACCGCTTCGACCTCGACATCAGCGGCCTGGCCGGTCTTTACGCCTATTTCCTGCTGCTGTGCGATGCCTGGATGGCCCCCGGCGGGCTCGCCGTCTGGTTGATTCCCTCGGAATTCATGGACGTGAATTACGGAGCTGCCATCAAAACCTATCTGACTGAAAACGTCAAATTGATTCACATCCATAGGTATTGCCCTTCTGACGTGCAGTTTTGCGATGCCCTGGTGACATCGGCCATCGTCGTCTTTGAGAAATCCCCGGTAGCGAATGATCATCGAGTCCGCTTCTCCTTCGGCGGGTCGATCACCAACCCGGCGTCTTCGGAGCTGGTCCCCCTGGCGGCACTCCGAAACGCGAAGAAATGGACCGGGCTGTCGGGTTCGACGCCCGACGCCGAGGAATCGCACACGCTGGGGGATTTCTTCTCGATCAAACGCGGCATGGCGACGGGTGCCAATTCGTTCTTTATCCTTGAGCGAGGCGAGGCGCTCCGAATGGGCATCCCGGCTGAATTTCTCCGGCCGATCCTGCCCAGCTCCCGCCATCTGCCCGACGCCGTGATCGAAACCGATCCGGACGGCTACCCCCGGCTCAAAAAGCCGCTGGCCATCATCGACTGCGATCTCCCGGAGGAAGTCATTCAGCGGCGGCATCCGGCTTTCTGGCAATACCTCGAGCAAGGCAAGGCCCAGGGCATCCATTCCGGCTACCTGACCAGCCGCCGGACGCCCTGGTATTCCCAGGAGAAGCGCGGAGCCGCCCCGTTCCTATGCACCTATATGGGCCGGCAGGGAAGCCGCGGGAATCCCTTCCGGTTCTTCTGGAACATGTCGCAAGCGACAGCGGCCAACGTCTACCTGATGCTTTTTCCCAAAGGCGAGATGAAAGCCGCTCTGAACGCCAGGCCCGACCTTTACCCGATCGTCTTCGCTCACCTTCAGTCGAGGACCGGCGGTGCACCTGATCAAGGAGGGCCGGGTCTATGGTGGCGGCCTTCACAAGATGGAGCCGAAAGAACTGGCCAACCTTCCCGCCGGTGAGATTGACCGCACGATTCAAGAACGTCCCAGCGTCAAGCAAATGCATCAGGCCATTTAGAATCGAGGCGGAAATCAGTTCCCGTTTTGGCTCGGGGCACTCGCGTGCAGATTCTTGGTAACATTTTCTGATGAGGCAACACGTAGGTTCCCAGGCGACGAATGCCCGTCCGCTTCCCTTACGGAGGAGTTCATCAACCGGGCTTACGAACATCCTTGGGTAATGGCTTGTTCTTGGCCGCATCGTCCTTGATCAACGGATCGTTGCTGAGCATCGGATCATCTTTCGTCTGATCGTCGTCGTAGCCCCGATACAGCGGCAGGTATCGGTAGTAGACTTCGAGAGTCAGGAGCGAGAGCGACGTCACGTACAGGCGTCCCGCCGATCGACCCCAACGATCGGGGACGGGAAGGTTGGGGTCCCAGCTTCCCTGAGCACAGCCGTCCTCCTTGACCTGCATGTTGATCAACCGCTCGCGGACGTTGAGGTTCCATCGCTCCCAGTCCTTGTTCTTCATGTTGTGCAGGAGCTGGGTCGCGTAGTACCAGTAATAGATGTTCCGATCGTTGCTGGTCTCGAGATCCGCCGCGATCTGCGCCGCGCCCTTGACGAGCGGAGGATAGTTCCGCGGCCAGCCTAACAATTGGCGGCTCAAGAGAGCTTCGGCCGTCATGACGACCGAGAGTCCTTTGCCGGGTTGATAAGCATAGCCGATCCGATGCTGATCGACGGCCGCCAGGTCGAGGTACCGCGAGCAAGCCTTGAGGATGTGTTTCGGTATCGTGATCCGGGCCATATGGCCGCTCCGGAGCGCAAACATCTGCCAGCCGAAAACCGAAGTATCCCCTTCCTGCCCCGGAGCATAACGCCAGCCGCCGGTATTCGGATTCTGAGCGTCGATGATGAACTGGAGAGCCATCTGCGCCGGTTTCTTCAACCGCGGGTCCTGAGAGAGGCCGTAGGCTTCGCAGAGAGCCATCGTCCCGATCGCATGGCTGTACATGTAAGCCATACCACGTGGTCCGATGAACAGGTTCCCGTCGGGTTGCTGGTGTTCGACGAGCCAGAAGATCCCGCGTCGGACCGAATCTTGATACTTGCTCTTGACGGTATGGCTGTAACCGGCGCCCAGGAGGGGGAGCAAGGCCAATCCGGTGGCGGCGGTGTCCGACTCCATCACCTGACTATGAGTGCATCCACCTCCCTGGCATTGCTCATAGTAGTTCAGGCTCCACGACCCATCGAGGCGCTGGTGCCGGACGAGCCACGCGATGCCGTCCTCCACCGACTTCTCGGAGCGAGCCGTTCCCCCTTCGCGGAGTACCAGCCGCGCGCGGGTCATGCCCTGCCGGCCCGAGAATGGGGCCGTGACGGTTGATGAGAGCTCGGGGAGCCGCACGGTCGCGATCGACGCGGCCTTGATGTCCGCGAGGGGCGTCGGCCCCGCCAGGACGGGTGCATAGTGGTTGAGCGATGCGATTTCCGGCTGACCCACCAGCTTCAGGTCGGGATCGGCCGGCCCCAGCCCGATCGAGGGGGGGTCGGGGCTGTCGGTCAGGGTGAACGGGTCGCCCGAGCGATTCGCCGTGACCAGCGAGGTCACGTCGCCGAGCTGAGTGTCGACCATCGCCGCCTGGATCGGCGCCTGCCGCAGCTCGTAGCGGCCAAACTGGATGACCACCGCGAGGATCACGAGGAAGAGGGCATGAAGGAGGACGCTGAGCCCCCAGGATGGGACCGATCGCAGCGTTTCGGTTTCGCACTCGCCGCGGCGAGATCTGGGCCCATCGGCTGAGGATTCTCTGGCCCAGGGGGATCACCGGCGAGCCCAGTAGCCATCGGCATGCCCTCATTCAACCAACTTCGATGCCCAGAATCGGGACGAAGAACGATTTCTCTAGTATAGGTCAGCGGTTCGCTCAGCGCTGTGCTCGCCGTTGATCAACGAATTCATACTTGACGGGCCGGGCTCGCTCTCATCTTCGGTCCGGAGGGCCTCTTGACGGTCAAGTTCGCAGCCGTCCTACGGACTGCACCCACTCAATCCGTCGTCTAGTCCTGGATCAGCTCCGGATCCACCCAATCCAGTCGTTTCAAGTCTTCCATGACCTGCGCGGCGTCGGCGACGACGACGATCACCATTGCGTCCGGATGGATCAGGGAGCGGGCCGAGTCGATCAGCGACTCCCGATCGATTTGAAGGAGCCGGCTCGCGAATCCCGTCTCGTGATCGGCGGGCAAGCCGTGGATCAGGAGGCTCGCATACCGGCTCACCAGTGCCGCGGGGGTCTCGAAGTGGCGGGGCTGGCCCTCGATGAGCGCTCGGCGCGCGTCGTCCAGCTCCTCCTGGGTCGGAGGCCGGCCGGTCACGAACGCCGAGATCTCGTGCCGGATGTCCTCGAGTGCCTCGGCGATCCGGTCGCTCTGAACGGACGTCCCGATCGAGAAGGGCCCGGCACCACGGCGGCACTCGAAGTTACTGCGGACCCCGTAGGTAAACCCGCGTTCCTCGCGCAAGCTTGGCGTTGAGCCGGGACGTGAACTGTCCCCCGAGGACCTGATTGAAGAGCAGCATGTGATCGAAGGCCGGGTCCAGTCGATCGATCCCGCGATGGCCAGCCCGGACGACCGCCTGGGGAGCGCCGGGGCGGTCGAGGACCAGGACGCGGGGGCGCGGTGCCAGTTCGGCGGCCGGGACCTGCGGAAGGGTCACGTCCGGTCCCCGCCAGGCAGCGAGCCGACGGTCCAGCTCGTCGGCCAGGGTCTCGGGCACCACGTCACCGGCGACGATGATCGCGGCCTGCCGGGTACCAGACAACTCGCGTGGAAGGCCTTCAAGTCCGCGGCCGTGATCGAGCGGACGCTTTCTTCGGTCCCCGCGCAGGGGAAATCGGTAGAGATGCCGCGGTCCGTAAAGGGCCTGGAGGAGTGCCCGGTACGCGCGCGACTCGGCGCTGTCCTTCTCCGCCTGGAGCGCCGCGAGGGTCTGGCCATGCACCCGCTGCCATTCCACCTCGGGGAACGTGGGATTGATCAGGATATCGGCGGCCAGGTCCAGCGTGGCCCCCAGGTCGTCCGCCAGGCACTTGAACCCGACGTAAGTACCGTCCCATCCACAACTCGCTGAGACCGAGGCCCCCATGGCCTCGGCGGCGATCGCGATCTGAGCGGCGGTCCGGGTCGTGGTCCCTTCGTCCATCATGTCGGCGGTCAGTTGGGTCAGGCCGGGGAGGTCGATCGGCTGGAGACCGGCCCCTCCCGCCATGACGATCGATCCGGCGACCGTGGGCAGGTCCCCCCTGGGGAAGACCCAGAGCGGGAGGCCGCATCGGAGCCGCAGGATTTGCGGTGATCGGCGCCTGGTATCCCACCGGCTCGGAGCGGGGCGGCGTGACCTTGCGATCGAGCGTCATGCCGCGGCCGGTCTCCTTCCGGCCGATGACCGACAAGGCGATGCGCGGCCGACCCGGTCAGGTATCGGCGCGCAACCTCCTGAATCTCGCCGGCGGTGACCGCCTGGAACCGCTGGACGTCGGTCCCGATCAGTCCGGGATCGCCGCGGAAGACGTTGTAGGCGTTGAGGCGATCCGCGACCCCTCCGAACCCACCGATATGCTCCAGTGCGAAGTAAAAGCTGGCGATCCGGAGCTTCTGGACCCGGCGCAGCTCGTCCTCGGCCGACCTCCGAGGACTCCAACCGCGGCCAGCTCGGCATCGATCAGGTCCCGGGCCTGCTCGATCGACCGCGACGGCCGCAAGGTCACGACCACGCCGAAGGACCCGGCCAGCTCCCGGCCCGATTGGTACACGCTCACGTCCTGGGCGATCTGTTCCTCGACGACCAGCTTCCGTACATGCGGCTGGCCCGCCCCCGGGCCAGCACGTCGCTCAGCAGGATCAACGGGGCGTCGTCGTCGTGAAAATGCGGGACGGTCGGCCAGACCAGGTAAAGCCGGTCGAGCTCGACACGATCGTGGACGACGATCTCCCGATTCTCGGGCAGCTCGACCACCGGCGCCCAGGGCCGCAACGCCGGCGTGCCCCCCGCGATCGGACCGAAATAACGCTCCGCCAGCGCGATCGCCCGCGATTCGTCCAGGTCGCCCACCACCGACAGGCTGGCGTTGCTCGGCACGTAATAGCGCCGGAAGAACGCCGAGACATCATCCATGGTTGCACGATCGATGTCCTCCATGACGCCGATGGTCATCCAGCTATAGGGGTGCTGGGGAGGATAGAGGGATTCCGCCAGGAGGGACCAGACCATCCCGTAGGGCCGGTTGGCGTAATTCTGCCGGTACTCGTTCTTGACGACATCCTTCTGGATCCGGAGCTTCTCCTCGTTGAGTGCCCCCAGGAGATGGGCCATCCGATCCGATTCCATGGCCATCGCGAGCTCGGCGTGAGCGGTGGGCAGGTCGACGAAGTAATTCGTGCGGTCGGACGAGGTCGAGCCATTGATATTGGCCCCGACGCGCTGTAAATGTTTAAAAAAATCGCCCGGATAATGTTCGGACCCCTCGAACATCAGGTGTTCGAAGAGATGGGTGAATCCGCGCTGGCTGCGTTCTTCATTCTTGGAACCTACGTGATACCATAGATTTATGGCCACGACCGGGAGTTGTGCCTGGTGGCGTACGATCACGTCGAGGCCGTTCTTCAAGGGTCGTCTTGGTAAAACGAAAACCGTCCAGGGGAGTCGAGTCGATCATGGGCGGAGAGTGGAGCCGGAATAATGTTTGTGAGTCGTGTCCTGGTCACAGCAGCCTTGGCGTTTCAGTATGATGAGGTATCCGCGGGATTCGCGAGATCAGTTCCCATTTTTCGTGCTCTTGTCCGTGAGCCGTGGTTCGCTTCGCGGGCGGCTCAGATCGAAGATACTCCAGCCACCTCGGTCGTGCCTGACGCGATAGAGCGGGTCTCAACGCACGGACAACCGACAACGGAGCGAGAACAATCCAAGTGGATGCTCTTCTTTGCGATCGACTCACGATACAATCTAGATAGCATCCGCGACGATCGACGATCCTGGTCGGGGAGGGCCCGCATTTGCCGAGAGCGGGACAGTCGGAGGGAATGCTCTCGAGGCGAGGGAAGGCAGGTCCGATCGTTGGGATTTCGTGGTAACGCCGGCGCGGCGGTGCGACAGGAGCCTGGGGGCATCGCGCGGCCGCTGACGCATGAGAGCAGGGTCGGATCGTGAACTGGGACGACGTCATCATCGACGCAGCCGCGACGGATACGGGTATGCGTCGCTCGAATAATCAAGACAGCTACACGATCGTCCGCGCACCTCATGCCGAGGCCTGGCGGCAGCGCGGGCATGTCTTCCTGGTCGCCGACGGGATGGGCGCCCACGCGGTCGGGGAGCTGGCCAGCAAGATGGCCTGCGACCTGATCCCGCACAACTACATGAAGACCCGGACCGGGACGACGTCCGAAGCGATCGTCAAGACGTTCCGCGACGTCAGTGCCCTGATCCATAGCCGTGCGTCGGCCAATCGCGATTTCCAGGGGATGGGTACCACCTGCTCGGCGCTGCTCTTGCTGCCGGAAGGTGCCCTGATCGCCCACGTCGGCGATTCGCGGGTTTATCGCGTCCGGGGCCAGCGCATCGATCAGCTCTCGTTCGATCACAGCCTGGTCTGGGAGCTGGTCCGGCGCAACCACCTGACCTCGGAACAGGCCCGGGTGTCGGTCCCCAAGAACGTGATCACCCGGAGCCTCGGCCCGGAAGTCGAGATCGAGGTCGACATCGAAGGGCCCCTGGCCGTCGAGCTCGGCGACGTCTTCCTCCTTTGCTCCGATGGTCTCTCCGGCCCCGTGGAGGACAACGAGCTGGGGGCCTTCGCGGGAAACTTTCATCCCCGCGATGCCTGCCGGTACCTCGTCAACCTGGCCAACCTGCGCGGCGGGCTGGACAACATCACGGTCGTGATCGTCCGGATCGGTGCCTGGATCGATCCCGATTCGACCGAGGTCCACCAGCAGCCCGACGCGAAGACCGCGCACGACGGCCGCGACCGCGAGGGTTGGCGGAAGCGACTCACGGGACTCCTCAAAGGTCGCCGGTCCTCCGGCCCCTCGGTGGTCGAGGACCATCCCTACCGCACATACACCTGCCCCATCGATGAGGACCTGATCGCCCGGCTCCACGACCTGACGCGGACCGCCCAGGAACAAGCGATCGAGCAGGCCTGGTCGATCGATTGGACCCTGCTGGCCAGGCTCAGGCGCCAGGAAGCCGAGGCCCGCGCCGCGAAGAACTCGTGGATGACACTCCGCAAGCTTGGCGAGATCATCGCCCTCCTCGGGCTGGGGATCCGGTTCCATCGCAAGAGCGGAGGCACCAAGACGTTCATTGAGAGCGTCCAGCGGGATTCGGTGAACCGCGATCCTTGACAGGACTGATCCGGATGTCAACGACTGACCGGGCCTGCCGCTCGGCTCATACCTCGACCCTCCGCTGATCCGCGACCCTCCTCGCGGCCCCGGACCCGCCGAGTCAACCAGTCGGCCGCTGGTCCCCTCCCTCGACCTGAGCGTCGTTTACTGCCTGGATGATCTCGATCATGTCGATGCGTGTCTACGATGGGGACGCGCAGTGGCTTCATCTACGCGCGCGACGGCCACCCCAATGCGGCCCAGCTCGCCGAGAAGCTCGCGAAGCTCGAGGGCGGCGAGGCGGCCCTCATCTGCGCCTCGGGCATGGGGGCCATCGCGGCCGCCTTCCTTTCGCTGCTCAGCCAGGGCGACCATGCGCTGGTCTCCGACGGGATCTACGGACGGACCATCGCCCTGGTCAACCGTCAGCTCTCGCGATGGGGGATCGGCCACAGCATCTTCGACCCGACCGATCCCGCCTCCGCGAAGGTGCTCCTGAACCCGAGAACGCGACTGATCTTCGTCGAGACGATCTCCAATCCCTTGCTCCGCGTCGCCGACCTCGCCGGGCTGGCCGAAATCGCCCGGGAGGCCGGCATTCCCCTGGTCGTCGACAACACCTTCGCTCCCGTGATCTGCCGGCCGATCGAGCACGGCGCGAGCCTCGTCGTGCACTCGGTGACGAAGATGATCGGCGGCCATAGCGACCTGACGCTCGGGGCGATCGTGGGCGACCGCCGTTCGGTCGAAGAGGCCAGGACGGTGGCCTCGACGCTCGGCCAGACCGGCAACCCGTTCGAGAGCTGGCTGGCACTCCGCGGCCTCTCGACCCTCAGCCTGCGTATGAGCCGGGCGTGCGCCAACCGCACTCGAGCTGGCGCGGCGGTTCGAGTCGCACCCCGATGTCGCACGGGTGTACTATCCCGCTCCTTCCCTCGCACCCCGATTTCGATCGGGCTTCGCGTCTGCTCGGGAACGGCGGCGGCACGATCGTCACGATCGACCTGATCACCAGGGCGAGGGCCGAGGCGTTCATCAGGGCCCTGGCCTCGTCGATCCCGTTCGCGCCGAGCCTGGGTGATGTCCAGACGACCCTGAGCCATCCCGCGACCACCAGCCACCGCGGTCAGGATGACGCACTCCTGGGTCGTCAGGGCCTGACCGCGGGCACGGTCCGCGTCTCGGTGGGGCTCGAAGAGCCCGAGGACCTCTGGCAAGAGTTCCTCGGGGCGCTCGAGATCATCGATCGACCGTGATGCGTCAGCGCTTCCTTCTCGACGCGCCGGCACCGTGTCGCGGTACCAGTTCGTGGATCCGGCCGTCGAACGCCAGGATATAGAGCTCGCCCTCCGCGTCCTCGCCGAAGGAGGCGATGTTGAGCTTGGGGGCTCGGGTCACTTCGATCAACTCGCCGTTCGTGACAACCTTCCCGTTCTCGTAACGCAGGCCCCAGATCCGGCCGCTCTCGAAGTCGCCGTAGACATAGACGCCGACCAGATCAGGGATCTTCTTGCCTCGGTAAACGTAACCGCCGGTGATGCTCAGGCCGCTGTCGGGCCGGTCTCTCGTCGGATTGTGGGGATACTCCACGATCGGCTGCTGGATCGGGGCGGCACGGATCGGGCTGCTGACGCCGCTGGGGCTGGAACGCATGAAACCCTTCCCGGATGCTCCAGCCGTAATTCCCGCCATTCTCGATCCGGTGGACCATCTCGTAGAGGTTCTGTCCCACCTCACCGGCCCACAACTCCCCGGTCTTCCGGTCGAAGCTGAATTTCCAGACGTTCCTCAGCCCGATGCAATACACCTCGGGCGCCCAGTGGGCGAACTTCCTGGGATCGCGCCGGCCCGGGTTATCCTTGGGGATGCCGTAGGGCTTGCCCCCTTCGGGATGATCGACGTCGATCCGCAAGATCGAGGCGAACCAATCGCGCGGGATTCTGCCCGGTCGAGAGCGGATCATCGCCGGCGCCGCTGTCTCCCAGCGTGATGTAGAGATACCCATCCGGCCCGAAGGCGATCGTCCCGCCGTTGTGATTCTCGTAGGGGTCCTTCTCGGAGACCCAGATCCGCTGCTCGCTCGCCGGGTCGGCGACCCGGGAGTCGGAGCGGGAGACGCGCGAACCGCGAGACGACCGATCGCCGGATCCCTCGGTCGTTGGCCGAATAGTAGACGAAGAAATGCTTGTTTTCCTTGAACTTGGGGTGGAAGGCCAGCCCGAGGAGACCCTCCTCGTTTCCCCGGTTGATGGGGGCCTCGCAGCTCGAGGAACAGCCGCTTGGAGCGGTTATCGCGCTGGTTGATGAACGACCAGATCTTCGCCTGGTGTTGCTCGACCACGAACAACCGGTTGCTGCCGTCATCGGGATAGGCCATCGCCACCGGCCGGTCGAAAGTCAGGTTCGGGAAGGCGACATGCGTCGCGAGCCTGGGCAGCGGCGAGGCGGTTTGCGCCACTCGACCGGGGCGGAATGAAAGTCATCAGACGCGATGAGAATAACCAGGGGGATCTGCTTCACGGGATCGACCTCTCCAATTCATCCTCAAATTCCTGGAGACCCGGGAACGCAAGCCCGGCCTCACCCTCCAAGCACACTCGGAACGGCACGAGGACATTCTATCGCAAACGGACCAACGACTGGATCAATAACACGACCCCGATCACGACCAGGCCGATGTGGACGTAACGAATGAACGAGGGTCCATTCATTCGTCGGTTCACGACGCGACCCAGGAAGATCGCGACCAGCACGATCGGCAAGGAGATCACATAATACCGAGTGACAACCGGAACCCAGAATCCGGCCAGCCAGTATCCGCACAGACCGGCCAGGCTGGCGGGCAAGAAGTAACCCTGGAGCGTCGCTCGAAATGTTGGGGCGACCAGTGTCGGAGGGTCCCATAGACCACCAGCGGCGGCCCATTCATGCCGTAGGCACCTCCCAAGACCCCCGCGCCGAGGCCGAAGAACCACGCCCAACGATCGTCGGTCAACTCGGATCGGCGCCGGCTGACCAGGCGGTCCATCGAGAACGCCACGATCACGATGGCGAGGATCGCCTTGATTATCGGTTCGGAAACCGTCAATAGCAGCAGGAGACCCAGCGGGATGCCGAACAAGGTCGCGACAACCAGCCTGGCGGCGCTCCGGACATGGATGTGCCGCCAGTCCTGGAGCGATGATCGCACCGGCGACGGTGATCGAGACAAGTGTCGCCAAGGGTGCCGCCACCTCGACCGGAATCATCAGCGCCAGCAGGGGTACTGCCACCAGGGCCTCGCCAAAGCCAAAAGCCGACCGGATCAGCGTCGCCACGAAAAGTACGGCCAGGATGTGACCCAGAGTCGAGTATCCCATCGATCGATTTTGCTGGATTCCCGGCCGGCGCCTGCCACGGTCTGCCCAAGGGCCTCGGCATGACGGCGACGGCAGTCGAGTCGGACGTCGAGACGATTAACCGCCCCCATTCAGACTATCAGTGCGCTCACCTACTGTCTCCAGCCTGCAATTCCCTCCACCCAGATCTCACAAACCCGCAAACGGTATCCCTCAGCACTTGACGGCATTTTGGTTTAGATGTAAACTACTAGCATGGCGACTAATTCTGCTGGGATCAGGCGGATGCGTTTGCTCGCAGGCCCAAATGGGCCAAGCTTTTTTGGCCAAATGGTTTATATGCAAACTGTTTACATCGATACAAAGGAGGAGACCGTGATTCGGGTTCGCAGAGGAGTCGAGCGGGGCCATTTCGATCACGGCTGGCTCGACACGTTCCACACGTTCTCGTTCAGCCGCTATCACGACCCGCGGTACATGGGCTTTCGGCCCTTGCGGGTGATCAATGAGGACCGGATCGCGGCCGGCCAGGGGTTCGGGACGCACGGACACCAGGACATGGAGATCGTGACGTATGTCCTGGAGGGGGCGCTGGCGCATCGGGACAGCCTGGGCTCCGGCGGTGTCCTGGGTCCGGGCGAGCTTCAGCGGATGACGGCCGGGACGGGCATCACGGCATAGCGAGTTCAACGCCTCGGAGTCCGATCCGGTCCACCTCTACCAGATCTGGCTGCTCCCGGAGCGAGAGGGTCTGAAGCCGTCTTACGAGCAGAAGGCATTCCCGGAGGCTGAGCGACGGAACCGGTTGCAACTGGTTGCCTCACCGGGTGGGGAAGACGGCGCCTTGACCATTCGCCAGGATGCACGGCTCTACCTGGCGTCGCTCGATGCGGGCAGGGAGGTCACGCGGGAATTGGATCCGGATCGCCATACCTGGGTCCAGGTTTTGCGAGGTGAGGCTTCGCTGAACGGAAACACGCTGCTCGGCGGCGACGGAGCCGCACTGAGTGATGAGTCCGCCCTGGTCCTCCGAGCCGAGGGGCCATCGGAAGTCTTGTTGTTCGACCTGGCATAAGGAGACCGACCATGTCCCGGACGCGTTCAAGGCATCGTCGCCGTCCTGGGACGGCTGATGCTGTCCGCGATCTTCCTGCTGGCGGCCGTGGGGAACAAGATCCCCAACTTCAACCAGGTGGCCGGCGTGATGTCCGATGTGGGCATTCCAGCCCCGAAGTTGATGCTCGTCGGGGCGATCGTGTTTCTGATCGCGGGCAGCTTCTCGATCATCCTGGGCTACAAGAGCCGGATCGGCGCGACGCTCTTGCTGATCTTCCTGATCCTGGCCACCTACTACTTCCACCACTTCTGGAATATCTCCGATCCCAAGCAGCAGCAGGAGCAGATGATCGAGTTCCTGAAGAACCTGGGGCTGATGGGCGCGATGCTCTTGATCATCGCCAACGGCACGGGGCCGCTGAGCCTGGATAACAGGACGGCAGCCTCTCATTCTTGATTTCGAGGGCGATGGAGGCACGCTGGCCGGCGCCGCTCCGATTATGTTCTAATGGTGAGTGTCCACCGGCCATCGATTCCTCGCCTTCGACCTATTGCCACCAGCCACCAGGGTCTGAACCTGATGCAGATCACGACCGCGGAACGGCAGGACCCGAGCACGTTCGCCCAGAGGCCGAGCCGGCCTCGGCGATCGACCTCGATTGGCTCTCGGAGAAGATTCCATATCGCCGCTACCAGGAATGCGTGCATTGCGGCCTCTGTACGGCGAGCTGCCCGACGTACGTGGAGACGTGCGACGAAAATGACAGCCCGAGGGGCCGGATTTACTTGATGCGAGCCGTCGCCGACGGCCGGCTGGAGATGGGACCGGGCGTCCGCAAGCACCTCGAGCTCTGCCTGGACTGCCGGGCGTGCGAGACGGCTTGTCCGTCCGGGGTCCAGTATGGCCGGATGATCGAGCCGTTCAAGATCGCGCTCCAGAAGTCCGCCGGGCCGGGCGAGAAGACCAGCCTGCTTCAGCGATTGATCCTCCATCACTTATTTCCCGTATCCCAGGCGAGTGAAGCTGGCGCTGGCACCCGCCCGGCTGCTGCAACGCATCGGGGCCCTCGACTGGGCCGAGCGCGTGGGCCTGACCCGGCTCTTGCCGCCGAGCTTGCGGCGAATGCAGGCGATGCTCCCGAAGCTCACGTCCAGCTCGGGGCGATTGCCGCAGGTCCTGCCGCCGATCGGGCCCAAGCGGGCGCGGGTCGCCCTGTTCCTGGGCTGCGTCGCCGACGCCATGTTCCCCGAGACCAATGCGGCCACCGCCCGGGTCCTCCAACAGAATGGCTGCGAGGTCGTGATCCCCCCCACCCAGGCGTGTTGCGGCGCGATCCATTACCACTCGGGCGTCGAGGAGCCGGCCCTGAAGCTGGCGCGGCGGAACATGGCCGCGTTCCGGCTCGATGAGGTCGACGCGATCATCGTCAACGCCGCCGGCTGCGGCGCGATGCTCAAGGACTACGCACACATCCTGCCCCCGGCCGAGCATGACGCCGCGGAACGATTCACGGCCAAGGTCAAGGACATCTCTGAGTTTCTGATGGCGCTCGGTCCGATCCCGCCCCGCAACCCTCTGCCGATGAAGGTGACCTATCACGATGCCTGCCACCTCTGTCACGCCCAGCAGATCCGCAGCCAGCCGAGGGCCCTGCTCGCCATGATTCCGGGTTTGCAGCTCGTCCCGCTCGAGGAGAGTGAGATCTGCTGCGGCGCCGCGGGGACGTACAACCTGACCCAGCCCGAGATGTCGGAGCGGCTGGGCCGGCGCAAGATGGACCACATCGAGGCCACCGGGGCCGAGATGGTCGTCACCGGAAACGTCGGCTGCATCCTCCAGATCGCCCGCAAGATCAAGGAGCGCGGCCGTCCCATGGAGATCGCCCACCCGATCGATTTGCTGGATCGGGCTTATCGAGGGTCGTGATTCCAGGACCCCGAATATCAAATTGTTGCCACGCCCGACCTACGCGATACTCGCGACCAAGGAAGCAGTTAGTCAATGGCGGAATTTCAGATCGAGATCACCGAGGAGGCGAGAACCGATCTGTCATGCTACACCGCATTCGAACGGAAAATCATCGCCACCGCGATTCGAGATCAATTGACGCATCAGCCATTACAGGAGACGAGAAATCGTAAGGCTCTCAGGGAGAATCCGATCGCCCTGGGAACTGCGGATTGACAAATATCGGGTTTTCTACGAAGCCGATGAAGAGAGTCAATTCGTCGCGATCATCGCTGTTGGACACAAAGATCACGAGCAACTTTTCATTCGCGGCAAGAAAGTACAGCTATGAAGACATTACACATGGACGAGTCGAAGCTTGATCTGGACTCTGTGATCAGTCTGGCGAGAGAAGAACCGGTCCTGCTTCTCGCGTCTGATGGCACGGAGTTCCTGTTGAGCCTCGCCGACGACTTCGACCAGGAAGTAGCGACTCTACGTCAAAGCCCGAGCTTTCAGCGATTCCTCGACGAGCGGGCGGCCGGTTCCCGCAGAATCCCCTTGGAGGAGATCGAGGCGGAAATCGCACGCGACCTGGCCGCGCAAGGGGAAGCAAGCCACCATTAATAAATCCTAAATCCACGGCCTTTGGCCGTGCGACCCGAAGAGCTTCGAGCGATCCGGCGTGCTTCCTCCGTACAACGACATCGGCCTGGCATAATGGGGGTCTCCTCAGAGTGTCTCGAAGAGCTTCAAGCGACCCGCGGTATTTCTCCGTGAGTTCATGGGGCTGGCATCCGAAGTGACGGCGGTCTCGAAGCGATACAAGGCGTCGTCGGTTGGTTTGACCCCAACGGCCCCCTCGGGGGGCCTTCCTCATACCACCGGCCTATGGCCGTGGTCGATGATTCCTTGTAGCCGCGCACCCGCTCCGTCCCGATCGATTTGCTCGATCGGGCCTACAACCCGAAGTGATCGAACCGATTTGAAGGGACTACGGATGCGTATCGTTGCGGGATCGGCCCGAGGCAAGAAACTGATCGTTGTCCCCGGCGAGGGCACGCGTCCGATCCTCGATCGCGTCAAGACCTCGCTCTTCGACATCCTTCGACCGCGAATTGAGGGCACCAAGGTACTCGACCTCTTTGCCGGAAGCGGGAGCGTCGGGATCGAGACGCTCAGCCAGGGTGCCGCCCACTGCACTTTCACCGAGCTCGGTCATAAGGCCGTCGCCACGATCAAGAAGAACCTCGCCACCGCCGGATTCTCCGATCGCGGCCGAAGTCCGGCAGACCGACGCCTTCGAGTACCTGAAACGAACGCAGGAGTCGTTCGATCTGATTTACATCGCCCCTCCTCAATACAAGAACCTCTGGGTACAGGCGATGCAGCAGATCGCGCGACGACCCGAGCTGCTGCGGACGCCGTCCGCGGAATCGGAGGCCGACGAACCGTCCGGCCTGGCGATCGTGCAAATCCACCCGAAGGAGTACGAGAGCCTGGATCTGGGCGAGATCCGCGAAACGAGGCAGAAGCGATACGGTAACACCCTCCTGGTCTTCTTCGAGCGCGAGGGCGTTACCACTTCCGGATAGAGCCGCCACCTTCGAGTCGGTGTTCACATGGCTTTGGGCTCGAATGGTCGCCGTGGTGCTGTCTCGGGTAGAGGTTTCCCCACTTGTTCTTCGGGACCTGGCAGTCGCCTCTCGGGATAGCATGCCGACGGCAAGGTCTTGCCCCCTTGAAAGATCCCCGACCTTCTTGTTGAGTCGATCAACCTCTGGAGATAGAACCCGGAAGCGACTGCACGCCGGTCCTGGCGTTCCTCGTCTGTGGACGCGATCTGGCCGAAGAATCTCAGGTACTCCCGCCCCACGTTCGGCCAGAACATCGGCTTCGCATATTCATAAGCCAGTCGCTGCGTTTCGACCCGGAACGCAGTGTCGTTCAAGAAACGGAGCGTCGCGTCGGCCAGGGGAGCACTCTGGGCAAAAGGGACGAAGCTGGCCCCGACCTTCTGCCAGCACTTCCTCGGCGTAGAGGTAGGGTGTACTGACCACGGCCCGCCCCGCCGCCATGGCATAGGCCAACGTCCCGCTGGCGATCTGATCCTTGCCGGGATAGGGAGTGACGTACACGTCGCAGGCTTGCAAGTAATCCATGAGATCGGCCAGGCTGAGATAACGATTCACGAAACGCACGTTCGGCGCCGACGCCCAGCGTTCGCCATCTCGATCAGGCTCTCACGGTAGAGTTCTCCCTCCTGGCGTTTGACCTCCGGGATGGGTCACACCCACGATCAGGTACAGGGCGTCCGGGCAGTCTGCCATGATTTGCGGCATGGCCTGGATCATGTACTCCAACCCCTTACCCCGGTTGATGAGTCCGAAAGTGCAAATCACGCGGCGGCCCGCCAGTCCCAGCCGTCCCTTGTGAGCGTCGCCGCAATCCACGGGGACCTCGGGCACTCCGTGCGGGATCACCCGCACTCGCCGACTCGGGACCTGGTAGACGCTCGCCAAGAGCTGCGCGGCGATCTTCGTCATCACCACGATGCCCTGGCTGTGCGCCGCCAGGGTCCGGATCAAGCGTCTGGGCAGCGGGTCCGGTCGCGTCATCAAGCGTGTGGAACGTGGTGACGATCGGTTTCCGACAGGCCATGCACGAACTCGAGAATACCCTTGCCCCAGTCGCCGGGGTAGAGACCGAACTCGTGCTGCAAGCTCACCACATCATATGGTCCATCGTTGACCATCTCGGCGGCCTGGCGGTAGGCGTTCGGGCTGCTGTTCTGGATGACATGGACCACGCGCGGGTCTTCGTAGTGGAGCACACGCGATTTCTGGATCGCCATCACCGAGGAGACTGACCCCCGAGCCGCCAGGTCCACCGCATCGGCGGAGTCCTTGGAAAATGTGGCGAGCCCGCATTCTTCGGGCGGATAGGTCGAGACAAAGAGCGGTCGAATGTCCTGCACTCAGCACCTCCGGTGATCAATTCCAGGGACGGACTCGAGGCATCATCCCACAATGGGCGCCGCGGTATCCTCCTCGGCGCCGTCGGGCTGGCCGCCATTGCGAATTCGTTCCCACACCTCCAGACGATGGACCGGGATCCCGCTGGCGGCCTCGAAGCCCAGCCGGACGCGACCGTTCTTGATCTCGACGACGGTGACTTTGAGCAACTGCTCGAAGCCGCCGGACCCTCCGACGACGACGGATTCCTGGGTCTTCCTCGACAGGACTAACATTGTTGATGCTCCATGCTCAGGGTTTATCGACGGCTCCACTCCCACTCCAGGTTTCCGCGGGTAAGCTTCCAGCGAGCAGGAAAACCTGCACCATCGTACCGCTTGTGAAGACATGCACCACAGTGCCGGTCGTCGGCTCGACCTCCGCGGTCGCCTCACGCACTTCCACGCCGGTGATTCGCTTGATTTCCTCGCCGAAGTGACTCGGAGGAGGATGTGAACAACTGGCGGTGAAATTCCTGTATCTGAGCGGCCCCGGCCGGGGTCTGGGCCAGGGCCTTCTCGGCTGGCGACAAAGCCCCATGGAGCGTGACGACCAGCGTGTCCGCACTCAGGACGACCGTCGCCGATTCGGGCACGAGGCCATTGTGCTCGCCCTCGAAGCGGATCGCCGCCTCGGCGATCTGTTGGGCCATGGTTGAATTGGTCTTGAGCATCGCAATCGCCTCAGTCGCTTGCGGCCGTTCCGTTACGCCGCAAGAAAGAAAAAAGCCGACGTGGTCGAACACCCTGGGGTATCCAACCACGTCGGCTTACTCGGCAACGAGCCCCCCGGTAGGTCCGGGTTGCCCTTCATCTAGTCGTCCGACGACTTTCACTCGAAATTTGGTAGAACCGACTGCCGGCATGAACCGGATCGGTTCGCGACTCTGATTGTGCCCTGGGCAAGTTGGAAAAAGCAAGTGAAATGTCTTCCGCCTTTTTGTATGTTATTCTTCCGGGGCTCCGAGAACCGGGGACCAGGGATCGGTCGCCCGGTCGAGGCGATGGTCTGTGGGACCTCGTGATCCCGGGCAGGGAAACCAGCGAGGATATCATGAAAACGCAAGGAGAAATCGAAGCGGCCATCTGCGCAGGGATCACGCGGTTCGAGCAGGAATACATGGGCCGGGGGCCCAAAGACATCCGCGCACACCTGATCGACGATCTCCTCGTGGTCCGCCTCCAGGGCGTCCTGACCGCGGCCGAACAGCACCTGGTCAAATCGCTCCCGGCCGAGAAGGGGAGAGACTTGCTCAAGCAAGTCCGGACCCATCTGCTCGAGACCGCGCGGCCGATCCTGGAACAGATGGTCCGTGAGGTCACCGGCATGAAGGTGCTGAGCATGCACCATGACATCAGTACCGTCACCGGTGAAGAAGTCGTGCTGTTCACCTTGTGCGAACCGGTGATCGTCCGCGAGACGCGGAGGAAGTAGACCTCGGGGATCAGAGGTCCTCCGATGGTCAATAGAGTCCTCCCTCCGTCGGCGTCGGGGAAGGCATGGTGGCAGAGGTAGATGAAGGTCATGTCGGAATCGTCCCGCTTTCGGCCGGCCAAGTCGCCGGGATTCATCATCTGGGGTGCCCAGATCCTCAATAGGCTCGATCTGGCCTGGCGCAATCGGCTCATATCCAACCGCGTGACCTCGAGGTGCTGCGGCGTCTCCCCCAGGGACTGGGCTCCATACTCGTCTCCAATCACGCCGACGAGACCGACATGAGGGCCTGCCTGGAACTATCTCGCCGTTGCGGACGCCGGTTCCTGTACATGATGAACCGCGAGGCGTTCGACGAGGGCTTCGGGACCGCGGGCTGGTGGCTCCAGCGCCTGGCGCTTTCTCCGTGGAGCGAGGCGGCCAGAACGAGGAGGCGAAGCGCTACGCCATCGACGCGGTGAAACAGGGACAGGAGGTACTCGTCATCTTCCCGGAAGGGGAGATTCATTACCTCAACGACCTGGTGCAGCCATTCAAGAGCGGCGGTGTCGACATCGGCATGCAGGCCGTTGTCGAGGCGCGCCGGACGCGCCCGGACTGGACGGCGTTTCTGGTCCCGATGGCCATCAAATACCGATATCGCCATCCCATCGTACCCGCTCCTGGAGAAACGAACCCGCCTGATGGAGCAGCATCTCTTCCGGCGCATTCACAGCGACTCGATCCCCCGCCGATTGGCTCTCATCATGGCCGAACTCCTTCATCAGCAGGAGATGATTCATCATCTGAAGCCCGACCCGGATCACCTCGCCCAGATGAGTGAACGGGTCCAGGAGGTGCGGCAGCAGCTCCTTGCCCAGATGGAGGACCACTACGCAGGATCCGCCGTCAACGACCAGTCCCAGACGAGGGATCGCACGTGGCGGCTCAGTTCGTACCTGCGGGACTTGTTGAGACAGGGGCGGCAATTCAGCGCCGAGAGTCGCGAGCGGTTCCGCATCGACCTGGCGGGGCTCAAGCGTGTCGCCCAGATGGGGAGCTGGCAGCCCCAGTACGTGGATCTGGACCCGTCGCAGGAGCGCCTGGCCGAGATGGTCCTCAAACTGGAGCGTGAAGTCTACGGGATCAAGCGGCCCCGCCAACTGGCGAACCGGGACGTGTTCCTCCGCATCGGCGAGCCGATCGATCTGGGGCGTTTCGTCGCGTCCTATCTTCAGGATGCCCAGGCGGTCCGCCACGAGGTCGCGGAAGGCTCCGCGATGAGATCCAGGCTCTCATTAACACGATCCTCACCGCACCGGCCCAAGCCTGATCGAGAGCGATTAACGATTGGCTGGCGCACGCTTCGAATCCCCCCCCCCGAACCCCCCCTTCGAGTAAGGGGGAAAATGAGGAGGAGCCGCCCATTTCCTTTCCACCCCTTAACCAAGGGGGGGTTTGGGGGGGTGTATTCGCACTGGCCTGGGGCGTGCGCTACTCATATCGATAAGCGCTTGAGATCGGCTACGCTCGTGATCCGGTCATGGGGCCAGCCGGCCAGCCATTGGATTCGCCGGGAATACGAAAATAAATTTGATGAATTTCCTTGTATTACCAAATATGCATTACAATAATAAATGTTAGGCGGTCGGGGAGAAGTGCAGATAGTGCAAGTACGACTCACGCCGACCGCGATTCGTCGGAAGGAGTTGACCGATGTACGCCGTCTTGCGATGCTCGATTTCCTGGTCCGAGCCATCGAATCCGCCTGCCAAGCCCGGAAACGACCGCCGCTCCGGCTGGCCCTCGTCGACCTCCGTGCCTTCGATCCCCGGTACATTGAACCGACCTTGATCGATCGCCTCATCTCTCGATCGATGCCGGTCCCGGGTCGCCGACCCGTTGACGCAACGGCGAAGTCCCAACGAGGAGATCACAATGGAACGCTCACAAGGAAAGTCGCTGGACAGCGATCGGCTCCTGCTCGGAGAGATCGAAGAATCCATCACGATGAAGGAGTGGCCCGGAATCCCGGAGTGGCGGGGCCGGTTCTGGCTCCCCGCTAGCAGCCAGGTCCAGCCCGGTGGCAAGAACTGCCTGATCCGCGATGACGGGGGTGCCCGGCAACTGTTCGCGGAAAGTTTCGCACCGGGAGCGATCAGGGCGGATGTTGCAGCGGTCCAAAGACCACACCGGTCTCGAGTGACGAACGACCCCGGGCCATCGGACCGGCCTGTTGGGCGTGGGCCGGCCTGCAGCCCGGTGGCGAGTCATCCGGCCGATGACGTGGTTGCCGGGCTATCAGTCGGCCCATGGTGCGGGAATCGGGCCTTTGCTGCCGGCCGCGCCCCATTGGGGGCACTCTAGCCGGCGCGTGCCGTACTTCCCCTCGCTCCTCGCTCGACCATTCGGTTCAAGCCCGACTGAAGAGCGTCGCGATGTGCCTGCTCCTCGACCAGAACGGCCGAGAGCTCACGCGCGCTCTCGGGGTCGCCAATGGCGCCGAAGACATGGATCCAGGCGTCGTACCAGTGAACCGACTGGGCTTTGGCCGTCACGTCCAGAACCATCTGGTCCAAGGTATTCGAGCCGAGCTCGGCGATTCGATCCTTGAGGTGGCCTAATGCCTGGCTGATCCCGCCTCCGGAGGATTTCGACGGGTCGTGTCCGTATCGGGCGGCGATCGTCTCGACGACCGCCGCGTGCCGTTCGTCGGCCGCGGCGATCTCGTGGTAGAGGACGCTCAGTACGGGGTCCGGTGGGGATTCCGCCCTGGTCTTGGCGTCAGCCGCGAGCGACCGCTCGGCTTCCATGCCCTTCACTAACTCGGCGGCAATCCAGGCACGATCAATCGACGTGGTTTCAACCATCCGCAGCCTCACGCTCGCTCTTGTTGGGGAATACCAAGATCCAGTGCTTTTTTGTTGCCCGACTTTAGCAGCAAAACATATACCATTTTGGCCGATTTTGGCTCGGCAGTTGCATGACAACTTCACTCGGAACCGAATTAGCGGACCTTCCGCGACCTCGAATCCTGGAGTCTCGGACGATGACAGACCCGACCCGATCGACCCTGACAGCCGCGGATGTGATGACCGCCAACCCGCGGACCTGCTCGGCCTTCAGCACGGTCCTGGAGGCCAGCGTGCTGTTCCAGGACGCGGACTGTGGCGCGGTGCCGGTCGTCGATGGCGGCCGGCCGATCGGAATCCTGACCGACCGCGACGTGGCACTGGCCGTGGCGAATAACCCCGAGCTGGGAAGCCGACCTGTGTCCGAGTACATGAGCAAGGACTTGATCTCGGTCGCGCCGGACGCCTCGCTGGAAGATATTGCGGCGACATTCGGTGAACATGGCGTGCACCGCCTCCTCGTCGTTGACGCCGCCGGCCAGCTTCAGGGAATCATCGCCTGGTCCGACCTCGCTCCCCACGTGTCCGAGAAGAGCCTCGGTCGCCTTGTCAGTGAGGTGGTCGAACGGCCCTGAGTGCGGACAACGATGTCGTGAGACATTCCTCGGCGATTCCGGTCGCCGACGCATCAGGCGGTCAGGCCAGTCGGCAGTGGATCGTTCTGGTGCTCCTTGACAAACTCGCCCAGGATGCGATCGCGCGCATCGGCCAGGGTAAAGACTACGCCCGTAGCTCCGATCCCGATCAGTTGCTCCGCGGCTGAAGCGGAGCCGGTGGTCTCGCCCCAACGGCCCACCACGATCGGTCAGCTCAGCGAACTGGGCTCGCAGCCGCCGGACCAGGTAGCGGGCCAACGTCGATCCCTCCGGCGGCAGGTGCGAGACGACCACGACGAGCGTGGGTAATTGCTCGGCCACCCGCTCGACGACCTGCAACGACGACTCGGTGTCGGTGATGATCTCCAGGATGCAGCCCGACGGGGCCAGGAGCTGCCCCAGCATCCGCAGGACCAGGGCGTCGGAGGTGTCGTCGGCCACCAGGCCCACGATCGGCACCGGTGCGGAGGCCGATGCCAGGTCGTCCGATCCGGTTCCCCGGCGGCCGGAAGGGCCAGCGACGCCAGGCTGAAATCGGGAATCCCTTCCAAGCCGTCGAGGATCTCGCCAACGACCCCCCAGACGAACGCCTGCTTCGTCTCGTCCAGCTCGTCCCGTGCGGCATCGCGTTCGGCCCGCGATAAGGCTGGCACCAGGACGTCATCGAAGACCTCGACGCGCGGTCTTTGCTTCAACTGCCGCCTCGACGACCTGCGATCGCCCCCTCCCGATCCAGGGCCACGAGGCGCTGGTAGAACCGCACGTCGGGCTCCAGCTCGGCCTCCTCGTTCAGGAGCGCCGCGAAGAACCACATGCTGGGCACGTACTTGCCCAGCACGGCCAGGCAGACCGTCAGCGGGGTCGACAGGAGCAGCCCCATCGTTCCCCAGAGCCAGGTCCAGAACATGGCGGCGACGAGCAGACCCAGGGCCGAAATCCCCGTCGTCTTGCCGTAGATGACCGGCTCCAGGAAGCTGGTGAGTGCGGCCTCGACCACCGCGAACAGGGCGACGACTTCCAGCGGCTTCGCCCAGCCGGGGAAGTGTGCGAAGGAGAAGACCAGCGGCAGGATGAACGCCACCGCCGGCCCGACGTAGGGGATGAACCGCAGCATCGCCGCCAGGCAACCCCAGAGCACGGCAAAGGGCACGCCGATCAGCCACAGCCCCAACCCGATGACCAGTCCGAAGCCCGAGTTGACCAGCGCGAAGGTCGCCAGGTAGCGGCTGATCCGCTGGCCGATCTCCTGCATCGTCCGGGTCGTCAGGCTGACCTGGCGGTGGCCGAAGAGCCCGACGATCCGGTCGCTGAGGCCCTCGCGGCCCATGAGCATGAACAAGACCAGGATGAGCACGAAGCTGCCGACGCCCAGGAATTCGAGGTAGGGGCCGGTGGCCGAACGGAGCCGATCCTGGAACGAGGGCCGGGAGATCGACCTCGACCTTCTGGATCGGGGTCGCCTCGTCCGAGTTTCGAGGTACGGCGGCTTCTCCATCTTCGCCGTCACCTCGTCGGCCAGATCTCTCAGCCGGCCCGCCGCCGACTGCTGCCCGGGTTTGATCACCCGGCTGAGCTTGGTCTCGATGTTCTCCTGGTAATCGGGCAGGCAGGTTGGCCAGCGAGGTCAACTGCTGCCCGACGACGTAGCCGATCCCGCCCAATACTCCCAGGCTGAGGACGACCGTCAGGACGACCGCGGCGGCCCGTCGGCAGGCCGCATCGCTCGAAGAAGCGGGCCGCCGGCGCCAAGGCAAAGCTCAGGAGCACCGACAAGGCCAGCGGCTTGAGGACCTCGCCCGTGAAATACATGAAGGCGATCACGGCGAAGATCAACAGCGTGAGCTGGAACGGGTCGGTACGACCGACCGTCTTCTGGGGACTGGTCATGGCGGTCCCTCTCGGTACGGCGCGAGCGGTTTGACGGCTGGATCTGAAGGTCATGGTGGAGCTTGTGGAAGGATTGCATCACTATTCAAGCAATCCGCGTGCCGAGGTGCGTCACCCGTCCAGAACGGAACTATCGGGGTTCCAGCCGGGCATCACGGAGAAATCCCGAGCCCCCGTGGACCGGCCCGCGGGAGACGTCTTCCGCCACCGGCTCGAACGGAACGACGACCTCGAGAATGAACCAGTAGTGGGCCAAACTACCCGCCAGCACGAACAGGTGGAACAGCTCGTGAGGCCCGAAGGTCCCCGGCCAGAGGACGGGCCAGTGCAGCAGATTGAGCACCGCCCCCACGCTATAGAATAGTCCGCCGGCGACGATGGGCAGCAAGGCACGGTGCGACACGACCTTGGCGATCTCGGCATAGCAGACGACGGCCCCCCACCCCATCCCCAGGTACAGGCCCGTCCCCAACACGGGCGAAAAATGGCGGCCGGTCGCGATCAGGACCGTGGCCGTGGCGGCCACGCCCCAGACCGTCGCCAGGGTCCACCGCCGCCATCGACCTCGCATCAGGCTCCAGGCAATCGGCGTATAGCTCCCCGCGATCAGGGCGAAGATCCCGACGCCATCCAGGCGGGCGAATGCGGCGATCCTGGCGGACGACAGCCGCACGCCGTGAAAGAGGGTACTGGCCGAATAACAGAAGGCCAGGGTCAGTCCATAGACGAGAAGGCTCAGCCGCTTCCCGGGGTCGCCGACGCTTCGACGCCAGAGCAGCCAGGTACCCGGCAGCGCCAGGAGCAGGCCGGCGCAGTGCGTCCAGCTGCTGAGGGGCTCGCGCATATCGAGGAAGTTCATGGTGTGATTTCAGGGCTGACCCTGTGTCAAATCAACAGGAGCACGCGCCTGCCTCTGCCCGATGATAGGGGTTCCGTCGCGGCGAATTCGATGAACTCGAGCTGGCCACGCGATCCCGGACCGGTGAGGGATCCCGAACGCAGAGCCCGAAACACTCTCAATTTTGACATTCATTTGAAGAGTCAAAAATTTGCATTTTTACACGTCATTTCGGTCGCCCGTCTGTAGACTTTTCAACCTAGCGGCACGCACCGATTAATTCCGTCTCGCTTGCAGGAGAATGCTCCCGCGACCGCGGTACGGAGATCGGCTTGGGACGCTTCACACCGTGGGCCAGCCCGACCAAGGCCATGACGCGGATGGCCCAGTAGGTCGCGTCGAGCTCCCACCACCGCAGGCCGTGACGGGCCGAGGTCTGGGAGGCATGGTGGTTGTTATGCCAGCCCTCGCCGAAGGAGAGCAGGGCCACCCACCAGAGGTTCGTCGAGGTGTCGCGGGTCGGATAGCTGCGGTAGCCCCAGACGTGGGTGGCCGAGTTGACCAGCCAGGTCGAGTGCAGCACCAGGCACGACCGGACGAAGCCGCCCCAGATCAGCCAGGGCAGACCGCCCGCGGCGTAAAGGGCCGCGAACATCAGGAGGGGGAAGATGTAGTGGAACCTTTCGAGCACGCGGTGGACCGGGTCGCGAGCGAGGTCGGGTGCCCACTTCGAGACGTATTCCGGGTCGTGGGTGCGGGTGACCTCGGGCGTCATCCACCAGAGCATGTGAGCCCAGGCGAAGCCGCGGCTGGGGCTGTGAACGTCCTGCTCGTCGTCGGCGTGGGCGTGGTGCTTGCGGTGGTCGGCGACCCAACTGATCGCCCCTCCCTCCGAGGCACAGCAGCCGATGGCCGTGAAGACGTATTCGAGCCAACGAGGCCGGAGGGCGAAGCTGCGGTGGGTGAGGAGTCTGTGGTAAGTCAAGCAGATGCCGAGGCAGGCGGTGAGCCAGTAGAGGAGCAGGCAGACGGCCACGGCAGACCAGGCGAAACAGGCGGGCACGAACGCCAGCAGGGCCCCGACGTGCAGTCCGCCAATCCAGAGCACGGCGGGCCACGCGATGCCGGCCGACGCGGGTTCGCGGCAGGAGGGTCTTTCTCATTGGGGACTCGCGATTCGGAAAGAGCCGAAGTTGATTGCTCTGCGCCACGGGGACCGCTGGCGAGACCTCCCCAGGCGGCCTGCCTAGCGGAGGGGCGACTTCGGGTGGTACGCGGGCCGAGCGCGTCGCCAGGGCGAGGATGCACACCGTCTCCGAGGGTCTCGGGATCGCTCCCTCACGGCCTCCCCGAGCGTGCGCCATCGATTCGCGACAATTAAAGTATAGAAAGAATCTATTCCAATTCAACGGATCGACAATCCTTTTTCGGGGAAATACTTGAAATGCTGGATTTAAAGCTTATTGCCCGTTATACTTCCTGACAAGCGGAAATCTGTCCCCTTGCACAACGGTGCGGGCCCTTCCCGGATTGCGATGGTGGGGATGATGGCGAAGCCGGAGCGGAGGAGGCCGGGACGCCCCAAGCGCGGGGCGCCGAGGAGAGAGACCGTCGTCGCGATCAAGGGCTCGGCGGAATGGAAATCGTGGCTGGACGGATTCTCGCTCCATTGC
The DNA here is from genome assembly GCA_963842405.1 of uncultured Isosphaeraceae bacterium. Taxonomy (GTDB): domain Bacteria; phylum Planctomycetota; class Planctomycetia; order Isosphaerales; family Isosphaeraceae; genus CAVZRC01. The sequence continues at coordinate 84,462 of CAWJGW010000039.1, read as the reverse complement.
CGGCTGGGACTGTCCGACACGATCGAGCAATCCCTGGTCTACTACGCCGAGGAGCGTGGTTATCCGGTGCCGCCCAAGCGTTGAGGGCCTGTCCGGCCCGGCGGACGCGGCGGGTCCTCGGGACGACGGATTCTTCGGTAGCTCGTCGAGGTGATCGGTCATCTCATCTCGCCTCCAATCGGCGATCTGCCGATGACACGGACGAGGTAACCGCCTGCGTCTCCCGGGTCCTCCGGAATCAGGCCAAGCGGCCCGTAACTCCCCACGAGTCCCGGGCTCCCCGGCCTCTCCGTTGCGTCCCTTCAAGCTCGCGACGAACGCCGCGCCGCCGGCACCGAGGGACTCGAGGAGTTCCCGCGCCGCCTCGCGGACCCGCAGGGCCGGGTCTCCCAGGGCCTCGATCAGGACGTCACCCGCGATCGTGTCGCCCAACTCCGCGGAGAGGATCGAGCCCGCGGCGATCAGGCGGACGCGCGAGTTCGGGTCGGCGACCAGGCGTTGCATGACATCGAGGACCGCGCCGGCCGGGGCCAGCCTGAGGGCCGTCGCGGCGTTCATCCGCAGACCGTCGTTGGCATCGGTCGTACACTCGATGAGCAGGGGAATGGCCTCCGCGGGGATGGCGTCAAGCCGGGCCAGGGCGTGCGCAGTTCGCCCGAACCTGACACTCACGGATCACCCAGGCCCTCGACCAGGGCGGGGATGGCTTCTACCGAGATGGCCGTCGCGTTCATCCAGCCCGCCGACGCCACGATCCGGACGTCGCCGCTGGCATCCTTGAGGCCGACCGCGAACGCCTCCGCCGTTTCACGCGGTTGGATCTTGGCAATCGCACGCATGGCCTGCTCGCGTACGCTCACGACCCCGTTCCGGGCCGCGTGGAGCAAGGGTCCTCCCGCGGCCTCGGCCGCGGGACCGAGCTTGCCCAGCGCCAGCGCGGCATAGACCTGAACCCAGTCGCTGTCATCCTCGAGCAACCGGCGGCACAACCCTTCGATGACGGCCGGGGTGGCGCCCGCCAGGTTGGGCAGCACCTTGGTCACCTCGACCTTGACCTGGTCATTCGCGTCGTCGAGCAGTCGCATCAGGACGCCCAGGATCGCTTCGCTGGGCTGGCTCGATTGGCCAAGGGACTCGACGGCCGCGGTCCGCACCATGGGGTCGGGATCCTGTAACCACGTCAGGACACGCTTGGCCGAAACCGGAGTCGGGCCGCCGATCGCGCCCAGGGCACGGATGGCCTGGCTGCGGACCCCTCCATCCTCGTCCCAAGTCATCGCCTCGAGAGCGGGCCGGGCGCCGGCCGCTGTCCCGCCCATCTTGCCGAGCGCCTCGGCCGCGGTGCGCCGTACCTCGGGGCTGAGATGGTTCAGGGAACGCATCAGGGCTGGGATCGCCCCGTCGGCCGACTCACCCATCTCGCCCAGGGCTTCCGCCGCCAGGGCGCAGATGCCATTGTCCCGATCCCGCAGGGCACGCATCAGGCCAGGAACGGCGGCTTCCGCCGCGGATTCACCGATCTTGCCCAGCGCCTCGACGGCCTTGGCGCGCACCCGGTCGTTGTTGTCCGTCATCGCCTCGATCAGGGCCGGGGTGGCGTCCTCGGCCACCGCACCGATGGTGCCGAGGGCCTCGGCCGTGTAGGCGCGGCACGATGTTGTCCGGGCTGGCCAGCCCTTCCACCAGGGCGAGGGTAGCAGCCTGATTCAAAGGCCCGACCTGTGCGATGGCCTCGGCCGCCGCCGTACGCACCGACTCCTGCCTGTCCTGCAAGAGCGGAACCAGCGCCGCGATCGCCGGGGCCGCCGCCTTCTTCATCGTCCCCAGCGCCCGCGCCGCCGACTCCATCACCGGAGCACTCGCGTCATTCAGCAGCTCGACCAGCGCGGCCACCGTTGCCACCACGTCCCCTCCAACCTGGCCGAGGGCCTGGGCGGCCTCACAGCGAACCGTCTCGTCGGACTCCTTTAACATCCCGATCAGTCCCTGGGCCTGGGCCGCCGCCGGCAACCCGATCTGGCCCAGCGCCCGGGCGGCCTGGATCCGCACCGCGGCCGAATCGTCTGTCAAGACGGTCGCCAGCGTCGCCACCGCCAACTCGACCGGGTCGCGGTGTCGGTATCACCGCGCCACGCGTTCTCCATCTGGAAACCCACGCGATCGCCCGCCCCCTCCTGCCAAGGACCCGAACGAGCCCACGCCGGGTACGGGCGGATTTCGGCCGGGGGCTCCCCAGGAGCCCCAGCGCTTCGACCACGCTCTGCCGCACGACCTCGCTGGGGTCGCGGACGAGCGCAGCCAGCAACGGGACCGAATCCATTGCCCGGAGACGGCCGAGCGCGGCAGCGACAATCGCCCGCACCTGCTCGTGCGGGTCGTGAAGATGACGGATCAGGGCTGGGATGATCGAGGGGCCGATCGTCTCCAGGATCAATGGCAGTTGGTCCCGTTGCTCCTTGGTCAGAGATGGCACCAGGCGCAGCGACCCCAGCAACGGGCGGATGGCGAGGATGCCGTAAATGGGAAGGGCATTTCGAGCCCGCTCGTGGATCGACTCGTGGGGGCTCCAGAAATCGGTGATGGTTTCCGCCAGCAGTTTCCCTTGCCGCAGGGAGGCGAAGATCTGATGGAGCAATACCAGTGTGAAGAATCCCTTGAACCCGGTCAGGAGGGTCGAGGCCGGCCACGCGGCCGGGCGAACGATCGCGGCACCCAAGAGATGGTGCGACTTGACCAGATCCAGCACGTCGATAATCCCGAGGACCTTCGCGAGGGCATAGGCCAGGAAGTCGGCGTAAGTCGGCTCCCTTCGCTCGACCGCGATGTGCGTACCATCCTCTGCCGATGGTCTCGAACAGGCCCTGATTGAAAAGCGCGAAGCCGCCGATCGAAGCGACCATGGCGGATATCAGTAAAGGAATCTGGACCTGCTTACCGTACCGCTCCAGATTCATCGCCAGAACCTGGCCCTTCAGCGGGTTATGGACGGCCTTGTGACCCCGTTTCGACCTCATTCCGCTCCAGGTCGATGAACATGTAAGCCAGACAGGCGATAATCCCCATGAACAGCGGGGCCAGGCCGCAGATGACTTTCAGGCTCGGCCACGGTCCACCGGCCAGCACACCCACAATCAGGAAGCCGAAGACGATCGCGAGGAATAGCGGCCACGAAGCCCACGCGAGCAGACGTTCCCAGTACAGGAAACCCGTCCGGATACACCCTCTCACCGCCAGGCCGACGCACCGCAAGACCCAGCCAATCAGGCCGACCCGGTACAGGATGCCGGCCAACACGATGATCCCGGCCAGCGTCGCCAGCAGCAGGTACGACGGATCCGCTCGTTCCAGCCCTGGCGAACCAGGAATCGTACATGAACATGGCCCCTCGCCACGAACGTGACGGCCCATCTCCGAGAAGTGCTCTGCGGGATTGACCGTCTTCACAAGGTCGAGTGTGCCGAGGAATGCCTTCTCGAGCTGATCAGGCCGGTGCGAGCACGGGAACAGCATTTCGCGGGCCTCCCGTGATCGTCTCACGGGGAAGTCCAGTCGCTCGTGGCCTAATGCCCGGAGTGTTGCGTCACCCGGCGGAAGGACCCCTGGCGAATGCCAGGACCGTCCAGCCGCTCAGCATCCCAAGGACATAGACAGCGACGGTCACGATGGCGACGGGTTGCGAGAGATTCCAGGTCAAGAAATTGACCGTGATCACATCCCGGTTCTGAACGGCGAAAATGCCGATCGTCACCAGGAATGCCAAGAAGACGACGGCCTGTAATGTATCGCATGGCAGAACCCTTCTGCAAAAGGTCGAGATCACATCTCAACTACTTCTTGGCCACGGTGATCTTGAGCTCGTTCGTGGCGTCGGCACCCTTGGTCGGGTGTCCCGTCACCTTGACCGTGAAGTCGCCCAGCGAAGCGTCGTCCGTGGCCTTGATCTTGACTTTCGCCTCCGAGTCGCCGTGCATGATGACTGGGTTGGCGGAGTCGAGCGTCACTCCCTTGGGACCGTCAGCAAACTTGAGAGTGACGTCCTCGTCGAAGTTCTTGCCCCGTTCGATGCCGATCGAGCACTTCGATCAGTTCCTCCCTGGTGCAGGGTGGTTGACATGTGAGGCACGCTCAGATTGAACGTCTTGTCGGCCTCTCCATAGGTGGGTTGACTGTGGGGCGGGTTGGTAACTCCCGGTCCCCCCGGGGTGGCCTGACTGCATCCGGAACCGGCAACCATCGCCATCGTCAGTAAACCAGCGATTGTACGCTTCATGGGAGATTTCCTCTCTAGAAACCAGTCTCACCCTGGCCGACTCTGCGCGAGCTCAACACGGTTTCGTTGAAGAACGACGTTCGGAAAAGTTGGAAAAGGAGGTGGAGGACGGACTTCGTGAATCGTTTCGGGCGACCCCCTGGTCTTTTCCTCCACCCCCCGCCCTGCGCAGCGGCTCCGACTTCGGAGAGCTAAAGCCAGCAGCCCTGGCGGGCTTACGCTTGAGAATCACTTGAAAATTCGTTGATTTCCTTCTCCGCCTGGTCTTTCTCGTAGCCGTACTTTTTCTGGATGAGCCTGGAGAGCTGTTCGCGCTTTCCGCTGAAGGTCGTCAGGTCGGCGTCTGTCAGCTTGCCCCACTTCTCTTTCACCTTAGTCCGTGAAATGCTTCCAGTCGCCCGCGATTTCATACCAGATCATGACGTACTTCCTCTGGAAAGCGACGCTCATCAGAAGCCTCGAATCGTGGCGATCAGCGCACGGGGATGTACCCCACGACCACGAGTACCAGCAAGATCACCAGGAGCAGTCCGATGCCGCCGCTGGGACCGTAGCCCCAGTTCCGGCTGTATCGCCAAGTTGGCAAGCCGCCCATCAGCAGCACGATGAGAACGATCAGCAAGATCAGGCCCATGGATGACTCCTCTTCATAGTCGCGCGTTTCGTGGAGTTCGCCGCGATGAACGATGCGTTCATCGAGGCCAATCCACACCGTCTTGTCGTCTCCGGACCGCTCTGCGCCTCCACGAACAAAAAAGCCGACGTGGCCGATCACTCTGAGGTGTTCGGCCACGTCGGCTTACTCGTTGACAAGCCCCCCGGCCCGGCCGGGTTGCCCTTCATCTAGTCGTCCGACGACGTCTGAGATCAAATTGTGCTTGAACCTGCAACCAATTCAAGCAATTGGTCTATTACACCATTATCATACCGCCCAGGGCCGGAATAGCAAGTCAATTGTCTTGCGCTTTTGTATGACGGACTCCAGAAAGCCGAGGAATCCCGACCTGTTGGCATGGGGATTGCGGATTATTAGCCGCAAAACTCACTCGGGAGCACTTATGTCAGTCTCTCAGTCACTGCCAACGATGCGGCCGCAGGCTGCGGGACGTCATCTTTTGCCCTCTGTGTCGGCAAAGCCTATGTTGTTGCGCCTGTCTGGATGAACACCTGGCGCACCACAAGAACCCGACTGTGACACGGGTCGGCACGGTGAAATCCGCCGTTGAGAATGCAGCTTTACCCGGCGGCCTGGAGATTGGGGTTGAGGGAACCCGCGGGGGCTCAGCGAACGCCTCCGTTCCGCTCAGGCGAGCCCGTGGGGCGGTGAAGTTCCGCGAGCGAGCAGCGCCAGTAATACCTCCAGGCTCGTCGGCTTGACCAGGTGGGCGTCGAAGTCCGCTTGCCGGGAACGAAGCTTGTCTTCTTCCTGACCATAGCCCGTCACGGCTACGATGAGCGTGTCGCGGAGCCCGAGGTCGTCGCGAAGGCGTCGGGCGACTTCCAGACCACTCATCCCCGGCATGCTGATGTCGCAGAGAACGACCTCCGGCGGTTGTAACCGGGCCAGATCCAGAGCCATCGGGCCGTCGTAGGCCGTTCGCGCCTCATGGCCGACGACGCGGAGCAGCATTGCCATGGTGTCGGCCGCATCCCTGTTATCATCGATGACCAGGATGCGTCGAGAGGGCCCTCGAAGAGCTCCCTCCGGGATACTGGCCGCGCTGGGAACTCGGCGGATGTCCTGTCCGTGAGAGCGGCAGTCGCACCACGAACTCGCTGCCATGGCCGAGGCCCTCGCTCAGGGCTTGCACGCAACCTCCGTGCAACTCGATCATGTTCCGCACCAAGCTCAGGCCGATCCCCAGGCCACCCTCCGAACGATTCTCATTGCCTTGCACCTGGGTGAACAAGTCGAAGATTGTCGGCAGCATGGCCTGCGCAATGCCAACACCCGTGTCGCGCACCCGGAGGATCGCCTGATCGCGGTTGGCCTCGAGGGAAGCTCGATGCGCCCGCCCTCTTCCGTATACTTGGCGCTGTTGTTCAACAGGTTTGACACGACCTGGGCCAAGCGGGTCAGGTCTCCATCCACCTCGGTCGCTTGCTCGGGGAGCGAGACTTCCAGATGGTGTTTCCTCGCGTCGATGCGAGGTCGACTGGTCTCGACGGCCCGTGCCACCACGATTTCTCAGGTCCACGACTTCCCTTTGAAGGTGGATCTTGCCCTGTCTGATTCGGGAGACGTCAACCAGGTCGTCAATCAGCCGTGCCATTTGCTGGACTTGACGCTCGAGAACTTCCGCGGCCGAACCGAGCTCGGGATCGGCCAGACTCTTGAGACGGACGAGTTGTATGGCATTGCTGATGGCGGCGAGTGGGCTGCGAAGCTCATGGCCCACTACCGCGAAAAACTCATCCTTGTGGCGGTCGGCTTCTCGGAGCGCTCGGTTGACGCTCGGTGCTCTCTGCGACGATGGCGACCTGTTGAGCCAGCTTCTCGGCCAAACGGTCTTCTGCCTCTGTGCGGCGGTGTCCCGACGTCTCGCCATCGCCGGACGTGAGCCACCCAGTGTTCGATCGTCAGGGCCACAGCTTGTGGGCCGATGCACTCCTGGAATGGCGGTCCTGCGTCATCGGTGGCGAGATCGAAAGGTTCGTGGCTTGGGCGAACGTTTCCAGCCGCTCGCGGCACGGAGCGCCGGGCCCAGCAGGCCGGCGTGTGAAGCGGCGGGGCGTTCGACGACGGCTGGTGCCGGCAATGGTACGGTACCGTTTCGGCCAGGGCTCGGTCCTGGCACGTGCGATTCCATAAAGGACACCAGTCCCTCCTACTTCTTGGTGCGCCTGAGCGACATCCACTCGAGTGACCACTTTCGTGAGACGTGGTTCGGACACGGCCTTGTGCCCTTCAAACTCGCACGTCGCTTCTCGACTCACGCCATGACGACCTCACGGACTCGATCGTTTGTGCGAGGCGGCCGAGTGCTGGTGTGCGGCGGCCGTGTGCTTTTGGGCGTTCCTGCTGTGCCGGTACGCGGCTTCGGAGTGCTTCTTGGCCGGCTCGTGCTCGCCCATCTCGAGGTGGTGGGCCGCCTCCAGGTGGTGATGCGAGGCGGCCGCGTGGTGGGCGGCGGCCTTGTGATGGCGCGGGATAGGCCGGGTGCTTGTTGACTGTCGCCATGGTTCGGTTCTCCTTCGAGGTGATCAGGGCCAAGTTCGTCTTCTTCTCGTAAAAACCTCAATCGTCGATCTGATCCTCGATCGGGCAGAAGTCGTCTCCACCGATCGTCACCTTTGCAGTGATGTCATCACAGCCGCATTGCCGCCTGGCGGCCGCTGATCAGCCGCAAGAGAGCGATCAGCACGCAGGCGCCGATGAATGCGACAACGATGCTTCCCCAGAACTGGGCCGAACCCTCGACGAAGAAGCCCAAGAGCAGGCCGCCAAAGAACGAGCCGATAAGCCCGACGATGATATCGCCGAAGATGCCGTAGCCGCCGCCCTTCATGACCAGACCCGCCAGCCAGCCGGCGATCAGGCCGACGACCAGCCAGGAGATGACCCCGCCCGGTGTGAGTTCGATCGCTGCATACATGAGACCCATCGCCATCCTCGCTTCTTGCCCCCGTGGGAGCTGTGGGCATCGCGGTCAGCGCCGTCTCTCGACGATGGCTGTGGACGCCGCCAACAAAAAAGCCGGCGTGGAGGAACACCCTGAGGCATTCGACCACGTCGGCTTACTCTTCAACGGGCCCCCCGGCCTGCCCGGGTTGCCCTTCATCTAGTCGTCCGACGAAATCCAGTCGCGTTTGTATTCTCAGGGAACCGCCTGCCAGCTCAGCTCAGACAGCTCCCGATTTCATCCTATTGTGCCGCGCGGCGGAAATAGCAAGAGAATTAAAATCTTTTTGGTATGAAGGCCCCCTGATAGTCGGAGGCCGGCCGATTCACGCTTGGTCGCCACCGGCAGGAGTCCTGGTGGGCTTGGGCATGAAGTGGACCCCTGCAACTGGACAGCTCGGGATGTTAAACCGATCGAAGGTCACTGATCCATCCCGAGGTGCGTCATGGCTGGTACAAAGAAGCAACGCCCGGCCGCCTTCAAGGCGAAAGGAGCGGGGCTGGACCGATGTCGTCAGTCTCGAAATCGACCCCGACCTCGAACCGATCCGCAACGACCCGGAATTCCAGGAATTGCATCGGCGAGTTCCCGCGGCCCAACGAGAAACGGCCGTGAGTCCGCCGGCTCCCGCCAGCCGGTTCCTGGACATGGCCTCTCAGGAAGGCGATAATCCCAGGCCGGCAAGACGACTCCGATGTCGCCGCTGACCGGCCCTCCGTGCCGGGTGCGTAATCCCGATCGAATTCATCCCCGGCAACCGGGCCTCAACCTCGATGCTGGTAGCCTACGTCAGCGATGAGCGCTACGTCGCCCTGGCCGACGTCCTCCTGGAGTTCGAGGGCGAAGTCCGGCTCATTCCAGGCCCGCTCGAGAGCCACGGGCTCGGTCCACATCGACCTGCCGCCGGGCACCTACAAGGTCACGCTCCAGAAGCCCGGCTTCGGGGCCAAGAGCGTGCGTCGTGGAGGTCGCGCCGGGACGGCCGCCGCATCAGTTCCGGCTCCTGTCCGACGGCCTGCTCGGCTACGCCTGGCCCAAGTGGGTCAAGGCCGGCGAGAAGTCCGAGTTCCGGGTCCATTCCGTCGAGCCCTACCAGCTTTCGCTCTGGCGGTACGGGCTCCGCAAGGAATTCATCCGCAGCCTCGGCTGGTTCGACGAGCACGGCCCGAGGGCCACGATGCAGATCACTCCGGACGGCGATTACACCCGGACCGGCGTCGAGTGGAACAAGTTCGGCTACGCCAACCCGCACTTGCACCAGTACGTCGAGGCGCCCGGCCGGTCGGGGCTGTACTACTTCCACGCCCGGACGGCGAAGGGGGCGGAATTCGCCTTTCCCTGGATCGTCGCGCCGGCAACGGCCGACGTCGCGCGTGGCCGTGCTGGCGTCGAACATCACCTGGAACGCCTACAACAACTTCGGCGGCCGGAGCAATTACATCAACCCCGACCGGCTGCCACCGACCCCCACGGTCAACGCCCGGCTGGAGCTCAAGCGGTACACCGACCCGGAGAGCATCACCTACGATACCGAGGACTATGCACCCCTCTCGTTCGACCGGCCCGAGCCGATCAACCACATCGACGCGAACACCGAGATCACCGACCCGATCGAAGGCCGCGCCGCCTGCCACATCGCGCCGGCCGAGTGGCGGCTCCTCGGCTGGCTCGAACGCGAGCATTTCGACTACGACTACTACGCCGAGACCCAGCTCCACGACGGCACGCTCGACCTCGATGCCTACAAGGTCTTGATCCTCTCCACGCATCCGGAATACTGGTCGCGGGAGATGTACTTCCGCGTCAAGTCGTGGGTCAACGAGCGGGGCGGCCGGCTCATGTACCTCGGCGGCAACGGCCTGAACTGCGAGGCCGAGTTCATCGACGCCACCACCGTGATCTACCGGAACGGCGACGGGCGAGCCTTGAAACGCGGAGGCTTCGAGAGCCGGTTTGCCATGCGGGTCGAGTCGGAGGCCAACCTGCTGGGCGTCGTGTTCACCGAGACGGGGATCATGACCGGCGCGCCCTATCGCGTGCTGGATGGCCTCGCACTGGGCCTTCGAGGGCACGGATCTCGAGGACGGCGACCTCTTCGGCCAGTCGAGCCTGCACATGCGGTGTCCCGGAGGCGCATCGGGCCACGAGACCGACAAGATCTCGCCGAGCTCGCCGAAGAACGTCGTGCGACTGGCCAAGGGGACCAACATCGACGAAGGCGGTGCCGAGCTCGTCTACTACGAGACCCCCGGCGGCGGCGCGGTCTTCTCCGCCGGCTCGATCGCATGGCCCAGCGCGATCCTGGTCGACGACGCAGGTTTCGCGGATCACGGCCAATGTTCTTCGAGGCTTCCTGTCTGCTTCGATACCTGACTGATTCATTCGACTGGCGGACTCCTCGGAAGACTTGGCAGGCTGAACGGGATAGAATTCGATCAAGGCAGATAGCCGTCTCAAGAAGGAGGCTCTGGATGGCACGACCTGTTCGGCGACAATCACTCGCGAACCGATCGACGCGAACACCAAGGTTGGCTCGGAAACTCGGCCGAGACTATTTCCGTCGGGATCAGCGCGATGGCATCAGTCCTCCTGATCTATCCAAGGAGAGCACCTACGCGGAGCATATGGTGCATGCCCGCGGCAAACGAACTCGAAACACGAGCGTCTCGCTCGATCTGACGAAGATCAAGGACTTTGGGGACACCGACTACCGGTTGGAACGACAGAAACTCCTCGACGATAACCATTCCCTAGTCGAGCATGAGTCGTTACTCAATGAACTTCGAAGCGTGATCCGAGAGGGCGAGAAAGCCGATCGGCTGCGGGCCATCCAAGCGTTAAGATATGCAACTAAGCGGAAAGAAGGATTGGTAAACTGGTTGTTCGACATAACACGGGTCGAGCGGAAGGCACTTCCTGACCTGGACGCAGTCGCGAGTACAACCTTATTGTACACGGTTGAGATGATGGACGAATTATTCTCGTGCCGCAATTGCATTCATGACTCCGGGCAGAGCCTCCTGATCGGCCGTGGAGCAGGATTCTGTCTACAGCACGCATCTGTCATTTGGGAACCCGATCGTACCACTTGCAAATACCTCCATCGCAAAGACCTGCCGTACTTCGTCGTCGATGAGGGAACCCGAGAGCATGCGGCTGAGTTTGCCGGATTCCCGTTACTTGTCTCACTCGACACCAAGCAGCCGATCGAGCGGATTCGATACAGCGAGAAACACAGTTGGGAGAAGGGCACTTTTGACCCGATTGTCCATGCACTGGCCCAGTATTATAATGTCGATCCGCGCTGGGTTTTGATCTCGGCTTTCTCGGGAGGCGTCGATGGACGTCGAGCGCTCGACGCATAGCTGCCTCGTCCGACATTATTTATATCAATGCAACACATGGAAGAGTTCCTACCGATTGGTACTGGGACTTACTGGAGGAGATCGACGTCCAGCCTCGGTTCGATCCCCGGGTCCTCGTGCGATCGGAGGAGACCACCGAATCCGAGGCGGCCGAGGAAGCGACGTGGGACGTGGTCTTCGCTCGTCTGAGTGCGCTTCAAGAATATGGCTGGCATGCAGGTCTCGAATCGCTGATGTGGGCGAGCGACTCTCTCAATGGTAGTTTGGCCGAGTTGAACTGGCCCGGGCTGCAAACCGAGCTCGCCACCCTCCGGCCCTCGTGGATTGAGTTGATCATTACCAGTGCCAAGGAACACCATGAATTCTTCCCACCAGCCGAGATCCGATTCGCGCATCGGCAGAGAAATCGAAGAGTAATCGCACTTGCATGCCGCGCTCTACAGCTATCTGACAGGCGCCGGAGGCCCCATGCGAATCACCCGAATCGAAGCGATCCCGGTCCGCGTCCCGCTCAAGGCCGGGATGGTCGACCAAGACGGCCCATGGCGACCATCACACGTCGGACTACGTCATCGTCCGAGTCCACACCGACGCGGGCATCGTCGGGCTGGGCGAGGCGACGGTCTCGGCGCTCTGGAGCGGGGAGACGAGCAAGAGCTGCGTCGCCGCGATCCACGACCTGATCGGCCCGGCGCTGATCGGCTCCGACCCGACCCGGATCACGGCGTTGCGGAAGCAGATGGACTTCCTGATCAAGCTCAACCCGTTCACCAAGGCGGCCGTCGAGATGGCGCTCTGGGACATCGCGGGTAAGGCCCTGGGTGTCCCGGTCTACCAGCTCCTGGGCGGTAAGCTGCACGACGTCATCCCGACCAAGATGATGATCGGGGCCTTCGACCTGCCCCGCGTCCGCTCGCTGGCCGAGCAATTCCTGGGCTGGGGCATCCGCTGCCTGAAGGTCAAGGTCGGGATCGACCTGGCCGGCGACGTCGCCCGAGTCCGGGCCGTGCGCGAGCTGGCCGGTCCTGAGGTCCCGATCACCATCGATGCCAATTGCGGCTGGACCGTCACCACGGCGCGCATCGCGCTGGAGCAGCTCCGCCCGTTCAACGTGCTCGTCGCCGAGCAGCCGATCGCGCCGGGAGACACCGAGTCGATGGCCTACTTGCGGACGGTCGGAGGCATCCCGATCATGGCCGACGAGAGCGTGTTCACGCTCGCCGATGCCTGGAACGTGCTCCGTGCCCACGCGGCCGACGTGATCAGCGTGTATCCCGGCAAGAACGGCGGCATCGCCGGGTCGATCGAGATCGCCCATCTGGCCGAGGCGGCCGGGATCACCTGCCACGTCGGCAGCAACCTGGAGCTGGGCATCGGCTCGGCGGCGATGCTGCATCTGGCCGCCGCCGTGCCGAACATCGACAGCGCCACCTATCCGGCCGACATCCTCGGCCCGCATTACCACGAGGCCGACCTGCTCACCGAGCCCCTGGATCTCAAACCCGATGGAGCTCGCGTGCCCGATGGCCCCGGACTCGGCGTCGAACTCGACGAGGAGCAGCTCAGCCGTTTCCGGGTGCTCGTGAGATCGACCCAGCAGCCGGTCGAGCCCGATCGCCGATCGCGCTCGGCGACCCTCTGGCAACGAGGACGTCGTGCTTGTAAGGTGAACGAGAACATCCCGCTCGGGCTTCCGATCCCCTGTCACCGAGGGAACCGCCTCTCATGCAGCCTGACGACCCCGACCCGGTCCCGCCGCCGGTCTCGATCAGACCTCTCTCAGGCCGAGCGCCGGTCGTCCAGCCGACGCTTCAGGTCGGCCCGACCGGCTCTGGTCATTGGCGCGTGCGCGCCGGCGTCCTGGCCGGCCTCGTCGCCTGGCTGGGCGGGGAGGCGTGCCGCGATCTGATCAAGCCACCCCGCCACGCGGTGAATTCCAAGGGGCTGGTCTTGAAGCTCACCGATCGTCGCGAAGCAAGCGGCCGCCGACGCCAAGAACGCGGGCCTGGCGTTCGTCCTCCTGGGAGCCGCGCTGGGTGGGGGATTGGGGATGGCCGGCGGCCTGGCCCGCCGGTCCGTTCGAGCGGCCTCGTCTGGCGGGCCTGGTCGGCCTGGTGGTCGGGCGCGGTCGCGGCGGGCGGGATGTCGTTAGCCCTGCTGCCCGCCTACAACGCCTACAAGCAGCGACATCCGGATGAGGCGTTTCGCGATCTGGTCTTGCCCCTGCTCGTCCACGCCGGAATCTGGTCGGCCGCCGGGGCCGCGGGCGGCCTGGCGTTCGGCCTCGGCCTGGGCGAGCGCAGCCCGCTGCTCCGGACCGTGCTCGGGGGGCTCGTCGGCGCCGCCGTCGGCGCCATGGCCTATGAGCTCATCGGGGCCTCCGCCTTCCCCGCGGCCAGGACCGCGCAATTCGTCTCGGAGACCTGGGAGACCCGCCTGCTGGCTCGACTCGCCGTCACGGTGCTCGCCGCGGTCGGGACGGTGCTGGGTCTGATCTCGCCGCGGAACCGCCCGCGTTTCCCGCCGCTGGAAGGGTGTCGGAGACGTCTTGTAGGCGGAGTCGAGCGACAAGTCCCCGTTGACAGCGATGGAGAGTTCCATCCATCCTCGATCGTCAGCCTTCCTCGCGGTCTGACTCGTCGCGAAGCCGCGAGTCGAGACCTTCGCATTTTCGAGTATACCAGGGATGTAGTCCTCATCGCAGTTGGATCACTCCGCAGTCGCCGCGGCAGGTCACCATGACGAACGAAAGGGGTTGGATCTCACTACTGCCTTCTCATTCGGATCCCGGGGCTCGACGACCCGGTAGGTCGTGTTCGGTCGACAGGTGCTCAAGGGTGCTGACCGTCCCCGAGGGCCATCGGATCGTCAATCGGGCGATTTCCTCGACCGCTCCGAGGCCGATCAGCAGCCGAGGGTCGTTGGTCGATTGCATGCTACATCCCCCCTTGCGCTGGCGCGTGATGGTCCGCCCGCCGGCTTCAACCTCCACGCGGGCGCCGATCGCGTCGCGGTTGCTCCGCGTGCCGACCAGGTTCAGACGGATCCATCGATTGTTCGGACGGGGTGTCATTGCGGAGGATGGCCGGGGCGGCGTCCATGTGGTTGACGACGATGTCGATGTCGCCATCGTCATCCAGGTCGCCGAAGGCGGCGCCGCGGGCGACGTGTCTCGTGGCGAAATACGGGCCCACGTCGCGGGTGGAGAGCTCGAATCGACGGCCGGTGCCGGCCGTCCCGTCGCCACCGGCCGGGACGTTGCGGTACAGCAACGGCGGTTCGGGATAGCTCATGGTCGGCGCGAGGTCCTTCCGGTTCGTCGTCGATGTGGCCGTTGGCGACGAAACCATCGGGCCAGCCGTCGTTGTCGAAGTCCGCCAGCGCGCAGCCCCAGCCCACCCACGGCTTGCTGTCGGCGACCAGGCCAACGGCGGCCGACGAATCGCGGAAGAGGACCGGCGGATCGCGTCGTCGGCCGGCATCGGAGCCGAGCCGGACAGGTTCTGATAGATAGGCGATGTACTCGTTCTGGAAGTTGGTCACGAGCAGCTCGGGGCGGCCGTCGCCGTCGCAGTCCTCGGCGTCGACGCCCATGCTCGACTGCGCCAGGCCCCGCTCGTCGAAGGCGGCGCCCGAGGTCTCGGTGGCGTCCTCGAACGTCCCATCGCCGCGGTTGAGGAAGAGGAAGTTGGGGTTCAGGTCGTTGGCGACGTAGAGGTCGACCCGGCCGTCGCCGTTGAGGTCGGCGGCGACCACGCCGAAGCCGTGGCCGTCGGAGCGGCCGAGGCCCGCCCGGTCGGTCACGTCGGTGAAGGTCCCGTCGCCGTTGTTGCGGTAGAGGATGTGCTTGACCGTGCGGATCTCCCACGGCGAACAGAAGAGGGGGACCGCTGTCATTGCCGCAGCGGTGGGCGTCGCGCGGATAAACCCAATCGCCGTAGTTGGCGACGTAGATGTCCAGATCGCCGTCGTTGTCGTAATCGAGCATCGCCCCGCCCGACGACCAGTTCGGCCGGTCGATCCCGGCGGAATGGCTGATGTCCCGGAATGTGCCGTCGCCGTTATTGAGGTAGAGGACGTTCGGCCCGTAATTGCACAGGAAGACGTCCGGATCGCCGTCGTTGTCGATGTCGCCGGCGATGATCCCGTGGCAGAACCCGCGGAAGCCGAGGCCCGACGACTCGGTCACGTCCCGGAACTGTGCTGCCGCCGAGGTTCTTGTAGAGCCGGTTCGGCCCCGTCCGGGCCGTCCCCAGCGGCATCGCGGTGCAGGTGGCGAAGTAGAGGTCGAGCCGGCCGTCGCCGTCGTAGTCGAACATCGCCACGCCGGAGCCGAAGGCCGTCGGGTAGAGCTTCCGGCGGTCCATGCCGGAGACAGTGGACGAAGTCGATGCCGCTGCCCTCGCGGATGTCGGCGAACCGGAACGGGCTTGGATCTTTCGAGATGCTCGAAGTCGTATCCCCGAGCGCAAAGAAGGTCGCGCGGGCGCCCAATCCGAAGTCGTCCCGACCCCGAGCCGGCGCAGCCGAGGATCGTCGGACTGGCGCGGTCGGCGGGTTGCGTCCCGCTCGGGAGTGCCCGCGGAGTCGCCTCGCAACCGGCCAGCACCAGGCCGAGACAAGCGATCGCGAGGCGATCCGACCACCCTCGCGAAGCGTCCCTGCGGATCGAACATCGGCATCGGTCGGACTCCCGGGTACGGCGTCATCAAGACTTGGGCATGCCCGGGCGGCCGCTTCCTGGACTGGCTCGGCTTCCACTTGAGCTGTCCCATCCTTGCCGATCATGTCCTTGTATTCGTCCTTGAACTTGATCCGACTATTGGGACCGGCCTCGACGGGTTTACCCGCCGCTGCCGGCTCGACTCGCGATTCGACCCGCAGCCGGGACCGAGGCACGCCAGGACAAGGAGGCCGATCGCTGCGCGAAGACGACGGTTCAAGTGATCCTCCTGTAATGCGACAGCCCGAACGGCATCCGGATGGAGCCGTCATGAAAAGGGTGGCCTCGCCTGAGAGCGCGGAGCCACCGGCGAGGCACGTGCAGGTAATTTCGGTCAATACTGGTCGGAGCTGATGACTTCGCCCCCGTTGCGAGTGCCCAGGGCCCACCAGGTCTGGAAACTGACGGAGTCCTTGATGAACCTCACGGACCCGTCGCCCATGGCGACGTTGACCCCGCCGGGGTGGTTGCTCGATCGCCGTGGTCGCGCCGAGCCATCCCCCGCCCGAGCCGTCCGAGGTGAAATTGCCCTGGCCGCCGAAGAAGCCGCTCTCCGCCCCGGTGCACGAGTAGCTGTTGGGGGTCATCACATGCATGTAGGACATGTTCACGGTATCGTAGCCCTGGGTGTAGAGCCACGAGGACCCGGCGCCCGCATCTTGCGAGGGCACCGTCCCGCCGGGGATGCTCCGGCACGCGGCGACGAGCTGCTGAGCCACGGCGACGCCCGCAGCGCCCTGGTCGGGCAGCGGCGACACCGAATTGATCTGGAACAGGGCCCGCTTCGCCAACGACGTGCCGGCGACGGCGGGAGATACGTAGCCCGCCAGTCAGGCCGTCGAGCGCGCTGCCGTAGCCCGAGGAGGTGCTCGCTGAACATCGCCGTATTGCTGGTCCCGTCGGTCACCGCGGCGAGCGAGACCGGGCCGAGGTTGGGGCTGCTGACGAATTCATCCCCTCGGGCGGGAACGATGATGCCGTTGCACGAGGCGATCATCCCCGGGCCGCCGTAGTTGCCCGCGTAGCTGCTCTGGCCCCAGTCGCCCGCGAAGCTCACCGGATGGCTGAGGCTCTCGGAGGGGCAGAGCAGAGACGCGATGGTCAACAGGCCGGCCGTCGAGTTGGACATGCCGCCGAGAGCGACCGGGTTGACGAAGCCGATCTCGAGCATGGGAAGGCTGAAGTTGATCGCGTTGTAGACGGTCGTCTGCTCCATCTTCGGCAGGATGAGGGCGACCCAGGACGGCTCCCAGGCCCACTGGTTCGTGTTCTGGATCGACTGGCACGGGTAGACGTTGGTCTGCGAGACGTAGTTGTGCGCCGCCAGGCCGAGCTGCTTGAGGTTGTTGAGGCACTGGGCCCGCCGGGCCGCCTCGCGCGCCGCCTGCACCGCCGGCAACAACAGGGCGATCAGCACCGCGATGATGGCGATAACGACCAGCAGTTCGATGAGCGTGAAACCCCGCCTCCTTCGGCCGGAATAACCCATGAGATCAATCCTTTCGATCGAATGCACGACTATCGATAGGACGAGAAATGACTGGCCCGATCTTAATGGGACCTTAACCCCTCGTCAACGGACCAGACGATCAGGACCTTGTTCGAGGCAACGGGATCGGAGGGGCGTCGAGTACACGGAGCTCCGGCCGCCCCTCGGTGATCTCGATGCTGCGGTCGATCGGGACGTCGCGGAAGGTCTGGCGAGTCCCGCTGGTCGGCCAGTAGACCTCGACCGCCCGGATCGCCTCGGCCGGTCCCAGGCCGACCGTGCAGGCCAGGGGATTGCCGCCGAAGCTCGACCCGGCCGTGATGGTCCGGTGTCGGGCAGACGACTCGCGCCGCCGGGGCCCGGCAGGTCGACCCGGATCCGGGCCCCCAGTGCGGCTCGGTTGGTCCGGAGGCCCACCAGCTTGACCGTCAGCCAGTGGTGGCCGTACCCCGGGTTCTGGAACAGGACGTTGTGGGCCCGGTCGCCCGGGGCGGCGCCGCCGGCCTCCAGGAAGATGTCGGCGTCGCCGTCGCGATCCCAGTCGGCGAAGGCCACGCCATGCCCCTTCTGGAGGTGGCCGGTCCCCGTCGCGGCGGTCACGTCTTCGAATCGACGGCCGCCGTCGTTGCGGAGCAGCACGTTCGGCATCAGGTACGCGATACGACGGCCGGCCGGTCCCCAGGTAGATATCCAGGAACCCGTCGTTGTCCAGGTCGCCGAAGTTCGAGCCCATCGGCAGGACGACCCGGTCCAGACCGAGCTCCGCCGTCACGTCGCGGAATGGGTTCGCCCCGCCGACGTTGCGATACAGGCGGGGCCGCTCGCCGGACAGTCGGCTGGCCGAGCTGGTCCCGGATGACCTCCGACAGCGTCGCGCGGTTGGGGTTGACCCAGAGGTCGAGCCGGCCGTCGTTGTCGTAGTCCCAGAACCAGCAGGCGAAGCCGTCGATCGGCCCGGTCACGCCGAGCGCGGCGGCGACGTCGACTGGAAGGTGCCGTCGCCCTGGTTGTGATAGAGGCGGGGCGGCTGACCCAGGTTGGAGACGAACAGGTCGGGCCGGCCGTCGTCGTCGTAGTCGCCCCAGGCCACCCCCTTGCCGAACCGATCGTTGGTCACGCCGGCCGCTTCGGCGACATCCTCGAAGGTGCCGTCGCCCCGATTGTGGTAAAGCCGGCCCCGGTTGCGACGGTCGGGCCGCCGGCGATCGAACTCGCCGGCGACGTAGAGGTCGACCCGGCCATCGTTGTCGTAGTCGGCCCAGCCGGCCGCCTGGGTGGCGATCGGCTCGCCGAGGCCGGCGGACAGAGTGACATCCTCGAAGACGCCGCCGCGATTGCGCAGCAGCGACATCCGCCGTGGGACTTCCCAGGCGCCTCGGAGCATCAGGATGTCGAGGGCGCCGTCGTTGTCGATAGTCGGCGTGGCAGGCGTTGCAGCGACAGGACCTGGTCGGCCAGGCCGGCCGCATCGGAGACGTCCTCGAAGGTGCCGTCGCCGCGGTTGCGCAGCAACAAAGCCCCGCGCTCGGGATCGGTCGTGGGCATGAAGACGTCCAGCCGGCCGTCGCCGTCGAAGTCGTCGACCAGGCACCCGCCGGCCATCGACTCGCCCCGCGCGTTGAGCCCGACGCGGGATGCCACGTTGACCATCCGTCGCGGGCTGTCGCCCGGCGCGGCGAACCGGCCCAGCGGCAGGAGGAACTCGGCCGGAACACGCCTGCGGGTACTCCCCCAGGGTCATGTACGCGACGTTCAAGAGCCAGCGGACGCCCAGGTCGTCCGGCCGCTGCCGGAGGTAGCGCGTGAAGTGCTCGATCGCCTCCCGCGAGCCGGCGGTCCGGCGATGGATGGCGGCGGCGGCGAGGGGGAAGATGCAGCTCGACTCGTTGCAGCAGGCCACGCAGTTCTCGATCTCGCCGCGCCGCAGGGCGGCGACTCCGCGCAAGGCGTCCATATTGGCCCGGAACAGGGCCGGCCGGGCCGGATCGGCGGCTTGCGCCTGGGCGATGTGCTCGCTCGCCTCGACCCACCGGCCCTCGTACATCAGCAGAGAGGCAATGATCTGGTGGATGTTGGCCGTCGTGGAGGGGGTCGCCGGATCAGTCGGGCGGCAGGGCGGCGAGCTTCCCTTCCAGGTAGGCGATCCCCCGCCCGCTCCTTCCCACGACCGAGTCCCGGACCTGCGCCAGCGACGCCGGATCGGCGATCGGCTTCGAGAAGCGGATGGCGGTCGCATAGCCACTGTCGTCGAACGTGATGTCCGAGAAGGGTGGTACCTCTTCCGTGGGGAGCTCACGCCGCACGACTGGTCGCGGTGCGGACGATCCTCTTGGTCTAACCGCGAGCCATCGCCAGGCACGCAGGGGAAGGTCGACGGGTCCGGGTCAGTCAAGACCAGGGACATTCCCATGCCCAGCGCGACCAGCCCCATGCCGATCAGGAACATCTTCAGGAGGACCGGACATCGAACGCGCCTCATCGTCTCCCTCCCAGGGTCGTCGCATTGGCGTTTATCGACGGGTGTAGGTACCATTGTCGCCAATACGGCTCAGGAAGAAAAAGGGGGCTGGCGGGGAGTGCCGTCGGCTGGCTCGCCGTCAAGGGATCGCCGAGACCTTGTACAAGTGTCAGTTTTCCGGGATGCTGAAAGTCTGGAGCCGTTGAACCGAAAGGCGAGCGGAGATGACAGTCATGTCCCGACCGCGAAGAAGGATATTCGGCCCCCTGTTCTATTCGACCCTGATCCTCGCCATCGTGGCGATGGCGTACACGGGAGTCGTGACCACTCTGGAGGGGGATTCCTGGCGGACGTTCAAGGAACGTCAGGAGATCAAAGACCTCGTGGGCAGACTACGGGACAAGGATCCGGTAGTACGCGAGTCGTCCATGCGACTCCTCGTGACCAAAGGCTCCGAGGTCGCTCTGCCGTACCTGCTGGAGGCGGCTCGAGACCCGCAGAGCGACGCTCGATCCCTGGCCTGTCAGGTGCTGGTCGAGGTGTATGCGGACCCAGCAGTCGTGGTCCCGGCGCTGGCCGCCGCGGCGAGCGACGATCGGGACACGGTCCGCCTGGAGTCCGCCCGGGACTTCGGCCGCATGCACGCTAACGAGGCGAAGAGAGTCCGATCGGGGCCCGCCACCCCTGAACTGACGTCCGACTTGAAGGCGAACAGTCTCGAGACCCTGAGCCGGTTGCTCAAGGATCGGGCGAGCGAGGTCCGGGCGGCGGCGGCGGAATCGCTGGGGAGTTCGCCCCCGACCCGGCGGCGATCGCCGGCCTCGTCGCGGCTACCGGCGACAAGGACCGAACCGTCCGATTCGCCGCGGCGCGGGCACTTCTGAAATTCAACGTGAACGGAAACCGCGAGGCCCTCCAAACGCTCCTCGCGCTGGTTGCGGATCCGGAGCCCGTTCCGGACCGCGGCGCGGTCATCGAGGTCTTGAAGGGAATCAGCGATGAGGCCCAGGATCAGGCCGTGTCCGCGCTAGTGAAGCTGCTCACGCACTGCGAACCGACTGTCCGCCCTGACGTGATCGACTGCCTCCAGGCCGTCGGCCCGCGGGCGAGGGCCGCCCTGCCGACGCTTGAAGGGCTCTTGAACGACGACGATCCCATCCTGCGCGCCAACGCCGGCCTGACCGTAGTGGCGATTCTGGGCAAGAAGAGCCCGCGGTCCATCGCGATCCTGATCGGGATCATCATCGATGACGAGTTGCCACGCGACTGGCGGAGGAAGGCTGAGGAATCGCTCTGGAGAGTCGAACCCGCGGCGCTGACGAAAGCCACCCCGGACCTGATCCGCCAGCTCGGCGACGACAGACGGGACGTCCGGTTTGTCGCCCACGACATACTCGGACGGATCATCGGAATGGCCCCCGCTGAGATGCCAAAGCCGACCGAGGGGAAGTGATTCTCAGGCCGGACCCCATGCCCCGACGACTCGGTGATCTACGTCTCGACCTTCGGCGGCAGCGTCTGGCGGGGCCCAGTGGAGTAAAGGGATTCTGAGGACTGGTCGTGCTGGGAGTTGCCGACCCCTGCCTTGAGCGTGCCGGAGTGCTCGGAGAAGAGGGCCGCGGTTTCGGGATCCCCAGCTTGAAGCCAGATCGTCCCCCGGAGGTTGCTGACCAACTCCGGTGGGAGGTGCTTACCCCAGCGTCTCAGGAGCTCTAGCGCACGGTCCCATTTGCCCCGTTCCCTGGCGGTGACCGCGTCGGCTAGCCCTGCCTGGACTTGAGGATTCATTTCCTGGGGTTCGCCCGCCAGCTCGTCGCTGATCGAATAGAGGTCTTCGGAGAGCCCACCAGCCCTCGTCCGCTCGGTCTCGGACAGCGCCGCCCATGGGCCGTCGGTCGCGTCGCGGATCGCATCAGCCTCGGGTGAGTCATCCTGCCCCGCGATCGTGAGCCGGTGCAATTCACGGATGCCTCTTACGACGGCGTGGTAGTTCGGGCTCAGGTTGAACGGTTGTGGGGCCATGTTCAGTTCTCGTCTATTTGCCAATCTCCCTTCCGTCGCCTTCAACCCGGTCAGTATTAGGAGTTGCCATGCATAATCCGGCCCAGCGATACTTGCTCGATCCGGACTTGCGGGTTCTACTCAAAGCTAGAGTAGCATGCCCCGACACGAGTTTGGAGCCTCATACCGATGGCCGTCAAGCAGGATTGGTCCCGTCGCGAGGTCCTCAAGGCGACCGCCGCCGCGAGCCTGGCTCCAGCCCTGATGACGGATACCGCCGGTGCTGCACACTCCGCCGGCAGTCGATCCCGAGCGGATTCGCCGGGAGAATGAGCTGCCCGGCACACGAGACTGGATGGCGACCAAGGTCCGCATCGATCCCAAGACCCGGTATCGCAGTCCGTGGATCGAAGGCTATGCGTCCCGGACGAGCGTCCGGCCTGGTGAGATGATCTCGATCCACGTCAGCACGAACCCGCCGTCGCCGTTCATCCTCGAGATCTACCGGATGGGCTATTATCAAGGCCATGGCGGGCGGCTTGTACGGAAGATCGGGCCGATCCGAGGCGCGGTGCAGCCTGATCCCCCCATCGGTCCCAAGCGGTTGCGCGAGTGCGTCTGGGAGCCCAGCACGACGATCAAGATCCCGGACGATTGGACCAGCGGCGTCTACCTGGGGAAGCTCACCGCCGAGCGCGAGGGGCTCCAGAGCTACGTCGTCTTCGTCGTCCGGGATGATCGCAAGGCCGACTTCCTCTTCCAGGTATCCGACACGACGTGGAACGCCTACAACCGATGGCCCAGCCAGTTCGCGCTCTACGACGACGGCAAGAAGGAGTGGTACTGGGGGCCGGACGTCCAGACGAGCTTTGACCGGCCGTATGGGAAATACTGCCAGATCGTGGATGCGCCCTGTCGGTCGGATCGGGTGAGTTTCTGCTCTGGGAGTTCCCGCTGGCCTACTGGATGGAGCAGCAGGGCTACGACCTGACCTACATCTCCAACCTCGACACTCACGCCGACCCGAATGGGCTGCGACGCGCAAAGGGCTGGCTGTCGGTCGGCCACGATGAGTACTGGTCGCTGTCGATGTTCGAGACGATGAGACGGATGGTCGCCCAGGGCCTGAACATGGCGTTCCTGTCGGGGAACAGCATCTGCGGCGTCATCGACATCCACTCCGCGAGCGACGGCCGGGCCAATCGGATCATCGAGCGCGTCGGGCGGTTCGGGTCGCCCCGCAAGGAGGAGATCGAGAAAGGATTCCCGGAGGAGGCCCGCTTCACCAAGAACGGCCCGAACGAGTTGACCCTGATCGGGGCACAGAGCACCTATCCCGTGACCGGTGGCGGCGACTGGGTCTGCCGCAAGCCGGACCACTGGCTGTTCGCCGGCACGGGGATGAAGGAAGGCGGATGGCATCCCGGGCCTCGTCGGCTGGGAGTGGCACGGCGAGCCGGCATCGATCCCTGGGTTGGAGGTCGTTGCCAGCGGCAAGACGCAGAGCCCTCGCGCCGAGGGTACCTACACCGCGACCATCTACCCCGGCCCGAAAGGGAACTTCGTCTTCAACGCAGCCACGATCTGGTGGGCCGACGGACTCGCCGAGCCGCCGGGCTACGTCCGGCCGGCCGTCTACACCCGCCCCAAGGGTCCCGATCATCGGGTCCAGCAGATCACAAGGAACTTGCTCGACAGAATCCGGTCGGTGTAGATCGGCCGGATCGCCGCGTATCCCTTGAGTAGGAAACCCGCCTCCAGGCAGCATGGAGCGCGCTTGTTTCTACCTGCGACGCTCCCACTCCGGCCGGACGCACCCCTCGTGGTCCACTCCGGAACCATGGGGCTCGATCCTGGTGCCGAGACGCTAAGCTCTTGAGAGATACGGTCCGAACGATCAGATTCCCAGGTTGTCGAACCCCAGAGGAGATTCCGATGCGACGGATATTGATCACAGCCCTTGCGCTCCTGGTCATCTTCCCGATCATGAGCGGACCAGCACCGTCCGATGAGCCGAAGAAGCCACAGCCGCCGCAGGACAAGCTGGTCGGCACCTGGAGATTGGTGTCGGCCAAGTTTGGCGCAGGAGGAATTCAAGTTCCCGGAAGGGACTACCATGGTGAAACACATCACGCCTACGCATTTCATGTGGGTGACGTATGACGGGGAAGGCAAAGTGACGAGAACCGCGGGAGGGACTTACACCCTCAAGGGCGAGGATTACGTGGAGAATCCCGAGTACGGCCTTGGCGCGGACTTCGAGACCATCAAAGGGAAGGCACAGACGTTCAAATGCAAGGTCGATGGGAACAAGTGGCATCATGACGGCCAGCTCAGCAACGGTTTGACCATCGAGGAGATCTGGGAACGCATCGAGAAGAAGTAGATCATTCCTCCTGGTATCTCGGACGGCGCGACCGACGAGCTCGGATTCCACGTCACGGAGGGCCCTGTTCACGTCCCCGACATCCACTACGGCCTGACCGACGTCAGCGGGCACGTGGTCAGGGAGGTCCTGGCGGAAGGTTGAAGAGTTGCTGATAAAACGTCTTGAGATGCCGACACCGCGGTCATTTCTGGTCAAGGGCCTGGTCGGCCGTGATCCCCTCGCCCCCGGCGATCGTGAACAAGGCCCGCAAATTGCCCGGCGTGATTGTATCCCACAGGAACCGCGCGCCCCCATCGGCGAGGACAGAGTTGGCCCCGCCCGGGTGCTTGCTCGAGATGCCCGGTCGCCTCGGGTCGTTGATCCGGAAGCTCATGGTGCGCGTGTCGAAGTCCTGAGGTGATGTCCAGGGAATCTTCACGTTGGCAACCTCGACTACCGATCAGCGTGTTGGATGTGCCGTCTTTGATGTCTTCGATCTTCGTCGACGTCTCGCCCGGGAAGATCGTACCGGGGCCGGATCACCGCCACGTAGCTGGTCAGCGTTGTCGGGTAATCACCGGGATGCCAGCTTGGACATGCGAAACAGGAGGGCATACTGTTGAGCAACTTGATGTTGCTCGGACCATTCCAGGGCTCGCGGAAATCGTACTGGTTATAAAGCGTTTGCTGCTCCATGAAGGGCAAGATCAGCACGCGCCAGCTATGCATCGGCTTGCCGGTCGCGTCGGCGATGTAGGCCGGCGGGAAGCATTCGTAGACTTGGTGGTAGTTGTGAAGGGCCAGCTTGATCGAACAGAGGTTGCACAGGCACTGGGATCGTCGGGCGGCCTCCCGGGCAGCTCTGGACGGCCGGAATCAGGAGGGCTAGCAACGCACCCACGCACGAGAGAAACAGGGCGATCTTGAAGAGCATCCCCCGTCTCTTCGGTCTTCGCCGTCCCCTGCGAGCTGGTTTGGCGATGACCGAGGGCACATCGCTGTCAACGTCCAGGTCCATGATCGAGCCTCCGGTGGGATGGATCGAACTCTCAGCGTGAGGGCACTGGCGGGGCTGTCGATGACCTTGGCGCCGATGGAGCGGGGATCGGCGGCGACCGGCTCGCCACCGTCGATCGTCAGCATCGCCCGAAGCGTCTCGGACTCGAAGTCGTCGGGCAGTTCGAGGACATGCCCGGTGCCCAGCAGCGCACGGGCGCCGCTGATCTTGCTCCCT
Organism: uncultured Isosphaeraceae bacterium; assembly: GCA_963842405.1. GTDB lineage: Bacteria > Planctomycetota > Planctomycetia > Isosphaerales > Isosphaeraceae > CAVZRC01. The sequence continues at coordinate 58,931 of CAWJGW010000039.1, read as the reverse complement.
GGGCCCCGGCCCGAGCCATCGTTGACCCGGAAGCTCATCCGGTCGAAGTGAAGGTCCTCGGGCTTCATCCAGGGGATGCCCGAGTCGGCCATCTCGACCGCGATGATCGTCTTGCCGGCACCGTCGCGGATGTCGCCCTTTGACCGAGTCTCCGCGCCGGGCCAGGCCGTCCCGGGACCGATCACCGCGACGAAGCCGGTGTGATCCGTCCCGTCCGGATCCAGCCCTTGGCGGCGATAATAGTCGCCGATCCGTCCCGCGAGCTGGGCGTTATGGGGACCGTCCCAGGGCTCATCGAACCGATAGGCTTTGTAGAGTTCGGAGTAGGGATGAGGTGCGTTCTTCAAGATCAGCACTCTCCAGCTATGCCAGGGTTTGCCGTCGGGACCGAGCACGAAGGCCGGCGGGTAACAACCCCATTCCGAGTGATAGCTGGCAACTGCCAGCCCGATCTGGCTGAGGTTTCAGGTGATCCCCGCGCGCTGCGCCGCCTGCCTCGCGCCTCGGAGCATCGGCCAGAGCAAGACCCCGATCGAGGCGAGCAGCCCACACAGGATCATCGGAAATCGGAGCGAGCGATGGATACTCATTTGAGCACAGCAGGCAGCATGGAGTCGAAGGAACCCGAGTAGGGCCGGACATTGGCCTGAATTCGATCATAATCCGGAGCGTGTTCATCGAGTAGGGTGCACTCCGAGCACCATTCGCTTCGTTCGTTGCTCGGAGAGCACCCTATACGCTTCGGGATGCGAAGACGATCCAGCCGCCGGCGCGGAGGCCGTGGGCCAGCCAGGGGTTCGGGATGGGCTCGGAGGACACCTCATCGAGCGGCAGGACCTCGTCGATCCGGAAGCCGGCGCGGTCGGAGCTCGCGCTTGAGCTCGCCCCATCGATAGAGGTGGACCCGCATGCCCGGGATGCCGCGATAGGTCATCCGACGCTCGCCGAGATCCTCGCGGGCGAAGACGGCCCGGTACGCTTGCTGGAGCAGCCACGCCCGGCCCTGTCGGTCGCGGAGGTTGAGCCAGAGGTTATGGGCGTGGAGCGCCAGCCGGCCGCCCGGGCGGAGGATGCGACAGGCTTCGGCCAGCGCCCGACGCCGGGCCTCGCGGCCCCGGATCATCCCGAGCGTGCTGAACATCGACAGGGCGTAGTCAAAGGTCGCGTCGCGCGAAGCAGCCCAGCCGGCAGAGGTTGGACTCGACCCGGAGCACGTCTGACCCCCTCGGACTCCGCCTTCTGACCAACCATCTCGAGCATCGGCCGCGACAGGTCAACCGCGGCGACGCGGAACCCTCGGCGATGCGAACCGGATCGCGTGTCGTCCCACCCCGCAGCCCAGGTCCACGAGCCGGCCGGGCGTGACGAACCGCTCGTCGAGCGCCTGGGCGTCGGCGCGAAACATCAGGTTGTCCGCAAAGTACGCATCCTCCTCGGCGGCCAGGCGTGGCGTGTGGGTGTATTGCCACAGGGGGCGATCGACCCCTTCCGGCAGTTGCCAGGCCGGTGGCACACGATGGAAGCTCATGACAGGTCGCGCGATCGGTGGCGTCAGGATTAGCCCCGAGCGCGGCCGCAGCTCCAGGCCGCGGAGCATTCCCTGCTCCAGTCGGACCGATCGATTGGACCACGCTTCCTCGAAAATGGACCCATCGGGAAGCCCGCAACTCAGAGAACATAGTCGATCCGTCGATTCGAACGTGCCGCGTTGATCGCGACGACGACGATTTCGTCGCCGAGCTCCCGGACGTAGGCGACGACCTGATCCTGGGCGTAAACGAAGCGAAACGAGCCGCGGCGGAGCGCCGGGCAGGCGCGGCGGAGGGCGATCAGCCGCTGGAATTCGTGCAGGAGATCGGTGTCCCAGGTCTCGGGCTTGTGCCAGGGGAACGCCCCTCGGTTGGCCGGATCGTGACCGCCCGCCATGCCGATCTCGTCGCCGTAGTAGATCGACGGTGCGCCGGTGTACGTCATCTGGAACCAGGTGGCCAGCCGCAGCGCCGACTGGTCGCCGTTGGCCAGCGTGAGGAACCGTGCCATGTCGTGGCTGTCCAGCAGGTTCAGCATCACGGCCGTCACGTTCGGGTGATACAGGCCGATCAGCCGCTCGATCGCGCGGCGGAACGCCACGGCCCCCGACGGGCCCACCGGGTGGAGGCTCGTCTTGCTCAGGTCCTCCAGGTTGACGTCCTCGCCGATGAAGAACGCGATGCAGGCGCGGGTGAACTGATAGTTCATCACGGCGTCCCACATGTCGCCCTGGAGCCATCGCGGGGCGTCGACCCAGACCTCGCCGACGATGTACGCCTCGGGGTTGACGGCACGCACGCGCGAGCGGAACTCGCGCCAGAAGTCGTCGTCGTCGATCTCGTTGGGGACGTCGAGCCGCCAGCCGTCGATGCCGAACTCGATCCAGCTCCGGCCGATCCCCCAGAGGAACTCCCTCACCTCGGGGCAGTCGGTATTGAACTTCGGCAGGGCCGGCAATCCCCACCAGGCCTGGTAATTGGGTGCCTTCTCGGCGTCGTAGGCATAGAGCGGGAACTCCTTGACGGTGAACCAGTCGAGATAGGCCGAGTTGGGGCCGTTCTCCATGATGTCGTGGAACGGGAAGAAGCCGCGGCTGGCGTGGTTGAAGACGCCGTCGAGCACCACGCGGATGCCCCGGGCGTGGGCCTCGTCGAGCATCCTTCGCAGCGCGGGGTTCCCCCCCAGCATCGGATCGACCTTCTCGTAATCGTGCGTGTGGTAGCGGTGGTTCGAAGCCGACTGGAAGATCGGCGTGAAGTACAACGCGTTGATACCCAGGTCAGACGAGGTAATCCAGCCGCTCGACCACCCCGATCAGGTCGCCTCCCTGGTATCCGCAATAGGTCGGGGGTGCGCCCCACTCGTCCAGATGCCGCGGCTTGGGCACCGTGACGCTCCGTGCGAACCGGTCGGGAAAGATCTGGTAGAAGATCGCGTCGCGGACCCAATCGGGTGTCTGAGGCTCGGTCATTGGTCATTGGTCATTGGTCCTCTGGTCCTTGGTCATTGGTCATCGACGGCCTGTCAGGAGGTCGCTCGCGGAGAGCGGAAGCTCGGCCCGTCCTTCTGATGACCAATGACCAATGACCAATGACGAGGACCAACTCACTATTCGATGGTGATCCGATGCCAGTAGAGCTGCTGCCGGTCGCCGCGGAGGCGGAGATCATCGAGCATCGACTCGAGTTCGAGCTTGACCGCACTCTTGAAGTAGGGCCTGCCCTGGACGCGGATCTCGGGTCTTCGCTTGAAGTCGATGAGCTTGGGGCTCAGCCAGAGATCGAGCCGCTTCACGCCCTTGACGTCCAGCCGGATGAGATTGCTGAGGGTGCTCGAGGACCATCTTGATCTCGGCGGGATTCAGGTTCGCTCCGAAGACATCGGCGGCTTCCGGCGCCGTGGTGTGCCCCGGCGAGAACTCGCGGACAACGACGCCGTAGAAACGGTCGTCGGAGGTCCGGGCGGAATAGGCCCTGAACGCCTTGGGATAAGGGTCGCGACGATGCCGGTCCATCCAGTCGAAGGCGACGCGGGACCTCCTCGGGAAACGTCTCGAGACCGCGGCGCTGATACTCGATATAGGTCACATCCCAGGTCTTCAAGATCATCGGCTTGATCGTACTTGGTGAAGATGAACTCATTGGCCGCGGGGGCCAGCTCGCCGATGACATAGAACAAGGGAGCCGCTCGTGGTGCGGCAGGTACTTGAAGACGTACTTGGCCGGGAGGCCCGAGAACACGACGACGCCGGCGAACAGGTCGGGGTGGGCCAGGGCGTAATCCCAGGCCATGTTGCCGCCGATCAACTGACCGGCGGCGAAGACGCGATCGCTGTCGATGGAATAGCGCTTGCGGGCGTCTCGGAGGGCGAGCTCGACGGCGGCGTGCTCGCTGGTCGTATATCGATAATCGTGCGGCTGGCCGGGCTCGTTATACTCGGGCGCGATGAGGATATAGCCGTGTCGCGACGGCCTCGGCGGCCCATTCGTCGATCGCGGCGCTGGGGCCCTGGCCGGAATGGAGGACGATCACCGCGGGGTAACTGCGGAGTGGGTGGTATTCCGGCGGGAGCCGGACGGCGTATTCGGTGGGCACGGCGTTCTCGTCTTCGAGGACGCGATGCAGGATGGTCTTCTCGGGGACGGCTCGGTCCCGTCGTGTCGGGGCGGGGGCATGAGCTGGATGATCCGCGTGAGCAGCTCGAGCCGCCGGATGGCATCCGTCGTCCCCGGGAAATCGGGCCACGCCAGGCCCTCGATCATGGCCGCACTGGCGCTTCGATCCGAAGGCTCGGCGCCCGTGAGGTAGGCCTGGACGCCGTCGCGTGCCTGCCAGAGGACGTCGGCGGCCGCGAGGTCGGCCACGGCCTCGTCGTGGCCCACGACATAGCCCGACATCGCCAGCGCGAAGCGGGCCTCGTCGTTCTTCGACGGGTCGGACTTGGCCTTCTGCCAGGCGGCGAACCGGCCGCGGACCGCGTCCGGCGCCTCGTCGATGGCCTTGAGGATCTCGCCCAGCCGCTTCTGCCAGGACGCCCGCGCGGCGCTGGACAACCGGCCGGAGAGCTGGCGGAGCTCGGTCGCCAGGGCCTTGTCCGCCGCCTGCTGTTGCGACTCGTGGCGCTCGATCTCGCGGACCTCGATCTGGAGCTCGGTGCCGATCGCCTTGTCATTGAACGTCTTCAACAAGCTCGACATCGCCTGGTACTGTTGCGCCTTGCGCCGCAGGTCGATCTCGGACCGGCGCTGGGTGGCCTCGGCCTGGACGATGAAGACCCGCGCGCCGGCGGCGCGCTCGCTCAAGTCGGTCTTGGGGAAATCCTTGCTGATCCGATCGAGCTCCTGCTTGGCCTCGGGATACCAGCCGGCATCCATCAAGAACCGGATCACGCGCTCGCGTTCGCCGGCATTCTTCGGGTCGACCCGCCCCAGCAGCGACATCAACACCGGGCGCGGGACCTGGTTGGTCTCCTCGACCCCGAGCCAGAACCCGTCGATGCCGCGATACTGGACCACGTGCGGCGAGATCTCGATGATCGCCTGTTCCATGCTCAACGGCTTGGTCGACTCTCGATCCGAGGTAGCGGAACTGCCGGCGGCCGCGATCGTCCCAGGGCCCGGCCTCGACCCTGAGCACTTCCCGGGGCATCGCGCCGCCGTGCACGACGATCGGCTGGACCAACTTGAACCGTTCCCCGGTGCGGAAGGCATTGTCCGCGATCATCTTCTCGACCTTCGAGTCGCGCACGATGACCCGTTTCAGGCCGTCCCAGATGTAGACGAGCGAATTGTCCTTATCGGGAGTCCCCTGGCTGGCGTAGACCATCCCGTTCTTCATGATCACGCTGTCGCCCCGGCACTCGGGCCATGCCAGGAGCATCAGGATGGCGCCGGTGATCGAGAGGACCGTGAAGACGCCCAAGCCGTTCAAGATTCGAGCTCATGCCGCGTTCCCTCTCGCTCGTGCCCATGTCGTGCCGGCTGGTATCGCCGGCCCGCGGCCATTCCCGGGCCGGCCGGGCTCGACTGCGTCCGGTCCGATCGATTGCCTCCCTGGTTCGATTGGGGGCGATCTCCGGATCGGGGCAGGTCATGAGCCCCTTGACGCAATCCCCACTCTACTCGACGCTTACTTATTGTGACAGCCTCACGGAGCAGGTCAAGCCGCCGTGCTATTTGGACGCTCGCGATTACACCGCTATTCGTTGCGTGACTGGGACCTCGAGCGGTACCCATTGCGCGGGCCACCCCTCCACTTCCCACCTATCCACTTTCCCGGCAAATCCGGCACATTTCACGAGTCTGTCGCCAGAATGCCGGGAGATCTCGTGCCCACGCTCCGGCGTGGGAACGGCTTTCCCGGCCGCTCCGCGGCCTGAGGGCCCAGACGCCGCGGAGCGTCGAAAGCCGACAGTCCCACGCCGGAGCGTGGGAGCGAGGATCTCGCGTGTGCTCCGCCCACCCGCTCTCACTCGAACCCGGTTCCCTTGCTACAGTCTCCATGAATCGGATTCCTCATCGAGGACCGGGGCAACTTATGCGGGCTCGACGACGACCTCGGTCTTCACCGAGTTGGCGATGAAGCAAGCGTGGTGGGCTTGCTCGTGGAGGTTCGCAAGTTCCTCCGGCGTCGGCGTTTTCTCAGCATCGAACCGGACCTGTGGACGCAAGGTGACTTTGATCATGGCCAACCGCCCCGCCTGATCCTTCCCGAGGATGCCGATCGCGTGGTCCCGGTAACCGTCCACAGTAAACTGCTTCTTACAAGCGATCGCCAAAAATGTCAGCATGTGACAGCTTGACAGACTGGCGACGAACGCCTCCTCGGGATCGACACACCGCTCGTTTCCCTGGTAGGAGGGCGTAGCCGAGGCTCGGACCGTGATCCCAGCATCGAAACTCCAGTCATGGTCCCGGTTGTAACTCTTGTACTCGAAGTCGGGCGTCTCACGCTTCCAGTCGATCGTGACCTGATGCTCGGACATCATGGTTCTCCAGGGAAAGAGCCATCGGAGATTTCTGCGACTGCGATCGATGCGGATCCTGTTCGTCCCTCCTGAGTCCTCTCCTGCCCGGCATCCCGCTTCTGGCGACGACGGTCAACGATAGCAGAACAGGGAGCCCGGAAAGCCAACCACAAGCGCGGGCCGCACCACGCCCCCGAACCGTCAGGGATGGCGCGGTTCGGGGCTGTCCAGTCAGTCGTCCCATACACCCGACCGGCCTGACGATGAGGACCGGGCTCGTCCGATGAACCGTCGCCCGAGCGTCGTAGCTCGTCCGATGAGCTGTCGCCCGAGCATCCCAAATTGTCTGGCAGCCATAGGTACCATATAAAGCACAGCGGCGGAGGTCCAGACGACCAGCGTGACAAAGGGAACGAGCCAAGACGCCATGCGGAAGGCTTCGCCGTCATGGGTGCCAAGCGCCGGGGCGACGACGGCGATGAGCACTTGCGCGACAACAATCAGGTTCGCCACGATGGCTGCACGAACGTAGGCCCAAAGTGTTGAGGCAGGGATCGCACCCTTCAGGGCGTTCGTTCTGTCAATCGGTTTTGCGGGACTCATCGGCGAACTCTCGGTGTGGATTTGCCAATACTCTGAGAATAGGCTGATCGCACCGAGGAAGGGAAGGAGTTTCCGGTCGATAACGTCAAGGAGCCGAAGCGATCTTCGACGACTGTGAGAAATACCTGAGGGAGGGCTCCTGAAGCTCAGTCAAATCTGGAAGGAACCCTACGAGGTGGATCGCCAGATCGATGGCCCGCCTCCGTTGTAGCGGCTTGACATGAGCGTGTCATTCGCGGATGCTGTTATCGAGGTATCAGCAACGTCGGAGGCAACGCGTGCGGAAGCGGCTCTCGGCCCCAGTAGTCGTGCGAATGAGAGCCGGTTGCTCCCCGGCGCCGACACACGGTCGTCGATGAATTCATCCTCGACGCACGGTCGTCGGTCCCATGTCCAACGTCCCGATCGACGAAATGTGCCGCGCACTCGCAGGGATCGCGACACCAAAATCCTGGATCCTCGATGCGTTTCCGCATCCTCTTCGGCGCGAATGGAGTGACTTGATTGACATAGTGATTCGCGCGTCTGCTTCCGGCCGGACGCGGGGCCGGACCAGTCGAATCGACGATCGTGCGACGGGAGGATCCCGACAAGGAGGGAGGAGGATCGGGGAGGAGTCCCGACCCGGCCGGGCCGTCGCGCCGGCTCCGGGCATTCGACGCAATACATCCAACACGAGGGGGTAACCGATGAACGTGCTGTATCGAAGTCGGACGGGGTTACGGGGCGGGTTGCGCGCCGGAGGACCGGGCACGGCGGTCAAGAGGCGCGGCCGGAGGCCTTGCCTCGAGCCCCTGGAGTCGCGTCAACTGCTCAGCGCCACGACCATCACCGACTTTCCCACACCCACGGCCGCCTCGGCACCGCTGGGGATAACGGCCGGGCCGGACGGCAACCTCTGGTTTACCGAGTCCAACGCGGACAAGGTGGGCACGATCAATCCCACGACCCATGCCACCACGGACTTCCCGCTGCCGACGGCCACCGCGGAGCCCGAAGGGATCACGGTGGGGCCCGACGGCAACCTCTGGTTCACCGAGTACGTCGGCAACAAGATCGGGACCATCAACCCGACGACCCATGTCATCACCGAGTTCACCATCCCCACAGCGGGTTCTGAACCGTACTCGATCGCGGCGGGGCCCGACGGCAACCTCTGGTTCACCGAGTACGTCGGCAACAAGATCGGGACCATCAACCCGACGACCCACGTCATCACCGAGTTCACCATTCCCACGGCGACCTCTGGGCCGTACTCGATCGCGGCGGGGCCCGACGGCAACCTCTGGTTCACCGAGCTCATCGGCGACAAGATCGGTACGATCAACCCGAGTACTCACGCCATCACCGAGTTCACCATCCCCACGGCGAACTCGGAACCGGTCTCCATCGCGGCGGGGCCCGACGGCAATCTCTGGTTCACCGAGTACGGCGGCGACAAGATCGGGACGATCAACCCGAGTACCCACGTCATCACCGAGTTCAATGTTCCCACGGCGAACTCTGACCCGTACTACGTCGCGACGGGGCCCGATGGCAACCTCTGGTTCACCGAGTTCGCTGTCAACCAGATCGGCACGATCAACCCCGTTACGCACGGCATCTCCGAATTCGCCGTCCCGACCGCGACCTCCGCCCCTGGCGGCATCACAGCCGGGCCGGACGGCAACCTCTGGTTCACCGAGGTCAGTACGTCGAAGATCGGCGTCGTCACCCCGTCGACGTACCTGTCGGCCACGACCGAGCCCCCGGCCTTCGTCCAGCCCGGCAACTCGTTCGGCCTGACGGTCTCGGTCAACTACTCCTCCGGCCCGGTGGATACCGGCTACAGCGGGCCGGTCACGGTCGCGCTGGTTAATCCCGGGACGGCGACGCTGAGCGGCACCCTCACCGTCAACGCCATCGATGGCGTCGCCACCTTCACCGGCCTGGCGATCAATCAGCTCGGGACCGGCTATCGCCTCATGGCCTATACCGACGCTCTGACCACGACGCTCACCACGCCGGTGACCGTCAACGTCGCGCCGACGATCGTCTCCGAGCAGATCATTTATGCAGGCAAGGGAAGGCGCAAGCACGCCGTCGGCTTCGAGCTCGTCTTCAGCAAGGCACTCGATCCGACCCGGGCGCAGAACGTCGCCAATTACACGGTGGCGCAGACCTACAAGCTGCACGGCGTGCCCGCCGGGAAGGCGGTCGCACTGATGTCGGCCGCCTACAATGCCTCGACCAACGCCGTCACGCTGACGATCGTCGGCAAGCCGGCATTCCTCACGGGCGGTCGGATCGTCGTCAACGCCGCGTCGCCCAGCGGGATCACCGATACCCTCGGGGCCTACCTCGACGGGACCGATCAAGGCGTGTTCGGGACCAATGGCACGCTCATCATCTCACCCAGGCGCGCAAGATCACTCTGCTGTCGTGAGGGGGGATGCATCGCGGGACAGAGCCGAGGGGGACGTAACTCATTGAAACAGCCTCGTCGTGTGTTCATGACAGGACGAATTCTATAGCGGAGCAGTCGCTCGGGAGTCGGGTTTGGGGTCTTGGGCAGCAAGGAACCATCGGGCCCTCGTCGGAAGCCGCGATCGACGAAGCCGCCTGCGTGCTGGATCGCCGCCACGGCGCGGCGTTCGCCGTGGACGCGGTTGGCGACTCGAGCCAGCGGAAGGGCCAACACCGCCACCATGGCCATGGCCAGCGCCAGCGTGATCCGGAGGCGACGCCGCGGGCGAGGTCCGGGCTCATCCACGGATTGATCTGCATGCACAGTAGTGCTCTCTTGGCGGCTCTGAGGCGCTGGCCACTGGGTCGTTTTCGCATGGGTCGCTCCCTGGCTCTCTGCCAGTTATACGATTGCCCTGAAGACTGGACCAGTTCTGGGGGAGCAGGCTACCAAAAGCACGCCAGGCCCCGTTTTCCCGCTTACCCCATTTTCAAGACCGTGCTTGATTGGCTGACGACTCCATGTCACAGGCCGGCGCTCTGGTCTCGCTTCTCGAGTTCGATCGTGCGATCTTGACCGTGCGACGTCGACTTTCTTGACCGATCCGATATAATCCCCAATGAAAGAGCCGCTCGCCAACGGATGGCGAGCCCAGGAGGGGTGGTTCAGGACATGAAAGTCGTCTCATTCCTGATCTTCTGGTCGCTTCCATTCCTGTTCACCTTCACCGGTGGGTACGGTCACTCCCTCTCCGGTCGTTGTAGTGAACCCCCACATGCCGTGGCTCACGGCACCTCGGCCGTGATTCAAAATGCGGATGATGCCTCCTTCCCCGACGACTCGGGCGGGGGAAGCCTCGGCTCATCGCTCTGGGAAGAAGACGATTCGCTCGAGGACGTCTTCTGCAACACCGCGCTTTCGCTCGCCGGATCGTTGCGAAGCCGTGGGCCGGGCGAGCTCTCCTCCCTGGTACGCGCGGATCACGACCTCCTCCGAATATCCTCCCGTCCTCATCCTCTCCGCTGTTGAGAGCGAGTCGCCCAGCAGTCGCACCTGTCTGGTCTGTTCCGGTGCTCGCGATCGGAAATCGTCGGTCCTCCCTCGTCCGATTCGCTCGGGTAATCGATCCTGCGCCCTCGACGATCTCGATGCCTGATTCACCGATCAGGTTGCGAACCAGATCGACAATTGCGGGGCCCATCCCCGGAATGGCGGGACTGCGCGATCGCGAGACAGCTTGGACATTGCTCTCAATCCGGGAGTGCCTCGACCCTCGTGGAGGGGAGGTTGGTACCCCCGTGCCCCGAGTCATTGGATTCATGACTTCCTTTTACTAGAGGCTGAGGATTCCCATGTATTTGACGCACACTTTCGCACATCGCGAAACGCTCTCCCGGGCCCATACCTGGCTGACACAGGTCGGGTTCCATCCCCGAGAGATCGAGGCGCACACCGCCGGCTTGCCCCGGATCGTGATCGAGGACGATCCGCTCCGGCTGGTCGCGGCCAGGCTGCTGATCAACGCGGCAGAACACGCCGACCCGGATGGCTTCCCAGGATTATGGGATAATGCCCCCCAGCTCCACGGCACCCCGAAGGACTATCATGGCGCACTCCCTCGGAGCCGCATAAGTCCCATTCCTCGGTGATCGGCTGGCATCCGCTCGATTAGGGGTTCTCTCACCCCTGGCGGGAACGCGCTTCCCTCGCCGTCGCAACCGCGCTCGGTCAATCCGTCCGGGTCGATGGGCCGTGAAATCGACCCGGACTGATTCGATCGGGGAACTGGATCTCGAAGAGGGCCTGATCGGCGAGGAAGCCGTAGGTCTTGACGTTCGCCCTGGGCGAAGCGTAACGGGAAAGACGAATGTTGGCCGACCCCTCGGCCATGAACTGGGCCTGTGGGACGTCGGCGAATTCGCGCTTCACCCGCTCGAGGAGCTGCTCGGCCTCGCCCCGGGCCTTCGGGGAATCCACGCCGGCAAACCGCTCCAGCATGCGCAGGCTGATTTCTCGGGCCGGGCGGGACATGAACAGGAGGAAGCGGGCCAGCTCCTAGCAGGCCGCCGGCCGGACCTCGCGATGAGGGCTCCGCGGCAAGGGCCGCACGGAGCAGCGATTCCCCCTTCGGAGACGCCGCCCCGTACTGGAGCGAAGGGAGCAGAAAGGCGATGTCGGGGATTTCCAGGTGACGCTCGATCGTCTTATCGATCGCGCGCGGGAGGCCCCGCCATTCGACTCGTTCGCGGCCTCGGGTGGTCGGCGGTGGCAGATCGCGGGCCGGTCGCGTAGGCTGGAATTTGGGAAGACCGAGGATGCGGCCATCGCGCCGACCGAATCCGTTGGGGAGAGAGGTAACGGTCCATGACGCGGTCGAACGGCTCAAGATCCGCTGCTATCGATGTAACCAGCTCCTGGCCGTGGCCGCCGAACAAGGCCGGCACGGTGGTCGCGTGCCCCAAGTGCAAGGCCGATCTGCTGATACCTCGTCAGGAACCTCGAGCCCAGCGGCGACGGGGCCGAGGAGCCGCGGCCTGGCCGCGAATCTGTCGCCCGAGATGAAGTTCGTCGGAGTCCGGCGACGGCGTCGCCGAGGATATCGGCGGAATCTCCCTCGTTTCTGGAGGAGATCGCGGCCATCATCCCGCCGGAGGTGGCCGCCCTGCGGCCCGAGGACTTGCGGGTCGAGGCCGAGTTCTTCGATCGGTTGACGCATGAGCCCCCGCCGTCGCCTCGATCGGAGCCCGAGCCCTCGCTGACGGCTCACTCGGATCCCTTCCAGTTTCCCGAGAACTTCTCGCCGGAAACTCTGCCACCGCCTCCCGAGAAACCGCTTCGATCCGCCTCGGCCGTCGGGTTCGCGGTCGCAAGCGAGGTGGTCGCCGCGACCTCCGCACCGATCCAGACGCCACCACCCTTGCCCGTTCCCGCTCCCGATGCCGAGTCGTCCCGCCGATCCAGTTCGACTCGCCGTCGGTGACGCTCCTGCCCCCGAGCCAGGAGCCTCGCCGGATCAGTGAGGTCACCCTGCCGGCCTCCGTCGTGGTCGCATGGTCGCTCTTCGTCCTTCTCGCCGTCGCGATGTCGTTCGTCGCCGGGCTCATGATCGGGCATTTCCTCTGGAGGACCACCCCGTAGCCCCGGCTTGGCCCGGCCGGGGGCGTCTGCTAGGATGGGCTGGAGACAATACCATCCGTCGTGCATCCTATTTGAGAGCCGCACCATGCGTTCCGATACGATCAAGCTGGGCGATGCCCGCGCCGCCCATCGAAGCCTGCTCCGCGCCACCGGGGTCGGTGAAGGGGACTGGAACAAGCCGTTCATCGCGATCTGCAACAGCCACGTCGACATCATTCCGGGGCACGTCCACCTCCAGGCGGTGGGGAACTACGTCAAGGAGTGCGTGCGCGCGGCGGGGGGCGTGCCGTTCCTGTTCAACACGATCGGCGTCGATGACGGCATCGCCATGGGCCACGACGGGATGAAGTTCTCGCTGCCGTCGCGCGAGCTGATCGCCGACAGCGTCGAGACGATGATCCAGGCGCACTGCTTCGACGCGATGATCTGCATCCCGAACTGCGACAAGATCGTGCCCGGCATGTTCATGGGCGCGATGCGGGTCAACGTGCCGACGATCTTCGTCTCCGGCGGTCCGATGGAGGCCGGCCGCACCGAGTCGGGCAAGACCGTCGACCTGATCGACGCCTTCGTCGCGGGCGTGCAGAAGCAGAATGGCAAGCTCTCCGCCGAGGCCCTCGAGGAAATCGAGAAGGCGGCCTGCCCGACCTGCGGGAGCTGTTCGGGCATGTTCACGGCCAACAGCATGAACTGCCTGGCCGAGGCCCTCGGCATGGCACTGCCGGGCAACGGGACGATCCTGGCGACCTCGGCCGACCGCAAGACGCTCTACGAACGCGCATCGAACCGGATCGTGGCGATGGCCAGGGAATTCGCCAAGGCTCGGGCCGGGCCATGGCATCCTGCCGCGCGAGATCGCCTCGGCCGCGGCGTTCGATAACGCGATGATCCTCGACATGGCGATGGGGGGGAGCACCAACACCGTGCTCCACATCCTGGCCATCGCCCACGAGGCGGGCGTCCCGTTCACGCTCGAGCGGATCGACGCGCTGAGCAAGCGCACGCCCAACATCTGCAAGGTGAGTCCCTCGAGCCGCTATCACGTCGAGGACGTCGCCCGCGCCGGCGGGATTCACACGATCCTCGGCGAGGTCGCGCCGCGGCTGTCCCGGCCTGCTGGATCTCACCTGCCCGACGGTGACCGGCAAGACCCTGGGCGAGAACATCGAGGAATACGACGTCCGCGGCGCGACCGCCGGCGCCACGGCCCGGATCTTCACCCAGGTCCGAGCGGGCGGCGAACGCACCAGCCAGGCGTGGACCGTGCCGAGCGTCGTCGCCGAGGCCCGCTCGCAGGCCGCCGGCCTCGCCCTGCTCGAGGCCGAGGGCGAGACCGGCGAGGAAGACTGCCCCGCTCGGCAACGGCAATGGCCACGGTGGCACGCCGGATCGGCCGGCAACGGCGACGGCTTCGACCCGTTCGACGTGATCCGCACGGTCGAGAACGCCTATTCCAAGACCGGCGGCCTGACGATGCTCTCCGGCAACCTCGCGCCCAAGGGTGCGGTCATCAAGACGGCCGGGGTCAAGCCGAAGATGCTCAAGCACTCCGGCCCCGCGGTGATCTTCGAAAGCGAGATCGACGCCTATGTCGGGATCGTCAACGGCAAGATCAAGGCGGGGGACGTCGTGGTGATCCGCTACGAAGGACCCAAGGGCGGCCCGGGCATGCAGGAGATGCTCGCCCCCACGACGGCCATCAAGGGCGTCGGCCTGGACGACCAGTGCGCGCTGATCACCGACGGCCGGTTCTCCGGCGGGACCGCCGGCGCGTGCGTCGGCCACGTCAGCCCGGAGGCGGCCGTCGGCGGCCCGATCGGCCTGCTCCAGGATGGCGACATCGATCGACATCGACATCCCCAACGGCGTCCTCTCGGTCCGGCTCACGGATGAGGAGCTGGCCGCGCCGCCGCGCGGCCTGGACGCCACGGCCCCTCAAGATCAAGTCCAGCTACCTCGCCCGATACGCCAGGATGGCCACCAGCGCCGATACCGGGGCGATTCTCAAGTGGGATTGAGTCGAGCCCCGGACTACTGATCGGGCATTCTCGAGGAGAGCACGACGTGAAACTGTTCGACCTGAGCGGCAAAGTGGCGATCGTGACGGGGGGCAATGGCGGGATCGGGCTGGGCATCGCGCTGGGGCTGGCCCAGGCGGGGGCCAGGGTCGCGATCCTGGGGCGGAACGCGGCGAAGTCGGAGGCCGCCGCCGGTGAGATCCACGCCCAGACCGGGGTCGAGACGCTCGTCGTCACCGCCGACGTCTCCAGGGCGGAGGATATCGAGCGAGCGGCCGATGAGACCTTGAAGCGATTCGGCCGCGCCGACATCCTGTTCAATAATGCCGGCATCAACATCCGCAGGCCGCCGCAAGAGATGACGCTCGCGGAGTGGAACGAGGTCATGAACGCCAATCTCACCAGTGCGTTCCTGATGTCGAAGGCGGTCTACCCGGCGATGAAGCGGGAGGGGGGCGGGAAGATCGTGAATATCGGCAGCATGACCTCGATCTTCGGCGCCAGCTTCGCGCCGGCGTATGCGACGAGCAAGGGGGGCATCGTCCAGTTGACCAAGAGCCTGGCACTCGCCTGGGCGCCGGACCAGATCCAGGTCAACGCGATCCTCCCCGGCTGGTTCGACACCGAGCTGACGGAAAAGGCCCGGGAACAGATCCCGGGCCTCCATGAACGCGTCCTGTCGCGGATTGCCCAGGGTCGATGGGCCAAGCCGGCCGACATGGCCGGGACCGCGATCTGGCTCGCCAGCGCGGCCAGCGATTACGTCACCGGCATCGCGGTGCCCGTGGACGGGGGTTATACCTCGACGTTGTAAGAGCGGACCACCTGTGTAGGGTGTGCACCGAGCAGTGGGTGAATTCACCCCTACTCGATGACTCTAGACGGCCGTCTGCGACACACGGGCGTATCGGGTACTTCGAGCGCAGCGAGGCCGGCTCCGAGCGATCGGATTAGTCTCTATCGGCGTCGACTGCGCAGGTCTTGGGCTTGGCGAGCCAGCTCGGCTGGCACGCTCGGCCGGCTCGGGGTTGCGGACGACCCGGCCGAAGACCTCGATCTCGAGCCTCCGGTTGAAAGGGAGCTTGAACGAGACGGCCTTGATCGGCATGAGGAACTGGAAGCCGACCGTCGGGTTGGCGGCCAGGAACACGGAGGGCATGGCCGGGAGCATCGAGGTCGCGTTGTATCCGGTCCGCTTCATCTGGGAGTCGGCGCGGCAGGCACGGGCCTGGGCTTGGGCGGCTGCGGGTTTCTTGGTCTGCGGGCTGGGCCGGGGCTCGGCGGATTCCGAGGAAGACGCGTCCTCCGTGATCGTCGGCCGGGAGCGGCGGCAACTCGGCGGGCGTTCCGTCGGCGTGGATCCCCTGCGGAATCGAGCGGCTCGGCAGGGCGGGGAAGGCCGCCGGGAGATTGCCGGCGCCGAGGGCGCGGGGAGCTGGTCGAGGCGTGGCCGTTGCGGTATGGTGTCATGTGACCTGGAACTGAGAAGCGGCCGGTCGCCGGGCTGGTTCGCTGAACCGCCCCGTCGGCGATCCCCTCGGCTTCGATGATCGCCAGCCGTTCGCGAATCACCGCCTTGCCATCCTTGCCCGCCACCGTGTGCGGACCGAAGCTCACCAGGAGAATGCCGTCCTTCGGGATCAGCCACTCCCCCGCGATCTCCTGGCTGGCGATCTCCGGGACCTCGATCGAAACGGTGCTGACCTCTTCGCCTTCGTGTCCGCTCGGTTGTCGGCGTGCGCAGCAGGGGATGCCGGGCTCGTGACTCCAGGTGAGCCTTGATCACATCGTCCTTCGCAGGCACAGTCGCTCGAAGCCGTCGGCTTCGCCGTGCCAGACCTTGATTGTGAGTGACCGCGGCTCGATAGGCGTCGCACCGGGGTCTCGTGGACGGTGAAGTACAGGATGTTCTTCTCGCCCGGGAAGGCGCGTAGGATGCTTTGACGTCGAGAACCACTCGGTCGCCTCAGCGTCCTGATGTCGCGGTGATCGCGTCCGATCGATCGGCTGGCCGACCCGGCTGAGGAGCTTGGCCTTGATCGTCTCGGCAGGTATCGAGGCGTTGCCATCGATCCGGACCTCGGAGATCGTGCCCGGGGGTCCGGTCCGCCCGGCACCGGAATCGCGAGGTCGTCTTGATATGGGAAGTGAAGGCAAGATGACCGAGAACTCGGGACCTGAGGTAGCTCATGAGCCCACGGCATCGCCCTCTCCGATGCAGCACGCCGGCGACCGGGCATTTCTGGGCTAGGCGGCTTTCGTCTCCGGGCTGGCTTGGGCTCGGTCGAGCCGCCGAGGTCACGCGATGGATCGCGCGGATCTCGGTGTCCTCGAGGACGAGCTGGACGAGTACGCCCTGGTCCATCTTGCGTCCCGCCATGGTCCCGACGGGGCCGGTGCGCACGGTCTCGGGCTTCGCGGCCTGCGGGCCGATCGTTGCCATCCCAGGCGACCTGGGTGACGAGCCGTCGATCGTATCGCGGATCGAGAAGTGCACGGGCGAGCCGCTCCAGCCTGTGATAACCGGGGTCTGCACGGAGCCGGCCGCTCCGGTCCTTGATCGCCTGCTGGAGCAGCCGCTGCTTCACGTTTCCCGGTGCGGTCCAGACGGTCGCGGCCCCCTGGCGGGTCACCGGCGTCAGCCGGGTGAAGACGGCCTCGCGCCAGCCCATTCCCTCGGTTTCCAGGAAGCGGACCGTGTACTGGATCGGTACGTTTTCGCACTCCCGCTTTCGGTTCGCCGGCCGCACCGGCCAGCGCGATCGCGATCAATCCCAGAGCGACGCCCATGCAACGACCTCCCTTCCGTCACGCGTGCGCATCGAGTCCGTTCGGAATGTTCGCTGGCCGTGTCAGGCCAGACCGAACCGGGCGGGATCATACGACCGATCGCCGGGGCCGTCAATCGCGACTGTCGGCCGTTGCCAGGAAAAACTTGAGGGAAAAGCGAGAGTGTCTTTTCCAGGACCGATGAGCCCGTCGAACGGGATCCGCAAGCGGCGGGCAACCGCTGCGCGGGGGCGAAGCTTCCGGACCGGAAGCTAGCGGTGATAGCTCCGGTCAGGTATCCACCCAGGTCCGGGTTGACGCGTGGGTCTGGCTCATGAATCCGACCGGCAGAAAGACGGGATTATACGCCGAGGGGACCAGCTCGGCGTAGGTCGGCTTCTCTGGGGTCTGGGTGGGTTGTTTGTTCGAGTTGTTGCCCGCGGCGAGGGCGTCGCGCCATTCCTTGGGTGTGCTGCCGCGGTCTTTCCCCGTGGCGGCCTTGGCAATCGTCATGATCCGATCGTTGAAGTATTTGCGTTCCTCGTTGATCGACTTGATCTTCTCCACGTCCGCCTCGAGCTGGGCCTCCGACACGACGGCCGCCCTCTGGGCCTCGCGCCATGATCTGGTATGGGGAGATCTCGACATACTGCGTGGTGTCCGTTTCGGTCTGCCTCACCAGGGTCTTCGAACCGCGGACCGCGGTTACGGGACTATCGATCTCGTCCTACCGATGGGACGGGCGATGACCGGCATGCCGGATTGATCGAACGTGATGATGTCGCCCGGGAGCATCTGGATGTTCGGCACAGGTGACACGTAAAACCGGCTCACGTTGAACTTCTCGCCCTCGACGAAGAAGCACGCCCGGCGAGCCGGGGCCGCCCACGGGCTTCACCTCGTATTTGAGCGGGTCGATCATCATGCCGACGAAGAGGTCGAGGAAATCCTCCGCCGGACGATCGCGGAGGATCACGGTGGCGAGCTGCCGGACATCCGGCGACTTGCCGTAGACGGCGAGCATGGCCAGGACCTTCGTCGAGAGCGGCTTGTTGATCCGGCCGAGGACCTGGACCGCGATCCGCTGGTGTGACGGGCCCCCGACACCGAAGGCGCGGTAAATCGACGGGATGGCCCTGGGGTCCGTGATGGCGTCGAGCGCCGCCTGGGCCTGCGTCCCGCTTCTTGGCTCCGTTGGCGCCGTGGATGTCCTTGTGGATTTTCTTCAGCCGCTCCCACCAGACCTTGTCCGCCTTCTTCTGCTCGTTGTCTTCGGCGAGCTGCTCGTCGGTCGTCCATCGGCCGCCCACCTTCTTGAACCCGAGCTTCCGCCAGACCGCATCACGCTTGGGGTCCCGCCGCACGACCTCCGCGAAATGGACGTAAGCCTCGGCCTTCAGCCCGTGCTCTTCGCACCATAGGCCCAGCTTCCACTGCGCGGCGGCCGTCGGCGGCGTCTTCTCCCTCAGCTCGTTGTATTTCGCCAGCGCCTCGGCCGGGTCGATGTCGTGCGCAATCTTCGGAGCCGCCTTCTCGATCCTTCTTCGGTTGAGGAGCCGGCGCAACCTGGCCGGCCAGCAGAGTCGAGGTGATGAGTACGATTTCGATCATCGCGACGCCCCCTATCGTATCAGACCATGGCAGCCATGGACCAGGAACGACCAATCATGCATGAAGATGATGGCCGGATAGCTTGAACGATAAGGCGGTCCAATCGGACGCCAGGCGATCGATGGCCGGTCTCGTCTGGCGGGCAGTCAGCCTGCCCATCTATTACAATAGGCGAGAAGTCGGTGTCCTTTGTCACGCCAAGGAAATTCCCTCGCACGTGGGTCAGGCTTTCCGGCCTGACATTCCAGACACGTCAGGCCGGAAAGCCTGACCTACTTTCATGCCCGCGTAATATCTTAGCGAGCGAAGGGGAGAAACATCCATGTCATGCCGCAGGCTGCTTCCTCTGCTGTCACTGGCCATGGCCCTGACCGGGCGTTGTCCGCGCGGATGGTCCCGCGGATAACCTGGCGGACCGGGTGCGTCCGGTCCCGCCCAAGGGGATCGCCGTGACGGAGGCCGATCGCTGCCGCGCTCCAGGCCGGCGTCGACGAGCTGGGCAAAGAGATCGATGCCCTGCGAGACGCTCTCAAGCGCAAGCCGGACCTGCTGGCGACTGCTGCCGGACGTGCAGATCTATCACAATGCCGTCCGCTACGCGCTCGCCTACGACGAGTTCTTCAGGCCCAGGGAGGTCTCGGTGGCGAAAGACCTGCTCAAACGCGGCCTGGAGCGGGCCAGGCAGTTGCGCGAGGGCCAGGCACCCTGGAACGCGGCGACCGGGCTGGTGGTGCGCGGGTATGTCTCGAAGATCGATGGCTCGGTCCAGCCTTATGGCCTGGTGGTTCCGGCATCATTTCGCCCCGATACGCCACACCAGTTCCGGCTCGACGTCTGGTGTCACGGCCGCGGCGAGAACCTCAGCGAGCTGAGCTTCATCGACGGCCGGCAGACGTCGCGCGGCGAGTTCACGCCGCCGAACGCGTTCGTCCTGCACCCCTACGGCCGATACTGCAACGCCAACAAGTTCGCCGGTGAGATCGACCTGTTCGAGGCGCTGGACGATATCAAGAAGCACTACCCGATCGATGAGGATCGGCTGGTGATGCGGGGCTTCTCGATGGGAGGCGCCGCCTGCTGGCAGTTCGCCGTCCATTATCCCAGCATGTGGGCCGCCGCCGCCCCGGGCGCCGGGTTCTCCGAGACGGCCGACTTCTTGAAGGTCTTCCAGCGGGAGGCGGTCCAGCCGACGTGGTATCAGAAGAAGCTCTGGCACCTCTACGATAGCACCGACTACGCCATCAACCTGTTCAACTGCCCGACCGTGGCCTACAGCGGTGAGCGGGACGGGCAGAAGCAGGCCGCGGACATGATGGCCAAGGCCCTCAAGGAAGAGGGCATCGAGATGGTCCACATCATCGGCGCCAAGGCCGGGCACCAGTACACGCCCGACGCCAAGGCCGAGATCAATCGGCGGATCGATCAGATTGTCGACGCCGGCCGCGATTCGATGCCCACCGAGGTTCACTTCACCACCTGGACGCTGCGCTACAACCGCGTCCTCCTGGGTCCAGGTCGACGGCTTGGAGCAGCACTGGGAGCAGGCCCGCGTCGAGGCCGACCTTTTCTTCCCTGTGTCCGATGGCAAACTCGGCGATTTTGAGCCACTGGTCGGCCCCAAGATCATGACCAAGAACGTCTCCGCCCTGACGCTGACGATTCCCCTCTGGACGCTGCGCTTGGGACATCCGCCAGAAGAAAAAGTGCGATACTCGATCGGCAAGAACTTGTGGACGCACCCAAGCCGCTCTCCGATCGCTCCTGGATCGGCCCATTTCCGCAAGGTCGATGGACATTGGAAATCGGTCCCCTCAGACGACGACGGCACCCTCCGCAAGCGGCACGGCCTGCAAGGGCCGATCGACGACGCGTTCATGGACAGCTTCCTGATGGTCCGGCCGACGGGCTCGGCCCTCAACGACAAGGTGGGCAAGTGGACGGCCGCCGAGATGAAGCACGCCAACGACCACTGGCGGCGCCAGTTCCGCGGCGAGGCTCGCGTCAAGGATGACAAGGACATCAACGACGCCGACATCGCCGCGCAACAACCTCATCCTCTGGGGCGACCCGGGCAGCAACGCCGTCCTTGCCAAGATCGCCGACAAGCTGCCGGTGAAGTGGGACAAGGACGGCGTGAAGCTCGGGAGCGAGACTTTTGACTCCAGCCATCACGTGCCGGTCCTGATCTATCCGAACCCGCTGAACCCGAAGCGGTATGTCGTGCTCAACAGCGGCTTCACGTTCCGCGAGTACGATTATTTGAACAACGCCCGCCAGGTGCCCAAGCTGCCGGACTTCGCCGTGGTCGATATCGACGTGCCGGTGTCGTCGCGGGCGCCCGGCGGCATCGTCACGGCGGGGTTCTTCACGGAAACCTGGGACCTGCCGGCCGCCAAGTAGTTCAGAAGGGTTGGCAACGCCTACCGGGCGCTTCACCGGTCACATCGGTGGAGTGAATGAGATCGCCATCGCGCCCGACGGAAAGCGACTGGCGTCGGCGGGCGAGGACGGGACCGTGCTCATCTGGGACTTGACAGCTCTCGGCAAAGACTGATGTAAACTGATCCGGGCGTGGCAAACTTTTCGAGGCAGATGCTCTCCGGAGGAGACCGACCATGAAAACGATGGGCGTGACAGGGAGCCTGCTGGGGCTATTCGCCCTGCTGGCCGGGTTCGGGACGGCCCAGGCCCAGGAGCCGAAGACACCCGAGCGTCCCAAGGTGGCCGCACCGAAGCCCAAGGATGACAAGGAGCCGCCCGAGAAGGCGGTCAGCCGACTCGTCGAGCAGCTCCGGCTCCATCCCGCCAGGCCCTCGACGGCGGAAAAGCGGTATGCCTTGTACCTGATCGATCTCGCAACGGGGGAGTTGACACTGGTCGCCGACCAGCCGGATCCCGGTCTCACATATTGCGGATCCGCCACATGGTCGCACGACGGAAGGCGGATCGCCTTCGATGCCACACCCTGGACGGAATGGAGCTTGTCCCGATTGAAGACGATCGAGATCGCCGACGGTCGTCTGGCGGTCTCGGACCTCGGATTCGGTAATTGCCCGACGTTCTCACCGGCCGGCGACCGCATTGCGTTCCTCAACAATTCCAACGTGGGCGGTGCCGAGTCGGGCGTATGGCTCATGCAGGCCGACGGCTCACAACGGCGCATGCTGGGCGAGTATGGGAGGCCCAGGTGGTCGCCGGATAGCCGGCAGTTCATGATCGTCAGCTTCTCCAAACCCTGCGAGGTGACGCTGATGGACGTGAGGCCGGAGAAGAGCGGCGTCCTGCGGGTCCCCGGACAGAACCTTTTCCCGGTGCCGAGCTGGACGGGCGAGGGGACGATCGTCACGGTCCTGGGCCCCGACGTCGGCGATACCATCGCCCTCGTCGACGTCACCAACCCGGCCGAAGGCAAGGTCAAGGAGATCCTGTGGAAGAGAGCGAATGACACAGACCTCTTGCCGACCTTCCCGCTCTACTCGGCCATCACGCGCCGTTGCGTCTTCGTCGGCGGTGGACCGAAGGGGATGGCGCTGTATTCGTTCCAGGTCGGTAAGTCCGAGCCACCGAAACGACTCGAGCCGGAGGGATTTGACAAGGAGATCGTGGACCTGGCGATGTCACCCGATGGCCGGTATGTCCTGTTCTCCAGCAACCGGCCCGCCGGACAGCAGCCTCCTCAGGCTGCCACCGCCCGGAGCGACGCGGCCCAAGGCAAAGGGGCGGCTCCCGTCGCGAAAAAAGAGCGGCTGGGCAAGATCTACGTCATCTCGAGCGATGGTACGCTGATCGCCATCGACCCGCAGACCGGTGAGAAGGAGGAGGTCCTCAGCATCCGTACCGACAGGCCACGGATTTCCCCGGACGGGTTGAGCGTGGCGTATCAAGTGGGGAGTGGGCTCTGGGTTCGCGGGCTGGGGAAGGACGCCGAGCCCAAGCAGGTCCTCGACCTGGGCAAAGAGTCGGCGGGGTCGCCCCCAGCCTGGTCTGGCGGTAAGCAGGTCGTTATCAGCCCCGGCCACACATCAGAAGGTCCGAATTCCCACTGGGTTTTCACGACCGTGCGGGTCAACGTCGACGGCTCGGGCCATGAGGAGCTGGCGATCCCGCCGGAGGACGGCGTTCAAGACTGTTCCTCCGATGGACGCTGGCTCCTGATCGCTTCCAGCCGGAATGCCAAGATGGGCTGGCAGCTCTATGTCATGCGGCCCGACGGGAAGGAAGAGCGCCGGATCACCGAGAAAGGAAACCCGTTCTACGCCCGGTTCTCGCCCGACGGCCGCCGCGTGTTATACACCGACCAGGGCCTTCGGGAGCAGTCCGGCATCTGGGTCGTCGACGTCGACGGCACGAATCGTCGGCGCATCTTCCCCCTCGATTCCAAGACGCAGGGTTCGGCCTGCTGGTCTCTCGATGGGAAACGTGTCGCCATCGCCCTGGGCGACCGGGGAGCCCAGGGAGCGGCAGAAGCCGCCCAGCCGTTCCGGGTCGTGGTGATGGACCTCGACGGCGGCCACCGCTCCGAGTTTTTCATCTCCAAGGGACGGGCGAGCGATATGCCCGATTGGCGATGAGCCCCAGTCTCCAGCCGGAGGAGGTCGACCATGCGGAAGAATCCTGTGACGAAAAACCTGGTGGGGCTAATCGCCCTGCTGGCCGGATTCGGGACGGCCCAGGCCCAGGAGCCGAAGACACCCGAGCCTGCGAAGGTCGCGGCACCAAAGCCCAGCGATGGCAAGGAGACGCCCGAGAAGGCGGTCAGCCGGCTCGTCGAGCAGCTCAGACTCCATCCGCCAAAGCCCTCGTCGGCGGCCAACCGGCTCGCTCTGTACATGGTCGATGTCGAGAACGGAGACGCGACGCTGGTCGCCGATCAGCCGGATCCGGGGCTCAACCGATGCGGCTCGCCCGAGTGGTCGCACGACGGCAAACGGATCATCTTCGACGCCATGGCGTTGAATCAGTTGCCCTCGACCCACCTGAAAGTACTCGAACTGGTCGACGGGAAGCTCGCGCTGACCGATCTCGGCCTCGGCAACTGCCCGACGTTCTCACCAACCGATGACCGCATCGCCTTCCTCAACAATTCCAACGCGGGCGGTGCCGAGCTGGGCGTATGGCTCATGCAGGCCGACGGCTCGGAACGGCGCGCGCTGGGCGACTACGGCCGCCCCAAGTGGTCCCCGGATAGCCGCCAGTTCTTCATCGTTGGCTTCGACCTCATCCGCCAGGTGACGCTGATGGACGTCCGGCCGGAGAAGAGCGGACCCTTCAACCTCCCCGGGCAGAACATCTTCCCGGATCCCAGTTGGGCGAGTAACGAATTGCTTGTCGCACCCATCGGCACCAAGGAACCGGACACCATCGCGCTGATCGATGTGAGCGATCCGAGCCAGGCGAAGATCAAGGAAGTCTTGTGGAAGAGAGGAAAGGGGCTCGCGGTCGCACCCTATCACCCGGTCTACTCGCCCGGCATGCGCCGTTGCGTCTTCGTCGGCTCCGGAGTGAAGGGTAAGGCGTTGTACTCGTTCCGACACGGACAGCCCGACTCGACCCGGCGCCTGGAGCCTGAAGGATACGACAAACAGATCGTGGACCTCGCGGCTTCGCCCGATGGTCGTTTCGTCCTGTTCTCCGGCGATCGGCCCGGCCGGCGACCGATCCAGGCCGCACCAGTCGGAGGTACCGCGGGATCGAGAAAGGGTGCCGCGATCGAAGGTCCGAAAACGCGTTAAAATCCTGAGCGGCCGGTCATGGAGTGGCCGGCGGATCGGGGCAAGTCTGCGGGATCGGGATGCCCATCAGCAAGTCGTAGTACATCGCGACATGATGCTGCCAGAAATAGTCCGACGGGGTGCAGGGGTTCTTCCCGGGCACGCCGATCAAGCTATAGGGCGTACCGCAGGACTCGAAATTCAGGGTCGGCAGGATGGGCGGCAGCTCCAGGCGCCGTAGCGGTAATCGCGGTCCCCGGGACCAACCGGCTTTGCAGCCGCTGAGAAAGGTGTTGGAGCTGCGCCTGATGTTTCGTGCGCTGGGCAATCGAGAGCGCGTCCTTGAGCATCTTGATGGCCTCGGAGACAGGGGCCAGGAGGATCTGATTGGACAGGAAGACGCTGACCGGGTTGGGCACGTTGACGTCGCCGATCCATTCGAGCGAGAGCGGAACCTGCGGCACCCAGTCCTGGGAGTTATTCAAGGAGTGGGCCATTCCAGGGTTGGCAAATGCCGCGTTGTATTCCGACGCATAGTGAGAATTGCCGGGCAACGGCAGGGCGAATACGTAGGTCTTGTAAGAGTGGCCGAGACTCTGCCCAGGAGGCAAGTCGCTCAAGAACGACAGGATCAACGTCGCGATCCCCGCGCCCTGGCTGTGACCGGCAATGTACACCTCGCTCCCCTGGGGGCAGAGCTGGGGCATCCTGGCCAGGATGCCGTCGGTGGGGTCCCAGAGCACGACCAGGGCAGCCAGTGCGAACCCGAGATGCACGCCGGCCAGTGGGTCATTGGCGAATCGGTAGCTGCGGCCCAGGACCGTCCCGGCGACCGGGATCATCACCGAGAGCAGGTCGTCGATGATGCTCCCGCTCTCGTCCACAGTGCCCCGAATCAGGATCGCATAGCGTCCCGGATTCGATGCCTGGTCGTGGAGAAGCTGCCACACATTGTCGAAGATGCCCATTTGAGGCGACTGGTAGAGCGAGACCCAGCCGGTTGGGAATGGCATCTGGGTGAGCGGGGCCGGTGGCGCCCCTCCAGCCAGCCGCTCATTGCCATGAGCGCCTGGGCCTCCGCGATCTCGAAACCGGGGTTAAAGGCCATCATCCTCTCCTAGTCTGCCAGTGGTTCGGACACGCCAGACCGAGAGCATAACCATTGGCGGACCGCCCGTCACCCTCATCGGGTACAGGATCGATACAAGGCGAGGTGGATGACCCGCCCGGCGAGCGTCTCACTTCGTCGATGTTCGTTCGACGATCCAATCTCCCATGGTTTTCAGAGCTTCGGGGGCGATCGTCGTCTCGATCGAGGCGTACTCGCTCGGTGAGCCGGTCTTGCAGGGCTGGAAGAGGTGATTCAAGCCCGCGAGCTCCACCGTTTTGACGTTCCGGTTGCCGCCGGCCTTCAGGGCCTTGTCGATCTCCGCGAGGTTTTCCTTCGATGGCACTTGCAGGTCCTTCTCGCCGTTGATCGCCAGCACCGGGCAACGGACCGTGCGCAGAGTCGGCCGCGGATCGAAGGTCAGGAAGTAGCGGAACCAGGCGTTGTTGAACTGGTTGAGTGCGCGCCTCGGAGAGCGCTCCGCCAGACATCGCCCAGGGCTTTCTTCTCCGACTCGGGCATGGCCGCGAGCAGGTCTTTCAGCGCCACGGCGAGCTTCGTCCGGGCGGCCTTCTCGTCCTTCTCCCGGACGAGGATGTCGATCAGCCGCTTCTGGACCTCGCGTTCCTGTTTCAACTCGGATTCCGAGGCGCCATTGGCCTTGAGGATGAGCTGTCCCTGTGCCACGAGGATCTCGGCACCGGGCAGACCGGTCCCAGCCATGAGCACGATGAAGGCGATGTCCTTCGACCGTGCGGCCGCGATCGGCGCGATCAGGCCCCCTTCGCTATGGCCGATCAGGCCAATCTTCCCCGGGTCGATCTCCTTTCGTCCCTTCAGGAAAGCGACGCCCGCGAGCGCATCGCCCGCGAAGTCCTCGCTCGTTCAACGACTGGATGGACCCGGTCGAGCCGCCGACCCCACGGTCGTCGACCCGGAGGAC
The DNA here is from genome assembly GCA_963842405.1 of uncultured Isosphaeraceae bacterium. Lineage (GTDB taxonomy): Bacteria > Planctomycetota > Planctomycetia > Isosphaerales > Isosphaeraceae > CAVZRC01. The sequence goes on along the minus strand of CAWJGW010000039.1, from coordinate 32,088 downwards.
GGCAACGCCGCGCCGGGTGAGATAGTCGGCCAGGACGAGGAAGGGCTTGTGGCCCAGAATGGTCTCGTCGCGATCCTGTGCACCCGACCCTGTGAGCAGCACCACGGCGGGAAAAGGGCCTCCCGCAGTGGGGAGGGTCAGAGTGCCCGCCAGCTTCACGCCGCCGGAGGGGTTCTCATACGAGACGTCCTCGGCGCGGTACGGAAACGGAGGCTTCGGCGTTTGGGGGCGGGCCGCCTGGCTGAGTTTATCCGTCTTCTTCAGCGTCAGCGGAAACTTGAGGCCGCCCTGCTCGAACTGACCCTCGAAAGCGGTCCCATCCTTGTTCTTCTTCCCGCTGTACTTCGCTCCGATGATCTTGCTTTCGAAGCTCAACACGTTGTCCTTCAGGCCGATCGCGTTGATGAGGATGTTGTTTGCGCCCTGGTCCGGACTGGCGAGCGCCGCTTTCAAGACGCCATCCTTGCCCTTCTCCACCTTCAACACGAGCCGGAGCTCGATGCCGCCGTTGACCTTCAGCTTCCCCTCCCAGATCCCTTCCAGCTCCTTCGGGATCGGCACCACGACGACCTTGGACGGGTCGAAGCGTTTGAAGGTAAGCGGGTACGCCTTTCCCCGTTGTGTCCACTCCCCGACGACCTGCGGTTTCCTCTCGATCCAACTTTCCCTCGATAAGTCACGCCGTGCTTCGTGGTGAACGTCAGGACGCTGTCCTTCAGCACAATCGACCCGAGCGGCAGGCCTTTGAGCGCCTCGTCGGGGCTTCCCCAGTTGCCCGACAGGGAGCCATCCTTCCCCTTGATCACCTCCAACGTGATCCGCAGCTCGATCTGTGGCGTCACTTTCAACAGTCCCTGCCAGTGACCTTCCACCCCTTTGGCCGCGGTGGCCTTGTCGGCGGCGACCGCCGAGCCGGTCGCGGAACACACCATCACGAGCGTCACCAACATCGTGAGCCTCTTCATCGCCGAGTCCCGGGTCCTGCCCGGCTCCCCGAAATGGTTGGACAGCCATTTAATTAGACGAATCATCTAAATACTGGCGAAGTACCGCCCATTCTGTCAAGGATCATGCGGTCGCATTGACCGAGTCACCGCGTCCCAGACGATAGCTCGTCCCACGTTGACCCCGATGAGATGGGGGTCCGTTAGACGAGCTTACTTTCGCAGGTCCCGGCGGCTCGCGTGGACCATCTCGTCCAGCTTTGACAGGAACCGCGAGCGGTCCGACTTGGCGAAGGGAGCGGGGCCGCCCGTGAACTCGCCGCCTTGCCGCAGCATCTCGAGCAGGGCACGGGTCGCGACGGCATCGCCGATCGCGTCCTCGGTGAACTCGTTCCCCTTCGGACTCAAGACCCGCGAACCGCGGCGCAGGCATCGGTCGGCGAGCGGGATGTCGGTGGTGATCACGATGTCGCCGGTTTCGACGCGTTCCGCGATCCAGTCGTCGGCGGCGTCGAACCCGCCCTTCACGACGACGAGCTCGATCAGGTCCTCCGGCGGCACCCGGAGCGGCGCATTTGCCACGACGTAGACCTTGATGCCGTACCGGCGGGCAACCCGGTAGACTTCCTCCTTGACCGGGCAGGCGTCCGCATCAACATAGATGGGCATGGATCGAGCACTCCGACAGACGATCGTGCCTGGTATTTCCTGCCGAGCTCCGCGCCCGTCAACCCGCCAGCGAGCGTGGGCTTCTGGGTCGAGGAGCCCGGCGCGAGCAGGGTCGTCTGCTGAGCGATGCTCAATGCCTGCGGGTCGGGAGTGCGGCCAAATCCGAGGGACGCGAGATGAGCCACAACCTGGGCGTACAGCTCCAGGGGCGTCGGCTGGATCGAGGGGTGCTCGTTGTGCGCGACCCAGTTGAGTTGCTGGAGGTGATCGGCGGGCCAGGCGGGCAGGGGGGTGCCGAAGGCGTTCGCCGACGCGACGGAGACCAATCCGTCGTTGGGCCCTTCCATTTGCGCGAGCACGGCATGGAGCCGCCGGAGCGGCCAGCAGACCGCGTCGGGCACGGGGTCGCCCGCCACGCAGAAACACTGGACGCCCGCGGGGAGCGGATTCCGATCGTGGAACCGACGCGCGGCCGCCACACGTCACATCGAGACACCCCTGGGGATCGATCCCGACCGCCGCCAGCATATTGTAAATCCGGCCGACGCGAATCTTGGCGAAGTCGGCCAGGGTGCTGCCCAGGTGCGGCGTCCCGATGGTCGTCAGGCTCAAGACCCGCTTCTGCCACGCAGGATCGGCGAGCAGCCGACGCGAATCGAGACCTCCCATGCTATGACCGATCAGGTGGACCGGCTCGTCGCCGAAGGCGCGGACGATCTGTTCCCCGAGCCGTTGTGCCCGCTTCTCCACGCCGGCCAGCGGCGGCACGCGCGTCACGAGGACCCGGTTTCCGGACGCTCTCAGCGCCTCGGGAATCCCTCGAAAATAGGTGGTCAGCGTCACCCGGCCCACGCCGATCCGCGTGAACCCGCCCAGGCCGTGGGCGAGAACGATCGGGGCGTCAAGGTGTGCAAAGGGCAATTGGTGTAACATCTGAGGAAGCGGCAACCATCTCGTGGGTGTCAGTCGCATCGATCGCAACGTTCATCGGGGAACGCCGCAAAAGGAGTGCCAATCCGTTGCTTGACAGAATCCACTCACTTCATTCATTGTAGGACCAAAGACTCACTCGTCGAGTGATGGTTCCGCTTTTTTCCGGTTCTCGCGCCGACGAGCGTGCCGGTCAGTTCGGGTGGATCATGCCGGAGTCGGCCATGCAAATTCGAGGGATTGTGCGGACCGCGACGCTCGAAGAGAACCCGCCCGGTAGCGATCAGATCGAGATGGTCCTGCGGGTCCAGGGAGTCGGAGCGGGCCAGCCCCGACTCCTGGTCGTCCCGTATTCGCTCCTGCTCGCGGATCCCGGAGCTCGACCCGGAAATCATCCAGGGGAAGGGATTTCAGGCCGAGGTCGTCGATGACGGGTCGGGGCGATGGATCGTGACCGAGATCGCCTTCGCCTCCGGACGGGTACTCCGCGACACCGGAGTGATTCTCATCAATCACCTGGGCGCGGGTTAGCCGTCGTCCGAGCCGATCAAGGCCACGTCCCGGCGATCATCCGTCGATAGATCTCCAGGTACCGATCGACGACGACGGGCAGCGCGAACGCCTCTTCGATTCGCCGGCGGGCCGCCTCGCCGAGCCGACGCGCCTCGGCCGGGTTTTCCACCAAGCTCCAGGAGGGTGTTCGACCACGATCTCGGCGGTCGGCTCGCCGACGAGTCGTCCGGTCCGGCCGTCGGCGATGAGGTCCGTGTTCCCGGCGATCCTGGAGACGACGCAGGGCAAGGCCGGTGGCCATCGCCTCCAGGAGCGAGTTGCTCATGCCTTCCGCCACACTGGGCAGAACGAAGAGGTCCGCGGCGCGGAGGTATTCCGCGGGGTTGTCGACCGCACCGGTGAACTGGACCCGGTCGGCAATCCCGAGCGACTCGGCCATCGCGGCGAGATCCTGGCGATCGTTCCCCGGCCCGACCAGGATGAGGTTGGCCGAGCGACCGTCGAGCGACCTCCGTCCAGGCTTCGAGCAAGAGCGGAAGGTTCTTCTGGGGATGGAGCCGGCCGGTGAAGACCGCGCGCGGCCGAGGGAGCAGTTCCGCCTCGACCGAGCTTGGGACCCGGTCGGAACCGATCGGCGTCGACGCCGCTGGCCATCCGGACGATCCGCGACTCCGCGACTCCGAGCTCTCGCCACTGCCGCTCGATCTCGGCCGAGATCGCTGCGAATGCCGTATTGGCCAGGATCGCCCGGCGGAGCAGCCCGGCCCATCGCGGTGCGATCGCAACTCGTCGGCCTCGCCGTAGTAGCCCGCGCTGGCCGGCTGGACCAGCGTTGGCCGGCCGCCGAGGAGCGGGACGGGCCAGTCCCGTCGCCACCGCTTCCCAGAGCCCCTGATGGGTGTGGACCACGTCGATCTCGGAACGCAGCCGACGCAGTGCCGACATCACGCCCGCCAGGAAGCTCAGCCCGAACAAGGGACCGGCCGCCGCGGTCTTGATCCATCGGTGGATAAACACCCCGTGATAGTCTTCATCGACGACCGGGTAGCCCGGCACGGCGCGGGTCACGACGTGCACCCGATGGCCGCGGCGTGCCAGCTCCAGCCCTTGAGCCAGCGCTTGCCCTTCCGCGCCGCTGGCGAACGGGTGGAAGTAGCTCACCACGTAGCAGACCCTCAGCGGCCGTTCGGCGGAGAGGGCCGGATTGGTCGTGGTCAAGTCGCCTCAGGGCTCCGGCTCGTGGACATTCCTCAGATTATGGAAGTGCGGATAATGGCTGAGGATCGCGCGTGCCTTATGGGCCATCGAAGCCGGCACGAAGACCTTATGCCCCGGCTCGAACGGGAGCCCGCCGAAGACATTCATCGCCGCATTGGCATCACTCCGCGCCGGGATGCCGTCCTCCTTCAGCAAGTTGACCACCATCGCCGCTTCCGACGTCGTTAGCGACTTCGCAGAGCTGGATCTCTTCGATCTCGTCCATTGGTCAGGCTCCTGTTCGCTCCGGACGCCCAGGTGGCGAGCTCGCATCCCGCCGGGGAAGAGAGTGGGAGGGCTTACCACGGTCCCGACCCTGGCCTGGTCGGCGGGACGGGCCCGGAACGAGCCGCCATACCCTCGTACTGAGGAAGAACTCTGGAGATCAACGCGTGATTTCCAGGCTGGGGACTCGGCGTCCCAGCGAATCGGTGATCTGGCCATTGCTCAACCGGATATCGCTGACCGCATAGACCCGGCCGCTGGGCATGGTCACGTTCACGGTCCAGTCGCCTTCGCTCAGTCGCACCGAGAAACGTCCGAAGGCGTCGGTCATCTGTGGACTTGTCGCGGTCTCCGATCGAGGGCATTCGTGACGATGACCCGAACGCCTTCTTCGGATCTCCCGTCCGCACGGGATTGGACCATGCCGAAGAGGACGTTCCGGGTTCGTTCCGGAGAGCCGGAGTCGAGAAGGCCGGCCGCTGGGCTTGACGCCGAACCGTGCCAGGCGGGTTGCTCTCGGCTGGGCGAAGACAGGTCCAGGCTGCCACCCGGCACGACGGGGCCTGCGGGCGGTGGCGGCATGCGTCTGCTTCCCGACGCCGCACCTTGTGGATTAGCCGGGTTCGTGGCGGGCGTCCCCTGCGCGGGCGGGCGACGGGGTCTCGGGTGCGGACGACGGGGTGACTGATGCGGGCGTTCCGGCCGGTCGTGCGGGCTGTTCCGTCGATGGCCGGGGGATCGGCGTCGGCGTGGGGGGCGTATTATCGGTGGTCGGCGAACCGTTCTGCGGATTGGTCGTGGCCGCTCCACCTTGGCCGGCGTTCGTTGACGCCCCCGGAGCCGCCGCGGGAGCCGTCTCCACAGGGGCGGGCCCGACATCCGAGCTCATCGCAGCTCAGTCGATCGGCTCGCTCTGAATACGTCCGCGATCCCGTGCCGGTGCTGGGGGCGGTCGTGGCTCTTGATGGCGAACGCGACGGCGACATGGCCGACGCCACCCGCTCCGGGCAGACGCATTCGGCTGAAGCCACATACGAGCTTGGCCAAACGACTCGATCGGTCAGTACCGTTGGAATGTAAGACCTGGTCTGATAATAGGATGTAGGAAGATAATAGGATGTGGGTGAATAGGTTGTGGCATAGCCCGCATAGACCGGCCGCTCCACCAACCGTCGCCGGCCGAAGAGCCCGGTCCTGACATAAGCCGTACTGATGTAGGCCGGTTGCACCACGGCGAAGGGGTCGGTCACGTAAGCGGTGGCGTAATAGGTTGGGACCACGTAGGAGGTCGGCTCGACCCACGAGGTGGTCACGGCATACGACGTCGGAATCGCCAGCGTGGTCGTTGAGGGCCCCACATAGACCGTCTCGATCCGCCCTCTGTTGAAGCCGAGGGCCCAGACCGTCGAGCCAATCGCTATCCAGATCACTGCGACGAGGAACGGCACCCGAACGCCGAACAATCGCATCGTGCTTCTCCTTCTTGATCGGCAAAAGGTTCGCTGTTGAATTGATCGCCAGAATCGATAACCGCGGCGCCATCATCGACCACGATACCAGATCGAAAACCGAGAACCAAGGGACCGCTCGGGAGCACAGAGGTTTTCTCATTGTCAGGATTCAAGTTAGGACGAAAAAGAAAGTCGGAGGAACCAGGATGGGGGCCTTTCGCCCCGCCGCCGAGAGCGCGGTTGCCCGGTCAACAAACCATTTCCGGGCGGATGTCGCGGCATCGAGGTGGTTTGCACGAGAAAGCCGGTTCTGCCATGATAGATTGGGAAGCCCCAACGGTGACGGAGAACGAAACCCATGTTCAGCACACGCGATGCCGCCGAAGTCCTCGATCACGACTTCCTGGAAACGCGATGCAAGATCCTGGAGATCGCCGCGACCCTCGACCGGATCGATCGCGCCCCGGCGCGACACGGCGAGCATCCCGACGCGCGGCTCGGCCAGCTCCGACAAGCCCTCGAGGCACTCGTCGAGCCCGGCCCCGGACGAGCCGAGACCATCCAGCGGATCTTCTCGCTGGAGTACGACCCCGGCTGGCGGGAGACCATGAATGTGGTCCGTTCCCGGACCACGCCCGTTGAGCCGGGCGGCGCCGGCCCTTTCCGAAGAGTGCCATTCGATTCAAGTCAACGACAGATAGGCATTTTTTGGGAGGGTGCTATGCCGACCGTTCTTGTCTCACCCGAGCGAATTCCTGAGTTGGCCACTCAAATCGACTCGCTGGCAATGCTCAGGTTATTGCGACGCCTTCGGGAGACCGGCTTCATCCAGAACACATCGGAACTTGACAAGGAGACGGTTGCCCTCCTGCAACGGCTGTCTACCCTCGGCTTGGTGGATGCTGGCTTCGACGGACCGACGGATGGCAAACCGTTCATCTGGGTGAATAATGGCAATGGCGAGGGAGTTTTGAAGTATTTGGAGACATCGCCCCATTCCGAGGAAACGCTGGAATCCAAGATCAAGATTCATCCCCGTGCCCACACGGCCCTGGCGTCTCTTCCCGACAAGACTCGGATGGCGGTCCTGACGGCAGCAGAATCACTCCAGGGTGCTGATCCGGCTTCCTGGCCTCCCGAGAAGGTGAATCGCCTCAATCCGGACAAACCGATTTACCTGCTGCGAGTCTCCCGGAATTCCGGGCATTCATCAGGGTTCTCGATTCGGGAGTCATCGAGTTGTTCGACATCGTTAGTGAGGAAACGTCGTCTATTCCTGGAACGATCTCGGACCGGAAGCAGAGTCGGATGAAGAACCTCGAACAGATTGCCTTCGACTACTCCCTTTGCCGCCAGCAGGTCGAAGAGTTTCGCGAATGGCTGTCGGGCCGGGAAGAGTTGTCCGAGCGGGATGACGTATTACCTTTCTTCCGGAACCGGCCGCAGATGTCCGTGCTTTTCGGAATGTTCAACCGTAGCATCGCGTGGGCGGACCGGATCGCCTGGGAGTTCGATATCTTCGGCGATTTCGCGTGTGACCTGGCCGTCGGAGAATGGGCGAGAGGGGCGTACTGCTTTATTGAGTTCGAGGATGCGAAACGCGAAAGCGTCTTCCAGAAGCAGGGGGCCAAGGTCACGCGGGAATGGGGGCGCAGGTTCGATCACGGCTACAGCCAGATCATCGACTGGGTTCACAAGCTCGACGGCCGATCCCCCAGCAACGATTTGCTTGCCAGGTTCGGCCGCCATGAGATCAACTTCGAGACGGTCCTGGTGATCGGCAAAGACGAGCACCTGGATGCCGGAGAAAAGCAGCGGCTCACCTGGCGCAACGACAACGTAGCAGTGAATACCAAGAAGATCTTTTGTATGACGTACGACGAGCTGTTGAGCCAATTCGCTGTGCGCCTCACGGCACTTGAGGCTGTGGAGAGGGCTGTGACTGCTATGGGTACCATCGTAAAGGAAATAACACCGATCGGGGTTCCAGCTACGTCGCAAGGATCGCCGAACGACGCTTCGTAGACCGTCGTTGGGAAGGTGCGGCGTAATCGGACTTCGAAAAGAGCCGAAGGCACGCGTTGGCCAGTAAGAGGCGATCACTAGGGATGGGTTTCCGAACAGGAGTCTATAAATGAGTCAATACATCGACCCGCACATCCACATGGTCTCTCGCGTGACCGACGACTACAAGCGCATGGCCCTGGCCGGCTGCGTGATGGTCAGCGAGCCGGCGTTCTGGGCGGGCTTCGACCGCTCGGGCGTGGAGGGGTTCCGCGACTACTTCCGCCAGTTGACCGAGTACGAGCCCAAGCGCGCCGCGATCTACGGCATCGAGCACCACTGCTGGCTCTGCATCAACGCCAAGGAGGCCGAGAACGTCGCGCTGTCCCGCGAGGTGATCGCGATGATCCCGGAGTTCCTGGATCGGCCGGGCGTGCTCGGGATCGGCGAGATCGGCCTGAACAAGAACACGCGCAACGAGGCGACCATCTTCCTGGAGCACCTCGACCTCGCCGCGCAGACCCAGGAGCTGGTGCTGGTGCACACGCCGCACCTGGCCGACAAGTACCAGGGGACGCGGATGATCCTGGACATGGTGCGGGATGACGGACGCATCAGCCCGGAGCGGGTCTGCATCGACCATGTCGAGGAGCACACGATCCGCGCGGCACTGGACGCCGGCCACTGGGTCGGGATGACGCTCTACCCGATCACCAAATGCACGCCGGCCCGGGCCGCCGACATGATCGAGCTCTTCGGCTCCGAGCGGATCATGGTCAACTCGGCCGGCGACTGGGGGCATAGCGACCCCCTGGCCGTCCCCGAGTTCATGTTCGAGATGCGCCGACGCGGCCACGACGAGGCGGTCATCCGCAAGGTCGTCCACGACAATCCGCTGTCGTTCTTCTCGCAGTGTGCCCGGTTCGAGTACACGCCCCGCGAGATGGCGACGGCGGCCGCATTGTGACCGCGTGAGCGAGTCCCCGGCAAACGCTCCTCTCACCTGCCGATCCGCGGCCGGATCGTTCGCTCTTCACAGACCCCGACGGTATAACTTGGATCTCGAACCATTCCTTCTTTTTTCGGCGAGGCCCCTCGGTAATGCATGACCCGGAATTCGATTCATCCCGCGGTTTCGACAAAGCGATCGGGCGTGCTGCCGACGATTGGCGGCAAGTATTTCGCGCTCGCCAGTTCTGTTCGCGATGAACCTGCTGAACTACGTGGACCGCTATTCGTTCTTCGCGGCCGGCACCAAGATCCAGGAAGCCTTGCACATCGACGATAAGTGGTTCGGCGTGCTCGGCGTCTCGTTCATGATCGTCTACACGCTCGTCTCGCCGGCAATGGGATGGATGGGAGATCGATATAGCCGCAAGCTGCTACTCGCCGGAGGCGTCGGGCTCTGGAGCTTCGCCACGGTCTTCACGGCATTCTCGGCCGACTTCTATCACATGTTCTTCTGGCGTGCCCTCCTGGGCCTCGGGGAGGCGAGCTACGGCGCCATTGCACCGGCGCTGATCGCAGACCTGTTCCCGGTGAAGGATCGGGGCCGGGCGATGGGGGTTTATTACCTGGCCCTTCCCGTCGGGTCCGCCCTGGGCTACATCCTGGGAGGTACGATCGCCGTTCGGCTGGGCTGGCAGGCGGTCTTCTTCGTGGTCGGTCTCCCGGGGCTCCTGGTCGCACTCGCGGGACTGGTCATCAGCGAGCCCGAGCGCGGAGCATCGGAAGGAACGCGCGGCCTCGAAATATGTGCATCGGCCCAGCCTGAAAGAATACCTTGCCATGTTCCGCACCCCGACTTTCCTCTACAATACCGCGGGCATGGCGGCCGTGACATTCGCCACCGGCGCATACGCGGCGTGGGGATCAACGTTCTATCAACGGACGCACGATCTGGACGCGGAGAGGACCGGGACCGATATCGGCCTCCTGCTGGTCGTCGCGGGTCTGCTCGGGATCGTCCTGGGGATGTTCCTGCCCGACCTCCTGCGCAAGGTCACGCGTCGGGCTTACCTCCTCTTCGCCGCGGTCGCCGTTCTGGCCGCCACGCCTCTGGGCGTCCTCGGCATCCTCGACCCCGATTACAAGACGTCGCTGGCATTCCTCTTTGGTGCGTCGGTGCTATTGTCGATGGTGCTCGGACCGTGCAACACGGTGACGGCCAACGTGGTTCCCTCGAACCGACGAGCCACTGGGTACGCCTCCTTCATCTTTCTGATCCACCTGTTTGGCGACATCAGCTCGCCCATCCTGCTGGGATGGATCTCGAACCTGTTCGGCAATCCGAGCGTAATCGACTCGCCGATTGGTCGGTTCTTCGATGCGATCGGCGCCAAGCCTGTGGATAGCCCGGATGGCGTCACCAACCTCGCCGTCGCCATGCTCTCGGTCGCTCCGGTGCTGGCCCTGGGGTGCATCTTCTTCCTGCTGGGATCGCGGCACCTCCCCGCGGACGAGGATCAGGCCCGTGCTGCGAGCAGCAGGGGACGAAGTAGGCCATGCCGCGATGTTCCATCATTGAGGGCCGCGGGGAGGGGGCTGCCGACTCTGGGACGTGGCGGCCGGCTCTCAATGCCGGAGGACGGCCAGGACGATCTCGAGCGCGATGAGCACGATGACGATGATTTCGAGGGCCTCCGTGCGCTGGCCGCCGGCCTGTTGCACCAGGAGATCGTAGACACTGCCGACGGTCTCGAGCTTGCGGCGGATACTCTGCTGCCAGCCACGGAGGTGAAACCGCGTGGAGGCGACCTCGAACACGCGCGCCAGGTAATGGTCGCCGATCAGCTTCAGCGAGTTATCGACCCGCTCGAAGAGGCTTGTGGCCTCGATCTCCATCTCGCGGATCTGCCGCATGGCATCGCCGTGAAGCCGCCAGAAGCGGGGCGACCATCGCCGACGCTCGGGACGGATGAGACGGTAGGCCGCCTCGAGGCGGTCATCGAGCCGGTCGTCGATGTGGCGGAACTCCAGGAGCTGGACATTGGCAAACTCGATCACTTGCAAGGTATCGGAGCAATCGGTATCGGCGACGAAGCCGGCGGCCCAGTCGAGGACGACCAGGTCGCTGGGCGTGTAGTCGAGGCTCATCCGGATGGCCTCGCGGACCTCGCTCTGGCTGAGCGGTCCGGATTCGAGGCGAACCAGCGCGGCGATCCAGTCGGCGCGGTGCTCCAGCCAGCCGGTCCGCCGCCCACCAAGCTGGAAGACGATGTATTCCTCGCTGATATCGCTAATGGCATAGTCGTAGACCGCCGGCTGGATCTGCCGGAGCCAGGGTTCCAGGAGCCGCCGGGTTGCCTCGGTCAAAGGGGCCGGCTCGGCCAGCCGGCCGGCCAGCTCGATCAGGGCCGCGGGGCTCGCCGTCATGGGGAACTGCACGGACAGCGAGATCGCGCCGAAGTCGAAGAGCGTGAGCTCGGCGCGGGGCGGCCGGATCATCGACAGATCGCCCGGTAACTGGAGTCCGGCCGGGGCGACTTCCACGCGGATCGGAGCCGGCCGGTAGCCGATCGATTCGGGCGTACGCCGTCGCCTCGGTAACTGGCCCGGCTCCCCCTGGAGGATCAGCCGGGCGCGATCCAGGTCGATCTCGTCGCCGATGTCGAAGGCAAACGCCAGGTGGACTGTGGCGTCGAGCGGCTCTGTCATCCAGGCGCGGCCCGCTCGCTCGTCATTCGACTCGTGGAAGGTCGGAGTTGGTTGCATCGCCTCGCGTCGCATCGAATCGGGCGGGGTGAAGGATCGAAGGCCGGGGTCACATCAACGGCGGGACCTCGGCCGATTCCAGTGCCGAATCGGAGACCGACTCACCGCTCCTGTACCGGAATGCGTCCGGCGCCTGGGTCCTCGGCTCGGTCGGACCAGGCTGGGGCTCGGAATCAGGGACGTCCGGGTGCGCCTGCCACCATTCGGCGGCGTGGCGTGGCGACCAGTTGGCGGCGTCGGCGCAGGTCCCCAGGGCTTTGCCGAGGCTCAAGGTGTCGGGGAATCGATCGCTGGGCTTCTTGGACAGGCATCGCATCACGACCTGCTTCCAGGTCCGACGGAACGCCGGGACGGAAGACCGACGGCGGGAGAACGGGATCGCGGGTGTGCGCGATCATGACCTCCATCGCGCTGTCGCCGAGGAAGGGCGGGCGACCGGCCAGCAGGAAATAGGCGACCGCCCCCAGCGCGTAGATGTCGGTGCGACGGTCGGGAGGGTTCGTGTGCACGACCTGCTCGGGGGCGATGTACAGGGGCGAGCCGGCAACCGTGTCCTCGTGCGAGAGCTGGATCGAGCCCGCTCCCTGCAAGGTCTTCACCAGGCCGAAATCCAGCAGTTTGGTCACGTCGTGCAGCCCTCCGCGGTGCGCGGCGAACAGGTTGGCCGGCTTGATGTCGCGGTGGATCAGGCCCGCGTCGTGCGCCTCGTTCAGCGCGTCGCACGCCTGGCGCAGGAGGTAGATCACCCGGGCCGGGGGCAGTGGCCCGTGACGGCGGACCATGACGTCCAGGCTGAGCCCGGGCAGATACTCCATCACGTAGTAGAACACGCCATCGTCGTTGCGGCCGTAGTCGAAGATCTCGATCGTGTTCCAGTGCGACAGCTGCGCCGTCGCCCGCACCTCACGCTCGAAGCGGGCCATCGCATGGGCGTCGCTCGCGTGCTCCGGCCGGATCAGCTTGATGGCGCAGGGCCGCTTGAGCAACTGATGCTCGGCCAGGAAGACCTCGCCCATGCCGCCCACGCCAAGCTTGCGACCCAGCCGATACTGGTTGAGCAAGCGGGCGGTGAAGGCCTCGGTCCGCAGCGTGTTGATGATGTGTGTGCCGAAGATCGCCGTGAAGGCGCCCAGGAGCAGGAACAGCCCGTGCTCGCTGATTTGCTCGAGATTGGCCGCCCGGAGCGCCACCTCGTAGGACTCGGGATGGAGCATGCCCAGGATCCAGGGGACCACCATCGGCGCCAGGCGCCATCGGCACGATCACCTTGGCCGCCCGCCGCCAGGTGTTGGGGATGAAGATTGCGTACGTCAGGATCATCGAGAAGGTCCAGAGCACGCTGCTCTTGACCGCCGCCAGGAAATACATCGGATTGTTGTGGCGAACCCACCGCAGCATCAGGACGTATTCCGCCGCCATGAAAAAGACGGTGATCGTGGCAAAGAGCGCCACCTCGAAAATCCGGAGCTCGCGGAGGGTCGGCCGCCAACTGCTGGAGAGCAGCGCGAGGCTCATGACCAGCAAGGCCAGCAGCAACCCCTGGAACAGGACCGTCAGCGACTCGGGCTTGTGCAGGACCAACGACCGGACGAAAAACAGGCCGAAGCCGAAGACCAACACCAGCGACGCGGCCCGCAGCCGCTGCTGGAGCAGCCGTTGCGTCTCCGAGGCCATCTTCGAGCCGCTGCCCTTGATGACCCGGTGATCGGGCACGAAGCTGTCGGGCTCGGATGAGGGCGCCGGTTCCCGATCGCGGGGCGGATGGTCCATGGTCGTGGTATCGAAGTCGGGCATGGCACGTCACCCACCGCAACTGGCAGGTTAAGGCAAACAATCGGTTCGGATGACGTCAAGGATGACCGGCTTCGGGGGCCGGCTCCGGGTTCGCTGCGGCTTCGGCTTCCTTGGGGAAGAAGTCCCCAACCCGGCAACGGAACCCCGGGATCACGTCCTCGCCCGTGAGTTCGTCTTCGACCTCCAGCCAGCTCACCGTCCCGTCGACCGCGGATGACCTCAACAGTCGGGGAAGACAGAACGGACGACCCAGACCAGCTTCACCCCCGCTCTGCAGGTATTCCTTGACCTTCTCATCGAGCTCATCGACCTCCATCGTTGGGAGAAACCACCTCGACGGCCAGGTCGGGAGGGATCGTGGCGTATCCATCGTGCCATCGCTCCAGGAGTCACGCGCTCCTTCCGGATGAACGAGACATCGGCCATCCGCACCAGGCGGGGTTTCCAGGAGAAACAGCGATAACCCTGCTCGGCAGAAGAGCCACCCCAGGTCGTGCTCGTGACAGTAGGATCGCCGAGGGCACCTGTCATCTCCGCCGCAATGACGGTTGACAAGAAACTCACTTTGCGCTCCTTCAGTTCGCCATCGATCAGCTCGTAATGTCCCCCGTCGGGCATCGCCAGGAGATCCTCGGGCGTCACCTCAATGCTGGGCGGCAACTCGGGCTGAAGTGCAAGTTCCGGCTGGGTCGCGACCATCGTGCTCATGGCAGTCCTCCGTCGTCTCGGGCCGTTAGTCCGTTCAATATACCATGCTCGCGAACAACGGGGCAGACCGAGAGCCCGGCGGCGCAAAGCAGGCCGGGAAACTCCCTTGAGGGAGCCGCCCGGCCGGCCGGTCAAGCATCGTTTTCCCGATCGAGTACGATGGGAGATCAATACGAGTCGCTACTGATGACTTCGCCGCCGTCTCGCGTGATCAAGGCTTTCAGCGTCAAGGGCGGGATCGACTTCTTGATGTATCGGACCGATCCGTCGGCGAACAGGGCGTTGAAGCCATCCGGCGTGAATCCGCCCAGCTCGGGCAGGGGCCCATTCGGGTCGAATGGGATATCTTCCGGCTTCGTCCAGGGAATGTCGCGCTGCGCCTCGACAGCCAGGATCGTGTTCGAGGTCCCGTCGGTGATCTGCATGATGCTCGGCCCGACCGGAGCCGCCTCACCTCCCTTAGCCGACGGGACGGGGCATTGCCGATCAACCGCCGGCCACCGGCGGCCCCTTGCGCTGAGCCGATGCTCACCGCGGTCGACTTGCCGGTGAAGACGAAATAGGAGCTGTTGGTCCGGCTCGATGGCGTGCCGTCGGGGCCGGGGTAGCTGTAGGTCGCCGGCATCTTGTCGATCAGCTTGCGGTTGTTCGGGCCGTCCCAGGGCTCGTCGAAGTTGTACGCATTGTACAACTCCTGCTGCTCGATGTACGGCAGGATCGCGACTCGCCAGCTATAAGGGATGGACTTGGTCTTGCCGCCGAGATTGACCGACGCCGGGAAATGGTCATTCGCTGAATGGTAGTTGTGGAACGCCAGGCCGATCTGCTTGAGGTTGTTGGTGCTCATCGCGCGGCGTGCGGAGGCCCGGGCGGCCGTGACGGCCGGGACCAGGACCCTGATCCCTTCGGCCAGGTCGACGGCGGACTCGGCATGGAGATGCACGAAGCCCTCGGAGGTCTCGACCCGGGCCTTCTCCAGGAGGGAACCGCCGGCCTGGAGGGCCCAATCCATGGCATCGCCGCCCGGGACGAGCTTACCGTTGAAATCCTGCCGCAAGCCTTGCGCCGCATTCTTGCCCAGGGTCAGCAGGGCCTGGATCGTCTCGACGACCGGCTTCGCATCCTGCTCGGATCCGGCGTGGGCCACGAGGTCCACGGTCAATGCTCGATCGGAGGCGTTAATCCCCATCGCGTAGGATTTCGCCTTTTCGAGGAGTGGGGAGAAGGTCTCGAGCCTCAACATCCCGCCGGCTGGCTGCCCGGGCGCCGTGGGCCGCCCTGGCATGCCCTGGGCGATTCGACGCCGGAGCCAGCGGGTCTCGAGGGCCAGCATCACCTGGCCCTTGGCAACCTTCTGCCAGGCTTCGTCCCAGGGATGCCGCGATGGAGGAGCTTTGCGGTCCTCGATCAGTTCGCGGAGCAGGTCTTCCCGGGCCGCGACCAGTGTCCGGTCGTCGGGCGTGTAGATCCCACCCGATGCTTGGGACCATTCGGGTTCGTGCGCAGGCATAGGCCTGGCCGTCGTGACGAGCCTCCTGCGGATTGGGGCCGAGGAGCTGGCCCAGGACGGCTTTCCAGTCCTGAGGCTTCGCCATGCGCACGATGATGCCGGAAAAGGGCGCGACCGTCCCTCCTGGCCGACCCTCGGCCTCCGCCGTCCAGAAAACGAGGACCTGCTCAATGTCTTCGGGAGGGACGACTCGCCGCCTTGCTGTGCGGCCATCCTTGCCATGATCGAGTTGACGAGCGATCGGACATCGCGGCGGCGGAGCAAGGAACCGGGCCGGACGGCCAGGACCATCTTCGTATCGGCCGGCAGGAAGGCCATGTTGTACGATTCGACGCCGGCCGGCACCGGCGCCGGCTGGCTGAGCCGTTGGCTGGGCTTGGGCCAACACCGACGACTCGCCGACTGGCCCGCGCAGGCCGGCGACCAGAAGGCCGAGCACGGCGAGGACAGCGACAGTCAGCACGCGAGCCGCGATCGGCAGGGATCCCGGGCGGATGTGTTTCGTATTGCGGAGCATCTCAATCCTCCGAACAAAGGTGCCATGTGATGGGAGAAACGCGCGGGCCGGCCAGGTCATGGCGCGGCTATCGCGGCGCAAGGCCATCTGGGCCAGGGTCGCGAGATACGACGGCTTGCCGCCCGAGAGCCGGGCGCCCAGGCGTCGGCCGCCAGCTCTTGCTCCAACCGGAGCCGGGCCGCCAGCCAGTGGGCCAGGGGATGATAGAAGTGCAGCGCCAGGCCGAGCTGGGCCAGCAGCCCCGCCAGAAAATCGCCCCGACGCACGTGCGCCAGCTCGTGCGCCACGACCGCGCGGCGCTCGTCGGCACTCCAGTCGCGCCAGTCGCCGGGCAGGAGCAGCAGGGGCCGTCGCCATCCGATCGTGGCCGGAGTCGCCAGCTCGGCCAGCTCCCGGACCTCCACCCGACGCGTACAGCTCAGCTCGGCCCGTACGATCTCGACCTCGTCCTCCAGCTCGCGGTCATCGATTGGCAGGCTCCGCGCCCGCAGCCGCGCAATGCCCCAGAGGCCCACACCCAGGCGGGCCAGTCCGAGGCCCAGGCAGGTGAAGAAGCCTACCGCAAGCCATTCGGGCCAGCTCCACCGGGCTTGAGCCCGCTTGCTCGCGGGCCGTCGCAACTCTTCGAGCAAGAGGGCCCAAAAGGCCGGCCTGGCGGAAGACTCGTCCCGCGAGGCCGGCCGCTCGAAATCCGTTGACGCGGCGGACGTCGGTCTCGGAGCCGACTCCGTGCCCGCTCGATCCGAAGGTGGTATCGTGGAGACGCCCTCAGCTCGGAAACCAGCGGGAGCCGGCGCGAACGCTTCCGGAGCGAAGGTCCACCAACGCGGCCAGGGCCCCAGCACGACCATCGAGACCGCCACCATGATCAGCAGGCTCCAGCCCGCCGCGAGCGAGCCCGCCGCGGGGCCCCAGCGCCGCAAGGCCAGATAGGCCAATATCCCCACCACCGCAAAGGCCGTCGCATGAACGATGCTCCCCAGGAGCATCAGGCCGAGCGTGTTCACGGTCGTTTCTCCCGTTGCCGCAGGATCTCTTCCAGCAGGTCCCGCTCCTTCGACGTCAGCGTCTTCTGCTCCATCAGGCGCACCAGCAACAGCTCGCGCGAACCGCGGAAGACCCGGTCGATCAGCTCGCCGAGCAACTTCTGCGAGACCTCCTCGTACGACCGCGCCGGCCGATACGAGAACGGACGCTCGTCATTCGTCTGGATCAGGAACCCCTTGTCCGTCAGGATTCGCACCAGCGTCGCGATCGTCGTATAGGCCCGGTCCAGCCCCGCGGCCGACAGCGCATCGCGCACCTCGGCGACCGTCGATTCCCCGCGATTCCACAGGACGTGCATGACCTCGAGCTCACGCTCCGTCAGCTCCTTGGCCGGCGGTCGCGCCATGAGATTTCTCCTTCCCCCGAGTTCGGGATTGCGACTTGAACTTTGGTTTTTTAGATTTGGTTTTATCGTAGTCGCAAACGGACATTTGTCAAGCGGAGATTTCCGCAGCCGGATGAGTGATCCCGACCGGTCCCGGCTATTGTGCCGCGCTAGGACTCACAGTCGGCGAAGAGCTTACCAATGATCTCGATGACCTCCGCGGGACAGCCGATCCACTCGGCTCGGGGCCCGCGGCTTTGGAAGTCAGTTCGGCCGAGATAACGCAAGCTCAGCTTGCCATACCCGGGTTTCGGCGAAAGGACGACACGAGAGTAGGAGTGGCATTCGAAATACTCGATGGGTTGGCTCGTCTTGAAGATCGTCATCGCGATGGTTGACGGATAAACGTACCGGTTGTGGAGTACCGGCGAAGAGGCGGCGGCGATGACGAAATCGCGTAGTCCGGAGAAGAGCCCGCCGATCTGAGGAATTTGAACGTGCCGTTCGAAGTGCGGCAAGATCCTCTCCCAAGGCGAGAGCCCGGGTTGCCAGGAGGGATCGGGGCCGGAGGATGTGGACATGATTGCCCTCGGCAGGCTTGTGGTCGATGCGGGTCACTCCTCTGGAGCGATTCTATCAAAGACTGGGGCTCGACGAAGAGTTGTAAGAAGGGACTTTCCGTAGGTCGGGCTTTCCAGCCGCGACAGGGCGAGGAGTATCCCCGAACGGCGCGACCGGAGCCTCTCCCCGGGCGCGTCGCCATCTCGGGCGCAGCTCAGCCGCCGGACGGAGCGGATCGCTTGGAACGCGGCGGTTTCTTGCCTTCGCCGCGCAGACGTTGCAGTTCGGCTTCGGCCTGGCGGAGCAACTCCTCGGCGTGGGCGCGGGCCTTGGCCTCGGCCTCGGCTCGCTCCCGCTCGGCGGCCGCTTGCTTCTGGGCCGCCTGGGCTTGCTTCTGGGCGCCCGCCTGGGCCGGTGCTTCCTGGGCCGCGGCCTCCGCCGCCTGGGCCGCGGCCTCCGCCGCCTCCAGCCGCCGGCTGATCGCCGTGTAGTCACCGATTTCCTGGCCCGTCCGGGGATCGATCAAGGCGAGCCGGTCTCCGCCCGTCTGCTCGTTGATCGTCACCGCCAGCCACAAGCCCACGCAATCCAACCAGACCCTGCCCTGGGGGTCCAGCGGTTCGAGGCGATAGTGTCTTCCCACCAACCGGTGCGGCAGTAACTTCAACTCGCGCCGCTGCCCCTCCCCTTCGACCGCATCGACGATCACGTACTGGGGCACCTTCGCCCGGGCGTACTCCTTGACCTTCGTCTCCAGGTCCGTGGAGCGCGTCTTGGGCGAGGTCTCTTCGATGATCAAGCTTGGCCGTACCCCTTCCGTGGCCACACGGAAGGTCTTCCACTCCTTCTGCTTTTTCACCCCGAAGATCACGGCGACGTCGGGACTGTGGTTCTTCAACTTGGGGATGTCCCAGTCCACGAGCACGTCCGCCAGCACCACCGCGTGGGGATCGTCCGCCACGCGGGCCTCCAGCACGTTGTGCAGGTACTTGCAATCGAGGATGTGGGACCGGGTCAGCGACATGTGATCCTCGAGCTGGGGGTGGAGGACATCCTCCAAGGTCAAGGGGACCATGACCCAATCGACGCGGCCGTTGGCTCGTTTTTTCTGAACATAGCGCCAACCATAATCGAACGACGCCTTCTCCGACTCGGCTCGAGCTCGAGTCTTGCTCTTGGTGTGACGATCGGGCGCGGCGGGCGTTGCGTGGCGATTCCCAACGGAGCTCATAACAGGCCCTCGCATCGAATCGTGAACCGGGTCGTTCGAATATCACTCCGTCACCGTAGTGAATCCTACAAGCCCGAAGCGCCAGCGAGTGAATGGAGGGTCTCCGCCGGAATTCACTCGCTTCGGGCTCGTACGGGACTTTCTGGCTTGCCAGGGTAATACGGGCCGAGGAATCGTCTCGTTACCTTGACCCACGGGATTATACAGGCTTCCACCGCTCCGGTGAAGTTCAACGCGCCGGCGTCTCCTCCTCGCCGAGGACGTGGCAGCTCCGCGCCTTGACGATCATCTGGACCTCGGAGCCGGGCCGGAGGTCGAGCTGTTCGACAGCCGAGGCGACGAGGCTGACGATCCAGGCCAGGCCGCCGGTGTGAACGACAGCCTCGGCCTCCGGACCGTGGAGGACGATCCGTTGGACCGTGCCGGGGACCTGGTTGCGCGCGGAGAGGCCGACGATGGGATGTCGGGCGAGCAGGATATCATCGGCCCGGATCTCGACGAGCACCCGGCTGCCGGCTGGCCGGTCGAGGGTTCCGACGATCAGTTCCGGCCCGTCGACGAGCCGGAGCCGGCTGGCGCCGTGCTCGGGGACGTGACTCTCGATTCGAGCCGGGAAGACATTGCGAACTCCCTCGAACGAGATCGACCCGTCCACCGGGCGGCTCGCCTGACTCAGGACGTCCAGGGGCGGGCCCTCGGCGACGATCCGCCCTTGCTCCAGAAGGAACAGTCGGGTTCCCAGCGCGATCGCCTCGGACGTGCTGTGCGTGACGTAGAGCATCGGGATGGCCTCGACGCGCTGGACGGCGCGCAGGCGATCGAGAATCGCGTGGCGATTGGGCAGATCGAGCGCCGAGACCGGCTCGTCGCAGAGCAAGAGACGAGGCCGGGGGGCCAGCGCACGGGCCAGTCCCACGCGCTGCCGTTCGCCGCCGGAGAGCGTCGACGGGACGCGATCCATCAGCCGCTCCACACCACAGAGCGCGGCGACCTCCGTCAGCCGGGCATCGGCCAGGCTACGCCTCCAGCCCTTGAGTCCGAATCGGATGTTCGCGGCCACGCTCAGGTGCGGGAACAGGCAATCGTCCTGGAAGATCATGCCGATCCGACGACGTCGTAGGGCCTGATTGACCCGACTCGTCGCATCGAAAAGGGCTTCGCCCTCGAGGCGGACATGACCCGCGTGGGGGGTGGTCAGTCCCGCGATCAACCGCAGCAGGGTCGTTTTACCGGCTCCCGACGGCCCGAACATCGACGCCGATCTCGCGACCGAGCCGGAGCGTGATGTCGAGCATCAGCGCAGGATGGACCCGATGGCATCAACCACAGGTCCAGGATCTCGGAACCCGGAGGGCTCAACGAACAATTCCTCTTGCCGGCAAGCTGCGCTGAACGACGACAATCGCTACGATCGCGACCAGCGAGACCAGGAGCGTGAGCCGGCCGGCACGCGCTGCATCGTTGACTTGAACCGCATCGTAGATCGCCAGCGCCGCCGTCTGCGTCAGGCCGGGGATATTGCCGGCGACCATGAGGGTTGCACCGAAATCTCCAAGAGACCGGGCGAAGGCCAGAACGACCCCAGCGGCCAGCCCGCGCCAGGCCAGAGGCAGCGTCACCGCGAAGAACACCGAGCGCTCGCTCCGGCCGAGCAGCCGGGCCACGTCCTCGAGCGCCGGGTCGACGGCCTCGAACGCCCCCCGCGCTGGCAGCAAGAACAACGGGAACGCCGCCACCGCCGATGCTAGCACCGCACCCGACCAGTGGAAGACGATCGTGATACCCAAAGCGTGCTCGAGCCAGTGACCTAGCCAGGTCCGACGTCCCACGATCTGGAGCAGATAGTAGCCCAGCACGGTCGGGGGCAGGACCAGCGGCAGGACCAGGAAGCCCGAGACCAACGCCTTGCCCGGGAATCGCAACCGCGCGAGGGCCCACGCCACAGGCAGGCCCGCCGCGACGATCGAGATCGTTGCAAGCGCGGCCACGTACAGCGAGAGCCAGAAGGGGCCAAGGTCGCTCATCGATCGGGTTCACGACAAGAAGAGGCAGAATCGATCAGGGATTCCTCCGCGGCGCGAACTCGGCGCGAATCCACTCTCGCAGTCGTTGCTCCCAGGCGAATTCGTCGCTGGAATCCTCGACCGCCACCCATCGATAGACCTCCTTGGCCTGGATCGGAAGGAACCGGCTCGATTCGGATGGGGCGTAAGTCCCATCCGGCTGGAGGTGCTCGATCACCATCGACCTCTCCTCGAATCGCCAGACCTCGGCTACCTTCAACGCCGCATAAATCCCGGGTCGGTCGACCTGGGATGGCGAGATATCGATCTCGATCGCCAGGTCGGGGTTGGGATAGTCGGCGATGTCGTCGGACTCGCGAGCTAGCGACGCCAGGACGGCGGCGAGTTTTTCGGCTGTGAAGAAGTAGCAGAGGTCGGCTTCCAGGCCCCTCGCGAGTTCGGGTCGCTTCCATGTCGTCTGGCCGGCGCCGCGGGAACGGATCCGTAGTTCCGAGGTGAGGATCTTGACGAACCAGCCCAACATCTCCTTGAAGTTATCGGGCCGGATTCCCGTGGTCATGATCTCCAGGTCCCTCCCATCATAGGCCAGGTAGACGTGTTGCCCCTCGCCGATCGCGTCGGATAGGCGGTCGTAGAGATCCCAGCTCACATCTCGAATCGCGATGCGCTGCTGTCCCATGATGACTGCGGTGCCTCGGGTCGGCGAGGGCGGGACCAAGGGCGAGGGAGCCGCAGTTGGTCGTGGCGGACTTGCGATCGTGGACACGACGGAACTCCTTGATCTTGAGACGCACGGCGGAGAAAGAACCTCCCTTTCCATCAGTCTATCCTCGTTGCCTCTTTCTCGCGACCTTGCGCGTCTCTGCCAGAATTGTCGGACGCCGTGGTGACCGCCTTGAACCCAAACTCCTTCAAGATCGCTTGCCCTTCCTCGCCGAGGACAAACCGCGCGAATGCCTCGGCATCGGCCGTCCGCCGCGTGGCCGCGACAATCCCGAGCGCCTGCACGATCGGGTCGTAGAGCGCGGGATCGACCTCGACCGGACGGACCTCGGGGACCGATGCGATCGCGCGGCCGACCAGGGCGGCCTCGGCATCACCCTTCTGAGCGTAGAGCAGGGCCTGGCGGACCGACTCGGCCATGACGATCTTGGACTCGAGCTTGGTCCACAAGCCGGCCCGCTCCAGCGCCTGCTTGCCCGCCTTGCCATAAGGAGCAGTGTCCGGATTGGCCAGTGCGATCTTCTTCACCTCGGGCTTGGCCAGATCGGCGAGCGAACGGACCTGATCGCCCAGCTCGTGGTACACCGCCAGGACCAACGACCCGCGTGCATAGGCATGAACCGACTCGGGCCGGATCAATCCCTCGCTGGCCAGGTCGCGGACGAACGCCTCGTTGGCCGAGAGGAAGACGTCGAACGGCGCGCCTTGTCGGATCTGCTGGGCCAGTTGCCCGGATGCGAGGAATACCGGCACCACCGCGATGCCGGTCCGCGCCTGGAATCGATCCACGAGTTTGGGGAGGGCCAACTGCAAGTCGCTCGCCGCCGCGATCCGTAGCGGCGTCGCCGCGCCGGAGCCGCTGGCGACCACCCCGCCCGGATCCCGATCGGCTGGCGCGGGACTCGGCCCGGAGCTTCCACAGCCAAGGGCCCATAACGTCATCAACGCCGTCATCCAAACCCGCACCCAGGGACTTTCGCGACGCAACCTCCGACTGAGTTCGTCTCATCGGGTCGATCCCTCTCAGTAATCCGGGGTCGATTCTCACGCATCGTATGGCGGGAGGTGCAGGCCGGTCAACCGCCTCCGATTGCGGCTAAAGACCGAATCAGGTAAGACAAAACGATAGAGTGGCGTGCGATGAACAGGTCGCCAACGGACCGGGGAGGTCGCCGTCACCGACCCCGATCATCTCCGGTCGAACTGATACAGGAAAGGCTCAGGCAAGGATGAAGCTGGAACAGTTCTTTCAACATCATGGGATCGTCGGCAACCCGTTCAGCGAGGAAGACGCACAGACGGATACTGTGTTCAAGCGGCGATGTCTGACGACGATCCACCACCCGGCGTGGAACAAGTTCTTCGGCAGCCCGGCCGATCCGTCCACCGCGCTGGTCTTCGGGGAGAAGGGCAGTGGTAAGACGGCGCTCCGGCTCCAGGCCGGCTCGGAGATGGAGACGTACAACCAGAACAACCCGGGCGAGCGGGTCTTCGTCATCTCCTACGACGATTTCAACCCGTATCTGGATAACTGCCGGACGGCGATGCCTGCCCAGAACATGGGCCAGGTCCTGGAGAAGTGGCGGCTGTCGGACCACATGGACGCGATCCTCTCGCTCGGCGTGACGCATCTCGTCGACTTGCTGACGACCGAGAAGGTCGACCTCTCGGTCCTGAGTCTGGATCAGCGCCGGGACCTGCTGCTGCTGGCGGCGCTGTACGACGCATCGACCGGCGAGCCGATCGCCCGGCGATGGAGCCGGGTGCGGCGCCGGTCGGGCTTCCGGCCGCTCTGGGCTCGCCGCGACTTGCAGATCGGCGTCGGGACGACGCTTGATCGTCATCGGTCTGATCGCGATGTTCCCCTCGCTGGCTGATCCAGATGAGCATCCTCCCCTGGCTGCTGGTCCCGATCCTGGCCGGCTGGCTCTACTGGGGATGGCGGCTGGCGCGCGCGGAGTGGTTCGCACGCGACATCCGCAAGGGCCTGCGCGTGCTCAACCGCGACCCATCCGCTCTGAGGTGGGAGCTGCTCTGGTTCAAGCCCACCGAGCTGGGCGGCCAGCCCTTACCGACCGCCTCGCGCCTGGGCGCCGAGGAGCGCTACGAGCTGCTGCGCAAGTTCCAGGGCGTCCTGCACACTCTGGGCTATTCGGGAATCATCGTCCTGATCGACCGGGTTAACGAGCCGCAGCAAGTCGAGGGCGATCCGCGCAAGATGCGCGGCCTGATCTGGCCGCTGCTGGATCACAAGTTCCTCCGCCACCCGGGCATCGGGGTGAAGCTCCTGCTTCCCATCGAGCTGGCCTATTATCTCGAGAAAGAAGACAAGGAGTTCTACGACCGGGCTCGCCCCGACAAGCTCAACATGATCAAGCCCTTGCGATGGACCGGCCCGTCGCTCTACGACCTGGCCACCGACCGGCTCCGCGCCTGCCACCCCAATCCGTCGAACAACGGCGACGCCCCGCGGCTGCGCCGATTCATCGACGACGCCATCAGCGACGATTACCTCAAGGAATCGCTGGCGAATCTCCGCACGCCGCGCCACCTCTTCAAGTTCCTGCACCGGTTGATCGAGGAACACTGCCACCGACACACCGAGGATTCCCCGCGCTGGTCGATCGACTACGACACCTTCCGCACCACGTATGCCGCCTACATGCGCGACCTCGAAGCGTTCGACCGCGGCTACGGGCACGGGTAAGATTGAAGATGAGGCAGGCGCCCGAACGGGCGCCTGCCTCGGCTTTTCCCCGAACACGAGGCGAAGACCATGGCGACGGACGTACGAGGCTCGCTGGAGGATTTGCTAGAAGATTTGTCCGAGTGGACTCCCGAGTGGGAGAAGGCACAGACCTTCCCCGTGCGATATCCTTGCACCGAGGAAGAATACCTCGCGCTCGATTCCAACCTCCTTTTGGAGTTCGCTGATGGGTTCATCGAGGTGCTGCCGATGCCGACGACGTACCACCAGCGGCTCGCGGCCTTCCTCTTCAATGCCTTGAACGCATTGGTCACCGCCCGGCAGCTTGGAGAGGTTCTCTTCGCTCCGTTGCGAGTGCGAATCCGGAAGGGCAAGTATCGTGAGCCGGACCTGCTGTTCATGAGATCGGATCATGCCTCGCGCATCAGCAACGCCTACTGGGAACGCCCCGACCTGGTGATGGAGATCGTCAGCGAGAACAACCGCCGCCATGACCTGGTGACAAAGAAGGATGAGTACGCCCAGGCCGGCATCCCCGAGTACTGGATCGTCGACCCCGAGGAGGAGACCATCACCGTGCTGGTATCAAGCCCAGGCGAAAGACCTACATCGAGCACGGCACATTTGCAAAGGGCACGCGGGCCACGTCGAAGATCCTGCCCGGCTTCTCCGTCGACGTCACGGAAACCTTCTCGCGGAGACCTTGACCATGGCGACTGGTACGAAGAGGACCAAGCGGAAGCCGGTCCGAGGATCGTCGGATCCGGAACCGATGTGGGAGATCGCACGATTGTTCCCGCCGCAGGGCGAATGGAGCGAGGAGGAATTCTTCTCGTTGCCCAGCAATCATAAGATCGAATTCTCCAACGGCTACCTGGAATTCCTGCCGATGCCGACGATCTACCATCAACTCATATTACAGTATATTTATGACGAGTTGAAACCATTCGTCAAGGCCGGGAAGTTGGGGATCGTCGTCATTACCGGTTACAAGGTGCGGGTCCCGAGCGGCAAGGACCGTGAGCCGGACATCCTGTTCATCAAGACCGAGCACATGTCGGGAATCCGGAAGCAGTATTGCGAGAAGGCCGATCTCGTCATCGAAATCGTCAGTGAGGAGAACCGCGCTGCACGACATCGAAACCAAACGGGTGGAATACGCTCAGGCCGGCATCCCCGAGTACTGGATCGTCGACCCCGAGGAAGAGACGATCACCGTGCTGGTACTCAAGCCCCGGCGGAAGACCTACGTCGAGCACGGCCGGTTTGGCAAGGGCACGCGGGCCACGTCGAAGCTCTTGCCCGGCTTCTCCGTCGATGTCACCACGGCCGTGACGCAGAAACCCGAGCTGCCGAAGTAGGTCCGATCACATCGAATCACGAGGCGGGGATCTGTTCCAGGCGCGCCAGCAAGCTTCCCTGTTCCGGGTCGAACTCCACGACGGCGATGGAGCCTTCGGGCGTGGCACCGACGTTGACGATCCGTCGCCCGTCCTTGAGCGTCCGCTCCTGGGCCACATGCAGATGCCCGCAGAGATGGAGCCGGGGCATGATCGTCTTGTTCGCATCGAGAAAGCATCGCTGACCGCCATGCCGTCCCGAGGGAGTGAGGTCGGCAAGGCCGACCGGACAGCCGTGAGTGAGAAGGATGTCGACCGGGCCGGATCTTGCGATCCGGGCCGACGCCTCGGCCACGTCGGCATCGGTGACATAGTGCGGCTTGGCGTGCGACTTGGCCCAGATCCCGCCGATCGCCGCCAGGCGGAGGCCCGCGACCTCTCGCAGCTCGCCTTGAGCCAGCAAGACTGGCGAATCGTCCCGGTTCCGCAAGCGGGCTAGCAGCTCGATCGGATCGTGATTGCCAAACGTCGTGTACACGGGCGCGACCTCGAGCAAGGCCGCGAACGTGGACTCATCGACCTCTTCGGGGTCGCCCCAGTCGCCGCAAGACAGGATCAGCTCGGGGGCCTGCCGATCGCAGCCACGCCGGGCCGAGTCCAGATCGCCGTGCAAGTCACTCACGACCAGGACGCGCATCAGGATCGATCTCCCAGGTCGGCCGCGATCGCGAACGCCGCCAGGGAACCGATCCCACCCGGTCTACGATCGGCGCCCTTCTGTCGAGTATGTACGGAGGTCACTCCGATCCGGCAACGGGATTGTCCGACTTCAACCCTGAGCCACCGGTTGGCTTCCCCTCGCGGGCGGATTGGGGCTCGATCGCGCGCGACCGTTGTGGTTTCAGGTCCCAGAACCTGACCAGCTCATCGCTGCCACAATAAGCGATGAGGGCCCCGTCGGGAGAGAACGCGATGGACTTCACCCAGCCGACGTCATCCCTCCGCGTGGCCAGCTCCTTCGAGGTCGCGAGGTCCCAGAGCTTGATGCAGTGATCCACCCCGGCGGTCGCCAGGGTGAGGCCGTCGGGCGAGAAGGCCACGGCGTGAACGCCGAGGCCGTGACCGGTCAGGCGAGTCCGAACCGCACCGGTCTCCACATCCAGCAGGATGACATCCTCGGTCCGGTAAGCGGGCTCGCCCAGGCCGATCGTCCGGCCGTCGGGCGAGAAGGCCACGGATCGGATCGGAACGGTTCCATTGCTGATCAGCGTGCGCAGCTCGACGCCACGCACCGCGTCCCAGAGCACGACGCGCCCATGCTGGCTCGCCGAGACGACAAGCTTCCCGTCGGGCGAGAAGGCGACGCTCCGGATACTGCCGGCATGGGCGTTCAAGACGCTCCGCTCCCGCGCCGAGGGCATGTCCCAGAGCCGGACCGTGCCATCTTCTGATCCCAGAGCCAGGGTGCGCCCATCCGACGAGAACGACAGGCTGAGAAAGGTCTCGCCGGCTCGCTCCAACTTCCGCTCATATTCCGGCTGGCAAGACCAGATCGTCAAGGATCGGTCCCCCGATGAAACCAGCAGCGAGCCGTCCGGGGAGAAGGCCGTCGCGAACCGCGTCGTTTCGTGGGGCAAGATCACCGGCTCAGCCGGATGCCCGTCGTCCCAACGACCCATGTCCCAAAGCCGCACCGTGTAGTCCCAACTGCTGGAAGCCAGGGTCCGCCCATCGGGCGAGTACGTCACGGCCTCCACCAGCCGGGTATGGCCGGCCAGCGACCGCCTGGAAGACGCTGAGGCATGTGTTTCCCAGGGGTTATACCAGACGATCACCATGGCCGGGAGCAGAACCACCGCGAGCAGGGACTTCCAGGCCATCAGCGAAAAGGAGGTCTCTCCCGGCCGAGACGCGTTCCGGAACACCATCGGACCGACATGTCGATGACCAGCTCGTCGAATCGAGATCGCGCGGCATCTACCGAAGCTCCATGTCCAGGGATCGTAGGTGGAATCGGGAACGAGATCTCGCTCCCGCCGTGTGCCACGGCGTACTCTCGTCCCTCAGCGCGCCACCGGCTCCTTGTCCGAGGCAACGAGCCCTCAATCAAGGACTCGGCTCGGGGCGAGGATGCCCGGATGTCCGCCAGGGATTCAGAGTCCGCTTAATTAATCATGTAATAAAGAGACTCATCAAGCTCGCACAGCCAATCGATGAGGAAGACGGCTTGCGGTATTCCGTCCTGGGCTCGGAGTGCCTTGCCAAATTCTCTGACATCTGACCCTTGACTCCAGGAACGAGTTCGCCAGGTGTGGAACAATCTTGTACTAAAGAATTCGTTATCGGGTCAACCCCTCCGACACTCGATGCCCTCGAGCCACATGAGCTTTCGGTCTCGCCGGAGAAATGGCACCAACCAACAATCGATCCGAGCAGGGATTCACGGTTGATTCCAGTGACTGTTGTCACCATCGACGAAGAATCGAGTGCCCGCGACACGAAGGCATGGCGGTCCAGGAGCATCTCGGATCGGGATCGAGGGCATTCGCCGTGGCCTTCGATTGCCCTCCACTGTTAGGAGTCACGGTCGGGGTCCGATTCGCGCCGTGGCATCCGAATGACTTCGGATATCTCGGTCCTCATGAATTGAGAGGGTAGGAAAGCTTCCCGAGTTCGAAATCAGCCAGAATTGCAGCCGGCTTTCTTCTCTGCCGAGGCTGACTGCGAAGACAACACGAGCCCATTCGCGCATGACAACATGGCGGCGGATGATGACCGGAATTGGTCACCGCCTATAGTGTAGGGTAGGTGCAACCCACCGCAACTCCAGGCCCGATGGTGGGTTGCACCCACCCTACAAGTGATGACGGCCAGGTCGTGGATGTGCGACGAGGGCGATCAGGAAGCCGAACCGGGTTTGGCTACCCGGGGCTCTGGTTTACTCCCCCGGCAACGGCTGCTGAAGGTAGAGCTTACGGTAGCTCTCGAATCGTCCGGGGTGAATCTGGCAATACGGTGAATCCCCCTGCCGACCTTTTACCTTCGACCGAGTTTACGTATTGCTGGTCTTGCTCCGGCAAAGCTGGGAGCGAAAGAAGGCCTGGCACTCATCAACGGAACACAGGTGTCGACCGCTCTCGCCTTGGCGGGATTGTTCGGCGCGGAAGACGCGCTGGCGGCAGGCGTTGTCGCCGGCTCCATGTCGGTCGATGCGCTCAAGGCAAGCGATGCGCCGTTCGACGATCGCATTCATCAGTGCGCGGTCAGCCGGGGCAGATCGCCGTGGCGCGAATACCGGCGGCTGATCGCGGGCAGCGAGATTCGCGCCTCCCACCTCGACTGCTCGCGTGTGCAGGATCCGTACTCGTTCCGCTGCCAGCCGCAGGTCATGGGCGCCTGTCTCGATCTGATTCGCAACTGCGCCGCGACGCTCTCCGTCGAGGCCAACGCCGTTACCGACAACCCCCTGTTGTTCACCGAGCAAGGCGACGTCATCTCCGGGGGCAACTTCCACGCCGAGCCGGTCGCTTTTGCCGCCGACGTGCTGGCGCTCGCCCTCTGCGAGATGGGCAACCTGTCGGAGCGGCGCATGGCGGTGCTGGTCGATCCGAAAATGAGCGGCCTGCCGGCATTTCTGGTCGAGAACAGCGGGCTCAATTCCGGGTTCATGATTGCGCAGGTGACCGCCGCGGCTCTCGTTTCCGAGAACAAGACTATGGCCTTTCCCTGCAGCGTGGACTCCATACCCACTTCCGCGAACCAGGAAGATCATGTCAGCATGGCCACTCACGCAGCGCGCCGGCTCGGGCCGATGGTCGACAACGCCGCCGGCGTGGTGGGCATCGAATTGCTCGCCGCCGCGCAGGGAATCGACTTTCATAGGCCTGCGCGCTCCTCCGCCATGCTCGAGAGCGTGCATGCGCAGATCCGCGGCGAAGTAGCGCATTACGTCTCGGATCGTTTTTTTGCACCCGACATCGACGCGGCCAAAAGCTGGGTCAGATCCGGGCGTTTCGCGCCCCTGGTGAGCGAGCTGTTGCCATATATCTCCCGTGAAGCCGGCCTGCCGATCAAAGCTCGCCCCTGTTCTACCGTTCCTCGCGTGCTTGGCGCCGCTCCTTGCCTGCGCGGCCCCGAGCACCGCCCGCGTGGCGGAGATCAATCTCGCGACCTTGAGCTGCGACAAGTACGAGAACCAGATCATCGGCTCGACCGACGGGGCGCGGCCCGCGGCGCAAAGCGCTGCGCGGCCCACGACGCAAAGCGCGGCGCCGCGTATCGATGCGATCGACACTGTGATGTGGCTGTTCGGCTTCTCGGTGGCGAAGGCCGGCGAGCACGTCATGTACGGAGAGGCACTGGCCTCGTTCGGGTTTGCGCTCGACGCCGAATGCAAGAACAACCCGAGCGCGAGCCTGCTCGAGGCCGTGACGGCGGTCAGACCGAATCGCGACAAGCCGATGGACCTCACCACGCTCAACTGCGCCGCCTGGGAGGCGCGTCACGCGCAGTCCGCCGAGACCGATCCGGAGAGCGCGACTACCATCATGATGTGGTTATACGCTTCTCGGTCGGGCGCTCGGGCGGCCACTTGTTCGATACCGGCGGCGCGGGAAGTTTCGCGGCCGCGCTGCAGAAGCGCTGCGATCAGCATCCCGACGATAGCCTCTTCGATGCCTTGTCAGCCGCGGCCGCGAGCCGTGGGCCCTCTCCGACGGGCCGATGAGGCGCCGTCCGATTGCTCGCCGCCCCGTTGAGAGACAAACATGGTTGCTATTTCGCATAGAAGATAGGAGCAAACACCCATGAACGCGACCTTCGACAGCAATACGTCCCGGCCCGACGATTCGACCGGTCAAGACTCGATCAACGCGCAATTTCACGAGCTCTTCGACGGTGTCGAGGATCTGATCAAGCGTATCGCGGAGCTCGACAGCCCTGAGATTCAGAAGATCCGCGCCAAGGCGCGTGCGGCCTTGATCGTTGCCAGGAGCGCCGTGCAGGACGGGGCCGTGCATGTCGGACGCACGGCACGCCGGGCCGCCGAAGCAACCGATGATTATCTGCGGGAGTATCCCTGTACGCGCTCGGGCTCGTGGCCGCGCTCGGCTTCGGAGCGGGTCTCTTGGCCGGGCGCCGGGGAGGTTGGGCACCCCCCACCGCGCGGAAAGTACCCGGCGGACAGCCGCTCCGGATAGCCACTACAACCAATATATGGGGAGTTCGAATACAACAGAGGCGGAGAGAGTGATGAGCTATCCGCCATGAAGTTCGTCGCAAAAAAGCTTCAAGGGATCACCCAGGGTTGCGCGTCCTCCGGATGGCAAGGGATGGCCGTCCTGATCACAGGCCTTGCAGCGCTCGCGCTGGGAGCAGGATCCGCTGAGGCATCCCCTCCCCTTGCCCCGAGGAGCGCCCTTGGCACGCGTGACACTCCAGAGTCCCAGCTCGAGCGGCGCCGTCCGAAATGAGCGCGAGATCGGCACGGCTCGACTTGCGAGCGCCGTTGGACTTCGGTGCGGCCCGCGCCGCATCGGACTTTCCGACGGAGCGCTTCGGCCCCGAGCTCCGTGCCTTTCCCTTCTGCGCGGCGCGCGTTCAAGAGCGCACCGAGCGAGGAACAGCCGCTGGAGGATTCGCCATCGATCGGAAATGCCGGGCTCCGAAACATGGGCCTCGTGATGAATAATACGAGCCGGGTGGAGGAGCTCGCGCGCCGCCTGCACCGGGAAGGTTTGCCGATTGCCCGCTTGTGGCAAACGCGTTCGGCGATGGTGAGCCTTGGGTTGAGCCCGCGTGGCAGCCCGGGATTTGGCTGATTCAAAAAATTCCTTGAGCGCGTCAGGATTCTGCGGGTAGGAGATGCCTACCGCGAAGACGCCTCCTGCTTACGG
>CAWJGW010000038.1:0-98064 GCA_963842405.1 uncultured Isosphaeraceae bacterium | reverse complement strand
GCCCCAGTAGACGGCGTCCTTGACGGCGCAGCCGTGCTCGTGGGTATGCGAGCAGTCCGGGAACCGGCAATGGGGGATGAACGGGCGGAACTCGACGAAATAGGCCTCGAGCTCGCCGGGGACGACTCCCCAGAGCTCGAACTGACGGAGGCCCGGCGTGTCCACGACGAAACCGCCGGCCTCGAGCTCGATCAGTTCGGCGGTGGTGGTGGTGTGCTTTCCCTTGAAGGTCCAGTCGGAGACCTCGCGGACCTTCAGGTTCAGGCCGGGCTGGACGACGTTCAGGAGCGAGCTCTTGCCGACGCCGCTCTGGCCCGTGACGGCCGTGACGCCCTGGGAGACCAGGGCGCGAAGGCGGTCGATGCCGCGACCGTCGGCCACCGAGGTCACCACGGTCTCGTAGCCGAGCTGGGCGTACAGGCCGACGACCCACTGAAAGGTCGCCATGTCGACGAGGTCGGCCTTGTTGAAGACGATCACCGGGCGGACGCCGCCGATCTCGGCCGACACGATGTAGCGGTCGACCAGGCCGAGCTTGAGCCCGGGCTCGGCCAGGGCCGAGACGATGATGACCTGGTCGACGTTGGCGGCGATGACCTGCTGGCGATTGCGATAGCCGCGGGTGATCACGCCTCGGCGGGTCTCGATCCGCTCGACCAGCCCCTCGGCTCCCGAGGAGCCGGCCGGGCGGAACCAGACATGGTCGCCGACCGTGACGATGTTCCGCCCCTCGATCGCCAGGTTCTTCAGCAGGCCGCGGACATGGCAGGGATAGGTCCGCCCGTCGTCGGCCCGGACCATCAGGAGCAGCCCATGAACGCGGACCACCAGCCCCTTGAGGCACGCCGACGCATCGAAGGCTCGCGAGGACGACGGCGTCCGGTGGTGAGCCGGCCGCGTCGAGCTCCGCCGCCGCGCCGACCTCCTCGATGATCGTCCGATGCCGCGACAAGCTCCCCACGCGGCCGGACACGATCGGTCGACGGGGCCGTAGCCGGCGCCCGGCTCGTCGTGGCGGAACTCGCGGGTCAGGTCGTTCGACCGGGTCCGCTTCTGGCGGTTCTTCCGGAGCGCGACGCGGACTTTCTTCTTCTTGGCCATGGCTGCGAGATCTCTCCGAAATCGGATCGGATCGGGCGTCGCGCGGCCCGATCGTGCCACGGACCCGGGCCGGACCGATCACGCCGGTCCGCTCGTTTAGCGGGAGTGGAGCGGCCGCCGGCCCGCCGATCGACCGGCCGACGAGGCCGGGTTCGCGGACTCGTTCAGGATCTGGGCCGCACGCTTGGGGTTGGACGTGTGGAAGACCCCCAGCGCCTTGCCCGGCGACGACATCGTCGAGGTGTAGGCATACTCCACGTTGATGTGTTCTTCCGCGAGCCGCTCCAGGACCTTGGCCAGCGAACCGGTGCGATTCTCCATCTGAACGGCCAGGACCTCGGTGATCCGGAACTCCGTCCCCAGCGAGGTCAGGACGGACTTGGTCAACTCCAGGTCGGAGGTGATGAACCTCAAGACGCTCGGGCCCTCCGTCTCCATGACGGAGAGCGCCCGGATATCCACCTTCTCCTGGGCCAGCGCCGAGCAGATCTTGGCGAGACGCCCTGGCTTGTTTTCCAGAAACGCGGTCACTTCATTCACGAATTCCATCGTAGGGCCTCCACTGAGAAGCGCCGCCGGCACGACCGGAACGCGGGCCCGTCCCCGCGAGGTGTCGCAGACCCGCGATCCGGAGACGCCGACATGACGAAGTAGACCATCGGGGACACCAACCACCCGGGCCTCAGAGCTTGTGAAAGAATCCGATGAAAGATACCAGATTGCGAATCGCGAATTCATAAATGCCTTTGAAATCAGGCTTTATCTCCATTCGCAATTCGGAATCCATCATCCGGAATCGATTTCTTCACATCCTCTCAGAGCTTGTGAAAGAATCCGATGAAAGATACCAGATTGCGAATCGCGAATTCATAAATGCCTTTGAAATCAGGCTTTATCTCCATTCGCAATTCGGAATTTGTCATCTGAAATCGATTTCTTCACATCGTCTCAGCCGCACCTCCAAGGCGTACTGAAAAAGTCCTTTCCTGCGACGAGGGAAAGGCAGGGAGAGGTGCGGCACACTTGCGGCTTCAATCAGGACTTGACCGCCTCCCGCCCCGGATTCGCGGGAGGTCAGTGGATCTCGCCGGCTCTGGCCCGTCGGCCGCGTACGGCCCACTCCGGGCTTCGGCGACCGGCCGGCCGACCATCCGGCCGTCATGGTCGACGGCCGAATGGTCTGGCGGCAGTTCCAGCCCTCGATCCGGGCGATTGAGGAGGGCTGCACGACAACTAGAATCGAGACGATCTGATCGAGTTGATCTTCTCCTATCGAGCGGACCCTGGGGCGATCATGGCGATCAACCTGGCCCCCGACCGCCGCGCCGCCCACCGCCGCCCCGACTGGGCATCGCCCCGCCTGGCCGCCTGCTGGGAGGAGCCGCCCGCTCCCGGCCCGGCTGCGGGAGCACCGGCCGCGGGGGCCTGCCCGGCATTCCCAGCTTGCTGGACCTGCATCTGAGCTGACAATGTCGCCGAGATCCCAAAAACCGCCCAGTTGAACAGGTTCGGGAACGCCTTCCGGGTGACGAGCCGGATCTCCTGATCCGAGACGTCCACGGAAACCGTGGTCAGGAAGAGCCGCGACCGGATCGCTTCGGCCTGGGGCAGCTTGTCGGCATCAACCTTCAGCACGATCGTTCCGTCGGAGGAGCCGGCGGGATTGTTCCCGCCGGGAGCCTCGGGCACCACCGGGGGCACCTCCAGGGCCACCAGGCATCGCCGGGGCCGGACATCCCGGGGCCTCGCCGACTACCCGGCCCCATGGCCGGGGGGGCCCCGTTACCAGCCCGGGACCCATCATGCCCCCGGGTCCGGGTCGGTTCTGTGGATTCATGCCGCCTGGGGCGTTTCCGCCACCGGCACGCATGCCGGAGCGGAGAACGACCGCCGCATTGATCATCGTCTGAAGCGTGCCCGGAAAGCTGGCCAGCACAGTGGGCAGGATCTCGCGGGGGTCAACCAGGCCGAGCATCACGATTTTCGCCGGCAACCGCTCGCAGGCGCGCTGGACGTCGTCCGATGGCTTCCACTCCTTGCGCTTGACGGCTTTGAGTGCCGACTCCGCGGCATCGGACACGATCGAGATCGCCACGTACTTCCCTTCGAGCCGGATCACGGGCCGGAAGCCGGGCGGGCCCAGCCGGAGGGCCGAGTCGCTGGGGGTCCGGAGCATGTAGGCCTTGACCCCCTCGGGTTTTCCGGCCATCGGCTCGAATTTCGGGGCGGGCGTGTCGGAGGAGCGGCGACGCGAGGCCCCCTTGCCCGCCGCGCCCGGCCGGCCGCCGCCGGCCCGGCCGGCATTGCCACCGCGGCCCCCTTGCTTCCGGGCTTCTCTTCGGCGGCCTCCTCCGCGGCCTTCTCCAGCGCCTTGGCCTTCAGCTCGTTGTTCATGGCGATGACGGCGCCGTCCAGCGCCCTGCCGAACTTGATCGGATCGCTGACCTCCGCGACCAGGGTGATCTTGGGGAGCGTCTGCAAGGCCGCGATCGCCTTCGCCGGATTGAATCCCTGGAGCCAGCTCGTCTCGAACGATTCATTGGTGGCCGTGGCCGACTGACCGGGTGCCGCGTAGAGAACCATCCGCGGGCCGAGGTGTGCCAGCAGGTCCTTCCTGAAGATCCATCTTCCCGGTCGTCTCGACCGTCTCGGTGAATTCGTCGATCTGGTCCTTGACCGACGGGCCGAGCTCGCCGATCGTGTCGAGCAACTGGTTGGGGCTGATCGATAACTCCACGAACGATTCGACTCCATCCGGCATGGGCAGCAGCGCCGTCCGGGCGAACCCCGGCTGATCGAAGAGCGCCAGCAGGGGCTTGCGTGGCTTGGGTGCGATGATTCGAGTGATCGACATCAGGGCATCATCGTCGAAGCCCCAACGATAATCGATCCGCTGGATGCCCGCCTCGCTGATCTTGTTGATTACTTCGGTCATCCGGCGAAGTCTTGGGGCAATTGGCGATATCGAGGAAGGCGATGCAGACCGGGTCGAAATCGGCTTCGGGCTTGGAGAGCTCCTTGACGATCGGGTGATCGGTCGCGCTGGGGATCTTGCCGTCCAGCGCGGCGAGGACCGCGTCGGCACCCGCCGGGAAGGTCGTGTTGATGACCAGGTCGCTCCTTCTCGGCCCACCAGGCCCAGGACGGCCCGGCCATCCGGGCCTGGCTCGCGGGACGGGCCACGACCACCATCGGACGGTCGTCCTTGTGCTCGATCCGGGGCTTCACTCCGTGAATCCCATCAGCCATCACAGGACCGGGCCGAAATGGACCGGATCTCCTTGCTCGAAGCGCCCCGAAAGACCAGGGTGGCGTGGAATTGAGGCGGTGAGCGCGGAGTCGCCCGCCTTGGGGATGACGTGCAAGCCGCCCAGCCCATCCGGATCGAGCCACATGCTTGATCAGGGTCACGCACTCGGGGCCGGTCACCTTGTTGTTGGGGACGTAGCTGAGGGCCTTGTCCAGGAGCTGGCCGGCGACGGCCTCGAGCATCACGCCCAGGGGCGTCTCGGTGAGGAGACGGTAGGCGGCCGTCTTGTTCCAGGTCGCGGCATGGGCGTCGAGCCCTGCGAATTCGGCATAGACGAGCCAAGTTGTCCTTGGGGATGTACCGGGACAGGGGCGCGGCTCCGACGCGCTGGTCGGCTGGCGGTTCCGCCCAGGACCTTCGCGGTCTGGGCCTGGAGGCCCGACGGGGCCGCCAACCCCGCGAGCACGACGAGCCAGGTCAGCCACCGGCCGCCAATCGGGCGAGCCGATGTCCCCGACGCGCTCACATCCCCAGCGACGCGGACGGGTCGAACCGATCAATAATCGTCGCACGGGTGCGGTCCTCATCCTGGTCGAAGGCCAAAGGGACAAATCCAACGGGAGAACGGCACGCACGGACGCCTCCTCCACTCCCGATCCGTCTTGGCCGGTCGGTCGAGCAGATACCCCGCTCGGTCGAGCGGCCTGGTCCGTGAAGGTCACCCCCGCCGCGACGAGTCCGCGAGTTCAAGGGGATTCAACCGATCTCAGTCCATCCATCGGACGCAATGTCATCGTAAGGGCCAGACGCCCCCGCGCCAACAACCTGCTACGGTCCATCTCCGCTAAAACCGCTCCCGCATGGGTAGACCGAGCACTCGTCGGGCATTCGGTTTACGGACGCGGACCAGGCCAGGTGGGCCGGACCGAGGTCCACTGCGGTCGAATCCTCGGGCATTTTGTCGCTTGTCGCCGAACACCGCCTCCCAGACCCCCTCACCCGGCCTGCGGCCGACCTCTCCCCGGGGGGCGAGGTGAAAACGACCGCGTCTTCCCGCTCAGCTCGGTAACCAGAACAACTTATCGCCCTCGCCCCAACGGGGAGAGGGTTGGGGTGAGGGGGTCTAGGAGGTGGCGTCCAGCGGAATCCTCGGGCATTTTCCCTCGGCCGATCGGCCACGGATCGCCGTCCTTGTGCGGATCGGGACTGAATAGGGTCGCTCCCGCGTCGAATCCCTTTACAGAGAGTGTGCTCCCGGCCACGATCGGGGCCGGGGATACGATATCGGGCGGGCTCGTGTCGTCGGGGACGTTCCCCTCGCCATGACCCGTCGCGATTCCAGGGGCCCACGACGATGTTGATGACGGGCTTATCGGGGAACGAGATCTACTGTCTGGCGCAGAAGGGTTACGACCCGGGGAACATCGTGGTGGGCAACAGCGTCCACTCGCTGGGGTTGCTCCGGGGGATCACCAGCGGGCTGAAGACGCTCTCGGGCGGCGAGATCGGCAGCATCACCCAGCTCATCGTTGACGGCCGACACGCCGCGATCAGCCGGCTGGAGCAAGAGGCGATCGACGAGGGGGATCGGGGATTGACGGGCGTCGCCTCGGAGCTGAGGAAGCTCGGCAACCTGATGGAGTTCCTGGCCATCGGCTCGTCGCTGAAGAGCCAGGGGAACCCCGGCCCGTTCTTCTCGACGGCCTGCTCCGGGCAGGACCTGTTCTGTCAGATCGACTCGGGTTACGAGCCCCGGCATTTCGTGATCGGCAACGTCGCCTATGCGCTGGGGATCGCGCGGGGGATCGCGGGCGGTCTGAAAGTCTTCGCGCGGCGGGGCGAGGTCAAGGAATTCTCGAACATGTACAACCACACGCGCCACCTGGCCCTCGAGCGGCTGGAGGCCGAGGCCGCCGAGCGCGGGTGCAACGCCGTGGTTGACGTCATCACGCGGATCATTCCGTTCGGGCCTGGCGTCCGGGAGATGCTCATGGTGGGCACCGGGTCGTACAACCCGGCGCTCGGGCAGCCGAAAACACCGTACACCTCCGAGTTGACGGGAGAAGAGCTTTGGAACCTGACCCAGTTGGGCTATGCGCCGCTCCGCCTCCTGCTGGGGACGAGCGTCTACGCGCTGGGCCTTGCCGGCGGCATCTCGGCGTTCTTCCAATCGTTCGCCCGGGGCGAGATCAACGAGGTCACACGACTGGTCTACGACGCCCGTGAGAACTGCCTCAATCACATCCGCCTCGAAGCTGAGGAGTTGAAGGCCGACGCGGTGATCGGCGTCAAGATCTTCATCAACGAGCTGGGCGCGGGGCTCGTCGAGGTGATGGCCATCGGCACGGGCATCCGCAAGCATGCAGGCGTCTCGACCCATAGCGACCAGCTCATCCCCCAGGCCATCACCCGCGACCGCGACACGTTCTTCGACCAGGCCCCGGCCGTACCCGGCATGCCCCAGCCTCGGAACCTCGAGCGCACCTGATCGAGCGCAGCCTGTGATCGCCGGTCGTGAATCGATCGATTTCGACCGTGTCTGGGTGGTTCGTGCGGGTCCTCCATTTCCGGTAGGGCCAGCAAGTCGTCTCGAGGCTTCACGAATGGTTTGCGCAGCTCGACGCGAACGCCACTCATACCAGCCCGAAGCGCCAGCGAGTGCGTGGCGGGTTCCCGCCGGAATCCACTCGCTGGCGCGTCGGGCTCGGAGGGAAGTTTCTCTTACCAGCCCGAAGCGCCAGCGAGTGCGTGGCGGGTTCCCGCCGGAATCCACTCGCTGGCGCGTCGGGCTCGGAGGGAAGTTTCTCTTACCAGCCCGAAGCGCCAGCGAGTGCGTGGCGGTTCTCCGCCGGAATCCACTCGCTGGCGCTTCGGGCTTGTAGGGTGGCCGATGCCGACGCTGTGTGGTCGCCTCATTCGTTAAGCGCTCTTGATACGATGCGACCGATTCGCACGGCCGTGAAATCTGATGCATTCCTGGCCCCACCAGCCTACGAAACCTACGAAACCGGGTTTCGTAGGCTTCATCGTGGGCCATCAAGAGCGCGTTTCACATGCGTCTCGGGAAAGACATGCGGATTGCGCCGACTTTGCCGGCCTTGCCGATGTTCGACCGTCAGACCCAATAAAAGAGCCAGGCGATCGCTCGCCAGAGGTTCCCGAATCCGTCCATCATCCGCTCCGGACCCGCGGCGAAGCTCACCGCGGCGGCGATGCCTCCCGCGACCCACGTCCAGTAGAATGGCATGACGACGTCCTGCCCAAAACGTCCTCCCCAATACATGACGAGCAACCAGATTAGCAGCATCGTCAAGAATCCGCAGACGCCACCCACCAGGGCCGAGATCGATCGATCACCGATGGTCAGTCCTTTAGCTTTCGCAGGTCGGCGAGCGGGCATGTTCTGTCCCGATGAAATAGTGTGAGAAGAAGCAGAATGCTGATCCCCTGGATTCATGATACGTTCCGATATCCGGGAATTGTAGCCAAGGCCCGAAGCCGGCTCCGCCGGCAAAACCCTTGGAGGGCAGCTTCCGGACCGACCTCAGCACCCCGCCGTCTGCGGGACCGAAGGTCTCTGTTCGGCGCGGGTCTCCTGACCACTGCGGTGAACATCTTCGGGTGTAGAGAACCGGGCCTGCGGCCCAACGGAATGAATTCCGTTCTACGGCCGGACGCCGCGACGTAGAACGGAATTCATTCCGTTTCCTCGAAGCCATCGCGAGATGACGCCCCCGGAAGATGTTCACCGCAGTGGTCTCCTGACCCCGCCGGAGTGCCTGACCGAAGGTCTCACGAGACCATCGTAGGACCCGG
Organism: uncultured Isosphaeraceae bacterium; assembly: GCA_963842405.1. GTDB lineage: Bacteria > Planctomycetota > Planctomycetia > Isosphaerales > Isosphaeraceae > CAVZRC01. The sequence goes on along the minus strand of CAWJGW010000038.1, from coordinate 89,897 downwards.
CGACAAAGGCACTTGGGCTCGCGAGCCCACTCCGAAGGCGGGAGCCCTTCGGTCGAGGTCAGGGGTGATTTCGGACTGCCAGGACCGTTCAAGGTCGACTTTTCATCGTGCCACAGCGAGGCTGCCTCGCACAGGCTCCGAATCGTTGACCCGATCTCCCTCAGCAACAGTCCCACCACGCCCACACACGGAAGAACTCGAGAGAACGAGGGGGACCGGCTTCAGGGCCTTTGCGACCTATTGGAGAGTTTGGTACTGTACAAGGATTGACCATCGGGACGGGACTGGCGCATGACGAACTCGAACGAGTCCATCAGGATCGCCGAGTCCGGCCGGATTGTGGGAGTGTCGCTTAAGACACGATGGCTCCGGGCCGAAGCCGGCAAAGCTGCCTGTCCGCCGCGAGGATGTGGCCAGGAGGATCGATCATGCAGCTTGCCGAACTGAAACCTGGCCTCGCCCTCGTCGGCCTCGAACCGGACCGGGTTTGCACGGTCGTCGCGGTCAACGTGATCGCCGACGGCGCGGTGCAGGTCTTCTACAAGCTGCCCGACGGAACCCTCAAAGAGCGGCTGCTCGGAACGGCCGACGAGGCGACGATTGCCCTCGCCACGACCGAACGCCCCTGGGCCTTCGATGGCGACGCCGCCGCGTTCCAGCTCGCTTGCGAAGCCAAGCGGATCGACCTCGCGTTCCTGTTCGACCCGATGATGGCCGTCCACACCTCGAACGTCGAGCCGCTGCCGCACCAGATCACGGCCGTTTACGAGTCGATGCTGCCGCGCCAGCCGCTGCGGTTCGTCCTCGCCGACGACCCCGGGGCCGGCAAGACGATCATGGCCGGCCTCTACATCCGCGAGCTTGTCATGCGGGCCGACGCCCGCCGCGTGCTGATCGTCGCGCCCGGCAGCCTCGTCGAGCAGTGGCGGGACGAGCTCTTCGAGAAGTTCGGCCTGGAGTTCCGCATCTTCTCATCCGCCCTGGAGGAAGCCTCGCCGAGCGGCAACCCGTTCGAGGACCACCAGCAGATCATCGTCCGGCTCGACCAGATGGCCCGCAACGACGAGCTGCAAGCCAAGCTCTGCGCCGCCGGCTGGGACCTGGTCGTCTTCGACGAGGCCCACAAGCTCGCCGCCCACTTCTTCGGCTCGAAGCTCGAGAAGACGGGCCGCTTCCGATTCGCCGAAGCACTCGGCAAGGACACCCGGCACCTGCTGCTGATGACCGCCACGCCGCACAACGGCAAGGAAGAAGACTTCCAGCTCTTCCTCTCGCTGCTCGACTCGGACCGCTTCTACGGCAAGTTCCGCGACGGCGTCCACAAGGTCGATGCGACCGACCTCATGCGACGGATGGTGAAGGAGGAACTCGTCAAGTTCGACGGCACGCCGCTCTTCCCCGAACGCAAGGCGTACACCGTCAACTACAAGCTCTCGGACGCCGAGGCCGCCCTTTACGAAGCCGTCACCGAGTACGTGCAGACGGAGATGGGCAAGGCCGATCTGCTCGCGGGCTCGCGCAAGGGCTCGGTCGGGTTCGCCCTCACCACGCTGCAGCGCCGGCTCGCTTCCAGCCCCGAGGCCATCTACCAGTCGCTCACGCCGTCGCAAGGAACGCCTCTCCGAACGGCTGCGAGCCGAGAAGCTCGGCGAGTCGCGGCCAGTCGGTCCTGGCCGAAACGCTCGACGACGTCCCCGAGGACGACGACGACCTGAACGCCGACGAGCAGGAAACCCTCGAAGAGAAGCTCGTCGATCAGGCGACGGCCGCCAAGACCATCGCCGAGCTCGAAGACGAGATCCGCATCCTCGCAGTCGCTCGAGCAGCAGGCGAAAGCGGTGGTCGCGTCGGGCAAGGACCGGAAGTGGGAAGAGCTCTCGAAGCTGCTTGCAGAACAACCCCGAGATGCACGACGCCTCCGGCCGGCAGCGGAAGATCATCCTCTTCTCCGAACACCGCGACACGCTCAACTACCTGCACGCGAAGATCGCCGGCGTGCTCGGGAACGCACGAGGCCATCGTCACCATCCACGGCGGCACGCACCGCGACGAGCGCCGGAAGTCGCAGGCCCTGTTCCGCTCCGACCCCGATGTCCGCGTGCTGATCGCCACCGACGCGGCCGGCGAAGGCGTGAACCTCCAGTGCGCCCACCTGATGGTCAACTACGACCTGCCCTGGAACCCCAACCGCCTCGAACAGCGGTTCGGCCGCATCCACCGCATCGGCCAGACCGAGGTCTGCCACCTCTGGAACCTCGTCGCCAAGGAGACTCGCGAAGGCGACGTTTACCACCGACTGCTGGAAAAGCTGCAAATCGAGAGCGAGGCGCTGAAGGGTCGCGTCTTCGACATCCTCGGCGACGTGTTCGAGGGGGTCAGCCTCAAGGAACTGCTCATGCGAGGCCATCCGCTACGGCGACCAGCCCGAAGTACGCGCCAAGCTGACGCAGAAGATCGACCACGCCTTCGACCACGACCACCTCAAGGCGTTGCTCGACCGCGGCGCCCTGGCCCAGGAGACGATGTCGCCGGATCGGCTCTTCGCGGTGAAGGAGGAGATGGAACGGGCCGAGGCCCGCCGGCTCCAGCCGTTCTTCGTGCGGTCGTTCTTCCTGAAGGCGTTCGACCAGCTCGGCGGCACGATCCACCGCCGCGAAGCCGGACGCTACGAGATCACCCACGTCCCCGCCGCGATCCGCGAACGGGACCGCCGGCTCACCGGCCGCAACCGCCGCGAGCAGGAGCCGATCCTCAAGCGGTACGACCGCATCGCCTTCACCCGCGACGCCCTCCAACCGCTCGACAAGCCCGGCCTGGCCCGCGCCGTGCTGATGCACCCCGGCCACCCGCTGATGCTCGCCATGACCGACATGATCCTCGAACAGAACGCCAACCTGCTCCGGCAGGGGGCCGTTCTCGTCGATCCGGCCGACGACACCGACCAGCCCTGGCTGCTGTTCCTGCTGACGCACGAGGTGAAGTCCGGCGACGGGGCCACGCTCTCCAGGCGGATGCAGTTCATCCGCGTGAACCCGGACGGGTCCGCCGCGTTCGCCGGCTGGGCACCGCACCTCGACCTCGAACCGCTGGCCGAGTCGGACCGCCCCTTGCTCGAAGGACCTCCTCGACCGCCCCGTGGATTCGCACCGACCAGGAGCAGAAGGCCGTCGCGCTCGCCGCCGCCACGCTCGTGCCCGAACACTTCAAGGAAGTCGCCGACCGCCGCGTCGCGCACGTCGACAAGACGCTCGCCGCCGTCCACGAGCGGCTCACCAAGGAAATCGCCTTCTGGACCGACCGCGAGATCAAGCTCAAGGACGACCTCGCGACAGGCAAGGACGTCCGGCTCAACCTCGACAACGTGAAGAAGACGCTCGAAGACCTGCAAAGCCGGCTCGAAGGCCGGAAGAAGGAACTCCAGGCGATGCGGCAGGTGCAGAACGGCACGCCGGTCATCCTCGGCGGGGCGCTGGTCGTGCCGGCGGGCTGCTCCGCAAGCTGCGCGGCGAAGGCCCGGCCCTGAGCGCCGCCGACGCCGCGGCCCGCAAGAGAATCGAGACGCTGGCCATGCAGGCGGTCATCAAGGCCGAGGAAGCCAAGGGCGCACCGCGTCGTCGATGTCTCGGCCCAGAAGTGCGGCTGGGATGTGTCGAGCTACCCGCCGAACGGCACCGACCCGAAGCACATCGAGGTCAAGGGCCGCGTCAAGGGGGCCGACACCATCACCGTGACGCGGAACGAAATCCTCTACGCCTTCAACCAGGGCGAGAAGTTCGTGCTGGCCATCGTCTTCGTGAACCCGGATGATAGCACCGAAGGGCCGCACTACCTCACCAATCCGTTCCAGCGCGAGCCCGATTGGGGCGCGGCCAGCGTGAATTATTCGATCACCGAACTGCGCAAACGGGCGAATCGGTAGCCGGCCCCGACTCCGGTTGGGCCCTGTCCACTCTGCCAATCCTTCAGTAAAATCGTATTTCGGAGGCGAGCCATGATCGAACTGGATTCCGAACAGCGGCAGGCGATGGCGCAGGGCCAGCCCGTGCGGATCATCGATCCCGTGACGCACGATGCCTTTGTGCTGGTCCGCGCCGAGGATTACGCGCGCCTGGCGGAAAGACCACAACGACCTGCGGACGAGCCTCACCCGGACATCCCGCCAGGGATCCTCCGCTCGCAACAGGCGTTCTGGCGAGACCTGCCCCGACTGCTCATGGACCGACGGAATCATCGGAAGTGGGCGGCGTACCACGGCGAGGAGCGCGTGGTCATCGCGCGGTCGGAGGTCGACGCTTATCAGGCATGCTTTCGCCGAGGTTTACAACGCGACGAATTCTACGTCGGGAAGCTGGAGGCCGATCCCGACGGGATCCCCCCATGGGGGACGATCGAGTGCGACAGGTCCCTGTATGAATTCACGGAGGTGGGCGAGCCCCCGCCTGAGAACGGATGAAGATTCTCTACGGAAAGGATGAGGGATGAGGGATGAAAGCAAGACAAATGAGATGACGGAGGAAGAGTCACAGGAGCGTGTGGATCTTCGCGTGCGAACAAAGCAGTTTGCCTTGCGTGTCATTCGGCTTTATTCACAATTGCCGACGAGAACTGAAGCACAAGTGATCGGTAAGCAGGTTCTGCGTTCTGGCACGTCTGTCGGTGCCAACTTCCGCGAGGCGCACCGGGCACGATCGGATGCAGAATTCGTCTCCAAACTCGGCGATTGCCTCAAAGAGCTGGAAGAAACCTGTTACTGGCTTGAACTCCTCGTCGAGGCCGAGCTAATGCCAGGCGCGCGACTAGCTCCTTTGCAAGACGAGTGCAACCAACTGACCGCGATCCTCACAACCATCTCGAAGAAGGTGAAGACGAATGCGAAATGACCCTCCTTCTTTCATCCCTCATCCCTCATCCCTCATCCCTCCCCAAGTCATTTCGCCGAAGAAGCTGATCGAGGTGGCCTTGCCTCTCGACGCCATCAACGCCGCGGCGGCCCGCGAGAAGTCGATCCGCCACGGCCACCCCTCCACGCTGCACCTCTGGTGGGCACGACGTCCGCTGGCAGCCGCTCGCGCGGTCATCTTCGCTCAGCTCGTTCACGATCCCGAAGACCTCTGGCGGTGCCAGAACCCCGGCGTCGAGCCGAATCAACAGGTGAAAGGACACTGGACCAAGGCCCGCGCCCGGCTGTTCAAGATCATCGAAGACCTGGTGCCCTGGGAGAACACCACCAACGAGGCCGTGCTGGAGCCGGCCCGCGAAGCCATCCGGCAAAGCTGGCGGGAGACGTGCGAACTGAACAAGGATCACCCGCAGGCGAAGGAACTCTTCAACCCCGACAAGATGCCCGGCCTGCACGATCCCTTCGCCGGAGGCGGGACGATCCCGCTCGAAGCCCAGCGGCTCGGCCTCGAAGCCTTCGCCAGCGACCTGAACCCCGTCGCCGTGCTCATCAACAAGGCGATGATCGAGATCCCACCGAAGTTCGCCGGCAAGCCGCCGGTTCACCCCGACGCCAAGAATCCCTTGGTGACCTGGAGCGGCGCGGCCGGGCTGGCCGAGGACGTTCGCCGCTACGGGGCCTGGATGCGCGATGAAGCCTTCAAGCGGATCGGCCATCTGTACCCGCCGATCGAGATCACCAAGGCGATGGTCAAGGAGCGGCCGGACCTGGAGCAGTACGAAGGCGAGAAGCTCACCGTCATCGCCTGGCTCTGGGCGCGGACGGTGAAAAGTCCGAACCCGGCGTTCTCGCACGTCGAGGTGCCGCTCGCCAGCACGTTCATCCTGAGCAGCAAGGAGGGGAAGGAATCCTACGTCGAGCCGGTGATCGGCAAGGCTGGGTACACGTTCACAGTGAAGAGTTGGCAAGCCCCCGGCCGAGGCGAAGGCGGGAACTATCGTTCGGGAAGCAGAAGGGTTTCCGCTGCCTGTATGTCGAACACGCCGATGACTCTACGATACATCCGTGAAGAAGCCTTGGCCGGGCGGATGGGCAGAAGCTGATGGCCATTGTCGCGGAGGGTACACGCGGGCGGGTCTACCTTGCACCGATCGACGAACAGAAGACTCGCGGCCAACGCCAAGCCCGACTGGAAGCCTGATCTATTAGATTCCCGACCAGGCTCTCGGTTTTCGCGTTGCCAACTTTACGGGATGCTGCACGTTTGGCGACCTCTTTACCCCACGGCAGTTGGTGGCATTGACCACGTTCAGCGATCTGGTTGGCGAGGCGCGGGAGCGGATTCGGCGGGATGCCGTTGCGGCCGGCCTGCCCGACGACGACCGCAGCCTCGACGCTGGTGGCACCGGTGCCAAGGCCTATGCCGAAGCGGTGAGTGTTTATTTGGCGTTGGCGCTCCAGTTGCGATCGAGCTTCGACTCGTTTCGCACATGGGAAGTCGACATGGCACGCGAGCAACTCGTCTCGACATTCGCACGCCAAGCCTTCCATGGCCTGGGACTTGCGGAAGCCAATCCGTTTGCGCGCATTCGGGCGACTTCTCGGAAGAATCCTGGATTCGTAGTAAATAGCAAGCAGTCTACCGTGGGCTCACCTGGCACTAGCTGATCAGCTCAACGCCGCTGAAAATCCTGACAGTCAAAATTCTTTCAACCGATCCGCCTTACTACGACAATATCGGATACGCCGATCTATCGGATTTCTTCTATGTTTGGCTCCGTCGATCGCTTCGGTCCCTAGATGCTTGCCACGATTTCGGTACCGAAGGCCGAAGAATTACTCCCCTGGCCGGACGAGTTGGACGACTCATACCCTGCCTGATCCTGTCTCTTTCGTTGCGCCTGGGCTCGTTTCCGATTTCCTCGAGGACAAGGCAACAGGAGAGACGCATGGACGCCACCCTTTCCAAGCGAAACCACGACTCCCGCTCCCAAGCCGACGGCCAAGGGCTACAAGAGCCGGCCGGGCGCCTTGGCCTGGTGCTTCCGCAAGAGCCGCGACCTTTGGAAGGGCAAGTACCAGGCCCTCAAGGCGTCCTTCAAACACCTCACCAACCGCGTGGCCGACCTCACCAAGAGCCGCGAGCAGTGGCGACTCAAGGCCGAACGAGCCCACGGCCAATTGGCGGACCTCGAGGCTCAGGTCGTCGGCCTACAAGCCGAGGTCGCGGCGCTGACGACGGGAAAAAAAACGACCGAGGTGGCGACCCACTGAGGTTCGACGCGACCGAGCAGCAGGTGGCTCGCGGCCAGCAGTATCCGCTGGGCGTGGTGCAACGGTTCGTGTCGATGGTGATCGACAACGGGGCGTCCTTTCGTTGTGCCGCGGGCGCGTTGGATCTGTTCCTGCCACCGTCGTGCCCCGAGGAGGCATCCCCGGCGTGGTCGACCGGTCGGCTCTGGTTGCTGCGGATCGGGCTGGCGGCCTTGGTTCGCCCCAAGATCATCGCCGACGACTGGGTCTGGATGGTCGACCATTCCATCCAGATCGGGCCGTGCAAGTGCCTGGTCATCCTCGGCCTTCAGGCTCGGTGAGTTCGCGATCGCCGGGCCATTGTGCCATCAGGACATGGAGTTGATCGACCTGGTCCCGATGGACAGCGCGACCAAGCGGACGGTGGCCGTGTGCTTGGAGGACGCCGTGGCCAAGACGGGCGCCCCCGCGCGATCCTCAGTGACCACGCGGCCGACCTCCATGGGGCGATCGAGATCTTCCGCCGAGCAGCATCCCGAGACGAGCGAGTTGTACGACATCAAGCACAAGGCGGCGTGCTTGCTCAAGGCCCTCTCTGGAGGGGGATGAGCACTGGAAGCGATTCACCGGCCTGGCGGCGCAGGCGAAGTTCGCGATCCAGCAGACCCCCGCGGCGTGCCTGGTGCCTCCCAGCCAGCGCTCGAAGTCGCGGTTCATGAACCTCGGTGAACTGGTCCGATGGGGCCGGCAGACCCTGGCGTTGCTCGACGATCCCTTGCCGGTTGGAGCGGCTGCCCGAGACGGCGGATCGGGTGCGGGAGAAGCTGGGCTGGCTGGCCGAGTTCCGGGAGTCGCTGGCCGCATGGTCGGCCTACCATGACCTGATCGAGGGGGCCTTGGACTTCGTTCGATGCCGCGGCCTCTACGTGGGAGCGGGGCTCGGACTTGGCCGCCGCGCTGCCCCCCGCCTCGGAGGGGGCCGCGCGCGGCATTGCGCGAGCGATTGGTCGCCTTCGTGACGGCCGAGTCCTCGCAGGCGCGAACGGGAGAGGTCCTGCCCGGGACGACGGAGGTGCTGGAGTCGTGTTTCGGCAAACTGAAGGGCCTGGAAGATGGCCAATCCAAGAGTGGGTTCACCGGGTTGGTGCTGAGCCTGGGGGCGATGGTCACGACCCGGACTGCGCAGGCCATCGGCGAGGCCTTGGAGCGATGCCGAGTTCGCGACGTCCTGGATTGGTGCCGAGAGAAGCTGGGGGCATCGGTCCAATCGCTGAGGAGGCAGGCGTACGCCGAGCCGAAATGCGCAACAGATCCGGCAGGAGCGACGTGATGGTGCAAGGCCAACTTTTCACCACGCCAGCCGTTTCGTCATGGCACCAAGAGAAGGCCGAGAAGTTCTTTCTCGATGGCATGACGCAAGCGATGCACAACCTCGCCGTGCAGGCTCATCCAGCCGCCCCCATCACCATCTACTACGCCTTTAAGCAGTCGGATACTGAAAACGAAGGGCACGAACAGCACCGGCTGGGAAACCTTTCTTGGATGCGGTGTTGAAGTCCGGGCTGACCATCACCGGCACTTGGCCGATGCGAACAGAACGCTCTCGGACGAGTCCGCGACATCGGATCTAACGCCCTCGCTTCATCAATCATCCTCGTCTGCCGGCCGCGGGCGAAAGCCGCAGGAACGATCTCGCGCCGCCAATTCGTCCGCATGCTCAACGAGGCGCTACCGCTGGCCCTGGACGCCATGACCCGCGAGAGTGAAGGGCTGCACTCGCCGGTCGCCCCGGTGGACCTGTCGCAGGCGATCATCGGCCCCGGCATGGCGATCTTCAGCCGGTACGACGCCGTGCTCGAAGCCGACGGCACGCCGATGACCGTGAAGACCGCGCTGCAACTCATCAACCGCTTCCTGGCCGAGGACGACTTCGACGCGGATACGCAATTCTGCCTGCACTGGTTCGAGCAGCACGGCTGGGAGACCGGCAAGTTCGGCGAGGCCGACACGCTGGCCCGTGCCAAGGGGACGAGCGTCGCCGGGGTGCAGCAGGCCGGCGTGGTCGAGTCCGGCGGCGGCAACGTGCGGCTACTCAAGTGGAAGGAGTACCCGGCCGACTGGGACCCGGCGCATGACGCCCGCCTTCCGGTCTGGGAAGCGCTTCACCAGCTCATTCGCGCCTACAACGCGGACGGCGACAGCGGCGCGGCCAGGGTGCTCGCCGGCGTGGCGCCAAGGCGGAAGCGGCGCGGCAGTTGGCCTATCGCCTTTACACGCTCTGCGAACGGGCCGGCCGTGCCGAGGACGCTCGGGCTTATAATGAAGTCGTCACCGGCTGGAGCGGCATCGAGAGCGCCGCCGTCAAGGTCTCGACGCCGCAGCAACGCACGTTGTTCGATATGGAAGGAGCGGAGTCCTCGTGACCTGATCGCGACACCGGCCCGAGGCGACCGTCTTGGAATCGGGCGTGCTTTTCCGACGCCCCGAAGGGGCAGCCACAAATCAGCCCAGGGCAACGCCCTGGGTACGGAACACGTGAATAACCGATGCCCTGAAAGGGCCGAGACCCGCGCTCGATACCTAGGGGACCTCGCGATTGTCCATCGCAAGTGATTGAGAGACAGAAAGGCAAGGGTGTTACCGTGTTGCGCCTTTTCAGGGCTTGGTCAAAATGGATCGCCGGTGCGTCCCCAGGGCGTTGCCCTGGGCTGGATTGTTTCGGCCCCTTCGGGGCAAAAACCAAGAGTCCGTGAGGCGTTGTCCCGTGTCCCCAGGGCGTTGCCCTGGGCTGGATTGTTTCGGCCCCTTCGGGGCAAAAACCAAGAGTCCGTGAGGCGTTGTCCCGTGTCCCCAGGGCGTTGCCCTGGGCTGGATTGTTTCGGCCCCTTCGGGGCAAAAACCAGACGTAGTCCCCAGGGGTTGCCGGGCGGATTGTTTCGGCCCCTCGGGGGATGCTACTTCCGCGAGGGGTTGTCCCATGTCTCCAGGGCGTCGCCCTGGGCTGGATCTGTTCTCGGCCCCTTCGGGGCAAAATCCGCAACGTGTCCCCGAGGGGTTGTCCTCGGGGTGATCGGTTTCCGCCCCGAAGGGGCATTACGCTCTTTTCCGCCCCGAAGGGGCAGCCACTAATCTAGCCCAGGGCAACCCTCAGCCCAGGGCAACGCCCTGGGTATCAAGAACACATGAACAACGAACCGCAAGCCCTGAAAGGGCGGAACAACCGGAGGCCCCTGCGATGCCGCAATCCCTTGTGAAGAACCTCATTCATCTTGTCTACAGCACGAAGAACCACCAGCCATGGATTGCCAAGGACCATCGTGATGGGCTATTCGCCTACCAGGCGGGAATCTTCCAGGAGTGGGATAGTCCCGCGATCGTGATCGGTGGTGTCGAGGATCACGTCCATGCGCTGTTCGCCCTCTCCAAGAATCACGCCCTCAGCAAAATCGTCGAGGAGGTGAAGAAGGGCAGTTCGAAGTGGATGAAGATCGACGGCCCGAAGAATCCCGATTTTTATTGGCAGTCGGGATACGGTGCGTTTTCCGTGAGCCAATCGAACGCGATGCGGTGAAACGGTATATTGAAAACCAGGAAGAGCATCACCGGAAGATGACGTTCAAGGACGAACTCCGCGCGTTGTATCGACGCCATGGGATCGAATTTGACGAACGGTATGTCTGGGACTGATGTTTCGCCCTTTCAGGGCTCGGGCGTGGGTTTTGTTGCGTGTTTTCAGGGCGTTTGCGTGTCCCCAGGGCGTTGCCCTGGGCTGACATGTTTCGGCCCCTTCGGGGCAAATTCCGACCTTCCCTCGGGGCGTTGGCAAGTCCCCGGGGTAGTCGGCCAGGGCCCCTTCGGGGCGAATCCGGGTGCCGTTGCGTAACCTTCCCTGGTCTGTCCGTTGATGGAGAGGCATTCCCCGTGAAACCCTGGCGCGAGATCGCGATCCCCCATACCGACGTGCTCAAGGGCACGTTCCAGCAGTCCGAGTTCGCGGCGGACATCACCGCCGTGCATTCGGGCAAGGCCCCGCTCGAGTACCAGGACGCCGAAGGCGTTCTTCGAGCGGACCTACATCACCGAGGGAATGCGACTGCTGCTCACGCAGGTCGCCCAGCGGCTGAGCGGCAAGGGCGGCGAGCCGGTCATCCAGTTGCAGACGGCGTTCGGCGGCGGCAAGACGCACACGATGCTGGCCGTGCTGCACCTCGCCTCGCGGAATGTGCCCGCTCTCCGACTTGCAGGGCATCCCGACGCTGGTCGAGAAGGCCGGGCTGATGGACGTGCCGCAGGCCGGCGTCGCGGTGATCGACGGGACGGCCCACGCCCCGGGCCAGCCGTGGAAGCACGGCCGGACCACCATCAAGACGCTGTGGGGCGAGCTGGCATGGCAGCTCGGCGGCAGCGACGGCTTCGCCCTGGTCAAGGATTCCGACGCCAACGGCACCTCGCCGGGCAAGGACGTGCTGCGGCAGCTCCTGGAAACCTATGCCCCGTGCGTCGTGCTGATCGATGAGCTCGCCCGATACATCGGGCAGTTCGAAGAGGGCAAGTCGTTCTCGGGCGGGACGTACGACAGCAACCTCTCGTTCGTGCAGTCCCTGACGGAAGCCGTCAAACTCGTGCCGAACGCGGTCCTGCTGGGCAGCCTTCCCGATTCCGCACCGCCGTCGAGCGGGGATCGCGGGAAGAAAGCGATTCAGGCGCTGGAGCACCTGTTCGGCCGGGTGCAGGCACTCTGGAAGCCGGTGGCGACGGAGGAGGCGTTCGAGATCGTTCGGCGGCGGCTGTTCGAGCCGATCAAGGACCTGGCGGCCCGCGACGCGGTCTGCCGGGCCTTTGCCGACGCCTACATCGCGGAAGGGGCCAAGCTGCCGAGCGAAACGCAGGAGGGCCGCTACTACGACCGGCTGATGCAAGCGTACCCGATCCACCCCGAGGTGTTCGACCGGCTCTACGAAGACTGGGCGACCATCGAAGGCTTCCAGCGGCACGCGCGGCGTGCTCAAGCTGATGGCCAAGGTGATCGCCCGGCTGTGGAAGGCCGACAACAAGGACCTCCTGATCCTGCCGGGAAGCCTGCCGCTGGCGGACGGCGACGTGCGGAACGAGATGACCTACCTTCTGCCCGCCGGGCTGGGACCCGGTGATCGAGGGGGACATCGACGGCGACCGCGCCGAGACGACGGAGCTCGAAGGCAAGGAACCGCGGTTCGGGCAGGTGAACGCCGCCCGGCGGGTGGCGCGGACGCTGTTCCTGGGCACCGCCCCGTCGAGCGTGGCGACGAAACCCGGCATCCGCGGGCTGGACCGCGGCCGGGTGCTACTGGGCTGCCTGCAACCGGGCCAGACGACCGCGGTTTACGCCGATGCCCTGGGCCGGCTGGCGGATCGGCTCCACTACCTGAACAGCTCCGGGGACAAGACCGCCGACACGACGCGGTTCTGGTTCGACACCCGGGCCAACCTGCGCCGGGAGATGGAGGACCGCAAGCGGCGGTTCGACCTGAAGACGGACGTGCGGAAGAAGATCGAGGACGTGGTGAAGAAGCTGTTCTTCACGACGTGCCGCCGTTCGACGGCGTCCACGTCTTCACGCCGCACGCCGACGTGCCGGACGACACCGCCCTGCGGCTCGTCGTGCTCGCGCCCGAGCAGTCGTTCATGAAGGAGGACCCGCGGCAAGCGGCCGACGCGGTGCTGGAGCATCTGCGGATGCACGGCGGCCAACCCCGGCATCGGGCCAACCGGCTCATCTTCCTGGCGGCGGACAACGCCGTCCTGAACCGGCTTCGGGACGCGACCCGGGTGGCGCTGGCCTGGGCGAGCATCGTCGAGGACGTGGACGAAGGGCCGGCTGAACATCGATCAGATTCAGCGGAAGCAGGCCGAGAAGGAATTGCAGGCGGCGAACGCCGTCCTGCCCCGAGCGGCCCGCGAATGCTTCAAGTGGCTGCTCTGCCCGGTACAGGACGACCCGACCGCGACCAGGCCGACGATCGAATCGTTCCCGCTGAACACGACCAGCGGCACCGCGCCGGGCGAGCTGGAGCGGGTCTGCCGCGAGAACGAGCTGGTGATCGAGACGTGGTCGCCGATCCACCTGCGGGCGAAGTTGAAGGAACTCTACTGGAAGGAGAGTCAAGCCCGCGGTCAGGGCGATGGCGTTCTGGGAGGACACGCTGCGCTACCTGTACCTGCCGCGGCTGAAGTCGCGCGAGGTGCTGGCGGCGGTCGTTCGCACCGGCGCGGCGAGCCAGGATTTCTTCGGCACCGCCTACGGTCAGTCGGACGGCAAGTACGAAGGCTTCCAGCTCGGCGAAGGGGCGGCGTCGCTCGACGATACTCTGTTGCTCATCGAACCGGAGGCCGCCAGGCAGTACGCCGTCGAGCAACAAAAGCTCATTGACCTGACGCAGCGCGAAGCCGAAGAACAGGCGCGACTCGATCTCGACGATCCAAGGCGTGACGGGAGTCACCGATCCGGGGAAGAAGCCGGTTGTGATCGGGCCGGTCACGCCCCCGAAGGTGAAGTCGTTCCGCGGCAGCGTCGAGGTCAACGCCGACGTTGGCCAAGTCGCGACTCATCACACTCGCGGACGAGGTGATCGCGCTGCTCGCCTCGGACCCGAACGCGACGGTCCGCATCACGCTGGAGATCGATGCGGAGTTCCCGAACGGGGCGAGTGACACCATCAAGCGCGGTGTCAGCGAGAACGCCACGAGTTTGGATTCAAGACGAAGGACTGGGAATAACCACACGGCGGTCTTGGCTCATGGGCCCTCGTTGGGGGGGGCGATGAGGAAGGAATCTGATACGAACCCGAAGCGTCAGCGAGGAGGCTCGATCCATGAGAGGGCAGGGGGGCTCCGTACAATCGGGATCTTCCGGGAGGAACCGGCGAGGGTCCGCGGACTCTGGGGACCGAACTGCGGAAGCCTCCAGATCATCTACCAGATCTGTCCGGAGTGCGGAGCGATCCGAACCAGTAACCAGTGTGATTGAGCTCGAGCGGATTTCTCTGCGAGATGCTATCCCTTCCAAAGTCTCAAGAGTCATATATGAAGAAACGAGGTCCCATTGATCTCCATCCGGATTTTGGCTAAGGAGGCCCTTGATATACGGTGGCACTACCGTATATTGAAGGTGGTCCCATTGATCTCCATCCGGATTTTGGCTAAGTAGGTTCTCGATGATCGGCAGCGCGCGAGAAGTCCAGCCAGTCGAGCCCCCGCCGGCCATGACAGCCGGGCCAGACTCTGTGCGAGACGAGAAACCGCCCGACACCAGAGGGGAGGGCCTGGCGGACTTCGCTCGCGATGTTGTCGAGTCTGCGCGGGACAAATTCGGGATCTCACAAGCTGATCGTGAGACTCTCGTGCGAATGATCGAACGTGAACTCGATGCGTCGGATAAAATGCCTGGCAGGGGAGGCGAGATGGACAATCTCAACAAGCCGGCCACTACTCATGTCACATGGCCGCTTTACGTTGTCGGTGCCGGCCTTCTTGCTGTCTCTCTGGTCGCTGGATGGCCAGGCTTGGTCTTCATGGCTACTCTTCTCGGCATTGGACTTGTCTCGCATATGATCTGGCGGACTTATGTCCGTCAGTCACACACTTCCAAGGGGGCCGGAGCCGTCATTCGGGCGTTAGAGACGCTCAGGCAGTACCTCGCCGACGAGGATCCTCCCACGGCCACGGCCAACCGGATCGATTCGCATGCTTGAGCCAGGCCACCCCTTTCGAATCTTCTTGCTGGGAGTCGTAGGGAGCGTCGCCGTTGAGGCTTGGAAGATCAACCGCGCCTTTGAATCGGGTAGAAGACTCCCGACACGTTACAAGAGCGTCGGATTCTGGGTCGTTCGAGGCGTGCTCGCCCTGATCGGCGGAGTCCTGGCGGTCGCATACAACATCCAAGGCGACAAAGCGGATATCATTGCCATTCATATCGGAGCCAGCGCTTCGGCGCTGATATCAACCTTCGCACGCCAAACACCAGCATTGCCTGACGACAAATCCGGCTCCGAATGATCGATCTCGGAGCATTCGGATTGTGCGTGACGATTGCTGTTGTCTGCGCACTATCATTTCACCTCAATGATTCCTTCAACTTCTGACGAATACCTCATCCTTTTGCAATGTAATCAGCCGCTTACCCGCCTCCGAGAGCACCTTTCGTTGAGCGACCGAAATGTCGAAATACAGACGATCCGGCGTGCCTTGCGCCAAACGGAGCGTTGGGATGCCTTCGGTGTTGAGGGTCGTGTGGCGTTGTGCGAGGGCGAGCAGTTCTCGATCCGCCGACTCGATCAGGCCGGCCCGTTCGAGATCGTCGAACAGCGGTCCAGCCCGCTCTAGCGACGCCGAATGCTCGTCGAAAGGGGGTGGACCCTTGGCAAGGCATTCTTTCAAATCGTCGAAGTCGGACCAGGGGCTTTTCGAGGTCATCACGAATTGGGCGACTCCCCATGACGTGAAGGTTTCCGTATTCCCATGAGGTCCGAAATCGACCCGCAAAAATCGACCGTCGTTGACCTGCCTCAAGTTGCACTCGCAGCCATGGAAGAAATAAGCCCACTCACCCCCATGGAAAGTCCCACGTTGCGTGCATCTTCGTTCCGCCCAGAGGTAGAACAACTCCTCCGGTTGGACGCTGAGCGAGGCCGCCAGGTCCGCGAGAAGAGAGTGGCGTCGAACGACCGACTCATGACAGGCGATCAAGAAGCGAAGGTGTAAGTGTTCCATGATCGGCTCTCAGCACTCGTTACCCCAACCGCCACCGAGGAATACTCACACGGGCGGCAAGGGCCGCGTGTCGAGCCTCTTCCACAGCTCTATCGAGCCAGGCGATCCCGCCGCGGACGCCGACAACGATCATCATCCGGCGTAACGTCAGAATGTTGAGATCTCGCCTCATCCCCCGGCCCCCCCCAGAGGCGAGCGGAACGCGTACGTCCCGGAACCGACCGAGTAGACCGCCGCGCCCGCCTCCATCCGCAGGAATCGCACACCCTCGGCTCGGCTGGCCGGCTGGTTCCCCTCGGTCACGGCCGACGCGTCCTTGGCCGGCACGTAGACGGTCGCCGTGGTGTTCGGCGGCACCGCGACGGTCCAGAGAAACGCGCCTCCGTCTTTCTTCCAGTTACTGATGATGGGTCCATACAACGACCGATGCGATGACTCGACGAAAGTCAGGTCGCCGACGGGCCGGGGATGCAGGATGATGTGCTTGAAACCGGGATGCTCCGGGTCGTAATTGATGCCCCCGAGCGTCTGTACAGCCAGGCTTCCAGGTTGCCGGAGAGGATCTTCTGGCTCTCGCCGTTCATGCCGCCGTCCTGGATGTCGGTGTCCCACCGCTCCCAGCTCGTCGTGGCGCCCTTGGACACCATGTAACCCCAGCTCGGCCGGGTCGTCTGCGTGGCGACGGCATAGGCCACGTCCGCACGGCCGGCGTCGGTCAGCGCTTGCATGAACCACTGCATACCCACCAGGCCCACCGACGTATGGCCCTTGTGCTTGACCTGGATCTCGTCAACGAGGTTGGCGACCACCGCGGCCCGGTGGTCCTCGGGGACCAGGCCGAACGCCAGGGGGAAGACGTACGAGCCCTGAGTCTCGCTCTCGTACCGGTTCGTCTTGGCGTTGAAGAACCGTGCGTTGAATCCCGCTTTCACCTTGTCGGCCAGGTCGGCGAACTCCTTGGCGTCGTTGGTCTTCCCCAGCAGCCGCGCGGCGCGGGCGACGATCCGGCAGTTATTGTAGAAGTACGCGGTTGACATCAGGGGCCTGGAGGTCGTTCGCTTGTCGAGGGTGCCCTTGATCCACGACCCGTCGACCCAGTCTCCATAGTTGCAATAGTCGATCGTGTAATCCAGCTTCTGGTAGGCCTTCTGCTGGAAGAGGACCCAGCGTTTCATGCACTCGTAGTTATCGGCCAGCGGGCGTAGATCGCCGTAGAAGTTGTAGTACCAGTCGGGGATCACGGTGATGACGCTGGGCCAGATGATGTCCTTGGAGTTGAAGGTCCAGTAGGGGGGAAGGATCTCCTGGAGGCTGCCGTCGCCGGCCTGGTGGACGCGATAATTGTGGAGGAAGTGGTCGTAGAACCGGGCGACGTTGAAGACGTATCCCTCGCTCTCCGAGGTCTTGGCCGGGTGGCCCGACCAGGGCATCCGCTCGTCGCGGTCGGGCTCCATGGGCACGCTCCGGTTCTGCATCCGGGTGCCCCAGCGCGCGTTCAGGTAGATCCGGTTGATCAAGGGGTTGGAGCATCGGAACTGGCCCACGGGCTCCATGTCGGTGTGGGTGACCAGGCCCTCGAAGTTGTCGGCGGTGGGCGTGCCCGGGAACCCTTCAACCTGGACATATCGCGTGGCGTTGCCCTTGAAGCGCGGACTCCAGGATTCGACCCCCTGACCCTTGAGCGTGTAGACATCGGTGTTGAGTGCGCTGCGGTCGTTGCCGGCATTGAGGAGGCCGTCGGGCGTCACGTTGAACGACGTGTGCATCCGGACCTCGGTCCCCGCCGGGCCGGAGACCTTGAGTCGCACCGAGCCATAGTACGACTGGCCGAAGTCGACCAGGAAGACGCCCGGCCTGGGATTGGTCAGGGCGACCGGCTTGAGGACCTCGCAGACGCGGATCGGCTCGATCATCTGGGCTTCGAGCGTCCCGCCCGGCGCCTCGACGATGGCCGCGCGGGGCCATTGGGAATCGTCGAAGCCGGGGAGCGACCAGCCCGGCATCTCGCGACGGGCGTCGTATTCTTCGCCGTCGTACTCGTTGTTGGCCCGGATCGGGCCGTTGTCGGTCAGATGCCAGTCTGTGTCAGTGACCACGTTCTCCACCGAGCCGTCGGCGTATTCCAGGCGGATCTGGAGGAGTAGCTTGGGGTATCCGTACGTCCTCGTCGGGACGGGCACGCTGCGGCGGGGAGCGAAGTATCGGCCGTTGCCCAGGACGACGCCGATCGGCGTTGGCTCCTCGGATGAACGTCCGGGGTCACATCGAACGTGACGTAGCAGACGCGCCGGTCGTAGCCGGTCAGGGCCGGATTCATGAGCTGATCGCTGATTTGCCGGCCGTTCAGATGGAGGTCGAAGAAGCCGAGGCCGCAGACAGAGGCGGTGGCCCGACGGAGGTCCCTGGCGACCCGGAACTCGCGACGCAGCATCCGCGCCGGCAGGCGGCGGTGGTCGGGACCGGCGAGCTTGCCCCAGGGGGCCGCGCCGGACGCGCCCGCGATCTGCGGTTCCTTCCAGCCGGCGTCATCGAACCCGGCCTGTTCCCAGCCGGCGACCGCCTTGTCGCTGGTTCGCCAGTGCGTGTCGGTCGGTGCCAGGAGTGGCTCGCCCTCTTCGAACTCGACCTTCAGGATGCCGATCAGTCCGGCGGGGTTCTTCTCCGGCGCGACGTTCGAGGACGGTGCGTTCGTGGCGGCGACCGCGAGCGTGTTGAGCCCCGGCCGAAGCTGGCCGGTCACGTCGAGGCGCTTGACCTCGGCCCAACTCTGGCCGGCGCCGACCGACCGGCCGTTGACGTATGCGACGAACGAATCGTCGGCCGTCGCGAGCAAGAACGCCTTGCGAACGCGTCGGCCTTCCGGCAAGTTGATCGACCTGCGGAAGTATCGGGTGCCGATCGGCGCGCCGACGGTTGACTTTCCCCCCGGATACCAGATCCATGCGGCGTCCTTCAACAGCGTGACCTGCTCGTCGGTTTCCTCGCCGGAATCCAGGCCGATCCAGCGGGCGGTCCAATCGCGGGCGTCGAGCAGGCCCATGGTCCATCGCGCGGGCGCGCTCCACGCGGAGACGTTCCCATCCTGATCCCAGACGCGCACCTTCCACCAGCAGACGTCGTGGGACGCCAGCGGCTTGCCTGCGTACGCCACATGCAGCGACTGGCTCGACGCGACCTTGCCGGAGTCCCAGAAGGCCCCCTTGTCCTCGCGCAACAAGGCTTCCGACGGTGCGACGAGGACCTGGTAACCGGATTGCGACAGCCCCCTCGACTCGGGCCGAACCGCCACGAGCTTCCAGCTCAGGCGAGGAGCGCGTGCGTCGATGCCAAGGGGGTTGACCAGGTATTCGCAGCGGAGGTCGTCCACGCTCAAGGTCGCGGCCGTCGCCGCGAAACCGGATGGGGCCAGCAGGATCGTCAGGGCGAGGGCCAGAGCGCGGGCGTGTTGGCTGTTCATCAGTGTGGGCCTCGATTGATCAGATGTCAGCTTGCCGTAGAATCGAGATAATTCCGTTTCCTTGTGTCGCCGGATGAGCGACGGTGATTGCGGAGCAGGTCGCGCATCAGGATGGTCTCCGACAGGTTGTCGACCTCGTTGCAGTGTTCCCAGTCGATCCAGACGTATTCGACGCCGACGTAGCCGGAGTAGCCAACCTGCCGCATGACGTCGAGGACGCGTCCGTAGTCGATGACGTTCTCCTTGAGCGACGCCTGGAGCCGGCCCGGCCGGGCGCCCCGGGCGTGGAAGTGGCTGGCGTGAGCGATCAGAGGCTCCACCTCGGAGTCGGCGAGGCCGCTCCGGGTGAAGTGGGTGTAATCCAGGGTCAGCGTCAGCCCGGGGACCGCCTGCACGAGCCGGGCGGCGGCCTCGGGCGTCGGGGCGATCGAGCCGACGTGAGCCTCGACGGAAAAGCAGACCCCTTGCTCCCTCGGCCGTCTCGCACCGCCAGGCCAGCTCGTCGTGGCAGCGCCGGGTCGACTCGGATTCGGGGACGCCCTCGAAGTGGACGCCCGGCAGGGCCGTGACGTGCCGGCAACCGCATTCGAGCGCGAACTCGACGGTCCTCGCGAACCAGTCGCGCGCCTGGCGGCGGACGGACGGCATCGGGATGGTTGGGGGCGACCGAGACGAAGTCGGGGGCGGTCTGGAGGAAGACGTCGGCGAGCGCGAGCCCGCGGTCGCCGAGCTTGCCGGCCAGCTCGCGGGCCGACCGTTTCAGGTCCTCGAAGACGCGCGAGGGCCAGAGGTGCGACCGGCCTTCGAACAGGCCGATGTCGACTCCCTCGAAGCCCAGCATGGCGATCAGGTCGAGTGACTTGTCGTGGGGCAGCAGCGGGAACGTGAAGTCCGCACAGGCCAGTCTCGGTGTCATTCCAGGAGCCTCCGAAAGCGCGATTCAACCGGCGTCCCACTCGGCGGCGGCGAGATAGCCGCCGTCGACCACCAGCGAGGTCCCCGTCACTCCGGCCGAGTCTTCACAGCTCAGGTAGAGCACGGCCTTCGCGACGGCCCTGGGCGACAGCGCCACCCGCATCGGGAACGCGGCGGAGCCGCTCGGCCAGGGTCGCCTCGGGGTCCGGCGTCCTGTCCAGGTGCTCGCGCAGCATCGGCGTGTCGGTGATCCCCGGGCAGACGCAGTTACAGCGGAGGCCGATCGAGGCGTAGTCGAGCGCGATCGACCGTGAGAGCCCGAGCACGGCCGACTTCGAGGCCGTGTAGGCCGGCGTCGCGGCCTGGCCGACGAAGCTGCTGATCGACCCGACGTTCACCACGTAACTCCTCGGCTTGCGCCTCAGGTATGGCAGGCCGTGCTTGACCGAGAAGAAGATCCCCTTGAGGTTGACCCCCATGAGCCGGTCCCAGTCGGCCTCATCATACTCGTGCAACGGCTTGACGTGCACGATCCCGGCGCAGTTGACGATGATGTCCAGACCGCCGAACATCGCCGCGGTCTTCGCCATCGAGTCGCGCACCTGCTCCTCGACCGAGACGTCGGCCTGGATGAAGACCGCCCGGCCACCCGCGCCATGTTCGGCGGCGGCGCTCGCGCGCGAATCCGCCCTGATGGACGTTGATGTCGATCATCGCGACGTTCGCCCCCTCCTCGGCGAAGAGGACGGCCGTGGCCTCGCCGATGCCCGAGGCGGCCCCACTGATCCAGGCGGTCTGCCCTGCCAGTCTGCGGTGCATGAGGTCAGCTCCTGATCCGGGCCCATTTTTCCTGGAAGCCGGGGCGGTCGAAGACCTGCGGGTTGATCGCCCCGCGCGGCGGTTTGCCGAGCGAGAGGTCGAGCATCCCCTGGCAGACCGACCGGCCGATGTCGCGGAACAGCTCGTCGGTCCAGGCGATGCTGTGCGGGGCCAGCAGTACGTTGTCCAGCGCGCCGAATCGGTGCGGACGGGTGACCGGCTCCTCGGCGAAGCAATCGAGGGCCGCGCCGGCGATCCGGTCCTGGGCCAGGACGTCGTACAGGGCGTCCTCGTCCACGATGCCGCCCCGGGCCGTGTTGATCAGATAGGCGTCCGGTTTCATCATCGCCAAGTTCACGTTTTCCGATCAGGCCGCGGGTCTGGTCGGTGAGCGGGCAGTGGATCGAGACGAAATCGGCCTCGGCCAGCAGCTCGTCGAGGCCGACGAGCCGCACCCCCAGGCCTTCGGCCGTACGGGGGTCGAGGTAGGGATCGAAGGCCAGCGGCGTCTTCATGCCGAACCCGCTCAGCAGGCCCACGGCGGCCCGGCCGATGCCTCCCATCCCGACGGCGCCGAAGGTCCGGTCGCGCAGCTCGCGGCCCATGTACCGCGATCGCTCGTCCCATCGGCCGGTGCGCACCAGGATGTCCTTCATCCGGAAATGATGTGTCAGCGCGATCATCCAGCCGACGGTCGCCTCCGCGACCGACCGGTCGACCGCCCCGGCGGTGATGAAGACGACCACGTCGGCCTCGGTACACGCCGGCACGTCGACGGCGTCGTACCCGACGCCGAACCGGCCGATCGCCAGCAGGTCCCGGCCCTGGGAGACGGTCTGGGCCGTCACCGACGGCGTCAGCACGATGACCCCGTTCGCGCCTTCGAGCTGGTCGGCCCCGATCGCGGCGCGGTGCTCGCGGAACTTGACCCATTCCAGGTGCCCCTGACCTTCGAAGACCGAGAGGCCGATGTCGGGATACTTCGTCGACCCGTCGGGTGCGAAGAAGTCGCCGGTCAGAGCCGACGCGGAATCGCCTCGGTGTGTCAGACATCGTGACCTCCCGTCGCAGCCCGGGGTTCCAGGGGACGGTCCCGCACTTTCCTCGACGCGGAAGCCGGAGCGGATCTTCCGGTCGCGGTTGACCGCGGCCAGAGACTCGTGAAGCGAACGGAGCAAGAGGGGGCCGTCGAGGCCGAGGGCGAGCATCCGAAACCCCTGCTCGAAGCGTTCGGCGAGGTTCTGGTTGCCGGTCGCCACGACCCCGCAGTGCTTGCCGGCCTGGCGGATCATGTCCTTCAATTCGAGGATCATCCCGGCCACGCCGGGGCCTTCCCACTGGCCGCGAAAACCCGCGGTGGCGGAGAAATCGGCGGGCCCGAAGAAGAAGATGTCCACGCCGTCGACCTGGCACATCCGCGCCACCGATCCGGCCGTGCGGACGGTCTCGATGATCGGGATGACGAGGACGTGGTCGTTGGCCTCGGCCGTGTGTTCGGCCAGGCACTCGCCCCAGCCCGTGGCCCGCTCGGCGCCGATGCCGCGGCAACCCTCCGGCGGATATCGGGAGAAGGCGACCGCCTGACGAAGCTCGTCCTCCGTCTCCACCCAGGGGATGACCACCCCATCCGCCCCGATATCCAGCGCCCGCTTGATCAGGCCCCGGTCCAGGGCGGCCACGCGGACCAACGCGGTGGTCTCGCTGCGCACGGCGGCCCGGAGATGCTCCACGACCTCTTTCCAGTCGAGGTGACCGTGCTCGGCGTCGATCACCACCCAGTCCAGGCCGAGGGCCACCGCCATCTCGGTCACGCTGGCCGATTCGAGCGTCACCCAGAGTCCGTAGACGGCCTGACCATCGGCGAGCTTTTCCCGAAGTTTTCGGATCGCGCGCGTGTTCATATCCGGGGTTGCATGTCCAGGAGAGGAGGACATTCCCAATCGAGCGACAAAACTCAGTCTATCCGACTCTTTGCCCGCCCCTGAAGCATTTTTCCGAAAATTCTCGAAACCGGCGAGCGGACTTCTTGCTCGTGGCGAGGGACCGGCGGGCCGTCTTGCCCGGAACGATCGCTCACGCCGTCGGCCACATCGACGCTACACGGGAGATGAGATAGAATTGGGCATCGACCTCGAAAGGAGAGGCCCAATGAAGACCTTCCAGGAGTTCCTCCGAGAGCGGGCGGCTCAGCTCCTCGGGGAGAAGGCGGCCATGGAGGAGAAGAAGGGACGATGGATCTCATCGATCGACACCCTGATTTCCCAGATGACGTCGTGGCTCAAGGAATCGGATCCCGAGGGAATTCTCAAGCTCCAGACAAGGCTGCTCGAACGGACCGAGGAATCCATAGGAACGTACTCCATCAACGCGCTGTTGATCTGGATGGGAAGCCGGATGGTTACTGTCGAGCCGTTGGCCTGCGACATCATGGGACCGGTGAAAAAAAACCGAGAGGGTTCATGGGGCGGTCGAGTTGACCTTGTGGGGAAGCCTTACACGTGTAAAGTTTATCGATTTCTCGGCATTAACGGTGCCGAGGAGTGGCACATCCTCGACGAGAAAACCTACGGGCTCCTTCCCTTGACCCGAGAGACGTTCGATGCGGCGCTGTTGGGACTATTCGCATGAAGACGCTGACGATCCCGAATCTTCCCCGCCGCAGTGAGGAAGACCCGGATCGATCATTCATCGCACGATCGTCGGTCGGATCGTGTTTTCGGAAGGCTCGCGGAGTTTCTTGTTCGGTTCTCCGAAAGAATACCGTACAATTGCGACCGACGAAGTGGTTGGCGACGAATGGCTGTTCGCTTTGCCACCGATCTCTCCCTCTCGGACGGCGTAGGCGATGAGGAGACGGCGGAGGCCGCGTTCATGAGCTCGACCGAGATTCTCTCGCAGTTTTCCGTTAACCGGCTCAACGGGGAGCCCGTGCCGGACGACCTGAAGATCCTCCTGCCGCATCGCGACGAGCTGGCGGAGCGGACCGGAATCCGCACTGGAGTGGGCCGAGGGATGGGCTCCCTGGTTGGATACCAGCTATCTGAGCGAGGCCGATCGCAGCAACCCGGACATCATGGCGAACATCCGGGCGATCCATGAGGTCTGCGGGCATATCGCGTTCGTCGCGGTCGAGGGCGACGAGCAATTCTTCGGCTACTGGCGCGGCCCGGCCCAGCGGAGCTGTGGCGAACTCTCCGCTCGTCTTCTTCGACAACGAAGGACCAGTTCCATCTCTGCATCGCCTCCAGTTTCGCCGAGGCCGTACTGGAAAAAGCGTATGGCTGCGACGGAGTTCGAAACCTCCGAGACTGGCTCCAATCACTCGGGATCTCGATCGGTTGGGATAGCCCGAGCCAGTTGACCTATCCCCACGAGAAACTACCGCCGAAGGAGCTGCATAAGATCCTGTTCCAACGCTATCGCACGGCACCGCCCCAAGGCTCGTAACTCGCGATGATGCGCCGACGGCCGGACGAAGTTCGACCTCGAAATCAGCCGACTGGCTCAAGCCGGGGAAAACCCGCTGCGCCCGTCTTGCGACAATTGTCCCAGGCAGTCATAATGGTTATAAGACTCAGCCCCGCGGCCCGATCCTTTCTCGAACGTCGGGCCAATCCCATCGGGACGGAGTCGCCATATTCACATCGTGGCCGTTGCGGCATCGTGAGACGAGCTTTGAGGGCATGGACCATGGATGCTTCGGGCGATCCTCGGGAGGGGTTTGGCGAGCGTGGATCGGTGGCGGCGGGGA
This sequence comes from uncultured Isosphaeraceae bacterium, assembly GCA_963842405.1. Lineage (GTDB taxonomy): Bacteria > Planctomycetota > Planctomycetia > Isosphaerales > Isosphaeraceae > CAVZRC01. Next base: position 65,054 of record CAWJGW010000038.1, on the reverse strand, counting down.
CACGGCCATCGGCGGGGGAGCGACGGGCGGTTCCGCGCGGGTCGAGCGGTGTCGCACTGGCCCGGCCGGCGAAGAGCCTGGTCCGCTTTCTCTACACGAGCAATCCCTTTTATATCCTGAGCGCGGACCTGGTCTTCGTCGGCTTGAGGATGTCGTTCGGCCCGGGCGGACCGGCCGCGCAGTCCTGGGCGCTGACGATGAGCCTGGCGGGGTACACGCTGCTCCTGGCGACGACCGCCTGCGTGCTGATCCGGGTCGGACGGCTCTGGGACGACTTGCGCAGCCTGCTGGTCCTTGTTGTGATGATGTTCCTGGCGATCGCGATGAGCTGCGACGACACCATGGCGGCGAACCCGAGCAAGGGCGGCGCTGGGCTACATCGGTGGATTCCTGTTCGCGGTCGTGGTCACCGAGGGCGTCCTGCACACGATCCGGCTGAGGTTGCCCGGCTGGTATCGCCTGGCCTATTACGCGATCCTGGCCCTGGTGTTCCTGTATCCGGTCGCGCTGAGTCCCGCTCCTGGGCGACCCGGAGAATCCGTCGTTGCAATGGGCATTGTTCGGCTTCTCGCCGATGGCGGCGCTGGCCATCACGACGCTGGTGCCCGCGGCACGGCGCGGGTGGGCGTACCTCGAGAAGAACGGCAGTCCCTGGCGATGGCCGATGTACCCGTGGGCACTCTTCGTTCGTGCTGGTGGGCGGCCTGTGCGTCCGATGCATGTCGCTCTGCGTCTCGTTCCACTACGTAGAGGGGAGCCGCACGATCTTCGGGCCGTACTTCCTGGTGCCGATCGGGCTGGCGGTCAGCCTGGTCTGGCTCGAGATCGGGATCGTCTCGGGCCGTCGAGGCATCATGACCGCCGCATCCGCCCTTCCGCTGGGCCTGGTCTACCTGACGATGATGGCGGCAGGGCAAGAATGCGGTCTACGGGGATTTCCTGGGGCTGTTCATCCGGACCCTCGGGGGCTTCGCCAGCCTATCTGACACTGCTTGCGGCGACGCTGTTCCTGGCGTATGCGGCCTCGCGGCGCGTCCCGAGGGCCTGGGACCTCATGGCCATCGCCCTGGCCGGCCTGGCGGTGGTCGGCCCGACGGACGATCGATCTCAATGGCCTGGTTTCACCCCGAGCGTTGCCGATGGCGGGGGCGGGGCTGGTGCTGGCGGCCGCCGCCTGGCGGCATCGCGACTCCCGGCGGGCGGCATTCGCCGCCGGGTTCCTGGTCGCCGCGATCACGCGAGGACGTGGGCGATCTCTGGACGATCGCGGAGCTCTGGCCGATCGGACTCCATCTGGGCGTCGCGTCATTGCTGGTCCTCGGCGCCCTCTTCGACGACGGAGTGGGCCGGCTGGCCCGACGCTCCGGTGCGCTGGCCTTGCTCGTGCTCGGCTTGGACGCGTCGACCGGCCACCCGTTCATCTGGCGCTCGATGCCGCCGGGGCTGATCGCCTGGTATCCGCTGCTGATCGCCGCCTCGGCCTGGTCCTTCAGCTTCCTGGTCCACGACCGCCTGTACCTTGGCAGCGGCGCGATCAGCCTGGCCGGCTGGCTGGTGCATTCCGGAGGCGGAACCTACAGCCAGCTCCGCAAGGTCGTCGTCGGCCTCGACCAGATCGTCTGGGGGATGATCTTCTTCCTGATCGCCATGGCGATCAGCCTGAGGAAGGCCGGAATCTGGCCTCGATCGATGCCGAAACGGCTTGCCTGGCTCGTGGGGCACTGGTGGCGAGCGGGATGGGAATCGGCTCCTCCGTCCGGCATCGGTCCGGCAAGAAACGGCCGAGGCGTAGAGGATCTTCGGAAGTGCCAGCGATTTGATCTTGCCCCGAAGTGGCCGAAACCAATCAGCCAAGGACAACGCCATGGGGACCGAACCACGATCCGAATCAACCGAGCCCTGAAAGGGCACAACACGTTAAAGCTCGGGGCTTTCTGTCTCAATCGATTGCGAAGGACGAGCGCGAGGTTTCCCCGGATTGATCGCCAGGTTTAGAGCATCTCGCGATTGGTTTGCGCACGGGCGCCCCCATCACCCCTGCCTCTCCCCGTTGGGTCGATGGCGATCGCTCGGAGCCCCGGCGGCGGCTTCGCGGTTCGGACGAAGCATCCTCCGTCCCCTTCTCCCGCCGGGGAGAAGGTGCCCGAAGGGCGGATGAGGGGATTCCCCATCACCATTGGCCGCGTCTGCAAGCCATGCGTGAAGTGCTGAATGCCTGCCGGTCGCCTTGCCATTGAAGAACAGAATGCGGTGCTCCCGCATGCTGTGAAAACGATCGAACGAGATCGAACCTTCGACACCGGCCAGGCATCAATCGCATTGGAAAACAATTCTCGAGAGACTACATCCCTTGATTTCGTTCTTGATGCCCCTATGATGCCTATCGCCCAGAAGTTCCGGGCATCGCACGGTTGATGATAAGGCTGGCCGAGATTCCGAATCCACGGCTGCGTGTTCCGACCAAACAACGATTTGGATCACACAGCAGACGGTTCTCGGAGTTCAGCCATGTTAATCGCCGTCGTTTCGCCCAGTTTTCCGCGCTTTGATGCAACGACCCACTACTGGCAGGCGGAGTTCGCCTCTGTAGTGGCCTATCTGCGCGGACAGTTTCCTGACTCGAACGTTGTCGCCGTCCCCGCCGGCCTGATCTGCGCGCCGGATCGGGTCATCGTCCGTGAGTTGCTGGAGCAACCGGATTTCCTGGTTCTCTGGTCCCGGGTCTGGGAGGCGCCGGCGGCCCGGAAGCTTGGCCAGTTGGCCGGCGAGATCAGCCCCAGCACACGGGTCCTGGTCTGGGGCGACGGCCCCTTGTTCATGCCGCAGTATTTCCGGCGCGAGCCGTTCAACGGCGTCGTCACCGGCGGCGATCCGGAGTTGGTGCTGGCGGATGCAATCCGCTTCATGGCCGCCGGCCGGCTGCCCGAGCATGGGATGCTCGTGAATTCGGCCGATGGTTGGATCGAGACCGCGGTTGGCCGCTGGCTGGATCCGGCGGACTGGCCGTTCCCCGATCCAAGCGTAATCGAGTTCGAGGATTATCAGCTCGCTCGTGAGCTGCGCGGCAAGCCTACCGACGACCTGTCGTTCGACGTAAGCCGCGGGTGCCATGTGGGCTGTGTCTGGTGTGTCGATCCCTTGAAGGGGGGACGCCGAGATCGTCGCCGACCGGTGGGAGCGACGGTCGACTTCATGACTCAGGGCCTCGGGAGATACGCGCAATATCAGCTTCACGGTCCGATCTTCACCCAGGAAGGCCCCTGGATCGATGCCTTCGTGAAGGAGTTGCAGGGCCGAGGGCTGGTGATCCCGTTCAAGGGAGTCAGCCTGGTCAATCACATGGCCGACGAGCGGTTGGTCGCAAGCCTGGCCTCGATCGGCATGCGGGCGATTGGGTTCGGGATCGAGACACTCACGGCCAGTCCGTCCAGGCGGCCGTTGACGCCGAAGGTCGCGGAGCCGCTCCTGGAGCAGGTTGCAAGGCATCTCCGCTCCCACCGAGTCGAGGGGAAGGCATACACCCAGATCGGCCTGCGAGGCCAGCACCGGGAGGACGTGCTGTATACCCACCGGGTGCTGCGCGACCTGGGTTTCACCGTCCGCCCGACGGGAGCCACGCCGTTCCACCTGCTTCGGTCGAAGACGGTCGCCGAGCTCGACCAGCTCGACCTGACCCTCTGGGACCGCAAGAGCTTTTTCGACTCCTCTTGCGGCCTGAGCCGCCGTGAGTTCTTCCACCTGATCACCTCGCCGGCCACGTTCGTCCCGGACGGGCGCGGCGACGGAAAGGAGGTGGCCTGATGCCTGGCCGAATCATCTTGATCGAAGGGCTTGATCTGGCGGGAAAATCGACCCTCGTCCGGAACCTCCAGGCCGAGCTGACGCGCCGCGGAATCCCCGTGCAGGTCGGCCGGAACGCGCTCTGCCCGGACAATCCCATCGCGCCGGTCGCCGACGCATTGCGTCGAGATCCCGGTGCGAGTTTACTGGAAACAGGCGGCTTGTTCCTCGCGTCCCATCTATGGGATGCGAGGAATTTCCAGCCCCCGCCAGAAGGAGTGATTCACATCCAGGACTCATGCTGGTTGCGGACCCTGGCGTATCATACGTTCCATAAAACTCCACGGATTCCCGAGTTGCTGCGTGCGGCGGCACCCTCGTTCCCACGTTTCGACGCGGCTGTCTTCCTGACGGCTGATCTCGTGGAGCGTCGGCGCCGGCTGGAACAAAGGGAGTGCGAGCATCCAGGAAGCAACGACGCCAACGATCATTTGGTGATCAGTGACTCGGTCAGGTATCTCGACTTGGAGAAAGTGCTTGAGAGACTCGTGGCCGGCTATGCCGCGGCGAAGAAGGTCCAGACGAGCGGTGTGCCTGAATCGGGACTCGTTCACACTGCCATCGAGTTACTGTTTCAACCTGGACTCAATATCAGAGAAGACATGGCTGTGGAGGCCAACTCATGATCCGCGTTTTCGTCGGAACCAGGCATCTGGACGCAATTCACGGCCGTAGATTCTCCAACGAGCTCAGCGCCTGCTCGCTCCGCAGGCGGGTGTTTCTTACCCAGAGATAAACGCGGAGAGCGATTTGGCCGACAACACGGTCTTCGACGTTCTCAAGTGGTTTCACGAAGAGGTTTTCTACGAGAAAGACAAGAAGACGGTTCGCGCCAGTGCAGGCGGGATCATCGATGCGCAGCGAGAGCAGATCCTCCGGGTTGCTCGCGAGGAATACTACTGTCCTGAATTCGAATGCACCCAAGAAGATGCTTGCCGATCCTTCGCGATCCACGGTCCATTCCCGCACGGAACATTGCACCGAGAAGGGAAGAAAGTTCCGACGTATCTTCCCGATTTCAGCATCGGTGTGCGCTGCTTTGGTTTCTTTGGCCGCGCGCCTCTCGCCGATCGTGGATATTCCATAGACGAGAGTGGATATTCAGCACCTCGTTGGCAACCAGCCTTCACGACTGATGACATTGTGACGAGTCTGTGGGGACAATTCCCGGCTGTTAACTACGGTGATAAGCTGTCCTTCTCGACACTCGAATACCATCTGTGTGACTCATTAGAAACCGTTTACACGAACGCCAAGGACTTCTGGGAAAGAATCAAGGGAACACTCGAGTGGACCCTGCCAGCGAATGATCCAGAGAAAAACGCTGGGCGCAGTCGGGCGGCCCCGACAATGATGATTGGCTCGTCGTGGATGCCATTGTCCATGGTTTCCTGGGTCACCGTTCGGTCCGACGTGACAATCATGAGGTGCCAAGTTTAGGCAGACATCGACTACTCGCCGCAAGCGCGACTCGCCAGGGCCTTGGCAAGCCTATCGTCAGCAAATTCTTTCCAATAGCTCTTTGGCAAGGGTTGAAAGATCCGGTCAAGCATTTCGTGCTCCAAGCAGCCGAACAAGTGGGAGGGATCGTCTGCTCGCCATTGTATCCCAATCTGCCGTCGCGAGAGGAGATGGCCGAGCTTGCTGAAGACGTCAACAGAGATGGAGAGATCTTAGGCGACGAAGAGGACCGTGGCGATGCCGAATATAGCTTTGATGAGAAAGATGTCTATGCGCATGATCGTGCGCTCACGAAGCTAGGTCTGGATTCTGCTGTCCGGCGTCGATTGAACCTGATCACTCCGACTGAAGCCATCCAAACTCCAAGGGTTTCTACTGACGAAGATGCTCTAGGGTCTGAACGGAAAAGGCAATTTCGAGGAGTTAACTTGTTTGAGCTTTTCGGTAACACCGTGTTGAGTAAAGGGGAATGGCTGAAGGACTGGAAAGCAGCCATCTATGAATATCAGTCGGCCCTTTACGACAGCGACGGCGACATCGAGAAATCGCTGCATACTCAGGGGATTCTCGACCTCTATCCACTTCATAAAAGGGTCCTGGGTTTAGTCGAACATATCATTATATCAAATCTAAAAGGGAAGCATTTTGAAGGCCCCGCAAGCGAAATATTTACAAGCGCCTATGTTGGCGAATACGATCGTAAGAGAACAGAAATGCGGCCCCCCTTGTGCTCATGGGGCAAGAACTCGAACGAACGCCTCCATCGAAGGGATGGCGTCCTGGCAACTCTTGAGACCGAAGGGAACTGGTTAGTCCTCGCTCGAGACGACCTAGTTCACGGGACTTCGGCGCCGCTAAGCCTCGCCGGCCTCCTGAATAGACTCATCTCGGTGATCTCGACGGCCCCCGAGATGAATGGCCTAGGCGTGGAAGTTCGCTTCAACTCTCTGACTCCGGCTTATCAAGCCAAACAAATCAACGCGCTCACTCAGTGTAGCAAGCAGGCGGCGTACATGAGTCTCTGTCTGGGCAAAATCGCAATCATGCTGAGAAACGCGATCGAACACGGCCTCGACGAGCCAAAGAAAGATGGCTTGATGATCGATTGCTCGGGCTATTGGAAAGAGCGGCGAAAGCCTCACGATTGGAATCTCAGAAATTCTCATGAGAACGAATGGCGCGGAGAATTTCCGCTTCCGTCACAATTACCTCCGACGGCGAACGGCTTTCTCTTGACGCCCGCATCGCTTGAGTGTTGCCTGGTCCTCGTCTCCTTGGTCTTGAAAGCCAGCAGGAAGCAATTGGGTCTTTAGGATTTTTTATATAACCACCTATAACTATTTATACTTTACCGGGGGACAGCCTTGCGCCGAGGCAACTCCCACGTCACGCCTCGACGACGGACCTCGACGACCGCTAGATTAGGATAACTGAATGAGTCCCAGGAAGTCAAACCGATATCGATACTGAGGAGCAGAACCTTGATCACGGCTCCGTGCGCCACGACCAAGTAGGTTCTGCCGGCAAAACTTTCCGCCAACCGTACCCAGACCAGCATCACTCGATCACGAACGGCATCGAACGACTCGGCACCCTCGGTCGCGAACCGGGTCTCCCCTGATTGCCACCGACGTAGAGTCTCGGCCCAAGGTCCCGCTTGATCGTCATAGAGCATGCCGCATAACCTGCCGATCCGCCGTTCGTGAAGGTCGGGCTCGATCAGCAGTTCGACACCGCTGGACCTTGCGATCGGCTCAGCGGTCTCGACGGCCCGCCGCATCGCGGAGTCTGATGACGACGACGGGTCGCTCCGCCGCCAAGATCGGACCGATTGCCTCGGCCTGTTGACGTCCGCGCTCGCTCAGCCCGATGTCGGATTCGGCGCCGTGGAAAAGATGGGGCGCGGCCGTCTCAGCATGCCGCAGTAGCAAGACCCGAGTCGTTGACTCTCGCGAAATCGGAATCCCGAATTCGTTGAGTGCTGGGGATTGCATTCTTGCACACCCATGACTTAGCAGGATTACTGGCGGACAGAGTCTTCTTGACGCACTTGGCCGCAGCCGATTGGCGCAAACAGCTAGTATAAAATCACTTAGACACCTCGGATGTGACGTGCTCGGCCTAAAACGCATCCGCAATCGGCTATGAGTGCACTTGCTATGCAGGGCGGTTGAGGCAAGGAGATAGTGGGGCAGGCCACCGCGAGGAGCCTGTCGATGATCAGCGGTCTAATAACCAGCACCTTCAGGACGTGCGGCTAGACGGAGGCGATTGTGATTGAAAGTGCCGTTCAGTCAGATCACATCCTCCTCGCATACTTGCCAATCCTTATTGCTCCGCTTGAGGAGCCGCTGGAGGAATGCATCGGCTTCAGCGCGATCGGCCCATAGGTGTAGGTGTTGCCTTGGTTGAAGCGTCCCACCGGACAAACGAACCTGACAAGACACACGACCTTGTCCTTCGTCGAAGAGGCCTTCTTCTCGCAGGAGGGAGAAGAGCTCTTCGAAATTCTTGGTCATACGTCATTCCGCGCGAGTGGTTAATATAATAGCATCTCATAATTATTCCCCTGGAGGCGAGCGAATCGCTGGAATGATTTGAGTGGAATCATCGTGTTGCTTCATTATAGCCGGAATCCAATCGGCCTCAACAGGATGGCGAGGATTAGCCAGTCGCGACTCTCCAACATGAAATCGTCCATTCAAGAGACACCCCATGCGAAAACGACTCAAAGGGCGGATCCAGAGAGCCTATACGGGGCCTGTGATCATAGGCCGCGCTGCATCTACCCGGAGCAAGACGTGTCAATAGACCCGAACCTTTGCGAGATTAGGGACCCCGAACCGGCGGGTCCGTTACGCTGGCGAACGCGAGCCAGACATCGTGCTGATTGACAGACCGGAAGGTTCTCATGGAACCCGGACGGTGGACCTTGACCCTCCCGGCGGGGGGTGAGTCGATCAATGCCAGGGCATTGGGATGGATGGCCGTGCGGTCCGCCCGGAATCGATCAGCGCGGATATTCTGAGGCGACGGGACCGGGCGTCCCTGGGCGACCAGGGAATGCGCCGCGGAACGGCCGATCCACATAACGAGCTCGACCACGGGACCGTCCGAGCCAATCGGGACGCGGAGCAGCGGCATCAGAGGAGCACGTTGGGTATATGGTAGATGGGCTCGGAGACCAAGACCTGCTTGACAAAGAGCGGAACGACCCCGAACCGCGCGTAACCCGCGTCGAGGGCCTCATCCCGAGTTCCGAAGAACCCGACGACCTCGTCTCCTTTGATCAGGACGTATGCGCATTCATGCTCTTGCAACCACCTGGGCAGGTTGGCTTCGTACACGGCCTGCTCCCGGTCCAAGGATACCGTCCGTGGCCGCCGGCCCAGACGTGCTTCGGCCTTCTCCACCATGACAAACCCTCCCTCCCGAAACGCAACCGGTACGCACCTTCCAATGTCGATTGTATGGTATCTCGCGATCGGCCATAATCCCGATCCTCCTCCATCTTCGAAATCGTTGAGAATCCTGCTTTGATCGAGGGAACGCACCCGTGCGAGACATCCGAATTGCCGGGGCCCAGTGCGAGCATCGCAACAACGACAAGGCGTATAACCTCTCCCGAATCGACGCGTTGACCCGTCGGGCGGTCGAGCAGGGGGCCGAGATCGTCAGCTTCCACGAATGCTCGATCTCCGGCTATACGTTTCTCCAACCTCGATCGATGCGGACGACGTCGGACCGACCTACACCGCGGTCACCGTGCGGAGCCATCACCCAGGTGGGGTGAATTCTCCGCTCGGCGACGGCGGCGTGCGGTTCATCAAGAGTTCGATAAACTGGCAGACCTGGCGGGCACCGGGCACGATCGCCGGCTGCGAGGTCATCTCGCCCGATGCGTACTGATGGACCTGCGGCGGCGCGATCCGAACACCAGAGGCCCGACGGCAATCGCGATCATCGCCATGGTCCATGCCGAGGGTTCGGGGACGGATGATGCAATCGTGATCGTGCCGCTCATCGTCGTGGACGGAACGACGTTGAGATTATGGCGGCCGGCGAGTGCAAGATTACCCAAAGACCAGGCTTTCCCGATCGCGGGAGCGGATCACGACGGTCTTAGCGTTCGATCACTTCCCGCCGGTCCTCTCTTCTCGGAGACCCGTCGCCCACACAGACTCAGGAAATTCCTGATTGGCGCGACGGAATTCAAAACCTGAGGCATACTCTATGCTGGATCGGTCTGGTTGCACATCGACGGCTCGCGAGCCGTGGGTTCGTGGGGCGCCCCACCGGGATCTCGACATCGAAATCGCGCGAACGAACCCAAGATCACTCAGGATCGAAATCGCGAAAACGAAGCCACGATAATGCCGACTCAATCGATTGTGCGGGCCAACCCGCCCTCGGCATCGAAATGGCGCGAACGAACCCAAGATGACGCGGCCGGAAACTGCGAAAACGAAGCCACGATAATGCGGACCAAATCGATTGTGCGGGCCGAACGGCCACCGGACGCCAGCGTCCCCTGCTCGGCGACGTGACAGATCACAAGACAACGGTCAAGCCGAGAACAACGGTATCGCGGGTCAAGGAACTTCTGCCGGTCGCCTTACGAATCGGCATGGAGCCCGATCCGCGTCAGTCCGACGCGAGGGATCAGGTCTTCAGCGTCAACTCATCTAGCAGTTTGTAGAAGGTAAGGCTTCCATGCGAGACATCCGAATCGCCGCGGCCCAGTTCGAGCATCGCAACAACGACAAGGCGTATAACCTCTCCCGGATCGACGCGTTGACCCGTCGGGCGGTCGAGCAGGGGGCCGAGATCGTCAGCTTCCACGAGTGCTCGATCTCCGGCTATACCTTCCTCCAACACCTGGACCGCACCGCACTCGCCGCGGTGGCGGAACCGGTCCCCGGCGGCCCGTCGGTCCGGGCACTCGAAGCCGTCGCGCGCCGGTATGATGCCGTGGTGATGGCCGGGCTCGTCGAGTCAGACCCGTCGGGGACGATCCACAATTGTTACGTGACGGTTGGCCCGGAGGGGTTCATCACGAAGTATCGCAAGCTGCACACGTTCATCAATCCCGGATTGACACCCGGAGACTCGTACAACGTCATCGACCTCCGGGGCATCAAGGCGGGCTTCTTGATCTGTTACGACAACAACCTGCCGGAGAACGTCCGCATCACGACGATGATGGGCGCGGAGGTGATCTTCATGCCCCATGTGACCGGTTGCCTCCCCTCGACGATGCCGGGCGCGGGACCGTCGACCGAGCTTTGTGGGAGAATCGGCAGCGCGACCCGGTGCGGCTGCAACTCGAGTTCCAGGGCCCCAAGGGTCGAGGCTGGCTGATGCGATGGCTCCCGACGCGAGCCTGGGAGAACGGGATCTACGCCGTCTTCAGCAATCCCATCGGGCTCGACGACGACACGATCAAGCCGGGCCTGGCCATGATCCTCGACCCGTTCGGTGAAGTCCTGGTCGAGAGCCGGGCGCTGGGCGACGACGTCGTCGTGGCCCTCCTGACCCCGGAGAAACTCGAGCAGTCTTCGGGCCGGCGCTACCTGCGGGCACGACGCCCCGAGCTGTACGGCAAGCTAGTCGAGCCCCCGCCGCCCGGGCCAGGAACCCATCACTTTACCCGGGTGGGGCCTGGCGAAAGCGAGGGCCCCGGGCGACCCCGTGGATCGATCCTGAAATCCCGACACGAATCCGCGAGTCCGATGATCCCCCTAGCTCACGGCGGACGTTTTGGACTAGAGTATCTGGCGACATCCTGGTTCCATGCCCCTTCGCTCGCGGATCGATCGGGGACCGAGGGTGAAAGCTCGATCGATCGCCGATCGGCGGCATCGTTCCCAACTCTTTGAAGATCGAACGCCATGATGCCAGTGACAGGTCCGGCTCCATCTTTCGCAAGAAGGCTTTTTCTGCTGGCGGCCGGCTCGGTAGCGACGATCGCGATGGGACTCGGCGGCTGTGCGAAGGTCGAGCCGCCACCAGCCCCGACCCCGCCGACCGTCAAGGTCGTCGAATCGCGAAGGATGACTCTGCCGATCATCGTGAATCCGATCGGCTACGACGCGGGCCCTCGAGGATGAGACGATTCGAGCCAGGGTCAAAGGATTCCTCAAGGAGAAGCTCTTCAAGGATGGCGGGCCAGGTCAAGGCCGGCCAGCTCCTGCTGATCATCGATGAGGCGCCATTCAAGCTCCAGGTCGAGCAGGCGCAGGCCCAGCTCGAGGCCGTCCGAAGCCGTGCTGCAGGAAGGCCAACGCGTCGAAAGCCGCCGAGGTCGCCAAGGCCCAACTGGAGCTGGATCGCGCCCAGTTACTCCTCGACCAGGTTGAGGAACGCCGCGAGCGGAACCTGCTGTCGCGGAAGGCCGCATCTCAGGAGGATTTCGACAAGGCCGAAGCCCAGCGCAAGAAGAGCGAGGCCCAGGTCCAGGCCGACCTGGCGAACTACGATCAGACATCCGCCGAATACAAGATCGATATCGACCGTGCCAAGGCAGACCTCGACAAGGCCAAGGCCGCCCTCGAGGATGCAAAACTGAACCTGGGCTATTGCCGGATGTATGCCCATGTCAACGGTCGGATCGGGGAGCTCAAGGTCAAGGTCGGCAGCCTGGTCGGCGATGGCGGAGCGACCGAGCTGGTCACCATCCAGCAGCTCGACCCGATGGGATTGGACTTCCGGCCGCCCGCCCGGTATCTCCCCCTGGCGACCGCGCTGCTCGCCAGGGGCCTCAAGGTCGAATTGACCGTCGAGGGCGATCGCAAGCACCCGCATATCGGCAAGGCCATATTCATCGACAACGTCGTGGATAACACCACCGCGACGTTCCTGATGTGCGCCGAGGTGCCAAACCCCGACGGATCGCTCTTGCCGGGCCTCTACATCCGGGCCGGCATGATGATCGGTGAGTACGCCGATGCCGTGGTCGTGCCGGAGCAATCGGTGATCGAGGGGCAGGAGGGCTCTCGGGTCTTCGTCGTCGACGCGGATCACACGGTGCGCGTGGTCCGCGTGAAGCCGGTGGATGTCTATCAGGGCCTCCGCGTACTCGAGTCCGGACTCGAGTCGGGACAGAAGGTCATCGTCGAAGGAACCCAACTGGTCCGTCCGGATCAGAAGGTCGAGCCGGTCGATGCTCCCGCTGGAGAATTACATCCGAGTCGAGACCTCGATCTCGAACGTCGATCAGCGCTTCACCAGCAAGGTTTCCCGCCTCCCCGGCATGGGGTCCGGGCCGAGCAAGAGGCGCCGAACCCTGACATGAAAGGGGCATCCCCGGACCCCAAGATCAAGACGGACCAACGATCCTCGCCACCACCCGAAAGCCGCGCGAAACCCGATCCGGAACGCCTCGGCCGCGCCCGAGAAGAAGGCGAGGTAAGGCAGACCATGGTCAATTTCTTCATCGGACGGCCGATCTTCGCGACCGTGCTGGCCTTGCTCATGCTCCTGGTCGGCGGCATTTGCATCCGTCATCCTGCCGATCTCGCAGTATCCCGCAGATCACGCCCGCGCAGGTCCAGGTCACGACGACCTACACCGGCGCCGACGCCAGTACCGTGGCCGAGACGGTCACCACGCCGATCGAGCAGCAGATCAACGGCGTCAAGGGGGTGATCTACTTCAGCTCGGATAGCACCAGCAACGGCGTCTCGAACATCGTCGCGACCTTCGACGTCGGTTATTCCCAGGACATCGGCGCGGTGGACATCCAGAACCGCGTCCAGACGGCCGAGGCCGTCGCTGCCCCCGGAGGTCAAGCAATTCGGCGTGACCATCAAGAAGACCTCGACGGACATGGTCTGCGTGGTCAACCTGGTCTCGCCCGACGGCCGATACGACTCGACGTACCTGGACAACTACGCGCAGATCTACGTTCTCGACGTCTTGAAGCGGATCGCCGGGGTGAGCGACGTCAATGTGTTCGGGCGGAAGTACGCCATGCGGATCTGGCTCGACCCGGATCGACTGGCCGCCCAGCTCATCACGCCGACCGAGATCGTCACGGCGATCCAGGCGGAGAACCGCCAGGCGGCCGCGGGCAAGATCGGCGGCCAGCCGGCGCCGACGGGGCTCGTCTTCGAATACCCGATCCTGACCAAGGGTCGGCTGACGAGCGTCGCGGAATTCCGGGAGATCATCGTCCGGCGGCGGGACGACGGCTCGATCGTCCGGCTCGGCGACGTCGCTCGGATCGAGCTCGACTCGGAGAATTACGAGACCTCCGGCTGGCTCAGCGGCTCGCCCGCCGGAACGCTCCCGGTCTACCAGTATTCCGACGCCAACGCGCTCGACATCGTCAAACGGATCCGCGAGAGCATGGACCGGCTCACCAAGAACTTCCCCCCCGGCCTCGAATACCGCATCGCCTACGACACGACCAAGTACGTTAATGAGAACATCGTCGAGGTGCAGGAGACCCTCTACGAGGCGCTCCTGCTGGTGCTGCTGGTCGTCTTCGTGTTCCTCCAGGGGGTGCGGGCGACGCTCATCCCCATGCTGGCCATCCCGGTCTCGCTGGTCGCGACCTTCGCGATGATGGCGGCGTTCGGCCTGTCGATCAACACGCTGACGCTCTGCGGCCTGGTGCTGGCCATCGGGTTGGTCGTCGACGACGCGATCATCGTCGTGGAGAACGTCGAGAAGTTCCTGGATCGCGGCGAGCGCCCGCTCCCGGCGGTCCGGGCGGCGATGGCCGAGATCACGGCCCCGATCGTCACCATCACGCTCGTCCTGGCCGCGGTCTTCGTCCCGGTGGCCTTCATCCCCGGCTTGACCGGAAACCTCTATAACCAGTTCGCCCTGACCATCGTCTTCGCGTTCGTATTGTCCGCGATCAACTCCCTGACTTTCAGCCCGGCGATGTCGCGGCTGTTCCTGCGGCCCAAGCACGGCGAGTCGAAGTTCATCCTTTTCCGTTGGTTCAACCAAGGGATGCGATGGCTGGAGAACTCGTATGACGCGTTCCTCGAGTTCACGGCCCATCAGTGGTGGACGATCGTTATCCCCTCGCTGGCGCTGCTGGCGCTGACGTACGTCATGCTGGTCGAACGGCCCAAGGGATTCATCCCAACCGAAGATCAAGGTTACCTGATCGCGGCGATCCAGACGCCGGACGGCACGGGCCGGGAGGTCACCTCGCGGGTGGCGCGGGACGTCAGCCGCATCGCGCTCGGAAGCGATCTTCGATTGATGTCCTTGAACGACGTCAGTGGCATTCCGGCCAGGGCCAGTAATCTGATCGTCGTGGCGACCGTGCAGAATGTGCTTCACCTCCGGATCTTCAACCTTGGTGGCGAGCTGGTCCTGGACACCAACGAGAGGATGTTGCCGGACAAAGCCCCGCTGTTTGACGAACTCCGGAAGCAACTCGGGAGCTTGTGGCCTCCCCATGAGATTACGAGGAGTGAGAAGGACCAGGTCATCGGCTCGATCGCATCAATTGCCGGTCACAAGCTCACGCTCGATCTGGAGGGGGTCAGCGACGTGGTGCTGCTGGATGGCTTCAACGTCCTCAACTCCACGAACCAGACCAACTCGGCCGTGGCGTTCGTCACGCTCAAGGAATGGTCGGAGCGGCGGAAGCCCGAGCTTCGCGCCAATGCGATGGCCAGGAAGCTCCAGGACGCGCTCTCCCAGGAGGTGAGCGGCGCGGTGATCCTGGTGCTCGAGCCGCCGCCGATCCGCGGCCTGAGCCAGACCGGTGGGTTCGAGTTCATGATCGAGGATCGCGACGGCAAGGGGGTCGAGGCGCTGGCCCACGATCACCGACCAGTTCCTCGCGGAGGCCCGCAAGCGCGACAAGGACGGACGTCCCGTCCATCCCGAGATCGCCGGCAGTCTTCTCCCCATTCTCCGCCAGGGTGCCCCAGCTCCGCTTCGACTTCGACCGCACCAAGGCCGAGCGGCTCGACGTTTCCGTCTCCGACGTCTTCAGCGTGCTCCAGACCAACCTCGGCGGCTTGTATGTCAATGACTTCAACCTCTACGGCAAGGTCTGGAAGGTCATGGTCCAGGCCGAGGGGGATCACCGCGCCAAGCCCGAGGACATCAGCAGGCTCTACGTGCTCAACCGGCAAGGGAAGCGGGTGCCCCTGAGCTCCCTCGGGGACGTGGAATACACCCTCGGGCCGATCGACGTGCCCCATTACAACCTCTACAACGCCGCCAAGATCAACGGCCAGCCCGCCCTGGGTTACAGCTCGGGACAGGCGATCAAGGCCATGGAACAGATCGCCGACAAGGTCCTCCCGGAGGGCTTCTCCTACGAATGGACCGGGACCACGTTCCAGGAGCAGAAGACCGGGAACGTCGCGGGCCTGATCTTCGGGCTCTCGATCGTCTGCGTGTTCCTGTTCATGGCGGCCCTCTACGAGAGCTGGATCCGACCGCTCGTCATCATCTTCACGGTCCCTCTGGCGATGTTCGGCGCGATCCTCGGCCTGTGGCTCTACGGCATGCCGCTGGATGTCTTCGGGCAGATCGGGCTCGTGATGCTCATCGGCCTGGAGACGAAGAACGCCATCCTGATCGTCGAGTTCGGCGTCGAGCTTCAGCACAAGCAAGGGATGAGCATCATCGATTCGGCCAAGGAGGCCGCGCGGCAACGGCTCCGGCCGATCCTGATGACCTCGTTCGCCTTCGTGATGGGCGTCCTGCCGATGGCGAGGGCCACCGGCGCCGGGGCCTACAGCCGGAACTCGCTCGGCGTGGTCATCGCCTTCGGGATGATCGTCAGCACCATCCTGGGCCGGTTCGTCATCCCGGTCTACTACGTACTCGGCGAGCGGTTGATCGCCCGGTTCCATCGCGAAGAGCCCGATGAAGAACCCCCATCGTTGCACGAAGACCCCAACAGCGAAGGGGCCGAGATGGCGTGATACGGTCTTGTCGATGAGACGACTCACTGCCAGGGCAGCACGGGCGGGCCGGCCACCGGGAACGGCGGGTCGGGCGGCACGTCGATCCACGGCTCTTTCCGGGCACGGTCGTATTTCGCGGCGATGGGGGTGAGATACTCGACGATCTCGCGGAAACCCGGTGCGACCGAGGGAACTCGTCGCCCCTCTCGTTCGTACACGGAGAGAAGCCCATCGCATGTATCGAACCTCTGCTGATACAGCCGGGCCTTCTGACCCACCCGGGCGGTCGTCACGCCCAGCCCGAGGAGTAGACACAGGTAGGCGATGATCGCCAGCAGCGACCGGATGCTGAGACGCGGCCGCCCTGCTCGAAAGAGCTTCTTCCCGGGTTCCTTGAACCAGACCGCCGCGATGGCCAGGCACGCGAGCGGGAATACGACGAGATTCACGACCAGTAGATGGGGAAAGACGCCCCAGCCCATCATCAGGAGGTTCAACGCCGAGAAGAGTAGGCCGAGCACGATCCCCACAGACGATCCGACGTACATCGCAACCGTCGGGGCGCGACGGCTTGCTTTCTCGACCCCCGGCCTTGCGGTTTTCCAGAGGAAAGCCAAGCCGAGCCAAAGCATCAGGGCCGGGAAGTAGAACATGAGATAGAAGACCATCAACAGCGCGGGATTGCGGATGAAGAGCGAGGGATCCCGTCCGACCCGCTGGCGGACGACCACCGCGAGCCAGATCAAGAACGCGGCATAAACGGTCATCAGCGCGACTATGGACCGCACACGACGCGCCCGATCAGGTCGCTGCACGGGAATGGGAGGGAGACCGTCTCCCCCGTGCGGTTGCGACAAGTCGGGCGCGCCGGCCAAGCCATCCGGCCTCGTCGAGACGGTCCCACCATCGACGTCGCTCATCGGTTCCCCTCCGCGTCCGGGTCATCCCGGTCATACCGTCATCCGCGCCGCTTCTCCAGGATGACCATCGTATGATATTCGCGCGTACCGGTCCAAGACCGGAGAGTTCGAGACCATCAGGCTCGAATTCCGGGCTGACGAGCAGGCACGAGACGGCGTGGGATCGGCGTCGGGAATCACCCGGACGCTCGGGGGAGCCGGACGTCCTCTCAGCGAGCCGCCCGGGGCCCTCGGGATGCCCGCGAACGACCGATCACGACCAGACCGATGACTCCCATGCCGAAGAGCACGATCGACGCCGGCTCGGGCACGGAATTGATCTGGATCGTGGCGAGCAACTGGCCGCTGGTGGGGACGTTGGTGATCGTGTAGCCGGCGGCCGTCGTCAGGCCGTTGATGCTGTCCAGGAAGGCCGCCGAATTCGGCAACACCGTGGTGATCGTACCATTGGTGATCTGCGTCCCAGTCCCGGGCGTCTGACCTGGATGAAGGTGAGGGCCGTCGTGGTGCTCTGGGCCTCGGTGTCCGAATCCCAGATGTTCGAACCATAGATCTGGATCGTCATCGGTCCCTTGAAGCTGCCATTCGCGTTGAAGATCTGGAGCGGGGTGGCATTCCCCTGGAAGAAGTCGTTGGACGGAACCACCATTCCGGCATAGCTCAGGAACTGGTCGACGGACGGATTGCTGACGTTGAGGACCGTCGAGTTCGACTGTCCTGGCAGGAATTGAATCAGGCTGCCCCCGGACTGCAGGGTCGTGTCAACGCCAACATTCGCGGAGTTGAAAAGGGTCGTGAGTGGGGCGGTATTGCCGAACTGGGCCAAAGTTGCGATCGCCGAGCTGGCGGTACTGCCAGGGGTGAAAGGAGTAAACGTGCCGTTCTGGACGCCGAACCACACGGGAGCCAGGGCGAAACCGCCGGCCGGCTGATCGTTGGTCACCGTGATCTGAATCTGACTGGCTCGCGACGGGGATGCCATCAAGATCGCGGCCACCGCCGCGCCGATCCGAAGCAAGATCCGCGGAGATACGTTGCGCATTACGTGCTCACTCCATGCGAGGGTGTGAAGACGAGACTCCCTGCAACCGCGGACGATTTCGTCCGCTTACGAGGATTAGTCGCCGAGATCGTCTCAGCGTTACAACCGATCGCTATTTCCACCGGCCGCCTCCCGCACCCCGCAAGGTCAACGCGTGGATCCGGATTCAGCCGGCTCTTGCCAGGGGCGATGCCCGATGTAACATTTGACCGGGTCATCAAGGACGACCGGGCCGCGCGAGTTCACCAGGCGAGGGATCATGAACGCCCGTCCGACGCCGCAGGCCGACGATTCGGAGACGCTCTCATCCGCCGGGGACGCCGCGGCGTGGCTGGACGAGCACGGAGATGCCTTGTACCGCTATGCGCGCTCCCGGGTCGGCAACCGGGAGCTGGCGGAAGACCTGGTCCAGGACGCCTTCCTGGCGGCGCTCCAGTCGCGGGACCGATTCCAGGGCCGAGCGACCGTCCGCACCTGGCTATTGTCCATCCTCCGGCATAAGATCGTGGATCATTATCGACGCGTAGCGGGGTCTCTGCCGACCGTTGAACCGGATCCGACCGGCAAACCCGACCCCGTCATCGATCGGTATTTCAGCGGGAAAGGGCTCTGGAAGACAGGCGATCGCGTCCTGGAAGGCACCGGACCAGGCACTCGAGGATCGCGAGTTCTGGGACGTGCTCGATCGCTGCTTGAGTCGGCTGCCCCGTTCGCTGTCCTCGGTCTTCATCTTGCGGGAGCTCGAAGAACTGGACACGGCGGAGCTTCGCCGGGTCCTCGCGGTGAGCGAAGGCAACTTGCGCGTCCGGCTGCACCGCGCCCGGCTGCTGCTCCGCGAATGCCTGGAGAAGCACTGGTTCGCTGAGACGCGCGATGGTTCGAAGGAGAACCCATGAGTCGGTTGAACGGCCTCCTGCAAATCCTGACGCTCCGCTGTGAAGCGGCCTCGGAGCTGTCGTCGCGTGAGCTGGACGAGCCGCTGCCGCGGCTGGACCGTGCTGCGCTCTTCTGTCACCTCCTGGCGTGCAACTCCTGCCGTCGATTCCGCAAGCAGATCCGCGTGATCCGTGAGGCCGTCCGCCGCCGCGAGCGGCTCCTTGTCGAAACCGATGCGAACGAGGGCCTCCTTTCCTCGGAGGCACGCGACCGCATCGCTCGCGCGATCCGCGAGGCCGACCGTGATGATGCTGGCTCCGATGCCGCACCCGATTAATGGCGGCGTCTCGCATTCAGCCGACGAGACAAGGGGCGATCGACCGGCCGATCGTGAAGGCTGCGAGAATCCCCGGATCAATCGTTCTCCGGCCAGACCGGGTAAGCGATCGCCTCGACGTCGTCGATATCGGGGACATTGCTGAGATACGCGCAGAGCTGGGCGAAGGGACGGGGCGAATCGAACATCCGCTCGAGAACGCGCCGCTGGCCGGGCTGGAGCCGTTCGATTGAGCGGCCGTCGAATCGCCAAACCCCCTCGGCCTGGACCGAATTCCAGCGCAGGAGGCGGGCGGCAGGCCAATCGGCAAACGGGGGAAGCGGGTTCCGTGCCGCCACGAGTAGCCACGCCTGCAACCCGGCACCGCGGGGATAGGTCGCGAGATCGGCTCGTGCTCGAGTTGGGCGAGTAGCGATACTCCGAGCGCCTTGACGGCGATACGGCCGCCTCGGGCGGGTCGGCAAGCCGGAACCGGCCGTCGGTATCAAAGGCGATCAGGTAGCAATACGCGGGCGGGTCCAGCCGGGCCAGCACCCACGTGCGGTCATCGGCGCGGCCCTCCCAGGACGACACACCGATCTCGTCGAGGTCCTCCGACCGGTCGTTATCGCGTAAATGCCGCACTTCGAGGGCGAGCACCTGAGGCGCGAGGTCAGAGGCCGGTTCGGAAGAAGACATCGATGAAGTCCTCGACCGGCCGAGCACTCGGAATTCGGCCGAAAAAGCGGAGCACCGCGATGACGGCGACGACCAGGAGTGCCACTCCGCAGATCCTGATGAGGGACGCGGGCCAGGACCAAGCTCCCGTCCCCTCCCGGCTCGGCTCCCGAACGGAGATGACTCTCGGACTCATCGGCCGTCACCTTCGCACCCTGACCGGCCGAGGAACGAAATCCTCGATGACAAAACGGGCGAGGCGGGAACGGGTCCGCCTGCCTTACCCGCCAGAGGCGAGAGGATCGGGGCTGGGCGTCAATTCTCGTGGCCTCCGCCGGGGATCGGTCGGGCCTTTCGTTCAGGGAACAACCCCGGACTTATCTCTTGGGGTCGAGGTTCTGTTTCAACTCCTCGCTGGTGACCGACGAGTCGACCCCCTCCGGAGGGACGTCGAGCTTCGCGGTCCAGAGGATCGCGTTGAGGACCAGCTTGCGGAAATTGGGGTCGCCCCAGTTGTTGTGGGCGTGGGCGCCGGTGAATCCGAACCCGCGGCCGCCGTCGGGCCGCTCGACCGCCCAGGCGAGGACTTCGCCGCGGCCCTTGGCTTCGAGGATGTGTTTGTAAGGCCCTCGCGGAGAAGCCGACACACCCTGGCGGGTCTTGTCGTCCGGCTTGGCGACGAGGATCGGCTCGACGCCCTTCATGTCCGGGCGGAAACGGATGTTGAAGTACCACTCGTCCTTGACCGCGAACGGCTTGACCCCCCGGGTGATCGTGTGCTGCGGCAGGCTCTCGATTTCCGCCGTCCAGTGCGGGTTGGTCGAGAAGCCGGTCTCATAATAGCCGCCGATCCAGTCCAGGAACTTGTCGCCCGGCTTGCCCTTGGGGACCTCGACGGCGTAATGCAGGCAGACCAGGCCGACGCCCTTGTCCATCAGCTTCTGGAGGGTCTCCAGGTGGTCCCGCTGGATCATCGGGTGACGACCGCCGCCATCCATGAAGAAGACGAGCGTGCGAGCCCCGTCGAAGACCGACTCGTCCTTGGGCCAGCCGCCGGTGACGACCACCGGCTCGATCCCCGGCACCTGGGACAGGCACTTGGCCAGCAGCTTGCAGCCGGCGTTGAACTCGTGGTCGCCCTGGCCGTGGCTGGGACGTGCCGGCGACCAGGACGACCTTGGCCGTGTCGGCGGCCTGGGCGACCGGCGCGGCGAAAACGACCAGGACGCCAGGAGCAGAAAAGCCAGCAGCTTCCTCATCAGGAGTCTCCTTTCGCGGTGGCTGGTGGCGAGCGGCTGGAGAAGACCGGGTCCTTCCGACTCGACCACTCGTCCACTCGCCACTACGAAGCCACTATCAGATCAGCTCCATCACGCCCGGACGGGGTACGGCGGGCTCGATCATCGGGCCCTCATGTCCAGCGGGGTCTTGGGGTAGGTGTCGAGCTTGGAGTTGAGCGCCTGCTCCCAGGTAATGGCCTTGCCGGTGTAGGCCGAATCCCGACCCATGATCGCCGTGAGCGTGCTCTCGGCCACCTGCTTCAGCTCGTTGATCGGCCGGTGCGAGACGATGCTCTCGAGCAGGTCGACGTGCTCCAGGACGTAGGGGTCCTTGCGATCGTCGCGGACGCCGATCGTTGGTCGCGCCGGTGAAACGATACTGGTGGCTGCTCCACCGGCCCTTGGAGCCGACGATGGTCTCCGAGACGTCGCTGGCGCAGCCGGCGATCTGACGGGCCATGCTCAGGATGTGGACCCCGTTGGGGAACTCGTAGTCGACCGCGAAGTGGTCGTAGCTCTGGCCGTACGGCGGTTCGGTGTGCACCTGGCGGCCGCCCATGCCGACGGCACGGACCGGATGGGCGCCCAGCGCCCAGATGGCCACGTCGAGGTTGTGCACGTGCTGCTCGACGATGTGGTCGCCGCAGAGCCAGAGGAAGTGATACCAGTTGCGGAGCTGGTACTCGGTGTCGCTCCACTCTTCCTGGCGGGGATGGATCCAGATGTCCCCCTGGTTCCAGTAGACGCGGGCGGTGATCAGGTCGCCGATGGCGCCGTCGTGGATCCGCTTCATGCTCTCGAGGTAAGGCGTTTGATGGCGCCGCTGGGTGCCGGCGACGACGGACAGGCCCTTCTTCTTGGCCTCTTCGTAGGCCGCCAGCACCTTGCGGATGCCGGTGCTATCGACGGCGACCGGCTTCTCGGTGAAGAGCTGCTTGCCGGCCTTGATGGTCGCCTCGATGTGCAGGGGCCGGAAGCCCGGGCGGGGTCGCCAGCATCACCAGGTCGCAGCAGTCGATCACCTTCTGATAGGCGTCGAAGCCGACGAAGCAGCGGTCGTCGGAGACGTCGAACTTCTCCTTGGAATTGGCGTTCGTGCGGAGGAACTCGCGGGTGTCATTGAGATGGTCCGGGAAGATGTCGCCCATGGCGTGGAGCTTGATGTTGTAGGTCGTGCCCGGCGGCCTGGCAGATATTGTCGGCCGCGCCGCGGCCCCGGCCGCCGCAGCCGATCAGGCCGACCTTGATCGTGTCGCTGCCGGCGGCGTGGGCGTTGCCCAGCGCGCCGAGGCCGATCGCCGCCGCGGTCGAGCCCTTCAGGAAATCACGACGCGAAGGGGAAAGGATCTTCGAAGGAGTCGGCTCGGTCATGCTGGTTCTCCTGGTGCTCGTTGGGATGGATTGGGGCGGCCCGCCACACGGCCGTCGCCCCGGACAGGACGCTCTGCTCTTGTCAGCCGATCGATCGGCGCGATTCGGTCGCGAATCCGACTCGACGCAGTTCGGCTCCCGCCGCGACGATTACGGCTTCTAGCGGGTGCCTTTGCCCTTGACGACCTGCGACTTGAGGCCCTTGAGGTTCTCTTGCTCGTTCAGGGGCCGGACGATCCGGAACCCCACGAAGGTGGCGTTGGTGTGCCACCAGATGCTCTGGGGGCGTTGCGGGTCCTGGACGCTCCATTCCTTCTCGGAGCCGCGCCGGACGGCACTGCCGAGCTTGTCCGGGTCGTCGTCCCACGAGCCGCCCCGGGCGACATAGGGATACTCCTTGGCGTCCGGCAGGATGACCGGCCCCAGCGTCGGCTTGTCGGTGGGGTACTGCTTGTAGGCGTCGGGCACGTAGTGGTCCAGGCACCATTCGGCGACGTTGCCGTGCATGTCGTAGAGCCCCCACGGGTTGGGCTTCTTCTTGCCGATTTTCATCGGCTTCTCGGCATTATTGACGCACCAGGCATACTCCTCGAGCTGGGCGGGGTCGTCGCCCCAGGAATAGGCGGTCTTGGTCCCGGCGCGGCAGGCGTACTCCCATTCGGCCTCGGTCGGCAGCCGGTAGATCTTCCCGGTCTTGGCCGAGAGCCATCGGCAGTATTCCATGGCGGCGTGGTGGGTGATGCAGATCGCCGGCTGCCCGTTGCGGCCGAAGCCGAAGGTCTCGTCGGCGTACGGCGGGGTCGGGCGGGTCACGGCGTCGGACTTCTTCTCGGTCTCCGGTTGCTTGGCTGAGGTCGACGTTCTCCCGCGCCTTCTTCTTCAGGTCCAGCGCGAAGGCAAACTGGTCGTATTCCTCCCAGGTGACCTCGTACTTGCCCATCCAGAACGGGGCGATCTGGACGGGGTGCTGCGGCCCTGGCGAGACCTGGACGAGTGGGTCATCGTCCTTCTTCTCCGCGGGCAGGCGGGCTTCCCATCTCGAAGGTCCCGCCGGGGATCGGGATCATCTCGAACTTGACGTCGGTCCCCGGGATCGTCTCGACGTAGGGCTTCATCGAGCCGGCCGTCTCCGCGGGCGGCTCCTGTGGCGCGGCGAACGCCAGCCGGACCGATCCCAGCGAAAGCGCCGAGATGGCGACGGCCAGACCGAACGTATGCGATAAGCGGCTCACTTCTGGTATGCTCCAACTGATCGGAATCAACGATTCGAATGCGATTACCGCCTGGCCGGTTTCGCGACCCGGAGGTCTTCATGGGTGGGACGTTGACCGCATGGCTGTTGGTGTCAATCGTGTTCTCAGCCGGTCCCGGTATCCATCGGCTCCTGGCGGTGAGGCCGGGAGAAAGTCCTGGGCAGGATCGTGAATCGGGCGGCCGGCTGTCGCGTTTCGAGTTCGAGGAGACGCACATGGCCAGCCCATTTCACCTTGTTTTATACTCGATGGATGAAGCGACCGCCAGACGCGCCTCCCGGGCGGCCTTCGATCGGATCGCGGCGCTCAACGCCGTGTTGAGCGATTACGACGCCGGAGAGCGAGCTTTCGAGGCTGTCGCGAGCGGCCGGCGGGCCGCCGGTTCGGGTCAGCGCCGACCTGTTCGACGTGCTCGAGCGATCCCGGCGGATGTCCGAGCGATCGGGCGGGGCGTTCGACGTCACGATCGCCCCGGTGGGCCGGCTCTGGCGGCGAGCACGCCGCGACCGGAAAGCTGCCGGACCCGGCGCGGATCGCCGAGGCGCGGCAACTGGTCGGCTCCGACAAGATGGTGCTCGACCCCAAGGCCCGGACCGTCCGGCTGCTCAAGCCGGGAATGAAGCTCGACGTCGGCGGCATCGCCAAGGGCTACGCGGCCCAGGCCGCGCTCGACGTGCTCAAGGCGGCCGGAGTGAATCGCGCACTGGTCGGCGGAGCCGGCGATATCGTCGTCGGCGACCCGCCCCCGGACGCCGACGGCTGGAAGATCGCCATCGCGCCGCTGGACCCCAAGCTGGGGCACCGGCCGCCGACCTTGCTGCTGAAGAACGCCGCGGTCTCGACGGCCGGCGATGCCGAGCGGTTCGTCGTCATCGACGGCCACCGCTACTCCCACATCATCAACCCGGCGACCGGCCTGGGCCATGAGGACCGCGCCGCCGTCACGGTCGTCGCCCCCGACGGCGCCACCGCCGACGCCCTGGAGACCACCGCCTATCTCCTCGGCCCCGAGCGCGGCCTCAAACTGGTCGACGAGACCCCGGGCGCCGCGGCCATTTTCTTTCGATTGACTCCTCAAGGAATCAAGACCTTCGAATCCTCGCGGTTCAAGGATGTCCCGAAGGTGCGTCTCAAGAGGTGACGAAACATGCGGCGACGACGCTGACGATCGCGTTGATCGGTCGACCCGTGCGCGCAAGGCGGATATGAACCGGGGGCAGTCCGACCGCCATGGGTCGAACCTTCCCCGGCGCAGAAAAACGAGTGGCCTGTACGGTCGGGATCTCCCGAATCATCCGTGCGGCGGGATTCGACTCGGATGCCGCGAGCCGACGTCCGGCGATGTTCGGACGACAGATCACTCCGCCTTCTTCTTCGCCTGCCGCCCTTGGTACTCGATCTTCGATGCGACGCCCTTCTCGTGGGTCACCTTCATGCTCGATGCCCTTCTTGCCCGCATCCTGGCCCTCTTGAACTTTTCTCCAGCTTCTCCAGGTCGACCTTCACGAGCGAAGGCTCGTCCTCGCCCTTCTTCTTCTCGACCTGCTTGGTATCGTCGGTAATCTTGACGCACGACCTCCTTGTCGGTGTCCTTCTCGATGACGGTGATCTTCTTGCCCTCGACGTCAACCTTGGACAGCACGCCGAGCAGCTCGTCGGCGATGACGGACCCGACGACGAAGGCCATGGCCACGAAACCGGCGATGACCGTGAACAGTAATCCGCGGCGCGTTCGCATGGGACTTTGTCCTCCTCGATGCACTTTGAGGCGATCTCCAGCCGCGGGCTGCCCGCCCTCCCGATCGCGGAAGTACGCTCAGGGCCGCCCGAACTCCGGCTGAGGTCCACACATTATGAACCCCTCTGAGATCGGGAAGTAGTGGTCACTCCCCCGCGATAACAATTCTTAACAATCATGCCGCGTAAGCATCGAGTCGAGATTGGGTGGATGAAGTGTTCTGCCTTCGAAAAAAGGGGAATGATTACTCCGGGGATGCGATCCGGAGCCGGTCGAGATCGTCCCAGAACCCCGGGTAGGTCTTGGCCACGCAGCCAGGGTCGAGGATCGTGACTCCGGGGATGCGCAGGCCGGCCATGGCAAACGACATGGCCATGCGGTGATCGTCGTAGGTGGCGATCGCCGCCCCGCGGAGCCGATCCGATCGGCGGGGGGTTGATGACCAGGCCGTCGGGGAGTTCCTCGACGTCGGCGCCCAGTTTTCGCAACTCGACGGCGAGCGCGGCGATCCGGTCACTCTCCTTGTGCCGGATGTGGGCCACGTTGCGGATTCGCGAGACGCCGTCGGCGAACAGGGCGACCACGGCCAGGGTCATCACGGTATCGGACAGCGCGTTCATGTCAACGTTGACGGCGCGGAGCCGCCCGCCGGTGACGGTCGTCCGGTTCGGCTCGCGGGCGACCGAGCAGCCCATGTATTCGAGGATGTCCACAAACGCCAGGTCGCCCTGAAGGCTCGAGCCGTCCAGGCCCTCGATGGTGATCGTGCCTCCGGCGATCGCCGCCAGGGCGAAGAAATAGCTGGCGGCCGAGGCGTCGGGCTCGATGGCGAACGCATGGCCTCGATAATGCGCCGGGTGCACGTCGAAGCGGCGGAACTTGCGGTTGTCGACGGTCACGCCGAACTCTTCCATCACCGCCAACGTCATGGACACGTAAGGCTGCGAGACCAGCGTGCCCTTGACCTCCACGGTGGTCACCTCTCGAGAATAGGGCAACGCCATCAGGAGGCCGCTCAGGAACTGGCTGGAGACGTCCCCTTTCACGAAGGCATAGCCGCCGTCCAGTCCGCTGGCCCGGATGGTCACCGGCGGGCAGCCGGTCCCGAGGTCCGATCGGGCGTCGGCGCCGAGCCCGTTGAGTGCCTTGAGGAGGTCGTCGACGGGCCGTTGCCGCATCCGGGGGGTGCCATCGAGCCGGAAGGTCCCCTGCCCGGTCGCCAGCATCGCCGTCAAGAACCGCAGGCTCGTGCCCGAATTGGCCACCTCCAGCGCGGCTTCCCGCGCGGGGATCGTGCCCCCACAGCCCTGGACCCGGATCACCGCCGAGGCCGGCTCGTGCTCGACGGCGATGCCCAGCCTCCGCAGGGCCTCGACCATCACCCGCGTATCCTCGCAGTCGAGCGCGCCCGTCAGCACGCTCGGGCCGTCGGCCATCGCGGCGATGATCAGCGCCCGGTTGGTCAGGCTCTTCGAACCGGGAACGCGAACGACCGCCCGCGGTGACGGACCCGTCCAGGGATGAATCGCTTCCTTTGGTCATTAGTCATTGGTCATTAGTCATTGGTCATTGGTCATGTCCAGGCGTCTAGGCAGGAGTCTCCCGACTCTGCTTGCTGGTCGATTTGCGCGAGGAGCGTGGAGATCGGCGTTTGTTGAGCTCTTCCGGACCGATTCCGCGGATGAGGAACCGCTTCTGCCGCGAGGTCGCGCCGGAGATCATCGCGATTTGCGCGGCCTTGCAGCCGAGGTTCTCGGCGAGCACCGATTGGATGGCCTCGTTGGCCTTTCCCTTGTCCGGCGGCGCCGTCACGGCGACGCGCAGCGCCTCGGCTCGCTCGCCGAGGACCGCGTTGCGCTTCGCCCCGGGCTGCGCCACGACCGGCAGGATCGAGCCCTCGGCGTGCCGAACGATCGCGATCATGGCTCGACCCCCTCGAACAGCGCCGAGCCGACCCGCACCCACGTCGCCCCCTCCTCGATGGCCGCCTCGAAATCGCTCGACATCCCCATCGACAGCTCGTCCAGGGCCAGGCCGGATCCGCCGTCGCAGGTCCTCGCGCAGCTCGCGGAGCGCGACGAAGGACGCCCGCGCCGTCTCGGGCGTCGTCCCCATCGCGGCCATCGTCATCAGGCCGACGATCGGAATCGTTCGACACGCCGCGATCGCTTCGACGTCCGCGACGATCTGATCGGGATTCCAGCCATGCTTGCTTGCCTCGCCCGAGGTATTGACCTGCAAGCAGACGGAGGAGGCGTCGGGAGAGTCGTCGCGGATTCGTCGAGCGTTTGCAGGAGCTTGAGCGAGTCGACCGAGTGGATCATGCGAACCATCGGGAGAGTTTTCTTGACCTTGTTGGACTGCAAGTGTCCAATCAAGTGCCAGCGTACGGAATCCCCGAGGTCGGCCAGAGCTTCCGCCTTCCTCCAGAGTTCCTGCGGATAGTTTTCGCCCAGGTCGAGGGCACCGCAGGCCACGAGCGGCCGGATCCATTCGGGAGGGCTTCGCTTGGTCACGGCGACCATGCGGACGGTCTCGACCGGCCGCCCCGATCGTCGCGCCGACTCGGCGATCCGGCCCTGGACTCCCTCGAAATTCTCTCGGATTCGTTCCGCCTGGTCATTGGTCATTGGTCATTGGTCACTGGTCATTGGTCATTGCCCCGAAACGCGACGGCTCATCTATTCTAAGGATTCGAACCCACAATGAAACCGTTTCTCATGATCACAGGCTTCCTGGCCGCCGTCTTGATCATCGCCCAGCTCGTCATGGGACAGTTGATTGTCAACGGGCAGGCGTCGTTGCAGAAGGCCCATCAGCACTCGGGGTACCTGACCGTCGCCGTCACCTTGATCTACATCGGCTGGTCGCTCGCGGCCATCGCGTCCGCACCCAAACGCGGTGCACCATGAAGACCGGATTGATTTGGATTCTTGAATCTGATGATCGGAAATCGGATTCCGATCGGTGATCAGTCGACAGGTCAGGATCGGCTTGACGGTCCCATCGGTGGTGAACTGGCCGAAGAGGAACCGGGCACGGGTCTGGTACCCGAGGAACGCGCGAGGAGCGGGCGGTCCCAGGCTGCGATAGATGACATAGGTCTCGTCTCGCCCCCAGCTCACGCGTGCGGCGAACGCCCGATCCGAGGGAACGGCTCGCGACCGTTCCGAGACGGTCAGGATTCGCCAGTTCACGGCCTTGCGATTCCGGGTCGGGTCCCAGGAGACCAGCAGGGGGAGCCAGCAGCGCCGGCCCCCTGGTGCCTGGGTCAATGCCAGCTCCTGGCCCTCGACCTGGAACCGTCCGCGATCGGTCGCGTAAGGCAGGCAAGGCAGGCCGATCGGCAGCACCTGCGCGGAGCCGCGACGCTTCGGGTCCGCGAGCACCAAGGCGCGGCTACCCTCCATCGGCGCGGCCGCGATGGCCGGCGGGAGCGACAGGCGCATCGTCCAACCCAGGTCCGCAGGGGACTTTCGACCCTCGATGAGGACCGACAACATGGCCAGGCGCCGGCCGCGCAGGAGCAGCGCGGATCGAGTCGATCCGAGTCTGCCCGTCGCGATAAGACCATTCGGCCAGGTCGGCCGCGGATCCGGTGATCCAGGTCCGAGGCTTGGGTCGCGACGTCGGCCCGCCCGCCTCCGAGCACGCTCCAGGACGGCCCCAGCCAGGAACGCCCCCCACCGAAGAGCTCGAAGCGGCAGGGACTCCGGACGTCCCGGTGGTCCACGAGCCAGGAAATCGCCGGTCGGCCAGCCAATCGGCACGAAGGACGGCCAGGACTCGATCCGAGGACGACCAGGCGGGCAAGGGAGGCGGCGCCCGCTCCTTCGGTCTTCGGGTCAAACCACCAGCCGAGGACGCGCCGATCCCCGTGCCCCGGTAGCAATCCGCCCAATCCGCCGAAGTCCAGGCCCTGGCCTGGCCGGGACCCAGGCCGTCGAAGGACAACGATGGGCTGCCGTCGGGCCGAGCGAATCGCAAGGCGGCCAGGATCAGTCCGGCGACACGCGCGTCGGAACCCTCCGGCCAGGTTCCCCCCTGGCGTCTCACGTCGGCCAGGATCGCGATGCACTCGTGTAACTCCGAGACCCGCAAGCGGACAGGCCCCCCTTCCGAATCCAGCTCCCGACTCAACCATCGGGTCAGCATTCCCCCGCTTCCCTGGCCAACCCAGATTTCCACGGCCCGCGACAGGTTCTCGAGGATGCGATGCCCGTCGTTTTCGTCTCCGCTCATCTTTGGATCTCGATACTCCAAGGGAACTGCATTTTTCTTGGGCTGGCATGCACACAAAATAATCGAGAGGGGGTGGCTCGTCAAGAAAAGGGCGTGAAGAACCCCGGATCTCAGAAAACCCGACCGAACGACGTAGCCTCTTTAGAAATTCCCGACATACGACGAGCAATCGGCGGCTTCTGGAGCGTGGCCGGAGGGAGTTTTCGGCCGCTGGCAAGGCTTCTGGCATTGGCTTTGCTTTCTCCTTCTCTCGTAACAAAGACACGAGGGTTGAATGAGGAATGCTGGTGATGAAACCCTGGTGATCAACTTTTAAGCAGCCACCCCAAAGGCGTCGCCTTTCCATACCCGTGGATTGGCTCCCCGCCAAAGGGCGAGCGGGACGCCTCGCACGACCCCCCGCTCGCCCTTTCTCAAGCCAGATGCCTTCAGCTCACCGGAATGAAGGGCTGAGGGCCTGCGTCTAACCGGCCAATCGATCGGGTTTTGTACGAGGAGGGGAGAGGTCCTCGCGAGAACCAGTTCGTTGGCCGGTTTTTTTTCTACTTGACGCCGGGGACGAATCCCTCGACGCGGAACCGGCCGTCGCGGCCGGTCCGGAGCGGCTCGATCTGTCGCTCGTCGGCAGGTCGCCCCGCTGCGGATCGTAGCCGAAAGGGGCCGATCCATACCCCGTCGCGGGGCTGGCCGTCCTCGTCCACGATCCGGCCAGTGATCGTCCCCCAGGCTGGAGGCGGACGGTCAGCGGGCCGGCCTCGTCCCCCTTCAGATAGACCGAGCCCACCAGCTTCCGGCCGTCGTGGGAGATCGTCACCCGCCGGGGCTCCGACAGGTCGAGCGCGAGACCTGGACTGCGGGCGTGTCCCGCTTTTCTTCGCGTTGGGGGCCAGCCCGGCGCCCTTCACCCTGGTCGGGATCAATGGCTTGCCTTCCGGATCGACGACCTGGATCGTCAGCGATTTGCCGGGGTTAACCTGGAGATCCACGGTCGCCGACCCGACCTTGGGGTCGAGGTTGACCGCGGCGAAGACGTGGTATTGTTCGCGGTAGGTCGAAATGGGCAGCGTGTTGAAAAACTCGGCTGCCCTGGATGGCCTCGCGCCGACGCCGAGCCGGTACCGCCTCGGATCGGAAAAGCAGGTGATGATGCCGCGCCCCGGCAGCGCGACGACCTCGAAGCGGCCGTCATCCCTGAGACGGATGTACTGTAATGAACTCCCCTCGAAGCTGGGATAATCGCGGACATGAGGATCGTCGCGGAACGAGTAGGCGCTGACGTAGCCCGGCACGGGCCGGCCGGTCGCCTTGTCCGTCACCCGGCCCCGGACCAGGATGGCCCGCTTGAGCGCAATGTCGAAGGTCACGGGCTCGAGCGCGGGCGAATCGGCCGGCACGCGGAGGGCGGCCCTGGCATAGGGCTGCCCCTCCTTCGGATTGACGAACAAGCGATACGCCGATCCCTTGTTCAGTCCGGTGAGGCGATACCGGCCCTGGGCGTCGCTCGTCGCCTCGACGCCCTCCGCCCAGATAACGTCTGAGCCCTTGTAGACTCTGCCGCGGAGCAGCACGCCGGCGATGGGCCTGCCCGTGTCCTTGTCGCGGATCACGCCCTGGATCGGTTGGCTCGGTGCCGACGAGTACGCGAAGCGGCGGGGCGTGGAAGACGATCGCCTGCTCGCCCGGCAAGTTCTGGACCTTGCAGCGGACCTCCGGCCCGTCGTGGCAGATCGCATAAGTCACGGCGGTGGCGATCGTGGGGAACGAGCTCATCAGCTCGGCGATCCGCTCGCGACCGATCCCCGCCAGGCGGAAGCGGCCTCGCGGTCTGTCGTCGCGGCGGCGATCGCCATCGACAACGCCGACAGGCCGTCCAAGGCCCTTCATTGAGGCCGAGATCCTGGCACGCCGGAGCCACGCGGGCAGGTCGCCGGTCTCCACATGCCAGGAGCGCTCGTCCCTGGCGTACCAGAGACGATGGACCTTGACCCGGGCGCCGGCGACCGGTCGGCCCTCGAATCGAGGATGCGTTCCTCGATCGGCGGACCGTCCTCCACCAGCCGGATCGTCACCTCGCCCGGGGCGTCGGCACGGAGGGCGAAGCGGCCCAGCCGGGCCCGAACCCCGGCGCCGTGGCGGCGATCCAGGGCATCGCATCGCGGCCGTCGATCAGGGCGCTGAGACTCCGGGCCGACCGCGAGATCCGCGCGACGAACCGGCCGTCGGCGCCGCTGGTCGCGTCGGGGAACGGCGGGTCCTCCAGCCCGAGCCAGGCCTCCCGTACCGTGGCCCCCGAGACGGGCCTTCCCTGCGGATCGACCACCCGGCCGCGGACCTCGACGAACGCTACGGGCGCGGAGGCCGGCGCTGCGGCGTCGCCGGCGGCCGGGGGCCGTTTCATCTCGGCGCCGGCCTGAGCGAGCGGCACGGCGCGGACAGGGGGAAGGCGCACCCGACCGCCATGACCCGGCGGCGATGACCCCGAGCGAGACGAGCGTCAGCGAGGCCGCCGCGGCGATCTTCAGCCGGGACACGAGCAGGCCCCTGATGATCTGGGCCGACAGGGCGGCGGCGGCGATCGACGCCGCGCCGACCGTCGCGGCGGCGACCGCCGATCGCGCCAGGGCGGCCGGCACCGCCGCCCTCGCCCCGGCCGCCGAGACCGCCAGGACGGCCCCGAGCGATCCCGCCGTGATGCCGCACCGGGTCAGCCGCTCCCGCAGCCGCCGCCGCGCCTTGACCAGCCGATGCCGCAGCTTCGGCTCGGTCCAGCGGAGTCGACGGGCGGCCTGCTCGTAGGTCAGCCCTTCCAGGTCGCAGAGGACCACCGCCAGCCGCTGATGGTCGGGCAATCGTTCGACCTCCTCGTGGACGATCGATGCGACCTCGATATCGGGGCCGGTGCGGGCTCGCCGGAGGGCGGCCATCGCCGCCGCCGCGACCTCGCTCCGTCGCCGCCTCGACTCGTCGCTCGGCCTGCACGGCGGCGCGATAGGCGACGCGGTGCAGCCAGCCGCCCAGGGCCTCGCCGGCGCAGACCGAGCGCGCGTTCCCGCGCCAGCATCAATCGGTCTCTCAGATACGGAGCGAGCGATCCCAGCAGCGTGATGGTTGAATCCATGGTCGTAACAACCCAAACCCGATTTCAAGGTTACTCGTCCTGTGCTGTCCATCTATCATGCGTGCCTCTTGAATCGTCGAATCCCCGGTCATTTCAGCGACCGTGTCGCAGCGCACGGCCCGGATGCGCCCGCGTATGCCGGCCGTCGTCAAGCACGAGTTGCCCGTTAACCATCACGAAGCGAATCCCCGTGCTGAACTGGAACGGCTCGAGATAGGTCGCGTGGTCGATGACCGTAGCCGGGTCGAAGATTGTCAGATCGGCGAATAGCCCCGGCCGGAGGATGCCCCGATCGACTGAGCCCGGCCTTGGCCGCGTTCAGAGAGGTCATCTTTCGAACGGCGTCCTCGAGCCGCAACAGCCGGCGATTCCTTACATATTCGCCCAGGATGCGACGGAACGTCCCGAAGCTCCGCGGGTGGGGATGACCGCTTCGAAGCGGTCCCTCGATATTGAGGGCCGAACCGTCGGAGCCGATCGAGCACCACGGCTGGATCAGGGCGAGGTTCATGTCCTCCTCGGTGTGGTGTGCGTAAATCGTCCCGATCGAGCCATCCTCCTCGATGAGGAAGTCGAACAGGACATCGAGCGGATCGGGAGCCGGGTCCTTCCCGGCCGACCTTCGCCGCGATGATCCGATCCATGGTCTGGCCCTGGAATCGCCGGTTCGCCGCGCGAGAGCCGGGCGCTGATCAGCATCCGCCCCCAGTCGCCGCCGACAGCCGTGTAATGGTTATACCAGCCGGGCAAGCCGGCGCGGATCTCGCCCTTGAGGCGGTCGCGGAGGTGCGAGTCCTTGAGCCGCGCGACCAGTTGGCGGCGCCCGCCCTCGTGCGCCGCACGGGGGGATGATGGTAACCAGGTCATTATTGCCGCGCGTGTAAGGATAGACATTGGCCTGGACGTTGACCCCCTCGCGCCGCGCCTCGTCGATCAGGGCGACGATCTCGCCCATGCGATGCCAGAGGGACTGGTCGGCGATCTTGAGGTGGATGATGTCGACCGGGACTCCGGCGCGCCGGCCGACGTCGATCGCCTCCTTGATGGCCGCGAACACATCCGTTCCCTCGTTGCGGATGTGGGAGGAATAGAGACCCCCATATCGCTTGACCACCCCGGCCAGGGCGACGATGTCATCGGTCGTGACGGCGAGCTCGCGGGGGCCGGCGAGCATGGTGGATAGGCCGAGTGCCCCGTCGCGCATCGCCTCCTCGAGGAGCGGCTTCATCGCTTCGAGCTGTGCGGCATCAGGCCGGCCGAGCGAGTCGCCGAGCACGCAGCCCAGCAGGGTCCCGAGCCCGACGTAGCTGGCCACGTTCACGGAGATGCCCCGCGACTCCAGCGCATCGAAGTAGCCGCCCAGGGTCGTCCAGGTCCGCGGCACGTCGCCGCGGACGGTGAGCTTCCCTTTCACCGGGCCGGCCGACGTGTCCTCGCCCGAGGACCTCGGTCGTGACGCCGTCGCGGACCTTGCTCTGCGCATCGCCGTCCTGGAGGAGCAACAGGTCGGAATGCGAGTGCATGTCGATAAACCCGGGCGCGACGACGAGCCCGCGCGCGTCGATGACCCGCTTCGCGGTGACCTCGGCCCCGAGATGGCCCATCGCGGCGATCCGATCGCCTCGGATCGCGATGTCCCCCTCGAACCAGGGATTCCCCGTCCCGTTCGACGATCTTGCCCCCGCGGATCACGACGTCATACGGCTGCGCGGCCGGTCCTGGCCGAAGGCGAGGGTGGTCGAGGCTACAAAGGACAGGAGCATCCATCCGAGGCGTGTGCGCAGCATGGTCGGTTGTCCTCAGATCGTCGGAGCCTGAGAGCGGGATTCGGCAGGCACTGCTCGCGAACCGGCTTTCGCCCAGGTTATCCTTTTGGCAGGATCAATGACAGACTCACCTCGTGACAAGTCGGAAGGAGGCTCTGCCGTGGCCAGAAAACCCCGTGAACAAACCCGGAAGAGTCCCGTCGCCGTGGTGCGGCGGGCGAAGTCGCGCATAATCAACGAAGAAGAGGAAGCGATCCTCAAGAAGGCGCAGATCTACCTGCTGTTCGAGGCAGGGCGTCCGCATCTTGTGGACCGTCGCGGACATTCGCGAGGAAAAGGGCGAGGATGGCTCGCGCCGCTGGATCATCGCCGTCAATCTCCGCTATCCCACCGGGTTCGAGGGATATCTGGGCGACCTCGTGTACGACGGTACCCGGATCACGGAATTGACGGACCTGGAACTGATGCGGGAACGATCGCGACAGATCGCTGCCAACCCGGAGCGGGAGAAGAAGTGGAATGAGTTAAAGCTTCCGCTCTACGGTCAAAAGAAGGACAACACCTGCGCCCTGGCCTGCCTGCGAATGGTCCTGGCGGCGTTCGGCACCGACGTCGAGGAAAGCACGCTGGAGGGCCAGGCGTACCTGAAGAGGACGGCACGGAGATCGCTGAACTCGAGCGGCTCGCCGGCAGTTTGGACTGCTCGCGGAGATCCAGGACCCGAGCGTCGAGGAGATCCAGCAGCTCCTTGCGGAAGGCCGACTGGCCATGGCCTATATCGACCGCGCCGTGTTTGACCTGACTCCTCATCAGAGAGTCAGGCATTCGTTGCGAGACGCCAAGATGCACGTCGTTGTTCCGGCTCGCATCACCGCCGAGACTGTCACATACCACGATCCTCAGCCACCGGCCCGGATCGTCCGCAAGTCCATCCGCCTGTTTCGGTCGGCCTACGAACATCTCGGGAGCCGTTGCGTCGTCTGCTCCAAGCCGGAAGATGAGAGGTAACCCGATGGCCAGGAAGAATTCCGTGCAGGAACGCCTGATCGGGGAGCGCATCCGCGCCGTGGCGATCGTCTACCTCACGCGTCGACCGGAAATCACGATCCACGAGGAGACCAAGGATATTGGCATTGATCTGCTTGCCTTCATCACGCCCGAAGATAAAGCGGGTGTCCGGCAGTTTGGTGTTCAGTTGAAGGGCATATGGGAAGACGTCACTGCCGAGCAGGCCAACCGCGCGCTCCGCCCCACGATGCGCGCGATGCTACGACACGGCCCCTTCCCCTTTCCCCTCATCCTGTTCTTCTTCACCATGGAGAAGAATCAGGGATGGTATACCTGGATGGCGGAGCCCCTCGTCTCGCCGCAAGGCGGAGTCGAGCTGCCCATTCATCGCGAAGCCCACTGTCGCCCGCTTGATGATCGAGCCGTTGATGAAATCGTGGCCCGTGTCAACGCCTGGTACGATACCTACTACGCCCAAGTTGGCAGCTTGGTTGTCTCGAGAGCATGAGCGAATAGGGAAAAGCGCTACGTTCCCTCTTTTCTTGTGGGCGTCCCCCCTTCTCTTGCGGGTGGCCATTCCGAAACACCAAGCTTGCCATCCACACGGCGCATGTGCTAATGTCCAGATAATGGCAGAAGGCCAGCTTCCGGCAGGAGAATTGTCATGAATCGGACCCGATCGGTTGGCGTCGAATGCCGGATCTCGCGCAGCGGCTTCTCCGGTGAGCGGGTGTTTCGCGTTCTCCGTCCTGATGGGACCGACTACGTCGGTGCGGCTCCGGTTCACTATTTCAGAACGCTCGACGACGAGCCAATCGGAGCGGATATGCCGGCCGCCAGAGGCGACCAGATGGATGGTTGGATCACAGCTCTTCTGATTGAGAAAGGTGACGACG
This sequence comes from uncultured Isosphaeraceae bacterium, assembly GCA_963842405.1. Taxonomy (GTDB): domain Bacteria; phylum Planctomycetota; class Planctomycetia; order Isosphaerales; family Isosphaeraceae; genus CAVZRC01. The sequence goes on along the minus strand of CAWJGW010000038.1, from coordinate 28,357 downwards.
AGGCGAGTGTCGTTTTCCCCGGTGGGGAGATGACCCGGGTCAAACTCGATCAGATCCGGCAGCTATCGCCGGAGGCCGTCTCGTATGTATCTGTCTGATCGCAACATCCGTTGGACCGACGGGGAATCTTGGGGGTAGACCAAGGGTCGAATTTTTTCAGGCCGTTCAATTCTGGGAGGATGGTCGAAATGGCGTCTCGCTTTCCCAATGAAGGCGGCAGTCCCGTAAACGCGAGCGATGCGGAGACTTGGTCTTCTGAGATCCGCAAACGCCGGTTCGCTCGAGAGGGATGGAGGCACGCGGTTTCCACCGAACTCACTGGCCTTAGCGATCTTGGATGAGGTCAAAGAGCGGCAGAAGGATCGAAGAGAAACGGATGCCAGTCGGACGGAGGAACTCGTTCGCGAAGCACGTGCGGGGGGGCAGTATGGCTACGAGCCCACCGAGTAGTCCACCGTGCTTGACGATTGATTCGAACGTCCTGATTGCGATTTGCTCCAAAGAAGCCGGCAGACACGTGCTGGCACACGCCGAACTCGCCAGCTATGCAACGCGGGGTTACGAGTTTTATGCCCCCGGATACATCGTGGGCGAATGTCTCTATGTTTTGTGTCGAAAACTGGAGGTTGATCGATCGATAACCCCTGCCGAGCATGCCGCCGCCGTTGTCGATCTTTCCACGTACATGAGGATGATCTTGCCCCCACCGAGCGGAGAGGCTTCCCTGGTCACCAGGGCGGAGCAGATCCGAAGCGGCTTTGGATGCTCCCGATCCGCCGACGGGCTCTTTATCGCATTGGCGGAGGAGCTCACGGCTTCTCGCACGACGGAGCTCCTGACGTTCGACAGCCGGCCTCCCGAACCAGGCCCGGAGGAACGCACCTACGGTCTCAGTTCGTTTACTGCCGACCGTCGTGGCTGGAGCCGTCGCCACCCCACCGGCTACGACTTTCCCACCCACGCCGCCTTCTCCCTGAGCTCCGCACTCCTATACGTCGACGAGAACTGGAGTCGGTTTTGATGCGAGCAGTCGCTCGTAATGGCAACTTCATAAGAAGCCCTAACTTTATTGACCCAATCGTCGGTATGTCGGCTTCGAGGCCCAATAAAATTAGGGCTTCTAAAGGAGCACTGACCATGGCAAGCCGGGCAGAGACCGAGTGGCGTTACGAGAAACTCACCTGGCCCGAGATCAACGACGCCGTCGAGCTGGGCAAGGTCTGCGTGCTGCCGTGCAGCGCGGTCGAGCAGCACGGGCCGCACCTGCCGCTCGACGTGGACGTGATCTGTCCGACGGAGATCGCCCGAGGCGCCGGCCGGACCATCCCCGACAAGATGCTGGTGCTCCCCACGCACTGCTACGGCTACACGGGTCACGTGATGGACTTTCCCGGGACGATCAACACCCACTTCGAGCACTTCATGGACAGCGTGCTCGACATCGCCAAGAGCCTGGCCTACCACGGATTCAAGAAGATCATCCTGCTCAACGGCCACGGCTCGAACTGGCCCAACCTCGACCTGGTCGCGCGTCGGGCCAACCTGGAGACCGACGCCGAATGCATCCCGATCAACTGGTGGGGCCTGCTGACGGTTGACAAGGAGTTCATGCCGAAGTGGCGGGAGAGCAAGTTCCCCGGCGGCTGTTCGCACGCCTGCGAGCTCGAGACCTCGTTGTATCTCTACCTGGACGGCGACAACGTCCGCAAGGACCAGATCAAGAGCGGCACGATCTCGTTCAACGACGAGGACAGCCCGTTCATGTGGGTCGACCTCCTGGGCGCCGGCCCCGCGTCGCTGATCTCCTGGACCAGCAGCTACTCGGCGACCGGCGTGCTCGGCGATGCCGAGCTGGCCACCGCCGAGAAGGGTCGCGTCGCGTATGAGGAGTCGGTCAAGCAGCTCGCCCGCTTCATCACCTGGTTCAAGGACCGTCCCAAGGACGCCCGCCGCGACTTGCATCGCACCCCGCCGACCATGCCGATCCCCTGGGGCCAGCGGCCGATCGGATGACTGTGCCAGGAAGTCGCGAGTATCGGAGGAGTGGCTATTATCTTGCTCGCGACTCGTCTCAGTTTCCGGGTACGCTCGAGTTCCCGAACCAGCGATGCAGGAAGTGCTTGCGAGTCTGGGCTTGCGACTCGTCGGGATACTGCTCGACCTCGCCGCGCGAGCTCAAGCGGTAGGGGCCGTGGCCGAAGACGAAGTGGTCCCGCAGCCCTTGCGCGTTGAGGAGCGTGCCGGATTCCCACACCAGGCGCCCGGTCTTCGCCTCGTAGGCGAACAGCGTCGCCTTGACCACCGCGTCTTGACGGTTGGTCTGCGTGAAGTTGAGCGAGGAACTCCCGCCGCTCGTGAGCGCCGGTCCCGTGAGCGACGTGCCGAGGCCGATCCCCGGCAGGCCGGTCGTGGTATCGCGCTGGTCGGTGCCGTAGGCACCGAAGGACGGCTCGAGGATCACCTGGGCCTTGTCCTTGTTGTTCTCCAGCAAGACGCCTTGCTCCGGCCATGGTGCGTCGGATGCTGGAGAGGATATAATCCTTGTCCACGTTGGTGACGTACTGGCCGTCGAGGAAGACCTTGGTTCCCGCGAGCGGCTGGAAATTCACCCGGCACAACGCGTCGTCCCAGGTACCGGTCAGCAGGAGCTGTTCGGTCCCCGTGCGTGCGGTCCCTGTCACTTTCACGCTGGTGCAGCCGCCGGCCAGCGCCAGCAAGAGCGGAACCATCGCCCATCGGGACGCCCGGATCGTGGATTTCCGTTGCATCGTCAACCGCCATCGTTAACCAGAAGACCGGAGACGGCGGATCCCGAGACAGGAATGAGACGTGGGCGGCCCTGCGGATGCGGACCGGGGCGGCCAGTGGTTTCCTTCCACGCGTTCGCTGGGTGTTCCGTCCCAGCCGTGGAGCAGTATAGCCTCGCGGGGGATCTCGGGCAACGCCAGCTCGGAAGCGGCAAGCGGCGACCGTGACCTCTACCCGGCCACCGGCGCGTTCGCGGGAGTTCCGCCGACGGGCCGGGGATTGGCGGGGAGGCTGACGCTCACAGGGGAACGGTCCGGGCATTCCCGGGCCTGGTTCATCGACTCCAGCATCAGCAAGGGTTCCAGGGGGGCGATGACGAGGATGATATCGCCGGGCTCCAGCAGGATCTGCGCGTCGGGATTGACGTTAACCCCCAGGCCGCCCTGATGCATGACGATGTTGATCCGCTTGTCGGACTGGATCTCGCCCACGGTCCGCCCGACGAGCCGGCCGGTCGGGCAGATCGTGATGTCGGTCAGATGCACTTGCTGGCCGGCGAGCTGAAACCCCTGGTAGATCTTGCGGCCGGTCGCCGCCGCGATGAACGCGGGCGCCGCCACTTGCGAGGTCGAGATCGTCGGCATGGCGAAGGCGCCGGCGACCTTGGTGGCCAGGGTCTCGTCGAACAGGCGGAGCACGATCTTGGCGTCGAGGTTCAGGTCGCGCACCGTGATCGCGGCGTCGAGGTTGGTCAGGTCGTCGCTCGTCGTGATGATCACGGCCCGGGCGTGGCGAACACCGGCCTGCTCCAGGACCGAGGCCATCCGGGCATTCCCCTGGACGACCGGCACGCCCTTGTCGAACAGCTCGCCCAGCAGCGGTGCGCCCGGAGGCCATCTCGATCGCGACGATGGTCTCGCGCATCTCGAGCAGCCCCTTGACGACCTGGTAGCCGACCTTGCCAATCCCGATCACGATGAAATGGTTGCGGCAGAGCGAGGCGAGCATGCGATTCCACTCCGGGAGGTTCTGCTTGCGCGTGAAGATCAGGAAAGCCATGCGGATGATCGAGTCGGCGATCGCCCCCAGACCCAGCACCGGGAACAGGAAGAACAAGGGCTGGAAGTACCACTCCTCGGGGAAGTCGAGCGACGACTCCAGGAAGATCATCAGGAAGACACCGTGGCAGGCGCGGGCGAACGACAATTCCCCGTGGTTGTAGAACCTGTGGAGGATCAGCCCCCCGCCCAGCACCAGCGACCAGAAGACGACCAGCGGCCATCGGAATTCCCAGAGCACGTACCTCATGAAGCGGAGGTACATCAGCAGCCGCACGGGCGTCCGGACGCGAGGGATCATCGGTCTAGCCACGGTCGCCTCACCTCAACTCTCGAGCGACGCCGCGCCGTCGACGTCCAGGTTCAGCTCGCCGAGGACCTCGCCCAGGCTGCGGTCGAGGATCGCGACCATCTCGTCGACCTGCTCGTCGGTGACGATCAGCGGCGGGCCGAAGGCGATCCAGTGGGGGTCGAACCGGCAGAGCAGCCCGTGGGCCAGCGCCCGGCGGCCGACCTTCACGCCCAGGGACGACCGCGTCGGGGAACCGCCGCCTGGTGGCGCGATCGCTCACGAACTCGATCGCCTGGAATAACCCCTTGCCCCGGATGTCGCCGATGACCGGATACTTCCGCGCGAGCGCTTCGAAACCGCTCGCGCAGCCGATGGCCCCGCGCCTGCGCGTTGCCGAGGAGGTCGCGCTCGAGGATCTCCCGGAGCACGGCGATCCCGGCGGCGCACGAGATCGGGTTGCCCTCGAACGTGTGCCCCTCGACGAACCCCGGGTTCTCGGCGATCGGTCCCCAGAACGCATCGGCGATCGGTCGCCGGCAGATCATCGCCGAGAGCGGCGCATAGCCGCCGGAGAGTCCCTTGGCCACCAGGAGCACGTCCGGCGTGACGCCGAACGTCTCGGCGGCGAACATCCGGCCGGTCCGGCCGATCCCCGTGATGATCTCGTCGAAGATCAACAGGATGTTGTGCCGGTCGCAGATCTCGCGGAGGATCGGCAGGTATTCCTCGGGAGGGTCGATCACGCCGCCGGTGTGCCCGATCGGCTCGACGAGTATGGCCGCGACCGTCGCGGGATCCTCCATCTCGATGACGTCGCCGACGATCGTCGCGCAGGTGATGCCGCAATCCGGGTAGGTCTTGCCGAACGGGCATCGGTAGCAGGTCGGCGGGAAGACGTGGATGAACCCCGGGGCCATCGGCTCGTTGACCGTTTGCCGCGACTTCAAGCCCGAGGCCGACAGCGCGCCCAGCGTCGAGCCGTGCCACGACTGGTACCGGCTGATGATCTTGTACTTTCCCTGGCGAGCCGGTCGAGCCGGTGATATTGCCGCGCCAGCTTGATCGCCGCTTCGACGACCTCCGCGCCGCCGCACTGGAACTTGACCGTCGACAGGTCGCCGGGCGCCAGCTCCGCCAGCAGGTTGGCCAGTTGCACCGCCAGCGGGTTCGTGCCGTGCATCGGCGGCGAGAACGTCAGGACGTCGAGCTGACGCTTGATCGCCTCGATGACCCGCCGGTTGTTGTGGCCGACCGAGACGACGTAGATCCCCGAGATCGCGTCGAGATACCGCTTGTCCTCCACGTCCCAGTAGAACACCCCGTCCGCCCGCGCCATCACCAGCGGCTGCTTCGACCACTCGGCCATCTGGTCGCGGACGAAGATCTGCCTGAGGAACTCCTCCTCGGTCGTCTGGTCCTCGGAGATCAACCCCGGAATCGCGCTGATCGTCGCTGCCATCGTCGAAGTTCCCCTCTCACTCGGGACCACGAATACAATCTGATTATCCACGAAACACACGGAAAATCAATATAATCAAATGCAAATTCAAAAGTATCATATTTGACGTCGTATTTGCTCGTGCTCATACTTACTGATTCGTGGTCAAGACGAGCAGAATTCGACGGCGGTCGCCGCGTACAGCAGGGCGACGCGGACGAGGTCATCGATCTCGACCCATTCATTGACCGTGTGCTGCCCCCCGCGCGGGGCCCGTGGGTGATCGCCGGGACGCCTCCGAGGGCACTGAAGCTGTTGCCGTCGTCGACGAACGGTTTGGGTCCGAGGGGCAGGGGGGTGCCCGAGATCGTCTCATAACAGCGCTGGAACGACGCGACCAGCGGATCGTCGGGGTCGAGCGTGAAGGCGTCGCGGATCAGCATCCACCGGACATCGATGGCGGTCCGGGTGTCGTCGGCCAGCCGGTCGAGCCGGTCGCGGAAGTCGCGCTCGACGGCGGCGGGATCGGTCCCCGGCAGCCAGCGCCGGGTCCCTTCCAGCCAGGCGGCCTGGGGATACTGGTTGTAGATCTCGCCGGAGTGGATCTGGCCGATGAAGACGCTGGCCGGCCCGCAGACCGGATGGGGTGATGCGCGGAGCTCGTCCTCGAGGCGGCCGAGTCGCGCGACCAGCTCGGCGGCGGCGGCGATCACGCTCGGCTCGCCGGGGGGTCGCATGACCTCGTGGACCGGCGGTCCCTGGCGGCGAATGGTGACCTTCCAGGTCGCCGAGCCCCGGCCGGCGACCGGCAGCACGTCGCGGAGCGGCTCGGGGAGCAACACGGCGTCTCCCCGGTGGCCGTCGCGGATGAGCTGATCGAGCTGGCTGCTGTCGCCCCAGGGGGCTTCGTGCAGGTCGTGCGCCGTCAGCAGGACCGAGCCGGCCGTCAGCGCCTGGGCATCGCGGAGTGCCCGGACCGCCTCGACCGCCGCGGCGATCCCCGCTTTCATGTCCGACGCGCCGCTGCCGGTGATCCGGCCGTCCTCGATCTTCGGCGGGATGAACGGCAAGTGCACCGTGTCGAGATGGCCGTCGAACTGAAGGGCTCGGCCCCGGCCGGCCGCTCTCGAGTCGGATCGAGACCGCCGGAGCGGTCGGATGACCCCCATCGAGCCGCTGGACGCTCGAACCCTCGGCGGCGAGCATCTCCGCGAAGCGGTCGCTCGCCGCCCCGGCATCGCCGGTGGGGCTCGGCACTTCGATCAGCCGTCGCGCCGTCTCGACCAGCCGCTGGCGGTTCACGTACGGCTTCACGCGTTCGATGATCGCGGATGAGGTATTCATGAAGGATCATTGTAACCGACAGTCCGTCCCGCCTCCAGAAGCCGGATCTCATGGTTCGCCTCGACCCGAGCGAACCTCATGGGGTAAACTGGCTCCTGATCCGGCCTCACACCTCGCCTCGCTCGGGAGCCGGTGTGCTGCTCCTGGACTGTCTTCCGCAAGGATTCTTCCATGGCAACGATCGCACCCAGTGCGTCCGGCAAGAGTGTCGGCACCGGCTCCGCTGGCTTCGCCGGACGTTTACCGCATGACGGTTGACGAGTACGAGCGAATGGCAGACGCAGGCGTACTGAACGATGACCGGATTGAGCTCATCGACGGATACCTGGTGAAGAAAGATGACGCAAGAAGCCCCCGCATGTCTGGGCCGTCGAATCGAGCTCACGACCATGCTCGGGCGGATCTTGCCGCAGGGTTGGTTGATCCGCGAGAAGAAGCCCGGTACGAATCCCGAACTTCGACGAGCCCGAACCTGATCTCGCGATCGTCCGGGGGTCGCGGGAGACGTATCGCACACGCCACCCGGAGCCGGCGGACATCGCGCTCTCTGGTCGAGGTATCCGATACCACCCTTGCTCGCGACCGAGGTGAGAAGCGGGCGGCCTATGCCCGCGGTCGCATCCCGATCTACTGGATCATCAACCTGATCGATCGCCAGGTCGAGGTGTATTCGGGCCCGAGCGCGCGAGGTTACCGGACGAGCCGAGTCTACAAGTCCGGCCAAGAGATACCAGTTGTGATCGTCGGCACCAAGATTCGGCCGGTTCCTGTAGATAATCGTATTGCCGCTGCGCTGCGGAGAGTTCGAGTCATCCGCTCCCTGCATCGACGGCTCGAAGCGGGTCGCCAGCGACAGGTTCGTTCTGCTGACCAACCCATCGCCGTTGACATGCCATGCTCAGCGGCGTCAGTCCCTAGCCGAAAGACTGGCCGCGCACCGCCGCGATCACGTTCCGGTCGTCTGGTCTACATGGTCCCCTCGAGGTGCGTTTCCAGCTCCACCAGCTCGATCTTCTTCTGATTGAGCTCGATGCTGAGTCGGAGGAACGCCTCTTTCTTGCGATTGAGCTCCGTCGGAATTTCGCGAGCCTTTTCGATCGCCTTCTCCATCGCGGCACGATCTTCCTGGTTCACCTTGTCGAACTCGGCGGCCTTGCCGACCGTCTCCGCACCCATCCTCATGTAGTAGGAGACGATTTTGAATTCATCGCTCTCTCCGATCGTCTCGGCATTGGCGACGAGAACGCTCTTCAACCGGTCGGCGAGCAAGGCTTTGGTCGCGTCGTGCTCGAGCTGGAGCAGCTCGACCTCGGCGCGGAGCTTGGCCACTCGAGCATGCAGCTTGGCCCGATCGGTTTCGGCGCCCTCGCAGGCTTGATCCGGCGGGGGGACCGTTCGGTTGGACTGTTCCTTCGATGTGTCGGTGCCCGGCTGCGCCAGCGCGAACGTCACGGCCCCCAGTCCGAGGACGACCGCCGCCGCGATGATACTTCTCTTCATGACCGTCTCCTTACGGTGATGTCGACCCTCCCGGTCCGCGAAATCGTCCGGAACGATACCCAACAGCTCCGACTCCGTGAACCCCAAGATCGGGATGACCGGCTCTCAAAGCTGTCGGATGCGAATTCCCATCCCCGCGAGGATCCCCGCCATCTCGCGCTGGAGTTGTTCCGAATCGGTGAGCCTCCCCTTCAGGTCTTCGACCTCGATGCGTACGGCCTGGATCTCGTGGGTCGAACCGGCGAGCGGAGGGGCCGAAGTCCTGGGCTGGGATGCCGACGGATCGGCGTAATCGGCGATTTCCCACAAGCCAGCGAGGGCCTCGCGGGGCAACTCGGTCCGCTCGGTCCCCTGAGACCGCTCCGCGTTAGTTCGTGCGGTTGATTCCGAACGTAGCTGAGCCAGTTCCCCGAGGAGACCCTGGTTCCGAGCCTGATACTCCGTGCATAACTGCTTGGTAGACTCGTAGAGGTCCTGGAGCTCTTGGTTCCTCCCGGCGAGCCCGATGAGCTCGGCTTCGACGCGGGCCAACTCCTGGCGATCGGAGCGCTCGTCCTCCTCGAGGGTCCGGCGGAGGTCTTCGACACCTGAGCGGAGTCGATCGCACTCGACTCGGAGCTGATCGCCTTCCGACCGGAGCTGATCGCACTGGCCTCGAAGTTCCTCCGCATCTTGCGCCTGGTCCCTTGCCTGTCGAAGTTGGCCGTCGAGACGGGACCGTTCCTCGCGGTAGGCTTGTTCGGCTTGCTCGAAGGCTCGGCGGAGTGTCCTCGATCTCCGAGCGCAGTCGACTCCCCTCGACGCGGAGCCGCTCGGCCTCGACCAAGGCCGTCGCTCGTTCGAGTCCCAGACGGTCCTGTTCGGCTCGGGCCGCGTCGAGGTCCAGATCGCGTTGCTCGAGCAGCCTGGCGAGCCGGCCGTGCTCGGCCTGAAGTTCTCGGTGTGCGACTTGAAGACGGTCGTGCTCGGCTTGTCGAGGACCATCGACGGCGGCCTTCGACTGAACCTCCGCCGGGGGCAAGACGAGAAAGGTTCGCTCGCATTCCTTGCAGATCACGTTGTTCCCGATGTAGAGGCGCCGAACCCTCAAAGTAGCCTGACAATTTGGACACGTCGCGATGATCCGATCCGCCTGGGGCGGCGTCGGCGTTCGGGCACCGGCTTCGCCCTCCCCGAAGGCCACGGTGCTCGGTCCGTTCCCTTCTTCGCCCTTGAACTTCTGGCTACATTGCTTGCAGACGACCTGATGGCCGAGGTACGCCGCGCCGGACCTTCAGTCCGGCCGAGCAGTGGGGGCAAACGGCGACGAAGTGCGTCTCAGTTGCGTTCATGCAAGTCCCCCTGCATCTGGGCTAACCACCATCAAATCTCGCCTCAATTATGCGTATTGCGTGAAAACGTGCCGTGTTTTCCGATCTTTCCAGGATTATGCGCCTTTTTCAAGCACCTGGTCGGCGTCGGCAACGGATATTTCGATAAACTGGTTCGGGCGGCGTGGGAGTGGGCTAGAGAGGGTAACGATTGCCTGGCGCAGGGCGACGGAAAAACGGGATCGGCTCCCGGCCCTGAACAGCAGTCAGTAAAGACCAGGACCGGCCCGCCCGTCCGCTCTGACCACTGACTACGATTCGAGGGTGCCTGTCCCCCTTTATCCCTGAGCAAGACCTGCGAAAACTGCTCTAACGCACTCGGTGAGGTTCGCGCGGAATCGAATCGTTCGACCGACCTTGCAAGCCCGTGAACCCCCAAGATCCGGACGACCGGCCCTCATATCTCCCGAATTCGGATTCCCATCCCCTCGAGGATCCCGGCCATCTCGCGCTCGAGCCGATCCGATGCGTCGAGCTTCCGCTTCAGGTTTTCGAGTTCGGCGCGGGTGGCCTCGAGTTCGTCGTTCGACTCCGAGGGTGCCGGGGCCGATCTGAGGCGATCGAGATCGGCGTGGAGTTCTTGGTATCGCTCGCGGAGTTCCTTGCCGGACTGTTCGGCGGTCTCGTGGCGCTCCTGGAGTTGTCGGCGCTGTTCCGCCACTGCGGCGAGCTCGGCCTCGAGGCGGCCAATACCTTCGCGCCGTCTCTGTTCGGCGTCCTCAAGGGCTCGACGGAGGCCCTCGATTTCGGTGCGGAGTTGATCCCCCTCAGCAAGGAGCTGCTGATCGCGCTCGCGAAAGCTCACCGCGATGAGACTGCTCCGCCCGATCGAGTGCCTGACGGTGGCCCTCGACCTCGGATCGCAGCCGATCCCCTTCGATCCGTAACTGCTCGGCCTCCTCACGTAGGCCATTGACTTCGTCCCGAATGGCTTGCTCGCGCTCCGCCAGGGTCGCACGGAGCTGCTCCGCCTCGTCCAACGCACGTTGTCGGTCGGTAACCAGACGATCCTGCTCGGTGCGGACTTGGTCCAGTTCCTCTTCTCTTCCCTTGAGCAACCCGGCAAGCCGGTCGACTTCGGCGCGAGCGACGCCCAGCTCCTCCTCCCGCTGTCGGTCCCGTTCGCCGGCCGTGCGATCCCGCGTCGATTGCTCGTCGCTCAAGGCCTGGATCTCGTCCCGAAGCCGATCGATCTCGGCGATCGACGCGGCTCGTTCCTCGAACCAGCGGACGGACGGCTTCTGGCGCGATCTCGCCGAGATGGGCGCGGATCGCTTCCAGCTCGGCCGTCGCCCGATCGAGCTCTTCCCGGACTCGGTTGGCGTCCAGCTTCTGCCGATCGAGCTCGGCCTGGAGCCGTCCGCGTTCAATGGAGACCCGTTCCCGGTCGGTACTCAGCGTACCCTGCTCGTCGCGAAGCCTCTGGTTCTCGGCTAAGAGCCGGTCACCTCGGCCTGGAGGGCCGCTCGTTCGGTGTCGTTCCCGTTGCCGTCCTGCCGGCTCTCCGGAGTGACGGCGGTCGCCGCCGCCGGGTCCGAGGCAAGGAATGTCTGATTGCATTGCTTGCAACAGACCTGCCTTCCGATATAGACCCGCCGAATGCTCAAAGGGGTCTGACAGCTCGGGCACATCACGACGACTCGCTCCACCGGAGACGCGGGCGGGAGCAGACGAACCGCACCAATTTCACCAGGGACCGCTGTGGCAGGACCGTCCGTCTCCTTGGCCGCGAACGTCTTGGTGCATTTCTTGCACTGGACTTGCTGGCCGGCGAAATCGCGGCGGATCCTCAATTGGGTTGAGCAGTAAGGGCAACTGGCGACGAAGTGTGTCTGGGTGGTTTTCATGGGATGAGTTTCCCGTCGATCAGGTCCAGCCGCTTTCATGCGGTTGGCTCTTCTCTTGAGTTTGCCGGACGGAGCGGGCTCCTACAAGCAATCGCTGTCGAAACGGGGGCTCGGTCCTCCGACAATGCGATTATTACGACGGCAAGACAGAAAGTCGTTCAGGCGTTCCAGCCTGACGTCCGGTCCTGTCAGGCTGGAAGCCGGTCTTCCGTCAGGCTCGAGTTCATGGATCCTCGTCACGACTGCGTGAAGAATTACCTCTCTTCTCAATCTTTCCAGGATCAATCGCCATTTTCAAGCGCAGCCAGCCTCGGACCATGGCCTCGTTCGGGGAACGGAGACTGGTCCGCACTCCGGCCTTGATCTGGCGAGGGATCGATTCCCATGATATCTGGGCGGCGTCTGACGTGGGGCGAATGGCGTGCCAACGGTCGGCGTGGGCCGACGGCGATCTCGGCCCTGCCACGAAACGAGGACGATCATGAGCGATCCGATCGCAGGCATGTCCCCGGGCCTGACGCGGCAGATGGAGATCTACAAGGCGGGGTTGGCCGGCAAGACCCCGGAGCAGCCCGTCACGATCGAAGAGCTCGAGAGCGAGGCCAAGTCCGTACTGAGCTTCGAGGCGTTCGATTACCTGGCCGGGGGGGCCGGTTCGGAGGATACCCTTCGCGCCAACCGCGAGGCATTCCGTGGCTGGCGGCTGGTCCCGCGCTTCCTCCGCGACGTGTCGAGTCGGGACCTTGGCGTGGAGGTCCTGGGCCAGCGGCTCCCCGCGCCGGTCCTGCTCGCGCCGATCGGCGTGATGTCGATCCTCCACAAGGAGGCCGAGCTAGCCGTGGCGAGGGCCACCGGCCCGCTCGGGGTCCCGATGATCTTGAGCACCCTGTCCTCCACGTCCGATGGAGCAGGTGGCCCAGGCCATGGGAGATGCCCCGCGCTGGTTCCAGCTTTACTGGCCCAGGAGCGACGAGCTGGCCGCCAGTTTCGTCGCGGCGAGCCGAGCAGTCGGGTTTCGCCGCCGTCGTCGTGACTCTGGACACGTATTTGCTGGCCTGGCGCGAGCGCGACATCCGCAACGCCTACCTCCCCTTCTTGCGCGGGTGAGGGACTGGCCAACTACTTCAGCGACCCGGTGTTCCAGCAGGCGGTCGGCGGCGATCCGCGAGTCGGACCCGCGTGCGCACGTTCGAATACTTCGCCCAGGTCTTCTCCGACCCGTCGCGCACCTGGGCCGACCTCGATCGCCTGTGCCAGTCGACCCGGCTCCCGATCGTCGTGAAGGGCGTGCTCCACCCTGACGATGCGCGGCAGGCCGTCGACCACGGCGCATCGGGCGTGATCGTCTCCAACCACGGCGGCCGGCAGCTCGACGGGGCCATCGCCGCCCTCGACGCCCTGCCCGGTGTGGCCGACGCGGTCGGCGATCGGACGACGGTCCTCTTCGACAGCGGCATCCGGCGCGGCTCCGATATCCTCAAGGCCCTCGCTCTCGGCGCCCGGTCCGTCCTGCTGGGCCGGCCGTACGCCTACGGCCTGGCTATCGCCGGCGAGCCTGGCGTCCGCGACGTCATCCTGAACCTCATTGCCGATCTCGACCTGGCCCTCGGCTTGACCGGATGCGCCTCGTTCGCCGAGCTGGGCCGGGATCGCCTGATCCTCATGTCCGACCTGCCGTCCAGTCCTTGACGCCAGCCGTCCGAAAGGGGAGGGGAACCCGATGCAAACCGAACGCGACAAGATGCTCGCCGGGGAGTTGTATGACCCGTTCGACCCGGAGCTCGTCCGATCCCGACACCGGGCGCGAGACCTGTGCCAGGCTCTCAACGCGACCCGCGAAAGCGACGAACCCGAGCGGCGTCGAATCCTCCAAGAGCTATTTGGCGCGGGGGGCGACAGCGTCTGGATGCAGCCGCCGTTCTTCTGCGACTACGGCTCGAATATCCTGCTCGGCGAACGGGTCTTCTTCAACTTCAACTGCATTGTGCTCGACGTCTGCCGGGTCAGTATCGGGGATTACACCTTGTTCGGCCCGGCCGTGCAAATCTACACCGCCACGCACCCGATGAACGCCGAGCTCCGGCGCAGCCAGGAGTCCGGCAAGCCGATCGAGATCGGCTCGGACGTCTGGGTCGGCGGCGGGGCGATCCTCTGCCCGGGCGTCCGGATCGGCTCGCGATCGGTCATCGGCGCCGGCAGCGTCGTTACGCGGGATATCCCCGACGGCGTCTTTGCGGCCGGAAATCCCTGCCGGATTATCCGGGAAATCACGGAGTAGCACGGATGCACATCCGTCCCACCGACTCATCCTCGGGTTGGGAGGCGATGCTGTTGACGAAACGCCCGGTCGAAATCCTCAAAAGGTCTAATCCGCCCCTCGTCCGCGTCCTTCAACCCTTGTCGAATCGCGGCCAGCGCTTCTGCTCGTTCCTGGTCGAGGTTCGCCCGGTCGGCGTGAGGGTCATCTCTGTGCTCGGTGGACCTGCGTGGGCCCCATTGGTACTTTCTCGCCAGGAGATCATATCGCATGGCAGGAATCAGCCGTCTCGGGTGCGCGAACCAAGCGTGAACCCCTCTGGCACAAAGCACAGCCAATTGCGTATAAATGGATCATGAGAAGGCGCGGAGAGTTCAATCCTCCTACGGTATCACACCGGAGGACGTGGGATGGTGTGGGTCGACCTCATCGGATACCTGTTGGAGTGCTTTGGCGAACCCCTGATCAGGTACTCGGTTTCCCAACTCGATCAGAACCGAGCATGTCAGCCTTGTTCCGGACCGCGCCCGGAAATCCATCCGGACGATTGGAAATGTCCGGACGCATCGGAGGTTGCAAGGGTCCTGGGAGCAACCCTGGGTACGCGGGATGCTCGTCGGTCGCGTTCTCTCTGGGATCATCATGCCCCGGTGCGACCGCGCCGTCCTGAAGTACGCCCGCAAGTTTCGACTCACCCGGACTTTCCGGTAGTCGGGTGGGCCCTCGAAGGATTCCCCCCGGACAACGGAACGCGACCGGACTTCTCCAGGGTCGCCTGGGCCCTTGATGAAGACCCGGCTCCGCGAACGGTACGTCTTTCGCCCTTAGATCCCCGGCGCCACGGCCATGCACGGTCACCCCGGCCCGGACCACGACGAGAAGTCCATCCGGACGACTGGACGTGCCCGGACTTCTCGGAGATCGCCAGGATTGTTGGAGCGGCTCCGGTTCCGACAACCGAGCCGCTCCTGCCGTTATTCTCTGCTCGCCAGCACCCTTTGTGGGATCGGGATCTGGACGGATGAGCCGGAGCCGAGGATTTGCGCGGTCACGGCGGAGTGGTCGGGAGCGATGCCGACTTGGCCAGCGAGCCCCCGGGAGTATCGCCGCGCGGACCATCCTCGGGAGGTCGTCCCGATGGCTTTGCGACCGTCTCACGTTTTCTCCTCCGTTCTGGCACGAAGCACCGCCTTTTGTGCATAGATCCGTGAGGCGAGGGTGAGGCAAATGATTCTCCTCCAGCGAATACCACGCAGGAGTGCATGCGATGGGTTGGGCCGAATTAATTTTCAACTTGGTGTTGTGCCTCTGCGATCTGTGCAGTTTTGTTGTTGCTTCCCACGACTTGAGCAAACGGACTCGCCTCGCCAGTCCGGGCCCCCACTCCGACGTCGAGCCGGACGCGTGGCGGTGCCCGGACTCCTCCGAGATCGCGAGGGTCATCAGAGCGGCACCAGCATCGAGAAATGAAAGTCAATTGGTGTCGCTGGCGACAGCCCCAGACCCAATGTGGGATCGGGACCTGGACGGATGATCCAGGAAGCCGGCCACTCCTGAGTAGCCAGGATGCAGCTCAACGCCCCTTCGTCGCCGCCTTTGCCCATTCCATGTGGGAAGCTTCCTGGAGGGGATGAGTGCCGTCGGGCAGGCGGTCGGCGTGGACCTGCCAGAAGAAGACGCCGCGGAATCCCTGTTTCATCGCCCATTCCGTCTTGATGGCGACCGATTCCGCGTCGTCGTAGCCGATCACGACCGGCCCCTTGGTCGAGATGAGCCAGGGGTTCTTCGTCTCGTCATCCCACTTGCGGGTCCAGCCTTCCTGGCCCTGGAGCCTGTGGATGTTGCTGTAATTGCCCCCGGGGACGCGCGTTCTGGGTGCGCCCTTTGTGGACGCATACGGCTCGGCGACGTTGAAGCCCCGGCCGTACAGGGGAATCCCCACCGCCAGCCGATTAGCGGGAATGCCCCGTTCTTCCAGTAGGTATTTCATGCTCGCTTCGGTGGAGCGGCGAGTTCCTCCGGGCTGTTTCGAGGAGGCAAACAGCGGCGAGTGGTGGCCGGCATAATTCGTCCAATCGCCCGTGAAGTCGTAGGTCATCACGTTGATCCAGTCCATGGTCTCGAGCAAGAATGCCTTGTCGAGCCACTTGAGCGTGCCGGGGTTGGACGACGCGGCCATCGTGACCACCATCGACCGCCCTTTCTTCTTTCCCAGCTCATCGAGCTCCTTGCGGAACCGCCGGGTCAGCCGCTCGAAGCCGGGGACTTCCTCCTTGGTGTCGGGATACTCCCAGTCGAAGTCGATCCCGTCGTAGTTGAACTCGTCCACGATCTCCATCACGGACCTGGCATAGCGGTCTTCCCACTCCGGCTTGGAGACGATGGACGCGAATTGCTTGTCCCACCCCCAGCCGCCAAGCGAGAGGATCACCTTGACGCCCGCCTTGTGGGCGTCGTCGGTAAGCTGGCGGCTGGGCACGGTCCCGCGCTTCTGGACGCGGCCCTCGGCGTCGGCGGTGAGGAAGGCATGGCAAAGATGGGTGTACAGGCCAAAATTGATGTTACGCGGTTGCCCGAAGAGGTAGCCCACGAAGACCTTGTCCGTGGCATTCGCGCCGGGATCGGCCAGGGCGGAACCGGCCATGGAGCACATGCCGGCCAGGACGACCGCGGAGACCAGTGTCCATCGCAACATCGGATGATTCATCGTCAGACCTTTCGGCAGGAGGAAGTCCGGGTGGGAAGCATTCGGTGAGGACCGGTGCTGAGGGTCACGCTCTTAGCCGATTGAATCATCTCGCGGCGACCGCGTCCATGGGATAGCCCGCTCGTCGCACACTTCCCGCCACCCGCCGCCGGTCACCCGCCATCCCGTTTCCTCTTATACTCGTCGCGGATCGCGTCGATCACGCGGCGGAGCTCCGCGCCGCTGCCATCGTCCTTGGCTTTAGCCTTCTCGAGGGTCTTTCCCCATTTCAGCAAGTCGGCTGAGTTGACCTTGCGGACGTTGTAATCCTTGGCCCACTCGACGGCGATCTCTTTTCCCGCGGCGTTGAGCATCGCTCGAAGTTTCTTCTGCTCGGAGGCCGGCTTCACATCAGCCACGAGCCCTTTCGACCGGGCAGTCCAACCGTCTGAGATCAAGTTCCCTTCGTAGAAGGCTTTGACCCAGCTCCAGTACTGGTCCCATGTCTGTTTCGCGCGGTTGGTCGCGTCCTGGTCATAACCGGGGCGGAAATGCTCGGACGCCGGCGAATACCAGGGCTCCTCGACCTCGGGTTCGTTCGCCACACTCGGCGTGATGATCGGAGCGGCCTCGGGACGCGGGCGTATGGTGAGGGCCAGGAACAAGGTGCCCATGGAAAGCAGAAAGAGTCGCATGCGGAGACCATCCTGGGGAGAGGAAAGAACGATCTTGGGCACGTCGATGCCGGTCTTGGAGTTTATCCTCGCAGGTTGGGTGTAACCCACCGAACTGTCCGTCGTCAATGGACTTGGTGTGTTTCACCATAACGATCGGCTTTTCAGGACGGCAACTTCACCCAATCGATCACGAGAGCATGGAAGGACAAGGCATCTCCGATCTCAGGCATCGGCGAACCTTGGGATCGGCTCGTCATGGGCTAACCTTGAGGGTAGCCAAGGCGGTTTGTGCGGCACCGCTCACCTTCGTATTCGGCGTGTGTGCCAACTCCTTGAGTCGAGGGATTGCAGACACGGCCTTGGGACCAAACCGAGCGATCGCCTCGATGACCTCCGTGGTGCCCGGCGAATCGGGCTCCACCTGGAGGGACTTCGTCAGGGCGGCGACGGCCTGATCCTCTTGCGAGGTCGCCGGCGCGATCCGGCCGATTGCCTTCGCGGCAATGGCTCGGCCAGGCAAGCCGGGCCCACGCTCCAGGAGCTCGATCAGGCTGGGGACCGCGGACACGGCGGCCGGGCCGAAATCGCCCAGGGCTTCCGCGGCCTTGTACTGAAGGAAACCCTCGCCGGCACCGGGTGTCTCGTGAACCGTTCCAAGACAACGATCGCCTCGGCGGAGGAAGGGGCATTCGGGGCGATCCGGCCCAGTGCCGCGGCGCACCAGACCGCCAGCCAGTCGTTCCGCTCGGCGATGGCCTGTTTGAGCGTCTGGAGGAGCTTCGGGACGGCCGGCGCAGCCGCCGGGCCGAAGTCACCCAGGGCCGCGATCACCGCAGTGCTCAGGTCGGTCTCCTCGGGCTTCAAGACCTCCATCAGGGCCGCGACGGACTCCCCGGCCATCGCGCTGCCCGGCGCGATCCGGCCCAGAGCCTGGACGGTCCAGTACTGCTGGTCCCCCCAGGCATTCTGGCTCGCGCCTGGGCGGCGTCCCCGCGGCCTGGCCCATGAAAAACCGCGGGCTGGCCTCGATTCGCAGCAGCGGTGGCGCTCTCCTCGGCGACGGGCGATCTCGGAGCGCCCGGATCAGCGCGGGGATGGCGGCTCGGGCCGACGGACCGAGGCGGCCGAGCACGACCGCCGCAGCGCCTCGCACACGCGCCTCACGGCTTGCCAGCCCGGCGATGAGGTCTGGGATGGCGGCCTCGGTAACTGCCGGCGGCACGAGTTCCTGCAAGGCGATCCCGCACGCCTCGCGGGCTTGGAGACTGGGGTCTCGCTCCGCATGCCGCACCAGCGCCGGGATGAACGGATCGATCCCGAGCCCGACGTGAGCCAGGGTTGAGGCCGCATAGACCCGGACGTCCGCGGATTCATCGTCCAGCGCCTCCGCCAGGGCCTTCGGCGCGGGGAACGGCGACGTTCAGGCCAAGGTCGTGGAGGGCGCGGAGGGCGGCAATGCGGACGACCACGTCCCGATCCCGGATCGACTCGGCCAGAACGGCGATCTGGGCGTCATCCAGCCGGAAGCCGCCCAGGGCCATGGCCGCCGCGGCTCGGCGACGGGCGTCGCCGGATTGCAAGACCTTCAACACCGCCGCGACCGATTCCTCGGTATGCGACCGGCTGGGCGCCAGCCGGCCCAGGGCCTCGACCACCGAGATCACCGGGTCCCGGCCGGTTCGCCGGAGGCGCCGGTTCGATGCCCGTCCGGCCCCTTGAGGATCGCGAGCAACGCGGGGACGGCCTCGCCGGCGGCATCCCGGAAACTCGGCGAGCGAGGTCGCAGCCAGGCACCGGACCTCCGCGTCAGGACTGCGAAGGACCGCCACCAGCGCCGGGAATGGCATCCGCCGAGAACACCGGCGGCCGGATTTGCCCCAGGATCTCCGCGTAGGCCGCGCGGAAGGGCGGTTGGGCACCCTCCATCGACTTGACCAGGAACGGGATCATCCGGATGATCTTGCGCGGGAACCGAGCCAGATACTCGGCGGCCGTGATGCGGTTCTTCGGCGACTCGTCCTCCAGGGCGGCGAGGAGTCCCGGCGGTGCTTCTTCCGAGATCCTCGTGCCGATCACGCCGAGACCGCAGATCGCCGAGTGGCGGACATCGGCGTCGGGGTCGGCGACGAATCGCTCCAGGGCTTCGTCGATCGTGTTCAGATCGATCACCCCCAGCGGACCTTGCCACGTGACCACGATCATCCAGAGCGCCTGCGCGGTCGCCGACCGCACGGCGGCATCCGGGTCCTTCTGCGATCCCAGCAGGGCCGTCACCGCGTCGCGGACGTCGTCCCCGCCGGAATCCGTCCTCACGGCGCCGTTGATGACCGTCACCAAGGCCATCGCCGCCGTGGCGCGGACCTCGGCGTCCGAGTCCGACAGGCCGACGATCAGTGCGGGGATCGCGACCTCGGTGTCCTCGGTGCCAATATGTTCCAGCTCCTGGATCGCCTTGCAGCCGCGCGGCCGGCTCCGCGGATCGGACCCCCCTGGCCGCGGCGGCCGCCGGATGGTTCCGCTCCCAGAGACCCAGCCATGCCAGGAACAGGATCCCGCCACTGAGCAACACCGCGACCAGACCTGGCACGCCCGACCACCATCGGAAGAGCCGGAACTCACCGAACCCGGCCTCCTCTTCGTAATTTGGACGCCTCCGGATCGGGCAGGCGGTTTCTCTCCGATACGATCGTTCATGCCACCACCCTCCTCCATGAACGATTCTACCGTACTCGCCCCCCTTATCACAGCAAAGAATCTCGACCGCTCGACACGAATGCATCGTGCGGGACTCGAAGATCGATAACGACTCTACCGACCCGGAACGGTCCGGCGTCGATCACGGGGAGACTGCGATCGCACTCAGGGCCTTCTGGGCAGCCTCGCTCACTACCGGATTTGGGTCCTCTTCTAACTTTTGCAGTTCGGCGGTCGCCGCAGCAGCCTTTGGCCCGAACCGGGCCAACGCCTCGATGACCACCTTGTCGTCGCTCGCCAAGTTCTGAACCAGGATCCCGCCTCACCCGCAGGGATTCGGTCAAGGCCGCGACGGCCGAATCAACGTGCGGAGTACCAGGGGCAATACGTCCGAGGGCGTCGGCCGCCGCAGTACGAGTCCCATACGGGGCATATCGGTCTACCGACCGGTTTAGCATCGCGATCAGGCCGGGCACGGCGCTTGCCGCCGCTGGACCGAAGTGGCCCACGGCAGTTGCGGCCCTCGTGTGGAGGTCCTTGTGCTTGGATTCCAGGACCTCCACAAGGAGAGGGATGATTTCGCGGGCCGATGGATTGGTCGGATCGATCTGGCCGAGGGCCGTCGCCATCCACATCGCCGCCGCGATCTGATGAGAGGCGATCGCCTCCCGAAGCGTCGTGACCAGCGCGGGGACGGCCGCCGCCGCCGACGGGCCCAAGCTTCCCAGCGTAGAGGCCGCGGTTTGTTTGCGCTGCATCGGTTGGCGACGCAAGGCCTTCGTCAGGACCGCGATCACCTCCGCGGCGTACGGCGTCCCGGGTACGAGCACTGCCAGCAAGGGGGTGGCCTCGTTGTCGAGGCCCTCATCCGTTTCAGCGGACTCCTTGACCACGCGGAACAACGCGGGGATGGCCGGCGCGGCGGCGGGTCCGAACCGGGCCAGCGAGTGGCATGCCGACCATCGCAAACTCGGCTCGGGGCTGGCCAGGGCCTCGATCAGGACCGGGATCATCGCCGACGTCACCGTGGCACCAACAGGCCCCGATTGAAGCGAGACGACACCAGCACACATCTCGCGCACTTCCTTATCGGGATCGTGCAACCCATGGCGGACCACACGCCGGGAAAAGCGGATCGATCACACGCCCCGAGTGTGCGATGGCTGCGGCGGCCTGAGTGCGGACCTTTGGGGATTGATCCTCCATCGCCTTGCCGAGCGCGGCTTTCAGCTCCGGCGACGCTTCGAACGCGGTTTTCATGCCCACGTCATGCAGGGCTCGCAGGGACGCCACACGCACCGGCGCGTCCACATCGCCGAGGGCCTCGGTCAGGATCGCAAGCTGGAGGGGGTCGGCGTGGCCCATCGCTGGCCGGCCCCGTCCCATGTGAGCAACAAAGGGGTTGACGGGAAATAGACCCAGAGCAGTGGCCGCCGCGACACGTTGCCGCGAACTGCCGGACTCGAGCACTTTTGCCAGCGCCGCGATCGCCTCGCCGGCCTTCTCCGACGGGGGAGCCACCTGGCCCAGCGTCTCGGTGGCGGCAACCACCGGGTCGCTGCTCGTCGGCTGCGCAGACTCCTGAACAGCCGGTCGGGTATCGCGACGATCGCCCAGACACTTGATCAGGACCGGGATGGCGACCTGAGCATCTTTCTTGAAGTTTGCGAGCGACACCGCCGCCAGGAATCGGACCTCAGCATCGCGGCTGTCGAGGGCCGTTATCACGGCCGGGACGACCTCGGCCGTGAACTTCGGCGGCCGGATCGCCCCGAAGATCTCGACGTATCGCGCGCGGACCTCGGGGCCTGCCGACTCCATCGACCGCGCCAGTGCCGGGATCAGCCGGAAGAGTCCGCGGCGATAATTGACGATCGCGTAGGTGGCCGCGGCGCGAATCTGATCCGAAGGGTCCTCGATCGCCGCGATCAAGATCGGCGGTGGATCCGCGGACACGCCCGGGCCGATCGCCCCAAGGCCGCGTAAGGCCGACAGGCGGACCCCGGCGTCCGGGTCACCGGTCGCGTCGATCAAGGCGCCGAGCACCTGGGCACGGTCGATCACCACCACCGATCCGGTCGACGTGAGAACGGCCATCCAGAGCGCCTGCGCGACCTCCGCCCGCACGGCGGGCTGCGGTTCCTTGATGGCCCCGATCAAAGCTCGGACCGCGTCACTCACTTCGTCCCGCGTGGATTCGCCGGACCCGGCAGCCTGGATGACCGAGACCAGGCCCATGGCCGCCGCCGCCCGGACCCCGGCGTCCGGGTCTCCCAGGCCGGAGACCAACGCGGGGATCGCCACCTCGGCGTCCTCCTTGCCGACGTTCTCGAGTTGATGGATCGCGGCGATCCGGGCGGCTCGCGTCCCCCGCGTGGATCTTCCTCGCAAACGTCGCGGCCGGATGTTTCATCTCCCAGTCGATGCGCCAGCCCACGAAGACCACGGCGATGACCATCGCCAGTTTGGCCAGCCTCCGCACTCCGGGCCGTCGCCACAATCGGCGAAACCCCCTGGCCTCGCCGCCTGGCCCAAGCCCGGTCGCGGCGGGCGCTCGAACTGTCCCCGCAATGAGACGTGTCACTCATGACAGCCACCTTTTCGCCGAAGATCTTCACGGGAGTGGGCCCATATCTGGTGTGAACACGAAGTCGAGCGATCGTCCAGACCTCAGAGATACACAAAGTTCGCGAAGGAACGATGAAGATCCGCTCGGAGTGTTCCGCCGCCTTGGGGTTTCCTGTCCGCCGGCCGGCAGGATATGCTTGATGGACTTTTGTTGAAGCCTGTAGCAACGGCCCCGGGTTGGTGTGAGAGCGAATCGCGGAGCACACGCGGAATCCTCGCTCCTGCGCGTGGGAGTTGACCGATGCGTGCGCCGCTTCGGCGAAGACCGGCACACGCGGAATCCTCGCTCCCACGCTCGTGCGTGGGAGAGTCGGCTTTCGACGCTCCGCGTCGTCTCGGCCCTCACGCCGCAGTGGTGCCATGGGGCCGACCCGGGGTCAAACTTGGGGCCGACCCGGGGTCAGGGCCGACCCGGGGTCAAACTTTGCTTTTGGTTTCTTCCGCTGGGTCGAGTCTTCGAAATCCAGAGAGCGAGCCGCCAGAAAACAAATAACAAAGTTTGACCCCGAGTCTTTCACTGGGTCGAGTCTTCGAAATCCAGAGAGCGAGCCGCCAGAAAACAAATAACAAAGTGAAAAACAAATAACAAATTTGACCCCGAGTCTTTCAAAGTTTGACCCCGAGTCTTTCAAATAACAAAAGTTGACCCCGAGTCTTTCAAAGTTTGACCCCGAGTCTTTCACCGATCGACAAACGGAGAAACGTAAATGAGTAACCTGGGTTCCGACGACCTCTCTCGGCAGATGGAGAACCTGCTCAGATCCAATCGACGGCTTTTTATGCTAGTGGTATTTCTGTGTTGTGCTGTCTTGCTGATTTTTTTCACAGGGTTCCAACGTTCCGGAACTCAAGACGTTCTCGAAGCCCGTCAGTTCGTTGTTCGGGACAAGAACAACAGAATAATGTCACGCCTGCACCTCAACGAAGATGGCCTCCCTGAGTTAGTTTTCTACGATAAGGCAGGTAAGCTGCGACTCGAAATGGGTCTTTGGAATCTCGGTGGAGCGCTCTCTATGAACGACAGGGATGGACACACTGTGCTGTCCATGAGTGCGAACGAGGTTGGGTCAACGCAGTTCAATTTATCACAGCCAGGCGGGAAGAGCATATCTCTTATGAGCGCGGGACCGCCGGATAATCGTGCCTTGATCTCTCTTGGGGATGACCTCAATGATAAGCTGCTCATTGAACTTAATCCCCATGATTCAAAGATTCAGTTCTTCGGCGTCGGTGCCATGGGCGATCCACTTCGACTGAGCCTCGAATCGCATGAGAATGGTACTTCTGACATCAGCTTTTTTGACAAGTCGGGCGACCCGGCGCTGGTTCAGGAGATCAAGGTCAATGGAGGAGCCTCGCTACGGATATTAGGCGGTCAGGGGAAGAATCTCTTCAGAGCCCCCTAGAAGGGACGGAGGGGCCCCGAAAATGAAGAAAGTTGTATCCGGCGGGCCGAGTCCGCCTGGGATCCGGCCAGGCCCTACCCCCAGGGCTTACGCACCAGCCTGGGATGTCTGGGTGCTTTGGGAAGAGTGTGGATCGCCTCTGTTGTACAATCCGACTGGCCGGGCATCCGGCGTCTTTTGTACCATCGACCGCCAGGATAACTCGACCTCTTCAGGGACGTCCACACCATGACCGTCAACTCCGACACGACCTCCGCAACCCCGGCCCACGACCCGGTCTCGATCCTCGATCATTTCGCCGACCTGCCCGATCCCCGCCGCGAACAGGGACGAATCCACCAACTCGACGAGATCGTCTTCATGGCCACCTGCGCCGTGTTCTGCGGCGCCGATACTTGGGTACAGATCGCGGACTATGCTCACTCCAAGATCGATTGGCTCCAGACCGTCCTCACCTTGCCCGGCGGCGTCCCCTCGCACGACACCTTCCGACGGGTCTTCTGTCTGCTCGACTCGCTCGCCTTTCAGAAGTGCTTCTCCTCCTGGATGACCGCGCTGATGCAGCGGCGGGGATTGACTCCCGTCGTCGCGGATTCGCCCGAACTGACGCCGATCGCCATCGACGGCAAGGCCCAACGCGGCTCGGCGCGGCGCACCGTCGGCCAATCGGCCCTCCATGTCGTCAGCGCCTGGGCGATCGAGAATCATTTGACCTTGGGGCAGGTGGCCACCGACGCCAAATCCAACGAGATTACGGCCATTCCCGAGTTGCTCGAGCTCCTGGACTTGACCGGGGCCGTGGTGACCATCGACGCCATGGGCTGCCAGAAAGACATCGCCGCCAAGATCATCGACCGGGGTGGCGAGTACGTGCTGGCCGTCAAGGAGAACCAACCGCATCTCTACGAGGACATCGCGCGGGCCTTCGACGAAGCGTTGGATCAGGGCTCGCCCGGGGTGGACTTCACCGAGTGCCAGACCGAAGGGGTCCGCAGCGGTCGCCAGGAGACCAGAAGTTGCTGCGTGATCACCAACCCTCAGGGGATCCGAAACGCGGGCCTTTGGGTCGGGCTGACGGCGATCGTGATGGTGATCAGCCATCGGGTGGTCAATGGTGAGGCCAGCAGCGAGACCCGCTACTTCATCGGCAGCGCGTCCGGGACGGCGGAGCCGTACCTGGGTTGGGTACGTGGTCATTGGGGGATCGAGAACGCGCTGCACTGGGTGCTGGACGTCTGCTTCCGCGAGGATGACCAACGGCACTGGGCTGGCAACAGCGCAAAGAACTTGGGGTGGCTCCGCAAGCTGGCGTTGTGTCTGCTCAAGGCGGCGAAGAACAGCAAGGGCAAGAGTATCGCCACGCGCCGCTTGGTTGCGGGCTGGAAGAACGACTATCTCTTGGATGTACTGGCCCAGATCCCCGAGAAATCGACTGTAGTGGCCGAAAACCCCGAGAAATCTGGTGCGTAAGCCCTGGCCCTACCCCGGCCCGCCGGATACAACTTTCTTCATTTCCGTCTCAGCCCATGAGTACACCTTCGTCCCGACACGCCCTGGCTCCCACCTCGACATCCGTCCCGCGTGTTCGCACGCGAAAGATCCTCTTCGCCTCGGCGCACTCCATCGTCGATTTCTCCAACGGTGCCTCGGTGGCCACGCTTGACGTGCTCCAGGGGCTGGCCGCCTTCGGCTTCGAATCCCACGCGTTCTGCACCCCGAAGCTGGACCTGCCCCAGGAGGTCGGCTTCGAGCAGATCATCGCCGAATTGCACGAGCCGTACCACGTTCGGACACTCCGCGTGCGGCTCCGCATCGTGCCGCGATGCTTCTACCTGCGCCGACGCGACGTGCCGATCACCGTTGTCCGCTGGATTCGACCCGGCACGTCCGGCCAGCGGACCGAGGAGATCGTAGCCGTCCTGGAGTTCTTCCGGACCTACCTGGAAGTCCTTCAGCCCGACGTGATGCTCACCTATGGCGGCGACCCGATCACGATGGCATGATCGCCCTGGCCCGGCGCGCGGGATCCCCGTCGTCTTCGCGATCCATAACTTGGCTTATCGCAAGGCCCCAACCCTTCGCCGGCGTCGATTACTGCATCGTCGCCTCGGAGTTCGCTCGGCGGCATTATCGCGAGAAGGTTCGGGCTGGACTGCCACGCGCTGCCCAACCCGGTCGCCTGGGACCGGGTCCGGGTGGAAGACCGCGAGCCCCGGTTCGTCACGTTCGTCAACCCGATGCTGGAGAAGGGCGTTTACCCGTTCGTGCGGATCGCCCAGGAGCTGGGCCGCCGCCGGCCCGAGATCCCGTTCCTCGTGGTCGAGAGCCGGGGTCACCGGGGAAACCTGGCCGCTGGTGGACTGGGCCGCGACGCCTCTGTCAATGTCCAGGTCATGCCCAATACCAACGATCCCCGGCGGTTCTACGCCCTGACCCGGATCGCCTTGCTCCCCTCGCTCTGCCCGGAGAACCAGCCGCTGGTGGCCATCGAGTCGATGATCAACGGCATCCCGGTGATCGGCTCGGACCGTGGCGGCATTCCGGAGGTACTGGGCGAGTGCGGATTCGTCCTGCCGTTGCCCGAGCGATTGACGCCGGTCAGCCAAGTCGTGCCGGAGGCCGGGGAGGTCGAGCCGTGGGTCGAGACGATCGTCCGCCTGTGGGACGATCGGGCGTTGTATGAGGAGCAGGTTCTCAAGGCCCGCCGAAGCCCGAGCGCTGGCATCCCGATCGACTGAGGCCGCTCTACGCCGAGTTCTTCCGGAACGTCCGGCTCCAGCCGGGGCCGCCGCTGGTATCGGGGCCGGCGGGCGGGAACGGGGTGGTTGGTCAATCCTCATCACCGAACGGTGCCGTTCCGGGAGGGGTTGTTGCGCTGGGCTCGTTCGGAAGACGGGGACGGGCACCCGGCCAAGGCTCGGAAAACGAGAGAAGTCTCGCCGGACACCACGGCGCAGACCCGTCGCCCCAACCCGGCGCGGTGACACATTGGGCTTGACCGACTCTGGTGCTCCTCCCGGTTTCCTGGAGCGTGTCCAAA
The DNA here is from genome assembly GCA_963842405.1 of uncultured Isosphaeraceae bacterium. Classification (GTDB taxonomy): domain Bacteria; phylum Planctomycetota; class Planctomycetia; order Isosphaerales; family Isosphaeraceae; genus CAVZRC01. Next base: position 1,372 of record CAWJGW010000038.1, on the reverse strand, counting down.
GCCCCCTCACCCGGCCGAGGCTCCCTCACCCCAACCCTCTCCCACGGGGAGAGGGAGGTAACGCCGACCTCTCCCCGAGGGGCTGGCCTGCCCCCCAAAACCTGGTCCAGTCTTAATGGGAATCGTATAACTGGCAAAGAGCCAGGGAGCGACCCATGCGAAACCGACCCCGAAGGGACCAGATCGCGGCCATCCTCCGCGACATTCAAACGGACCTCGACGCCGGCTTGAACATCAACCAGGCCTGCCGCAAAGCCGACATCGGACTCACCACCTACTACCGCTGGAAGGCCCTCCAGGAGAATCCAGTATCGAATGAACAACTGCGTGTATCTGAACTCGAAGACGAGGTCGGTCGCCTCAAGCTCCTGGTCGCCGAGCTGGCGCTCGACCGCCGCATGCTTCAGGAGGCCTTGAAAAAAAAGCCATGACCGCTCCCCGACGTCGTCTCATCGCCACCGAATTATCCGAACACTTCGACGTCTCGGAACGTCGCGTGTCACGGGCGCTGGATCTGCCCCGGTCCAGCCTCCGCTACACGCCCGTCGTCCGTGATGAAGCGGCGGCGTTGGCTCGACGAATCGAGGAGCTGGCCGGGACGCACCCACGCTACGGCTACCGACGGATCTGGGCCCTCCTGGTGCGCGAGGGCTGGACGGTCAACAAGAAGGCGGTGCGTCGTCTCTACCGTCAGGCGGGGCTGAAAGTGGCCCAACCGCCGGCCAATCCCAAGCCGCGCCGACACATGGACAGGATCAGAACGCCTGCCATCTCCGGCCCTCGCGCGGCAAAGACGACGTATGGACATGGGACTTTATCTTCGATCGTACCAGTGATGGTCGAAGTCTCAAGTGGTTGAGTCTTGTTGATGAATATACTCGTGAATGCCTGGCGTTGGAGGCGCGCCGCGGCATGACTGCCGAGGACATTCGGATCATCCTGGCCGAGGTCGCGTCCGATCGCGGCGGCCCGCCGTGTCGGATGCGCAGCGATAACGGACCGGAGTTCGTGGCCCAGGTGGTGCAGTCGTGGTTGGGGGAGACCGGCTCCGGCACGCTGTACGTGGCGCCGGGGAGCCCGTGGCAGAACGGTTACGCGGAGTCGTTTCACAGCAAGGTTCGCGACGAGTTCCTGAACCGCGAGGAGTTCGAGAGCGAACCGCAGGCCAGGGCCTTGGGCGCGCTCTGGAAGGGGGAGTATCATACCGAACGCCCGCACAGTTCCCTGGGATATCAGACACCGGCCGAATTTTCGGCGACTTGCGAGAGGTACGTGCCTATCGAAGAGAACCCGCCCGATCCCTCGTCTACTGAATTAACGAACAGGTGACTCCCATTATCACTGGACCAAGAAATGGGGAGCAGACCAGATC
>CAWJGW010000037.1:0-33003 GCA_963842405.1 uncultured Isosphaeraceae bacterium | reverse complement strand
GAGCAATACGTACTGAGTCGAAGGGGCCCCGGGAGGGCACGAGCAGGACACGGACCCTCTTCCTCATGGCCGATGCTTCGGCGAGTGTCTTGGCAGCCTGGCCTGCAGATGCGCGGCTTCGGGCAGTTCGATCCGGACAGATTCCTCCGACAGCGCCCATGCCAAGGACTCACCGGCACCGGGACTCCCCATCCCAACTCTCCCCCATGAAGACGAGCGGGCATCGGACCGTCGTCCGGCCGAGTGCTTCGGCGAGTGTCTTGGCGGCCTCGGTCGGGTCCGCTGGCCTACTACACCCGACATGCCGGTGCCAACAATAACTGGCTTGCAACGAAATCCGTCTCACGGCCGAGTGCTTCGGCGAGTGTCTTGGCGGGCTGGCCGCAGATGCGTGCGGCCCTCGGTCGGGTCCATCCCGGCCCGCCACCTCCGACCACTGCCGATGCCAACGACGAGCGGGCACGGGCGTTCGTCTCACGGCCGAGTGCTTCGGCGAGTGTCTTGGCGGGCTGGCCGCAGATGCGTGCGGCCTCGGTCGGGTCCATCCGGCCCGCCATCTCCGACAGCGCCATGCCAAGGACGTGCGGGCACTGGCATCCGTCTTACGGCCGAGTTCTCCGGCGAGCGTCCTGGCGGCGATACTCGGATCGATTCGCCCCGAAAGTTTAATCAGCCGCGTCCGCCATGCCTCGTGCTGGTCAGGGAAGTCCCTCGCCAGTCCTTCGATAAGGAAGCCGCATTCCTCTTCGGTCTCGGACTGGCCCGGTCCTCAAGTTCCAAAGCGACGAATGCCACCTCAGCCTTGCTCTGAAGCGGACGTCCTGTTCGCGAAGCCGCTCTTTCAGCAGCCGGGACGCCCGCTTTCGCTTCTCCGCGTCGAGGCCGACCGCGGCGATCAGTGCCGGCTCGACCGGGCCCGGAGCTGGCGCAGGGTATCGGGTCCTTGGTGGCCTCGTCCAGGAATCGGAGGCCGATCGGCTTACCCTGGTGGAGGGACAACTCCCAGAGGGCCCGGTCTTCGGTTTCGGACAGATTTCCATGATTTTCTTCGTCCCCATGGGGATCGAGCGGCCGCGCGAGGCTTCGGGCGAACGTCCTCTCAGTCCGGTCGTTGGCGGCGGTCGCCTCGTGCTCGGCTTTCTCGGCACGCAGTCGCCGCTCGCCGCTCCGCCAGCGCGAAGAATGCCCGAGACGACCGCGCCAAGGACCAGCGCGCAAGGCCACCGCCGCCGTCAGGCCCGCCACGGCCGGTTGCGTCTGCACCACCGCCAGAACCGCTCGGCCTGCCCCACCGGCCGCGCCGTGATCGGCCGCCCGGCCAGCCAGTTGGCCAGGTCGTCGGCCAAGGCCTCGGCCGACGGATAACGCCGGCCCGGCTCCTTCTCCAGGCACTTGAGCACCACCGTCTCCAGGTCACGATCGAGCCCGGGCCGGATCGTCGATGGCCGTGGCGGCTCCGACTCGCGGGCCTGGCGCAGCAGCGTCAACGCGTTGTCGCCCGTAAATGGCGTCTGGCCGGTGAGTCGCTCGTAGAGGATCACGCCCAGGCTGTAAACGTCGGCCGCAACAGTCAGGTCCTTCCGGCCGGCGGCCTGCTCGGGAGCCATGTACTTCGGCGTGCCCAGCACCTGGCCGGTCTCGGTGAACGAGTCGATCGCCGGCGGCAAGCCGCTTCGCCAGGCCGAAGTCGGTGACCAGCCGCGTTCCCTGGGAATCGACGAGCACGTTGGAGGGCTTCAAGTCGCGGTGCAGCACGCCGCGCTGATGGGCATGGTGCACGGCCCGGACCACGTCGACCATTCCCTCGACCTCCGTGCGCGGATCGCTCCGAGGGTGCTTCGCCAGCGAGGTCCCTTCGACGAACTTCATCGAGTAGTATTGCTGGCCCTCGTGCTCGCCGACCTCGTAGATCGGCACGATGTGGGGATGGTCGAGATTGGCGGCCGACTCGGCCTCGGAGCGGAACCGCTGGACGTCGCGGCTCGAGGCGAAGCTGCCGGCGAGGATCATCTTGAGTGCGACCAGCCGGTTGAGCGAGACCTGCCGCGGCCTTGTAGACGATCCCCATCCCGCCCCGGGCGATCTCCTCCAGCAGCTCGTAGTCGCCGAAATAGCGGACGGTCGGCAGCGCGGCGTGGCCATTCGCATCGGCCGCGCCGGTTGCGTCCAGGCTCGTCCGGCGATGCGCAGCGGCGAGGCGACGCGGTCCATGCGGTCGAAGTCGGCGAAGAAGGCGCGGAGGGCGTCGGCGTGCTCGGGGTGCTGGTCGAGCAGCTCCTGGCGGTTGGGGACATCGCCGGCCTCGACGGCCAGCATGTAGGCGGCGATGACCGCGTCGAGCGAGTCGTGGGACATCGTGGGGTCGTTCGGCGTCGTCACGGGTCACTCCTTGGTCTTCAACCGGTTTCGCAGCTCTTCCAGGCCCCGGCGCAACAGCGAGGCGACGGAGGGGACACTTCGGCCGATCCGCTCGGCGATCTGGGGGAGCGTCCAGCCCTGGCAATGCTTGAGCACGACCACCTCGCGCATCAACTCGGGCAGTTCCGCCAGGGCCTCGACCATTCGCAGCAACTCCTCGTTCCGCTCGGCTCGGCCGCTGGGCGAGGTCTGGTCGGCGGCCAGCCAGGCGGCGAAACCCGAGGCGGAACGGTCCAGGTCGGCCTCCAGCGACCGCTCCAGGGCGATGTCACGCTTATCACGGTCGTAGTGCTTGACTGCGTCGGCCAGCGTCCGGGCCAGGATCCGCCGCAGCCAGGCGACAAGTACCTCGGGCCGGGCGTCGCGCACCTCCGCCAGGGCCGAGTAGGCGCGTAGCATCGTCTGCTGGACCACGTCGGAGGGGTCGAGCTTGCCGCGCAGCTTCCGGTCGAGGTGCAGTTCGGCCAGCACCTTGAGGTACTTGCGGAACGGTTCCAGGATTTCCGTCGCGTCATGAGTCATGGGTGATCGTTTCTCCCCTTTCAAAGTAGACGACGTCTCCCGATCGTTGAACCAAGATTTTTCTCGTCGGGCGGCGAGTATGACATTTCCGCGCCGCGAGCGTTCATCGTACCAAGCTTTTTCAGTTCCTGGTATCGGTGTCCACAGGCTACGCCTCCGGCAACCGGCAGCTCTGCTGTGCAACGCCTTTGGCGTAGGAACCAGTTGCTCGGCCAAGGATTCCCTGCTATGCATAAGGCATGAGCCGTTCGCCGGCCTGGCAACGAAAAACCATCAGCCGCATCGCAGCCGCGGTGGGGAAAGGTATTGCCGTCAAGCTCCGCCTTGGTCGTGCTCTGAGGCAAGCCGGCCATGATCGGCACGCCGCCGTCGCACGCCCGATGTGGCACGACCCAGTGGCGCACGCTCGCGATTTCGCCGAGCGATATGCCGATCCGATGAATTACCACGTCGAGAACCGGATGATGGAGCTTGGCATCCCTACCGACCGTATCGGCGCACGGAAATACGGCTACCCGCACCGGGCTTTCTGGCCGGAGGAGACAACCGGCGGCGGCAACGTGCCCGGCAGACGGCTCACCGTCGATTCTGGCGTGTTCAACACCGAATTGATGGCCAACCGTCCCGAAGCGGGGGCGGTCTGGGCAAAATCGAGGCTCCGCGATAGGATCGACGCTATCATCGCCCATGAGGACGCCGAGAGCCTGACCGGCGACCACGATTTCGCCGAGGCGATGGCCCCGGACACGGCGCTCCCGATCACGGATGGGGCGCGCGCACATTCTTCGGGCGATCAGGGGGAAACCCCGGGAGCGGTGACGTGATCCATTACCTGACCCTCGGGCATCTCGACCCGGAGGCTCTCCGGGAATGCGCGGCCGTGGCGACCCGGCCGCTCGACGAGTCGACGGTCCGCCGCGTGCTGGCCGAGTTTCCGGGTATCGAGGCCGAACACAAGGATGGGTACATGGTCCTGCCGTGGCATGGCCTCGGGCCGGTCGGGCGTAGCGAGGCATTCGCTCTCCGGCTCCACGAACTGACCGGCTGCTTGATCGCCGACCGGAGAAACGGGCGTCTCATCGAGCCGGAGGTATTGTCGGGGAAGAAGAGGGCAGCGATTTAACGGTTGCCGCAACTCCACCGTCGGACTTCGATCTGCCGAGCCGTGATGAGCGGTTTCGCCGCCGATCGGCTTCTTCGGCCATTCGGTAGAAAGAAGCTCTGGCCCCCGGCGAAGGTCGAGACCGGGTTTCATCAGCCCGGCGGCCCACGGTTCCCGGCAGGCCCGACTCATCTGCACAACACCGAGGTCAGGCAATGATTCCGACGGGCTTCTCCCGTTGAGAGCCAGAGACGACCAGCGAAGTGGAACCGCAAGAGTTTTCGGGCGTCTTCGGACAGGTCGAGTCGATTCGCCATCGGACCGCCTCCGTGACTTTGGCGAGGTTACCTCCCATGGGGCGGCAGGTCGGCATCATATCAGAGTGTTGGCGGGGCCGAGTTGGTTGCGGGGACTCTCGGCGATGCTGGATCGGCTGGAGGACAGGCGGTCGGTCCAGTTTTTGCCCTTCTCAACGTCGGGTTTCTGTTTACGCTGATGGGGATCAGGCTCATTGGATTTGGCCGCGTGGCCGCGATCTCAACAGCCGAACGACTCCGATTCCGGTTCGCCTATGCCCAAGATCGAACGAGGTCGGACGTTTTATTGCGAGGAAGCTGGCAGCCAGGGCGACCCGCTCGTGTTCTTGAGCGGGCTGGGGGGCGATCATCGGGCGTTTAACCGGCCACAACGCTACTTTGCGGCAACGTTTCGGGCGCTGGCCTTTGATTTCCGGGATGCAGGCCAAAGCCACCGGTCGGAGGTCCGTACACGACGGCTGATATGGCCGACGATGTTGCTGGCTGGCTCGAGGCAATCGGAGCGGCCCAGCGCATGTCGTCGGGCAGTCGCTGGGCGGGCTGGTCGCTCAGGAACTGGCGATCTTCGCCATCCCCATCTGGTGAAGAGCCTGGTGCTGGTCTCGACTCACGCCGGGGCAGACGCCTGGCGAAAGGCGGTCATCGAATCATGGGTCTTGCTGAGGCGACAGAATGACCATGGCGGACTTTACGCGGGCGGTTCTCCCATGGCTGGTCGCACCTCCTTTTTATCGCCAGGCAAGCCAGGTTGAGGGGCTGATCCAGTTTGCCGAACGGAACCCTTGGCCTCAGGACTCCGAGGCGTTCGCTCGGCAGGCGCGGCGGCCGTCGCGCACGACACGAGCACTCGACTCGGCGCAGATCAGCACTCCGATGTTGGTGCTCAGCGGTGAGCTCGACCTGCTCAACCCTCCGCGAGTGGCCGCCGAGCTTGCGGAGCGATTCGCGGAGCGCGAAGCTGGTGGTCTTGCCGGGCGTCGGACACATGCCGCACGTCGAGGATCAGATGGGTTTCCGGAGGGAGATCGAGCGGTTCCTGGAACGAACGATGCCTGACGGACTTTTTATCATGATCGATCGCAATTCGGACCAGGGGAGAGTTATCGAATGAGGTTTCCTCGGGCGAGCGGGGTTTTGCTGCATCCGACTTCATTGCCGGGCCGGTCACGGCGTCGGCGCCCTGGGCCCGAGGCTCACGAGTTCGTCGATTTCCTCGCCGCAACGGGCCAGCGCTGGTGGCAGATGCTGCCGCTTGGTCCGACGGGCTACGGCAACTCGCCCTACCAGTCGCATTCGTCATTTGCAGGGAATCCCTTGCTGATCGACCTCGACGATCTGGTCGAGCGGGGGTGGCTGGCTGCCGAGCCTGCTTGGACGAGGCCCGCGTCCTTCCCGGAGATCAAGTCGATTTCGACGCCGTGGCGGTGTTCAAGGAGGGCATGCTGCGGCTGGCTTACGCATGATGCAAGGCGCGGAGAAGATCAACGCGTTTACAGGACTTCGTCGCCGCGAATCACGTTTGGCTGGACGATTATGCTCTCTATCAGGCTCTCAAGGACGTGCATGGCGGGCTTGCCCTGGTATCAATGGGAGCCGGAGCTGGTCGCTCGCGAGCCAAGCGTGCCTTGCACGGTGGCGAGAGCGATTAGAAGAAGGAATCGCTACCACTCGTTCGTGCAGTATGCTTTCGAGACCCAGTGGCAGGCGCTGCGGGCGGCGTGCCGGACGCACGGCATCATGCTGATCGGCGACCGTGCCGATCTTCGTGGCGCACGACAGTGCCGACGTCTGGGCCCACCCCGATCTTTTTAACTTGACGCGCACGGACAGCCCTCGGTCGTGGCCGGGGTTCCTCCCGACTATTTCAGCGAGACCGGCCAGCTTTGGGGAAACCCGCTCTATCGGTGGGAAGCCCACGCGGCCGAGGATTATGCGTGGTGGGCTCGCCCGCCTTTGCGTTCCTGCTCGACCGGGTCGACGTGTCCGGATCGATCATTTTCGCGGGTTCGAGGCCTACTGGGAAATCCCCGCCGGGTCGGAGACGGCGGCGACCGGGCGATGGGTTCCTGGCGCCGGGCAGCGACTTCTTCGAGGCGATCCGCACGGCGGCTCGGGTCGCTTCCGCTGATCGCCGAAGACCTGGGTCTGATCACGCCCGGCTGTCGTCGCCCTGCGAGACGATTTCAGCCTACCCGGAATGCGAGTGCTTCAGTTCGGCTTCAATGCCGACCCGGGAGCAGAGAAAGAATTGCCGCATCGGTATATCCCGCACTGCGTCGTCTACACCGGCACGCACGACAACGACACCACGAAAGGTTGGTTCACTTCGACCGAGGTCGCGACCACGCAATCGCTGGCGAGACGTCGAGGCCGAGCGAGCCTTCGCTCGCCGCTATCTCGAGACGCGACGGCAGACGAGATCCACTGGGACATGATCCGGCTGGCCCTCGCTCGGTCGCCGATACGGCCATCGTTCCCTTGCAGGATATCCTGGGGCTGGATAGCCGCGCCCGCATGAATATGCCGGGAACATCCGAGGGGAACTGGGCTGGCGATTCCGAAGGACCAGATCGACGAGCAAGTGCGTGACCGGCTCGCCGGCTTGACCGCCGTCTATAGCCGCTGGAACGGACGATTCTCCCAAGGGATCCGGGAATCGGCCACCTCAGAAAATCGAGGCGAGGCGGCCGCAAGCCGGCCGCCCTCGAATCCCATCCTTCAGTAACGACTCAGACCGGTCCCGTGAATATAAGAAATCAAATGCTGATTTTCGGCATGAACCTTGTCGTAGAGAACCTTGATGACGTCTCCGACCGAGATGACTCCGACCAATTGTTCGTCGCGTCAGGACCGGGACCTTCGCGATATGCCGCTCGCTCATCTTGCCCATGACGTCGTCGACCTCGTCCTCGAGCCGGCAGGTGACGGGGTCGCCGGTCATGACGTCGGCGACCCGCAACCGGCCAAATCCCTCGCCGCGGTTATGGATCAAACGCAGCACATCGCGCTCGCTGAAGATACCGACCAACTTCCCGCCGGGTCGACCACGGGAAGCGACCCGATGTTGTTTTGAACCAGTTTGGCGACGGCTTCGCTGACCGTCGCCTGGTCTTCGATCGAAATGATGCGGCGGCCTTTGGATTCAAGGACGTCTCGGACCAGCATGGGGCACCTCCCGGCTACCAAGCACGCGAGCGCTGCCAACGACTTGAGAGTTCACCAACCGACGCTCTCGACCTGAGAATGCGAAGTGTCATGTCAACTCATCGTGACACTCTTTCCGCGTCCTTGCAAATCATTTTTTCACAAGTCAAGAGATTACGTCAAGCACCGATCAGACGATCCGTCGTCCCGGGAGATTACCGAAAGATTTCGTTGTCGTAACGCGACAAGGCACGCTTTTTTCGGGATATTCGTCGCTTGCAGGACCACGGCGAGAATTGAGGAGTCGGCGAATGGATGCGAGTGACACCCGGTCGCGCCATCGATCGTGCGATGGCGGAACGAAGAGTGGACGCTCTTGATCCTCTTGTTGATCGTACTCCTGATAAGGGCCGTGAACGCCAGCCAGCCGATCGTTGAAAACTACGTGGGGCGCCAGGTTCCCACGGCCATGGTGGCGCGCAATCTCGAACGAGGCTCGGGCCTGCTCTGGCCCCAGCTCGATACGGCCCCGTTCCCCAATTACTTCGTCGTCGAGCCCCCACTTTACGAGCTGGCTGTCGTGGTCTGAAACGGACGTCGGGATTGAGCTTGCCGGAAGCGGGGCGAATTCTCTCCGCGCTGTCGACAACTCTGGCCGCCTGGGGACTCTTCGATCTGGTCCAGAGGCGGAGCGGTCGCCGCGTGGCCCTGCTCACCGTGTTCGCGTTCGCCGTCTTTCCTCTGACCATCCGCTATGGCCGTGCCTTTCAGCCCGACGCCTCGATGCTCGGAGCGGTCGTCGCGGGACTGGCATGCTGGGATCGGTACCGTTCGGGCAGCCGATGGCACTGGCTTCTGGCTGGCTGGTTTCTGCTCGCGATCGGATTTGCGATCAAGATCACGGCAGGGTTTCTTCTGATCCCGCTTTCCTCGTCGTCGTACGGAAGCGGCGCAGCCTGGAAATGCTCGCTGCCGGCTCGACTCTGCTGCCGGCGATCTTGTGGTATCTTTGGGCAAATCATCTCCTTGAAACCGGGGCGGGCTCGCGAGCCGCCGGCGATAACCGGGCGATCTGGATCGGCATGCTCGGGAGCCCGGCAATCTTCAAGCCGGATACTCTGCGGAGTGGTGGTCCGACCCTTTTCGTCCGGGCGTTTACGCCGCTGGGGGCTGCCCTGGCCCTTGTCGGATTCTGGATTCGCCGCAAGGGGGCTGGCGGGCGCATGACCACCTCTGGTCGATCTGGGGCATTTCGGCGCTGGCGGCCATGGCGCTTCTCGCCCGAAAGCTCCACCACGAGTACTACTGGCTGCCGCTGGCGCCGGTCGTCGCCGTGGGGATCGGCACTGCTCTGGACCGGGTCGCCCGCAATCGCATGGCCGCCGCCATCACGCTCGGCGCGGCCTTGCTCGGCCTGAGCGCTGTGCAGGTTCGCTCGACCTGGCAAACGCCGGCCGAATGGAATGGCCTCGATGCGGCCGCTCGGACGGTTTCGGACTGACCATTCCCGATGACGCCTGGATCGCCGCCCCTGAAGCGCTCCTCTTCCAGGCCGACCGCCGCGGCTGCCGGATGGAATGGACGGGCTCGGCCGCCGTCGAGGGCCGCCGGCGAATGGTCGTTCCGAGCCCGACGTCAACAGTCCCGTCGAGCTGATCGAATACTACCGATCCCAGGGTGCCCGCTACTTCGCCGACCTTGGCAGCCGTCATGCTGACTCGCGGCGAAAGGGCTTGCACGACGCTGTCCGGCGACGATACAAGGTCATTGTGGACCGCCCCGACGTCATCATCGCCGACCTGGCCGATTCCGGGATGCACTGGAATGCCAACTGATGCCCAGCCGGTCACCATTCCTGACTTTCCGACATGGAAGTCTCAAGGCCGGCGAATCTCCGTCCTGACCGCCTATGATTTTCCGACGGCCCGGCTGCTCGACCTGGCCGGCGTCGATTGTCTCTTGGTCGGCGATTCGCTCGGCACGGCGGTCCAGGGCTGGGAGACGACCCTGCGGGTCACGCTCGATCAGATCATCTATCACGCGGAAATGGTCGCCAGGGCCGCCCGGCACGCCCTGGTCATCGCTGACCTTCCGTTCCTCAGCTATCAAGTTTCCCCAGGCAGGCTCTGCGCTCCGCAGGCCGGATCCTCAAGGAAACCAATTGCCAGGCGGTCAAGCTCGAAGGCGGTCGCAAGATGGCGACAACCATCAAGGCACTGGTCGAGGCGGAGATCCCCGTGATGGGTCATGTCGGCCTGCGCCCGCAAGCCATCCGCAGGCTGGGGGCTACAAAGTCCAGCGTTCCACCGACGAGATCCTCGACGACGCCCACGCCGTCGCCGAGGCGGGTGCCTTCGGCATCGTGGTCGAGTGCATACCTCGTGAGCTGGCAGCCAAGATCAAGCAGCTACCCATCCCCACCATCGGCATCGGCGCCGGTCCCGACTGCGATGGACAGGTTCTCGTGTTCCACGATCTGCTGGGGATCCTCGAAGGCTTTCATCCCAAATTTGTCAGGCATTACGCCGAGCTCGGCTCACAAATCCGTTCCGCGGCCGCTCCCTACGTCGCCGACGTCGCCGAAGGCCGTTTCCCCGGAGACACGGAAAGCTTTCGATGACGCGGCTGCCTTGCCCCGGCCGTACAGGAGGTTTCCCGATGATCCCGACGACCCAGGACGAGCTGCTCAAGAAGCGTTGCACTCCATGCGAGGGCGGCGTGCCTCCGCTGACTCGTCATGAGGCCGAGACGTTGGCTCGAAGCGTCGAGGGCTGGACGCTCGACCCCGACGCCAAGATGATCTCCCGATCCTGGACCATGAAGAATTTTCTGGCCGGGAATCGACTTTTTCAACGAGGTCGCCCACCTCGCCGAACAGGAAGGACATCATCCCGACCTTCATCTCGAAGGCTATCGCCGTCTGACGATCTCGCTCTGGACCCATGCGGTCGGGGGCCTGACCGAGAACGACTTCATCGTCGCCGCCAAGATCAATCAGATTCCCGTACAGCTCCGGCAAGTGACGCGTACGGTGAAACGTCTCGTAAAAAAAAAAAAAAAAAAAAAAAAAAAAAAAAAATATTATCGACCGCGGCAGCGGCGTACGACTGCTCCATGGCCCGGCAGTGAGCGCGGTTTCGCGGCCTGGAGACCGAAACCCGAGATGATACCATCGTAATGCTCATCCTGAAGCACTGGCCGTATCGGCCTCCGCCGTAATCTTGGTGCTGCGAGAAGCATTACCTCGCCACTTCCAGAAAGTGTTGCCGCCGCCCCAAGATCCTCTGGAGTATCCGTCTCCCGACTAGCCGGAACCGCCCGAGGATCGCAATCGTAGTCATCAGCCGACGGATGGTAAGGCTATGGCTCGATTGGGCCTCTGGCACTGATCGACGCCCGAGTGATTGATTTTCCACCAGGTCCCCATGCTTGTCCACCGGAATCATAACCCCATCCACGCCCGGAACCGCCGCCAGATCCCACGTGGGCGTCGGCGGCCCGCGGGTCGATCGGCCCATCTTGCAGTCGCAGAGTCGCCAGCCTCGCGGGTCAGGCTTGGCGGCGACGGCCCGGCCTGCAAAGTCTTGAGGTGGGCCAGCAATCGGTCGGTCGTGATCTTGGCCTGGGCGAGGCGCGGTGAGAGGCGGCCCTTGTCTCCGGTCCGGTCGGGCTCGTTGAGATAGCCCATCAAGATCGATCTGCCCGGCTCGGGTCCGTTGAGGAAAAGATGGATCCACGCCCATGCTTCCCGATAGTCGCGCGGGGTCATCTGGCGGATGTCCGTCATCGATTCCAGCCGCTCGAGGTCCGGGGACCAGCCGCCGCGGATGTCAGCGGCAATCTGCTCCAGACGCGGGCGCTTGGCGTCGGGCCGGGAGAGGTCGGTCTCGAAGTATTCGGCGAGCCCCTCGTCCAGCCACAGTGGCAGGTCGCCGAACGCGCCGCGGAGCAGGGCATGGGTCGCCTCGTGGCGCAGGTCTTCCTCCAGACGCGGGTTGACATAAGTGTAGACGACCCGGTCCTGCCCTGGGCCAGGAAGAACGCCCGCCGCGGCGGCAGCTCCGGAAAGTAGAACTTGAGAAATGGTCGAACGCGTTCCGGTCGTCCAGAACGTAGATTTCGACCGGGTCATCCCTGGCCGGCGACTGGAAATCGAGGTGCCGCCTCAGATCGCGCTCGAGGGCATGAGGCAACTGACCGCGGGGGAATCTTCCTCATCGGAAAGTTGGAGAGCAAGATGAACGGGCCGGTGCGGATCTGGTGGCGCGTCGGCACCAGTGTCTGACCATGGTCGAGTGCCGCGCAGCCGATCCAGCCGAGAACAAGCGGCAGCGCCACGGCACGCGAGAGCCGGCGAATCGGCCGATCATCCGTCGCGAATCTCACAGCTCCCCTCCTCGTGCGGCGTTGCCGCAACTTCAGATCATGGTCCAGATTCGAGATTCCGGATTGCAGAGGGTTCCGAATTCGCGAGTTCGGCCACTTCCGATCCTCGATGCCATCGTTCGGATTCTCAGAGAATGCATTATCTGGAATCTCGAATCCGGAATTCCTGACAGCTCTCAAGATAGTGGCCGGCCGCGTCGCAAGTTCCGCGACCGCTTGGTCCGCTTCGCCCTTTCGATCGAACGCCAGAAGCACTTCCAATCGTTCAAGGGCGACAAGCCCCACGGGAGATACCGGCGCAGGAATTGCAGGGCATCGGTCCGGGTTCGGCCCGGAACATTCTCCAGGCTGATTCCCAGCCGGGCCAGATTCTGGGCACGCCGCCTGCGCGGGATCGGGTGCCGCAGGTGGACCCCGACGAGGTCGATCAGGCTCAGTCGATCCTCCTGGTCGAGAGTATCCGTGCGGATGAGGATGTTCGCGGCCTTCAGGTCCCGATGGGAGAGCGACCGCTCGTGCAGGGACCGGACCAGCCGGGCCAGCGATGCGGTGAGGCGGCGATACGCGCCCGACGGAGCTCGTCCGGAAGTCCCGGCAGAATCTCACTAGTGTAGGTCGCCAGGCTGACAGCCGGCTCTTCCTTGACGGTGATCAGGTAGGTCTCGTGGGGCAGGAACCAGAAGAGCGGGTCGCTCCGGAACGGCCGCCGTCGCGACAGGAACGCGAGGTTCTGCGGCGTCGGGATCCCGCGACTGACGAGGTCTTGACCGGCCTGCCACGACCGCCAGGCGCGCGACGGCCGGAACAGGTTGAGCAGCGGATCGAGCCACTTCTTGCGATTGAACCGCTTGTAGATCACCGGAGTCGGCCGTCCCCGCACCACCATGGTCGTCTCGGCGACCGTCGTCGTCCGCGAGTCCTTCAGCACGGTCGCGCCGGGGTCCCGGAACGGGGCATCGGGGTCCGCGATCAGCGGAGCGAGCTCGCCGGGTCCAGGTCGCGAGACGCCACGCACCAGCATGCCTGACCGGGAATCACCTGAAAGTACTTGTTGGTGGACCGGCAACGCCGGCCCCAACGCCTCCAGAGCCGCTCGGCCCAGGCGCGCGTCGAGTCCTCGATCCGCCCGGCGAAACCGCGGATCGCCGGGGGCGACTCCGACCGATTCTCCAGATACGATTTCAGAAAGCGATAGCGGTCGGTCCGGCTGCTCCGCAGCCAGAAGAAGTGATCGAGCAGGGCGAGGTTCTGCTGCGCGGCCTTCCAGTCGACGTGCTTTCGCCGGCGAAGGGCGTCCAGGTCGATCATGACCAGCTCCGGCTCGTCCTCGATCGGGAAACGGACCAGGATGTTGCCGGGGTGGAAGTCTTCGTGTAGGAAGCCGGCATCGTGGAGCCGGGCCGTCATCACGCCCAGGGCCGAGGCCAGCCTCTGGCGGACCCGCGAGCGTCGCGGCTCGGGCCAGAGCGGAAGCTGCTGCTCGCGAACTTGTCGAGCGGGGTCGCGTCGATCTCCAGGGTCACGAGGTAGTTCTCGAACAGGAATTTCCGCTTCCGCTGCTCGCCCAGCGCGACCGGCCTGATCGTCGGCACGCCGATCATCGCCAGTTGCAGCGACCGTTTGGCCTCGTTCCGCCCCTTGCCGCGGCGGAACCACTGCCGCAGAATGGCCCGCCGATTGGGAACGAGATAGTGCTTGATGTAGATGACGCCCTGGGAAGCTCCACGCGGTAGACGATCCGATGGGGCCCCGACTTGACCGTCGTGATCCGGCCGGCTTCGCGCCACTCGTCCATCCGCAGCCCTTCCGGGCCGAGCAGGACTTCGCCCCAGCCCGAGCCGCCCGGACCCACCAGCCAATCGCCCCGATGAGGCCACTCCCATTCCGGCGGCTTGAACATCCGCGGGACGACGCTCGGGGCCCGTTGCGCTCGAAGCGTCGTGGCCGTCGCGGTCGCGAGGGTGGATCGTTCCTGCGGAGTGCAAATGCTCATCGATCGCCGATGGGGTTGAGACTCGGAACATGTTTGAGCCGGGGGGCCTGGGGTCTCGAAGCGGATCGTCCGCCGGCCGCGGTCCGGACGATCCATCTGCCGTGCCGAGCCGGAGCGTCGGCGCGAGCCGCCGGTCATCGAGCTCACGAAGGTCTCGGCCCAGGCCGAGAGCGAGTACTCCGTCTCCACGTGCCGGCGACCGGCGTCACCCATCCGTCGGCGCAGCATCGGGTCGCCGGCCAGAAGCGTGCGCGGCCGCGACCCACTCGGCGGGCGTTGCGGCCAGCATGCCGTTCTCGCCGAGCGGACCATCTCGCGCTGGCATCCGACCGGGTTGGCGAGGACGGGCAGGCCGGCCGCCTGGTACTGAAGGACCTTGAGCCCGCATTTGCCGCGGCTCCAGAGGTCGTCCGGGAGCCAGCTCACGCCGATCTGGCCGGCCGCGAGCTGGGACGCTTCGCCCGCCTCCTGCCAGGGAATCGCGACGACCGGCATCGGAAATCTTCGGGGAACCGGTCGCAGATGATCCGAAGCCTCATCCGGGGAACGCTTCCGCCAGAGCCGACCAGATGTCGCGGGCTCGCACCAATCCTTTCAGCGTGCTCGAGGTCCCGATCCAGACCAGATCCAGATGTCCTATGGCCGTGACCTGGCTCGCGATCGGGTAGAGCCGAGGTTCCACGCAGGTGGGGATCACATGGACGCGCTCGGCCCCCGCCCCGCGCGGAGGGCACAATCGGCCAGGAAATCATTGCCGGCCACGACCGTGTCCGCCTGCTGGACCGTCTCGGTGAACCGCCGGAGCCGACGCCCACTCTCCGGCCCGCGCGGGTCGTTCGAATCCCGGTAGAGGATGGCGTCGTCGAAATCGAAGACCAGGTGGCGCGCGGCCTGGCGCAGAATGCGAAGCTGCCATGACGGCAGGAGCTTACGCTGCAAGACTACCGCATCGTACCGAGCCGCGCGGCGGAGCTGGAAGGTCCGCGCCAACAGACCTCTCTCAAGGCCTTCACAGGTGAGGGACCAACCCGCCTCCCCAAGGGCCGGGGCAAAAGCGCGGATCCGATATCGACAGCAGACGTGGTCAGGAGTCTCGACCAGGGCGAGTAGTTTCATCCCGTCCTCCCTGACGGTTGGCGGCCATCCTCCTCGCTCATCGCGCGGCGGTCGCCATAGTGTGTCGGCACGATCATAACCATCAGGCCCGGGATTTCCAAGAGCGACTGGCCACGCACCGGGCGGCCCGCCGATCGAATCGAAGTCGGATTGTCACTTTCGCCCGATCGTGGTAAAGAATCCGCCGCCCGAACGTCGGGACCCGCCTGCGGATCTCGATGATGCATGGATGCTCTTTGGGTTCTCCCGTCCGCGGCACCCCAGGTCTTATGAAAAACTTCGCTCGCCTGGTCCGGTTCGCTCTGCCCTACAAGGTCCGATTCGGCCTGTCCATTTGCTGTGCGGCAATGGTGGCCCTGCTGTTCTTCGCCGAGCTCGGCGCCGTCTATCCCCTGCTGCATATCCTCTTCGATGAGCCAGAATCCCCAGCGCTGGATCGCGAAGAAGATCGAGTCGATCGAGGACGAGATCCGCGTCCTGGAGGCTCGCAAGGCGGAAGCGGAGCACGTGCGGGCTGTCGCCGAGTCGGGGCGGCGAGATTTCGAGGGACTCCAGATAAGCGATCCGCGACCTCTATCGCGATAAGACCGACAAGCGAAGTGCGGTCGAGGCCCTGGAGGGCCAACTGGGCAACAATGCCTGGAGAGCCAGGGGATGCGTCCGTCAAGGAACAAGACGCCCGGCTCGAGAATCTACGCAGAGTCCAGCTCGAAAAGCTCCACAGTGACCATCGTCTTGCGTATGCCCGATGGAAAGAGCTCGCGGATTGCGGCTCCATGCTGAGCAAGGGCGATCCGGCCGCTCTGAGCCGTCGGGTCGTCGACCTCGAGGAGGAGATCAAGAACCAGGACAAATGGCTCTGGCGCTGGCAGTTCATCCAGCCATCGATCAATCGCTATCTCCCCAAGGACAGCTTCAAGAGCCTGGTCTTGCTGATCGGGATTGTGATGCTCGGCGTTGCCTTCAAGGGCGTGTTCCTGTTCCTCCAGGAAGTGCTCGTCGCCGACGTCATGCAGTTGACCCTCTTCCACATCCGCAACGACTTCTTCCGGAGCACGGTCAACCTGGACCTGGCGAGCTTCTCCGACCAGGGCTCCTCCGAGCTGATGGCCCGGTTCACCAACGACATGGACTCGTTCGGACAGGGCCTCAACACGCTGATGAGCAAGGTGATTCGTGAGCCGATGCGGATCGTGGCCTGCCTGGGCGGGGCGCTCTTGTTCAACTGGCGGCTGACCTGTTGACCCTGGTCCTGGTGCCGATCTCGGCGGCGACGACCTACCGGGTCGGCAAGATCATGAAGCGGGCCGTCCGGCGCTCGCTGGAGAGCATGTCGACCATCTACAAGATCCTCCAGGAGAGCTTCCAGGGGATCAAGATCGTCAAGGCGTTCGCCATGGAGCGGGTCGAGCGGCGGCGGTTCTTCGACGAGACCAAGAACCTCTACCGCAAGAGCGTCCGCGTCGCCATGATCGACGCCATGTCCGACCCGGTCCTCGAAATGCTGACGCTGACCACCGTCTCGATCGCCCTGCTGGCCGGCTCGTACCTCGTCCTGAACCAGACCATCTACCTGGACCTCGGTCTCTTCCGGCTCCAGCTTGCGGCCCAGCCCATGGCGATCGCAGGACCTGCTTTGCGCTCTACGCCATGCTCGCCGGGGTTTCCGACCCGATCCGGAAGCTGGCGAACGTGCACTCGAAGATCCAGCGGGCCGCGGCCGCCGCCGATCGGATCTGCGCCCTGATGGACCGGACCCCACGGGTCGCCGACCTCAAGCACGCGCCCGCCTGCCGCGGCATCGCCAGGCCATCGAGTTCGACCAGGTCGACCTTCAGCTACAACGGGACAACCCCCGTGCTCGACGGCGTGAGCCTCAGCGTCCGGCACGGCGAAACCATCGCGCTGGTCGGCCCCAACGGCTGCGGCAAGACCACCCTGATGAACCTGCTCCCTCGCTTCTGGGACGTCGATTCCGGGGCGATCCGGATCGACGGCCACGACGTCCGCGACGTCCAGCTCCGGAGCCTCCGCCGCCAGATCGGCATGGTCATCCAGGAGACGATCCTCTTCCAGGACACCATCGCCAATAACATCGCCTACGGAGACCCGCAGCGCCAGCCGCGATGCGATCGTCGCGGCGGCCAAGCGGGCGTATGCCCACCAGTTCATCATGGCCCTGCCGCAAGGGTACGACACGGTGGTCGGCGAACGCGGCTACGGGCTCTCGGGCGGCCAGCGCCAGCGGATCGCCCTGGCCCGGGCGATGCTCCGCGATCCGGCCATCCTGATCCTCGACGAAGCCACCAGCGCCGTCGACATCCAGGACGAGGCCCTGATCCGCAAGGCGATCGAGGAATTCTCCCGGGGCCGCACGACCTTCCTGATCACCCACAGCCTGGCGTCGCTCCAGGTCGCCGACCGCATCGTCTTGATGAACGGCGGTCGGATCGAGGCCGTCGGGACCGATCACGAGCTCAAAGGCACGTCCGCCCTCTATCGGCGGCTGCACGAGATCCACTACCACATCCCGAAACCGGCTGAACCCCCACGGGTGCTCGCCCCCGGACGTCGCCGACCCCCAGTCCCCGGCTACTCGACGAGCCCGATCGGGCCGGAGTCTCTCTGACACGACCCCGAATCGGGAAGAATGGAATCGCACCTGGAAAGTACACTCGTCGAGAAGAAAGCGGTCGGCCAACTCAGGCCGCCGGATCGCAGGAGCGACCCATGCTCACAGCCATGCCGACTCAACCGACGGTCTCATCGCGAATCCCGGCGGCGTTGCCGCCATTCCACCGGATCACCGTCGATGGACCCAACCGTTAACCCCGATCAGCGTCGACCGCCTCCTGCCTCGCCAGGCCACCTCGATGGGGACCTGACCACCGCGCCCGAACTCCGAGTTACTGGAATATCCGTGTTTGAGCACGTGACGAATTGACTGGTCACTGACTCTCGATGCGGCAGGGGCACGACGTCGCCGAGGTCTTTGACCTCGCCCGGCCCAAGTTTCACGTCCTTGGCGACGAACTCGTCCACGAAGGCACCTCCCATCTTGAGTAGTCGGAGTGTGTAAGACTTGCCGGGAACGAGGCCCTCGATTCGGAACCGGCCGTCTTTGCCAACCGTTGGGAATCCGGATGGGAGGTCGAGCGCAATCTGGTCATGCGCGTTCGAGGGCTGGCCATCGGTATCCACGATACGGGCTGTCAGCACACCCCAGGGCTGGAGGGTGATCGTTTGCGGCTGGGTGTCATCCCCGCTAAGGACGCGCTCGCCCGCCAATCGTCGCTTCGAGTTCAGGACCGTCAGCGTTCGCTTCTCGCCTGGTTCGAGACCCAGGATCGTGTAGGTTGATGCCTCTGGTGGAGGGGTCTCCCAATGGCCTATGTTCTTCAAGCCAGAGACCTG
The DNA here is from genome assembly GCA_963842405.1 of uncultured Isosphaeraceae bacterium. Lineage (GTDB taxonomy): Bacteria > Planctomycetota > Planctomycetia > Isosphaerales > Isosphaeraceae > CAVZRC01. The sequence continues at coordinate 14,591 of CAWJGW010000037.1, read as the reverse complement.
ATTTCCGGCGAGAGTCTTGCCATCAGGGCCGAGCACGATAACCGTCAGAGACCGGCCGCGCTGGAGCAGGAGGTCGCGGTTCAGGGACACCGTTCCGGGCGACGGGTCGATCTCGGCGACGGCGTGATAGACCATAGGAGCCATGATGTTGGGATGAGCCCTGAGCAATCCACCCTGTGGCTTGTGCTGCAACGCGTCGATTCCCATGCCCAGCCGGTATTCGTCCCCCGATGCGTGGTACCGCGATCACACCGGGGCCGGGGAAGGCGACGAGATGGAACACGCCATCCCGCCCCACGGGATAAGCGTCGGTCGATGGCCATCGAAAACCGCGGGCGTCCTTCAGGGAAGGATTGTCCGCGAAGACGTAGTAAGAAACCTGGCCGCGAACCGGCTTTTTGGTGTCCTGATCAAGGACCCGGCCGCTCACCCAGACCCCGCGCTTGAGGTTGATATTTCGCTGGATTGGTCGGGCCGCGGCGGATGCTTCGACCGGGACACGTGCCCGCAAGTATGGCAATTCCTCGTCTCGGGAGAACCGGTGTGGGTCCCTCCCGTACCAGATTATCGGAATGTCGACTGGAGCGAGCGCCACCATATGCAGGTCCGGTTCGAGAGGCAATCCCACCAGGCGATAATGACCGTTTGCGTCAGTGATCGTCCGCACATGGTAAGTGTTCCTCCCTGGATCGCTCGCCGTAGATCATGACGCCGGACAGCGGCCTCTTGGTGTCGATGTCACGCACTACGCCTTCGATGGGGCGCGTCGGGCCGGCGACGTGCTCGAACGTGGCGCCGTAGATGGTGATTAAGTCGTCGCCTCCGATTCGATGACCGCCGGGAATTGGGACCCGGATCGTCTTGCCAGGACGGGTTCGGACATCAACGAGGACGTCCTCGATGGTCGGCCCCTGAATCTCCAGAGTGGCGACGCGCTCGCGGCCGATCCCCGGAATGAGGAACCGTCCATCCGCGCCGGTCCTTACCGGCGGAACGATCGGCGGCTCCGGCTGATGATAGAGTTGATTCGGACCAAATGAGGGTCAAACTTCCCCTCTTCCTCAAGGGCCTTGAGCCAACCATCGAGCGATCCCTTGGCCGATGCCCATACATTGAGGACCGTGACCATCGCGCCGACGACGGGCCGGCCCTCCAGGTCGATGATCCGCCCCGAGACAGGCACATCATCACGTGCGAGTTGCAAGGTCAGCTCCTGGGCAATGTGAGGATCGTTCACGACTCCGAAGGCGTATCCAGGTGCCCGCGCGAGGATCATCCATCGGCCCAAGGGGTATCTCTATGATATGTGTCGAAATCAGACTTCGGCACCGTGAAGCGGAACCGGCCGTCGGCGTCGCTGGTCGCTCGGACGGGCGGATTCTCCGGATGCTCAAGTCCGTAAGTGATCAGATACAAGTTGGCCCCTGCGAACGGGACGACCCTCCGGGTCGAGGACTCGCCCTTGGTAGGTGATGGACTCCCCGGCATCAGCCGGCTTATCGGTCCTGGCTCGAACGGGGGTCGCCGTAGGTTTCGATCGGGCTCCTGCATTCGGTCGGCCTGTCGGCGCCGGCATTGTCCTGCCCATAGGTCCCGACTCCCCAGGTCATCCCGACGAGCGCGATCAGGAAGACGGCGACAGCGGCACCGGCTTTCACTTGACTCAATAGCATGATCCGCAACGACTTGCGCGCGAGGTGCGCGGCCGTTGCGGAGACGACCTCGCCGACGGCGATCCGCGCCGCGGTCGAGCTCATCGATCCAGCGGCCTTGACCGTCGCCTCGACCCAACCCGGAGGGACCTTCGCCAGGGCCGAGCGGCCGATGCTCGTGGCGAGTGCTCCGGCTGTAGGGCCACGCCGCGCCGGATCAGACGGCGAGCGCAACAGGTCGCGGGCGCCGGCCAGCCGTCGCCGGACGGTCGCCTCGCCGCAATTTAGCTCTGCAGCCGCCTGGGCATGGGTCTTGCCCTCCAGGTCGCAGAGCAACAGGGGGAGTCGATACCTGTCCGAGAGCCGGGCGACTTCTTCGTGGAGGATCTCTCGCCACTCATCGTCCGGCTCGTCCCGCGTCGTGTGCGCGGCACGCATCTCGCCGAGGTACCGTTCGCGCGCCCGCCTGCGAGCCGCCTCGGCACCGGCTTGACGAGCGATCCGATGCGCGACTTGATAGAGCCAACTGGCGAGAGCGCCACGGCCCCGAATCGACCGCGCCTTGCAAACCAGGACCAGAAACGTGGCCTGGAACGCATCCTCCGCGGCGTTGGGGTCGCGGAGCACGGCCCGGCACGTCCCAAGCACCATCGGCCCGTGCCGCTCGACCAGGGCCGCAAACGCAGCCTCATCGCCCTCGGAGAGGAATCGTTCGAGGAGTTCGCTGTCGGGCAGGCTCGCCAACCTCCCCTCGACGAAGAGACGCTGAATCTGCCGCAACGCTGTGCCCACCGGAGCCGTCGCCATGATCGATGTCCTCCCGGGTCTCTCTCTTATCCTCACATAAGAGACGGGAGCCCGGCCAGGACGATCAACATTATTCGGCGGGAGGAGGGAATTCCGAGGCTTCCGCGAGGTCCGATAACCTCCTGATCTACTCTTTGTTCGAAGGAGTCGGGGCACGACATCGCCGAGGTCTTTGACCTCACCCGGCCCGACTTTCACGTCCTTGACGACCAAATTGACCACCATGCTGCCCCTGATGAGCTGAAGGGTGTAAGACTTCCCGGGGACAAGGCCCTCGATCCGGAAGCGGCCATCCTTGGGGATCCTGGGCTCCTGGGAGGGTAGCCGAACGCCAAGGAGCACGTCGCCCGTGTTGCAAGGTTGGCCTTCGTTGTCCACGATCCGGCCGGTCAACACGCCCCAGGGCTGGAGGGCGATCGTTTGCGGCTTTGTCTCATCCCCGCGCAGGACGAGTTGGCCCGCCAATCCGCGCTTCGGGTTCAAGAATCGTCACAGTCCGTTCCTTGCCGGGTCTCAAACCGAGAATCGTAAAGGTTGATGCCTCCGGCGGAGGTGTCTTCTCCCAGAGGTAATCGTAACCCAGTCGCTCAACCCCGCGACCTGATTGCCGGTGAGGGGTTTGCCGTCGGGCCCGAGCACGGTGACGGTCAAGGACCGGCCGCGTTGCAGCAGGAGATCCCGGTTCATCGACACCGTGCCCGGCGCCGGGTCGATCTCGGCGACGACATGATGCTCAGAGGGAACGACGCCATTGGGATAAGCTTCGAGGTACCTGTATTTCAGTTTGTGTTTGAGCGTGTCGGCTCCCGCCCCCTGGATATACTCATCCCCATCGCATCAGCCACGAGCACACCAGGGCCCGGGAAGGCGACGAACTGGAACACGCCATCCCGCCCCGCGTAATGATAGTTGGGCAGCGTCTCCCGAAAAGCGGGGTAGCCTTCCTGATGAGGATTGTCCGCGAAGACGTAGTATTCGATCTGGGCACGGACCGGCTTGCCGGTGTCCTCCTCGATGACCCGGCCGGTCACCCAGACGCCGCGCTTGAGGTTGATATCCAGCTTGATCGGCCCGATCCCGCCCGGCTCTCCGACCTTGACGCCGGCCGGCAAGTAAGGCAGCTCCTCGTCCCGCGGGCCCTGGGGCGCGGCCTTGCGATCGCCGTAGCCGGAGAGGGAAGTCGACCGGAGCCACCGCCCGCACGTGCCCCTCTCGGCCGCGCGGCAATCCCACCAAGCGGTAATGGCCCTGGGCGTCGGTGATGGCCTGCACGTACTCGTCGTTCTCCCGAACGACCGCTCGCCGCGAACCATGATTCCGGCCAGCGGCTTCCTGGTGTCGAGGTCACGCACGACGCCTTCGATCGGGCGGGTTGGGCCGGCGACATGCTCGAACGTGGCACCGTAGATCGTCTTCAGCTCATCGGCGGGTTGTCCCTGATACCCAGGAACACGGATCGTCGCGCCGGGGCGGGTCCGGACGAAGACCTGGACAGTCTCGATCGTCGGCCCCTGGATCTCCACGGTGGCGACCCGCTCGCGGCCGATGCCGGCAATGAGAAAGCGTCCGTCCGCGCCGGTCTTCACCGGCGGGATGATCGGCGGGTCCGTCTGGGGCCAGAGACCGATCGGGAAGAACTCGTGCTCCGGGCCATAGAATTCCTTCCGTTCTTCGAGGGCCTTGAGCCAACCATCGAGCGATCCCTCCGGCCGGCGACCTGACTTCGAGGACCGTCACCGTCGCACCGACGACGGGCTGGCCTTGCAGATCGATGATGCGGCCAGAGATCGGGACATCATCACGAGCGAGCTGCAAGGTCAACTCCTCGGCATCGTCTCGATAGTTCGCCAGCCCGAATGCGTACCCAGCGGCCCGCGCAGGACGGGCGCACGCATACCTTTCCACGGAGTATCAAAATACAAGGTATCGAAATCGGACTTCGGCACGGCGAATCGGAACCGGCCGTCCGGCCCACTGGTGGCGCGGACCGGCGACTGACCCAGGTGCCTGGAACCCGTTAGTGACCAGATACAATGCAGCCCCGGAGAACGGACGCCCGTCCGGGTCGAGGACCCGCCCTCGATACGTGATGGCTTCGCCGGGATTGGCTGGTTTCTCGGTCTTTGCTTGAACCGGGCGAGCCGTGGCGTGGATCGGGGTTTTTGTATTCGGGGAGTCTGGCCGGACCCCGCCTTGTCCTGCCCGCTGTCCCGACGCCCCAGGCCAGCCCGACGAGCGCGATCAGCAAGAGGGCCGACGGCGGCACCGGTCTTCAATTGACTCAATAGCATGACCCGCAATGATTGCGCGCCAGGTCCACGGCCGTCGTCGAGACGACCTCGCCGATGGCGATCCGTGCGCGGTCGAGCTCATCATCCGGCGGCCTTGACGGTCGCCTCGACCCAGCCCGGAGGGACCTCGCCAGGGCCGATCGGCCGAGCGTCGTGGCCAGCGTCCCGACCGAAAGGGCCACGCCCCGACGGATCAGACGGCATGCGCAGCAGGTCGCGGGCACCGGCCAGCCGCCGCCGGACGGTCGCCTCGCCACAATTCAGCTCGCATTGCCGCCTGAGCGTGGGTCTTGCCCTCCAGGTCGCAGAGCAACAGGGGGAGCCGATACTTTTCCGAGAGTCGGGCGACCTCTTCGTGGAGGATCTCTCGGCACTCGACGTCCGGCTCGTTCAGCGGCGTCTTCTCGGCACGCAGCTGGCCGATGTGCCGTTCGTGCTGCCGCCTGCGAGCCGCTTCCGCAGCGGCCTGGAGGGCGATCCGATGCGCGACCTGATAGAGCCAACCGGCGAGGGCGCCATGGCCCCGGATCGACCGCGCCTTGCAGACCAGGACCAGGAACGTGGCCTGGAACGCATCCTCCGCGGCGTTGGGGTCGCGGAGCACGGCGCCGGCACGTGCCCAGGACCATCGGCCCGTGCCGCTCGACCAGGGCCGTGAACGCCGCCTCATCGCTCTCGGAGAGAAACCGTTCGAGGAGTTCGCTGTCGGGCAGGCTCGCCACTCTCCCCTCGACGAAGAGACGCTCAATCTGCCGCAATGCGGTGCCCATCGGAGCCGTCGCCATGATCGATGTCCTCCCGGGTCTCTCTCTTATCCTTACGTAAGAGACGGGAGCCCGGCCAGGACGATCAACATTATTCGGAAGGAGGACGGAATTCCGAGGCTTCCGCGAAATCCGCAAACGTCCTGATTTACTCTTTGATCGGCCGGGGCACGACATCGCCGAGGTCTTTGACTTCCCCCGGCACGACCTTCACGTCCTTGACGACGAGATCGCCCAGCATATAGCCCTTCTCGAGAAGCTGGAGGGTGTAAGGTTTCCCGGCGATGAGGCCCTCGATCCGGAACCGGCCGTCCTTGCCGATCCTCGGGTGACCCCCGGGGAAATTCATGCCAGAAAGCTGGTCGTTGGCGTTCCTGGACTGGCCTTCAGCATCCACAACGCGGCCGGTCAACACGCCCCAGGGCTGTAAGGTGATCGTTTGGGGCTTTGTCTATCCCCGCAGGACGAGCTCGCCCGTCAGTCTCTGTTCCCGATTCAAGACGGTCAGCGTCCGTGCTTTGCCCGGCTTGAGACTGAGGATCGTGTAAGTCGAGGCCGATGGCGGAGGAGTCTCCCAGTAACCCATGTCCTTCAACCCCGCAACCTGATTGCCGGTCAGGGGTTTGCCGTCGGGGCCGAGCACGGTAACGGTCAGCGACCGGCCGCGTTGCAGCACGAGGTCGCGGCTCATGGACGACCGTGCCGGCGCCGGGTCGATCTCGGCCACGGTATGGTGATTCGTGGGAACGGCGTTGTAGGGATGAGTCATGAGGAACCCGTTTTCCGGCTTGTGCTGGAATTTGTCAACGCCCGCACCCTGGATATAGATGTCTTTCGCGCGGGCCGCGAGCACGCCTGGGGCCGGGGAACGCGACGAAATGGAAGACACCGTCTCGCCCCGCGAAATGAGGATGGATCATGGACCACCGAAATGCGGGGTAGTCTTCCAGGTGAGGATTGTCCTGGAAACGAAGTACTCGACCTGGGCACGCACGACTTCCCGGTGTCCTCCTCGATGACCCGGCCGGTCACCCAGACCCGCGCTTGAGGCCGATATCCAGCTTGATCGGCCCGTCCGCATTGTCTTCCCGACCTTGAGCCGTGCCCGCAAGTAAGGAAGATCCTCGTCACGGGGTACCTTGATGCGGCCTTCCTGTACCATGGACCGGAAAATCGACCGCGCGACCGCCACCACGTGTCCCTCTCGGCCCCGAGGCAATCCCACCAGGCGGTAATGGCCCTGGGCATCGGTGATGGCCTGGACGTACTCGATGGGGTTTCCGATCGACCGCTCGCCGTGAATCATGATCCCGCCCAGCGGCTGCTTGGTTTCGATGTCGCGGACGATGCCTTCGATCGGGCGGGTCGGGCCGCCGACATGCTCAAACGTGGCACCGTAGATGGTAATCAGTTCATCGGCTTGTCGTCCCGCATACGCAGGAACACGGATCGTCGCGCCTGGACGGGTCCGGACTTCGGCCTGCATGGTCTCGATCGTCGAACCCTGGATCTCGAGCGTGGCAACCCCGCTCTCGGCCGATTCCGGAGATGAGGAAGTGCCCTCCTTCCGGATCGGTCTTCACGGGCGGGATGATTGGGGGAGTCCGGCTGCCCGACGAGAGACTGTTCGACAGGAACTCGTGCTCGAGGGGATAAAGTTCCTTCTCCGTTCGAGAGCCATCTGAGCCAACCATCCAGCGATTCTTGGATCGGTACCTTCACGCTGAGAACCGTCACCGTCGCCCCAACTACAGGCCCGGCCTTCCAGATCGATGATCCGGCCTGGACACCGGGCACATCATCCCGGGCGAGCTGCAAGGTCATTTCGCTCCCATCAGCCACGACCGCCCGAGAGACCAAAGGCGTACCCGGCGCCTGCGCAAGGACGGGTGCCGATGCGACCACGGATTATCGGGATGGTGATCTCCGTGTTGAAACGGACCTTCGTACCGCGAACTGGAACCGACCTTCGTTGCATCACTCTGGTCGTGAAGGTGCCCGTCGCGTCGCCCGGTTGCCGCAATCCGTAGATGGACCACGTGGACAACGCGGCCCCGGCGAAGGGACGTCCGTCCGGGAGCCAAGGACCCGTCCACGATAGGTGACGAACTCCGTCGGGATCAGCAGGCTTCTCGTCATTCTCGACTCGAACCTGGGAAAGCTGCGGGCGTGGGATCGGGGTTTTGGCATTCGGTCAGCCTGCCCCGTGCCCTGCCTTGTCCTGCCCATGTGATCCCGACACCCCAGGCCAAACCCGACGAGTGCGATCAAGAAGGAGGGCTACGGCGGCACCGGCCTTCAGTTGATCTCCAACAGCATGATTCGCAGTGACTTGGCGGCGAGGTCCGCCCAGCCGTCGTCGAGACAACCTCGCCGATGGCAATACGAGCCGCAGTCGAGCTCATCGAACCGGCGGCTTTGATGGCCGCATCGACGCAGGCCGGAGGGACTTTCGCCAGGGCCGAGCGACCGAGGAATGCGGTGAGAGTTCCTGCGGTCAGGGCCACGCCCCCCCGTCGGATCAAACCAACGGCGCAACAGGTCGCGGTGCGGGCCAGCCGTCGCCGGACGGCTCCGCCTCGCCGCAATTCAGCTCGGCGGCCGCTTTGAGCGTGCGTCTTTCCTTCCAGGTCGTCAGAGCAGGAGTGCAGGCGGTACTTATCCCGAGAGCCGGGCGACTTCTTGGTGCAGGACCTGGCGCCGACTCGTCGTCGGGCTCAAGGCGGTGATCGTCGGTCACAGATCGACTGGCACCCGAGGAGCTGTTCACGCCGCCGCTTGTGGGCCGCATCGGCACCAGCCTGGATGGCGATCCCGATGAGCGACCTGATGGAGCCAGCCGCCGAGCGCATCTCGTTTCCCCCCGGATCCACCCCCCGCCTTGCAGACCAGCACCAGGAATGTGGCCTGGAAGGCGTCCTCGGCATCATCCGCGTTGCGGATTACACGGCCGCGGCAGGTACCTAGTACCATCGGTCCGTGCCGCCTCGACCAAGCGCCCGCGAACGCCGATATCGCTCCCCTCCGCGCGAGAAACTGCTCCAGGAGCTGACCGTCGGGGAACGCCCGACACGGTCCCCGTGTCCACGAACAGGCGTTGCAAGGACCGTCTGCATGCGCGACCCATCGGAGTACCGGCCATGACGATTGTCCTCCTCAGAAACCGGGTTGTTTTCCCTTTCTGAGGGCTCAGATGTGACCGGCCGATCATTTTTTAGAGCAAGACTGACCGAGGCTCGAGGAAACGGGAGATGGGCGAGCGAGTAGCGAGTTGGTGGCTTCTCGTCAACCTTCCGCTCTCGGCCCGTTCTTCCTTATCCGTGCCGAGATTCGGAGCCGTTTCCCGCGTATGCTGATCAGGCAAGCCTCTTCAAGAGCCTGGTCGTCGTTTCCTTGCCCCTCTGTCTGATCACCTCGCTCTCCACACGCTTGAAGAAATCGTCTCTTGCCTTCAGAAGCTTCCTCGGAAACAGCTGCAGTGATCGTGAGGAAACGATCGCAACAGTGAGGTGGAGAACTTGCCAACGTTGACCCGCATCAAGACCCGGTCGCAGGTCTCGAATGACCCCTCCGCGAGCAGACCGTCGAACAGTTCGTACACCTGATCGGTCGCCGCCTGGAGGGCTTTCTCTTGATCCAGCCGCTGAACAGTGTCAAGAAACTGGTCGATTCTCGCGACGTCGGCCTCCGCGACTTCCTTGATCCGCATGACTTGTGTCATTGGATTTCCGCTCCTGATGGGGACCGAACGGCTTCCGCACCGACTCTCATGGTTCCCCCGCCCCCCGCCGGTGCACGACCGGGATTGTAATTCACCGGATCAGCTCGCGCGGTGGTATCGCCGCCTCCCGGTCGCCTTCGCTTCGCGATCCTTCCAGAACTTGTCCATCGGCTCCGTCTCGCTCAAGTAGTCGGCACGCAATTGGAGCAACGCCTTGGCCCCCTCCTCCGACCAGAATTTCTCGGTCCCTTTCAGCCGGCGGTTGAACTGCTTGACCGTTGACTCCACGTGACTGGAGGTGATCGGCAATCCCAGCCGACGATATTCGTCGTACCGCATCCGATGCTGATTGTTCTTGAGATACCTCAAGGTGTCAGCCACCACCTGCTTGGGACTACTCTCCGACTCGTCCGCAGCCGGCACCCCCAATTCGGCCTGCCGCTGCTCCAACTCCGGGATCACCTCGGCCACCCCGGCCTTGCCACACCCAGCCAATCCAACGCGCATAGACCTCCCATCCCGCGGCGAATCCCCGACCCGCCATCGCTGCTGCGAATACATACGACAACGCGTGAATGAAATCCAGGATCGCCGTGAAGTCGCTGAACCAGCGCTTCTGGACGGTCCAGTTCGTCTCGGCCCCATCGCCTACGAACGCCTTGCGTTTGGCCCCGTAGAATCCCCGGGCCCGGGCCGCCGCGGCCAAGATCGTGCCGAAGGACTTGGCCTCCTGCCGCGTCGCCACCATCGACTTGACCCGCACGGCCGGCGGGGTGTACTCCGGGGACTCCAGCGGGCTGTCCCCCTGCGGTTCCGCCGGATCGGCCACCGCGTCCTCGCCCGCGGGCCGCCCTTCTTGAGCTTGCGCGCCAGCTTGAGAATCCGCAGCGGATTGACGAAGTTCTCAGGGATTTCCGGGCAGGAATCCGCGGTGGACTCCGCGCTGGTCATCGTCATCAGCAGACCGATCTTGTCTTCCCGCCAATGACCATTGCAGGTCCCGGCCGTGCCGGGATCGGCCTCGGCTCCGCCGGCCGTCGGTTCGGACTCCGCCTGGCCCTCCGCCGCGGTCGCCACGCCCGCCGCATCGACCGGACCGGCCACCGCTGCTGGGGCCGTCTCCTTCGACGGCTCATCCCGGATCTGGAGGCGTCCCCCATCCATCTGGACCACGGCCAGGTCCGGAGGATGAGCCACCGCCGCGGCGAACTTCTCCACCACGGGCAACTCGCAGAACGCCTGGACCGCGGCGTCGCGCTGATCGAGCCGCTCCCGACCGATCCGCTCGGTCACCCGCTCCACTTGCTTCTCGGAGATCTCCAGGTGCGCCAACTGGAGCAAGTCGTCCCGGCCGGCGGCGAAGGAGGTGTTCTGGACGCCGGCATAGACGATCTGCTGAAGGACCTGAGGGCTGTAGCTCCCCTGATCAATCCCCAGACTCTGGGACTGAGGGAAAAAAAGCCGCCCGACATCGGGGGCAATAGCGCCGGGGCTCGTCCAGGACCGTCCCCACCGTGGTGGGGACGGTCCGAGATTGGCCGGGGGGACCGTTCTGCACCGGGGAGCCGCAGACGCCACAAGTCTGGGCCGTGGCGGGCACCGCTTGGGCTTGGCCTGCGAGGGCCTGATCCATCATGCTCCGGGAGATCGCTTGACCGATCTGAACGGTCAACTCCTCCAGCTCGGAGAATTTGGTGCCCCAGGGCAGGCCCTCGGTTCCAAAGACCTTGTGGAGGAAATGTTTTGCGACCCCCTGAATGAGCTTCTCCTGATCAACAACGACCGCGGCCGGATCGGTGGTATGAGCCATCCCTAACTGCTCCTTCCAGTTGTGACTCAGCAAGACGGGACGTTTCCAACGTCCACTGTAGGCGAGCGGCCTTTCTCTTGCAAAGTATGTCGTGCGCCGCCCCCCCGCCCAAACCCGTCAAACCGTCTTGATTGCGACCCCGGCGCGGTGTATTATACTATTTGCTCTCCATGCCCCCATCGTCTAGCGGCCTAGGATACTTGGTTCTCAGCCAAGGGACCGGGGTTCGAGTCCCCGTGGGGGTGCTTCAGCGGCAGATTCTCGTTTTGGGCGGCCGGTTGAACCGTGCCGCCTTCTTTTTGCGCAATTCTTTCCCGTGGCTGAGTGGATGTCGAGGACGGGCGGGATCGGCCTCGAACAGGCCGCCGCCGAAGAGCCCGATAGGCAACGGACGAACGTCGGGTTAAACTGGAGTGTTGAACCGCCTGCCGGGAAACGGTGTCTGGACCGGCGGGGGTGAGTCCTGGTCCCAGGTCCCAGGAAGTCCCGTCAGGGAGCTCGATTGGTCGAGCCATCCCCGACTGAGCGGAAGAATGGAATGGTACAACACAACACTGCGAAGAGCTTGCCCCCTTCCGAACCCGTCCCAGGCCGTCGCGCGAGTTCGCTCCGAACCCGCGAGACCCATTCGATCCAAGATGACGTTCCCCATCACGCCACCGACCGGCGTGAGCCGCGCCGACTGGGAGTGGCGCTCGGAGCATGCGCGAATCTGTGCCCGGATCGCCGACGACAATCGCGGCAAGGATATCCTGTTGCTCGACCTGCGAAACGCCACTCCGCTGGTCGACTACTTCGTGATCGTCACGGCCGTCTCGCGCCGGCAGAGCCATGCCATCGCCAGCGAGATCGACCAGGAGATGAAGAAGCTCGGCGAAGCCAAGCTCGGGCTCGAAGGATCTGAGGAAGGCCGTTGGACCCTGATCGACTACGGCGACTTCGTCGTCCATGTCTTCTCGCCCGACGACCGGGCTTATTACGCGCTCGAAGACATCTGGGGTGATGCCCCTCAGCTCGACTGGCAAGAGCCACCGGCCGGCAAGCAGGGCGAAGCCGACGTCATGAATCTGCTCCAGGAATTGAGGACGATCTTCGGGTCGGCCGTGCCGGAGGGTCCCGATCGGGCCGCCTTCGAAAGGCGGTGCGCCCCGCGACCGACTCCAAGTTCGGCGATTATCAGGCCAACGGCTGCATGGCGCTGGCCAAGGCCACGGGTCGCAAGCCGCGCGACCTCGCGCAGGAGCTGGCCGGCCAGGTCAACCTGTCCCCAATGGCCGGCCCGCCCGAGGTCGCCGGTCCCGGGTTCCTGAACGTCCGCCTGAACGATTCGTGGCTCTCCGAGAGTTCTGCGCGACCTCTTGATTGACGATCGCCTCGGCTTGACGCAACCCGCCCAGGTCAAGACGGTCGTCATCGACTTCTCCTCGCCCAACGTCGCCAAACCGATGCACGTGGGTCACCTCCGCTCCACGGTCATCGGCGACAGCCTGGCGCGGATCATCACGGCCAGCGGCCACCGCGTCATTCGGGACAATCACCTCGGCGACTGGGGCTCGCAGTTCGGCATGATCCTCTGGGGCTGGAAGAACGCCCGTGATGAGGCGAACTACGCCACGGATCCCGTCGGCGAGCTGGCCCGGCTGTATCGCCTCGTCCAGGATCGGATCAAGGATGGCGGCTCGGCCGTCGAAGAGGCCGCACGGCGTCGAGACGGCCAGGCTCCACGCGGGCGATCCCGAGAACCGGGCGCTGTGGAACCGGTTCATGCCTCACTGCCTCGGGGCGCTCCAGGCCATCTACGACCGTCTGGGTATCCGGTTCGACGTCCAACTGGGCGAGAGCTTCTACGACTCCGAGCTCGGCCCGATCGTGGCAGACCTCCAGGAGAAAGGGCTTGCCGTCGAGAGCGATGGAGCGATCGTCGTCTTCGTCGAGCAGACCGAGGCTCCGTTCCTCGTCCGCAAGCGCGATGGGGCCTTCACCTACGCGACCACCGATCTTGCGACCATCCAGTATCGCGTCGAGACCTGGCACCCGGACCAGATCCTCTACGTGGTCGACCATCGCCAGGGCGACCATTTCAAGCAGCTCTTCGAGGTGGCCCGGAAGTGGGGCTACGACGCGGTCGACCTCGAGCACGTGGCCTTCGGCACGATCCTGGGCCAGGATCGCCGCCCGTTCAAGACTCGCGAGGGAGACGTCGTCGGCCTGGAGTCGCTCCTGGACGAGGCGACCGCCGAGGCGCTCAAGGTCGTCCAGGAAAACAGCCCCGAACTCGTTGCCGACGAGCAGCAGCGGGTCGCCGAGGTCGTCGGCCTCGGTGCCATCAAGTACGCCGATCTTTGCCAGAACCGGATCAGCGACTACGTCTTCGACTGGCAGAAGATGATGGCGATGAACGGCAACACGGCGACCTACCTCCAGTACGCCTATGCGCGGACCCAGAGCATCTTCCGCAAGGGGGGCTTCTCACCCGAGGCCATCCGGGAGCAACGTCCCACGATCGCATTGAGCCATCCTGCCGAGCGGGCCCTGGGCGTCCGGCTGCTCCGCCTCCCGGAAGTCCTGGAGCTGGCCGGCGCGGACCTGAAACCGAACATCCTGACCGACTACCTCTTCGATCTGGCCAACGCTTTCAGTACGTTCTTCGAGGGGTGCCCGGTGCTCAAGGCAGAGTCTCCCGAACGGCGGGACAGCCGGCTGGCGCTCTGCGATTTGACCGCAAGGATCTTGAAATTTGGCCTTGGCCTGCTTGGAATCGATGTGGTGGACCGGATGTGAGTCGCGGCCCGGGCTGATCGTTTTGTCGCTGATAAGGGGGGTGCATGCCGCATCCCCCGGACATTCTGCCCCGTTGGATTCGCCCTGAGCCGAGTTTGAGCCTTCCCACCGAACTGAACTCGCCGACCGCCTGGAGCGTTCTTCCATGGATTATCGAGAGTTTCCATCTCGGGTCGCCGACTACCTGGATGATCTCGGGATGCAAATCATGATGCTGCTCCCATATCTTTTTGGGGTCGCCCAGAGGTTGTTCGACCGGCCCATGCTGAACCGGCGAGGTCGGATTCATCTGGCTAGCTTTGTGCTCGTTGCCAACGCCATTGTGGCCGTCTTCGTGGCCTCAATTGTGGTTGAAGAAGCCTTCGGGCTCCTCGGCGCTGCTCGGGCATGGGCTGGGCCGAGTCCATCCGCCGACGCGAGTCCCACGCCGGCCTCCCCGGCGAAGGACGAGCCGCATCGTTCGCCGATTGCGCTGGCCTTATCGGTGACGGTTCGCGGTTGCTGTCCGCCAACCAGACCGCCGGCACCGTGTCGCTGATTGATACGAAATCGGCTCGGGTGCTCCACGAGCTCAAGACCGGGGACAAGCCCGCCGGGGTCGGCCTGTCCCGCGACGGCCGGCGCGGGGTGGTCACCCACTGGTTTGGCTACGACCTGGGCGTCCTCGACCTGAAGGATGACAAGATCGTCCTGGCCGGGCGTATCGAGGTCGGGCCCGAGCCGCGCGGGGTCGCCCTGTCGGCCGACGGCGCGACGGCGTTCGTG
>CAWJGW010000036.1:0-166630 GCA_963842405.1 uncultured Isosphaeraceae bacterium | reverse complement strand
GAGGCTGTCCATGAAACGGCCAGCGGGTTTCCGAGGACCGTGCTGGTTCTGCTGTTCGGGCGGCTTTAACATGGGGGCTCGCACTCAAGTGATCCTCCCCAGCTACATCTGAGGCCGGTCATGAACACCCTGGGCGCCAAAGCCTATCGTCCCTGGACACCCGAACTCTATGCCCAGCAGGCCCACGCGTGGCCGCCAAGCTCCCGGAGGACGACCTCGTCTTCTTCCTCATCGATGTCGTCCCCAAGCTCGATCTCTCCAAGATCCACGCCCCCTACCAAGACGAGTCCCGCGGCGCTCCGCCCTTTGATCCGGCTATGATGGTCTGCCTGCTCCTGTATGGCTACTGCGTCGGCGTCTTCTCCAGCCGAAAGATCGCCAAGGCCTGTGACGCAACCTGGCCTTCCTGGCCATTGTCGGCGAGGAGCGGCCCGATTTTCGAACCATCAGCCTGTTCCGCAAGAACCACCTGGATGACTTCGCGGACGTGTTCGTCCAGGTCTTCCTCCTGGCGAAGGCGGCCGGCCTGATCCGCCTGGGTACGATCGCCATCGATGGGACCAAAGTCCAGGGCAATGCCTCGCGGCACAAGGCGATGAGCTACGGCTACATGACCAAGGAAGTAGCTCGACTCCGCGGCGAGATTGGGGAGTTGTTGGAGCAGGCCCGGGATGTCGATGCCCAAGACGATGCGGTCTTGGGTGCGCAACGTGGGGACGAGTTGCCCGCGGAACTGCGCCGTCGCGAGGACCGCCTAGCGACGATCGAAGCGGCGATGAAGCGGCTCGAAACCGAGGCCAAGGCCGCGGCGGATGCCGAACAGCAGCGGCGCGATGAGGCCCAAGCCCAGCGGCAACGCACCGGGACCAAGCGTCGTGGAAAGCCGCCGGGGCCGATCGAGGAGACGCCCGCGGACAAGGCCCAGATCAACTTCACCGAACCCGAGTTGTCGATCATGAAGACCGCCAACAAGGGGTGGGATTGCTGTGGCAACGCCCAGATCAGTGTGGATGACGGCTGCCAGATCATCCTGGCGTGCGCGGTGACGGCCCAGTGCAACGACAAGCAACAGGCCGAGCCGATGGCCCGGCCACCCGTGGCCAACTGGAGCAGGCCGGGATGGCCCCGGTCTGGATGAGTCCGGAGCCCGGCCCTGATCCCGGCGGCGTTGGATACGGGTTACTTCAGTGCGGAGGCGGTGGGGGGCTGGAGCGTGAGGGATTCGATCCCCATATCGCGACGGAGCGTCAGCGGCACCAGAGTGCGACCATCCCTGCGGCGTCGGAGTCGGCATCGGCACCGCCGGTGACGGCCAAGGAGAAGATGCAGGCGAAGCTGAAGACACCGGCGGGCCGTGCGGTGTACGCGCGGCGGAAGGCCATCGTCGAGCCCGTCATTGGCCAGATCAAGGAGGCGCGGGGCTTTCGACGATTCCTGCTGCGTGGTCTGGACGACATTGGAGGCGAATGGCGTCTGGTGTGCCTGACGCATAATTTGTTGAAGATTTGGCGATATGGCAGGAATATTCTCAATGGTACCGGCTGCGGTGGTCAAGGAAGAATTAGGGTCAGAAGCCGGGCGAAAACCGGGGTCTGACGCATGTGAGACGAGCGTAGGGCGGTCATCGTACAGTTGTCAGACACGAGAAAATCCTGGAAAGAGGCGATGAGATGCACGTAAACGCACGTGACCAGACGGACAGAATGGGAGAGAAAACATCAGGAGCGACGGCTTGGACTGATTCTTGGACGGTTTCACTAGGAGGCTGTCCATGAAACGGCCAGCGGATTCCGAGGACCGTGCTGGTTTTGCTGTTCGGGCGGCTTTAACATGGGGGCTCGCACTCAAGTGATCCTCCCCAGCTACATCTGAGGCCGGTCATGAACACCCTGGGCGCACAAAGCCTATCGTCCCTGGACACCCGAACTCTATGCCCAGCAGGCCCACGCGCCGGCCGCCAAGCTCCCGGAGGACGACCTCGTCTTCTTCCTCATCGATGTCGTCCCCAAGCTCGATCTCTCCAAGATCCACGCCCCCTACCAAGACGAGTCCCGCGGCGCTCCGCCCTTTGATCCGGCTATGATGGTCTGTCTGCTCCTGTATGGCTACTGCGTCGGCGTCTTCTCCAGCCGAAAGATCGCCAAGGCCTGTGAGCGCAACCTGGCCTTCCTGGCCATTGTCGGCGAGGAGCGGCCCGATTTTCGAACCATCAGCCTGTTCCGCAAGAACCACCTGGATGACTTCGCGGACGTGTTCGTCCAGGTCGCTCCTCCTGGCGAAGGCGGCCGGCCTGATCCGCCTGGGTACGATCGCCATCGATGGGACCAAAGTCCAGGGCAATGCCTCGCGGCACAAGGCGATGAGCTACGGCTACATGACCAAGGAAGTAGCTCGACTCCGCGGCGAGATTGGGGAGTTGCTCAAGCAGGCCCGGGATGTCGATGCCCAAGACGATGCGGTCTTGGGTGCGCAGCGTGGGGATGAGTTGCCCGCGGAGCTGCGCCGTCGCGAGGACCGCCTAGCGACGATCGAAGCGGCGATGAAGCGGCTCGAAACCGAGGCCAAGGCCGCGGCGGATGCCGAACAGCAGCGGCGCGATGAGGCCCAAGCCCAGCGGCAACGCACCGGGACCAAGCGTCGTGGAAAGCCGCCGGGGCCGATCGTGGAGACGCCCGCGGACAAGGCCCAGATCAACTTCACCGAACCCGAGTTGTCGATCATGAAGACCGCCAACAAGGGGTGGGATTGCTGTGGCAACGCCCAGATCAGTGTGGATGACGGCTGCCAGATCATCCTGGCGTGCGCGGTGACGGCCCAGTGCAACGACAAGCAACAGGCCGAGCCGATGGCCCAGGCCACCCGTGGCCAACTGGAGCAGGCCGGGATGGCCCCGGCTCTGGATGAGTCCGGAGCCCGGCCCCTGATCCCGGCGGCGTTGGATACGGGTTACTTCAGTGCGGAGGCGGTGGGGGCGCTGGAGCGTGAGGGATTCGATCCCCATATCGCGACGGAGCGTCAGCGGCACCAGAGTGCGACCATCCCTGCGGCGTCGGAGTCGGCATCGGCACCGCCGGTGACGGCCAAGGAGAAGATGCAGGCGAAGCTGAAGACACCGGCGGGCCGTGCGGTGTACGCGCGGCGGAAGGCCATCGTCGAGCCCGTCATTGGCCAGATCAAGGAGGCGCGGGGCTTTCGACGATTCCTGCTGCGTGGTCTGGACCAGATTGGAGGTGAATGGCGTCTGGTGTGCCTGACGCATAATTTGTTGAAGATTTGGCGATATGGCAGGAATATTCTCAATGGTACCGGCTGCGCGGTGGTCAAGGGAGGAATTTAGGGTCAGAAGCCGGGCGAAAACCGGGGTCTGACGCATGTGAGACGAGCGTAGGGCGGTCATCGTACAGTTGTCAGACACGAGAAAATCCTGGAAAGAGGCGATGAGATGCACGTAAACGCACGTGACCAGACGGACAGAATGGGAGAGAAAACATCAGGAGCGACGGCTCGGACTAATTCTTGGACGGTTTCCTAGGAGAACCATTATGGCTCAAGTCATCGAAGCTTCGGACTCGGTGGACCTCGGCACCGCCAGGCCCGTCGATCTCATGTACATCCCGCTCGACCAGATCGAGCTCGGCACGGACCGGCGGGAGAAGTCCTTCGACAAGAAGGACGAGAGAGTCCAGAATTTCATCGACAGCGTTGCGCGGATGGGGATCCTCCAGCCGATCGGGGTCCGAAAGATCGGCGAGGACCGCTACGAGTTGGTCTTTGGGCAGAAGCGGTTCTGGGCCTACAAGCTCTTGGGCCACACGATCATCCCGGCCAAGGTCGCCGAGGAACGGGAGGTCTCCGACGCCGACTGGCTGGAGGCCTATTGCCAGGATTGCCGGGAATGCCTCCAGGACCCCTCGGCCTTCGATCGCGCGGCCCTGCTCTGATCGTCACGACCGAATGGAACGCGCTACGCACAAGACGAGAAGCAAGGATCTCGTCAGCCGGACACGAGCCAAGGGCTGGGATCCGTTCTCCCACCTGCTCGCCAGCCTGTTCTGGGTGTCCCATCCAAATCTTTGGTATGCATGCACGGAATGCCGAGGCAAGAATAAGGATGTTCGGACGTGCGACTCATGCCGCGGAACAGGATTTCGGCTGCGGCTCGAAATCCCGGCCCGCTCGAGCATCCCGGAGTCCCAGACGCGGTGAAGGTTCGAACTGCCGACGAAGCCCTGGACCTACAGGTCGTTCCCGCCCTTGGGGAGCGGCCTGTGCAGGTTCTTCGACCAGGTGGACCAGCAATCGGATCGCGAACCGGCGATACCCGTCACCGTCATCGAGGGGGCTTGATGACGCCTTGAAGGCGCTCAAGGCCGAGAGGGATGAGAATACCTGCCGCAAGGATATGCTGATCTCCGAGAAGCTCGGCCTGGCCGAGAAGATTGAGCCGCTGGAGCGCGAAGAGGCCAAGAAGCGGCAGGCCACCAATCCGGGAGGCGGCACGGCGAAGCCGAAGTTAGCTTCCGGAAAGTTGCCGGAAGCTAACTCTGATTCCCGCGACAAAGTTGGCTCCGCCGTGGGGCTCCCCTGCTGGAGTCCTCGTCGGACCAAGATCAGGATGAGATCAGGAACCGACGCGCGTCTTCAGGTACTTGATCGTGCCCTGTGGCATCGGGCCGCCCTCGCGCCTCGACTCGAGGAACGCGAGGAGGTCCGAGCCCAATACCCTGATTCCCTTCTTGCCCGCACCGATCTTGGTGCAGGCAAGTTCTCCCGACGCCACGAGGTTGTAGGCGTTGGACCGGCCGCAGCGGAGTAGCTCGGCAGCCTCGGTGACAAGATAGACTCGATGGTGAACGATGGACGCCAATCCTTCAGCCTTTGGCTCCACGTGGGCGTTTGGCACGATTCGGCTCCTCTTCTGTGAGTGGTTGGCTTAGACCCCTTTAAGGGAAAAATCTGGCGCACTTGAGTCAAGTTTTTTCGGTCAAGCTGCTTCGGGTACCTTTGCTTTCTCGATATATCGCTTCACCTCTTGATCAAAACGATCGAGCGCGCGGCGCAGGGTACTGGCTTCGGGGAAGTCTTCGGCAAAGATTTCCCCGAGTGCCGGCCGGAATAGCCGCGTGTGACACCGCGTGAACCACAGCGCTACCCGCAGGCCCTTCTCGGTCACCGTGTAGCGATGCGAACCCGGTGCGCGGTCGATCAACCCGTGCAGCCGCAACCGGCGCAGTTGGTACGTCAGCCGGCCCTGGGTCCATTGGCTGGGATCAACCCCCAGCAGCGAAGCGAGGTGCTCCCGCAGATCAGCACT
Source organism: uncultured Isosphaeraceae bacterium (assembly GCA_963842405.1). Taxonomy (GTDB): domain Bacteria; phylum Planctomycetota; class Planctomycetia; order Isosphaerales; family Isosphaeraceae; genus CAVZRC01. The sequence goes on along the minus strand of CAWJGW010000036.1, from coordinate 161,316 downwards.
GCGAAATCCCCGGGGCAACAACCGAAACACCAGCAACACGCTCAACAACGTCTGCACCAGCTCATCGCCGAACCGCAAGGCCGAGGCCCGTTGCTCGCCCACCCGGCACGGACCGGTCACTTCCCGGAACATTTCCTCGGAGAACGCGAAGTCTTGGCTGGTCGTTTGGACGTGCAAGAGACGTCGTGCGGTTTGAAAACCCAGCTCCCGCAGCGCGGGAAGATTGACCAGCTTCCGACCCAAGCCGAACTCCACGGCATCATTCACGGTCAGCTCCGTCCGCAACGCACGGCCTTCCTTGAAATACTGCTTCAGCCGATTGGACTTATAATCGATGTACAGCGACGGGATCACCCCTTCGCGAACCACTCGCGTGCGGAACGGACCCGGCGTCCGCTTGGTCACGTGCCGCGCGAAGATCAATTGCAGGTTGTCGGGGCGCCCCAGGTCGATGTTCTCACGGATCACCTCCTCGAAGAAGATCCGGCCCTGCACCGGGCGATCAAAGACCTGGGTCAGGGCGAACTCCACCTGGCTGATCGAGGCCTGATAACGATAGCCAGCCTGCTGTTCCGGCAGCGTGAAGGGACAGGGGAGACGATGCTGCCACTTGCTCAAGAACAGGAGGATCCGCGCCGGTGTCAAGCTGTCAGCCAGTTCCTGCATCCGCTTGGGGTTGTCACAACTCAAGATGCCGTTGGCCAATTCCTCGAAGCCGATCCCCTCCTTGGCGAGTTGCCGCTTGAGATATTCATGACCGTTGAAACAAAGCTTGGCCCCGTAAGGGAAGTACGAGCTGTACTTGAGGAAGAACAGCCCGAAGTCGGCGTTGACGGCGTAGAAGTAATACTGGTTGACCATCGCGGTGGAATCGACGATCCAGGGGTAGGTTTCACCGCGCTCGTTGCGTCGCCCCTCGGTGCGAAAGGTCCGGACTTTCTCCTGGGCCTTGCCGATGAAGAGCACGCCCTCGGTCTGTGTGAATTCGGCCAAGTATCCCGCCGCCACGTCTTCTTTGCGTTGACCCCTCTGGAAGCCGATGATCGGGATGTCCTGGTCCTCTGCGAATTGGTTGATGCCTCGGAGGAATCGCTCGGAGATCTCCTTCATCTGGTGGGAGGAGACTGCCCCCTGTCCGTAGTGGTCGCGGAGGAAGTGGAACACGGCCCGGGGTGTCTGCAACTCCGGCTGGTAGACGTTGAGATAGACCCGGTCGAGGGACTCCAGTTCCAGGGTCACGTGATGCCGGATGACATCAGCGACGGGACGCCGCGGATTCGGGACACACGGTCGGCGTTGGGGAGTCGGGATGACGGGGTCACCAGGGCCTGGTAGGATCATGATCGGCTCCGGGGAGTTGGGTCCCAAGGGACCACCAACCGCTCAGCGGTTTCATCACCAGGGGGAACCCCTCCTGTTTTCGACTCCCCGGAGCCGATTGTCCAGAGGCCGGTCTGACGCGTCGCTCGATCGCGGTCCAGAAACGGTGCCAGGATCGCGGCCAGAATTGAGCCACCAGGGCGGCCCTTGGACGTCGCTGGGGACCAGAGAAGAGGAACCCGTAGCAGGAAGTTGCGACGACCGCCCTCAGCGCCGTTGCTGACATGCGTCAGTTGGTTGGAGGCGAAGCCTCGCTAGATTCAGGATCAGTTCGCGTACCATCTCCGGGTCGAGATGTCTTCTATGCCGCGGTCTCGCTGCTAACAACACCACCATTGCCACCACGATCGCTCACCACGAACCGCTTGAGGTGCAACTGAATCAGCGACTCCACCAGCTCCGAGCGGTCCTTCTTCAGCATGGCCGCGTGGACGCTCAGACGCTGATCTGCCTCGACGCTGAGATGGATCGTAGCCTTGACCTTGGAAACCGCCGGCCGTGTTGCCGCTTTGGTGACAGGCCGCTTGCGGGCTTTGCCGTCACCGGACTCAGATGTTTCTGGCATCATGCCACCTCTCTGCCTTCACGGCTCACCGCTCGGCCGTTTAAACGCCAAGGCGGACGGCAGCAAAGACCGCCAGCCGCTTTACCTCCATATCGGCCTGTGCCCCTGCCCCGCTGGAGTCCTCGTCGGCCCGAGGTTAGCAATCAGCCGGCGACTCGCCCGGCTCGAGGGGCACCGCAACCGCCCCGACAGCAACTGGGCGAGCTCACACCTTCTACTGCGGGACCTGCAAGACCTTCAATCGCCCCCTGGCAATCTTCGCCTGAGGGCTGTCCGGGAACCTCGTGACGATCTCCTTGTAGTAGCCGACCGCTGCGGCCGCGTTCTGCCGCTTCTCCATCTCGCCGGCCATCCGTAGCTTGGTCTCGGCCTGGGCTGTGTCCTTCTTCGCCGGCTTCTCGGTGGCCAGTGCGCTGGCCCGGCCGCCGTTCCTGGGCATCGGGGCCCGGCCAGTGCCGACACCGTCTCGGGGGAGGCCAAGCTTCGCCCTCACATCCGCCTCGTCGAAGGCCATCCTGGCGGCGAAGTCCCTGAGGCCGGCTCTCTGTTGATCCGTGAGCCGATACTCACGAGCCCCGACCCGGCACTCGACCCATTCCGAGCTCGCAAGATCGAGGAATTCTCGGACCGTCAGTGAGGTCGTGACCGAGTAGAGGGCCGTGTTGGACGTCAAGTTTTGCGAAAGAACGCAGGGCCGCCCCTTAATAAATCCTAAATCCACGGCCTTTGGCCGTGCGACCCGAAGAGCTTCGAGCGATCCGGCGTGCTTCCTCCGTACAACGACATCGGCCTGGCATAATGGGGGTCTCCTCAGAGTGTCTCGAAGAGCTTCAAGCGACCCGCGGTATTTCTCCGTGAGTTCATGGGGCTGGCATCCGAAGTGACGGCGGTCTCGAGCGATACAAGGCGTCGTCGGTTGGTTTGACCCCAACGGCCCCCTCGGGGGGCCTTCCTCATACCACGGCCTATGGCCGTGGTCGATGATTCCTCCCCTTCTCGAACAAGAGAGACACCTCATGGTTTCGCTCGAGGAGGAGTTCGGAACTGGCCGCTTCGCTCAAGTTCTTGGCGGGCCCAAAGAAGAACAACTCGATCATCGTCCTGGAATTCGCCGCCGTGCGTTCGCGGCCATGAAAATGCTGCCGGGCCGACAAAGTCAGGGTTGGCCAATCATGCGGAACCAGGCGACCAAGGTTGACGGAGTAAACAGACTCATCGTCGAACCGGTCATAGCTTGTACTGATCGGGCAGGAGTGCTGATAAGGCTTGAGAGGCGGGAACTCCAATCCCGGCACGGCCTGCCCAGTCATCGACAACGCGAGCATCAGAGCGCACAACATGGTGGTCACCAGCTCTCACGGAGAACGGGAACCGGAACCCGCCGACATCGGCGAGCGTCACTTGCGGCATTCTCGGTGACACGCAAGCGCCGTGCAAGGTCCCACAGACAACAGTGTGAACGCTTCCTTCCCCTGGCACGCGAACCGACGTACAGTAAACTGTCGAGCCTGGGCTTGATCGAGAGCTCGCCAGAAACCAGGGAGACGGCCGTGGACAGAACCAAGATCAGCTTGGCAAAGGCAGGAGCCGGAAAGCCAAGCCTCCGGAGCCGACCACGGACGAAATACTGTCGAGGCTGTTTGAGCACTGTGTGCAGCTCGGTGAACTGGTGATTTCTCAGAGGAAAGCCACGACGATCGCCAGCCCCGAGCCCACGGTGTCGCCGGCTTGAGCCAGAACCCGCCAGTCTTCCAAACCACATTACCCCCTCAAAAAAACTCCGTCATGCATTTGGATACATGCCTGAGCACGCGCGGGGGGCCTCCCCCTCCCCAGGCTATCCCATCCACATGTGACGTTGTGGAATTGGACGTGTGCCGGGTTTCGAGCGTCGGAACAGCGTCGTTCCGGGTTGCGGCCGCGGTGCTCTCTGCCCAGGCGGCCGACCGGTCAGGACCGGCTCAGACCGCCCGCTACGCACTATACTAGCAGGGGCCTATCAGGGATCAAGACCAGTCGATCAGAAAAATAAACTGGTCTCTTGACTTCGCAGCGTGCGTCGTTATTGTTGATGCGACTGGCCCGGTCGTCGGGTCAGGAAATGAGAGTGGGCCAGCCGAGTACCGCAAATACTCGCTGGCCCGTGGGAATCCCCTCTGTTACAGGAGACTCCAATGCCAAGGGTAGCCAATCCCTGCGCTGGTGTACAGCGCAAGCCCGCCCGTCCAGCCCATGGCGTAGCCAGGCTGTCGTTGTTCATAAACGGGACTGCCTACAACGTCCGGCCGATCGCCTGCGATCCCGCTGCGGCACTCCAGGCTTTCCGGCTCCGCAAGGCCGATGGCACCGTTTACCACGTCGCCTTGACCGAGCACGGCGCACAGTGCTCCTGCCCCGATTGGATCTTCAACAGGGACGGACTCGACCGAGAGGGCTGCAAACACATCAAGGCACTCGTCGCCGTTTCGATGCTCCAGGCCCGAAAGGATGGTGCGAAATGACTTCCACCATCACCACCAACGGCCGGATTCAGACTGCGCCGGTCAACGACATGCCAGTCGGCCTGATCGAGACCATCGAACATGAGGCGATGGGCTACCGGTCATGGGGAAACCAGACCGGCGACCTCCTCGCGGATCAGATGGACCGGCTGGCCCAGTTGATCCGTTGGACCGGTGCGTCGACGTCCCAAGAGCATCTCGACCGCATGGAAGTCTGGGATACCCAGATCTCCGAAGGTCACTTCGACCGCGGATACGCGGAAGGCTACGAAGCGGCGCGCCGCGAGTCCCGTGGTCATCTCGCCTAGCCAACCTGGGCGGGCCTGCTCACTGCCGACAGGCCCGCCCTCCCACCAGGTCCACATCACACTCATCCGACTGCGGAGATGCTCTATCATGACTACGAATCAGACCAAACCGACCGTCCGTTTCACGCTTCGAGACAACCTCGCGCACAAGGTGGCCCCTGATGACCCCGCCCCCGGCGCCGAGGCCCGCATTGCAGCCGTGATGCCCGTGGTCGCCAGGATGGCCTGTCGGTTCCACCGGGACCTTGCGCCTCGACTGCAAGGTCTGATCGGTATCGACGACCTTGTCCAGGAGGCTTGGGTCGTTCTCATCGAAGAGGACCATCGATGGAACGAATCCATCTGTAATTACTTCGCCTGGGCAATCGTGCGTGCCCGACAAACGTTCCTTGGACTCCTCGGACGGAGGAAGATCGGCCCACCGCCTCTACACCCGGACGCGATCGATCAGGTCGCGGACCCGTTCGGCGACCGCGACGTTTCCGACACTGCAATCCAGATGGAATCCGCCGCGATCGCCCGCGCTCAGGTCAGACCGGCGCGTAGAGACCCTGGAGGATCGGGCCTTCTTTGTAGTCTGCGCGACCTACGGAATCGACCGATCGCCGATGCCGCTGAAACGCCAGGCAGACTGGCTATCGATCAGCGCGCGGTCGTCTGCAACATCCTCGCCACTGCCGAACGCCAGATACGCAACCAGATCATCGCCTGGAACTCGGTCACCCTCTGACCCCATCCGCGGGACTCCGCCCCATGATCTCGGCCCGGACCAAAGTCGGCGGTCCGGGCCGTCTTCCCATTCCCCATCACATTCCATTCGACCACGGAGAGACTCCCATGCGCACGGCCAAAGCCTTCGTTGTGTCCGGTCCCAAGCTCCACAATGCGATCGTCCCCGATCGGGCGGATGATGCCATCGACCGGATCAACTCGGTTGTCCCTTGGGTCACCAAAGCGGCCCGCAAGTTCCACGCCAGGCTCAACCCCCACGAACAGTCGATGGTCGGCCTGGACGACCTGATCCAAGCCGCCTGGACGGAATTGCTCGAAAAGGACCACTACTTCGACCCGCACCGGGCGAAGTATCTCACGTTCGCAATCATGCTGATCCGGAGGCTGTTCGGCGCAATGATGGACGAGCTGATCCGCGAACCTCATCACCAGTCCCTGGACGGCGATCCGCCGGGCGATCAGGACGATCCGGTCGTTGAGACGGCCCAACGCGAGGAAGTCGCGAGGAAGGCAGCCCAGGCCGTCAGGAAGGCCATGCAAGAGCTGACCGACCGCGAACGTTGGGTTGTGTGCTCATACTACGGGATCGATCAGGCCCCGAAGACGGTGGCGATGCAGGCGGCCTGGCTTGTGGCGAGCACATCGCAGGTCATTTGCACTCGCTTGACCGCCGAGCGACGGATTCGGGATCGGATCGTTGCCGGTTGATCCCGGCCCGACGCGGGGATCAACAACCAGACGAAGACGGCCGGTTCCCTCGAGGGTCATCCCCGGGGGAAACCGGCCGTCTCGCGTTTCATCCTCGCACTGGTGAAATCAGGGATTTAGACGTCTGTGGGCATTCCAGAGCGCGCGGTTCAAGCGTTGCGGTAGGGACGGCCGCGGTGGCACGGACACGGCCGGATTGGGAGGCGGCGAAGGCATATGTTGGCCGAGGAGTAAGGCGCGCTGCCAGGCATCAGGATTGCCACCCATCCCCAGAAAGGGAGGCGCACCAGCATTCTCCATCGCAGGCTGGCCGTACTCGTGCCTCATCACACCTCGAAGCATCCCGGCCTGCGGACTCATGGGGTCGGCGAAGACATCGCGATGGCCATGACCGAGCAGGGAGGCTAGCGCCCTGATCGGGTCTCCACCTTCCACGGCGCGGGGTATGTGCTCGCGCCAGTGCGGGATCAACTGGGAGAGACCCGCCATCTGCCGCTCGAACTCTTCTTCGCGGCGGACGGCGTCCGGTGTGGTCATGCCGGACTCGATGCCACCGGTCATCGCCCGGGGCAACGGACCCATCAGACCAGCCTCCTCGGCCATCTCGCGCTGGGCCGTTGCCAACCTGAGCTTCTCAGCGTCCTCCAGGGTCTGGCGGCCGGCCTGATCCTGGGCCATCCTGTGCTGGTCGAGCGCCATCCGGAGCTGCTCCCCCTCCTGGACCGCCCGCCGATAGCCCTGCTCGGCTTCGACCCCGGCAAAGTTCTGGTTAGCGGCATGCTGGCGTTCGCGTTCGATCGACGCTGCAAGATTGGCCATGGGATCGGCTGCGGTCGGCGCGCCACCGGCGGCAGCCGCCGGCCGCGGAGGGACCATCCCCATGAGTGGCTGGGCAGGCAGACCGAAATGAGTGAGGGGCACGTGCCGCTGTTGGAGCGGCAAGGCAGCGATGGCGGCCGGGTCCTGGGCCCTCACCGACAACTGGGGCGGCCCGCGATCGACAGGGCGCCCAGCGGCTCCCGGCTCCTCGGGCGGCACTGACTGAAAGCCTCGGCCGGCCGGACCGGGGATGTTCATCGGTGGCAGTGCCGAGTCCGATCGCCGTCCAGGCGTGCGGGACTGTCGCAGGGCCGGACTCTCCCCCATCACGCGCTGATAGGCTTCCCCCGTCAAGCCACCGATATAGCGCTTGGCCTCGTCGGCATTGTTGAAGCCCAGATCGGGCCGGGCGTCGAGGAGGGCCTCGGCCTGGGGATCGGGATGGAGCCCGAGCAGGGGTGCCAGCAATGGCCCCATGGCGTCGGCGCCAGGCCGTGGTTGCGGCACGGGTATGCCATCCATCGCCGGGGGCTTGGGCACCGGCAGTGGACCATGCGGGGCCAAGGCGCCGACATTCAGGGCGCTGGCCATGATGCCGGCTCCAGCCGGACCGGGGGCATAACCGCCCGAGGCCCCCACCGGCGCGAACCGGCCCGAGGGCGACGACCAGGTCCGGGCCGAGGCCATGTTGCGGCCACTCATGGCGCCGGCGAACGGGAAGGTGCCCAACGGTTGCCTGGCATTGGCCTCGAGGCCAGCCGGCATCGGGCCGTCTGAGTTGCCTTGAACTCCGCCATCCGCGCCGGATCATTGGCATAACCCTGGAAGATCGAGCCTTGCTGGGAGATGTTCCGGGCCGATTGCAGGCCCTGGCCGTATTGCTCGGCCGGCGAGCCGGTATAGAGTCCGGGCTTGCCCGGCGCACTGTCCATACCACCCGAGGGGTGCAACTGGCGGTACTCGTCGCCCATGAACGCCTCGCCGGGCCGGCGCAAGCAACGGGTTCGCGACAACCGGTCCCGATGGCACCGGGATCGCCCGTTGCTGGCTCTGAGCACTCGCACGCTGGGCCATCGCCGCTAGGTGCGGGGCCAGCGTGGTGCGACTCAAGACGTTGTTGGGCAGCGGTCGACGACTGCCGAGGTCCAGCGTGCTGTCCTGACGATTGAGTTCGTAACCTGGCATGGTCGTCTCGTTTCTGCCCTCGAGGGGCTCGGTTAGATGCCGATGGCGGCCAGCTCGCGATTGGCGCGCTCGATCTCCCGACGACGCCGAGCCGGAGTCTGGCTCAAGGGAGAGGGTGGAGTCGGATTTCCCTGATCGGTTCGATCGGCCGTGAGTTCGTCCAAGAACTGGTTGACCCATTCGATCGTGGTCCGCCAGCCGGATGGGAACCGCACGCATCGAAGGCGGATCATGGAACCGTCTTTGGCCCGCACCCCGGGATCCCGCCAACGCCCGAGGGTCGCGACGTGGACCGGCTTGCCGTTGCGGGAGGGCTCGATCAGCTTTGTGATCTGCGCGAAGGGTTTCGCGTCACTGATGGACTCGACATCCCCGTCCTGGATTGCCTGAGACATGGATTTTCTCGCGGTAGGGGGCACTGCGAATGCTCACCAACACGAGCAAATCTAGGCAAAGAGACGGGGATGTCTGGCGGCGCACGATCACCGAAGCTCAGCCGAATTTGAGCATGGCGCCGGCAGCGGCGGCCTGATCCTGCTCGGCATAGATCTGCGTCGGCAGGATGGAGGCATGTCCCAGGACCGCCTTGGCCACGTCCAGACCGAATTCGCGGCGAAGCTTGGTGCCCGTATTATGTCGGAGCTGATTGGGGGCCCAGTGCGGTACTCCGGCCTTGTCGCAGGCTCGGCGGATCGCGAGTGCATATCCAGTCACCCTGTACTTCTCCGCCGGAACCCGGGTCGGGTTCCGTTTCCGCCGGTTCTTCTGGGAGGGCTGGACCCTCGTCTTGCGGGCCTTCCTCGCGTCCGCAGCACGCTCCGCCACGGCTTCTCGAGGGCTGAACAGATAGGCGGACAAGTCCGTCTTCAACCAGGACTTGAGCATCTCCTGCCCCTTCGGGCCGACGAAGATCACCCGTTCCTTGCCGTGATGCTCGGTCTTGTGCGAGTTGGGACGGTATTCCCAGATCGCCCCGGACATGTTGATGTCCGTCGTCCGCATGATGACGACCTCGCCCGGCCGCATGCCGGTGAGTCGCTGGAGCTGAATCATCGCGGCGACTTGCCGGGACGACTCGAGGCAGGACCGCGTCAACGAACGCTTCGGGGACCGGCTTGACCGGCGGGGACTCGTAGGCCTCGCACCGGTCCTTCTTCAGCCCATCGACGGCCTTGAGCCCGTGATGGACGGATCGGGGGAATCTTCTCGTTCGAGACAGCCCACTTGAACATCCGGACAATCTTCTGAGTCTTCCGGTTGACTTCGCCACGGCAGAAACCCGCCTTGACGAACTCCTGGCGTACCGCCTTCAACGCGAGGGGGCCGAAGTCCTTGGCGGCCGTGTCGCCGTAAAGCTGGCGGAGCGGACGGAGCGAATTCTTGATCTGTTCAACCTGCGACGTCGGCTTTCCGTTCTTCCGGTAGTAGCCCTGAGCGAATGCCCAATACTCCTGGATCAGCTCGGCGATTCGCAGATCGGATCCCGGGGTTGCCCCCCGGTCGGGCCGGCACCGACACCACGCCAGCCCCCTGGGCCGACCACTCGGCGATGACTCTGGCGTACTCGGCTCTGGACTCGACCGAGCCGTAACGGCCGAGATAGATCATCCTACCCCGGATGACGACGATGGCCTGATTGGATGGCTTGTGCAGGCGGTAACTCGGGGCTTTGATCGGGCGACATCACGAACACTCCCTTCAGGGGAAAGTGTGTAGACTACACACTTTCGGAGGGGTTTCGTGCCGCACTTCCGACCATCGGAAGGTACACTAAGTCGTGTTCGGCCTTGGCTTTAGGGCAATGGGCGCACGACTGATTCGAACAGTCGACCTCACCCTTATCAGGGGTGCGCTCTAGCCAACTGAGCTATGCGCCCGAGTCCTTATCAGGTGGTTCCATTCTAAGCTAGCTGCCCTCCGAGTCAACCGGCCATCGAATTCTCCCGGCCCATTCCGCGGTCACGTGGATGTCCAGTATCGCGGCGGATCGGTTGCGGCAGGGGAGGATGGGGCCGCGTTCGGGAGTCATTCGGTGTAATCCTGATGGATCCGAGCGATCCCCTCGGCTCGGAGTTTCACGGCCCGACGGAGCTCCACGGGCTTGAGGACCTCAACCTGTTCACCGAACCCGAGAATCCAGCGGACGAATTCATCTCGCAAGGGCACGGTGAGAAAGAGGTCGAGCTCACCGCTGGACAGGGGGCTAAGTCTTTGCCCGGTCCACCCGTGTCGATCCTGGACAACCGGGGCAATTCGTGCGTTGAACCGCAGTTGCACTTCGTAATGCTTTTCTAAGCGACCATTGCGGTTTGAGCGGGAGAGCCAACGCTCCAAACGAAATCGTGGTGGGATCGTGTAGGTTTCGTCGGTCACTTCCACCCGCTGAATCCAGGGGATGCGAAACAGTCGAATCTCTCGATGGAGCGTGGACCTCCCCACGACAGACCAGCAGGCGTCGATTCGGGCGAGACGATAGAGGCTGACCTTTGTGGTCAGCAAGGTGTCGGAATCAACTTCGAGGTACCAGAGTCGCATTTGTCGGCGAAGCATCAAAGCGAGCCAGATCGCCTCGTAGACGGGCTTACGATCTGCGGGCAGCTCAAGGGTCGCCGGGTCGGTGGTGTTCATGATCAACTCGCCGCCGAACACAACCCGATCGCGGATTTTCTCGGGGAGGGCCTGGATCACCTTGTCAACGCCACTGCGTACCGGTTTGAACGATCCAAACGGATGATCGGCCGGAGACAAGCAACTGAGCAGGAGAATCGCCAGGGCTTCTTGGTCATCCAGTTGAGCGGGCTGGAGGAAACCCTCGCCGGTCAACTGATACCCCTGCCGGTCCGGACGATAAACGACGACGAAGCCGGCTGCCTCCAGGGTCCCCAGATCGCGATAGATGGTGCGCCGACTGACCGCGCAGGCGTCTGCCAGCCTCTGTGCGTTGGGAAATCGCCCACTCTGAAGAATCATCACGAGCTGTAACAAACGGGCGAGCGGCAGGCGCAGCGCAGGGGGGCGGTTCTCCTCATCGAGGGCGTCTTGATCGCGGCTCGCTTGCATGAGAGATGCCGAAGACATCATCCGACTCGAAACTGGATTTCGATGCGTAGGATCGTCCCATGTCGAGACCATCCTGGTCAAATCTAAGACGCCTCTCCTCTCGATGAGAACAGGCGAGGCATCCGGCACGTTCGGAATCGGGCCAGCCTCGACGCGATCGACCTGGATCAAGTCGAATCAAGAACCCGTTGACAGCGGGACTTCGTCGCGTTATCCTGACATTCGTACATGCGTGCCTCGGGCAGATAGCTCAGCTGGTAGAGCACAGGACTGAAAATCCTGGTGTCGGCGGTTCGATCCCGCCTCTGCCCATTAGTGAGCATTCCGTAAAACCCAACTTAGGTTCTCCCATTTCCATTACCCGGTGGTTACACTCGGCCAGTATTGGTGACCATTCGACGCCGCGTCTCTCGTTTCTCTCCCGGCGTATTCCGGTCTCCGAACCGGGCTGGTTTACCACTAGTCCGGCATCGCATCTCCCGTCGCCGCAATCCGTTGGTTCCACCCTTGCCGGCGCCGAGGCTTGCAACGCCCCTGAGACGCGGTAGAATCGATCCCATAATCGCTCCCGGCGACCCAGTGGCGGAAAGGCTTCGACCACTTACCCGGGCTCGGTCCGTCCTGCGGCGACTCGCGTGAGAAAACCATGCCGAAGTACACTCAGGCAAATCGACCCTTGGCCGTGACGACGCCGCTCGGGACCGATGTCCTGCTCCTCCAGCAGTTCTCCGGAGAGGAGGTCATCTCCCGGCTGTTTCGGTTCGAGCTCGATCTGCTGGCCGAATCGACCGCCACGATCGCATTCGACTCGATCCTCGGGCAAGGCGTCACCGTGACCCTGGTGATGCCCGACGGCACTCCGCGTTACTTCAACGGGATCGTGAGCCGATTCAGCCAGGGCCAGCGCATCTCCTCGGCTCAGGGGGGCGGTTTTTTCACCCGCTATCGGGCGGAGGTGGTTCCCCGGCTCTGGATTCTCACGCGGAACCACCAGAGCCGGATCTTCCAGCAGCTTGCCATCCCCGACATCCTGAAACAGGTTCTCACCGGGCTGAGCGTCACCTACCAGCTTCAGGGCACTTACCTCTCCCGAGACTACTGCGTCCAGTACCGCGAGACCGATTTCGAGTTCGCCAGCCGGCTCATGGAGGAAGAGGGGATCTTTTATTTCTTCACGCACAGCAACGGATCTCACCAGATGGTGGTCGCCGACACGCCCCAGAGCAATCCCGACGTGCCGGGCGCGACCACGTTGATCTACGAGACGATCGAGGGGGGTACCCGGACTGAGGATCGCGTCCACCATTGGGAGAAGTCCCAGATCCTCCGTTCCGGTAAGTATCGCCTCTGGGATTATTGCTTCGAGCTGCCCGGGAAGAACCTGGAGGCCGTCAAACCGACCCTCGCCTCGGTCCAGGTGGGGACCGTCACCCACAAGCTCAATGTCGGCGGTAACGATCAGCTCGAGATCTACGACTACCCGGGCGGCTACGCCCAGCGGTTCGACGGGGTGACGCCCAGCGGCGGCGACCGGTCCTCCGACGTGCAGAATATCTTCCAGGACAACACGGCGCACGGTCGGCATCCGGATGCAAGAGGAAACGGCCGCCTCGATGCTCGTGGACGGCGCGAGCACCTGCCGCCAGCTAGGCTCTGGGTGCAAGTTCACCCTCGACCGGCACTTCAACGGCAACGGCGCCTACGTCCTGACCCGGGTGAATCACCTCGCCACCGCGGGCAACTCCTATATCACGACCACGGGGAGCGACGGCTCGCTGCCGTACACCAACACGTTCCAGTGCATCCCCGCCGCGCTGCCGTTCCGGCCCGCGCGAACAATCCCGCGGCCCAGGATCGACGGGACCCAGACGGCCGTCGTCGTCGGCAACTCGGGGGACGAGATCTTCACCGACAAGTACGGGCGGATCAAGGTCCAGTTCCCCTGGGACCGGCAGGGCCAGAACAACGCCGACAGCTCCTGCTGGATCCGCGTGGCGACCCCCTGGGCCGGCACCCAGTGGGGCATCGTCCACATTCCCCGCGTCGGCCAGGAGGTGGTCGTCGCCTTCGAGGAAGGTGACCCCGACCGGCCAATCGTCGTCGGCAGCGTCTACAACGCCCAGGAGATGCCCCCCTACACGCTCCCGGACAATATGACGCAGAGCGGCTACATCGACCGCAGCACCAAGAGTGGGTCCACAGATACCTTCAACCAGCTCCAATTCGAGGACAAGAAGGGCTCGGAGCTGATCTACTTCCACGCCGAGAAGGACTTCAGTCGTTACGTCGAGAACAACGACACGCTCAAGGTCGGCTTCGACAAGAAAGACAAGGGCGACCAGACCATCCAGGTGTTCAACAACCAATCTCTCAGCGTCGGCGCCGGGACGACCAACGCCGATGATGGCAGCCAGACCATCACCGTATTCAACAACCAGTCGCTGACCGTCGGCGACAGCAGTGCCAAGAGCGGCAGCCAGACCATCACCATCTACAAAGACCGCACCGAGACCGTCAAGACTGGGAATGAGTCGGTCACCATCGAGCAGGGGAACCGGACTGTCACCGTCAAGCAGGGCAACGATACTCACGAGGTCAGCCAGGGGAATCGAGCCGTCACCGTCAACATGGGCAACGACACCCACGAGATCAAGCAGGGCAACCGTAGTGTCACCATCGACATGGGCAACGACACGTTAACCATCAAGATGGGTAATCAGACCACCAAGCTCAACCTCGGCGCCAGTTCGACCGAGGCCATGCAGTCCATCCAGTTGACCGTGGGGCAGAACAGCATCAAGATCGACCAGACCGGGATCACGCTCCAGGGGATGATGATCAAGATCCAGGGCCAGGTGCAGACCCAGGTCCAGGGGTTGATGGTCCAGGTCAGCGGTGATGCCATGACGCAGATCAAGGGCGGGATCACGATGATCAATTGAGGTCGTCCTGTATCCTTTGTCCCTGGTTCTTTGTAATCTGTTATCTGGAATCTGTCATCCACAATGGATCGGCCATCACGCAATGGACCAAGGCGAGCCAGCGAAGGTTATCGATAAGGTCACCGGCAAGAGTGTCGCGGAGGTCTCTCTACGCGCCCGACTGGGCGAGGAGGCTCGCGGTCTGCTGGCCGAGGGCATGACCTCCCGGCAGTACCTTGACAACCTGATCGAGCGGCAATGGCATGCGGACGCCGTGCAGTTCCTGGCTCACGCACTCCCCAAGCGAGAGGCCGTCTGGTGGGCGACAATCTGCGTCGGGCAGGTGCTCGGTCGGGAGCCGCCGTCGCGCGGCGGCCGCGGCTCTGGAGGCGGCGAAAGCGTGGGTGATCGATCCGAAGGACGAGAAGCGTCGCGCGACGTTCCCAGCGGCCGAGGCGGCCGATGTGGGCACTCCGGCGGGATGCACCGCGGCGGCGGCCTACTTCAGCGGCGGCAGCCTGGCGCCGGTCAATCTGCCCGCGGTCGCCCCGGCCGAGCACGTCACCGCCCACCTGGTCGCCAGCGCCCTGACGCTCGCCGCCGTGATCCAGGAGCCGGAGAAGGCCGCCGAGAAGCACGCGTCGTTCCTCCGCATCGGGCTGGAAATCGCCTCCGGTCAACAGGCTTGGCCCGAGGCCGCCCAGGACCATACCGAAACCACCGAGAAGGACAGAAGGGCCGCTTATGGGAATGCCCGCCGCGCGCCGGTGATATGCATGTCTGCCCGATGGTCACTGGAATCATCCCGCACGTGGGGGGGCCGATCCTCCCGCCTGGTTGCCCGACTGTCCTGATCAGCGGCATGCCGGCGGCACGGGTCGGCGACATGGCGACCTGCGTCGGACCGCCCGATGTGATCGCGCTGGGCTCGTTCGTCACCCTGATCGGCGGCCAGCCTGCGGCCCGCCTCGGCGATCTCTGCGCCCATGGCGGAACGATCGTCCTCGGCTGCCCAACCGTGCTGATCGGCTGAGCCGGCTGACCGGGTTGGGAGGAGCCTGGATTCGACTTGGAAAGAAATCGACCGAGCTCGGCTTTTTCCTTGACAGTGCGAGCTCGAGGCTTAAGTTGAACATTTCCTGAGTTCTCTGAGAAAACCCGCCGATAGGGTGGGAGCGGAGCGGTCGAGAGACGGCTGCGCGATTCCCGGACGATTCGATGGCTGACGTATTCCGTTCGCGGTAAGGCGGACGGAAAAACGGGGACAAGGCACAAGGATCCGATAACGACCGCCGCAGCCATCGACCGGCTGGTGCACCAGAGCGTGATCGTGGAATTGAAGATCCCGAGCTAATGAGCCGAGCAGGCCAAGAAGTCGCGTCAAAGGCCAGTGGAACTGACGGACTTACGAGGGGTGGGATAAACAAGCGCAGGAATGGTTGATCTCAAAAGCGAGAGGAATGACCAGGGGCAACGGTCCCATGGGCTTGTACACTATGGCCGAACAGGGAATTCTCATTGTTGACGACAGCTCATAGACTCATCGCACTTGTTACCGAAACGAGATCATGGCCTCACCGGTCTGGTACCTACACCTCAAGACGAAGAAGCGGCACACTCCTGGCGGACATCGATGCCTGGAGGAGCGGACTCGGCAAGAACATCGCGAAAGATTGAGCCAGGAGGAGAGAACAATCGCCTCAGGTCGCAACCCATAAGTAGTCGCCACTGGGTTAGGTCCCTCCGGTGAGGAACACGAGGAATTTCGAATTGTCGCCAATCACGATGAGTCTTCCCGTGTTGATCCGGGTGTTCGAGCAGGATCGGCAGGTCTTTGCCGGCGAGTTTGACGGCGTTGTCGAGCTCGGTCGGCAGACGGACGCGACCGAGCCGGTTCACACGGGCCGTCCCTTGCTCGACCGGGGCCGGGTGGTGATCGCGCGGCTCGACGAGCATACGGTCTCGCGCCGCCACCTCGAGGTGCTACGGCTTCCGAGTGGACTCGTCCGTCTGAAGAACCTCAGCACCGTCAATGCACTGACGCTGCGCAACGGGGTCGAGATGGGACCGAACGCGTGCGCGAGATGGCGCCGCCGGCGATCCTGACGATCGGACGAAAGGTCGTCCAGATCGAAGAAATCGACGGGGACTCGGAGGGGGTCCCGATCCAGGGACTTACGGAGGCGACGCAGATACCCGGCCGTAATCAGGCGGGCGGCCGGCTGCCCCCGCTCGACCTGTCAACGTCGCGCGGGATCGAGTCGGAGGCGTTGGTTCGCTGGCTCCAGGCTGTGATGGATGTCCTTCAATCGGCCGCCTGCTCGTCCGACTTCTTCAAGCGGGCCGCGAAGGGGATCATCGAGGTGGTCGGCCTGGATGTCGGGCACGTCCTGCTTCGGGATGGAGAAGACTGGCGCAGTTGTCGAGAGCGGGGCGGGGCCCGCGGCGCCCGACTGGCGGCCGAGCCGGCGAGTGCTCGCTCGGCTTCGAGCCGAGCGGCGGACGTTCTGGCAGGAACCCGACGAGGAAGGCGATGCATTTTGCAGCCTCGTCGGTGTCCGAGCCGTCGTGGCTGCGCCGATTCTCAACGGCGATGGCGAAGTGATCGGAGCGCTTTACGGCGAAAGGCTCCCAGGTGGACGAATCTTGGGGTTGCCGCGGGTCGCGAAGGTTGACGCCATGCTGATCGAGCTGCTGGCCAGCAGCGTGGCTGCGGGACTGGCCCGGCTGGAGCAGGAAAACGCGACGATGGCCGCGCGTGTACAGTTCGAGCAGTTCTTCACACCCGAGCTAGCCCATGAGCTCGCCGCCCGGCCCGACCTCCTTTCTGGCCAGGACCGAGAGGTGACGCTGCTCTTTGCCGATATCCGCGGCTTCAGTCGCCATAGTGAGCGGCTGGGCTCCGCCGGAACGATGCGATGGATCGGGGACACGATGGGGGTCATCTCCGAGTGCATCCTGGCGCACCGCGGAGTGCTTGTGGACTACATCGGCGACGAGTTGATCGCGATGTGGAGTGCGCCAAAGAGGAGCCCGAGCATCCCCGGCTCGCCTGTCTGGCCGCGGCTCGATATCGTGGCCCGGCTACCCTCCCTGAGCGAACGCTGGCTCGGGCAGTTCGGAGAGCCGATCGGCCTGGGAATCGGCATCAACACGGGCATCGCCCAGGTGGGCAATACCGGCTCGGTGTACAAGTTCAAGTACGGAGCGCTCGGCAACACGGTCAATGTCGCGAGCCGCGTGCAAGGAGCGACACGACACCTCAACTCCGACATCCTGCTGACCGGGTCCACCCATTCCCGGATCGGCGAGGGGTTCTCGACGCGCCGGCTGGGGAAGGTCGCCCTGGTCAACATCGCCGAACCGCTAGAGCTGCACGAGCTCATGCCGCCTGGGAAGCCCCGCTGGGCCGAGCTGACGCGGGGGTACAACCAAGCCCTGGCCCAGTTTGAGGCGCGGAACTTCTGCGAGGCCGCACGGACCCTCGGGAACCTCCTGGCCGACCACCCTGGCGATGGCCCTTCGCTGCTGCTCTTGTCGCGGACTGTGGATTATCTGTTCCGAGGCGCCGATGGCTTCGACCCGGTGTTCCGGCTCAAGGGAAAGTGAACGCCCTGACCCGACGGCCTGTCTTCAACCTGTCGACTTCGAGCCATACCCATGAACGACCTCACCCCGGTCCGCGTCGACGACCCGCCCCGGACCGAACCCGACAGCTCGGGACTCCCGTCGTGCTTCCAGCTCCTCGGTCGTGTGGAAGACCAGCTCCGGTTCGCCGACTCCAAGGCCGGGTTCCTCGCGACGATCCATGCCTTCCTGATCAGCCCCTTGGTTTATAACGTGGGCGAGATCCGCAAGGCATTCCGCCAGTGGGACACGACTTCGCTCGATCTGCTGATTGTGATCGGCGGCGTCTACCTGTTGCTCTACATGATCTCGATGGGAATGGTCGGCATGACCGTGCTGCCTCGGATCCGGCGGAGAAAGCAAACGCGGCCGGCGAGCCGCGTCTTTTTCGGCCGGATTGCCCGTGAATTCGGCCACGATCCCCGTCGATTCGTCGCCCTGATCGCCACCATGAGTGAAAGAGACTGGCTCGACGAGATCGCGGTCTACATCGTCGACGCTTCAACGATCGCCGCGGCCAAACACGGGTACGTCCGCTGGGCGACCCTCTTCTCGGTCCCCACGGTTTTCTTCTGGATTCTCACCGTGCTGGTGCTGTTCTGCGCGGGCCAACCGTCGAACGCGTGAATGCGTGCGGCACCGTTCCTTTTTTTCCCTGGAGAAATTCCAGACGGTTTTTCGGATTTTTTTCTTGACGGGGTGAAGGGGGCCATCCAGTTTATTAGGAAGTCTGAAGGCTCGGCGCGGGGCGGACCCCTTCGGAGGCCTTTGGTTCCTTGCCGTAGGGACAAGGGACCATTGCTAATTATTGCGGATAGATGCACAGTTTGGGGAACACACGATTTCCCAAATTGCCCATACCCCGTTGAGAATTAGTAATGTCCCCTTTTCGCCCTTTTCGCCTTTTGCGACCCCGACTTCCCCCATGACACCAATTTTCCCCTCCATGACACCTTTTTTCCCTTTAATAAATCCTAAATCCACGGCCTTTGGCCGTGCGACCCGAAGAGCTTCGAGCGATCCGGCGTGCTTCCTCCGTACAACGACATCGGCCTGGCATAATGGGGGTCTCCTCAGAGTGTCTCGAAGAGCTTCAAGCGACCCGCGGTATTTCTCCGTGAGTTCATGGGGCTGGCATCCGAAGTGACGGCGGTCTCGAGCGATACAAGGCGTCGTCGGTTGGTTTGACCCCAACGGCCCCCTCGGGGGGCCTTCCTCATACCACGGCCTATGGCCGTGGTCGATGATTGGACCGACGCCAACTGTCCTTCTTTTCTCGTCCCCGAGGAGGTAGCGCCGATGCCCAGGTGGATCGACAATCCGGCGATGGTAAGGAGGTTCTGTGAAGACAAGCAAATACTCGAGGCCGAGATCGCCCTTAGAATCTACAGATTCTTCGACCAGTCCGAGCCGCTGAGGAGGTTGAGGGCCGCCGTGAGCGCTGCTCTCACGACGATGATTGCGAGGCGCGTCGATTTGGTTAACGCAGCGATTCACGATGAGAGTGCCCTGGGCGTATGGGCTAGGACCACATCGAGGTCGGTCCTCGGACTTGATCAACTGAAGAGAGACCTCGACAACCGCGACAACCTCGACGCCACCGACTGCCAGGCAGCTGATCCGATTGATCGGCTGCTGGATAGAAAAGGGGGGGCTGGTTGGGGAGGAGAATGTTGCGTCAATCAAGGAGGCATTCCGACCCGGCGCTCTCGAATCTGATAAGAAGCCACTCCGACCCGGCGCTCTCGTACCTGATACGAGCACGCAGGTTTGGGACCCCGGGGAGACGCGATCGAGGCCCGGGCCGGGCGATCGAGCCTCACATCCTAACTCGTATGCCGCCTCCCGACCGCCTTCTCAGGCATGGGCGGATCTCTCGCCAATCCGGCGATCGGCAAGCGCACAAAACAACAGCAACATCCTGAAGCTCGACCGACTCTTCGGCCTGATTGTCGGGGCCGACATCTCCGGGACGACCACCGATACCATCATGGCTCTTGAGACCTGGGGGCACAACAACATATCGGAGGCCTACTACCTTCTGCCGATCGGCACCATCGTCCACAACAACCACCATGCCCTGATCGAAGTGGCGCTGGCCCTCTCGATTAACGGTGTGATCGATTATCGCATCGGCTTCTAGTCCACGCTCTTTCGTCGGGTGGATGCAGTGCAAACGCCGTTCTTCGAGCCGGCGGAGCTCCGAGGCCTCGGGAGGGCTCTGGAAAATCTAGAGAGGGACCACCGCAACCGGCACTTCCTCGTCTACTATAGGGGTCCGGGCGATCCTGGGGGATGCTTACTCTTCGAGAACGATGATATAGAGATGCTCAGGACAACCAAGCTTGTCCATGGGCGGACCATGCTGGACAAAGCGTCGAACTACGAGGCGAGACACTGGGGCAAGGCGGCCGTAGGTTGGATTGCGTTTCATAATACGATGGGAACAGGGTTGTTTCAGAGAATTGGTCGCATTATTTAGCAGGGACAAACCGGGCGAATAAAGGGGACATTGCTGGGAGGGAGGAATGGGGACATTCCTATATCCCGACGCGGCTTGGGCAACCTAGGCAAGTTGATCGCGTGGCTCCTTGCTTCAGCGTGACGGACCCATGACGTCTCGCCCGTCCCCCAATCGCCTGCTCAGAGGCACGGAAGGGATACAGCGGACGACGGTTCGGCGGCGTTCATCGACGCCCTGAAGTCAAGACGACAGGGAGCGAGAGAGTTCCTCTGCCATGCGACGGAAGACCGGCCCCCAGTCACCGAGCCGGTCCTGTCGGAAAAGCCGCATGGTGGGATACCACGGGCTGTCGTCCCTGTGACGCATCCAGCGCCACTCCGACCGGCAGCACAAGGCGAGCCACACGGGCCTGGCGAGCGCACCGGCCAGGTGGGTGATGGCGGTGTCCGGTGTGATGACGAGGTCGAGCTGACTGACTATCGCGGCCGTGTCCAGCCAGTCCCCGGTGCCATACGCCGGCCCGAGCCCACCGAGGACATGCTGGAGTGGTTCCCAGTGGGCCTCGTCGCGTTGCGGCTCGACCCACCGGCTACGGCACTTTCGCTTTTGCAGGGACCGATTTTGTTGCGTCCAGTTTCCGTCCTCCCTTATATTACCTCTCACCTTTATGACCTCTGGCGCGGAGGTTTCGAGATGGTGCCGGAAGGGACCGACCGCTCGTTGGGCGACGCCGGCGAAGCTCCGACGATTCCCAGGTGGGGGCTGATGTTGCCGAAAGGGGCCGCCTGCTCGTTCTGCAACTCCAAGCTGTCGATCCACCAGCAGGTGCTTCACGCGCGGTTCTGCGGAGAACCATGCCGCGTGCAGTACGCGAAACTGACGCCTCACCAGATCTGCTCGGTCTGCGGCCGGGCGGCTCGAGCCCCGTCCAGTACGGGCTGCGGGCCTGTGCGTCGCCGGCGTGCATGGCGGTCGCAAACAAGGCCGCGATCGAGGCGATCGTCAGGCGAGAGGAAGAGGAACGGCGCAGACGCGCGGTTTGGGAGGCGAAGGTGTTGGCGCTCCGCGATCAGTTGGCCGTGGTGGCCCACGTGGAGGACCAGGAGACCTATCGGCTCGTCCACATCCCGCACGTCAAGCGACAGGCCACCAAACCTTCTGAGGAACGGTGGCTCGTGTTCCGCGACTTCCTAAACCAACTCATCACCAAGTTGGGTGCCGAGGAAGCCGCCCCGAAGGCCGAGGAGGCCGGGTCTGACTCGAGCGTGAACCCTGAATCCGCCCCCAACACGGAGGAGCTTGCCGTCCTGCGCACCGGCGTGCGGAGTCTGCCAGGGCTATTGCTGTCATTCCGGCGGCCAGCACGCGTACCTGTCCGTCGAGACCATCCGCCGCTACATGTCGCGAAATCCCGACCTCCGTCCCGGCGACGTCCTCGACGCCTACCTTGCCTGCGTGGGAGAAGTGAGCATGGAGGGTTCGTGCATCTTGCACGGCCCGGCCGGTTGCGCATTGCCCCGGGAGATGCGGGCAGACATCTGCAACCAATTCTACTGCGCGGGACTGAAGGAGTTTCAGAAGGGTCTGACTCAGGAAGGTCCGATCCGCGTTTTCCTCGCGGCCGCCGAGGGAGATACGGTCACGGACGCGGCCTTCTGCGACGAGAACGGGTCCAGGACCGTCCCGGTGCCGCCGCCCGACGATCAAGCCGCCGGAGCGGAAGGGGAAACGGGGACCAGCGAGAAGACGGTCTGAGTAAACGTCTTTTGTTGAAAGCGAATAAACGGGGAAATTGCTAGATAATGCGGCAAAATAGGCGACCTGGCGAAGACCGATTTCACCAGATTGCCCGAACTACGGCAATATTTGGCAATGTCCCCTTACCTTACTCACAACTCCGGGATTCACGCCTACGATGAGCGCAGCCTCCACGCCCGTTCCATATCTCGTCATCGGCACTCCGTGTTACGGCAAGCAGGTAACGACCAATTACACGGGATCGCTGCTGAAACTTCAGTCTGCATGTCATGAGCGGGGCATCCGCATGCAGGTTCATATGCTCGGCGGCGATGCGCTGATTACCCGGGCGCGGCAGAACATCGTCGCGCGATTCCTCGCGGAAGAAGCCGCAACGCATCTGCTTTTCATTGACGCCGATATCGGCTTCGAGCCAGCCCAGGTTTTCCGATTGATGCAGTTCGATGCCCCGATGTCGGCGGCAATCTACCCGGTGAAGCGCCTCGATTGGGGCAAGGTCGCAGCGTGCATCCAGGCGGGTCTGACCTCGTTGCAATCGGCCGCACTGACGTATACCGTGCAATTTGGCGATGAGCCGATATCGGTCCAAGAAGGATTTGCAAAGTCAAGCTATGCCGCCACGGGATTTCTGATGATTCAACGGAAGGCGCTGTTGCGCATGATTGAGAAGTACCCGGAATTGAAATACCAGCACGAGCACGGTCCGAAGAACGAATCGAGCGAGAGCCAATGGCGGTACGCCTTGTTCAACTGTTTAGTCAACGAACAGACCGGGTATTATCTCAGTGAAGACTACAGTTTCTGCCGCCGCTGGACGGACATCGGCGGTGAGATTTGGATCGACCTGCACAGCCGGCTGACGCACGTCGGCTCGTTCAATTTCGAGGGCGACTTCTCAACGCAATTCAGCCCGTCGTCCGATCCGGAAGGGGACAGAAACGGGGAATAGTGCCAGCCGGCCTGGTGCGGAGCATGAGGCACCATGAAGGCTTGCATCTCGCGCTGGCGACGCAAGTCTCGACGGGCTGGCACTATTCTGGGTACCCGGCGACCGACGGATGTCAGCCGCCGCCACCGAGCCGCCGAGGGAACGGGGTTCAGCGGACGCACACGAAATCCCGTCTTTCCTCCCTGCGGTGTAGGCCGGTCACCGGCGCCCTGGATTTGCCCCGGTGACATGCCCAGCCAACGCCGAGGCCATCTGCCGGAAGAGGCTGGCCCAGTCGCCGAACTTCTCCTGGCGCCAGAGCCGGGCGGTGGGATACCAGGGGCTATCCTCCCGGTGTCGCAGCCACCGCCACTCTGCCTGGAATGGGAGCGCGATCCAGACCGGCCGTCCCAGCGCGCCGGCTAAGTGGGCGATGGCGGAATCCGGTGTGACGATCAAATCCAGCGAGGCCACGATCGCAGCGGTCGTCGCCCATGTGTCGTCCTGACATGCGTCATCGAGTGTCGTGACGGGGAAGCCCGCGTCGGCGATCGGCTCGCACTCGCGACCTCTCTGAAGGTTGACGAGCGTCACCCCGGGAACGTCGGCCAGGGGCCCGAGATCGGCGAGCCGGAACGATCGCAGGCGATCCTGTAACTTGCGGGGATTGCCGGCCCAGGCGACGCCGACCCGGATACCGGGGAGCGCCTCGACCCTCGGCCTCCAGCGGGCGAGGGCTTCCTCCGGGGCGCGCAAATAGGGGACGCGGGCCGGGATCGAGTCCAGGGTCGTCCCGAAGACCGCCGGGAGCTGCATCACCGCGCACGAGACGTCGTGGCGCCACAGGTCGTTCGGCACCTCGGTCCCCTCGACGAGCACCTGGTCAATCCCCTCAGCCCCGGCAAGGATCTCGGCCTTCGCGCGATCGGTGGCGAGCAGGACGATCCCGCCGCGGGCCTTGACCATCGGTGCGAACCGTATGAACATAAAGGCATCACCGTGGCCGTTCCGTTTCGTGTAGAGTAAGATCTTGCGGCCGCCCAGGGGAGAGCCATCCCAGGGCGGCCCGATCTGGTCAAGTTGCGGTGGGCGGCCCGGGTGACGGCCCTCCCAGTGGAAGAAGTCGGGGAGCACGCCAAGATCGCCGGTCTCGAGCCGCAGTGTGGTGGAGAGGAAACGCACCGGGACGTAATTGGCGTCCGATTCCTCGATCAACCGCGATGCGGCGTCGAGGTGGGAAGCCGTTTCCTCGTCCAGGCCGAGGCAATGGCAGGCGACCGCCGCCAGGTAGTGGGCGCCGCCAAATCCCGCGCGCGACCTCCAGGATCTCCCGCGCGAGGCGGAGCGCGGTCCGGTACTCCGCCTCTGTCGTCCCGACATAGCTCGCCAGGATCGCGGCCAATCGGAACTTCGCGTCGATTGACGCCGGGTCTACCCGCAGAGCGTGCTCGAGGTGGTCGATCGCGGCCGTGAAGTCGCCGGTCTCCAACGCTTTGACGGCCTTGGCCATCGGCGACACGACGTCGGCGGGCGAATCCCCCGGCGCCAGCCTGGCCGGAGTCCGCGGGCGATCGTGATAGCGGAAGAGTCGGCGGGGTGGCTTGCTGGACATGCTGTGACATCCCCTGACCTGGCCGTCGGACGACACTGGAGGCGAACGACCACCCTCGAACCCTGCCGCCGAGGCCGACCGATCACCGGCGGCGAGACCGCCCGCGAGTCGGTGGGGGGTCTCCGGCTGCAACCGCGGCATTGTCTGCCGGCTTCTGGCGTCTCAGAATACGCAATCGTTCGCGGTCCTGTCGACGAGTAGGATCACAATCGGT
Organism: uncultured Isosphaeraceae bacterium; assembly: GCA_963842405.1. GTDB lineage: Bacteria > Planctomycetota > Planctomycetia > Isosphaerales > Isosphaeraceae > CAVZRC01. Next base: position 136,534 of record CAWJGW010000036.1, on the reverse strand, counting down.
ACCGGCGGTGGCCACACGGCGACCATTCAAGAGAGGGGATTCTGCTGATCCCGACCGAAGCCAGCCCGCTGACCCTCGACCGGGCGGGCTCTCCGGCCACCAAGCCTGACCCGAGGTCCCCAAGGAGATGACCCCAAAGACCGAGTCAGGAAGAGACGGTCGCCGATCGGTCTGCCCGCCCGGCGCCGGTGTCGGGCACGTCGGCACCATGTTCGACGGTCAGGTCTCGCACAACGGCGGCCCGACCCTCCCGCGGGGCTGACCAAGCGTCCGGATCGACAGTCCGAACGCCGCAAGGTTCGACAACCCGACCGGCCAAGGCGCGTCGATCATCCTCGGCTGGGCGACTGTGCGGATAGGCCGAGCCCAATGACCGGGTTTGGACGATCTTCGATTCGGGGCGGTGTGCGAGAAAATCTCGCTTTTTTCCTTGACAACACGGATTTTGGCGTTCAAATTAGCATTTCATAAGCAGAGACCACCCGATGAGGTCTTGGGGTAGCAGTCGCAAATGTCCATCGAAGCGATCGATTGATCGATGTGCTATCGCATCGGCCGGCATGAGGCGATTTCTTCAGCCGGCAAGAACGCGTCGGACCTGCAATTTAGCAGACGATTCGGTTACTGGCGTATTCCTTTCGCGGAAAGGATAACCGGATAATGCCCTCGACGCAGGGGTACTGGTGTGGTTTGCAGCCCGGAGCGATTCCTTCGGCCGCTCTCGGGACGTGTCGTCCCTCCCAACCCGACGGACTGGCCATCGCTCTGGGCGCGTTGCTGGTCGCGGATTCGCTCCTGGCGGATACCGCCCCGCTGGTCGCATCACGAATGGCTGGAAGAGGCCCGCGCCCACGGGGCGCTGGCCGCCTGCGAGGCGATCCTTGCGTTCGAGGCCAGCCGGCTCGTGCCCCTCGATGCGTTCCTCTATCGCCGCGTCGTCGAGAGCGTCTGGACCCGCTACCGACAGGAGTGGAGTTTCGGCCGCCGCTGCCGGCCCGCCGCCAGACTCGCTGACCTCGCCGCCACCGGGGCCGAACGCCACGAAAGCGAGTTATTCGAACGGCTGGAAGCAATCCTCCAGACGTTCGACGAGGGGGAGTTGCGGCTGATCCGCCAGCTTTTCTGGGACGGTTGCTCCGAGGACGACCTCGCCCGCGAACTGGGCGTTACCCGCCAGGCGGTCAACAAGCGGAAGCAGAAGCTCCTGCGGCGGCTCGGATCCGACCTGGTGCTCGATGGCGTCGCCTCGGCCCGACGGGAGAATTGAATCCGTGAGGCTCCCCCGGGACAACGCTCGCCTCACGCTCAACCGCGGCGATCGCCCCGGTGCGAACTCCTGTCGAATCACCCTCCGCGACTTTGGCGGCGCCTGACGACCTCGCCGTCGGCCGAGGTTTCGTCGTGTCGATCCCGCTCCGGTCGACCGAGATCGATGACTCGGTTGCCTGGAATCTTTTCCTTTTTTCGCCTTTCGGTTGCGAATCGCGGGGAGGCTGCATTTCTCTCTTTGTACGAGCAAACGAGTCCAGGAGTGGAACAATTGCCCGAACTAACCCCCTCGCGGGTTGAGCAGCGATGTCACCGTCTCAGTCAGGAGAAGGACTTCCTAAATCGTCTGGCTTGCCGAGAGATATAGGAATGTCCCCTTCACCGTCCAATTGCCTGGCTTCTCAGGTAAATCAGGACCGTCCCCTACTCAAGCCTTTTCAGATGTGTTTACCTACTGTACCACTCGTCTAAGGAGGGTGATCGATGTCAAAACTGAACTGGGTCCAAGTCAGCGGTTACGCGGGTGCCGCGGCTAATAACTTCTTGACGGGCCATGCAATACCCGAAGAGTTCAAGGAAATCGACGGACCTGGGGCACAGTCTTTTGCCACATACATCCGGTGGAATTACGGCATTCCCGCCCACACCCTGGATAACAATCCCAGCAAAGGTTCAGACAAGAAACCCTCTGCCTTGCTCTGCGAGTGGTTCCTCCAACAGTACAAAACGAACAGTCCGAGGGCAACACAGCTAACGGCCAAGGAGTACGGGCTAGGCAACCATCAGGGGTTCGTCGTCAACCTCACGATGGTTGCCTGGTTCGGCAACAGGAAATATCTATACAATTTCCACGTCAAGATCGAGGCCGAAACGCTTGGCATGGCAGACCTGATTTCCAGTGGTGCAAGCAGCGATCTGAAAGCCAAGGCGCTCGAGGCGATGTTCCCCCCGCTCACCGGTAGTACCTGACAAAGAACGGACCAAATGGGGACATTGCGCCAGGAAGCTCGGCAGAGGAGGATCGCCACAAACGTGAATCCTTTTGTAGGAACCCTGTGAGTAGCCAATCCCGTCCGGTAGAGCCGGGCCAGCAATCCGAAGCGAGTCTTGCGCGGTGGCAGGTAACTTCCATCGTGAAGTGTGGACAGCGAGATCTCTGTAGGATCCCTTCGCCGTGCGCACATCTTGTGGACATCGCTTCGACATTCGAGTAGACTCGCGGATGTTGCCGGAGCCTCCGTTTCAGGTCGCACTTGTGAGCCGCGACTGGACGATAATCCCAGGACGAATCCCGAGATAAGCCCTGATTACCGAATGGTTTCCCGCTCCAGTCAGGACACGGTCCTGCACCCGTACTCGCCGCAGAAATGAACCAGCGGCCTGCTCAAACGAGCCTTTAACGCCGGGTGAACCCCCAGGAATCACATCAGCGATCGTGGATTTCGGAGGGTTCTGGGTGTGCGGTGCGGTCCTCTTTGGTTGCGGCTCTGCCGCGTTAGGGCGCATCTCGTTCGACAAGGCGCCACGGCCGTCGCCAACGTCCAATCCGCCGCCCCGAGCGGCCGATCGCCATGTGCCATTTGGTCTCCAGAGCGACGCCAGCGCACGGGAGGATGTGAAGGACTTCATGCACGCCGCCGTCGGGCCGAAAGCCTCTGACGAAGCGCTGATCGAGCGCGGCAAGAGAATTCGCGATGCAGTCCCGACGGAACGTTGATTTCATTGCGATGAAACTGGCTCGAATTGATAGGGAACCCAGTGGGACCCCGTGGAGCGAGCCCCCGACAAGGTAGTCGATTGCCTGGGATCGGCCATCGTGATAGGATAACCTGGGCGTGGCCGATTCCCGGCGTCGGGAGAGCCCCGTCCTTCGCCCGGTCATTCGCTCCACGGGGATCCCATGCCAGGACCGACCAGCTCCAGCCCGCTGGCCCTCGACCGGCCGGACACGGTTCGCCGGGTCCGCGAGGTCCTCGACCGAGCGGGCTTCGAGGAATCCCACGTCCTGAAGCGGCTCGGGGCCAAGGAGATGGGCGAGCTCAGCCTCGGGCCGTTCGACCGGCCCCGGCTGCTGCGTCGTACCCGCGACGGCGACCCCCTTGCCACCCTGATCCGCCTGTTCCTGGCCGGCGTGCCGGTCCCGCTCGACGCGTTCCGCCGCGCCGTCGAGCCGATGGGCCCGGCCGACTGGGGCGAGCTCGGACTGGTCGAGCTCGCGGGGGACGCCGTCCGCCGCGCCGTCATGCTCAAGCCCAGCGAGGGGTTGATCCTGGCGAACGATGGCTTCGAGCCCGACGGCAGCCTGCGGCGCGACCACGTGCTGGGGGTCACGAATTCCACGCTCACCCTCTCCAAGGTCATGATCCGGCTCCCATCGCGGTGGACCCTGGATCTCGGTAGCGGCGGCGGATACCTGGCCCTGCAAGCCGCCGCATTCAGCCAGCAGGTCCTGGCCGCGGACTTGAACCCTCGGGCCATCGCCATGGCGCGGTTCAATTGCCAGCTCAACGGGATCGACCAATGTCCGGCCGGTGGAGGGGGACCTGTTCGAGCCGGCCGGCGAGCTCCTGTTCGACCGGATCGTCTCCAACCCGCCGTTCGTCATCTCGCCGGAGAACGACCTGATCTTCCGCGATAGCGGACTTGAAGGGGATGCGATCTGCGAGAAGATCATCCGCGCCGCGCCGGCCTACCTGGCCGAAGGAGGCTTCGCCCAGATCGTTTGCAACTGGGTCCGGATCGCCGGACAGGACTGGCTCGAGCGGATCACCGGCTGGTTTGCCGGCTCGGGCTGCGATGTCTGGATCATCCACACCCAGTCCCGGGAGCCCGGCGATTATGCGCACGACTGGATGGGCCAGGCCGATACTACTCAGGAGCGCTTCGCCGCGCGATTCGACCGGTGGATGGCCTATTACGACCGGCAAGGGATCGAGGCGATCGATACCGGGCTGATCAACCTGCGGCGCCGCACGGCGGAAAGCAACTGGATCCAGGTCGATACCGACCGGCGGTTCAACCACCCCAACGGCATGGGGATCGCGGTGGGATTCGCCGCGCGCGATCTCCTGGAGGGGGCTCGGCAGCTATGAGGCGTCTGCTCGATCTTCGGCTGGGCTGCCAGCCGGAGCTACGGCTGTCGCAGCGACTCAAGCCGGTGGAGTCCGGCTGGACCGTCGATGAGGCCCGGTGCGTGCTCGGCGACGGCCTGCGGTTCGAGGGCGAGGTCAACCCGCTGGTCTTCCACCTGCTCACGCTCTGTCGGGGCGATCGGCCCCTCTCCGCCGTGCTGCCCCAGGTGGCCTCCCGGCTCGGCCAGGATCCTGGAGGCCATCTTGCCGATCGGTCTGGAAGCGGTCCGAAGCCTGGTCGAGCAAGGCTTCCTCTGGCCGGCCGACGGTGCCCTCGATTTGCTCGGGGGCGAAGCCAAGGCGTGGCCGGCCGGAGATCGGTTCGCGAGACTTCGAATCCCGATGGATCGAGTTGGAATGAGCTGATGCGAACGGATTCACAGGCCGGCTGACCGATGGCGAAGGCGTTCGTCGAGGTCGAGCTCGTCCGATGGCGCCTCTGCTGGCCATCGACCTGCGCGAGGTCGTCCTCCGCCGGTCCAGGCTGACCAGGACCTCGACCTGCGCGGGGCCGATCTCACCCGGCGCGGACCTGCGCGACGGCCTGCCTGGCCGGCGTCGACCTGCGTGGCGCGCACCTCTTCACGGCGGACCTCCGGAAGGCCCGAGCTGACTCCGGGGTCGAGCTCTCGGGTGCGAACCTGCACGGGGCCGACCTGGGCGAGGCCGACCTGGCCGGGATCGCAGCTCCGCGCGGCCCAGTTGACCGATGCCGACCTCCGCGGGACCAACCTCCGAGGTGCCAACCTCCAGGGCGCCAACCTGACCCGCGCCGACCTGCGCGGCGCCGATCTGCGCGGGGCCAACCTGATCGAGGCCATCCTGCGCGAGCGCCGACCTGCGCGGGGCCAGACCGACGGGGCGCAGGATGCCGGAGTCGCCGCGCGATCAGCCCGGCTGAGGTCGCCCCGGCATGCCGACGAGAGCCATCGGGGATCTTGTTTTCCCCGAGGTGCCACGCCTTAGACTCGACGGCCGCGGTCGGACGCTGCGCGGGCCCGTCGACGGGTTCCGTACCGGCTCTTCTTCGCAACCGATCGCCTCCAAGTTGACGGCGCCACGGTGTCGATATGCCCTCACCACCGGTGCTCGATCTCGACGAGCTGATCGCCCCGATCCCGGGCGACTCCCCCGCGGGCGGCTCGGTCCCGTTCGCGGTCCGGGAGAAGCTGGAGGAATACCGCAAGGAAGTCGACCCCAACGACTTCGATGCGAACGACCCCATGCGGCCGGAATCGCCCCAGAAGGCCGACTGGGCCGCGCGTGGTGCGGCTGGCCCGAGGAGACGCTCACCGAGACCTCCAAGGACCTGCTCGTCGCCGCGAGGCTGACCGAGGGCCTGACCAAGGAGCACGGCTTCGGCGGCCTGCGCGACGGCCTGCGGCTGATGCGGCGGCTGGTGACGGAATGCTGGGATCGGCTCAACCCGGCCATCGAGAGCGAGGACGACCTGGAGGTCCGGGCGGCGCCGTTCTACTGGCTCGACGAGGCCGACCGCGGCGCCCGCTTCCCGAATCACGCTGCGGCAGGTGCCCATGGTCTGGCGCGAGGGCGGCCGGTATAGCTGGCTCCAGTGGAAACAATCCCAGGGCGGCAAGGATGGCATCTCCCCCGCCGACATCGAGAAGGCCATCGAGGCGACCCCGCGCGAACACTGCCAGGCGATGGTCGACGACCTGACCGAGAGCTGGCAGGAGCTCGACACCCTGGCCAAGGAGCTCAACGGCAAGATGGGCCAGTACGCCCCGGCGTTCACCGGCCTGCGCCAGGCCGTGGGCGAATGCCGGCGCTGGCGCAGCAGATCCTGCAGACGCAAGGGACCGGACCTGTCCGAGCGCCGCCGAGGAAGCGAGCGAAGGCGAGGCGGGCGGCGCGGGAACGGCCGATGGGGGGGGCTCTTTCTTCGGGAAGCAGGTCAACTCGCGAGCCCAGGTGTACCAGCAACTGGCCCAGACCGCCGCGCTGCTCCAGCGACTGGAGCCTCACAGCCCGATCCCTTACCTGATCAACCGGGCCGTCGAGCTGGGAGCCCTCTCCTTCCCCGAGCTGATGAGGCAGCTCATCCGCGACTCCGACGTGCTGACGTCGATGAATCGCGAGCTGGGGATCAAGGAGCCGGAGTAATGAGCCGGCCGCCGAGATCGCGCGGATCTCCGCGCAGGTCGCGGTCACGAGCCTGGGGAAGGCCCGTAAAAGAGTCGGCTGGCCAGGAAGGAGCCAGCCGAAGACCGGGCGGGCCGGAACCTCTCGTCGCCGCCGGTCGAACACGCAATCAAGTCCACGGGCTCCGGTCTCGTCGGCGATGGCCGGATCGGCACCGAGCCAGAATCGCGTTTTCCGGATCGGCCGGCGATTCCTCGGCCGGCTGACGATCCGGCTTGTCATCCCGCGTGTCCGACGGTTTTTTCGGGTTTTCTCAGTTTCTTGTTGCAGGAGTGCCGGGCCGGCCTTATCCTGCCTGATGCCAGATGCTCGTTGTCCGAGCTGATGACCTCCGAGAGGTCGGGAGCGTGCCTGTCCGATATCCCATCGCAGGAATCGGTGTGGGCGCGAACTGCTCATTGGCTACGGTGATGGTCGGACCGCATCTGGACGATCGGCTCGATCCCTGGGTTCGGGACGAGTTCCAAGAGGCGGATTCCGAAGAGGGGGTGCCATGTCGAGCATTCAACACAAACTGGATCGAGTGCGCCGGCCGCGCGTTCAGATCACCTACGACGTCGAGACCAACGGCGCGATGCAGAAGATCGAGCTGCCCTTCGTCGTCGGCGTGCTGGCCGACCTGTCGGGCCAGCCGTCCACGCCGTTGCGTCCGCTCAAGGAGCGGAAAGTCGTCGAACATCGACCGCGACAACTTCAACGACGTGCTGGCCAAGTCGACGCCGCGGGTGGCGATGAAGGTCGAGAACCGGCTGACGAGCGAGGACACGAAGCTGGCCGTCGAGCTGAACTTCAAGCGCATGGACGACTTCGAGCCGGCCGAGGTCGCCGAGCAGGTCGCCCGCTCGAAGAAGCTGCTGGAGATGCGGATGGAGCTCACGCAGCTCCTGAGCAAGATGGAAGGCAACGACAAGCTCGAACAGTTGCTGGCCGACGTGCTGAGCAACACCGAGAAGGCCAAGGAGCTGGCCAGTCAGATGGGCATCGGCATCGGACGATCCGGCGGGCACCCCTGAAGCGGAGAAAACCTCATGAGCACCGGAACGCGAACAAGCCCAGGCCGCCGGCGCCGCCGAGCAGACCGTCGAGGCGCCCGAACCTGCTCGACCAGGTGATCGCGGCGACCCGGCCGCAGAGCGACGTCGAGCAGGAGCGGGCCAAGGACTACTTCCGCCAGTTCCTCGACCAGGTCGTCAAGCCGGGCCAGGTCGTCTCCAAGGACGTCGAGACCAACATCAAGGCCTGGATCGGCGAGATCGACAAGAAGCTCTCGGCCCAGCTGAACGAGGTGATGCACCACCCCGACTTCCAGCAGCTCGAATCGACCTGGCGCGGGCTGCACTACCTGGTCCACCAGTCGGAGACCGGCGAGAACCTCAAGATCCGCGTGCTCAACGTCAAGAAGCAGGAGCTGTTCAAGGACCTGGAAAAGGCCGTCGAGTTCGACCAGAGCAACCTGTTCAAGAAGATCTACGAGGAGGAGTACGGCCAGCTCGGCGGCCAGCCGTACGGCATGCTGGTCGGCGACTACGAGTTCGGCCGCAGCGCCGAGGACGTCAGCCTGCTGAAGATGTCTCGGACGTCGCCGCCGCCGCGCACGCCCCGTTCGTGGCCAACGCCAGCCCCAAGCTGTTCAACTTCGACAGCTTCACCGAGCTGGCCAATCCCCGCGACCTGGCCAAGATCTTCGAGGCGGTCGAGTACGCCCCCTGGAAGTCGTTCCGCGAATCGGAAGACTCGCGGTACGTGGCGCTGACCATGCCGCGCGTGCTGGCCCGGCTGCCCTACGGCGAGGACTTCAAGCGGGTCGACGAGTTCAACTTCGAGGAGGAGGTCGACGGCAAGGAGCACAACAAGTACTCGTGGATGAACGCCGCCTGGGCCTACGCCACGCGGATCACCGACGCCTTCGCCAAGTACGGCTGGATGGCCCGGACGCGCGGCGTCGAGGGCGGCGGCAAGGTCGAGGGCCTGCCGGTGCACACCTTCCCGACCGACGACGGCGACGTCGCCATGAAGTGCCCGACCGAGATCGCCATCTCCGACCGCCGCGAGTTCGAGCTGTCGAACCTCGGCTTCCTGCCGCTGCTTGCACAGCAAGGGCAGCGACTTCGCCGTCTTCATGGGGGCGCAGTCGTGCCAGAAGCCCAAGACCTACTTCGACCCGGCGGCCAACGCCAACGCCGAGCTGTCGGCGAAGTTCAACCTGATCCTCTGCACGTCGCGGTTCGCCCACTATCTGAAGGTGATGGCCCGCGACAAGATCGGCTCGTTCATGGAGGTGGGCGACTGCTCGCGCCTGGCTGAACAACTGGATCAACCAGTACGTGCTGCCCAACCCGGGCAATGCCAGCCAGGCGATGCGCGCGGCGCAGCCGCTGGCCGAGGCCAACGTGGAGGTCCGCGCCGTCAAGGGCCAGCCCGGCTGGTACGAGGCCGTCGCCTACCTGCGGCCGCACTTTCAGCTGGAGACCTTGTCGGCGTCGATGCGGCTGGTCGCCGAGATCCCCAAGAAGAGTTGATGTGATGGCTGGCCGTGCCGTGAGGCGCGGCGCCGGCCCTATCCGACTCGACGCACGGTCGCGGAGATGGCCCGGCGCCGTTGGTGTCGGGTCGGGGCAGGATTGCGGGAATCGCTGTCGACGGGCGAGGAGGCGGGGGCGACTCGTCGTCCGATGGCGACACTGCGCTCGGGTTGTGCTTCCCACGCCCCAGGACGAGCCGCCTCTGACGTTCGATCTCGTGGCGAGATGACAGGCGGCCCAGTCTCCATTTCACTTTTCCGGAGTGCATGACGATGGCTTTCGACACTTATCTGTTGATCGGTGACGGCACCAAGAACCCGACCGGGGCGGGTGGAGAGGCCACGGCCTCGGGCCTCACTCCAGCCACGGGCTGGATCGCGATCTACTCCTTCTCGTGGGGCGCCTCCAATCCCACGACGGTCTCGTCCGGGAGCACGGGGTTGTCCGCGGGCAAGGTCTCCGTCTCCAGCTTCAACATCATGAAGAAGACCGAGAACTCCTCGTGCGACCTCTTCCAGGCGTGCTGCACGGGACAGCATTACGCCACCGCCAAGTGGTCATGCGCAAGGCCGCGGGCACGGCCGGCAAGCAGGCCGACGTTCCTCCAATATGACTTCACGGACGTCATGGTGGAATCGGTCCAGTGGTCGGGCTCGTCGGGCGGAGACGACACGCCGACCGAGTCGGTCAGCTTCGCCTTCGCGAAGGTCAAGATCTCGTACAGCAAGCAGGACGAGAAGACCGGCGCGGCCACGCCGGCGAATAACGCCAGTTGGGACGCGACGGCGGTCGGTCCGCAGCTACGTGATCGCGGAGCGCGGGGACGGCCATCGGATCGGACGGGAGTGGGACGACCATCGTCGCTCGGCGACGACGCCCACTCCCGTTCTGGCCGACACTCACGGATCGAGGGACGGGTCCGGTCCCCCGGCACACTCTCATGAGGCCCAGAGATGACAGCCGCTGAGCACTACAAGTCCGGACGGCTGCAAGACGCCATCGCGGCCCAGCTCCTGGACGTCAAGGAACATCCCACCGACCATGCGAAGCGGCTGTTCCTCTTCGAATTGCTGACCTTCGCCGGCGATCTCGAGCGCGCGCGGCGGCAGATCGATATGATTGAGTATAAAGATACTCATCTCGACGCGTCGACGGCGATCTACAAGAAGCTGCTGGATTCCGAGCAGGCGCGGCGCGACCTGTTCGCCCGCGGGGTGGCGCCGGGGTTCTTCGGCGAGCCGTCGGAGCATTTGCGCCTGCGGCTCGACGCGGTCAATCGACCTGCGCGAGGGGCGGCCGGCAGAAGCCGCCGAGGCGCTCGCCCGTGCCAACGAGGCGGTCCCGGCCATCCGGGGACAGCTCAACGGGTGGCCTTCGAGTCGCTCCGCGACGCCGACGACCTGTTCGCCGGGGTGCTGGAAGTCATGGCCCACGGCCGATATTTCTGGGTCGGCCTGGAGCAGGTCCGCCTGCTGACGATGAACCCCCCGCGATTCCCGCGCGACCTGCTGTTCATCCCCGCGCACCTGGAGCTGGAGGACGAGCAGGGCGATGTCTTCCTGCCCGCGCTCTATCCCGGGCTCGCACGAGCACCCCGACGATTCCGTCCGGCTCGGCCGCGGCACCGATTGGAAGGAACTCGATGGCGGCGCCGACCCTGGGCTCGGGCCTGCATACCTACCTGCGCGATGACGACGCGATCGGCCTGCTCGAATGGCGGGAATGGCACTCCGACCACGAACCCGAGAGCATGCGCGCCGGAGGACCTGATTCGCCCATGGCTCGAATCGCATCTCAGGAAGGGCTCAAACCGTCGATCATCGACCGCCTCATCGACCCGGAGTCGGAGGGGACGAGCTGGCGTCGCGGATACAGCATCGAGCAGATGATCGACTCGGTGCGCAAGGACCTCGAGGACCTGTTGAATTCGCATCAGGGCGATCAGCAGATCCCCGAGGAGTTCGTCGAGGTCCGCAAATCGATCGTCGCCTACGGCATGCCCGACCTGGTCTCGTATCAATCCGGCGGTGCCGGACGGCGTCGCGGCGGATCGGCGAGGCCATCGAGGCGGCGATCTCGCTGAGCGAGCCCCGGCTCACGCGACGTCCGGGCCACGTTGATCGATCCCAAGGGGGTCAAGTCCATGAAATTGGACTTCGAAATCCAGGCGACGCTGCGCGTCGACCCGTCCCCCGAGGTGGCCTTCGTGACGGTCTTGAAGCTCACGACGGGAGAGACGACGATCCAGAAGGCGAACGGGTGAGATGAGCCAGACGCTGTATCACTATTACGAGCGCGAGCTGACGTTCATCCGCCAGTTCGCGCAGGAATTCGCCCAGCAGTATCCGGCCGCCGCCGGCCGGCTGCTCCTGGAGCCCAATCGGAGCACCGATCCGCACATCGAGCGGCTGATCGAGTCGTTCGCCCTCCTGACCGGGCGGATCCAGCACAAGATCGACGACGAGTTCCCCGAGCTGACGACCGCGCTGCTGGGCGTGCTCTACCCGCATTACCTGGCGCCGATCCCGTCGATGGCGATCGTGCAGTTCGAGCTCGACGCGGCCCGGGCCCGCTCGCCCGAGGGCTTCCTGATCGACCGCGCATAGCCGCCTGAGCACCAAGCCGGTGGGCGACCTCCCCTGCCGATACCGGACCGGCTATCCGACGAGGCTCTGGCCGATCCGGGTGATGGACGCGAAGCTGATCCGTCCGCCGTTCCCGCGCGGGATGAGCCCGCCGCGGGGAGCCGCCGCGGCCCTGCGGATCCAGCTCGAATGCCAGGGCGGTCAGAAGTTCGCCGAGCTGGCCCTCGATGTCTTGCGCTTCTACCTGAAGGGGGAGAGCGAGACGATCGCGCTGCTCTACGAGCTGCTGTTCAACCACGCGCTCGAGGTCGTCTTCCGCGATCCCGGTGGGGCCGCGACCCCGCCGCCGGTGAGTCTCCAGCCGCACGATTGTCTCGCCCAGGTCGGCTTCGAGCGCGAAGACGGCCTGCTCCCGTATCCGCCTCAGTCCTTCGTCGGTTATCGCTTGCTGAGCGAGTTCTTCGCCTTCCCGTACAAGTTCCACTTCGTGGACATCCGGGGCCTGCGACGGGCTTGCCGGGCGGGCTACCAGAAGCAACTGGAAATCGTCCTGTTCCTCGACCGCAGCTGGCCCAAGCTGGAGCAGGACATCACGGCCGAGACGTTCCGACTGGGCTGCACGCCCGCGATCAACCTGTTCGCGCAGACCGCCGAGCCGATCGCCCTGACGAAGACCCGCAACGAGTACCGGATCGTCCCGGACGTGGCGAACCCGGATGGGATGGAGGTCTACTCGGTCGACCAGGTCACGAGCGTCGATCCGATCGCGGGGGAGACCACCGAATACCTGCCGTTCTACTCGCTCCGTCACGGCACGACGCTCGAACACGCCCGGGACTTCTGGTACGCCGTGCGACGGCCGTCGACCCGCCCGAACGACCGGGGGACCGAGGTCTATCTCAACCTGGTGAACCTGGGGTTCGACCCGATCAACCCGTCGGACCCGTCGCTGGTGGTGCGGACGACCTGCACCAATCGCGAGCTGCCGGCCGTGCTCCAGCAGGCCGGCGAGCGGCTGGTCTTCGACCTGGAGGCCGCGGCGCCGCTCGCGCGCATCCGCTGCGTGCATTCTCCTTCGCTGCCGCTCCGGCCTCCCCTGCGCCGGGGCAATTACTGGCGGCTGGTCTCGCACCTCTGCCTCAATCACCTCTCGCTGGCCAATGCGATCGAGGGCCGCGAGTCGCTCCAGGAAATCCTTCGCCTCTACGACCTGTCCGATCCCGGCCTGGACCGGCAGCGGTCCATGGTCACCCGGCAGTTGATCGAGGGCATCACCGCGGTGAGCAGCCGGCGCGTCACGGGCAGGCTGCCGGGTGCTGGCGTCGAGGGCTTCTGCCGCGGCATGGAAGTCACGATCGAATTCGACGAGCAGAAGTACGTCGGCAGCGGCGTCTTCCTGTTCGCATCCGTGCTGGAGCGTTTCCTCGGATTGTACACGACGATCAACGCGTTCACCCAGTTGGTCGCCAAGACCACGCAAGGCGAAGGGCCGCTGAAGACATGGCCGGCGAGGGCGGGGGACCAACAACTGATCTAGGACGCAGCAGGCCGCCCGGCGGAGCCGCGGCCGACGGACCGGTCGAGGGCCCCGGCGCGACCGGTGCGGACGCGATGGCCGATCCATCGCCAGTGCCCGCGCCGACGGTGCCGCCGTCACAGCCCGACCCGGAGCCTGTTTCGCGGTTGAGCGTGGAATCGCCCGCGCCGGCCGGATCAGCGCCGACACCGCCCAAAGCCACGGCTCCGCAGCCGGCGACCCGGCCGAGTCCTTTGCATCGCCATTCCCTCGCGCGTCGGCTCTTCGAGGAGAGTTACGACTTCGACTTCTTCCAGGCGGTCCGGCTGCTCCAGCGGATGGAACCGGGGCGAGTCCGGGTCGGCCGGGGCGGGCCGCCCCAGGCCGAGGCGGTCCGATTCCGGGCCCGGATCTCGCTGAGCTTCCCGCCCAGCTCCATCTACGAGCTGCGGAGGCCGACGAGCAGCCTGCCGGTCCCGGTGATGGTCCAGGCGTTCATGGGCCTGACCGGCCCCAGCGGCGTGCTCCCTCGGCACTATACCGAGCTGCTCTACAAGATCGAGCGGGACGTCCGGACCCCCGAGAAGCATGCCTTACGCGACTGGTTCGACCTGTTCAACCATCGGCTGGTCTCGCTCTTCTACCGGGCCTGGGAGAAGTATCGGTTCTACGTCCCCTTCGAACGGGGGGAGTACGACGGCCCGGAGCCGGACCCTTTCACGAACTGCCTGTACAGCCTGATCGGCCTGGGGGCCAAGCCCTTGCGAGGGCGATTGCGCGTCATCGCCCGGGATCGCGTCAACGAATATGGCGAGACCGGAAGAGCGCATCGTGGCGCGGATCGAAGATCTGGTCCTGCTGCATTTCAGCGGCACGCTCGGGCACCGCCCTCGATGCGCCGCGGCCCTGGAAGCCATGCTTCAGGACTATTTCCAGGTCGCGACCCGGATCGATCAGTTCCAGGGTCAGTGGCTCCAACTGGAGCCGTCGAGCCGGACGCGCCTCAATGGCGAGCAAGGAAACAACCAGCTCGGCGTCTCGGCCGTGGCCGGGGATCGCGTCTGGGACCGGCAGAGCAAGTTCCGCGTGCGACTCGGCCCGATGACCTACGACCAGTTCACCGAATTCCTCCCCGACCGTGATCCCGTCACCGAACGGAAAACGTTCTTCTTGCTGGTCCACCTGATCCGACTGTACGCCGAGCCGACCCTCGATTTCGACGTGCAGCTCGTCCTGAAGGCCGAGGAAGTCCCCGACTGCCAGTTGACCGGCGACGGGACCTTTCGGAGCGCGCCTGGGCTGGAACACATGGCTCCTGACCCGATCCGCGACCGTGGACGCCGAAGACGTGGTCCTCGAGGGCGAGGAAGTCCTCGTTACTCGAGGGAAAAAGGCTGATCGAGGAGCGGTCAGGCCCACTGTAAGGTCGGAACAACCCCCCGACGTAAAGTGGTGGCACTGGGTGGGTTGCACCCATTCTCCGAGGCGACCGCCAGACCTCTCGGAACAGACTGTGAACCTCGTGCCCCATGGGACCTGGCACGCACGAAATCAAGCTATTTGTGGAGCAATCCGAGGCTTGAACCCGCAGCCTTCCTGGATATCCCCCAGACCGACATTCGAGAGAATCCTCGAAATCTACGAGAGCCATGCGACCGCTCCAGCCGATAAAACCCGTACAACACGATCGGGCGTTGCCCGATCCGATTCCCAAAACCACGTCGTCCTCGATACGCGGTGAGCCGACCTCGGGGCGAGCCGTGTCGGGCTCGATGCAGGACATTCGCCGCATGTCATTTCATAATAATGATTTGTAAATAGCCTTTCGAGCCCCCGTGTGGCGAGGGAGACTTTACCAGCCCAACGATGCGGATTGCCGTGCGAAACGGTTCCACTCCCGATGGGCTCCTCCCTCGAACCGTACTCGAATCCGTGTTCAGGCGAATCGACAGGGTTTCGGGCAATTCCCGAGCCGCTTGGGGAACGAGCTTCTGAGAGTGCACGAAGGTCTCGAGGCCAACTCCCGGCCGATGGTGTGAGTGCGAAGGGTGTGTGGAACGGGCGGACAACGTCACGGCTTGCCCGTGTCAGGGATAAGGGCGGGATTCATGAGACTTAAACCGATCTTTGCGTTCGTGCTCGCCCCATTGGCGATGGCCTGGATCGGGGCATGGAGTGCTCGGGCGCAGGATTCCTCTCAGCCGGGTCCGTCGCCTCGTGCGCTCAGCCTGGAGTACTCAGGCGCCGCGTCGGGAACGCCCGCCGACCCGAACGCCGGCGTGCACGCAAACGGCAGCGGCCAGTCGGTCGCCCCGACGTCGCAGGGCCTCGACTCCCGGAGGATCCTGAGCAACGCGGCGCTGGGCAGCTCGCCAACCCGTTCGACGGTGGGACCATGCCGGGTCCATGGGGGACCCGGGTCCCCGCGAAGGCGAGGAGTGCACCCGCTCCGATGGCGTCGGAACAAGGCTCGGAGCCCCTGGCCCATGGGCGGCAGGAGGGGATTGAGCCAGTCGCTCCAACCCCTTTGACGCGGGATACAGTCAGCCGCAGTGCGGCCTTCTCCAGCAGGCAAGCCCGCAGGCCGGGCCGGTGCCGCAGGGACAGGCTGGGCGGAATGCCTGGGGCCGCGGCCGGGGCGGAGGCGCCGCCATTGCCGGCGGTCCGCCGGCCCCGGGCGTCGACGGCCGGGACGGAAGCGGGAGCGATCGCCGGCGCCGGCCGCTTGCCGGCGCCGCGGCCGGGGCGGCCACCACGGCTGGTACTCCGCCCCAACCCTCGGCGACGACGCCGAGCGCGGCCGCCTCGACCGCCGCCGACACTTCGGCGAGGCCGGTACGGGTACCGGGGCCGGATTCGGGGGCACTCTCGAGGCCGGCGCGACGCCGTTCGCCATGATCGGCGACATCACGCCGCTGAGCACCACGCCTTCGCGGTCATCCGCCCGGGCCGCCCCGGCCCCCCGGGGCGCGCGGCGCCTCGCCGATTTACCCGTCGGTCCGCAACTTCAAGATCTCCGAGAACCAGTCGCCTCGGCCCCAGGACCGCGTCTTCTTCGACTTCAACTACTACAACAATCTGAACGACACCATCAACCTTCGCGACCTCTCGCCGATCACCCAGATGAAGGCGTACGTCTACAACTTCGGGATCGAGAAGACCTTCAACAACGGGATGGGATCCGTCGGCATCCGCGTGCCCCTGGACAACCTGACGGCCAACAGCTACGGCGACATCATCAGCACGCCGACCTCGACCGCGCCGGGCAACCTGACGCTCTTCGCCAAGTACATCCTGGCGCAGAACGTCCGGACCGGCAGCCTGATCTCGGCGTGCTGGGCGATCTACACCCCAGACCGCCACCGGGCGGTTCGCCGGCGCACCCTATCTCTTCCCGCTCAATTCCACCTACTTTCAGACCTGTCTCGCTTACATCTACAACTATAACAAGTGGTATTTCCAGGGGTTCAGCGGGTTCAGCTTCTCGGCCAACTCGAACGACGTCTCGATGGTCTACAACGACCTCGCCGTCGGTTACTTCGTGTTCCGGAACCAGGACTCGAGCGACTGGCTGACGGCCCTGGCTCCCACGTTCGAGCTGCACGTCAATAATCCGCTCAACCACCGCGACCCGTTCAACCGCTTCGACCTGGCCGGGACGCCCGATAGCGTGGACCTCACGTTCGGCCTGAACTTCGGGATCAGGAATACGGCCGTGCTCACCGCCGCCTTCGTCACCCCGGTCACCAGTCCCAAGCCGTTCGATTCCGAGGCGATCCTGATGCTCAACATCTTCTACGGCCGGACGCGGCGAACGCTCCCGATCACGCCTCCGCCGCTCTGAGAGCGATTTTCAGCGTTTGGGATGGGCCTTGGCTTCATGGGCCTTGGTTTCATGGGCCTTGGTTTCATGAGCCTTGGTTTCAAAGAGGGCCGGCACTCGGGGCCGGGCTCGATGCAAGACGTGGGCAGCACTCACGGGTGCTTCGCGCTCTCCGACCACTTGCGACATGCTCCGCTCTTTCGGCACGATGCACGACATGGGTCGCCTTGGCGTGATGGTTGACCTTCACCTTCTTCGTCGGTAGCGAGGTGCCCGCGTCGAAGCCCGCCTGGTAATTGCGGAAGCTGGTCTCCTTGCCTCCGAACTTGTTCTTGACGAGGAAACGGCTCGGGCTGGTGAACGGCCGGACCGGATTGTTGGGCGCGTCGTAGAGCAGGACCCCGTAGTCGCCGTCGGAACGGATCGGTATTGCCCGAGACGGCGTTATTGATCGGGGCCGAGTAGACCACGCCGTCGAAGTCGCGGCTGGTGATGTACACCCCGACCTGGACGTTGCCGCTGATCGTGTTGCCGGCGCTGCCGGCGATGCGCTTGTTCAGAACCGATGGTGTTATTCGAGGCGCCCAGGACGACCACGCCGTTGAGCTGGGCATCGGCAAACACGGGGATCCCCGCCTCGGGGCCGTTGGACGAGAGCATCGACGGGCCCTTGGGCTGAGAAGATTTCGCCGTGGATCCCCTCCCCGATCGTGTTGCCCGCGACGACATTCTGCTGCGAGCCGTCGGCAACGATCTCGACGCCGGCGATGCCGTTGGCCGAGATGACGTTACCCGGGCCGATCACGTTGCCCGCGAGAGTTGTCGACGAAGACGCCCAGGTCGAGGTTTGAGACGGGCTTCGTGCCCGAGGCATCGGTGCCGATCAGGTTGCCGGCGATGACATTGCCGCTGCCGATCAACTGGCCGTTATTCTGCTTGATGCCCGTGATCTCGACGCCCACAGCTATTGCCGGAGATGAGATTGCCGGCGCCGGCGGTGTCCTGGCCGATCGTGTTTCCGGAGGCCCCGTTGATCAGGACTCCGACGCTCTGGGCGGGCGTCTTCTCGCTCGAAGGGGAGGGGAATCCCGTTGCCTTGGAGATTGGTGCCGATGAAGTTGCCCCGAACGAGGTCCCCGGTGGAAAGCACGTCGAAGATCTGGATGCCGGATTGGTTGTTCCCCGAGATGACGTTCCGGTCGGCCGGGCTGGTGCCGCCGATCTGGGCGTTGGGGGCGTTGTTGACGAGGATGCCGGTCCCGTTTCCGGTGCCGACGCCGATGACGAGGTTGACGACCTGTCCGGCGGCATTCAGGCCGATCAGATTGCCCTGGATCGGAGCCGGAGCCGCCGGCCTGATTGCCGACAAGCTCGATTCCGACGTTGGGGTTACCCGTGATGATGTTGCCCGCCGCCGGCGGCTGGGCCGCCGATCGTCTGGCCGAGTGGCTGGGTCGTGACGTTGTCGACGAAGACGCCGCCCTGGCCGTTGCCGATCGCGAACGTCTGCGTCGCGTCCAGCCCGATGACGTTGCCCTGGATCACCGATTGCGGGTGGCCGGCGGAGGCGCCCGTGATCTGGATCAGCACGCCCCACTGATTGTTGCCCGAGATCAGGTTGCCGGGCTCGTCGCCCGGGCTGCCGCCAGTCGGCACCTCGGTATTGGGGAGAGTCGCTCCCCCGCTAATGCCCCCGATCGAGTTGGCCGAACCGTCGATCAGCTCCACGCCGCTGCCCTGGTTTCCCAGCGGCGCCGTGCCGGCCGCGTTGGTGCCGATATAGTTGCCGAAGACCTGGTTGTTCGAGGCGGAGAGGTTCGGGTACTGGACGATCAGGACACCGTTGCCGGCGTTCCCCGAGATGACGTTGCGGTCCATCGTCGAGACGCCGCCGATGATGTTGTCGCTGGCATTCTCGATCTCGATCCCATCGCTGCCATTGCCCACTTGGTCCCCGCGGCATTGATGAGGTCGCGGTCCCCGCGGCGTTGGTGCCGACCAGGTTGCCGAGCACCATGTTGTTTCTGGCGAACGCTCCGCCCGGGTTGATGATCTGGATGCCGGCCTGGGAGTTGCCTGAGATCAAGTTGCCCAGGCCGGTGCCAGGCGTACTGGTCATGCCTCCGATCGTGTTGGCGGACGAGCCGTACACCAGTACGCCGTAGGAGCCGTTGCCGACGGCGTAGCTGCCGGTCGGATCGGTGCCGATGAAGTTGCCCTCGACCACGGCCCCCAGCGTCGCGTTGGGCGAGCCCGTGATCTCGACCCCGGCCTGGTTGTTGCCCGAGATGATGTTCCCCTGGCCGTTGCCGCCCACCACGTTCGATGGGCCGGCATCATTCAACAGCACACCATCGGCCCCGTTGGCGATCGGGGTCCCGCCCGACGACAGGCCGATCCAGTTATGCGTGAACGCATTGTCGGTCGCTCCAGAGCCGAAGATCTGGATGCCGTTCTGGTTGTTGCCCGCGATGACGTTGCTCGTCGATCGTGTTCCCGGAGATCGTGCTCGGAGTCGGATTCGGGGTCACGCCGCTGATGGTGACCGCCGTGCTGCCCAGGAGGAAGATGCCGTCGGCGGAGTTGCCCGAGTGCGGAGGAGCCGGTCGGGTCGGTGCCGATGAGGTTGCCTTCGATCATGTTGCCCTGGGCGTCGTTGACCAGGAGGATGCCGTCGAGCGAATTGCCCGAGATGACGTTGGCGGTGCCCGATGCCGCTGCCGCCGATGGTGTTGAAGTCGGCGTTGCTGAGGATGACTCCGGCGACGGCGTTGGGGACCGCTGTGATCTGGCCCTGGCTTCCCAGGCCGACGCCGATCCAATTCCCCTCGATGACGTTCTGATTGGAGGTCGTGCCGCCGCCCGAGCTCGAGACCGTCCCCGAGATGAACACCCCGCTGGCGTGGTTGCCCGAGATGGTGTTCCCGGTCCCGGCGGTGATCCCCCCGACCGTGACCTGGTTCGATTGGTTGATGAAGATGCCATCGGAGGAATTGCCCAGGTCGGACGCCGCGTTGCCGGGGAGGCTGAAGCCCTGCGCGTCGGTTCCGATGTTGTTGCCCGCGATCAGGATCGTGGAGGAACTCAGCACGTCGACCCCGTCGGCATGATTGCCGGAGATCACGTTCCCCTGGCCGGACGTGCCGCCGACCGTGACCTGGCTGACGTCGTCGAGGAACACGCCGTCCGCCTCGTTACCCAGGCCCAGTGCACTGGTGCCGTCATTGTTCGTGCCGATGAAGTTGCGGGTGATCGACAGGTTGATCGGCGTCGGGGCTTGCGCGGTGGCGTCGGCCTGGATACCGTAGCCTCGATTATTCGAGATCAGGTTGCCCTGAATCACGTCGCCGACGGAGGTGAGCACAAATATCCCGTCGGTCAGGTTGCCTGCGTTGTTATTGTGCAAGTCCTTGGCATCAACCTGTTGGCCGGACGAGTTCAGGACGACGCCGATCACATTGCCGCTGATGGTATTCGCGGTCGCATTGTTGAGCCCGATGCCCTGGCCCACGTTCCCTGCGATCAGGTTGCCGCCGGAGCTCGCCAGCGCGAGGCTGACCGAGCCCGCCGAAGCCGGGCCGCCGATCGTAACTCCGGTCACGTAGCTCAGCGCGATGCCGTCTTGCACATTGCCGAACGGCAGTGCGGCGTTGGATAGAGGGTTGGCTGTGACGTTCTCGCCGGTGTTGTCGGTGCCGATCGCATTGTCCCGGATCAGGACGACGGCCGTGACCGTCGAATTGTTCGCGCTCTGGACCGTCACACCGCTCAGCCCGTTGTTGGAGACGACGTTACCGGAGACGGTCGCCGCGACGACCGGCTGCTGGGACGTATTCGCCGAGGTGGAGACCAGGAGAATGCCGCTGAGACCGTTCCCCTGCGATTGGTTGTTGGCGTTGGTGTCGTAGGTGCTGGTACCGTTCAGGATGGTCCCGATGAAGTTGTCGCTGATCTGGGCGAGCGACTGATCGCCGCTGAGGTCGCCCTGGAGATGGATGCCATTGTGGCTGTTCCTCGCCACAAGATTGCCGGTGATTGTCTCGGCCGCGGCCAGGCTGCCGCTGACGCTCACGAAGATCCCGTCTTCGCCGTTGCCCACGACCTGGTTGGCGCCGGGGCCAAGCAGGGCAGGGGTTCCAAGCAGGGTGAACTGAGTCGGCGCGGAGCCGATCGTGTTGCCGGGACTGTCCTGGATCAGGATTCCGGTGTCGGCATTGCCAATCAGTGCTGAGGCGGTCTCGCCGGTCGTACCGCCGATCGTGTTGGCAACCACCGTGTTACCCGAACTGCCCGCCAGGATGTCCAGCCCGTCTTTCTGGTTGCCCGCGATCCAATTGCCGCCGGTGCCGGACGCGGAGCCGATCAGGTTGCTGGAAGATCCGGAAACTACGACCCCGCTGCTCGCGTTGCCTACGCGCCAGGGTCTGAGAAATGTTCGTGCCGATCAGATTGCCGAAGACGTCGTTGTCCGTCGCGCCAGTGCCCGAGATCGAAACGCCGGCCCCAAGGTTAGCCGAGATCAGGTTACCCGCCGCCCGACGACGTCCCACCGATGGTGTTGGTCGGGGCGTTGACGACGTCGATACCATCACCACTATTTCCCAGCGGCACCATCCCGGTGATGTCGGTTCCAATCGTGTTGCCGACGACGCCGGTTGCGGTCGCGCCGGTGCCCGAGATCGAAACCCCGGCCCCAGTGTTGGCCGAGATCAGGTTGCCCATGCCCGAGACGGCCCCGCCGATCGTGTTGTGCGGAGCCGCCGGAGACCACGATCCCGCTGCCCGCATTGCCCAGTGGTACCGTTCCGGTGATGTCGGTGCCGATCATGTTGCCGATGATGACGTTCCCGGTCGTGTCAGCCCCGACGATCGAAATGCCGGCCTTGGAGTTGGCGGAGATCAGGTTGCCCGTGCCCTGCGACGTCCCACCGATCGTGTTGGTCGTGCCGCCGGAGATCACGATCCCGCCGAGCGCATTTCCCAGCGCCAGCCGGCCACTGATGTCGGTGCCGATCAGGTTGCCGAGGACATCGTTCCCGTTGGCGCCGGAGCCCGAGATCGACACGCCGGCCCCGGAGTTGGCCGAGATGACGTTGCCCGCGCCCGTCGCTGTCCCGCCGATCACGTTGGTAGACATGCCGTCGATCAACACGCCAGCACCGCCGTTGGCCAGCGGCAGGGTCCCGGTGATGTCGGTCCCGATCAGGTTGCCCGCGACCAGGTTCGATCCCTGACCTTCGAGCTCGATTCCACCTTTCGCGTTCCCCGAGATCACGTTGAACGATGGTACCTCGTCGCTATCGCTCGGAACGGAGGTCATCCCCCCGATCGTCGAGCCGAGGCTCGACGAGGTCCCGCCCCCGATCGACGAGCCGATGCTCGGCGTGGTGTCGACCACTACGCCGTAGCCTTTGTTGGCCAGCGCCACAGTCCCGGTGCCGTCGGTACCGATCAGATTGAACAGGAGCACCGTCCCGGTCGAAGCGCCACCGATCGAAACCCCAGACCCGGAGTTGCCCGAGATCGTGTTACCGCCGGGCGTCGGGTCCTGGATCGAACCGGTGAAGCCCA
This sequence comes from uncultured Isosphaeraceae bacterium, assembly GCA_963842405.1. Taxonomy (GTDB): domain Bacteria; phylum Planctomycetota; class Planctomycetia; order Isosphaerales; family Isosphaeraceae; genus CAVZRC01. Next base: position 113,954 of record CAWJGW010000036.1, on the reverse strand, counting down.
CCGTCGTCCCGACGGCGTCGACGATGTCGATGCCATCGCCGCTGTTGTGCAGGGCGTACTTGGTGTTGGTGCCGGTCAGGTCGGGCCCGATCAGCGAATTGACGATCGCGTTATCGTTTGAACTCCCGAAGGTGACCGAGATCGACACGCCCGGCCCCGTGTTCCCCGAAATCAGGTCGTCGAAACCGGGGGTCGTGGTCCCGACCTGGTTGTTCGACGAATCCTGAATCGCCACCCCGCCGCTCGTGTTCGGGATCGCGTGCTGGCCGAAGACGTCGCTGCCGATGTACGAGTTCTCGACCAGGTTCTCGCTGGCGTAATCCTGCATCATCACGCCCACGCCCGCGTTGCCCGAGATCAGGTCGATGAGCACGATCGTGGCCCCGTCAACCGTGGCGATCGACCGTGCCGCCGATCGTGTTGGCCGTCGAGTCGTCGATCACGATGCCATCGCCCTGGTTGGCCAGGGCCTGGGTCCCGGCGAGGTTGGTGCCGATGTATGTGTTCTGGATCAGATTGTCGCTGACGCTCGACGACTGGGAGTCGACGTTGAAGGGATCCCCGGAGATGTAGATTCCCCCCGTGCTATTGCCCGAGACGAGCACGAGATTGTCGGTCGTCGCGCCGCCGATGGTGTTGAACGAGGAGTTGTCGATTTCGATGCCGTAGCGGCCGTTCGGCAGCGCCGCGGTGCCGGTCGGGTTGGTGCCGAGGAAGGTATCCTGGATCAGGTTTTCCGAAGCGTCCCCCTCGATCTGAATGCCGTCGCCACTATTGCATGAGATGACGTTCCGCCCGCTGACCGTGATCGCCGAGAGCGTGCTACCGGCCGGTGGGGCGATGTTCAGAACGGCTCCTAGGCCAACGGTGTTGTTCAAGCCGATCGCGAACTCCAGTCCGTCCGAGTTGGTGTACGAGCCACCCGTGATCTCCAATCCGACCGCGTTGGGCGAGGGGAGCACCGCGCCACCCTCCGACGGGTACACGCCAAGCCAGTCGGCCGCGAGCGTGTTGTCGTTGGATAGGACGTAGATACCGGCGCCCGCCACACCCGAGCCGCTGTTGAAATCGTAGATCGCGAGCCCTTGGATCACGCTACCCGAGGAAGTGGAGTCGAGGGTCAGGCCATTGCCGACCAGGCCGGCGCCGTCGATCAGGATGACCGGCGGGGGATCCGACGGGTTGAGCGCGGCATGGGCGTAGTAACCGGGCTGAGTGGTGCCGTCGATCACAACCGGGCTGGTGATGGGCGGCAGCGGGGGATCGACATTGGTGGGAATTGTCCAGGTGCCGGCCGAAGCGTTGTAACCGGGATCGGTGATCGGGATGTCGAACTCGATGGTAACACCGGACGTCTTGTTGGCGGCGAGGATCGCCGCGCGGAGCGAGCCGATTGTGGGATCGGTATTGTTACCGTTGTCCGCGGTCGTCGTCACCGAGAGGGCCGAGAGGGCCTGCACGTTCTCGGCGAACGACGAGGTGCCCAGGCCGTCGGCGGCGTCGGAGGCCGTCGAGGTGATCAACGACCCCGCCGGGACCGACCCCGGCAAGTTACTCACGCTGAACGGGGTCGCACCGGTTGCGTCGGTCGTGGCGGTCGTGCTGCCGAGGTAGACGTTGGCCTGGTCGGGGAACGGCAGATCGCCACTCTGACTGGCGAAGAACTCGATCGTGATCGTCGTGTTCGCGGCGTATCCCGACAATTGCCCCGTAATCGAGAGCTGCGTGCCCGTCGTCGACGCGCAGGATGAGCGTCGGCGGAGGTGGGCTGGCGGCGGCGTTGAACCCCAGCGTCTGGTTCCCGCCATTCTGGAGCACGATGCCCTGGGGGTTGTTGTTGAAGATCGGGTTGGCGCTGATGAGGTCCCCGATGCCCGTGTCGACGGTCACACCAGGCCCGTTGTTGTTGGCGATTGTGTTGGCGGCGCCGGCGGACGTGCCGCCGATCGTATTGTCGCTGCCGGACACATAGATTCCCAACGCGTTAGGCGTCGACGCCGGAGTCGCCCCCGGCACCTCTCCCACGTAATCGCCCAGGATCTGGTTATCGTTGGACTCGACCCGGATGCCGGAGCCGCTGAGGAACCCGCCGATGGCCAGACCCTTGATCTTGCTGCCCCCGGACCCGGCGCCGAGCGTCAGACCATCGCCACCGACGTTGAACACACTGCCGATAAGCTGAACCAGCACCGATGTGGAGGGGTCGAAACCGGTCAGACTCGTGCCGTCGATGATCACCGGTGTGGTGATCGACGGTAGCGGCGCGGTTGGTGTAATCTGGTAAGACGAAGTAGGGAGCGCGAACGTGATGGTCGGGGTGCCTCCCGCGGCGTCGGCGTTCAGGATCGCCTGACGGAGCGAGCCGATCACGCTGTCGCTGCCGGTCGTCACGACGTAGGGAGCGGTGAACGGTGCGGCGGTCGTCGCAAACTTCGAGGTGTTGCCATCCGCGTCGGTCGCCGTCGCCGTCACATACTGGCCGTTGATGAGCGGGGTGGAGAGGTTGAACGACGCAATGAAACTCTGCGACGACGTCGACAGCAGGACTGACGTGCTGCCCACCAACTCCGCCGCCGGCGCATTCGAGCCGATGCTGGCGAAGAAATCGATCGTGTAGGTATCTCCCGGCGTGCCGGTGAGCGTGTAATCGATCGTGGTCAGGTTGGTGACCGACGTGTACGCCAGACTCGAAGGCGGCTGTTGGCTGTTGTTGGCGGTGCCCGTCAGGAAGATGCCCGCGCCCGTGTTGCCGTAGATCAGGTTCCGGCGGATTGCGTTGCCCGTGCCCGCGACGACATCCACGCCGTAGCCATTGTTGAACGCGATGGTGTTCCCCGCGCCGGAGATTGTGCCGCCGATCGTATTGTCCGAAGCGTCGATCGCCACGCCCACGGCGTTGCCGAGGTTTGCATTCGCGGCATTGGTGCCGATGAAGTTTGAGGCGACGACATTGTTCGACGCGGAGGTACCAGCGATCGACACGCCGGCCTGCGTGTTGAAGCCGATGAGGTTGGCGGCTGCCGTGGTGCCTCCGATCGTGGTCTGACCAACGTTGTTGACCAGGACGCCGATCTGGTTGCCCGGGCCAGCCGTGCCGGAAGGATTGACGCCCAGATAATCATCGATGATCAGGTCGGAGCCCGAGTCGATGAGGATGCCCGGTCCGTCTGCCCCGACGATCGACAGGCCCTGGATGCCGCTGCCGACGGCCCCCAGCGTCAGGCCGGCCGGGGCCCCGTTGGCGTCGAGCTCGATGATCGGCGTGCCTGTATAATGGGGTTGGCTCGTGCCGTCGACCAACACCGGCCGGGTGAGCGCCGGCAGCGGCGTCCCATTCTCGAGCGTGATCACGAACGGTCCGGTGGGGATATCGAACGAGATCGTGCTGGAAACGGCCGTCGGTAGGTTGATGCTCTCGATGACCTGCCGGAGCGAGCCGAGCGTCGGAAATGTATCGTCCCCGTTGTCGCTGGTATTCGTCACCACGTACGGACTGGCCACCACGACGGCCCCAGCCAGTTCCGACGTGTTGCCGGAGGGCGAGGTCGCGGTCGCCGTGATCGTCTGGCCGAACGGGACCGCGACATTCAGGGTGAGATAGATGGGTGCGTTACCGCTGGAGTCGGTCGTGATCGACACACTGCCAAGGAAGACGTGGGCCTGGGCACTATTCGTGGGATCGCCGGCCATGCTGGCGAAGAATTCGAGGGTATAACTGGTCGAATCAGCAAATCCTGTGATGGTTCCCTGGACCGTGCTCGTGCCATTGATCGAGTAAGCACCCGTGAGCTGAGGGGGCTGTTGTCCGGCGTTGGCTCCGGCCACGAGCTCGATGCCGGAGACCGTATTGCCGTAGATCAGGTTCTGGCGGATCGCATTGTCCGTGCCCGACTTGACATCCACGCCGTAGGTGGTGTTATACGCGATGACGTTGCCCGCGCGGGTCGCTGTGCCGCCGATCGTGTTGTTCGAAACCGTTGATCAGGATGCCGACCTGGTTACCCGGCCCGGCCGCCGTCCCTGCCAGGTTGATGCCCAGGTAATTCGATTGCACTATGTCGCCGCTCGCCTCGATATCGATCCCGTCGCCCGCGACATTGATGATGTCCAGTCCCTTGATCGTGCTATTCCCAGTAGCGATCTGGAGGCCGTAAGGCGACACCCCGCCGCCGTCGATGGCGATGATGGGGGCACCGGCGTATCCTGGCTGAGTCGTCCCGTCGATGATGACCGCGTGTGTGATCTCCGGCAGAAGGCTCGCCAACGTGATCGTGGCTGGTGTGGTTCCGATGGCGAAGCTGATCGTGTCGGGCGCGGAGCTGGTGGAATCGGCGTTGACGTTGAGGATCGCTTGTCGCAGCGAGCCGAACCCGCTGTCGGCAGTGGTCGTGACCAGGAAGGGGTTCTCGACCGAGGCTTCGGCGGCGAATTCCGAGGTGTCGCCGGCGGGCGAGGTGGCCGTCGCCGTGACGAACTGGGTCAAGGACAGGGTGACCGGCAGGGTGACCGCGAAGGTCCCGGACGTGCCGGTGGTCACGAGGGATGAACTGCCCAGGAAGATGTGTGCCTGGTCCGGCTGATTGTTATCTCCGATCGCCGAAGCGAAGAACTCGAGGGTGTACGTGACGCCGCTCTGGTATCCGCTGTAATCGCCTTTGATCGTGGTCTGACCGCCAGCGGAGGTCACCGTCAGACTCGTCGGTGGTTGCTGGCCGCTGTTGGCACCGTTTTCCAGTAGGATGCCCTGGGCGGACTGGCTGTTGGCGGGGTTGTTATAGATCGAGTTCTGACGGATTGTGTCAGAAGTGCTGCTGGCTCCTTTGACGACGACGCCGGTGCTGCTGTTATACGCAATCACGTTTCCGGCATTGGTGCTGTTGCCACCGATCGTATTGTTTGAAACCGTTGATCAGGATCCCAACCTGGTTACCCGGCCCGGCTGCCGTCCCTGCCAGGTTGACGCCCAGGTAATTCGATTGCACGATGTCGCCACTGGCTTCGACATCAATCCCGTCGCCCGCGACATTGATGATGTCCAGTCCCTTGATCGTGCTATTCCCGGCCGAGACCTGGAGCCCGTAGGGCGACACCTCGCCGCCGTTGATGGCGATGATCGGGGCACCGGCGTATCCTGGCTGAGTCGTCCCGTCGATGATGACCGCGTGGGTGATCTTCGGCAGAAGGCTCGCCAGTGTAATCGTGGCTGGGCCGGTCCCGATGGCGAACTCGATCGTGTCCGGCGCGGAGCTGGTGGAATCGGCGTTGACGTTCAGGATCGCTTGCCGTAGCGAGCCGAACCCACTGTCGGCAGTGGTCGTGACCAGGAAGGGGTCCTTTACCGCGGCTTCTGCGGCGAATTCCGAGGTGTCGCCGGCGGGCGAGGTGGCCGTCGCCGTGACAAACTGGGTCAAGGACAGGGTGACGGGGAGGGTGACCGCGAAGGTTCCGGAAGTCCCCGTGGTGACGAGGGATGAGCTGCCCAGGAAGAGGTGCGCCTGGTCCGGCTGATTGTTATCGCCGATGGCCGAGGCGAAGAACTCGAGCGTATAGGTATCGCCGCTGGTGAAGCCGCTATAATCGCCCTTGATGGTGGTCTGGCCACCGCTGGAGGTCACCGTCAGACTGGTCAAGGGCTGCTGGCCGCTGTTGGCACCGCCTTGCAGAAGGATACCTTTGGCGGTCTGGCTGTTGGCGGGGTTATTGTAGATCGAGTCCTGGAGGATCGAGTTGAAGTTGCTGGTGCCGCCGTTGACGAGGACACCTTCGTTAGCATTGTAGGCGATGACGTTGCCCGCGGCGGCGCTGGTGCCGCCGATCGTGTTGTTCGATCCATTGATCAGGATGCCGACCTGGTTACCCGGCCCGGCCGCCGTCCCTGCCAGGTTGATGCCCAGGTAGTTCGATTGCACGATGTCCCCACTGGCCTCGATATCGATCCCGTCACCCGCGACATCGATGATGTCCACGCCCTTGATCGTACTATTCCCGGCGGCGATCTGGAGGCCGTAGGACAACCCGCCGCCATTGATGGCGATGATCGGGGCACCGGCGTATCCCGGCTGACTGGTCCCGTCGATGATGACCGCGTGCTTGATCTCCGGCAGAACGCTCGATAATGTGATCGTGGCCGGTCCGGTTCCGATCGCGAAGCTGATCGTGTCGGGCGCGGAGTTGGTACTATCGGCGTTGACGTTGAGGATCGCTTGCCGCAGCGAGCCGAACCCGCTGTCGGCAGTGGTGGTGACCAGGAAGGGGTTCTCCACCGAGGCTTCGGTGGCGAATTCCGAGGTGTCGCCAGCGGGCGAGGTGGCCGTGGCCGTGACGAACTGGGTCAAGGACAGGGTCACCGGGAGGGTGACCGCGAAGGTCCCCGACGTGCCGGTGGTCGCAAGGGATGAACTGCCCAGGAAATTGTGCCGCCTGGTCCGGCTGGTTGTTATCGCCGATGGCCGAGGCGAAGAATTCGAGCGTATAGGTGGCGCCGCTGGTGAAGCCGCTATAATCGCCCTTGATGGTGGTCTGACCACCGCTGGAGGTCACGCTCAGATCGGTCAAGGGCTGCTGGCCGCTGTTGGCACCGCTTTCGAGCAGGATACCCTTGGCGGCCTGGCTGTTGGCGGGGTTGTTATAGATGGAATTCTGCCGGATCGTGTTGGAGGTGCTGGTGGCACCATTGACCACGACGCCGTCGCTGCTGTTATACGCGATGACGTTGCCCGCTCCGCCGCTGCTGCCGCCGATCGTGTTGCTCGCGGCATTGTCGATCTGTACCCCGACCGTGTTCCCCGGCCCGGCCGCCGTCCCTGCCGGGTTGATGCCCAGGTAGTTCGACTGCACGGAGTTGTTATTCGATTGGATCTCGATCCCCACACCGACGAAATCGACGATGTCCAGGCCCTTGATCGTGCTCTTGGCGGAACCGGTTATGAGCTGGAGGCCATCTCCCGTCACTCCGTTTCCGTCGATCACGATGAGCGGAGCACCGGTGTACCCCGGCTGGCTGGTCCCATCGATGATCACCGGGTGTTTGATCTGCGGCAGCAAGGTGGCGGCGGTCAGCGTGATGGTCGTCGAACCGGAGATATCGAAGCTGATCGTGTCGGCACTGGTGTTGGTGGTATCGGCATTGGCGTTGGTGATGGCCTGCGCCAGCGACGTGAAACCGGTCTGGGTCCCCAACAGGTTGCTGTTGGTTGTGACCACGAACGCGTTGACCACGGTCGCGCTGGTCGTGTCCGTGAAGTTCGGGGAGTTCGCGAACTGCGAGGTGTCGCCTGTCGGATCGGTCGCCGTCGCCGTGATCACCTGTCCGACCGGCACCGGGACGTTCGCGGTGAAATTGAACGCGACTGTTCCGTTGGTCCCGGTCGTGACAGACTCCGAGCCGAGGTAGATGTGGGCCTGACCTGAGGTCGTGAGCGTGTCCCCCACGGCACTGGCGTAGAGGTCGACATGGTATGTCGTACTATCGGAGAAACCGGTTAGCAGTTCCCCCTCGACGATCGTGCTCCCGCTGTAAGTAGTCGCATACGTCAGCGTGGGGGGGGCCTGGCTGTGGTTGGCACTGTTCGCGGTATTTAAGATGATGGCCTGGTCATTGCCGAACATCGAGTTTCCACGGATGGTGTCGCCCATCCCTGATACCACATCGACACCGATAGCCGTCTGGGAACCATTCGTATTGAACGCGATGACGTTGCCCGAACCGGTTGCGGTCGCGCCAATGGTATTATCGTTTGAGGAGCTGATGATCTGGATGCCGGCGGTCGTATTGGCGAGGCCGACGGTCCCCGAGGCGTTAGTGCCGATCAGGTTTCCACCGACAAGAGCGTCCGACGAGCCCTGGATCAAGATGCCGATCGTGTTGCCCGAGATCAGGTTGCCCACCGAAGTGACGCCGCCGATCGTGCTCCCTGTCACGCCGTTAACCCACACGCCGTCTTGGTTCCCGATTGCGGTGGTACCGGTTACATCCGTGCCCAGGTAGTTGCTCTGGATCACATCGCCGGTCAACTGGACATCAATGGCGGCGCCGCTGGAGAACCCATAAATGTCCAGCCCACGGATCCGGCTGTCGGTGGATGTGCTCGCCAGATCCAGGGCGTCGCCAGCGATGGAATGGGTTTGGCCGTCGATCTGAATGATCGGCGTTCCCGCATAGTGGGGCTGACTGGTCCCATCCAGCAACACGGGATTTTTGATCTGGGGCAGCGAAGTCGCCAGGCTGATCTTGAACGGACCGCTGGGAATGTCAAACGAGATCGTGTAGGTGCCCGGATTCTGATTGGCGTCCGTGATCGCCTGACGGAGCGATCCGACTCCGCTATCGGCAGTGTTGACGACTGAGAATGCGTCACTGAGGCCCGTGGCGGTGGCGAACTGCGAGGTGTCGTTGGGGTTCGCGGCCGTCGATTCCGAGGTCGCCGTTGCCGTCACCTGCTGACCGCTGGTCAACGTGGTGTTGAAGGTCTCGATGCTCGTACCGCTGGACGAGACGGTCTCGGTCCCCAGGAAGACGTGGGCCTGAACCTGGGTTCCCGTCGTGTCGCCCACGGCGCTGGCATAGAAGTCGACCTCATAATTGCCGGCGGTGAAGCCCGGCAAACTCACCTGGACGGTCGTCAGACCGGGTACCGACGTGGCCGCGACGATCGTCGGCGCCAACTGCGGGTTCGTGGTGTTCCCGTTAGCGTTGCCGTGGTTGGTGAGAACGATCCCAGAGCTACCAGCCGTGCCATTGTCGTAGATCAGGTTCTGACGGATGGCGTTTCCCGTCCCGGTCTCGACCGTCACCGCGGCGCCGGCGCTGAAGGCGATGGAGTTCGCCGCGGCCGACCCCGCGGCGGTCCCGCCGATTGTGTTATCCGAGGCATCGGTGATGACGACGCCAGAGCCATTGCCCAGATTCAGACCATTGGCATTGGTCCCGATCATGTTCCCGGCCACCACGTTGCCCGTGGCCGCCGCGGCCGAGATTGAGACGCCGGCCGAGGTACTGAAGCCAATGACGTTCCCCGTGCCGGTCGCCAGCCCGCCGACGGTATTGCCCGCCGAGAGGAGGTCCACGCCATCGGCATTAGTGAGCTGGGCGCCCAACGAATCCGTGCCGATGTCGTTGCCCTCAACCGTGTTGCCGGTGGCACCTTCTCCGCTGATGAGGATGCCCGCACCGCCTTCCGAACCGATGATATTGCCTGCGTTCACCCCGCCGATGAGATTGCCCTGGCTCTGGATCACGATCCCGTTGCCGCCGAAGTTGACGATCTCCAGCCCCTCAATCGTGCTGCCTCCCGAGCCGCCGCCGAGGGTCAGGCCATCGAAAGCCTGTCCGCCGCCGTTGATCTGAACGATCGGGTCCGTGGTCCCGTCGATCGTCGTCGGCTTGACGATCGTGGGTAGTGGATTGGTGTTCACATCGATTACGAACGGGCTCGAGCCCGACGAAAATGCGAAGTCAATCGTTGAGTTGGGCGTGTTGTTCGCCTGAATGATCGCCGCGCGAGCGAGCCCGCCGTAGGGGTTGTGTTGCTCCCGTTGTCATCGACGGTCGTGACGAGGATCGACAGCAAGAACCGTTCCTCGCAGAGCTCGACCGTCGGCTTGGTCGTTCGCTTCCGGTCTCGAATCGATGTACGACGCCCCATCCGGTTGAACGATTTCATAAAGCTCTAATCCCTGCGAAGATATGGCACTCGATCACGCACGTCCTGTCCCGTCAAATGAAGCATCCTCGTGAGCCCGATTCGACCGCACAGTATAACATGCACACACACCGTCTTGCATAGATGGTGCAGTCGGTTTTTTTCCACTTTTTCTGAGAATCAAGATGTCGGTGCCGGCTCCGGACTGAGTCGCTCCAGGTTCGCTGCGTCGGTTCTCTGGGATGACCGGCCGCTCTTCGGGATTGGTGGCAACTCCCGTCGATTCGTGTCTCTGTGGTTCCCGGATCGTTTTCGATCTTGCGATCGCCCACCGTTTCGAGGTATGGGACTCATCGAGAAGGTGTCGTGCGGCGATCAACCAAACCAAATATACCCACCGAATTCCCCCAATCAAAAGAATCCACCAAGAATCACCCAATTTCGCGCAGCATCATTCGATCAAAGGGGAAAACGCTTGGATCACGGGGGCGGACCAGACGTGTCCGGACTGGTCATCCCAGCAAGTTGGTCGCTTTCGGCATCCTGGAGCGGCAGGGTCTCTGGGAACAATTGGCTCGATTCGACGAACCACTACGATTGATAGAATCGATAAAGTCGTCGCAGATCGCTGACCGATGAAGAGTGTAAGCCGACGAACTCACGAGAGCGGATTGCCGGGCACGAGGTGGGCCTGGATGGGTCCGAGCGGTGAGGCGGCGAAGCGAGGGAGATCTGCGTATGCCGTCCCGGAAAGTCTGGTTAGCGGGGCTCGTGATCGTCGTGCTCGGTGCGCCGTCGTTGCGTGCGCAGGGTGCCGAGTCTGCCGGGGGAGTCCCGGCGCCGGTGTCCCGACCGGAGCGGCCGCCGGAGCGATCCCCGGTGCGGCGAGCGGGCTGGGGGCTCGGGCCTCACGTCCGCGACGCCGCCCACGGGGTTCTGCGCCAATCTGGCGGCGTTCGGCCAGAAGTGCCATGGCGAAGCTCTGCGCCAGCCAGTTCGGCCAGATGCTCGGCAGCTTGGCCACCGGCCCGATGGCGAGCGTGACCGGCGGGTTCCTCCCGTCGCTCTGCCCGCCTCCGGGCACGATTCCGCCCGGCGGAGCCGGGTTCCGCAGCCGGCAGCGCGGCGTCCACGGCCTCCGCCATCCAGGCCAGCGAGGCCAACGCCAAGGCCCGCGTCGCCGCCATCGAATACCTGGGCACCGTGGATTGCGACGCGATGGCCCGAGGCCAAGACGGCGCTGATCAACGGCCTGCGTCAGGACCCCAATGAGTGCGTCCGCTTTGCCGCCGCCCGGGCGCTCAACAGCGGCTGCTGCTGCGACAAGAAGGTGATCGATGCCCTGCGGATCTGCGTCTCTGGCGAGACGACCGACGGCGCACCCGCCGAGAACTCGTGTTCGGGTCAAGGCCGCCGCTTTCTCGGCCTTGCAGAACTGCCTGATGCGCGTCCCGGAGGACCTTCCGCCCGAGCCTCCGCCTCCCGAACCGGAAGGTGTCCGGCCTCCGGCCGCTCCTCCGCCGCCCCCGTCCCCCGAGCGCAGGACGCAGCGTTCGGTGGCGAACCCACACATCGCCACCTCCTACAACCCGCCCCGGCGCGGCCCGATCACCTATGATGATCGGCTCCAGCACAAGACGTTCTCCCAGACGGTCGACGAGGCCCGCCGCACGCTCTTCCGCGTATCGCAGACCCCGCGGCCGCCGGCCGCGATGCCCTCCGGACAGCGCAGCCTGTTCGGCGCCCTGGCCAAGGCCCGCAACGAGATCAGCGCCGCGAACCTCCGCCGGGCTCGCGAGCAGGGCCGAGCGCCGCCCCGGCCCGACCAGTACGGCGGGCCGAGCCTGCCCGAGCCGGCACAGTTCCCGTCGGACCCCGGCGTCCAACCCGCTGCGATGCCGCCCGCGTCCGTCGCCGCCTCGGGCTCGGTGTTCCTGCCGGCACCTGGACTCCGGACCGGCCGCGGCGGCGACCGCACCCTCGTCCGAGCCGGTTCCCGAGGGGGTGGTCGAGGGTTATGGCCCGAATGTCGAACGCCGAGCCGGCGCGCGCCGGCCCCGAGGGCGCCCGCCGCCGTGGACTCCTCGGCATGTTGTTCCAGCCGCGCGGCGACTGAGCGGCCAAGCCGTCGCCGCGCCGTCCGGATTGGCACCTCGGGCCGTTTGAAGGCAATAACCGCCGCCTCTGGACTCAGAGCTTGTGAAAGAATCGGATGGAAGATTCCAAATCACGAATTCCGAATGAATAAATGCCTTTCAAATCCGGCTTCATGTCCCTTCGCAATTCGGAATTCGAGATCTGGACTCAATGCTTTCACAGCCTCGCAAGTCATTTTGACCCTTCTCGTCCGTTTCCCGTCAGCTCTGTCCGGATTCCTGTCCGCCACGTCCGATCGAGGCCAGTCAGCGCCAATCCTTTCTTCAGTCCGCCGCCCCGGCACGGTCCGGGTCTCAGTGCCGAGGGCCAGTTTGGACTCTGAGGCGAGAAAAGGAGCAAGTCGCGTGTGCAGAAACGCCAATAACGTAGGTCGCATCTTCATCGCTGCGTGGTTGCTGATCGTCGCGTTGCTGCCCGCTGTGGCGTGCCCGGCCGACGACGGAACCGCGACGAGTCCCTGCCGCCTCCGAGCCCTCCTCGACGTCAACCGCCGCACCGCGCCGGCTCGCCTCAAGATTCCACCCCCGCGCACCTGGTCGAAAGCCACCGTCTGGCCCCCCGAGGGACAGAATCGGGACTCGGCCCCGTATCGGCTCCGGCCTTGCCCCCGGTCCCGGTGCGAGAGTCGGCCCAGGCACCCACTCGGCTCGCGAGCAGCCCGCGGCACTCCCGAGCCTCGCCGAGCCTTTGCCGCCCCTGGAGTACGCCCCGAAGCCGGCCGCAGACGTGCCGCCCCGCAGCCCGAGGAGCCCAATCCGAGGTCGTCATGCCCTCAGGCCGCTCCGGTCGTGACGCAAGCCGCCGCGACCATTCGCCGCCGATGCACCGCAGCCGCCTCCGCCCCCGACGCAACCCAGCCTCCAGCTCCCCCCAAGCCGCGAAGTGCGAATCTGGCCGACTCGTTGGGCCTGCCCGCGCAGCCCGAGGAAGTCCAGGTGGATCTGCTGTCGATGAAGTCGAAGGCCGACGGTCAGGTCACGCCGGTCGGCTGTGCGACCTGCGGCGGGTTCCACAGCCTCAGCGATGGACCGGCGTTCCACGAGTCCCTGGGCTGTCCCGGAGGTAGTTGCATCCCGGGGCGCCAGCCGTGCTACCCGCCGGCAATGCCGTGCAACACGGTCGTCGGCGCGTTCTGCCAGAACCTCTATCAATGCCTGTGCTGCCCCGATCCTTGCTACCAGCCCACGTGGGTGCCCGCGGCCAACGCCTCGTTCTTCGCCGACTACGCCCGCCCGCGCACCGTGACTCGCCTGCGCTACGACAACCTCGAGTCGATGACCCGGCCCGACCGCAACCAGTTCTGGATCCAGGGCGTCACGCGCGATGCGGAAGAACGGCCGTCCGGTCACCAATCCCCGCGCCCGGCTCCAGCAGTTCTACGTCTACCAGGAAGCGGCCGGCGAGCGTGGCAGCTTCTTCATCGAGTACCCCTACCGCCAGATCAACCAGAGCTACGCACCGACCCAGGCCGGCTTCAGCGACCTGAACTTCGGCATCAAGTCGCTGTTGTTCGACTGCGAGTTGCTCCAGATCACCTTCCAGTTCCGGACCTACACGCCAACCGGTAACGCGATCGAACAACCTGGGCACCGGCCACTTCTCGCTGGACCCCTCGATCCTGGCCTCGCTGAAGCTCGGGCCCACCACGTATTTCCAGGGCCAGTTCGGCAACTGGATTCCCCTTGGCCGGCAACCAGAGCCTGGCGGGCGGCGTCTTCTACTCGCTGATGAGCCTCAACCAGGTCCTCTGGTACCCGACGCCCGACAGCCCTCTGATCGCCACCCTCGAGATGGACGCCTGGTCGTTCGAGAACGGCGGCTATACCGCCGCCATCAAGCCGGGCCAGACACCGATCTACGTCGAGAAGGGGGGCGGCGTGACCTACTTCAACATCGGCCCCGGCCTTCGCCAGTCGATCTGCAACCGACTCGACTTCGGCGGCGCCATCACCTGGGCGACCAGCCAGTCCCACTGGGCCCAGCCCTGGTTCCGCTTCGAGGCCCGGTTCCTCTTCTGACAATGACATGATGGCGACGACCGATCTTTTCCAGATTGCCTGTCTTGCGCCAGTATAGCGATGTGCCCTGGTATCCCCCAATGTCCCCTGGTATATCGCGATGCGGTTCTTCTCGTTCAATGACCGCGCCTGCCCTCCTCTGAATCCAGCTTCGCTCGTAAAATGCCGCCAAGGGGGGCACCGCCATGCAGACCATCAGGTTATCCGAGAATGCCGTCGCCGTGTTCCGGTTTCGCGTCAATGGATGGCCGTGGAAGGTGAATGACCGCAATCCCACGGCGTTCGAGGAATTGGTCGTGGCCGGGATCATGGTGTCGGACGGGGAAGATTACCAGTTCACCGCGGAGGATGGGAGCGCCGCGAGGAAGTCCTCCGCCGCGAGGAGGAGCGGCTCCTGGAGATGGAGCCGTCGTTGCCGGAACGGATTGATCTCTCGAGTGAGGCCAGGAAGACGCTGGCCCGATATGTGGCGGGCGACCGCGGAGTGACCGACGCCAACCGCGAAGCCTACCGAGAGCTGGCAAGGGCCGGGATCATGGTATCGGTGGGGACATTCGCCAAGGGAGATGATTGCGTGTTCCAGCTCACGTATCGCGGCTGGCAACGCTGTCACGACTTCCAGCGGACCTTAACCCGCTTCTCCGCCTCGGCCATCGCCCGCAATCTGGCTCTGGCCGTTTCCCGGATCGCCAGGGTGGTCTCCGCCGCCCGCTGAACGGCCGCCTCGTGGCCGATCCCGGCCGCCTCGGCATGCTCATGGGCGATGATCTGGTCGAGCCGGTCGCGCAGTCGATCCTTCGCCCATTTCTCCCCGATCTTCGGCCCGTATCGCCTGGCCATCAGGTCCGCGTCGAACAGTCCGGCATCCGCGTTGATCTTGTCCCCCACCACGCCGCCACCGTCATCCCTGATGGGGAAAGAAAGCGCGGCAGCGGCCTCCGGCATCGGGGTCGGGACGGCCATTCTGAGCGTCGGGAATGCCCGAGTCCTGGATACGCCGGGCCACGACGACTTCGTTGTTGTCCGCATATCTCTCGGAGAAATCCCTGGCGTGCGCCTCCGGGTTGTGCCACATGGGCCTCGCCGAAGGCGGCGTGCCGATCATGGCGGGCTTGCGGAAGAGGTCGCGGATGCCCTTGATGGGATTTATCCATCGACTATTTCACGATCTGGGGCCGGAGTCAAGCCGCATCGCATGCGACGAGCGGACGCTCGTGGGAGAAAAACGGGGAGCAGGCCGGCTTGAAGTTCGCCTTACTTGCGAGCCACTGCCAGATCCACGTCGGGGACCGTTACGTCATTCAGCAGGTCGTTGACGCCCACGAGCCGCTTCGGGGATGCATGGGCCCGCAGAGCCCAATCGTAGAGCTCGCCTGGTCTGACCCCACGTGTCTTTGCTGCGAGCGTCAGTCGAGAGACCTCAGACAATGGTCGTCCACGAGCGGGCATCGCAATAGCGAGCGAGGTGACCGACATTCTCAGTAGCGACTATGACTTGGTCACCCGGTTGGCCGATGGTGGCGGCACAGGCCGCGACGAGAACGTCGGCATCAAGTGCCTCCGGAGAAGCAGTCGGATAGCCGTGCTGGCGAGCATCGGCCCAGAACAGAGTGGCTTGCCGCCATTCTGGCGTAAGGACGGGAAAGTAAGAAAGCCCTCCCGAGGTCACCAGGTCATCGAGGCGACGAAGGGATGCCACTGCTCCGATGCGTGTTAGCTCCCGCCTGACTTCGTAATCGGCGATCTCGGGAACCACCACCAGGACGCCCCGAGCGATCAAGCCGCGAAACCACTGGCGGCATTGATCCGGAATGGGCGAACCGCGACGTCTGCAAGCCAGGCCGAGCGGTCCGGAGTCTAGAAGCACAATCTCCCGCATGACTCAATAGTAATCCTTAAACAGCGGCCGGTGGGGACGCAGCCGCATTAATGCCGCGCATCCACTCCTCCTCCGGAGGATCATTCGGATCGTCGGGGATCTGTTCGACTTCGTCAATCCGACGCAATGCCGACTCGATGTACTGGCGATGCTCCTCCTCAGTCATCTGCCGCATTTTGCCGTCTGGTCCGCGACAAGACGTCGGCGAGGCCCCCGGGCTTAGATCGAGGATCGTTCGCTCCATGATCGTGATAGCCTCCATTTCCAAAGGTATTCGACAGATGGGCGATGAGGTATTCGAGCCCCCGACATCCTGCGTGTAAAGCAGGCCCGAATGCCGAACGCCGGGCGACGTAAGTCCGATGTCAACCTTGATCTTACATCGATTCGCCGGGATTTGCAAGACTGAACAAGGTACTACGAAAACAGCAAAAAAACGTAGTACCGAGGGGCGGAGAATAGTACCCGATAGTACCGATACGTGACGATCTCGCTTATAGAAACGACAAGCATGAGGTCAGGAGTTCAGTCCAAAAGACCGAACGCCAGAAACCGAAGCAAACCGCCACAGCAACGATCCGGCCCGGGGCCGATGGAGATGTCGTCTCCGCGACTGGCGACGCCACGGCGGGGACGCTGCCCGTCAGGATTGACCAACGAGGGGTATGACCTCGGATCGATGGCATCGCTGATCCGACCGAGTGGCCCGTTGAGCGGCGGATAGGACGCGAGTAAGCTGGGACCTTGACCAGCCGCAAGAAGTGTAAAGGGTCAATATCCTCCATGAATCGCCGATTTCTGATGCGATCCCGTTGGATTTACGTCGAGTACCGGGTGTAACGCCTCGTTCAGTGTTGAGACTTGCCATCGAGGTCCCGACCATGCGGATGCTCCGAACACGGATCAAAGACTTCCTGGCAATGCTCGTGGTGTGGCTGCCGGCGGTGTCACCCTGCGGGACAACTGCGCGGGAGTTCTCCCTCACGATTGCGGTGGAGAGGCCGGTCAGCGAGGTGCTCCGGGACGCGGCGAGCGCCTTTACGCCGCGAGTCGGTGACGTGTCTCTCGTTCGCGCCCTGACCGAGACCGCCAGGGCCCAGATTTGTGCCGGAGACGAGGAAGGAGCCGTCGCGACCGCTCGTCGCGCTCGGAGCTCGCCGTGACGCTTCAGCGCTTGTCCGAGCGATTCTACGCCTTGATCGAGATCGGGCGGGTCCGTGCCCAGGCCGGTGACCGGGCGGGCGGGCGGGACGACATTAGAAGCGCCAAGGCGGCGGTCGTTGGGGGCGTCGCTGCGGGCGACCGGCTGGGGGTCTTGCGCGAGGTCGCAGTCGCTCAAGCCCGATCGGGCGACCGCCAAGCCGTTGATTCGACCCTCCGCGAGATGAACCAAGCCATCCTTGCGACCCCTGCGGGAGAGGAGCGATTCGGCCTGTTCAGCGAGTTGGTCGCTGCGCAGGCGGCAGTCGGTGACTTCGACGGGGCCTTTCGCAACTTGGAGTCGGCGGGCGAGGTTGAACTCCACAAGGGCGCACTCCTCGGTTTGATTGCCAAGCAGGTGGGTACTCCGGCCCATCCGGACCTGAAGGCTGGCGAGGCGGTTGCTTCGGAGGAACGTCAAGCACGACGCCGGGCTCTGGCACGGATCGCGAAAGAGGCCGAGTCGATCGAGCAGGATGAGAACCGGCCGGACGTGCCTCTGGCCCTCGCGATGGCCGAGGTGGGCGAATTCAACGAGGCGCTGCGGATTGCTCGCCGGTTCTTCAAGCGCACGGCTGGGCGGTCCACGCCGATCGATCCCACCCCAGAGCCTTTCGTGTTGAGCAAAATCGCCGTGGCCCAGGGAAAGGCTGGCCGGCTTGGTGACGCACACGAGACCTTCCGTGAAGCCCTCGAGAAATGCGGCCCCCTCATTGCCAACGGCCCCGGGCACTCCCTCGACGAGATCGCCCTCGATCAGGTCGCTGGGGGAGATTTCGCGGGGGCCCTCAAGACGCTCGATGCCGGCCCGATTCACAGCCCGTCCCATGTGCTCACCGCACTCGCACAGGCACAGGCCCGGATCGGCGATGCGAGCGGATCGCGCACCAGTTATCTCCGGGCCATCAGAGAGATCTATCGACTCCGCCTGGACGTCCCACCGCCGCCGACCCCACCCGCGGGGGCACCTCCTTCGCTCGGCACCGCGCACCACCGCCGGGACGATAACCTCCTGGCCCGACTCGCCGCCATCCAGGCGTCGTCCGGTGATCTCAAGGGGGCGCTCCGGACCCTCGATACGATCAACAACGACGAACCCAGGGCCGTCGCGGTCCGAGAGATCGCCCGCGCCCGGGCGTCCGCCGGCGACGCCGAGGGCACGTTCTCATGGGCCTTGACGCTCAACCCTTCGGGGCTTCGACTCGCCGCCCTTGAAGGGCTGGCCATCGGGATCAGTAGTCGCGGGAGTGCACCGCGACGCGATACAGAAAACAAGTAATACTTTCAATGGATCGCAAAGCGAGCGACTCTCAGATCGACGTACGTCGTGCCGGAGCCGACCCGGCCCGCCATGCAAGCCGTAAACGGTGATCCATAGTTGGCGCGGACGGGCGGGCGCGGGACGATGTCGGGACTTGGAACTGCTGATCCAGGTTCGGAAGGGGTGCGGCCGATGTCCAGAGACACAAGAGCAAGCCGTGACTTGCACGCGCTCAACGACGACGGCGCGGTGCTTTGCAATCCTCGCGACAAGGAAGCCGCCCATCGGGCTGAAATGGAAGGCATCGCAACGGAGGACCGCGATGCGGTGACATGCCCGAAGTGCTTATCTCTTCTGTACAGGCGTGACAAGGCCCGAACCGAGGGATCTTGAGATTCCCCTAGACGCAGACCGAGCGCAAACGGTGATCGATAGTTGGCGCGGACAATCGGGCACGGGACCATACGGGAACCTGGATCGGGTGGACGAGAGTCCAAGGTTTGCGCGAGGATTCTGGCTGCCTCGGGCTTACTCGGGAGGCTAAGATGCCATACCGGCAGTTCACAATTCGTCAAATCATGCTTGTCGTTGTCGGGTGTGCCCTCGTCATTACGTTCCTGCGGATCGATGAAGGACGATTCCTGGTCGCGATACTGGGTATCACTGCGGGGCCGATCTTCGGAGCCGTCGTGGAGAGATGGCGGAGTGGGTCCGGGATTCTGGGTGGGGTGGTCGGAGGAGTGGTCTCGTATGTTGGCTTCGGAATCGTGATGTATCTGTGGGCGTACCTCAGTCCCGAGGGGATAACCACTCAGTTACTGGGACCGGGAATGGCATTCTTCGTCCTCACATCCTTCGGTGCCCTGGTCGGCTTAGCTGTCGGTCTCCTCATCTGGGGCTTCATGTCGATCGCTGGTCCATGGCGGAAAGCTTGAGCGCCTTGCCTGAACTATGAACGGCTGTTGACAAATCGAGATGAATCCGGAGGCAATAGACTTGGACGCCAAGGCCAGACCGAACTCCACCCAAGCCGAGATCGTTTGTTTTGCGATCCCGATGACTGCTTCGACCTGGGTAATCGGGACCGTGATGATGGCGCAAATCCAAGGCCTGACACGTGCGGCCATCATCGCCGCCGTCGGTATCCTCGGCGGGCTGATCCTTTGGACGATCCACGCGTCACTGAGCCGACGAACTAACGGGCTGGCGGGCTTCATGATCATGGCCCTCGGGACAGGTGTGGGTCAGCGGGACATCCTGCCCTTGAAAGTGGTCCTGACCAGTCAGGCCACCGCTATCGTCATCTTGTCGTTAGTGTCGTCTGTTTTCGCCCTACTGGTTCGCAAGCCTCAAAAGAGCGATGGTCAGCCGACGGACTCTCCGCTCTGGGACGCCGAGGTTGATCCGCCACGCCTAGACTGAGCTGCCTTGTGGCGCAAAGTCTCGTTTTATAGAAGACTCGGCACAGTGCGACCCGATGGACACCCAGCCATGCGACTGCCCCGAACGACGACACGGCGGTGGATGATCGCGGTGGCGGCCGTGGCCCTTCTCTGCCTCCTAGAGCATCGACGCCGATCATTCGAGTCGCTTGCGGCCTATCACGAATCCGAATCCAGGAAGATGATCGCCTGGTCGATCAACCCCCCCGGGGACGTCCTCCGGTATGCGGAGAGGGTTTTTGAGTGGCACGCGGCTCTGGCCCGCAAGTATCGTCATGCCGCCCGCTACCCCTGGCTCCCCTTTGAGCCCGACCCGCCGGAGCCGATCCCTAAATGGTGATCCATGAACGAAGCTTGACAGTCGCCTCCATGCCCCTTCGAGACCGACCCCCGATCCTGGACGATCAAGTGGGAACCCGGGGTCAAAGCTTGTTTTTGGTTTCTTGCTCTGGGCTGGGTTCCCGTAATCGAGAGAGCGAGCCGCCACGAGAGAGG
Source organism: uncultured Isosphaeraceae bacterium (assembly GCA_963842405.1). GTDB lineage: Bacteria > Planctomycetota > Planctomycetia > Isosphaerales > Isosphaeraceae > CAVZRC01. The sequence continues at coordinate 93,861 of CAWJGW010000036.1, read as the reverse complement.
AAGGGGGACGAAGAACAACGGGGGTCGGGCAAGGAGGTGAGGTCGCCCTCACCCCTCCCGTCAGAACCCTTCGTGCGTAGGGTAGGCGGCTGGCGAGGTATCGGCTGATTGTCGCCTGGCCCGATCAGCAGTTTCCGATCCGAAAGAGCTGAGAGCACGTCGATCAAGGCTGCCAGAATAGTATCTTCGAGCGGTTTTTAGCGTCATCCGATCGCCTCGTTCGAAAGGTTGTCTTCATGAGTTATCTCCTTTTCTCTGAGTCGCGGCCCGGGACCTTCAAAAGTTACTATAATCAAGGGTGTCGGGTTAACCGGATGGGGTTCGGGGTGCGCAAATAAGCGGAGAAAAAGGCGGTGGTGCGTGCGAAACCGACCGGGGATCGAGCATGTGGCCTCGGGCGTCGGTCTACGAACCGAAGGGTCGGGCATCGGGACACGAAGCGACCCGCCAGCGCGAAATCCGACGAACGAACCCAAGCTCACCGTCCAATCAGCGCAAAATCTGACGAACGAACCCAGCTTCGGAAGGGATCCTCCCAAACGCCCGTTTGGAGACGCTTCGGCGCCGAAATCTCGGCGCCGAACTGTCAAGTTGGGAAACGGGCGTTTGGGACGACGCCGCTTGGCAGCCACGACATCGCAAGAACGAACCCAACCTCGGAAGGATGAGCCAGATTATTCCGATTTTACGGAAGGCTGGATCAGTCCATCCTGAGCGAAACGCGCCGAACCCAGGCCCGTCGTCCGGATCAGACCAAATCCCACGAACGAACCCAAGCCCGGAGGTATCCAGGCGGCTCGCTCTTCCGGGTTACGAAATGCGCAGAACGAAGCCAATCTCGCGAGGATTGTGCAAGCTCTTCCGAGTTTATGGAGTAGTGGATCTGTGCCGTGTCGGTCAAATGCGACGAGCTCACCCAGTCGCTCGACCCATCCATTCGGAATGCGCGAACGAACCCGAGCTCGGTTCCTCCTGAGTACCGGTGGGAATCGGCATGCCGCTTCATTTTTCTGTTTCGATCCGCCGACTGAAAATCGTACCATGGGACGGTTGAGAACTCGCGGAGTTCGCGGTGATCGGGCAGGCGATGGAGATTCAAGACATGGCGGACGATCGCTCTCAAGTGCGCAGGCGCTCCTGGCGGGGGAAGGGCGAGCCCGATCGGCAAGATCGGCCGGCTCGGACCGAGAAGTCGTCCTACCGATGGGCACGACGGGGCTCGCAGCCGGGCGATGCCGGCCGGCCATGGGGCTCGCGTCGGTCCGGTTGTTTGGCGGACTCGTGGCGTTCGCTCTCTGCCTGGGAGTTGTGGTCTGGCTCATCTGGATGCTCAGCCCGCCCCGACCAGCCGGCGTGGTCCTCGTCGGCGCCGATTATGCCGCCAACCTCGCCGTGCCCCACAATGTGCTGGGCTACCAGGGACTCAAGGGAATCGAGCAGCTCGTGAAGGCGCCCAAGCCCTGGAGCCTGTTCAATTACCATCTCCAGCTCATCCCCAACCCGCGTGGCCAAACGATCCTGGAGACGGCCGACTCCTGGGATGAGCTCATCACCTCTCTCAAGAAGGGTTTCAGCGAGCCGAACCTGATCCTCGTCCTGGCCTTGCACGGGGGCTCCGACTCGGGTGGGGCCTACCTCATGCCCAACCGGATGAAGCGGCCTGAGGACCGTCTGGAAATGAAGAAGGTAATCGACTCGATGAAGGAGCTACCGGCCGGGAAGGTCGAGGCCCTGGTGGTGGAGGGGGCGCAGGTCGACTCCGACTGGCGGCTGGGCATGCTCCACAACGATTTCGCACGCCGGCTCAAGGAGCTCGAGCCGCAAATCCGAGATGTGCCCAACCTCTGGGTCCTGAGCGGTTGCGACGTGGATCAGCGGTGCTGGGCCTCCGAAGGATTGGGACAGACTGTGTTCTTGCACTACGTTACCGAGGCGCTGCGGAGCGAGAGCGCGTCGGGCCATGACAATCGGCTCTCGCTCGACGAGCTACACCGGTACGTCCGCGACAACGTGAAGCGCTGGGCCCTGGCCGCACGGGGGGCCGTCCAGCAACCGGTACTCCTCCCGGCCCTCGCGGGCGGCAGTGCCCCACCCTCCGGGCCGCGTCGCGACCCATCGACGGTTCACCTGGCGACCGTCGAGACCGCGACGACGTCCGCGGCACCCGCGCCTCCCGATCGCGATGCCCTCTCGAGCGCCTGGCTCGGCTACCGACGGCTCGACGCTCTGGTCCCGCACCCGTCGGTCTACTCGCCGATGCGATGGCGCGCCTACGGGGCCACACTGGTGCGGTACGAGCAGCTCCTGCTCGCCGGTGCCTCCGACGCCGCCCAGCCGGTCGGCGAGCAACTCTCCCAGCTCGAGCAGGCCATCCGCAAGGAGCAGGCGCTCAGGGGCCTGGGTTCCTCAGCCGATGTCAACCTGGTGATGGACGAGCTCAACGGCGGCGCGGCGGGCGTGCCGTCCGACGCGGCTGCGTTCCTCAAGATCGCCGTCGCCGACAATCAAGAGGCCCAGAGGCTCTGGGACGCTCTCCGGGCCGGCGAGACCGTCAGCGAAGACAGTCGGGGCACGGTCCGGCCGCTCCGGCTTCGGCTGGCCGAGTACCTGCTGGGCTGGGCCCAGGACGATCGGGTCGAGGATCTGGTTCGCGCGGCGGACCACATCCGCCTGACCGGGCTGGCGGGCGAACCGCTCCCGGCCGAGGCCCACTTCCTGCGGATGCTTCGGACCAAGCTGTCGCCCGCGCTGGAGGTCCGTCCACGGCCGTTCTGGCGGTTGGCGTCTCAGGCCTTGCGCGTCCGCACGCTGGCTGAGCGCGCCGCGATGGGCGTGTCCCCGCGAGCGGATGGTTACCCGTACTCCGAACAGGTCCACGCCTGGACCCGACGCACCATCGAGCAAGCCGACAACAACCGACGGACCGGCGAGGATCAGCTCTTCGCCGCTGACGAGCCGACCTGGGAACTGGCCCGGAAAGACCTCGAGGCCGCTGAGGGCGACTACAATAAGGCCCTGCGCCAGGCCGTCGAGGTCCGGTCGGCCCTGGGGGCGCGCGATCGCGCCCTCGCCATATTGCCCGGCTATTCGCGATGGGTGGTCCACCGCCATTCCGAGGACCCCAAAGATGACCTAGCCGTCCGGGTCGAGACTCTCTGGGTGAAGGCTCACCAGCTTTCCGAGATGCTGAAGCCGACTGACGAGAGTACGGCACCCACAGCGATCAAGCAGAGTGCGCAAGACCTCGAGACGGGCCTCGACAAGCTCGTCGAGCAGTTCGTACAAGAGCGCGGGACGATCGCGAGAGACCGGCAGCGGGAGGACTGGGAAGTCGACAGCTCTGCCGCGGCCGTGCTTTTTCCCGACGACGAGAAGCTTACCATCAGGAAAGGCATCTGGGACCGGCTGGACGACATCCGCCGCCATGACCTGGTCGTCGCCGGCTCGTCTGGGCCCGCGCCGCAAACCGCCGAGTCGTCCGATCCCCAGCCTACGACCGAGCCCGCACGCCGCGCCGCGACCCAGGGGACCCTGGCACTGGCGGCCCTCGGCGAGTCCTGGTTCAGCGACCCCGATTTCAAAGACCTGGACGAGGGCGACTACCGCAAGACCCTTGAGGGCCTCCGCGCCTTGCCGGCGCAAACCGCGGATGCCAACCCTTGGTGGAACGAAGCGGCCCGCCAGGGGGACCGGATTGGCCAGAGATTTCGCGCCTGCGTGGCAAGGTCGATGCCCTGCCGGACGAGGGACGCGGGATCGCGGAACTGGCGGCGTTCACCGCGTTCGAGTCCCGGCTGTCCAGGGCCGACGGCCTGGCCCGCCTGGACGACTGCGGCGAAGAACCGCCGGCCGCCGCGGCCGTCGAGCCTTCTTCACGATATCGCGAGGCGCGAGTCCACGACTTTCTCGTCTGGTTGGCTGGCCGCGCCTCGAGCGATCACTGGTACAGCGAGAACCCCAACGCCTCCACGCCCTACTTCCGGGAGATCGTTGCACGGTTGTTCGACGACGCCCAGCGATTGTTCCCGGAGCTCCAGGAGGCCGATAAGAAGCGCCGCGAGCTCTTGATCGCGCCGAAGAGTCTGACCCTCATAGGCCCGGAGCAGGACCGCCTGGTCGTGACCAGCGAGCTCAAGGCACCGGCCGGGTACCGCGTCGTCGACCAGAGCGGTGCGCAGACGCTCCCACCCCGCATCCCTGTCGTCCGGCCACGGCCTGAGCCGCCCCTGCTGATCGACGGCGGCTCGACCGGCTACCGGGTCGTCTCGCGGCAACAAGGCGAGTTGAGCCGCTTCCTCCTGACCAGCCCGATTCTGCTGGAAGCCGAGCGCCGGTTGGCGATCCACGACCCGACGTTCGCCCCGCCCCTTGCCGGCTCGGTCGCGCTGACTGTCGACGGCTTCTTCCGAGGCCAGGTCTTCTCGCGACGGACCGAGGTCGACCTCCAGGTCGTGCCCGACGCCGTCGCCATCAGCCCGGCGCCCACGGTATCCTCGGGCCAGCGTGGCGATTCGGGCCAGCGACGAGCTGATCCGCCGATACGGCAAGGGCACCGGCTCGATTGCCATCGTGCTGGATTGCTCCGGCAGCATGAGGTTTGACGGCGACGGCAAGCTCGACGCCAACCTCAGCAAGTGGTCCTACGCCAAGAAAGCCCTCTACCAGGTCCTCAAGGAGTCCGTGCCCCCGGGCACGAATCTCAGTCTCTGGACTTTCAGCCAGCTCCCGCCCGACATCGGGGTTGACCAGACGGGCCACATTCTCCCGCAGTTCTTCGGAGATGAGCGCATCGCGAAGCTCGACGCGGTGCCCGAGGGGACCATCACTCAACTGCGATCCATGTCTGCCTGGGATCCTGCCCAAGCTGATGAAGTCAAGGAAAACCTCGAGAAGCTCAATCCCTATTATTCCACTCCGCTCATCGAGGCGATGGGCCGGGCCGCGAAAACGGACCTGACCAAGGCCCCGGGCCTGAAAAACCTGCTCGTACTCACCGATGGCAACGACAATCGGTTCAAAGGCGACATTTCCAGGTCCCTCGAGCAGAGCTTCCGCGACAAGGGTATCAGGGTGACGGTCGTTTATTTCCGATCGTCCGGCCTGAACGAACAGGAAAAGAAGATCGAGGAGCAGGACGTGGCCAAGGCCAAGCTGAACTTCGAGAAACCTCTCGAGCGGCTGGAGCCGCCGGGCCGGTTCGTCGAGGCCAGGAACCTGGGCGAGTTGACCGCCCGACTGAGGTCCGGGCTCGATCAGCGGCTCGTTTGCCAGGTCATCCGGTTCGATAAGAACCCCGCGGGTGACCCCATCGAGGTAACCCGGCCGAAGGGAGATATGCTGAGGTGGTGGAGCGCCGGGCTGGACGCCGGGTACTACACCCTCCGGGTCCTTGCCGATCGGACCTACGAGCAGGAGGTTAACCTCCAGTCGGGCGACCGGCTGATTGTCGATCTCGATGCGGTCAACGGCGGCGGCATCGCCTTTCGCCGCGCGCTCTACGGCGACGATGAAAGGTTCCAGGATGAGGAGAAGCAGCAGGGCGGTCCCTGGCGGCTGACCATCCTCGGCAATCGGAAAACCGGAGACCAGGCCGCCGGCCTGGCTTTAATGGCGGCGATCGAATCGACTCGTGCGACCGGGACGACCCTGGAGCAGCTCCGGCCCGGATGGGTCGACTTCCGGATCACCGGCGCGGGTCTGAAGGAGCTGCCGCCGGCCTTTGCGCTGCGGTGGCGCGAGCGGCTGACGTATCCGGCGACGGTCTGGAAACTCGATGTGCCGCGATGGCTGATCGATCCGGCCGATTCCGGCAGCCTCGCCCGGCCGATCGTCACGGCCTGGTGGCTGGCCAAAGCCGACGTCGCCCCGGACGCGGTCGATCTCGACCCGGCTCGTGTCCCGTTCGACGTCCCGCTCACCGGCGGCCGGCACGTCCGCGTCGAGGAGTTCGCGTGGGAGGAACACTATTTCGAGGTCAGACCGGGCGAGCCGCCCCAGTTGCAACACTGCCTGGTGATCCGCCTGGCCTATCCCATGGGCAGCCCGTATTTCGTCGATCCCGACTCGCTCAAAGTCAGCCAGACCAGCTACGAGCACCGCTATTACACTCGGGCCGGCAAGTACGCCGGGCTCTTCGGGCCGGTGAACGAATCGCAGTTCAACACCCTCCGCGGCAGCAAGTTCCGCCTGTTCTCGCTCAACCGGCTGCGGGAGGAGGCGGCGAAGCGCCAGCAGAAGGTCGAGATCAAGCTGGGAATGCCGAGCGATGACGTCAGGCTCCCCGAACCGCCGCGGGCAATCCGGAAGTAGCCCCGTCCGTCGGGACCCAATCGCATCGAATCATCAGATCACATCCCATCGAGTGACCTAGACGAGGAGACCCGTCATGCCAGACGACGCGGAGGGAGTAGGACGTTGGCGAGAAGGCGATCCCGCGAGCCGGCCCGCGCGCCGAGGGCCCACCTCGGCCTCGAAGTGGATCCGGACCGCGATCGTGTCGACGCTGCTGGTCGCAGCCATCGGTATCTTCGCGTGGCTTGCGTTCCAGGTCTGGTTCCGGTCCGGTCCGCGTCCCTACTTCGTCGCCTTCTGGGTCGGTCCATATGACCGGCCCGAAATCCCTCCGACGGCATGGCTGGACGCCGACCGCCAATCCTTGAAAGAGGATCAGGTCTTCCAGAAGGTTGACCCCCGGTCCGAGGGCGCCGACAAGCCGACCCTCGAGGTCATGCAGAGGCGACTGGAGGACCATCAAAACGCGCCCGCGCGACGAGGCCGTGGTTGTCTACTTGTCGGCCTATGCGGTCGTCGATCCCGAGAAGCAGATCGAGATCATGGCAACCGACTCCAGCCCCTACGAGTTGAAGACCCAGCTTCCGCTCTCGTGGGTCCTCGACCGGTTGAAGAACTGCCCGGCAAGGAACAAGCTGTTGGTTCTGGACATCATGCGAGGGATGATCGACCCGCGCGACGTCGGAGGGACGACGGACGGGGTAGGGGACCTCCTCGCCCGGGCGCTCCAGAACAACGCCGATGCCGGACGGTTGAACGACCCCGACCTGATGGTGATCGCCGCTTGCGGACCGGGCCAGTTCGCGTTGGGCTCGGAGACCCTCCGGCACTCGGCCTTCGGTTACTACTTCCATCGGGCCCTCACCACCGAGGAGGCCGACACCGGCGGCGACGGCGTGGTCTCGGTGCGGGAGCTGGCCGGCTACCTGGCCAAGAACGTCAACGACTGGGCCATGCACTACCGCGGCGTTCATCAGAAGCCGGCGCTCCTGGGCCGCGTGCAGGGGGACTTCGCGCTGGCTTCGACCCGCCCGGCTCGACCGTCCGCAACGGTCCGGCTGAAAGAGGAAGCGAAGGCGGCCACGGACTCGGCAGCCAAGACCAAGGAGCCGGCCGGCGAGGACAAGGAACAGACGAAGGCGAAAGAAGTCCCTGCCGACACTGGCAAGAGCGAGCTGGCGGCCGGGCCGGCCAGCGCCTATCCCACCTGGCTCGCCCAGGCCTGGGCCACCGTCGAGGGATGGTGGAAGTCGGGCGATTTCCAGGCCGCGCCCCGCGTATACCGCCGGCTCGCTCGCGAGCTGATCCGGGCCGAGCTCCGATGGCGCGGCGGCGAGCCGGCCGACGCGATCCAGCGCGACCTGGAGAAGACCACTCGCGACCTGACCGAGGCCATGGCGAAGGCCAAGGACATCCCTCATCCGCCGTTCCGATCGGTCGGGCAGGCCCACGACCTCGGCCGGGAGCCGAACCCCGCGTTGAGAGACGTTCTCGTCGGAGTACTCCGGCGGCGCCGCGAGCTTTCCGACGACTCGCCCGACCTGGCGAAGGCGGTCAAGGAGGCACTGGCGAAGTTCCAGGACAAGCCCGGGCTCGATCTCGCCGAAGCCCTGGTCGAAGCCTCGGGCGACGAGGTCCATCGACAGGAAGACACTCGCGTTCCTCGACGGGTTGGTTGAGCAATCCCGGGCGATTCTCGATACGTCCCAACCGGCTCGAGACGTCCTCGAGGTGCGGTTCCTCCATCAACTAGCGCTGCGTTCCAAAGCGGCCGGGGAATGGAAGCCGGACACGGCCCGGATCGCCTGGAGGACGGTCCTCGCCTCCGAGCAGGCCAATAGCCGGCCGGAGGCGATCGCCTGGGTCCGCGGCCTGCTCGATGAGGCCGACGCCAGCCTGCACGAGGTGAAGGTGCTGTTCCTGCCGGATGCCGCCAATTATGCGACCTGGGGCCAGATCGCATCGGCCTGCGATGAAGCGTCGGCGAAGTACCAGTTGGTGAGCGACCGACAGCGAGCGATCCGCGAGGCTCGGACGGCATTGTCCAGGGCGCTGGCCGCCCTCGTCAGCCTGATCCCCTACCTGGAAGCCAGCCCGACCGCGGAGCTCCAGTCCGACTGGCTGGAGGCCGCCACCCAGAGCGGCGAGCTCGCCCGGATGCTGGAACCACCAACCGCCCAGAAACCAGGGGCCCTGGAGGCCGTCGCCGTTATGGTCAACGCCGCGGGCCGGCTCAACGGACTTTCCCGGCGGCTGCTGGCCCCATTCCAGCCCGCCGCGGTCCGGGCGATCGTCGAGCGCTGCCGAACGGAGGTCCCGCTGGATCCGGAGCTCGCGACCCGGATCGACGCAACGCTCATGACCCCATTCCTCGCGGCCGCCGACCGCCAGGCCCTCTACGATGCCGAGCGGCTCCTCGACGCCCGACTGGAGAAGACCTGGAACCCGGACAGCCCCGAAGGCTCCTCCGGTGCCGCGCGGGCTGGCCAACCAGGCGCTCGCGCGCGGCGTCGGTTCGAGCGCATGGCCGCATTCCTCAAGCTGGCCGGTGACGCGAACACGTCCCGCCTGCTCGATGACTTCCGACGGACCGTCGAACAGGCCGGCGGCAGCAAGTCACCCATCGGCTCCGACCTGCCCTGGGACATGACCGACCCGGCCACAGTCTGGGCTGCGATGGCACGGTGCGCCAGAGCTGGCCTACGGCGCAGTTCGATCCTCTCCTCCAATCCGAAACGCGTGGAAATGAGCTCGACCGGCCCGGCTGGCTGGCGCCGGCCTATGCCCCCGGGTTCGGCGACCTGTCCACCAACCCGACCCGGCGCAGCCGGGAGCGGGCCGCTCGGGACACCTGGAACTGGCTGGCCGGCCACTACCGGCACGAGAGCCGCGACCTGGGCGGTCTGCTGGATCCCGACGGTGTGCTCAGGCGGGCAGCCCGCGAATGCCCGACCGACAATCAGGGCGCCCAGGAAGTCGCGCTGCAGCTCGACGGGCCGCCCTCGACGATTCCGCTCTCGCCACTGCGACCGGCCGCTTCGGCCGACCTCCAGCTCCTCCTGACCGGCCCTGGAGTCGACAGTGACGCCCCTCAGAAGGTCGTGCTCTCCGTGCTCAACCCGGAGGATTCGCGGCTCGAGGTCTCCGCACCCAAGCCCGCCGAGCCGGTCGTCTCGCCAACGGTCGCCACCAGGGTATCTCTGGGCTTGAAACTCCTGGACGACCCTGCGCACTCCCATGTACCGCTCCCGGCCGGACTCATCGTGCGGGCACTCGCGCTGGATCGCCGCAGCTACCACGCGCTGGTCCCGTTGAGAATCGTTTCGACCGGGATGGTTCCGTCGCTGGCTATGAGCCGCAGCCCGGAGAAGTCTGATGACCTGCCGATGGACCGGCTCCGGCTGCGTCCGATCGCCGGACTCCGTCAGCCGTTCCATGTCTTCGTGAAGAACCCTTCAGACCAGTCCTGGGACCTGATCGTCGAGATCCTGGCGGGGGACAAGGCATGGGCAGCAGCGGGGCCAAGCCGCTGCCGATCGCCGCCCATTCGACGATCAAGGTGCCGAGTTTCGGCACGTCGACCGCCAAGCCGGGCGAGGAGCTCCGCGAGCTGGTCGGACCGCTCCGGCTCCTGCTGAAAGACGCCAAGGGCAACGTGATCGACGAGCAGCCGCTCCGACCGGCCATCGCCGCACCCCGCGACTACATCGAGGTGACTCAATTGGAGTTCACTCCAGCGTCACCGGGACAGCCCAACCGCCTGACTGTCAGTCTCCGACCCCTCCCCGCGCTGGCCAGCCCACCCTGTCCGGTCCAACTTGTTCTGCCCACCCTCCGGAAGGCCCCCAAGGGAGGAACGCTCCTCGGTGACGTGGAGGCCGGCAAACCTCCGCTGACGCTCTATGCCGAGGACTTCGCGCTGAATACGACCGATGACGGATGGGCCCCGTTCTACCTCAACATCGACGGCGTGCAGCGGGTGTTATGGTTCCGCGGCCGGTTTCCGGAGGTCGGGGGCCCGCAGCGGCCGATCGAGTTGCGAGAGCCCCACGTGCGCCTCCGCCCCAGCCTGCTGGTCGAACCCGGCAAGCCGGGGCGGCTCCGCGTCGAGTTCGTCGTCGACAACGCTCCGGTCAACGCGCGCCGTCGCCTTCCGGCTGGGCCGTTTCGAGGGGGGCCAGTTCCAGGACGACCTCGATCGCTGGTCCGATGCCGCCAAGCATCGGCGGATCGGGTTCGATCCCCAGGGAGAGGGCGGCGCCTTGCTCTTCGAGGCCAGCGTGAAGGACTGGGTCCGGGAGTGGTCGGTTCCGGGGCTCCTGGGTCGTCGCACGCTCCAGGCCCGACTCCTCGACAATAGCGAACGGAACGATCTCGACCTGTTCGAGACCGAAGTGGTCTTCGACGACCAGTTGCCCAGGTCGATCTCGGTCGAGGTGCCCGATCGGATCGTGCGGGGGACCAAGGAGCTGGCGGTGCGCACCTCGGTCACGCCCCCGCCCTCGGGGATCAAGGAGGTGGCGTTCATCTTCGGACCGAAGGCCGATTTCGAGAAGGCCGTGGCCGAGAACCGCACCCTCAAGGCGCAAACGAGCGATCCTGGAGGTCACGACTGGACGGCGACCCTTCCCGTCCCCGCGGACGCACCGGCCAAGCTGGTCGTCACGGCCCGCTTCACCACGGGCGTTGGCCTGACCGCACTCCATTCTGAGGAAGTCGCTGTGACTGATTTGCCCAATCCCGCGAATGCGAAGGCCGCCCCCAAACCGGGTGCCATCACCGGGATCGTGAAAGTCGGAGACCTGCTACAGGCCGGCTTGAAGGTCTATCTGATCGACCCCATGCCGCCGGCCAACAAGAACCCGGTCCTGGCCTCCACGGACACCGACGCCAAAGGGGCGTTCTCCTTCAAGGACCTCGAGCCGAAGCCCTATCGGATCTATTGCATCAAGCAAGACGGGATCAACAACCGGAACGCCGACAGGCGCGTGACGGTCGAGCCCGAGAAGACCCTCAAGCTGGAGTTGGAGCTGAAAAAGTAATGTGACCCGCGAGCCGGGCTTCACGGCTACATTGGGCCGCAACTCCTTGAAAAAACCAGAGCGGCGGGCGAATCAATCGACGGGGGTCGCTCATCGGCTGGGGTTGGTAGCATTGCCTAGGGGACTCTGACATGGACAACTGGACAGCAATCGGGTCGATCGCTACCGGCATCGGGGCGATCCTCACGGCGCTGGGACTAATCGCTCAGATGAGCCACCAGGGTGCTCAGCTAAAAGCCGATGTGGTTCTGCGGATCAACGATCGATTCGACTCACGAGAAGTTCGGGAGTGGCGGCATCGTGCCGCTACGAAGCTGCTCCAGAACAATCGTAAGCCTAACTACGAGCTTGAGCAGGTTCTAGAGTTTCTCTCCACCATCGCCCCATTCAACAAGCAGCGTATCAACGACAGATCGAACGTTTACGACGAGTTTTCCTAATGGAATACTCGCTATTTTCGCTGCGCCGACAAACACGGAGTGATTGCCGACAGCCAAAAGCTGTATCGAAGGAGCTTCCGTACTTTAGCGTGGGCTGCGAAGAAGATGATTGAGACTGAGAAGAGGCGAGGTTCGACGGAGAAGGACTTCGAGGATGCGAAATTGATCGCTTTCTTGGAGGAGGAAAAGTTGTGCTGGTGGGAAGAGAATGGAACAAACAACTTACCGTCCTCGACAGCCGAGAAATGACCAAAGGGGAATAGTGCCACCCGGCCTGCGGACAAGTGTCGGATAGTGCCGTGGCCTGTCCTCGACCCAGTCGTCGTAACTCTCGACGGGGTGGCACTATTCGATATTATGCCAACTGTCACGGACCTCTTTCGCGGAGTGGTTTTGCCGCTCCGTGCCATTTGGCACAATACGGGCATTGCTGATTTCCCGGGAATGACCAAAGGGGGACAAGGACCAAAGGGGGACATAACGCTTTAATATGGGGGTTTTTGGCACAATAGGCCATCTGAGGAACGCTGTGTTCCCGGGCATGAGTTAGCCAGGCCACGTATCTTTCCCAAATTAAAGCGCTATGTCCCCCTTTTTCCTATGTCCCCCTTTTTCCAGCTCAGGACCGGGCCGATCAGCGGGCCGGCCCCCGAGATAGCCGCGAAATGATGGCCGAAGAGCACCCACCGATTCGTCGGGTCGATGTTCTGACCGTCGCTCAACTGATGGGCCGGAGTCACCCGTGCGTCATCGAGCGCGGCGACCTTGGCGGCGAGAAAAGCGCTGTAGTATCGATAGGCAATGGCGAGAATCGCCAGGACTCCCAGCATCACCGGCATCGCGTGCATGGTCATGGGCCTCGGGAGATCGGGCGGGGAGGCACACCGCGCCGGTTGGCGCCGCCCGGGTGCCCTTGCATGGTTGCGGATAGCCTGAATCCACGAGCTTCCAGTCTACGCACGCAGGTCCGCCCGTCAAGGAGGCGAACTCTCCGCAGGGTCCGTGCGCGTGAGTCCCCGGCCCTGCGCCCGTCCGCGGGATCGAGCCTTATCGCTTCAAGGCATGCAGGACGCGGCCGAACAATCGGTGCATCCCTCGTACGTTCCGTCGTTCCAAGCCTAACAGCGAATGGATCAAGACATCCAGATCGTGGAGGATAGGTGTCTGCGGAGCCACCGGGCGCAACGGCTTCCCACGGTTGATCGCCAGATTGACCGCGCGGAAGTCGTTGGTGATCGTCGCCAGCCGCGGGACCCCGAGCAACTCCTGGATTTCGGCTCCGGTGAACCCCTTCAACTGGGGATTGTAGCGGTTGATCACGACCCAGAGCGAGTGTTTGAGACGCTCGTCGGAGTGCCGCTCGCAAAACAGCTTCATCGCCCGGAGAGAAGGGATATTCTGGAGACCGATCAGGAGGACCTGGTCCGCCGCGTCGAGCACGGCGCCGGCGTCATGGAAGGCGTCCGGGATGTCGAGCACCGTAACGTCCGCCAGCTTCCTGAGGTAGCCAACAATCCTGGCCAGGTGGCCCGACTCGACCGCGGGGATCGGACAGAACTCCTGGGAACCGGCGAGGACCCTCAATCCATCGGAGACCGGGATCAGGCTCTTCTCGACCAGCAGGTCGTCGAGTCGGTGGAACTCCTCGAGCAATTGGGGGAGCGTCATGCGGGGTTGCACGTCGAGCATCGAGGCCAGCGCCTCCGATCTGGAGTGAGAGTTCCGCGAGGATCGTGCCGCGACGGAACCGATCGGCGATCTCGGAGGCGAGGTTGATCGCGATCGTCGTCGCGCCGCTGCCCCCCACCGCGCCGGCCACCGCGAAGACTTGGTGGTTGAGACACGCCCGGCCGAACAGGGCCCCGACCACTCTCAAGGCACGCTGGAAATCCTCGCGATCCAGGGGCGAAAGCACCACCTGTGTCGCGCCGGCGCGATTGACTTCCAGGAACTGATCGAGCGATTGGTTCCGGGGGATCAGGGCCAGAATCGGCCAGTCGCTGAAGTAATCGCTCAAGCGTTGAATGTCGGCTGCATCGAATCTCGATCCGCCTTGAATGATCAACAGGCGTGTTTGCTTCCGGGACCGGCGAAGGTATTCGCACGCCGACTCGGCCGTCGCGAACTCGCCCTCCATCTCCGCCATCGCGTGCGTCAATTCCCGCCGTAGCTGGGGCAGATGGCCTTCATCGATCCCCACGAGTATGACAGGGAAAGGGAACATAGGCTGCGTACCTCGTTTGCTCAAATCGGCCGTCGGAGCGTAACGGCGCGAAGAATCCATGAGGCGAGTGACCGAGCGGCATCGGTCCCTCCGAATATTCTGCATGGGACGACTCGGTCCATGGGCTGAGCCGGCCTCACCCGCTATTCTCAATTTAGGACAAGAATCGCGAGGACGCCGACGATTCTGGGAACCCGATCTGAGAAAGATCGGCTTCGGACTCCCTCGGACGGACCGGTCCTATTCATGGCGACGGGGAATCGGCCCCATTCCGGCGCCAGATTGCCAGGCGCGGCGAAGCATACTCCACGAACCAGATCTCTTCCTCGACGCCCAGCTCGTGAGCGAACCGCTGCGCCACCAGGTGGTTGACCACCTCCAGCGAGGCCGAGAGGAAATCCGTCCGGGAGTCGGTGGGCTGCGCTGGGTTATGGAAGATGAACCGGATCACCAGGACCCGTTCGTCGACAGGCCCCGCCGGCGAGAGATAGCGGCCGTCCATTTCGTAGATCGAGTAGCCGCGTGAAGCCTGGCAGAGGGTCTTGATCCAGCCGTCCTCGTCGAAAGCCGGATCCCGTCGCTGCGCGCGCGATCGACTGCTGCACGAAGGGGACCTTGCGGATCGCCTGCTCGTTGAACAGGTCTTCCAGGACCTCCTGGATCTTGCCGAAGTATCCCAGCTTCTTGGGCAGGAGCACCTCATAGATGCGGGCCGGTTTCGGACCTTCCAGGTGGTAGTCAGGCATGAGGGATCGTCCCGGCTCGTGGGGAAACGAACGGTGGAATTCCCGATTCCAGGTGGCAGATTTGCGGCCGAACGCCGCGTTATGCGATCAATCCTCAGCTCCGCGAGGCCCCCCCTCGGGGAGGAGGCCCTCCAGGGGGCATTCGCCACAATCGGTGGTGGTCGCGCGGCAGAATCGCCGACCGACCTGTTCCAGGCCATGGGCGAGGTCGGCCAGTTCGCTGACCTCACGGTCATCCAGCGATTCGGCTTTTTCCATGTCATAGGCGAGGTCAGGTGCGATCTGATCGATCAGCAGGCCACGAGCTTCCTCGTAACTCGCCGACGGGTCGAGCCAGCCGTGACGAATCAGGATTCGATAGGTGGCGCGATCGACGGGATAGGACGGACGCTTCAAGGCATGGAGGAGGATGGCGTCAGCCCCCTTGATCCCGACCCCCTTGATGGCCGCCAGCTCTCCGAACAGCCAACGCGACGAACGATCGGGGTTGAACAGCGAATCGACCCGGCCCTCGTGGTGATCGACGAGCCAGCGCGCGAGATTTCTGAGAGGGGCGAGCGTCTCGGCGGACACCGAACGCCCCTTCTTGCGCACGGCGTCGCCAATCTCGATGACCTCGGCTTCGGCCAGCCCTTCAGGTGTGAGGAGCTCGGCCTCACGAAGGCCGTCAAGGGCCGTTCTCCAGCTCGATTCGCCCAGGGTCCGGGAAAGCAAGACGGCTACCATCGCCTCGAAGGGCGCGAGGCCCTCGAAATCGGATCGGGCCGAGCCGAAGGCGTCGACCAGGGCCGAGTGGAGGGACGCGAAGGCTTCGTCGAGGGTCGGCATGGGATCGGTGCTCGGGATGTCGGATGCGGGCCGGGGCGTTCCGCCGTCCTCGCCACGACCACCGGCCGCTTCCCGGACAAGCCGGTCCGCTCAAGCCTGCTGGGCCTTGGCGACCGCGGCCGCGTAGGCCCGCGCCAGGCTGCTCTTGCGACGGGCCGCGGTGTTGGGATGAAGGACACGGCGTGCGCCGGCCTTGTCGATCTTGGCCGTCGCGATCTTGAAGATCGGCCGCGGCCTTCTCCATGTCTTTGGCGGCAACGTCCGCCAAAGTCCGCTTCACTGAGGTCTTGATGATTTTCTTCGTGATTCGATTGTGTTTGCGGCGCTTGATGTTCTGCCGCATGCGCTTGTAGGCGGAGGGTGAGTTTGGCATAGCTCCGTGAGTTGTCGAGGGAAGGCGGATGATATTAATAGACACCGGTTTACGGCCGGGCCGCAATTTCCAAGATCGCCCCTCGAGCCTCGGCGCCGATTGCGGGGAGACGGCCGAATCCCTCGATCCGCGGATTGAGGGACTGGTGAGGTTACCATGAATCTCCCGGTCAGATCAAGCGACGCAGCCGCTGCGGCGACGTCGAGATACGTATAGTCGAGGGCGGCGACTTCGTTGTAGTGCTCCTCGGCGGCCTCGTTGTTGCCCAGGGTTTCGGCGACCCGGCCGAGGCGGTAGTGGAGCGACTTGAAGTTCTCCTTGTCCTCCGGCTCCAGCAAGCTTCAGCGCCTCCTTGTAGTTCCGCTCGGCCAGCTTCGGGGCACTGTTGGCCTCGAAGCTCAGACCGGTCTGGAGAAGCGCCTGGATCTTGAGTAAGAGGTCGGAGCTGGATCGAGCCTGCTGGAACTCGCCGATCGCCTCGTCATGCTTTCCGATCTGGGCCAGGATCATCGCCGAACTGGAAATGGAGGTTGGAATCCTCCGGGTGGAGGGTGACTCGTCGGCGATAGGCCTGGACCTGGTACTTGTTGAGCATCTCGGTCAGCTCGTCGAGCTTGACTTTGGCGCCGGTATCCTCGGGATTTTCCTGGACGCGATGGGTCTGGCCCTCGATCGCGCGCTTCAGGCGGCCGATCTGCGTGTCCTCGTAGATCGACATCAGCCCGGCGTCGTTCGGATTCGCCTTCAGGCCCTTGGCCAGGACCTTCTCCGCCTTCTCGAGGTCGCTGCGCGAGCGATAGATGTCGGCCAACTGCACATAGGCATGGAGTGCCTTGGGGTCGCTCACGATCTCCTTGATCAGCCGCTGCTCGGGGGTGAGCTGCTCTTGCTTGAGCCGATCGAGCTTGGCTTCCATCGACTCGGCGGGTGCCGCGGCGTCCTGCTTGGGCCTGAACGGCCCGCTGGTCCAGGGCCTCGTCGAGCCCCGACCGCTTGATCGTCCCGGCCGCCGAGAGCGCGTTGATCTTGCGACTGACGTCCTGATCGTTGGGGTTGATCTTCTTGACCTGTTCCCAGCAGGCGATGGCCTTGGCCCAGCTCTCGTTCGTCTCGTAGATGCCCGCGGCGAACCGGAAGAAATCGGCGTCCTTGACCGCCACGGCCTGCACCGAATCGAGCAGCCACTGGGACAGGGCCCCCAGGCCGAGGCCCTCGGCCGCCTCCGCCGCCACTCGAGCCGCCCCAACGTCCCAGGGATTGTTGACGAAGGCATCCTCGCAATGCTCCAGCGCTTCGTGGAACTTCCCCTTCGAGCGCGCCGACTTCGCCTGCATCAGTAGCGGCTGATTCCTGACCCCCACCAGCTTTCCGACCCCCTTGGGATCGCCGTTGAATTTCTTCCGCTCAACACCCCGCAACGACTGGCGGATACATCATGTTGTCGGGCACAAGCTTGCAAGCTTGCCGGTACATGGCAATCGCGTAGTCGAGGTTCGACTTCATCGCGGCGTCAGTGCCGTACTGGAAGAAAGTCTTGGCCTTTTGCAGACTCGGGTGAATCCGACTCCGAAGACATCGCTGGCGCTCCTCCCGAAACGGAAGTCTGGACAAACCAATTGATTCGTGAAATTCGTGGCCAGGACGTGGGCTCGATGATCCGGCGGCGACAGACGATCGAGACCCGACGGTCGGGCATCGCCATCGAGCGATGCCCGACCGCCAGGACCGGAAGGCCCGCAGCCACTTGCCCGCGACGCGGGGCCACGCAAAGCTTATTGTAAACCATTATGGCCTTAGCTACCACATCGTGACTAGCGACGCAGAGCAAGCAGCGGCATAGATTCGTGCCAGGCATGGTGCGACTCAGGCTGCCGAGGAGGTCGGATCGATGGCGGAGATTCTCAGGGACGCTGGGCTGTCCGAACTGGTCGAGAGCCCGGCCGTGGAATGCCTGGCCAGGGGGTTCGAGTTCACGGAGGGGCCGCTCTGGTGCCCGGACGGCTCGGTGCTGTTCCAGGACAACAAGGCCGAGAAGACTTACCGGATCGATCCCGATCGTTCGGTCCGGTTGGTCCGGGAGCACACCGGAGCGGCCAACGGTCAGACCTTCGGCCCCGACGGTCGCATCATCTTCTGCGAGCAGAACGGCCGGCGCGTGTCGCGGATGGCGATCGACGGCAGCGGCGTGGAGACCCTCGTCGAGACCTGGTCGGGCCAGCGGCTCAACAGCCCGAACGATGTCGTCTGCCGGTCCGACGGCATTGTCTACTTCACCGATCCCCCCTACGGCGTCGCGCCGGCCCAGCGCGCGCTTCACTTCCAGGGCGTCTTCTCGCTCGACCTGGGGCAGGGGGGGCCTTGTGAGAATGCCCTGGCGCTCCTTGCTCGACGATTTCGAGAAACCCAATGGCCTGGCCTTCTCACCCGACGAGCGGACCCTCTACATCTGCGACACGGCGCGATACCACATCCGGTCGTTCGAGGTCGAGCCGTCGGGCCGGTTGAACGTCGCGTCGGGCCGGGCCTTCGCCCGGATGGATCCGGCCGAGCGGGGAGGCCCGGACGGGGTGAAGGTGGACCGCGACGGCCGGGTTTACGCGGCGGTCGCCCAGGGGATCTGGGTCTACGAACCCGACGGCCGCCTGCTGGGAATCCTCGCCTTGCCCAAGCGTCCCGCGAACCTGGCGTGGTGCGATCGCGATGCGCGTGGCCTGGCCATCACGGCCGTGGATTCCGTCTATTATGTGCGGCTCCGCGTCGAAGGAGTGATGCCACCGTTCCTCCGCTGATTCTTTCGGTCGTACGCTGGTCAATCGGTCGGCGATCGATTATCCTGGGATCGCCTCGATCAGGATGATTCTCACACGTCCCGTTCCGGCCCCTCGGCATGGCCAGGCGATCGCCTTTCGCCCCGGCCGTCTGAGTGCGGGACGTCGCGAGTTTCCTCGGAGCTCGGCTTGATTTCACACCCAGAGACCAGGAGGTGGCCGGCGCTGGTCGTTCCAGGAGATCCGCGTGCCCAAAGAGGAACCCATTCGTACGGAGGGGCGCATCGTCGAAGCGCTCCCCAATACTCAGTTCATGGTCGAGCTGGAGAACGGACACCGCATCCTGGCCCATATCGCCGGGAAAATGCGGAAGAATTTCATCCGGATCGTGCCCGGCGACCGGGTGACCGTCGAGATCACGCCCTACGACCTCACCAAAGGTCGAATCGTCTATCGCGAGCGCTGAGCCGACCAGACTCAAGCGATCGCTCGTTCCCGACACTGCTGTGCCGGAATGCCTGGAAGCCTCACCGGACACGCCACCAGGTCGCGGGATCGCAGCCCTCCGCCGAAGCGGCTCCCTCGATCGCCTGACGGAATCGCTGTGCATCCACCGGATAACCCGCGGTGGGTCGCAGACCCGAAACCCGGTCACACCAGTATCGATTGAACCCGTCCATCCAGAGTTCCCGAACCGTCTTGCTGATGATGGACGCCAGCGCCACCAGGCCATCGTTGCGATCGGCCTTCGGGATCAGGTTCAACTCCAGGCGCCTTGCGGTGTCACGGATCGTGTACCGGCTCGATCCGGGGCCCTCGTTCCCGCGGTCGATCCAGGCATCGCAGAACGACCGCGAGAGCGGCTCCAGGTAGTAGTGCCGGCCGCCATGTTTGTCGCCGGTCACCGAGGTCGTCTCGCCATCGGCGGCGCGATCCCAGACCCGCGCAAGAGCTGCGCGAACGCGGCGAAATGGACCTCGGCCTTCGAGTCTGCCGACGCCAGCTCGCGATTGAAGCGGGACGGGCCGACGATCACCGAGTGGATCGCGGCGAGTCGCCATGTTCCGCCGGCAGGTTCGAGTGTCCGCCGCTCCAGGAGCTTTTCGACCACTGCGCGGCCCTGGCACCAAGGCCAGGAAATGGCGATACCGTCTCGCGTCGAACCACGGTGCCAGCTCGACATCGGCGGGAGTGCCGGCCCTGATGGCCTCCAGGAGTTCAGCCAGTGTACCGGGCAGGCCCAGGCCGGCGGCGTGGATCGCGGCCAGGCATGCGGCTTCAATCCGGTCGCGCCCCTTTCCCCCGCGGAGGATCACCTTCGAATCGTCCACCCAGAGCCGGGCCGGGTCCCCGCCCGCCCGATCGACGGTCCCCACCAGATCCTGCCAGAGATCCAGTGCTCGAACCGGTACCCCAGCGTTGCGACCGCAGTCCGGCGTCTCCGCCACCACGGCCGTCATCACCATCGGACCCAGGTTGGGACCATAACCGGCTTCGTCAATTCCTACCCAGCGCAATCTTGCATCACCTCTCTACGCCATCGGCTTCAAGTTGGGTCAACTCGTGGGCCTGGAAAATCGGACGGTCTTTCTTGTCCGGAATCCCGAATTGCGAACTCTTGAATAGTAGGGTTTATCTAGGAAATTGTCTGAGTATCTCGAACTGCATCCTCAAGGATGCGCCATGTGTACAGGCGGCGTCGGTTCGGGCACAATGCGGGTTTACGACCTTTCCACCGCCTTGATGCCTCATCGGGGAGCCGAATCATGGACGCCCGACGCAAGAACTACCGGGCCTGGGACCCCCAGCAGAACGGTCACGACGCGATCTCGCCTCGGGAGGCGCTTCCCGAAGACGACCTGGTCTTCTTCCTCATCGATCTCATTCCGCAACTCGACCTCACCCCCTTCCATCAGTATTACGCCCCGGAATTGCGCGGCCAACCCCCCTTCGACGTGACCATGATGGTGACCCTGCTGGTCTACGCCTACGCCGTGGGCATCCGCTTCAGCCGCAAGATCGCCGCCGC
The DNA here is from genome assembly GCA_963842405.1 of uncultured Isosphaeraceae bacterium. Classification (GTDB taxonomy): domain Bacteria; phylum Planctomycetota; class Planctomycetia; order Isosphaerales; family Isosphaeraceae; genus CAVZRC01. Next base: position 73,120 of record CAWJGW010000036.1, on the reverse strand, counting down.
CTGCGAGCGCAATCTGGCCTTTCGAGCCCTTGTCGGCACCGATCGGCCCGACTTCCGCACCATCAGCGATTTTCGCAAGATCCACATGGCGGCGCTCAAGCCCCTGTTCCGCGAGGTGCTGCGGATCGCCGGCGAGCTGGGGATGGTCACGTTGGGGAATCTGTCCACCGACGGGACCAAGATGGGAGCCAACGCCTCGCGGCACAAGGCGATGAGCTATGGCTACATGGACAAGGAAATCGAACGGCTCACGGCCGAGATCGACCAATTGTTCAAGGACGCCGAGCAGATCGACGCCGAGCAAGACGCGGCCCTGGGGAGCCGTCGTGGCGATGAACTGCCGCCGGAATTGAAGCGGCGTGAAGACCGCCTGGCCAAGATCCTCGAGGCGCAATGCGGCTGGAAGCCGAGGCCACTGCCAAGGCGGACGAGGAACAACGCCGTCGGGACCAGGCTCAAGCCCAGCGGGAAGCCGAAGGCCGCCAGCGCCGGGGCAAGGAACCCGCTCCCATCAATCCGACCCCCGAGGACAAGGCGCAAACGAACTTCACCGACCCCGAAGCGAAGATCATGAAGCAGAGCAACAAGGGCTTCGATTATTCGTACAACGCCCAGGCGGTGGTGGATGGTGCGAACCAGATCATCGTGGCGGCGGAAGTGACCCGCGAGACCAACGACAAGCAACAGGCCGTGCCGATGGCCCGAGCGGCGCTTGAGAACTTGGATGCCGCGGGGATCGAGCGGCCCAAGGGGGCCGACGGGACGAAACACATTCCTAGCGAGGAAGTCGAGCCGCTTGATTCTTGACCGGCTCCGTTGCCGAGAAGTCGGCTCCGCTCCACCATTGCCTGGAGAACCACCCCGATGAGCCGGAACCGAGAGGCGCGGCGCAAACATCTGGAATTCGAGCCGCTCGAGGGACGAGCGTTGATGAGCGTTGCGAGTATTGTCAGGCCGCCGCACGAGTCGGCCGGGGCCGCACTGGTTCGCCAGCACGAGCCGAAGATCTCAGTTGGCGGGGTGGGGGACTCGGCGATCATCAAGGCGTTGCTCGGTGGAGTGGGCCACGAATTCATGACCCTGGCGCTCAAGGAGGTCAAGAACCCACTTGGGGTGTTCGACGGCTTGAGTAACGGTACGATCACTCAGTACAGCGTCCCGGGGCTCGTCGTCAAGAAGATCAATCTCCAGAGCGGCTACACGGGGCCTCCCCACGACGTCCTGGCCCTGAATGTCGGCGGGGCGGTCGTGTTGAAGGGGAAGAAGATCGAGTTTGGAGCGATCGTGCGCGGGCCGTTCACCACGACGCCATTCGCGTCGACCATCGTCTTCGCCGTCAACCGGGGTGCCGGTTCGCGGCTCGGTCCCTACTTCGCCGGCCGGCCCGGCATCACGCCCGATGCCCTGGTCGCCGTGACCGTGGGACCCTATGGGCAGGGGAATTCCGCCACGATCACCGACCTCACGACGGGAATCACGCAATCCATCTCTTCACCGGTGATTCAGGTGGCGGGCCCGACCGTGCGGATCCTGCTCAACACGAGTCAACTCCCTTCGGAGGGATTCGCGCTGAAGCATTACACCTTCGCGGTCTGGACCGAGACCCAGCCCAATGCTCCGTTTCAGGACGTGGGCAGCTTCGTACCCGAGGATTCGATGATTCCGATCGGTGTGGAGACGAACGTGAACCCGACGCTCTGAGCCCGGGTCGGGATCCGGGATGAATGCCGGTCGTCACGCCGCCGAGGCGGCGTCGGCCGGCTTTCTCATCGGATCCTTGCCAGATGGAGGCCGCGGGGAGGCCCTGGATCTCGGCGGCCAGCGAGGAATAATCCTCGGCCCCTCGGCTGGTGGGAGCATACTGGAAGATCGACTGGCCGAAGCTCGGGCACTCCGCGAGCCGGATGTTGCGGCGGATTCGCGTCTGGTAAAGCCTGGCATCGGCCCAGGGCGCGTCGGCCTTGCGCCGGCCATCGAAGAACGTATTGAGGTCCTCGATGACTTCGCTGCCGTGCCGGGTCCCGGCATCGTAGAGACACAGGACGATCCCGCCCACCTTCAACTCACGGTTGACGCGCTTCGAGACGAGGTTCACGGTCTCCAGCAGCTTCGAGAGCCCGTGCAGCGCCAGGAAGTGAGCCTGGAGCGGGATCAGGACCTCCGTGGCCGCGCAGAGGGCGTTCAGGGTCAGGACGCTCAAGGACGGGGGGCAGTCCATCAAGACGAAGTCGAAGGCCTCGGTGTCGGCGTTGATCTGATCGCGGAGGATGACTTCGCGGCCGACGGTCCCCAGCAACTCGAGCTCGGCGCCGGCCAGGTCGATATGGCTGCCGCAGATCGCGAGGTTCGATGTGATGGTGCGTCGGACCCTGGCCAGCGGCAGACCTTCGGTCAAGACCTCGTAGAGCGACGGCCCCGAACGGCCTGGCAGGAGGCCCAGGTGGAGCGTCGCGTGGCGCCTGGGGATCGAGGTCCAGGACCAGCGTCTTGAACCCCGAGATCGCCAGCGCGGCGGCCAGGTTCACCGTTGTCGTCGTCTTGCCGACTCCGCCCTTCTGATTCAATACCGCGATCCGTCGCATACGGGTTCCCTCCCTCGACTGGCATGGACCGGTTGGTTCATCGGGGGATCGTCCATGGAGCCCACCGAGCGGTTTAATCCGAAAGGATAACGATTCCCGCCCGATGCGCAAAGGCGAAACGCGAGATCGGACTTCTCGTCTTCTCGTCCCGAGTCCGATTGGCAAGAACACCGGCCGACTCACTTCTTCCGACGTGGTCGCTTTCGAGAGGCCGCCCGACGGCCCAACAGCTCGGCGCGAATCCAGGCTCTGAGTCGACGTTCCCACGCGGTCCTGTTGACGGAATCTTCGACGGCAATCCAGCGGAAGACCTCATCGGCCCGGATTGGAAGGTATTGGCTCGATTCGATCGCCACATACGATCCATCCGGCCTGAGTTGCTCGATGACCACTACCTCGCCGTCGAACCGCCAGACCTCGGCGACCCGAAGCGCCGCGTAAATCGCAGGCCGATCGATCTGTGACGGTGAGATGTCGATCTCGATCGCCAGGTCGGGATTCGGATAATCGTTGATATCATTGGACTTGCGTGCCAGGGCCGCCGCGATGACCACCAGCTTCTCGGGTGTGAAGAAATAGCATTGATCGGCTTCCAGGCCCCGCGCAATCTCTGGACGCTTCCACGTCACCTCACCAGCCTCGAGAGACGAGATATCCAGCTCGAAGGTGACCGCGTTCATGAAACGACCGAACAGTGCCCTGTAGTCCTCATGGAAGTACCCCTTGGTCATGATTTCGAGGTCCTTCCCGTCGTAGGCCACGTAGACGTGTTGCCTTTCCCCGACGCTGTCCACAAGGGTCTCGTAGACATGCCAACCCACGTCTCGGATGACGATCCGTTGCTCGCCCGGCACGGTGGCGATGCGAGGCTTCGGCGCCGTCGTCACTACTGGCAAGGGCCGCGGAGTCGTGATCGTGGACATGCTCTTCCTTCCGTAAAACCCAGGCGACGAGGCCAATAGCGAGTCTAGCACCCGCGGCCAGGGCACGGGAAGGTCAGATGATGCGGCGAGGAACCGCAAACTCGTTCCGCCGTCTGGGTCCTTCGGATCAGGCCCTACGATCCCAGGTTGCCCGGCCCGAACGCCTGCGGAAGCAGACTTCCGAGCCGCGAATAAATCGTGCCCGGTCCGTCGCAAATCGAAATGACTTCCGCGTCGGGCCCGAACTCGTTGATGACTTGCCGGCAGGCACCGCAGGGCGCGGTGGGCTCCGCCGTCGGGGTATAAACGAGGAGTGCTCGGATGACCGGCCGGGCCTGAGCTTGCGCCACGGCCTGGAAGACGGCGTTCCGCTCGGCGCAGATGGTCAGGCCGTAGGACGCGTTCTCCACATTGCAGCCCGCGAAGATCTCGCCACGATCCGTCACCAGCGCGGCGCCGACCGGGAACCGGCTGTAGGGGCAGTACGCGCAGGCGGCGGCCCGACGCGCAGCAGCCTCCAGCGAGGAATAGACCGCTTCGGGGATCTCCATCGCGCTCCTTTCTCCGACCGGCGATCGGAGCCATCTTCGCGTGGGATTCAATCGCCCGACAGCTCAGCCGACCGGGTTCAGCTCGGTGGATGCGGAGCGGGCCAGCTCTTCGACACCAACCCGATCGCAGAAGTCGCCGAACGACTCGTTGTCGAGACGCTCGGCCTTGAATCGTACGAAGACGGGTAGCAGCTCGGCAACGACCTGGTCGTAAGGGACATAATCCTTGTACTCGACGTTGAGACGATCGCCGACGGTACGTCCGCCCAGGAATATGGTGTAAGTCCCGGGTCCCGGGGTCCCATCCGGCTGGACGACGGCCGAGCGCCCGACCAGTCCGATGTCGGAATTGTAGGGACGGGCGCAGCCGTTGGGGCAGCCGGTCATCCGCACGGTGAGCCGCTCCTGATCGAGGTCCAGCCGCGCCAGCTCGGCCTCGAGCTGATCGATCAGGCTCGGCAGGGCACGCTCGGCCTCGGTGACCGCAAGGCCGCACGTCGGGAGCGCCGGACAGGCCATTGACCATCGCCGCACGGTCGAGATCTGCTCGACCGTCGCGATGCCGTACTCCTCCAGCCATCGCTCGATCTCGGGTCGACACGACGGATCAATTCCAATGAGGATGATCGACTGCTGGCAGGTCAGCCGGCCCGGCGTCCGGTATTTCTCGAAGAACGCCCTCAGTCCGCTGAGCAAGCGATAGGGGCCCTCGTCCTTGATCCGTCCATTCTCGACCGGGAGGCCCAGGAACAGCTTGCCGTCAGCCTGGCGATGCCAGCCGAGATGGTCGTCGACTCCGGTAACATGCACCGGCCTCGGGTCCGCTATGGGATGACCGAGATACTCCTCGATCTTCGCGCGGAAGGCTGGCAGTCCCCAGTCGTGGATGATGTACTTGAGCCGCGCCCGTTTCCGATCGGAGCGGTTGCCGAAGTCGCGGAATACTTTCAGCACGGCTTCGCCGATCTTCAGCACGTCGGCCCGGTCGACGTAACAGAGCGGGACTGCCAGGAAAGGGAAGGTCTTCTGGGCGCTCGGGGTGGTGCCGAGGCCCCCGCCGACCAGGATGTTGTATCCTACGAGCCGCCCGTCCTCGACGACCCCGAGGTACCCGAGATCGTTGGCATGGATGTCGGTGCAATTATCCTCGGGAAGCGCGAAGGCGGTCTTGAACTTCCGCGGAAGATAGGTCTTGCCGTAAATCGGCTCGACGGGATCATCGCCGGGCGTGGGGACCTGGACCGCCCCGGCCGGCGGAAGCGACTCGATCTTCTCGCCGTCGAGCCAGATTTCCCAGTAGCTCGAAGCCCGGGGGGCACAATGCGAGGCCCAACGCTCGGCATCGGCGTGGAGGGCTTCTCGAAGGGAGTCGCCCAGGGGTGCCGGGCAGCAGAGTACGTTCCGCTCTACATCGCCGCACGCCGCCAGCGTCGACAGGAGGCTCTCATTGATCAGGCGGATCGTGCTCGCCAGGTCCTCTTTCAAGACCCCGTGGAGCTGGAACTCCTGCCGGGTGGTGATCCGCAAGCTGCCATTGCCGATGGTCCGAGCCAGGTGATCGCAAGCCAGGTATTGCCTGGCGGTTAACTGACCTCCCACGATTCGGACCCGCACCATGAACTGGTGAGCTTTCGGCTTTCCTTCCTTTTGCAGGTTCTTCCGCAGGTCGCGGTCATCCTGCTGGTACGAGCCATGGAACTTCAGGACCGTCGCCGCCTCCTCGGAAAAGTGCGACGTGCCGATTCCCAACTCGTCGGCCACAAATGTCTTGAGATATTGACTGGCCAGCTTGATCGACTCGATCTTGCTCGGCTTTGCCACGCCGCCGGGTCTGGTCGGCTCCATCGGACTTCTCTGACCTCCGGCTGGAATGATTAGTTTCTACATCAAGATTGTGAACTTGATTCTATTGCCCCAGCCGTGAGAAATCAACTTCGTATTGGTCATGGGTCAGAGGTCATGGGTGGGTATGGGCGCGGTCCAGGGGACCCACCAGGTTGCGGCAAGGTCTTCCGACCTTGCCGCTGAGCCGACGGAAGGTCTCCAAGCCGACCCTGCCGGGAGACCCGCGCCGAGCCACGTCCCGCGCGTCAGTGGGACAAAAGACCAACAACCAGGCAAGCCACTATTGGGGTGATGGAGGCGAGGCGGGAGTGCCTGGAGGCGGAGGGATGTTGATCTCTTGTTCGAGCACTGCACCGTCCTTCTTGGTGGCTTCCGCTTTCTTGCGTTCGGACTGTACTCGAATCGCCTGCTCCAGTGCCCTGACCATCATTTCGGTGTTATCTTCGACGGAGGCGGCGGGGGGGGGCTGGAAGACGAATTCATTGACCTGGATCGCCACGTTGAGCTTCACGTCGGAGTACTCGAGAACGATCTTGGTCGGGGCGACCGTCTCGATGGAGCTCTTCGATCCGATGTATCTCCCATCGGGGCCCTTCTTTCGGGTGTCAAACACCGTCGTCGGCGGTCTGCCCGAGAGGCGGAGTTTGTAGGGCCAGCCGTCCTCCTTGCCGACATAAAGTAAAGCGTCGGTCGGGATATACGGTGGCAACATCCCGATCTGTTGCACATTGCGGCCGTCGGGAGCTATCAACCCCTGACGGCTCCTCCAGGAACCGTGAAAGATCCAGACCGCCTTGCCATCGAGTGTGGCTTCCTCCTTCTCTTCAAAGCGGAAGTCGCGTCGCAGGCCGACCAGCAGGGTCTCCGGGCCGGCCAACCCCAGTTGGTTCGTGGCCTGCTCCTTGATCTTCGGGTCGAGCTCGGGCGAATTGAGTTTCTCCATGATGGGCTTGATGCTGAACTTACGGTAAGCCGGCGGCGCCTCGAGAATGGCTTGGTAGTCCCAGAGCGTCTCACCGTCGCAAATTTGAAGCGTCTGTCCACTGGTATCGGGAGGGCCGGTGACCGACATCCGAAGGTAGATGCGATGCTCGGGCGCCTTGAGAAAGACCCCGTTGATCTTGATCTGCTGATTCAGCAAGTCAACCGTTTCGAGCAGAGTGGCCGAAACGAATCGAAGCTTGGTCAGCTTCGCGACCGCCTCATCGATGAGGCGCTCGGCTGGGGTCGGCGGCTCCTCGGTCTTGGCTGCCGCCGCTTCCGGCGAGAGCACGCCCCCCTGGAGCGCGGGCATGGGGGACCCTGAAGGCGGGGCTGTCACGGGGCCGGTTGTCTTCGCCTGATCGGGGATTCCGGGAGCCTGAGCGGACGCTCGGCTGAGCCACCCGGAGAAGATGGCCAGCCCCAGAATCGACGCGGCACTCACGATGCATGCGCCGATCCGTGTGGAAGGTACACGACTCGGAGACCAGCGACGGGAACGCGATTTCTCCATCATTTCGGAAAAAAACTCCCGGGAAAAATGCGATCGGCGGTCATCTCCTCATGGAATTCATCGGGACGTCGCGGTGTCGGGCCGAGCGCGGCCGAAAACAACTCGGTCCGCGGGAAAGGAGATGATCCGATTATTAAGTATGATCGGGATGTAGGGCAATTCCTCAAGGGTCGGAGAGGAATGCCCGATCATAATCGCTAGGCGTCAGGAGACGCAAGTCCGGCAGACGGTCCGGAGGTGATCTGAACCCCCCTGAGCCGCCCGGGACCCTGGGGCAACCCTGGGGAATTCCGGCGGAGAATCCGACGAGCCGAATCCGGATGAGTCGTCTCGATGCGCGAAGCATGCGGTCGAGCCGGCCAATACGATTCGTCCAACCAGGAGACTTTACGCCACTCGGCCCGGCTCGGCTCAATCCGACCGGTGCCGAGGCGGTCGGTCATGTTAGGAAGACAAGCATTCTCCCCGCTCGACGGATTCGGGAGCGACCGGCTCAGGCCGGCCGAGTTCGTCCGAGGGAGTTGGAGGATTTCCATGCAAGCGTTCGGAATGCTGCTGCTGGCGGCAGCGACCGCCGGCGACGGATTCGGATATGGCGATCCGGGAGTCGGGCTCAAGAAATGGTTACGTCCGCACGTCGTTACCTCGGCACACGCGCCCGGGCCACCGCCGTACACAGCCAACTCGGTGGGCATGGCCGGCCCCGCGGCCGCGGGGCGGCGGTTCGCCAGCACGCGGAGCCAGGTCTACTTCCTGGATCCCAACGGGATGAAGATCGGCTGGCAAACCGGTGGCGGCCCCAACGGCGAGAAGGTGTACCTACCCGCCCAATTGACCGTGCCGGCCCGTTACAACTTCAGCCAGGGCTTCATCTACCGGCTGAAGCTCACCGACATCCCCGGTCGACCCGGCGCCGCCCTCTATCCGACAATCGAGGTGGCCCCCACGACGCCGGTCACGGATGCCTACCTGGCTCATAACGCCATCCCCATCCAGTTCACCCCCGAGGACTTCGATCAGGTGCTCGATGGTGGCAATTTCGTCACGAAAGTGATCTATCTGCCCGATCCAAAGTTCCAGGAACTTGCGGTCTCCGGGGTCGAGACCCTGGTCTCGACGCGCCTGGAGCCAGGGATCGACCCGATCCTCGAGGCCGATAAGCGCGGGACGATCTTGCTGATCGTCCGGGTGGGAGCCATCGACCTCGAGATGCCGGGAGGCGGCAGCATCCTCGGCGGTGCGGCCACGAGCCCGGCCGGCGGCGCGACGGTCGGTGGCCATCCGGCTTTCAGCTCGCCGGCTGGCGGTCCGGGTGTGGTCGAGTTGCCTCCTGGCGCTCTGCCGCCAGGGGTGACCCCCACGACTCCCGCGGCCGTGGGAACCGTGGTCCTCGATCCGGCCGGACCAGCGCCGGGAGCCACCCCCCCGGCGGCTCCCAGCACTCCGGCCGTGAACCCGCCCCGTAGCGAGGCCACGGCCCTTGCACCCGCCGACCTGGCCCCGGCTTCGAGCGGGACCAACGCGGAAGCCCCGACCCTCGCGCCGGAACCCCCCGCCGAGGCCGCTCCGGCCCCGGCCGCCAAACCCTGACGCTGGGCAACGAACGCCGGGTGTCGCTCGGGGTGGGGTGGGCCTCGCATCGCAGAGGGGCCCACCCTGCCTTGATTTCAGAGACCTCCGTGTTTGTGAAAGAATCCGATAGAGGATTCCAGATTACGAATCGCGAATTCATAAATGCTTTTTGAAATCGGGCTTTTTATCCATTCGCAATTCGTAATTCGTCATCTGGAATCGCTTTTCTTCACTGCCTCTCAGGCCATCCAAAAGCTCCCCGCTGTTGCCCCTGCGGGGCTTGCCAAACACCCTCTTCAGACAATCCGTCTTCGTGTCCGAGGGCCGGAATCGGGAAACTGGGGATCCAGAACTCTGAACCGATCAAGAGGCGCGGCCCGGTCCCACGGCAAGAGGCCGCGGGTTTCCACCGCGACGAAATTCGATGAGCCGTCAAGAAAGCAATGGTCGGGGTGGCCGGTTCGCGATGAAGGCCCTGCGGGCCGCCTTTCTGACCCTCGTCGTCGCGGTAAGCGTGGTCGCGGCGAACGTCGAGGCACAGGAATTCCAGGGCGCGGGCCGGCCAATGCCGCGCCGGCGACGGGAGTCGCCGTCGTGGGCCCCGGGATGGCCGATGGCGGCGCGGCAGGCGCGGGCCGCCGATGGTGCGATCGGCGCACCAGGACCCGCGGCACCGGTCCTGCCTCCGGAAATCCAGGTCGTCCGATTCCAGGGCCCGGAGGGTCTGGCCGTCGAGATCCTCGCGCCGGCCCCGAGCCCGGTGCCGCCGGGCGACGGAGGCGGTATCCTCACCACAGGTCTCAAGCGAGGAGTCGGTTACCGGCTACGGATCTCGAACATCCCCGAGCGCCCGGGCGTCGAGGTCTTTCCCGTCGTCGAGGTGGTCGGACACCTGCACCGTCCCGAGGGAATCGACCCCGGCAAGTATCCGATCCGCGTCATCTTCACCATGGACGATCTGGATTCGGTCATGAATCTTGGCCGCCTCGTGACGAAGGTGATCTACCTGGAGGATCCTGACCAGGCCCTTCCGCTCCGGATGTCCAAGGACCAGATTCCGGTCGTGTCCCTCAACCCGACCGAGCATCCCTTGCGAGTCGCTTCGGCCCTCGGACGGCCCGATGGCGATCGTACGAATCGGTGGCCGGCGTCCCACGATCGAGGAGATCAACGCGGGTGCCACGGGCGACATCGGTTTGGATCGGGTCGCCGGGATCGGAGCGGGGCCTTGTCCCTTCCTCCGGCAGGACGGCAGTCGCTGCCCCATGCCGTGCGGGCCGACTTGCACGGCCCCGGCGCCGCCTTCTCAACCGCTGCTCCCACGCGACGAGTTTCTCTGCGATGGCGGCGATCGGGGAATCCCGGTCACGATCGGATCCGACGGCCGCCTCGGCGGCATCGAGCCGCGGGATGCGGTGGTTCGCTTCGACATCGGCCTGGGAGAACGGGTCACGCCGCGCATCCTCCCGACCAATGTCGTCTGCATCTACGCGCCCCGGTTCGCGGAAGTTCGCGTGACCACGGGGGCCAACGCGAACGTGGACGTCCAGGGGCCACTGTCGAGCACCAGTATCGAGACGCCCTTGCTCGCACGAAACCTGGCTGAAGCCCGTCGCCTTGTACAGAACCAATCTCCCGAGCTCGCCCGGAATCGGGCGCGGGCCTCGGGGCTCAAGGGACGGGAGTGGATCGATGAGGAGTCGAACAACCGCCGGGTCGCCGGCTTCGAGAACAACACCAAGATCTCGTCGAACCTCCAGATGCAGAATCTCGAGCTGACCGGCACCCTCCAGAAGGCCGGCCTGATGAAGGAAAAGATCCGCCTGGAGGGAATCAAGACCGCCGCGACGCCCGTCGTCACGGGGATCGTCGAAGGGGCCGGCGAGACGGTCAAGGTGTGGGGACCGCACGCGATGACAGGCGTCGAGACGCCACCGAATCGGCCAGGATTGGCCGTGATCAAACGCGTCAGCGCCGTCGAGGCCGTGCCGGGCGATACCCTCACCTACGTGATTTTCTACCGCAACATGGGCAACACGCCCATCCGCTCGGTCACCATCGCCGACAGCCTGCTGCCACGCCTCGAGTACGTCAAAGGAACGTCGCGCGGGCCTGAGGGGACGATCTTCACCACCGCCGTCAACCGCGTCGGGTCAACCGAGATGCGGTGGACTCTGCCCAGCGTCCTCAAGCCTGGCGAGATGGGCCACGTCTCCTTTGAGGTGATCGTGCGCTGAGAGAGCATCCCAAATCCTGCCCCATGGCCCCTCCCTCCGACGACTGCACGGGTCGGAGTCGGGGGGCTGAAGGACTTCAATATACTCTGCGATCATCTCTACAATAAGGTTGAGTGCAGGGATCGGCGATCCGGAAGCCGCGGCTCCGACACGGGGGGGCGTCAAATGATGGATCCGAAGGGACAAGAGGTGCTCGAAGCGGCCCTCGCATTACCCGAGGATGACCGGGCAAGGATCGTCGAGATTTTGCTTCAGACGCTCTCGGTTGAGACGGACGAGTGGGACAACGATGAATTGGCCTCGGTGCTCGATGGTCGGCTGGAGGAAGCCTTGAGTGACCCAACGAGCACAGTGCCGTGGTCCGACCTGAAGCGACGACGCCTCTCAAACTGACGATGATTTGACTTCTTCCCAGCCCCAACGATCTGGCCTTGAGTCAACGGATTGATCTCTCTCCGCCTTCCGAGTACGCTGGTTGGAGTGTTCGAGAATTGTTCGACAATCCGTGTACCGGTCTCCGGGAGGTCGTCGATGCTGAGAGTCCTGGGCGGACCGAAACGCCTCTGCGATGGCCTGACGCGCCGGGAGTTGCTCCAGGTCGGCTCGCTGGGGCTGCTTGGACTTGGCGTGTCGGATTGGCAGACTCTGACGTCGGCGAAAGCCGGCGAGGCGTTGCCCTCGGCGAGGTTGCCGGGTTTCGGGCAGGCCAAGTCGTGCATCCTGCTCTTCATGTACGGCTCGCCCAGCCAGCTCGAGACATTCGACCCCAAGCCTGATGCCCCGATGGAGATCCGCGGCGAGTTTGGGTGTATCCCGTCGAGTGTCCCCGGCCTGAACGTCTGCGACCGGCTCCCTCGGCTGTCGCAGGTCATGGACAAGGTCACGGTCATCCGATCGGTCTCGCATCCCTATCCGCTCCACGGCGTTGCGTTCGCGACCACGGGGATTCCGAAGATCGATGTCGCCCTGGAATTGAATCCCACGGATCCGAGCCACTGGCCGTTCATCGGCTCAGCGGTCGACTACATCGACGGCCACCGGACCGACAAGGCCAAGGGACCACGATCGCCGCTGCCGCGCAACCTGGTCCTCCCGTGGGCGTTCAGCAGTCAGCGGGTCGGCGAGGTGCCACGTTCCGGGCCGTATGGCGGTTTCCTGGGACGGGCCTATGACCCGGTTTCCACGGAGTTCGTCGGCAAGGCCACGAAGGTCGTGCGCAAGACCCTGGTCGAAAAAGTCTGGGAGGACGTCGAGCCGTACCGGGGAATCACTCCCGAGAGCCGGTTTCAGCTCGGTTCCGTGACCGACCTCGGTCCCGAGTTAACCCTCGATCGACTCGACCGTCGGCGCTCGCTCCTGGAGCAGATCGAGCACCTGCGCCGGGCCGCCGGACGCATCGGCATCTCGATCCTCGGGCATCGACCGCCATCGCGCGATGGCCTACAACCTCGTCGGCTCGGAGATCATCCGCCGGGCGTTCGACCTGGGCCAGGAGCCGGACGAGACTCGCGATCTTTACGGCATGACGCTCTTCGGCCAGGCGTCGTTGACGGCGCGTCGGCTGGTCGAGGCCGGCGGCCGGTTCATCACCGTATTCTGGGACGAGTTCGGCCTGGCGGGCACCGGCTGGGATACCCACTGGGACCACTTCCCCCGCATGAAGGATGAGCTGTTGCCGGGGCTCGATCGCTCGTTCTCGGGCCTCCTGATCGACCTGGACCGCCGCGGGCTGCTCGACGAGACCCTCGTCGTTCTCATGAGCGAGCACGGCCGGACGCCGAAGCTGTCGCTGGCCAATGGCGGCGGTCGCGACCACTGGTCGCGGTGCTACTCGGTCGTCATGGCCGGCGGCGGAGTGGCCCGAGGCGCCGTCGTCGGCCGATCCGACAAGATTGCCAGCGATCCCGCCGAGCGCCGGGTTTCCCCCAAGGACATCCTCGCCACGATCTACCACCTCCTGGGAATCGACCCCAGCATGACCATCGCCGACCTTCAGGGCCGGCCAATGGCGCTCATGCCCGACGCCGAGGTGCTCCGCGAAGTGCTCGCGTAAGGCCGCCGACCATCTCCCAAGCCCATGAATCGAGGCGATTTCAAACGCCTGGCGGAACTCCGGCTCCGGGAAGCCGAGGCCCTTCTTCGGACCCGGCATTTCTCGGGAGCGTATTACCTCGGTGGGTACGTCGTCGAATGTGCCTCTGAAAGCCTGCATTGCCAAGAAGACGAGACGTTACGACTTTCCTCCCAAGCCCAAGTCGACTCAGGAATGCTACTCGCACGACCTCGAACAGCTTGTCAGGGCTGCAAACCTCGATATAGAATTGACGAGATTAATAAACTCTGATCTCACGTTCAGAGGTTACTGGCTAACAGTTCGCAACTGGTCCGAGCAGAGTCGTTACGAATTCACGGCGGAACAGAAGGCCCGGGGCCTCGTGGAAGCGGTCAGCGATCCCAGTCATGGAGTCTTGCAATGGATCAAGTCCTCATGGTGAGTGCTCGGCCTTTGATGTCGGAAGTGATCGAGGAAGGAAGGAGGCTAATTCGAGGCATTCGCGAGGCCCCAGCCGACGTAAAGCTCGACGTAACGGCTGCTTACTGGGACTTTCTGAGCGACCTAGAACGTTGGCGGCTAGTTATTGCTTCCCGCTTCTACGACCGTGAGGGCCCGATCAGAGCCTATTCACGCTTGGGATCGATCTATGACAAAATCTGGCCTCGTCCAAGGATACCGATCACCGATCTCGAGTTCGCAGGCGCCGGGGAACGGCGAGTAAGGGCCTTGCAGAAGCGTTTCGACTTCCAGCACGAGGAGATTGATACAATTATGGAACATGTCAGTCTTGATGGTGAATACTTCGAAGTCGTTTACCTCTATCAACTTTCGGAGATCTGAACGGAAACGGGCGGTTCCGAAATCATTCCGGCAACATCGCGCGGGACCTCCAGAAAATGTCCAGCGATCCAATCATGGAGTCCTATGATGGATCACGTCCTTATGCTAGGCGCCCGTATCCTGTTGCCCGAAGTCATCGACGAAGGAAGACGGTTGATCCGGGCGCTTCATGCCTCTCAGTTCGAGTTCGACGCGGTGTTTTGGCTCTTCCTGAGTGAGCCCCAGCGTTGGAAATTGATGATCACTTCTCCGATCCGTGGTCGCGAAGGTGCGTTCCCGGCCTACTCCTGGCTGAATTCTGTTTGCGACGCAATGGATCCTCCGCTGAGGATCGATACGACCGACGTCGCGCTGGCGAGGGGCGGTGATCGTCGCGTGAAGGCCTTACTGAAGCGATTCGACTTCAAACACGCGAAGGTTGATCAAGTCATAGAGCGTGAGGGGCTGGATGGTGAATACGTCGAGGCCGCCTACCTCTACCAGCTCTCGGAGATCTGAACCAAGACATGCGGTGCTGCCGATGAAACGCCGATCTCGGGTTGCTGTGATCGCCGCTTTCTTGATGTTCGGCCCGGCGAAGTTCGCCCTGGCGGGCATGCCGGTAACGATGTTGAACGACCTCGCGCGGATGCGGCTCCAGACGATCTCGTTCTTCCTCTTGTGTTTCCTGTTGAGCTCATGGGGCGTCCAGAAGATCTGGAACGGGGCGCGGCACGATTTCCCGCGGCTGCCCCGTCTGAGCTATGCGAGGGCGAACGGCCTGGTCGCCCTCTGGGGGCTGCTGATCGGCCTGGTTCTGACCATGATCTCGGGAGCCCGGGAGCTGATGACTCCCGGCGCCTGGAAGAAGCAGGGATACACCTACAAGCTCGCGGAAGAGGTGCCGGCGGTCGATCCGGCAGCCGCGGAACGCGAGAGGCAGCGGCTGCACGCCCTGGACCGCCTCCTGCGCCGCCTTGTGGACCTACGCCCGGCATCATGAGAATCGCTTCCCACCCAACGCCACGCCCCCGGAAGTCCCCGAGGATGCCTGCGCGTGCCCGACCCCTCGGAGATGAAGTATCTCTACACGCCGGGGCTGGTCGCCGATCGGGATGCCGCGCCGCTGGCCTACGAGCCGGCGATCTTCGGCGACCCACGCTTCGTCCTCCTGACCAGTGGCGCGATCGTCCGGATGTCGGAGATGAACCTGCGTACAGCCTTGCTCGGGAGGCGATCTCCATGAGGCGCTACCTCGTTCGAATGGGGATCGGATTCCTCGTCCTGGTCGTACTGGGCTGCATGGGATTCATGGTCCCACTCGACCTCGCGTTCGCTCTGGTCTTCGGCTGGATCAACTACCTGATGCGGGTGTTGCCCGAGGTCCGGGCTAACTGGTGGGGGGTGGCGACGGCCGTCGCCTGCCTCGTTCCACTCGCGGTCGGTTCGCATTTCTTCCTCGCCTGGCTTTACCAGGTATCCGACAAAAGCAAGAGCGTCGACAGCCGTGGCTGGAGATGGCGATGGACAGGCGGGCTGATCGCACTTGTCGTGCTGATGTTCGTCGCGGGTCTGGCCGTGGGAGGAGTTGCCCACCAGGCCGTGTGGCTGATCAGCTCTCCGGAACCCTTCACGGACTGGGGTGGTACCCGCCAGGCCGCCACGCGCAATCCACGAACAATCTCAAGCTGACTGGGGTCGCGCTACACAACTATCAACGCGCGCTCGGGACTTTCCCGCCCGGCGCCGTCTTCGACCGCGAGGGCCACCCCCTCCAGAGCTGGCAGGCGATGATCCTTCCCTACCTCGAGCACGACGACGTCTTCAAACGGATTAACTTCTCAGTCCCCTGGGACGATCCCCAGAACGCCTCGGCGTTTCAGACCGAGTTGAACGTCTACCTGAATCCGCGAATCACCGAGCCTAAGAAGAAGGCCGGCTATGCGCGAGCCATTATGCCGCAAACGCCCGCATGCTTGGCGGCGACGCTCGATGGACTACGAACGATGTGACCGATGGCACCGCGAACACCGTGATGGTGGGTGAGGTGGTTAGCCACTTCAAGGCGTGGGGCGACCCGACGAACTGGCGTGATCCCGCACTTGGCGTCAACCGATCACCTGATGGGTTCGGCAGCCCATTCGTAGGAGGGGCGAACTTTCTGTTCGTTCACGGCTCGGTCCGGTTTATCAAGAACACCATCGCCCCGAATGTCATCAAAGCATTGAGCACGCCGAAGGGTGGCGAACAGGTCTCGTCCGACCACTACTAAGGTGGCAAATTACTTCCCGATTTGCTCAGGGCACTCGGCGGACACGGAAAACCCGCCATCGGTTCTGCCGTAGAACGGAATTCATTCCGTTTCTTTCCGTTTGGAACGGAAGCCGGTAACTCGTTGGAGAAGCGGGAGGCCCCGGTATCCGCCGTCTCTGGAACCCTTAGCTGACACGGAGGGATGGGATCTGACTACCGTCCCATTCCTGAGAACCGAATGAAGTTCGTTCCACAAAAGAAACGGAATGAATTCCGTTCTACGAAAAGGGGCTTGAGCCCATCGGGAAGTTATTCCCGGCTCGTTCCTAAGTTCGGTTCTGGCGAGTGGCGAGTCAGACAAGACCTGCTTCTCTGTTCTCGCAACTCGATACTCGCCCATCGCCACTATGGAGGCGTCTGCGCGAAACACCCCAGTGCTGGGCACGGGTCCAGACTCCGCCGAGGGCGGGACCGAAACTCTCCGCTCACCGGCCCATGAGTCGCCTGGACTCGTCGATCAGACGATCCCACTGGAAAGCCGGGCCAGGGTCCACCTTGTTCGTCTGGACGTGATAATGGCCCAGGATGCCTTGGTACCGCTCCAGTTGATCGGCGGGTAGCTTGTGAAGGACCAAGTCCCCTTCTCATCGCGGGGGTAGTCGCATCGGATCTTGGGGAAGATCGTACAGAGGGTGGCGGCCAGCTTGGCGAGCGATTCGTACTGCTGAGGTGTGAAGTCGTATTGTTCGAGCCGTTGCCCCTGGATCGTCCCGACGACCTTCTCGCCCCGGCTCGGTCGCAGCCCGGCGGCCGGATCGATCGGGTCGCCCGCCTTGGCGGCCTCCGGGTCAACGATCCGGATCTGGCCGTCCGAATTCGGTTGATACCACTTCCCCAGGGGATTGGGAGCACTGGCCGGATAGGCGCCGATGTTGGCGACCTCGATGCCAATCGATCGCGTGTTGGCGATCGTCGCATGCCAGGCGGCTTCCTTGGCGTCGAGGGTCTGATAGATCGTCCCGTCGAGGTCGAGCATGAACTGAACGCTCAACCCGCGCTGGTCCTGGAGCACCTGGAAGCACCGGCGGCGGTGCCGCAGCGTCGAAGTGGATGACGAACTGATCGACGACCTGCTGGAGCAAGGGAAGGTCCCATCCGCCGCCGCGGACTTTCTCGATCTGCTCCTTCGTCAGCCCCCGGGTCCGCAAACCATATCGTTGAGTTCCTCGCTCGGAAGCATTCGAGGCCTTCTTCGTCTGCTCCTTCGCCTTGTTCGCCGCTTGATCCCGCGGTGCAAATCGACGCTCGACCCGGTAGGCGTCGTAACCGCCGGGATCGGTCCACAAGACGACCTTCGTCGTCGTGTGGTAGAGCTGCCCACACACCATGATCTCATCACCGCGCCGCGGGAGCCGCTCGCCGACCTTGGGTTGCGGCTCCGCGCCCAGAGCGGAAACGCTCAAACCGACGAATATCAATAGCCCGTGTCTCATCGATCGACCGCTCCCCAATCTGGCATCTGACAATGAACGGCTTCGGATTTCCTTTTCTCCCATAGAAGGGACCCGTTGTCGAGGAGTCACCGACCCGCCCGATCGATCGAATAACACACCTCGCAGCCGCGTATCATCAAGGAGAAGCCGATGTCGCGAGTTCTCCAGGTGGATCACGGGGATCGGTCGAGGGAGTCAGCAATGATCCATCACATCCGCCGCGCACTCGGGAGAATCCTCTGCGTCCTGACGGTCGTAATGCTCGGTGGCGAAAGGGTTCGGGCACAGAAGGATGTTGACCGCGAACTGGCGCGAGCGATGGAGGGTTGGAAAGAGGGGACCCCCATCGTCCGACTCCGGGCACTTGAGCGGCTGGATGCACTCTACAGCGATGCCGCACCAGCGGTCCCACTTCTGGTTGCCGCACTCCGTGACCCGGACCACGTCATCCGCGCAAAACGGCCAGTGTTCTAGGATATATTGGGCCTGGCGAAGGAGTGTCTCCCCGCCTTGACAGGGTTGCTGTCGGACTCGGAACCCAGCGTCCGCGATGCAGCGGCGTCGGCGATTTCCTCGTTTGGGAGTTTGGCCGAAGGGTCGATACCGGCACTGGTCCGAAGTTCGCGCCGATCCCAACCGGCGTTGCCTGAACGCGGCCTACACCCTGCTGCGGATCGATGAGGCGGCTGCGCCGGCGATCGTCGATCTGCTGAAGCACGGCGATCGGACGATCCGGAAGACGATCATCGATGATTTTGTGATGATATACGCAAATGAAGGTCCGTGGGAGCAGTCCAGTGTGGTGGCCCGCGCGATTGAGCCGCTCCTTCAGACGATGGCCAAGGACGAAGATCCCGAAATGCTCGCCGCTCTGGCCCGCTTGCTGCTTGATGCGAGGAGCGAAGATCCAACAACGCTCTCGACGCTCCGCACCCTGCTCCGCGACCCGGCGCCCGAAGTTCGACTCGCTGCGGCGGGAGCTTTCGCGATGGCACGCCCGATCCCGGATGGGCTGCGCGGTTCGTTCCTCGAACTCCTGAATGACGGTGACCAACGCGTACGGATCGCGGCGACCAAGGCGACTCCGCAGCAAGAGCTGACAAACCGCGCGATCATTGACCGACTGCTGGCCACACTCGAGGACCCCGACGTCGATCTCCGCGAGGCAGCGGCCCAGAAGCTCGCCGAAGCGCGGTATTCGGGGTCCGGAGTCGACGCAGAGGGTCGTCCGACGGTGGTGGTTTACACGAGCACCGCGCTGTCGCACAGTCCCACCGCCGGCGCGGCGCTGCGGTCGGCATTGGCGTCCACTGACCCGCAAGTTCGTACAGTGGCAGCGAGTCTGTTGCCCGTCCTGAAAGGAGAAGCTACGTCGTCGATCTCGCTGTTGGTCGAGCGGCTCCGCGACCCGAACGCGGGCGTTCGCGCCGCCGCTGCCAAGGCCCTCGGTCAGTTCGGTACCGCGGCAAAGGAAGCCGTCCGCGCCCTGCTCGGTATCCTGGCCAACACGGATGATGTGAGTGAAGACGGTTGGCGAGCCTCTTTCAATGCAGCCGCAGCTCTCGAATCCATCGGCGGTGAGGCCAGGGCTAAAATGCTCCACCTGCTGATGTCCCAACTGAACTCTCTCAACAAGCTTGTCAGGATACGCGCCAGCCAAATCCTCGTAAATATGAAATCGAAAGTTAGTATTACGTTGTTCCGTACGCTCTCCGACTCGAGGTTGTCTCATTCTGTCCGGGCCGAAATCGTCAGGATCCTCCACTCCGTTGACTCGAACGAGCCAGACACCCTCATCTCGATCATGAACCCTCCTGTCCCGGAGGTGCTTGCCGCAGTCCCCGCACTGCGATCGTTAGCACGCGACGGCCATGCCGCGGTCCGTCTCAGCGCCGCTGGCCCTGCTGGCCGCCATCGACCCACAGTCCCCCGAGCCGCCTGACATGTACCTGGACCAACTCCACTCGGGACTGGATCGTGGGCCGGATGGCCCCTGGCTCGACGTCCTCAAGCCGGCCATGATGCCCGGGCTGCTCAAGGGGTTGAGCGACCCTGACGTCAGGGTCCGAACCGCGACCGTCAAGGCCCTATCATCACTGGCCAAGAGATGGTCGGAGACTGAGGCGAATGAGCAGGCCGACGGCCAGAAACCCACGCCCGCGCAAGCCGAAGCGTGGGCACACCAGCACCGAGTGAATGTTCTGACCACTCAGGCTCTTCTCTCCTCGCTCGAAGATACCGACGACCGAATCCGCTGGATCGGCGCCGAGACGCTTGGCATGCTCGGGGCTGATGCGAACACGGCCGTCCCCGCGCTCATCCGGATGGTGAAGACGGAGAAGAGACGCATCCCTCCTGACGAGTCAATCGGCATTCGCTCATTTGACGGCAAAGGGCAGAGATACCGGGTGGGCACCAACAAGAAGGGGGCGATCCCTTGCGGATCGCCGCCATTCAGGCTCTGGGAGGCATCGGCCGCGAGGCCGCCGAAGCGGTTCCGGAGCTGGTTCGGGCACTCGGCGACGAGGCAACTGCCGTCCGCTGGTTCGCTGCCGAGGCGCTGGGGCGGATCGGCCCGAACGCAAGAGCCGCTATCCCGGCACTCGTCGAGTCGCTGCGATCCCGAGCTGAGGCCGCCGGCGCCGCGGACACGGAACACGGTGCCATGGAAGAGGGCCCTATCCGGCTGATCGCCGCCGTGGCACTGGGACAAATCGGACCCGAGGCCCGCGCCGCAATCCCGGAGCTGATCGCGGCCTTGACCGGCCCCGACTCACGAGTTCGCGGAGCGGCCGCCCAGGCGGCATCGGCGCGATCGGCCCGGAGGCCCGCGCCGCAATCCCCGAGATCATCCGGTTGATGACCCGACGTACCGTGAGTCAAGTCGCGGAACAGGCGAGAGACGCCCTGATCCAGTTCGGCCCCGTCGCAGGCCCCGATCTGGTTCAAGTCCTCCGCAACGGCGATCCCGACGCGTGCTGGGCTGCTCTCGTTGTCCTGAAACCGGTGGAGTCGAACGCGGCCGTGGTGATTCCCGAGGTCGTCCGCTGCTTGAAAGACCGTAATTATGAGGTGGCCCTGGATGGCTGCCGCGAACCTGCGCATCGTCCGGCCGTCTGCCCGAGGCGATGACGGCCATCCCTTCTCTGCTCGCCGCGCTCGGGGACCCGTCCTACCTGGTCCGCGACGCAGCTTCCCACGCGCTGACGGTGATCGGCAAACCGGCTTTGCCCGCGATCATGGCGACGTTGCGCGATGGCGATCCGACCGCTCGCACCGCGGCCGTACAGACTCTCGCGCGTATGGGCAGCATCTGGCCGGGTTCCTCGAAGGAGGTCAGCGATCGTGATCGGGAACGGGCGCAGGCCGCGCGACAGGCCATGCGAGCGGCGCTCGGCGATAGTAGCGAGCGCGTCCGATCGGGGGCATCGGAGGCGCTCAAGGGCCTCGGCGTGAGGTGGTTCCCGATTTGATCGCGGCACTGGATGACCCTTCGGACACGATCCGACAGGGGGCGGCCCTAACGCTGGGAGCCCTTGGCGGCGAGGCCCGCGACTGGCTCAGCTCGTTGCGTTGAACACCATCACGATCCCAACCCGGACGTGCGAACTACCGTCAACACAGCCATCCGCGCGATCGAGCAGAGTGAGCACTTCGAGGTGCTGAGAATTCCGATGGATCCTTGAAGCAACGGCCTTGGCCCTCGAATCGATAGGCGGTTGGGCGATCAACCCCACGAATATCAAGAGCCCATGTCTCGTCGATCGAATGCTTCCAAAGCTGCTCTCTGACGACGAACAGCTTCGGATGGCTTTTTTCCCATAGATGAGAGTCCCTTGTTGAGGAGTCACCGCCCGCCCGATCGATCGAATAACGCGGATCGCTGCCGCGTATCATCAAGTAGGCAGACCGGATGCCGGTTGGCCGGGAGTGGTGGACGTGGGCTAGGATGCCCAGGAGGCTCGCTTCATGTTCGATCATCTTGGCCGCTGGCTCCTGATTATCGTTGGCACGTTGGCGCTCCTACACGGAGCGTCCCAGTCCGGCCTGGCACAGGTTGACGTCGACCGCGAACTGGCGCGGGCACGCAACGAGTGGATGGAAGGGACGCCCGCCGCGAGGGTTAAGACACTTGTGCGGCTGGAAAGCCTCGGAGAGGATGCCTCGCCCGCGGTTCCGATCCTGGTCGCCGCACTTCACGAAACGGATCCTTCGACCCGCGTCAAGGCCGCCCAAGTCCTGGGCCAGGTCGGATTCCGGCGCGAGCGGCCATCCCCGAGCTGACGACATTGTTGAAAGATCCGGAACCTGGCGTCCGGGTGTCCGCGGTCAAGGCCCTTGCCACATTCGACCGCAAGGCCGAGCCGTCGATCCCGGCCCTGGTCCAGAGCCTCCGCGCCGGCCCGGACCTGCGATGCCCCGAGGCCGTAACCGTATTAGCGGCGATCGGCGATCCGGCCTTGCCGGCAATCGCCGATTTTTTGAAGGATCCCGATCCGGAGATCCGGAAGACGGCCATCCGTTGTCTGGCCCAACTCCCCTCCTGGCACTCCTCGGGACGCCCCGGGGCGATTGCCGTGAATCTCCAGCCGCGAGTCAATGCGCTGGCCAGAGACCCGGATACCGGCGTACGAATCGCACTGACACAGATGCTGGCCGGCACGATGAGAGACTCCGAGGAGGCTGCGGAAACCCTCCGGATCCTGTTCCGCGACCCAGCGGCCGAGGTCCGGCTGGCCGTCGTCACGGCAATGAGCCAGCAAGGCATCGTGCCGAAGATATTTGTTCCGTTATTACTCGAGCTTTGCAAGGACGGCGATCGTAGGGTCCGGATCGCGGCCGTGGGGACGCTTCCCCAGGCCGACGTGACGTCGGCCACAGTCATCGACCGGCTTCTCGACGCGCTCAGGGACCCCGATGCCGATATTCGTGCGGAGACGGCCGAAAAGCTGGCGCTGGCGTACTCGGACGGCGAAGAAATGTGGTCCACGGTAGGACGAGAGTTTTACGTCCCGACCTCCGTCAGAAAGGCACTCGCTCGAACGGCACCAGCCCTCGCCCTCATTGAAATCGGCACTCGCGGACCCCGACTGCCGCGTCCGCGCGGCGACCGCGAGTCTCCTGCCCGCCTTCCAGGATGAGGCCGCGACCATCGTCCCGATGCTGACGGATCGGCTCAAGGACCCGGTTGCCAGTGTCCGCGCGGCATCCGCCGCGGCGCTGGCCCGTTTCGGTCCTGCGGCCAGGGGTGCCACGCGGCCTCTCCTGGCCATGCTGTCCCATCCCGCGAGATTTTCGGACGGGGGCTATCT
This sequence comes from uncultured Isosphaeraceae bacterium, assembly GCA_963842405.1. GTDB lineage: Bacteria > Planctomycetota > Planctomycetia > Isosphaerales > Isosphaeraceae > CAVZRC01. The sequence continues at coordinate 49,982 of CAWJGW010000036.1, read as the reverse complement.
GGTCTCGACCTCCGCGGCGAAGGCCCTCGTGGCAATCGGTGACGAGGCGAAGGCCAAGATGCTCCGGGTCCTGCTCGCCCAGCTCAACTCCCTCGACGAGCCGACACGAAACGCGCCGCCGAAGTCCTGGTCGCGGTGGGAGGCAAGATCACCTGGGACATGCTCCACACGATGGCCGTGGCGAGGACGACTCGGTGTGTGCAGGTCGAAGTCCTTGACATTTTGAGCAGGACGATCGCGGGGCACCCGCCCAGGTCTGAAGTGTGCCCATCGTCCCCGTACTGAAGACGCTGGCTCGCGACGACGACGCGGAGGTCCGGCTCTCCGCACTCGGCCTATTGATCGCACATCGATCCGTGGCCGCCGACATCCCTTCGAGGTACTTCGCCTATCTCCGCGACGGCCAGGATCCGAACCTGGACGAGCAGTGGTTTTCGACCACCGCCCGGCCGGCCATGATCCCGCAGTGGATCCAGGGCCTCAACGACCAGGACCCGAAGATTCGGGTTGCGACGGTGACGATCCTCGCCGTGATGGCCGAGCCTTGGGCTCAGGCGACCTGATCGTCGCCTGAAGATCGAGATCGTGCGGGCCCTTGTCTCCACCTTGAAGGACACCGACACCCGGGTTCGCTGGATCGCCGCGGAGACGCTCGGCGTGCTCAAGCTCGAGGCGAAAACGGTGATCCCGGCTCTGATCGGTATGGTGAACACCGAGTCGAAACCCATTCCGGCCGACGATCGGATTACGATCCGCTCGTTCGCCGATCGGGATCAGCCATGTTGCCTGGGACCCCGCAAGAAAGGTGACGACACGCCTCGGGTCGCGGCAATCCAGGCGCTGGGGTCGTACGGCGAGGAAGCGGCCTCGGCGGTCCCGGAACTCGTCCGAGCCCTCCGCGATCGCGACCTGCGCGTCCGTTGGTTCGCGGCCGAGGCGCTCGCGTTGATCGGTCCGGAGGCGAAGGACTCCGTTCCGGCACTCATCGAGGCGCGCCGCGATCCCGCGACGTGGCCGACGGGGCCGGGGATCTTGGTGGCGTCCGGCACGAAGGCGACGGCATGGAGGACGGGCCGATCCGGCTCATGGCGGCCGTGGCCCTCGGGAAGATTGGGACAGAAGAGGCGAAGGCGGCCGTCCCGGACTTGATCAAGGCCCTGTCCGGCCCTGATTCCAGGGTCCGCGGTGCAGCCGTGCGGGCACTCATTTCGATCGGCGCGGAACCCGGCGGCATGATCCCCGAGCTAGTCCGGCTGGCGACTCAGCGCCCTGTCGCTGAGGTTGCCGAAGAGGCCCAAGACTACCTGGTTCTGATCGGAGAAGCTGCCGTACCCCCGCTGATCGAAGTTTTCCGCGATCGCGACCCGGACGCTCGGTTGGCGGCGATCAATGTACTGGCCCAGATCGGGACGACGGGAGCCGGGGCGATCCCGGAAATCATCGCGTGCCTGGACGATCGCGAGATCGAACTGCGCGTGGCCGCAGCCGGGGCATTGGGTGGGATCGCCAGGGAGACGGTCGCGGTCATCCCGGCGCTGATCGCGGCGCTCAAGGACCCGGAGGAGGATGTCTCGTACGCGGCCTGTGAGTCGCTCAACATCATTGGCAAGCCGGCCTTGCCCGCCGTCCTCTCGTTGTTGCGCGATGCTGATCCCGTCGTTCGAGAGCGAGCCTCCGGGGCACTTTCTTACATGGGATCTTCGAGCCTCGGCGCTTCCGAGGAACTGGCGCGTGAACGAAGGGATGCGACCCGAACGGCATTGCGATCGGTCCTGGGTGACCGGGATGAGCGAGTCCGATCCGGGGCTTCCGAGGCTATCAAGTCCCTCCTTCCAGATGCGGTTCCGGTCCTGGTTTCGGCACTGGAGGACCCTTCGCCCGCGATCCGAATCGGTGCGGCCCGGACGCTTGGGGCCATCGGCAACGACGCCCGCGATGCACTTGGCCAGCTTCGTTCGACTCCAAAACGACCCTGATCCGGGCGTGCGAGAGGCCGTGGATGCCGCGATCCGAGCGATCACGAATTCCGACCCCGCGAAGCCATGATGGAGATTGTTCGCGCGGGATGTGGATGCTCTGACTCATCACAGATTTGGAGTGATCCGTTGGCCTCGGCGCCGAACATGAGAGAATCGCCGGATCGCTCGGTCGTTCGGCTCATGGAAAAACAACTGAGATCACACGATCATGGCTGAGACTTTGAACAACTTGCGGCGGCGTGCTCTTGTCCCGAATCGGTGGAGGCGTGGCCGTCGCGGCGGTCGTTGTGCTGTCGGCGATGGCCTTCAGCTCCCTCGCAGCCGGCCGGTCCCTTGGCGACGAACCGAAAACCTCCTCCTCCAGCGGGACGACCCTGGAATCGCGGCTGATGCCCCTGATCCGGGCCCATCAAGGGAAGGTCGCGGTGGCCGTCAAGCCGCTGGGCACTGGCGAATCGTTCCGCTACCACGCCGACGACGTCATGCCCACGGCCAGCCTGATCAAGTTCCCCGTCATGATCGAGGCCTATCGCCAGGCCGCCGACAAGAAGATCGACCTGGATTCGTTCATCACGCTCAAGAAGCAGGACAAGGTCGGCGGATCCGGGGTCCTGAATTACCACTTCTCCGATGGTGCCACGTTCAAGCTCCGCGACGCGGTCCGCCTGATGATCGTCTTCTCGGACAATACGGCCACGAACCTGGTCCTCGACGCGATCGGCATCGGCGCGACGGCGGCGACCATGGAGAAGATGGGCTATCCCAATACCAAGATCCATTCGAAGGTCTCCCGCCGTGAGACCTCGGTCTTCCCCGAACGGAGCAAGCAGTTCGGCCTGGGGAGCACCACGCCCGACGAGATGGTCCGGCTCTGCGAGGCGGTCTATCGCAAACAGATCCTCAGCCCCGCGGCCTGCGACGAGATGCTCGAGCACCTGCGCGCCTGCGAGGACAAGGACAAGTTCCCCCGGTTCCTCCCGCCGCAGACCAAGGTCGCGTTCAAGACCGGCAGCCTCGCCGACACCCGGACGGCCGCCGGGATCATCGAGTGCCCGGCCGGACCGGTCATCGTCTGCGTCATGAGCTGCGAGAACCAGGACAAGCGCTGGGTCCCCGACAACGCCGGCAACCGGCTGTGTGCCGAGATCGCCAAGGCGGTCTACGACCACTTCGATCGTCCAGGCAACGGGGACGCCAAGACCGAAGAAAACCGCCGACAACCGGCCGTGACCTCCGCGCATCGATCACGTCAAGGTCGCCGGCAATGCCTGCGGCTTACCCTCGCGGTCGACGCACGCCAGCGTCGAATGCCCCTCGGCCAGGAGGATTCCGTCACGCATGACGTGATACTCGTGCACGATCTTCACGTGGGTGACCCGCGCCACCGTGGTACGGATCGTCAGCAGGTCATCGTAGTAAGCCGGCTTCTTGAACTTGCAGCCGATGTCCACGATGACCAGGAAGTGGCCGGCATCCTCGACCTCCCGGTAGGAGATCCCCCGCGCGCGGAGCATCTCGGTCCGGGCCATCTCGAAATAGACGAAGTAATTGGCATGGTGCAAGAGTCCCATGCGGTCCGTCTCGGCATACCGTACTCGAATCGTGATTTCGTGGGTGTCACTCATGGTCTGTCTCGCTCCCTCGTAGACATCGCGTGCATCGAGCTCAACGCCGTGTCGGCCCGGCATCCGCGGCCACCGGTGCGGGCTTTGCCTTCCGGGCGGGCCGGGTGACAACAACCAGCGGGTACGGATCGTACGGCCATTGTTCGCGGCTTGGCACCTGGGGCTGGAATCCGTCCTCCACCCAGCGCCGGAAGGTGGCCGGCGCATGCGCCAGGCCGTGAGTGTTCAGCCATCGCTCGTACTGATCCAGGTGCTCGGCCATGATCTTGCCATCATTGACTCGCACGAACAGGTATCGGATCGAGAACTGTCGCCGCGCGTCTTCGAGCGTACTGTCCGGGCGGAGCAGCTCGGCGAACGCCGAGGCCAACCCGGTGCGCTCCGCCCCCCACTGGCAATGGATGAGGATCGGGTATTCCGCCGTATCGAGCGTCGCGATCAACGTGCGTAGCTGGGCACGCGACATCCAGACGCACGAGGACATCGGAATGTCCACCTGCGTCGCGCCGGCTTCGAGGGTCGTCGCACGCTCGGCGGCGTACCAGGGGTCCTTGTTCGTTCCCCGCAAATTCAGCACGGTCTTGATCTGATGGTCGCGGATCGTGCGAGCCAGGGCCGATGCCGGCATCTGGCCCGATCGATAGATCCGATTCCGCTGGACCTCTCCGAAATTGTGCGTGGCCTGGTCCCAGGCCACGAAGAGCAGCCCGGCGACGACGATCGCCGCGACTGCCGCGGATCACCCATCGGACCATTCGTGAAGGACGTGCCGGCATCTGTGGGTTATCGCTTTCCTTCAGTCGGGCATAGAACCAGCGTAGACTGGAGCCTGGCAAACTCGAAGATGAGCTTCCGATCATTCTGATCGGCCGTCGCGTAGGGCCGGGTCCAGGGTAGTTCGGCGACGGCGTTCCAGGCTTGCTCGGCCGAGTACCCGCCATGGCGGATCAAGTAGGCCGCGTGGGTCAGGTTGGTCCGGTGGTGGCCGGCGACGCAATGGAAGAAGACCGGCTGGCGATCCGGGTCGGCCAGCAGGTCGGCGGCTTCGGCCATCTGCTCCAGGGTCGCCGTCGACCCGCGCATCGGCACGATGATCCAGTCGACTCCCGTCTGGCTCACGACCTCGGCTTGACCGACGTACTTGGGATCGTCGCGATTGATGGCCGTCAGAGTCACGATCGTCCTGATCCGCTCGCGGGCAATGATCTGCCGCAAGGCTTCGGGACTCTGCCAGGCTCCCCGGACCAACCGGCCCGGTACGACCATCCGGACGCGCTTCTCACCCGTGCCATCACGCAGGCAGACCGCTCCCCAGACGGATCCCAGCACCAGGGCCAGCGCAATGCCCGCGACCCAGCCTGTTCGGACCCTGTTCCAACGTCTCATCCAACGCATCATGCAATTCGCCGGTCATCTCGACCCGATTGTTGTGGATTGACCCAGCGCAGGATTCTAGACACCCCGGCGCTGGTGGCAACCCCAACATCGTCAGTAGTCCCGCGCATCCCAGACCCGCCCGTCGCCGCATTCGGGTGGGCGACACCGCCGACCGACCTGGGCCTCGATCCCAGCGACTCCAGGGCGCGGCTGGGGAGGATGTTCGATGAGCGGCGAGTGACATCTCCCACCCAGAGCGGGACTCCGATGAGCCAGATCCTCACTTGAGATTGTCGTGGAGATCCCAGATCAAGATCGACGTGTCGGACATCCCTGTCACCAATCGCTTGCCGTCCGGTGTGAAGGCCAGCCCCGATGTGGGTCGGCAAGGGGTCGCGATCGTCTGGACCTCCTTCTTGTCTCTCAGCCGATAGATGTGAATGACACCGCGTTCCCAATGGAACGAGGTGCCGGCGGCCAGGAGTTTCCCGTCCGCCGAAAACGCCAGGGAGTTCACATAGGACTCGGGGATCACGATCTCGCGACGCTCCTGTCCCGATTCGCTGTCCACCCACGAAATCGTACTGTCGGCTCGACTACCGTCCGATCGCGTTCGTCCATCCGCCATCTTGATTTGCTTGGCCCTCCCACGCGCGGCGATGGCCACGGTCTTGCCGTCGGGGGAGACCGCCATGGCGTTCCCGCGTCGGGCTCGTGACGGTTCGGCGACTGTTCGCGAGATCCGTGATCCGTACTCCCGAACCCTTCCCGATCGTGCCCAATTTCGCGCCATCGGGAGAGAGGACACCGGTGTGAGCGAAATTGCCCGGGAAATCCCTTCCGGGCCCCTTCGGCGGCCTCGGGCCGGGTTTCGCTGGTCGCTCGGCCGCTCACCACATCCCAGCTTCGCACCGTCCCGTCGCTCCAGCCGGCGGTGACGGCGTCGCCCCGTGAGGAGAATTGGACGGCGATCGGGTAGATGCCATCACCCGGCGAAGAGAATGGTCCTTCGTTTCTCACCGGTCGTCAAGTCCCATAAGGAGACGCTATTCTCCCCCGGATAACTCGTGCCCGTCACGAGCGTCTTCTCATCGGGAGAAACGGCCATGGTGCGAACCCATCCCTGGTGTCTCAGCACCATTCGCTGATGCGAACCTCGCCCGGGCGATCCCGTCAGGTCCCAGATGCCGGACGGTCCGGTCATCGCTGCCCGACACGAGAGTCTTGCCTCCGTCGAGGAACAACAGGGCCCCGACGCTGTCTTCATGGGCGTCCGGAGTCGCGAGGCGGTCCTTGCCGGTCGTCCGGTCCCACAGATGGAGGACCGGCCTACCCCCGTTCGTCGCGATGGTCCGTCCATCGGGGGAGAACGCCAGGGGCCCGTCAGCCAGGGCACATGTCGGGAACGGCTGCGACTCACGCCCGGTCTTCAGGTCCCAGAGGCACCAGATTTCCCGTCTGGAGGGTCGCGGCCAAGACCGTCCCGTCGGGCGAGAACGACAAAGCGGGGATATGAGGGGCGTGCGGGTTGAGGGCCTGCGACTTGAACCGGTGGAGGAGGCGACCGTCGTCTACCTTCCACACGCGAACTTCGGATTCCGAAACGGCCCACCGACGCGACCTCGGAGCCGTCGGATGAAAAGGCGAAGCAAGAGACGTTGTCGTTCTTGTCATGGCTCAGCCTCCGCACCTCTTTCCTGGAGGCCAGGTCCCACAAACAGACGGCTCGATCTTCATCAAAGGCCAGGAGGTGACTTGCGGGGTCGGGCGAGAAGCCGATCGATCGCCGACTCTGGTGTTCGAGCAGCGACCTCGAGCAATCGTTCACCCGTCGCGACATTCCAGAGCCGGAACCCCCCGTCGCTGCTGGTCGCCACGATCTTCCCGTCCGGCGAGAAGGAGAGCCTCCAGACATCCTCTCGTTCGTTCCACTCGCTCTTGGCGAGTTGTCGGCCAGTGGCGAAATCGACGAACGACAGCCGATGGATCACGAGTTGCTTCTCAGGCTCGAACTGGAAGCCCACGGCGGCGATGACCTTGCCATCCGGCGAGAAGCGGAAATCGTGGATATTCTCGATTCCCACATCCAGGCGACGGAGCTTCCTCCCGTCCTGGGCGTCCCAGACCTGGAGAGCCTGCTCTCCCGAGATCCGTGACCACGAACTTGCCATCGGGCGAATACGTGATTCGTTCGAACATCCGATCCTGACGGAATCGGACTGTGCCCAGCCGCAACGACGCACCGGGCGGCAAGGGGTCGCCGTAACGATCGATCGACAGGGGAACGGTGAGGTCTGGGAAGCGGCCTCCGATGTCGGTGGCGGGTCTTGCCGCGCCGAAAGGAAAGCGGGAGTTGCCCAGACAATGGTGGCGAGAGCCGCCAGAACGATCGCGATCGACTTCAGCCGGTGATGGACATGGCTCCGATGACTCCTCGAACCAGGGAGAGGATCGATGTCGAGACGGCGGACCACTTGATTGATGTTATAGCCGCGCGTGAGTTCGTCGCAAGGCCGGGAGGTCTCGTCCCCACCTCATCTTTCCGGTCAGCGATCTCGCGGTGAGCGATCAAGCCAGTTGGAACTCGGGGCAGTTGGCAAGCCGTTGAATCGCCTTGCGGAGTCCGTCGGACAGTGCCGTCGCGACCGGCGTCGAGCGCCAGCCGGCGCGCCTCGTCGCCGAGATCGCCCTGGAGCAGCAGGTCGAGGAAGGCCCCGGCGATGCGGTCGGGAGGCAACTTGTAGCGGGCCGCCCAGGCGAGCGGGTCGAACGGGGCCAGGCCGTTCTCGGATCGGCCCCAGATGACGTCGGCGGCCCAGTTGGTGCGTTCCAGCAGGGTGCTGCTGTTGATCCAGACCGGGCCGCCGACCCAGCCCTCGACGTTGGGCGGGGCGAACAGCTCCTGGCCTTGCGCGTCGCAGGCAGCCGACAGCGCCAGCGGGTTGAGCGACGGGCGCGGCACCTCCAGCATGCGCACGAGGCCGGCGCTGAACTCGACCGGGCGACTTGATCCGCTGGCGATACGCCGCGCGGGAGTAGAAGTGTTTCGAGCGGAGAATGACCTCCACGATCGGCCCGATGGCGAACGTCGTTCCGCCGCACCTCCTCGGACAAGGGCTCGATGAGCTCGGGGCTCGGGCGTGCCGGCCTCGCTGACGAACCATCGGTAGAGCTTGCGGGCCAGGAAGGTTGCGGCCTCGGGGCGCTCGAGGGTGATCCGCACGATGTCCGACGGCCCCCAGCGCCCCTCGCGTCCGAGGAATGACTTGGGCCCGTCGTCGACCTGCGCGGGGTCGCGGGCGACGGCCGGCTCCGGGAAGCGGCCGCGCGAGTCCTGCCGCACCCAGCCGGTAAACGCCCGCGCGGCCTCGCGAACGTCGCGCTCGGTATAATGGCCGGCGCCCAGGGTGAAGAGCTCGAGGAACTCGCGGGCGAAGTTCTCGTTGGGCTTCTCCTTCTTGCTGGTCGCTCCGTCGAGCCAGATGAGCATGGCCGGATCGGCGATCACGGCTTCGAGCAGCGCGGCGAAGCGGCCGAGAGCACAGCGTTCGCAGCGTTTCGTTCTGCCGGTCCATGAGTCCGACCGACTCCACCTTCTTGATGCTGGTCGCGAAGTGGCCGTGCCAGAAGAGCGTCAGCTTCTCCCGGAGCGGGTCGGGCCAGTAGAGGATGCGATGCAGCCAGCAGACCTTGAGCAATCGTGGGATGCCACCCGGCGCATGGCCTCGATGGCCTCGATCTCCTCCGTTGTGGGTTGGGGCGGATGGAGCAGGCGATCGATGCTGGCGTCCGGCCCGCTTCTCGGTCGCGGAGCAGCTCGGCCCAGGTCGCTCCGAAACCGGCGCGGCGGTGTAGGTGGGCCACCTTGCGGAGGTCCCAGGGATCGTCGGGCTTCGGCACGTAGCGAGCCCAGGGCGAAGCCGTCGTTGACCTCATGATACGCGCCTCATCCCCGATCGCCGCTGGTTCTACATCGGAAGGAGAGTCTCGTGTTCACGGAAAGCCACGGGCGGCCTGTAGGGCCACAGGAGCCAGTTTCGATGATGATTCGACGGAGTTCCCGTCGCTTCCCAATCCCCAATGATGCTCACTTGACGTACCACTTGGGGTTCTCGATGAGGATGTCACCCAGGTCGAGCGTCTCGCCGGGCTGGACGGTGAAGTCCTTGCGCACCTGGACTCCCTTGTCGCGATCGTTGACCGTCGAATAGTCGCTGATGCGGTACAAGGCGCCCGGGATCAGGTCGGGCAGCGTGATGCGGCCCTCGGCGTCGGTGACGGGGCGTTTCCAGTAATGGATGCGATCGACGTTGGGCATGTATGCCGCGTCGGCCGCGAGCATCGATTGAGATTCCTTGCGTCGATCCCGCTCATGCGGTCCTGGCGTTCCCAGGATCTCGAACTGAGGGAACACTTTCGCCACAGGCTTGCCGTCGGGCCCGACGACCCGCGCCTTGGCCTGGCCGCAGGGCTGGAGGCGAACCAGCACGTCCTCGCCGGCTTGCTTGGCGGAGATCTCGACCGTCGCGCCCCACTGGTGGTCGGCGTCGAGGAAGGAGACGCGAGTGGGCTTCTCCGGGTCGACCCCGTGCAGCTCGAAGAGGCCATCGCGGGCGTGGAGCGTGATATCGCCGCGCCAGATGAGGCTGGAAGTGCTCGATGTTGAGCGTGGAGATGATCATCGCGTGCTCGACCGTCTCGTCGTTGGGCCCGACGACGCGGCCCTTGATGGTCTTGCCCGGCCGCAGCACGGCGGTGATCTCGTGTGGCGGGTCGCCGGCCTTGACCTCGTAGGGGATGATGCCGTGGGCGTAATGGCGCACCCCACCGGGCTGACCATTGTAGATCGTACGGCCGCCAATCGCCTCGAGGATATAGTCGGACGTGGGGCCGAAGACGAACAGGTGCCCCTTGCCGGGCCGTACGGTGATCTGGTATGTGCCATCCTTCTTGCTGACCACGGTCGTGTCCGAACCCGAAGCCATGGCGCCGTTGCCGCGGTTCCCCATGGGTATGTACTGCACGCTGGCTCCGGGCAAGGCGCGGCCAGTTCCCGCCTCGACGACCTTGCCGTGGATCACGACCCCGCGCGGGACCTTGACGTCGATCTCCTTCCTGACGGCTCCCTTGGTCCACTCGAACTCGACTTGCGCGTTCAGGTACGGCTGGCCCTCGGGAGGGATCGCCCGGACGCGATAATTCGTGCCGGGCTGCACGTTCGCCGTGAAGTGGCCTTGATTGTCGGCTCGATGCCGATCCCCACCTCCTCCGCTGACGACCCGACCTCCCGGCAATATCACCATGCCCAAGCCCACCTCGACGAGCGCCTGGGGAATGGGCTGGCCGGTGTCGGCGGCGAGGACACGCCCCTCGATAATCATCGCGGGCCGCAGAGCTTCCGTGACGGTTTTCGGACCATCGCGGTCGTCGGTGCGGACCTGAAACCCTCCGCTCGCGAATCGTCGGTCCCGGACGTGGAAGCCGACGGTCACATCGCGACCGATGCCGGTGACCGTGAATCGGCCCTGGTCGTCGGTCGTGACGGGCCTCGGCCAGACGCGGAGTCCCTCCGGCGGCGGGGGATTGCCCATGTTGACGCCGTCGTACCCTCCCTTGGCTTGGGGCACGTTGGGCCGGCCCACGCTCCAAACTCTGGAGCTCGACTCCAGCGGCCGGTTGACCGTGCACATCGAACAGCTTGCCACGGATGACCTGCTCGGGGCGGAGCCGGATCTCAGCCGCGGGCTGCCTGGCATCGGCGTTGAGTGACACCCAGCCCAGGCCGAAGCCGGGCGCCGCGGCCATGGCGTAGACTTCGAAGAAGCCTTCCGCCGAAGTGCGCACGGCATCGATACGGAAGTGGCCGTCGGCGTCCGTCTCGCCGCGGCCAACGAGAACGCGCGGATCGACGTACTGGCGTGAACCAACCCACGGCGCGCGGGGCCGCCCGATGATGTCGACCGGCACGCCGGCCGCCGGCTTGCCGGCCGGGTCGAGCACACGGCCGGTGACAAACATCCGGCCCGGGCCTGGGACCGGGCCTCGGTCTGGTCGGTCCGATCCCGCCGCGGGGCGCGATTGCTGGCCCGCGGGGGTTTTCACGGGTTCATCCTTCATCGCCAGCGAGCGGGTGAGGAAGCCCGCGCCGGTGGCGACGGCGCCGAGGAAGAGGACGGTCAGAGCGACGAGTTTGAGCTTGTGGAGCAGCATGGTTCGGAGGACCTCCTGGGCCAGGGCCGTGGCGGGTACGGAGAGCGCCCCACCGGCGGCGGCGTGACGGCCGCGAAGGCGATCGCGGCCCGGGTGGTGGAATCGCACACGAGGGGAGAGACGGACGCCGAGGCGGACCGGGGCGACAGGACCGCGGCCAGCGCGGCCGCGGGCAGCACGACGCCGCGGCGCGTCAGGCGGATCCGGAGCTTCTCGCGAGCGCGGGCCAACCGGCTGTGGAGCGTGCCGGCCGGGCAGCGGAGCCGCCGCGCGGCCTCGTCGAGGGTGAGCCCCTCGAAGTAGCAGAGCACGACCGGCAGGCGGAAGGCTCGCGGCAGGCGGTCGACCTCGCCGTGGAGGGCCTCGGCCTGCTCGCGGGTCGATCGCCGGCCGTCGGCCGGCGGGGCCGTCGGCTCGGCCAGGCGCACGAACCCGAGCCGGAGCCCTTCATGGCGTCGCCCTCCTCTCGCTCGTCGTCGGCGAGCGATCTGGTGTCGCTGGCACCGCGCCGTCCGGATCGCGACCCCGTACAGCCAGTTGCCCAGCAGGTCGGGATCGCGGATCGATCGGGCCCTCCGGGCCAGGACGAGGAAAACGGCCTGGAAGGCATCCTCGGCATGTTGCACGTCGCCGAGGAGCTGGCGGCAGACGCCCAGCACCATCGGCCCGTGCCGGCCCACCAGCGCGGCGAAGGCGGCCTCGCCGGCCGCGTCACGCCCGCCGGCGATGAACCGCTCCAGGAGCTGCCGGTCGGACAGCCCGGCGACCGAGCCGCCCTCGAAGAGCGACCCCGAGCTGTCGGGCCACGGACCCCGTTACCAGATGCGCCATACCCGATCGCTTTCCTTGTTGCTGTGACGGAGGCCGGTGCTCCGCTGCACCCGGTGTCCACGACTCATCCCTTCGACAGGTACTGTGGCGCCGCCGGCCGAGTTGTCCCGATTTCCATGAGGAATGTCCAGAATAGCCGGTCGATCAAGGGTTTGCATCGAGGGATCCCTACCGCCCCCAATTGGTAGCATGCGATCGAGTGGCCCTGACAATTCTCGGGACTCCCTGGCGAGACTTCGACCGTTTTGGTCATATTCCGATTAGGGACAGTTCCCGGCAAGGTCGTCCGGAGGGCCAGCGAGATGACGGTGATGACGGCCAGGATCAAGATCGTCGCTGTCGCCGGGGTTGCCCTCCTCGGCGTTCTCGCTCCACCGTGCCCTGCGGAGCGGCAGATGGAGTCGCTGGGCCGAGGGATGGTGGCCATCCCGGAGGCCGGTGGCAAGGTGTTCGTGGGATGGCGGCTGCTGGGGACCGATCCCGACGACATCGCCTTCAACGTCTACCGCGCGACCGGCGGTGCGGCGCCCGTGAAATTGAACCCCGAGCCGCTCAAGGACGCGACGCATTTCGTCGACGGCGGCTCGCATTCGCAGGAAGCCCTTTCCTATTTCGTCCGGCCGGTGCGGGACGGCCGGGAAGGGGAGGCCGGCGCACCGTTCCGCCTCCCGGCGGGCGCCCCGGCACGGCCCTACATCTCGATCCCCCTCCAGACCCTCCCCGGCCATACCCCGAACGACGCCTCGGTCGGCGACCTCGACGGCGACGGCGAGTACGAGATCGTCCTGAAGCAGGAGATGAGGGGGCGCGACAACTCGCAAGCCGGCCGGACGGGGAAACCAAGCTCGAAGCCTACAAGCTCGACGGCCGCTTCCTCTGGAGGATCAACCTGGGGAAGAACATCCGGGAAGGTGCTCATTACACCCAATTCATGGTCTACGACCTCGACGGCGACGGCAAGGCCGAGGTCGTCTGCAAGACGGCCGACGGAACAATCGACGGCAAGGGGACGCCGATCGGCGACGCCAATGCGGATTACCGCAATGCTTCGGGCTTCATCCTCGATGGTCCGGAGTTCCTCACCGTCTTCGAAGGCGCGACCGGCAAGGCGATGGCCACGACCGGGTACATCCCGCCCCGGGGGAGAGCGGCCGACTGGGGCGACGACCGCGGCAACCGGGTCGACCGCTTCCTCGCGGCCGTCGCGTACCTCGACGGGTCGCGGCCGAGCGTGATCATGTGCCGCGGCTACTATACGAGGACCGTGCTCGCCGCGTGGAACTGGAAGGATGGTTCACTCTCGCACGTCTGGACCTTCGACAGCGACGACGGCACCCCCGGCAACCGGTCGTACCGCGGCCAGGGCAACCACAACCTGCGCGTCGGAGACGTCGACGGCGACGGCAGGGACGAGATCGTGTACGGGGCCTGTGTGATCGACGACAACGGCAAGGGGCTCTACTCGACGGGCCTGGGTCACGGCGACGCCATCCACCTTTCCGACATCGATCCGGACCGCCCCGGCCTGGAAGTCTTCGACATCCATGAACGCCCTCGCCACCCCAACGGCGCCGAGTTCCGCGATGCGCGGACCGGCGCGTTGATCTGGGGGAAACCTTCGCCGGACGTCGGCCGGGGCATCGCGATCGACATCGACCCCCGGCATCGCGGCTATGAGATGTGGGCCTCGGGCCCGGGGTTGGACGGCGTCTGGAACGTCAAGGGGGAACAGATCTCCGAGCGGAAGCCCCGGTCGTGCAACTTCGGAGTCTGGTGGGACGGCGACCTGCTCCGCGAGCTCCTCAACGGGAACCGGATTTCCAAGTGGAACTGGCAGAACGGTACGGAGACCAACCTGGTCACGGCGGAGAACTGCGCCTCCAACAATTCCACCAAATCGACCCCCTGTCTCTGCGCGGACATCCTTGGCGACTGGAGAGAGGAAGTCATCTGGAGGACGACGGACGGCAAGGAGCTGCGGATCTACACGACGACGATCCCGACGGCACACCGTCTTTATACCTTGATGCACGACCCGATCTACCGGCTGAGCGTGGCCTACCAGAACGTGGGATACAACCAGCCGACGCAGACCGGCTTCTACCTGGGAGACGGCATGTCGCCGCCGCCCCGGCCCGCGATCGTCGCCAGGGATTCGAGGCGCGGTCCATGACGTCTTCCCTAACGCGGTCTGCGACCGTAACCAAAGAGGGATTGCAGATGCCGGATTGCGGATTTCGCGATTGTGGATTTCGGATGTCCGATCCATCCGAACTTGTCATCCGCAATCCGCAATCGCGAATCCGCAATCTCCAAAGATGTCGGCGCAACGCGAGGGAGCCTACGCAGGAAGACTCTATCGAACGGCGAATCGCGACTGAGAGGACGCTACCAAGCCGGTTCCGGACCGGTGACGGCAGCCGGTATCGGGTCGTCACGCGACGGGCGCGAGGCTCGAGTCATTCGCGTTGATCGACTTGACATAATCGATGAACTGGCGTGTATCCCGCAGGGGCGGCCCGTGTCCGAAGCAGATCAGCTTCGGCTCGAGCTCGATCAGCCGGAGGGCCGACTGGCGGTTGCGGGCCGGGTCGATGGAGAAGACCTGCTGGGGCTCGCAGAGCATCGTCCGGCCGTTCCAGATATTCAGGTTGGCCAGGACGTCGCCCAGGACGAGGACCCGATCGGCCTCGCGCCAGAAGGAGACGTGCCCCACGGTGTGCCCCGGCGTCTCGATGACCGTGAAGCGTGCCGACCTGATCGCCTTCGCGGAGCCGTCGGGCGACCGGATGGGGCGGCCCGGTCCAGATCGGCCCGACCGTGCCGGAGAGCCAGTGCCTGGGCATCCGCCTCATGATCTCCCCCGGGGTCTCCATCGCGTCGGCATCCCCCTCGCTGCACCAGAGCGGGATGCCCAAGGCCTCGCAGATGGCATGGCTCGAGCCCTGATGATCGGGATGGGCATGCGTCAGGGCGTGCAAGGTCACCGTTCGGCCACGCAGCCGGCGGAGGATCCGCTTCGCGGCAAATCGCGTGGACGAGTCCACCAGGACCTCGCCCAGCAAGTAGACGTTGATCGCATAGGGCGGGAATCCTTCCAGGATGTACAGGTCGTCAGCCAGTTGCTTCATTTCCAGAATCCCCAGTCGATCCCGGCATGTCACAGGAGCCGCCTGCCAGTCACTCACATTGACGCAACTCATCCGCTCGACCAGAATCCGTCCGCGGGATCGGCGGGACGAACACTCAGGATATCGGAGTCCGCCGCGATGGCCAGGGCGAACCGGCTTCTCGATTCCTCGCTCATCATCCTGGCGATCGCGATCCGGGTTGCCGCGGTCCTGGTTCTCCGGAGTTACGAGGTACCGCGGAGCACCTACGAACACGGCGAGATCGCGGCGAACCTGTTAGCCGGGCGCGGCTTCACCACGCAGTTCCTCGGGGCGGAAGGGCCGACCTCGCAACAGGCCCCCGTTTACCCGCTCCTGGTGGCACTGGCCTACGCGATCGGAGGCGTGGGCACGCCGCGTGCCTTGTTGCTCCTGGAGTTAGGACAGTCGGTCCTGGGCGGTCTCCTGGTGTGGGAGGTCTTGCGGCTGGCCCGGCTCGTCATGCCGGGTCGTCCCTGGCTCGCCAGGACGGCCGCGCTGGTGGTCGCGATTCACCCGACGTTGGTCTATGCCGCGACCCACGTTCAGGTCGCCTCCCTGGGGGCGGCTCCTGCTCGTCGGGACGCTCGCCCGGGCTTACCAGGCCGGAGCGACCGGACGGGTCAAGGATGCGATCATCACGGGTGGCTGGCTCGCCATGCTGGCCCTGACCGATCCGATCCTCTCCCTGGCGGTCATCGGCATCGCGGGGGCCATCTGGCTCGGACGAAGCGGCGAGCCCGGTCCGGTTCGACGATCCTTCCGCTTGATCCTGGTGACGTTGGTGACCGGCCTGGCGGGGATATCCCCCTGGCTGGTGCGGAACTACCGGGTCCACGGGGAATTCGTCGCGATCAAGAGCACCTTCGGCTATGCCTTCTGGCAGGGCAACTGCGCCCTGAGTGAGGGGACGGACAAGGTCCGTCGGCCGTCGGTCGAGCGCATCCTTCGAACGGAGCCGGGCGCAACGAGCCTGAGCGGCCTCAACCGGTCGCTCTGGGAGGCCCGGCACGAGGCCGGCTATCTGGACGATATCGCCTTGAACAAAGCCGACTACCGATTGCTCGGCTCGGTGTCGGAGCCGGAGCGGTCTCGGATTCTGTTCCGTCGTGCACTGGCGGACCTCCGGGCCGAACCGATGCGATACGTGCGTCTCAGTCTGCGGCGACTCCGCTACTTCATCCTCTTCGATGAAACCAATCCCAAGTCCCGGGTGTGGGCCTATCGCCTGGCCCACATCGGGCTGACCGTCTTCGCCCTCGGTGGGCTCTTGCTGGCCAGTCCCGTGACGCGAAGGCGGCTGCTGCCGACGATCGCCACGGCGGCCGCCATCACCCTCTTCCACGCGCTGACGATCGTCTCGGCACGATTCCACATCCCGCATCGAGCCGCTCATGGCGATCTGGGGCGCGGCCGGGTTGACGCGATGGGACGACGCTCCCGCGGGAGCTCGGCTCAAGCCCGGCTCCCCACCACGTCGAACGCATCCGGGTCGAAAACCGGCTTGCCGTAGTCCACCTGGGCGATTGACTCGGCCTTCTCCGCCGCCCGGGCGTGCATGAACGCCAGGATCAGGCTGGTGATCAACGCCCCGACGCTGATCATGCAAGGCACAGCCCCAGGCCACGACCGGCAAGATCGGAACGCCGTCCACTGTGCTCGGATCCCCGACGACGCCCGTCAAGAACGCCGCGAACACAGACGCGATCGGGACGCCGGCCCCGATCGCCGCCACGCCTCTCGAGTTCCCGGCGCCCGAATCCCCGAGGAACCGGCATCTGGAGCTCCATGGCCTTGATCCGCTCGCGGTGCTCCCATTCGCGTCTCTTGTGCCGGTGCTTCAGCACCAGGATGGTCGGGACCAGGACCAGCGGCATCAGGATGGCCACGATCGGGATGATCAGGGGTTCCATCGACTTTCGTTCCTCAAAGGGATTTGACCGGATTGATTCAGAGCGGAGCGCAGACTGGCCACTGGTTTCAACCTCGGGCACTGACCACGTCGTAGGCTCTTCTTCGATCCGCGGCCTGGAATCGGCGAGCGGAGAGGAGACGTTCTCCGATTGCTGGACATCGCCAGGATCGAGCCGCAGATCACGGCGGCTATCCCCACCATCGCCGCCGCAATCCACATCTCTTCGTGAAAGCCGACTCGCTGCGGATCGCCAGCCCGGCACGATCAGGAACACCCCGAGCGGCACGCCGCGCCGCCGATCAGCCAGGCAATCTCGCAAGGGTGACCGACCATGGTGCCTCGGATCCTTGCCGGCAACGGTCCGCCCAAACTCCAGCGCCTTCATCCGCTCGATGTGCTCCATTTCGCGTTTCCGTTGTTCGTTACGAAGGTGGAAGACGATCGGCAAAGCCGGAGCGATCGCCAGTACCACCGATGACCGCGATGAATGATCCCAGGAACGATACCCGCGATACTCATCGCGAGTAACCCCTTCTTTCTTGTCGAGGCTTCGAGGAAGAATCGAGCTGACCAGCGATCGGGAAAACCCACTGAGCCCTCGCCCGATGAGTCACATGCATGGTAAGGCTGTACGGCTCATCTGAATCGATTCCATCTGAGCTTATCCCGGAGAGAAGGACTGACCCATGACGCGCGACCATCTCTTGGTGATCGACCAGGGAACAACCAGCACGCGGGCCGTCGTCTATAATGCTCAGCTCCAGGTGGTCGGGCAAGGTCAGGCCGAGGTCCTGCCGACCTACCCGCAATCGGGCTGGGTCGAGCACGATCCGGATGCCCTGCTCCGCTCGGTCGGGCCGCAGGTGACCCGAGCGATCGACGAGGCCGGGCGTGAAGGTGGATCGGATCGCGGCCCTCGGCTTGACCAACCAGCGTGAAACCACGATCGTCTGGGAGCGAGGAACCGGCAGGGCGATCGCGCCGGCCCTGGTCTGGCAGGATCGTCGGACGGCATCGGCCTGCGACCAGCTCAAGCACAAGCAGGATTGGGTCGCCGATCGGACCGGACTCGTCATCGACCCTTATTTCTCCGCCACCAAGATGGCCTGGATCCTCGACCATGTCCCCGACGCCCGCCGTCGCGCCGAGGCCGGCGAGCTGGCCGCCGGGACCGTCGACAGCTTTCTCGTCTGGCACCTGACCGGCGGCCATCGGTTTGTCACCGACGCCACGAATGCGTCCCGTACGCTCCTCATGGATCTCAGAACTCTCAAATGGGCGGAGGACCTCTGCGAACTATTCGGAGTTCCGCCCGGAATATTGCCCGAAATCCGCCCCAGCTCGGGAGAGTTCGGTCGGACCGAGGGCCTGGGTTTCCTCCCCGATGGACTTCCGATCATGGGGATCGCCGGCGACCAGCAGGCGTCGCTCATCGGCCAGGGTTGTGTGGATGCCGGTCAGGCGAAGTGTACCTACGGCACGGGAGCCTTTCTCCTGGCCCACACGGGTGGGCGGATCGTGCCGTCACGCAACGGACTGATCACGACCCTGGCGGCCACGATCGGCGATCAGCCCCCGCAGTATGCCCTGGAAGGGAGCGTGTTCGTCGCGGGGGCCGCGGTGCAATGGTTCCGCGACGGTCTCAAGGCGATCGGCGCATCTTACGAGATCAACCCGCTGTCGCTCGAATCCGACCCGGCCATGGACGTCATCTTCGTACCGGCCCTGACGGGACTGGGTGCCCCCTACTGGCAACCGTCGGCCCGCGGGACCATCTTCGGCTTGACCCGGGCCACCTCGATCGCCGACCTCGCCCGGGCCACGCTCGAAGGGGTCGCCTTCCAGGTCGCCGACCTGATCCAGGCGATGAATGACGACCTGGGTTACCGCCTGGCCGACATCCGCACCGACGGGGGCATGGCGAAGTCCGACCCGTTCCTCCAGTTCCAGGCCGACCTCCTCGGCATGCCCATCCAGCCGCAGCCCGCAGGCCGAATCGACCGCCCTGGGGGCCGCGCTGCTCGCCGGCCTCGGTGCCGGCCTCTGGCCGGATACGTCGACGGCCATCGAGTTGCTCACATCCGGCGGCCAGACGTTCTCCCCGGGGCGCGACGATGACTGGAGGAAGCAGGTCCACGACCGTTGGCGGCAGGCGGTCGAGACCGTGATCAAGCATTACTCATGATCGGAGGGCGATAAACCGAATCGAGGCGACGCCATGAAGCGCTACAAGATTGCCACGTTGATGACCATCATCCTCTATCTGGCCATCGGCTGGGGTGCACTCCTCAATCCGGCAGACGGTTGGATCTGGGAGAGTACGATCTATTCTCTGACGGCCTTCATCATGACGACCGCGACCCTCCTGGCATTCGTGCGGCGCGGGCGTGAACGGATGGCCTGGACCGGTTTCGCGGTCTTCGGATGGGCTTATCTCCTGCTCCTGGGCTTCGAGCGGTTCCAGTTCGGTCAAAAACCCAAGTTGCTGACGACCTGGATTCTCTATGAGATGCTCGAATCTGGCAGGGATTGGTTCCGGTACTCCGTCGAGATGGGTAGTTTCTCGACCGTCGGCCATGCGTACCTCGCCCTGCTTTTCGGGCTGTTAGGCGCTCGGCTTGGACGATCTCTTGCGGCTCCGGATGACTCGAATCGCCAGAATCCATGCGAGTCGCCCCCGAGCGAACCACAGAGTGGCACCTGACAGCCCGGTCACAGGTCGCCGTGTCAAGCACTGTCGGCGATCGTCTTCAGGATGCCCCATTCGTCTCGGCTACTGCTCGGGTCCTGATAGGTTGCGACGACCACAGGACGGACCACTTCGCCGGCGTGGACCGCCGGATCCGGCGGTATCTCAGACTCATCCACGTACTCGCCGACCAGTCAGACAACCGGGACTTGCCCCAATGTGGCCTGTCATCGGTCTTCACTCCTGTAACAACGTTGACTGTGCACGGACGATGCGTTACGAAGCCCCGCAATCTTTCGCTCGCGACTGCGTCAAGTCACTGCGTGATCGTCTTCCACGATCCCGCATGATCTTCGGCAAGTTATCGATGAATTGCTCGTCCCGATCGAGCAAGACCTCGTCGCCGTCCACCTCAAGAACTTCCATGCGGTGCCGGTGCTGACGACGCCGAAGACCGGCCCCGACGTTCGCGTGAGTCGGCCGAGCCTCAGAGGGCGGCATAAGTCGCGCGATGCATTGACCGAGTCCGGTGCGGATCAGGTCGTTCTTGTGCTGACGACCGCGACGAACGGGCACGGAATGTCCGTCCCGCCTGTGACGATGAAGTCGCAGTAACCGTTCAATCCCCGCGACGGCTCCATGTCCCACTCGACGCCGGAAAACAGGGCGATCTTGCCCGCCTGCCAATCGGCGGAGCTCCAGCAACACGGGTGCGATGATGAATTCGGACTTGGCCTTCTCCGTGCTATTGGCCAGGGCCAACTGGACGCCCTCGCGCACGATCTCGGCGATCGATTCCCGGACCGGGCACTCCGGCGCGGACGAGAAGAGGTCCGCGTCGCGGAGGTGCAGCCCCAGGTCCTGCTCCACCCGGGGAAAGGTGAAGTCGCGAAAGGCCATGTCACTTGTCCCGGCTGATCGTCCCGCCGCTGGCGAGGGCGGCCTGGGCGGCGGCCAGCCGGGCGATCGGGACGCGGAACGGCGAGCAGGAGACGTAGTCCATCCCCACCTTGTGGCAGAAGGCGACGCTGTCGGGGTCGCCGCCGTGCTCGCCGCAGATCCCGACCTTCAGGTGCTCGCCGTGCTTCTCCTGACGGGCCTTGCGGCCCTTGGTCACGCCGATCTCGATGAGCTGGCCGACCCCCTTGACGTCCAGGCTCTGGAACGGGTCGATCGGCAGGATCTTCTCCTTCAGATACGTGGGCATGAACCCTTTGATGTCGTCGCGGCTGAAGCCGAACGTCATCTGGGTCAGGTCGTTGGTGCCGAACGAGAAGAACTCGGCCTCCTCGGCGATCTGGTCGGCCGTCAACGCGGCGCGCGGGACTTCGATCATCGTGCCGATCAAGTATTCGACCGTCACGCCCGCCTTCTTCATCTGCTCCTCGATGACCGCGATCGCTCGCTTCTTGAGGAAGACGAGCTCCTCGACGGTCCCGATCAGCGGGATCATGATCTCGGGCAGGACGCGTCTTGCCGCGCTTCTGGACCTCGATCGCCGCCTGGATGATCGCGCGGACCTGCATGTCGCCGATCTCGGGATAGACGATCGGCAAGCGGCAGCCGCGGAAGCCGAGCATCGGGTTGAACTCGTGCAGTTGCTCGACGCGGTCGCGGACCCGCTCCGGGCTGATGCCGAGCTGCGAGGCGACGTCGGCCTGGCCTTTCTCGTCGTGCGGCAGGAACTCGTGCAAGGGCGGGTCGAGCAGCCGGATCGTCACCGGCAGTCCGTCCATCGCCTCGAAGATCCCGATGAAGTCCTCGCGCTGGAATGGCTCGAGCTCCGCGAGGGCGGCCTTGCGGCCGCCTCGTCATCGTCGTCGGCCAGGATCATCTTCCGCATGGCGACGATCCGCTGCTCGCCGAAGAACATGTGCTCGGTCCGGCACAGCCCGATCCCCTCGGCGCCGAACTCGCGGGCCTTGGCGGAATCCTTCGGGGTGTCGGCGTTGGTGCGGACCTTGAGCGTGCGGACCTTGTCGGCCCACTCCATCAGCGTGAAGTATTCGTCCGGGATGATGGGATCGATGGTGGGCATCTCGGCGGCCCAGACCTCGCCCGTCGAACCGTCGATGGTCACGTAGTCGCCGGCCTTGATCGTCTGGCCCTTGACCGTGATGGTCCCGGCGGCCTCGTCGATCTTGATGGCCTCGCAACCGACGACGCACGGCTTTCCCCAGCCCCTGGCGACGACCGCCGCGTGGCTCGCCTTGCCGCCGGTCGAGGTGAGGATCCCCTGCGCCAGGTGCATGCCGGCCACGTCTTCCGGGCTGGTTTCCTTGCGGACCAGCATGAGGCGGGCCTTGGAATCCTTGGCGGCCTCCTGGATCGCCTCCTCGGCCGAGAGCACCACCTTGCCCACCGCCGCGCCCGGGCTGGCCGAGATCCCCTGCGCCACCGGCTTGACCTTCTGCCGTTGCTTCGGGTCGATCTGGGGCATGAGCAGGTGGTTGAGGCTCTCGGGACTGACCCGCTTGATCGCCGTCGTCTCGTCGATCAAACCGTCGCGGACCATCTCGACGGCGATCCGCACGGCGGAGGTCCCGGTCCGCTTCCCGCTCCGGGTCTGGAGCATGTACAGCGTGCCGTCCTCGACCGTGAACTCGATGTCCTGCATCTCCTTGTAATGCGTCTCGAGCTTCTGGCGGATGTCGAGGAGTTGCTTGTAGACCTTCGGCATCTCGCTGTCGAGGCGGCTGATCGGCTCGGGGGTGCGGATGCCCGCGACGACGTCCTCGCCCTGGGCGTTGACCAGGTAGTCGCCGAAGAACTCATTCTCGCCCGAATTCGGGTCGCGGGTGAACGCCACGCCGGTGCCCGAGTTGTTCCCGGTATTGCCGAAGACCATGGCCTGGACGTTGACCGCGGTCCCCTTCAACCCGGTGATCCGCTCGATCCGACGGTACTCGATGGCCTTGTTGCCCATCCAGCTATTGAAGACGGCCGTGATGGCCTTCCAGAGCTGGTCCTTCGGGTTCTGGGGGAACGACTCGCCGACGTGCTTCTGGTAGACCGCCTTGTAGCGACGGACCAGCTCCTTGAGGTCGTCGGCGCTCAGATCGGTGTCGAGCTTGACGCCGCGCTCCGTCTTGAGCGCATCGAGCTCGTGCTCGAAGTGCTCGTGGTTGACGTCCATGGCCGTCGAGCCGAACATGTCGATGAGCCGGCGATAGCCGTCGTAGGCGAAGCGGGGATTGTTCGTCTTCTTGGCCAGCCCCTCGACCGAGGCGTCGGTCAGGCCGAGGTTGAGGATCGTGTTCATCATGCCGGGCATGGACATTGCGGCCCCGGACCGGACGCTCACCAGCGAGCGGGTCCGAGGGGTCGCCGAACTTCTTGCCGACGGCTTCCTCCATCCGCGCCAGGGCGGTCTCGACCTGGGGCTTGACCTCCTCGGGGAGCTGGCGGTCGCGGTCGTAGTAGACCGCGCAGACCTCGGTTGTGATGGTGAACCCGGGCGGGACCGGGATGCCGATCACGCTCATCTCGGCCAGGTTCGCTCCCTTGCCACCCAGCAGTTCCTTCATCTCGGCACGACCCTCGGCCGAGCCGCCCCCGAATGAGTAAACGTACTTTTGTGCGCTGGCCATCGTTCTCACTCGCTCCAGGTTCGGTGGGTGCCAAGTCTACGTGGTATTCGGGCCGGGCGTGAATGCGGCGGGCGCGGACGACCACGGCGGAGGGAATTCCTCATAATAGTATGGAATAACGAACGTTATCGTTTTGAAGTCCGCCCGTCAAGCGCCCAAACTCCTCGTGGGAACCTCGCGCATTCCTGCCGAAGATGGAATCGTCCAGTCCGGCCGAATCATGCACTCACGTACGATGGACACGATGCTCGGTTTCACCCACGTGATTCGACTGCGAAATCGCAGGTCATGTCAGCGGTACGCGGAAGCCTGGATTCCGTACAGCTCCGCGTACTTGCCGCCTCTGGCCGTGAGTTCCTCATGGGTTCCCACCTCGGCCACGTGGGCTCCGTCGAGCACGACGATGAGATCGGCCATCCGCACGGTGCTGAAGCGATGCGAGACCAGGATCGTGACGCGGCCCGCATTGCTCCCGGGTTTGCCGTTCGACTTGCCGCCGCGCGCGGCCGCGGCATAACGCTCGAAGAGGGCGTGCTCGGTCTCGGCGTCGAGCGCCGCGGTCGGCTCGTCCATGCACCAGGAGGAGCGGACGATCGCGCATGAAACCCCGGGCCAGTGCGAGCTTCTGCCACTGGCCGAAGCTGACCTCCACGCCTCCGGGCCACGTCGGACCGAGCTGCGTCTCGAGCCCGGAGGCCAGTCGCGCGACCAGGTCGTCCGCGCCGGCCCTGTCGACGGCCGATCTCACCGCCGGCTCGTCGTCGAGCCGGCAGAGGTCGCCGACTCCGACGGTATGTCGCGCCCGGAACTCGAACCGGAAGAAATCCTGAAACGCCCCGGCGAGCCTCGACCT
This sequence comes from uncultured Isosphaeraceae bacterium, assembly GCA_963842405.1. Lineage (GTDB taxonomy): Bacteria > Planctomycetota > Planctomycetia > Isosphaerales > Isosphaeraceae > CAVZRC01. The sequence continues at coordinate 25,764 of CAWJGW010000036.1, read as the reverse complement.
CCAGGCATCGACGGGCATGCGAGCAAGTTCTTCCCCGTCCACGAGGATGCGACCGCCCGTGGGCTGGTAGAGCCGGCAGAGGAGCTTCACGAGGGTGGTCTTGCCGGCGCCGTTCTCGCCGACGATGGCCACCACCGAGTCGGGCCTCAGGTCCAGGTTGACATCCTCGAGCACGCGCCGCTCCGTCCCCGGATAGACGAAACTGACGTTCTCGAAGCGAATCCCGTCCGAGAGCCGCTCGGGCACCGTGACATCGGAGTGCTCGCCGAGCGCGGCCGCATAGTCCTCGAGCCAGGCGAGGCGCACGGAACCGTCGAGCCAGATCCCCCGAAGAAAGCCGATCTCGCCGACCGTGGCGCCGATGTATGCCGAGAGTCGAGATCCGGCCGCGAGCACGAGGAGCACGCTGCCGGCGGAGGCATGGACCACCGCGACGACGAACGCGACCGCTCCGACGAACCCGGCACCGAAGATGGCCCACGCGACCGTATGCCACACGGCGCTGCCCCATCGTGCCTCGGACACGGGCCCGTACCCGCGTTCCCACGCCGCACGGCGGTCGGCCATCAGACGGTCTCCGATGCCGGTCACGCGCACCTCCTTGCCGGGCGCGGCCGTGGTGGCCGTGACGAAGAGATGACGCGCGAGCCGGTTCGCGGGCGATCCTCGCTCCTGGGCCGCTCGCTCCACGCCCGGCCGCCACGCGGAGGCCAGCACGGTCGGCAACGCGAAGACGGCCACCAGCGCGAGCAGAGGGTGGACCGACATGAGTAACGCCACGGTCACGACGAGTCGGAGGATCCATCCGCACGTGGAGAAGAGCGACATGTACATGTGGTCGAGCACGAACACCTGGTCGCGGAGCACCGCGAGTCGGTTCAGGTAGGCCGGGCGTTCGTGGTGCTCGATGGTGGCGACCGACGCCTGGAGCTGGGCCACGTGCGATTCCAGCGCGATGGTCACCCGGTCGCGAAACCGCCGCTGGGTGCGATCGCTCGCGACGCGAAGGAACCAGGTCGCGGTGGCCGAGACGCCCAGGCCGACCGCCGCGGCCATCGCGAGCCGGCGATCGTGGGCGAGCACCCCATCCGCGAGGAGCTTCAGCCAGAGCGCCAGGAACGCGTCGGGCAACGCCGAGACCATCGCGAATCCGAACGCCACCACCAGGAGCTTCGGCTCGGCCTCGTAGGCCCGCTTCAAGGCCCGCCACATGGAGGGCAGCGCACGCGGCAGATCGTCACGCGAGTACATCGTAGACCACCCCTTCCTCTTCCTCGCCCTCGCCGTCGGGACCGAAACGCGACGCCTGGAGGTCGAACATGGTGCGATATCGGCCGCCGGCCGCCATCAATTCGTCGTGCGTGCCCAGCTCGACCACCCGGCCCCCCTCCAGCACGCAGATCCGATCGGCATGGCGCACGGTCGAGAACCGATGCGAGATGAGGATCGTCGTCGTGTGCCGCGTGGCGGCGAGGATGCGTTCGAAGATCTCGGCCTCGCCGCGGACGTCGAGCTGCGCCGTGGGCTCATCGAGGAGCACGACGCCCGCGCCGAGCCGCACGGCGCACAAGGCCCGCGCCAGCGCCACGCGTTGCCACTGCCCGCCCGAAAGCTCCGTCCCGCCCTCGTAGCCGCGCGCGAGGATGGTCTCGAGCTCGGAGAGCCCCGATGCGCCCGCATCGGCGAGCGCGGCGCGGATGACGTCGTCCGGCGCGCCGGCCGGTGCGACGTTGTCTCGGAGAGGCAGCTCGAACCGGATGAAGTCCTGGAAGACCGCGGTCAACCGTGACCGCCATGCCTCGATATCGAGCGTGCGGAGGTCAACGCCATCGATCTCGATAGCGCCGGCTTGCGGGTCATACAGGCGGCAGAGGAGCTTCGCGAGCGTCGTCTTCCCGGCGCCGTTCTGGCCGACGATAGCGAGCGACGTACCGGCGGGGATCGTGAGGTCGAATCCCTCGAGGACCGGCTCGCTGCCGGTCGGGTAGGCGAAGGTGACGTCGCGAAAACGGACCTCGCGCGCCGGCATGCCGGCGGCCTCCCGCGAGCCGCGGACCAGCGAACCGGCGGGGCCCATCGCCTCCTCGAGGCGAAGCGTTGCCGCCACGGGCGCCGCGGCGCCATCGAGGGCCCACGACAGTCCGCCAAAGGCGATCATGCTGGTGGTCACGGCGGCGCTCGCGTAGGTCACCACCCGGTCGAGCGCCAGCGTGCCATCGACCGCGGCGCTCGCCAGCGACCAGAACACCACGATGTTCGCCGCGAGCACCAGGACCAGGCTCCACGCCAGGGGCCGCTCGCGAAGTCGCGTCGCCTGCCAGCGGAGCTCGAACAGGCGGATGCGGCTCGAGCGGAACCGCTCCACGGTCCAACCGGCAAGCCCGAAGAGCCGGAGTTCCTTGGCGGCCGGCGGTTCGACGGCGAGACGGTAGGCATAGTCGGCATGCCGCTGGGCCTCGCGGACTTCCTCGGTATTCCGATCGTGCCACACGGCGCTCTCGCGGAGGAGCCAGTGGGTGGCCAGCCACGAGCCGGCGAGGAGCGGCGGTGCCCACCAGGCGAATCCGGCGAGCACGAGGGCCGAAGCCATTCCCGCGATCATCTCCACGAGTCCCGACGCGATGAAATCCATGGAGATCGACATCGGCGGGCCCGTGATGCAGAGGTCGAAGTCGCGGGCCATGGTGAGATCGTTCGTGAGTTTCGGGTCTTCGAGGTGTCCCATCCCCGGGGGCCGCACGCACGCGGCCGTGAGCCGGTCATAGAGCCATGCGGCGGTCCGACTGCCGAGGTTCGCGCCGATGGCATGATGAAGGGGCGATAGGACCTGGAGCGGCACGAAGACGACCCCCACCAGCGTCAGCGGAAAGGAGAGATCCTCTCCTCGCTGCACAGCACCCACGAGCGTCCCGATGGCGATGGCAAAGAACGCGGGGAGCAGCCCACGCAGGACGAGTACAGCCCACCAGGCGATGGCGAGCGAGCGGTCGGCGCGAGGCAGGCTCGCGCAGAGTTTCCAATTGTTGCTCTCGAAGAGGCGTTCCATCATCGGCATGGTTTCAGGCTCCTCGTCGCCAGGAGGCTTGATGTCTGCAACTCACGATCGAGACGCCCAGTCCCGGACGACCCGGGCCATCTCGACGAAGACATCCTCCTCGCTCGTGCGGGACCGCTTGAGGACGCGGAACCCGTGATCGGCCGTGTCCAGGAGGTGGAGCGTCGCGCGATCGCCGAGCCTGGTGCAGACGGGTTGCAACAGGTCGAGGTCCGCGAGCTCGTCGCGCGTCCCGCTGAGAAAGAGCATCGGGACCGTGACCGCATCGAGGTGGTCCGCCCGCTTCGTGTCCGGCTTGCCGGCCAGATGCAGCGGGAATGCGAAGAACACCAGGCCCCGAACGCCATCAAGCGGGGATTCGGAGGCCGCCGTGGAGGTCATCCGCCCGCTGAACGAGTGGCCGCCGGCCAGGAGGGGAAGCTTGGGGGCGGCTCCGCGTGCGGCCGCGACCGCCGACCGGATGGTCGCCGTGCAGACCCCCTGAGCGTCGCGGCCCTTGCCGTGTTCCATGTAAGGGAAGTTGTAGCGGAAGGTCGCGATCCCCGCGTCGGCCATCCGCTCCGCGATCGTCTGGAGGGTCGCGTGTCGCATGTTCGTGCTCGCCCCGTGGCCGAGGACGAGCAGGTGGCTCGCATCATTGGGCCGGATCAGCAGGGCGGACACCTCGCCCTTCTCCGGCGTGGCCAGGAACTTCATCTCTCTTCGGATCGTGGCCCATCTGGAGACCTCCGTGCGGCGCGTCTAAGATGCTACGCCGGCTGACCGAAACAGAAGCAGACGCCGTAGGGCTCCTTCGCGAAGAAGACGCGATACCGCTTGCCCTCATGTTCCTGAACGGCGACATCCCCGGGTTCGATGCCCCTGGCGTCGAGCTCTTCCCGGAGCGCCTCGGCATCGCTGACGTCGAAGTAACAGCTCGCCTGCTCCGGGTCCCGGCCGTTGACCGCCAGGCCGATCTGGACCTCATCGCGACGGAGGACGGCGGATTGCCGGTCCTTCTCGACCAGCGAGAAGCCGAGCACCTGCGTGTAATACCCGACCGCGGGCCCGATCTCCTTCACCGGCAGGGCGTTCGTGTCCGTATCGCCGATGGGGTAGACCCCCTTGAACACCGCTCTCTGAGCCATGGCTCCGTCCTTTCCATTCGTGTCGCTCAAACATCACCGAGGGTGCCGTTCAGCATCCGGGCGCACGGCAGGAGTCCCGCCTTCTGAAGCGCCGCGCGGGATGCCGCGTTCGCGACGTCGCAGCGGGCCGCGGGAATCCGGCCCATCTCGTAAGAGACCCGCTTCAGCTCCTGGATCAGATAGCTCCCATACCCCCGCCTTTGGCGGCTCCCCTCGACCTCCATGTAAATATCGCCGTACGGGGGATTGTAGTGGAGCATGATCCCCCCGGTGGCGACGATGACGCCTTCGTCCTCGATCAGCCAGTCGCCGCCCGGTTCCACCTTGTGTTCGAAGATGCGATCCTTGTCCGCCTCGGTGACCCGACGGAAGATCGCTCCGGGTATGTCGAGGTTCGTCGTCAGGGCGTCGTGGAAGACGATCCGGTCGCTCGTGATCGCCGGTCGCGCAGTCGTAGAGCATGAGGGTGAGTAAAACGTCGTTGGTCTGAGCCTCGATCCGCCGGGCCTGGCTGGCCTCGATGAGCCGGCGAAACATCGCCAGCGCCGAGCCGCGATAGGCGGGCAGGACGTAGAATTCCTGGATCATGTCCTTCGGCTCGCCGCGATACCCCATCACGAAGCCGTAACCCGCGACCCTGTCGTCGGCGCGGATCAAGAACAGGTTGCCGAAGCCCCTCCCGGGCAAGGAGTCGTGGACTATCTGGGTGTTCATCTCCTGCCGATAAAGTTGCCGCAGGGGCAGGACGTCCTCCAGCGGCACAGGCGATACCTCGATCGTCATGGGGACATCCTCGAAAGCGGCTTACTGTCGGGATTACCTTCTATTCGCCTGGACAGTGTCCGGGAAGGTAACCAGAGAGTGGACACACGTCAAGGCGGATTCGCGAGAATTCGGAACGGAGCCTGAATCGGATGTCGTCATCGCGCGGAGGGTTCTCCAGCCGGCCCTGGGAGATCCACACGCGTATACCCACGTCGATTACCGCCGCGCGCTCAGCCTGAGAACGTCTCGGCAGCCGTTGCATCGTCGCGTTAACCCATTAATCTGAAAGGGATTAGCATCTCCTCGTTCCCACGCTCCGCGTGGGAATGCCGTCCTGGACGCTCCGCGTCCTGACGGTTTCCCGGCCGCGAACTGGGCCCAGACGACGCAGAGCGTCGAAGACGGCATTCCCACGCAGAGCGTGGGAACGAGTTCAACCCGTTCGCTGTTTTCAGCTTATGACTAATTCGACGGTATTGGGATTAGGGCTGGACCAGATTTCTGGGGGCAGACCAGTGCGGGCACTTTACATCGATGCGGTCGGTTTCCCTGAAGACCTCCCGGATTTGTCCGTTCATTCGCGGACGAGGAATACGATCTCGGAATGGGTCTGGCAGAGCTTTTATTGCCAGCGTAGAGCGGGGACCCTTACCGAGACGTACGGAGTCTAGCAATCGGCAATGAGCCTGCTGGTGTTGAAGGATTTGTCTCCGGGCGCGTTGAGGTCAAGCTGGTTTTCTAGACCTGAGCCACGACAGGACCACATCGGCATTCTTGTCGGGCGGGAAGACCGGATACCAGACATGCCGGATCACACCATCCTCGATATACCACGCCATCCGCTCGATGAGCGTGTTCGGCCCACCACCGCCGATTGCGGCAACGTCATATTCGAAGGTCGGCAAGCGCATGACCCGGACGAGTTCCAGGTCGGCGTCCGAGAGGATCGGGAACGGGAAGTGGATTCGCTCCACGAATTCCTGCTGGTACTCCGTCGTCTGAGTGCTCAAGCCCAACACGCGCACGCCCAGCGCCTCGAACTCGCCACGCAGATCACGATAGCCGCAACTATGAGGCGTACATCCGCGGCACCCGGGATCGCGTCCCAGCTTGGTCCTGGATCTCGACCCGGCGTGCCGGTTCGCGGGTACGTGAAGATCACGGCATGGTCCAGATCGCTCAGTCGAACGATGGTGCCATTCGTCGCGGGCAACCGGATGTCCGGAAGCCTGGTTCCGTTCAGGTGGTCGGCTGCACCATCATCTTCGGGCACCGGGAGATTGGGCGGCAACGGAAAGAACTCGTTCTTCATGGATCAAGCCTCCCGTGGGTAGCCAGACAGTCGGGTCATTCGTTTGGCACGCGTGCTCCGGGCACGACGAGGGGTTTCGCGTCGCGGTGATGCAGGATGATGGCCGGCACTCGTGTGCGGGTCTTGGCGCTGGGCATGCTGGCGGCCAGTCAGGATTCGAGACACGAGTCCGGGTGATCGGTTCGGAAGGAGACGCCTGCACCACAAGGACCGATGCCTTCACGTTATTCTCGACCAATCCCTCCGACCGGGCAACCCTGACGCTGAGCTCGGTCTACAACGTCCATCCGAACGAGTATGATATCTGCCACGTGCGGGGAGGGTGTGAGTCTGATGGGGACAGGCACTCGGCCCGACGTGGTTTCGTCTAGAATCAGCGGGGACGTGCTGGGCCGGGAGCCAGTCCCCGTTCTTCTACTTCCCGAGCGATGCCATGGAAAACTGCTGCAACCAAGGAGATCTCATGCCAGACTTCCAGCGCAGGGACTTTCTGACAGGGGCCGCGGCATTCGCGGCCGCCACGACCGCGGCCCTCGCCGCGACCAGGCCGGCGGAAGCCGGCGATCCGACCTTCATGAATAACGTCCCCGACCCGCTGCTCGCCGGTGAGGAATTACCGACCTTCAAGTACGAGCTCGAGAAGTCGGTGGGCAAGGTGATCGCCGGCAGTTCCGGCAAGGAGGCGACCGTCAAGCAGTTGCCGATCTCCAAGGGGATCGCCGGGGTCTCCATGACGCTCGAGCCGGGCGCCATGCGCGAGCTGCACTGGCACGCCACCGCCGCCGAGTGGGCATTCGTCATCGAGGGACGTGTCCGGACGACCGTCATCGATCCTGAAGGCTGCGCCGAGACGAACGAGTTTGAGCCGGGGGACGTCTGGTATTTCCCGCGCGGACATGGTCACATGCTCGAATGCCTGGGAGACAAGAAAGCACACTTCATCCTGATCTTCGACAACGGCTACTTCTCCGAGTTCGGAACCTTCAGCATCAGCGACTGGATCGGCCACACGCCGAAGCCGTTGCTGGCGAAGAACTTCGGCTTACCCGAGTCGGCGTTCGACGGGTTTCCGACCGACGAGGTCTATTTTGCACGTGGGCCCGTGCCATCCGAAAAGGTGACGACCCCGCTTCAAGGGTGGAAGCTGCCGCCGCTGACCCACAAGTTTCAACTCCTGGCCCAGCCGCCTACCGGAACTTATAAAGGCGGGCCGCGACTGGCGCGTTGATTCCTCGCGGTTCCCCATCTCCAAGACGGTCACCGGCGTCATCCTCGACCTGGAGCCAGGCGGCTTGCGCGAGCTCCACTGGCACCCGACCGCCGATGAGTGGCAGTACGTCATCGAGGGGACTGTCAGCGTAACCATGTTCGGATCGCACGGCCGATACCGGACCGAGACGCTCGCCAAGGGCGACGTCGGCTACATCCCGCAAGGGTACGGGCACTCGGTCGAGAACGTCGGCGAGAAGCCTTGCCGCGTCTTGATCGGGTTCAATACCGGCGTCTACGAGACAATCAACCTCTCGCAGTGGATCGCCGGGAACCCAGCCGACGTGCTGGCGACCAACTTCAGCAAGCCCGCGGCCCTGTTCGAGAAGTTCCCGCATGAGGAGGTGTTCATCGCCGGTGGTAAGTGACGCGTGGCCAGTATTACGGTTCCAAACGAAGATGCCCGGTCCCCCGTGAACGGAGAGATCGGGCATCGCGTGGATTGAACGAGTCATCGGTCAGGGCCTTACTTGGCGCCGACCTTGGCCAGAGTGGCCTTCTTGACGATCTCTTCCTGGAATCGCGAAGGCAGCTTCTGGTACTTGAGGAACTCCATGCTGAAGCTCCCCTTGCCTTGCGTCGAGCTCCGCAGGTCGTTCGAGTAGCCGAACATCTCGGCGAGGGGCACCTCGGCGGTGATGACGGTGTAACCCGATCGGGATTCGGTGCCCAGGATGACGCCCCGCTTCGAGGAGATGGTACCCGTCACCGGTCCCTGGAACTCGGTCGGGATCTCGACCTCGACCTTCATGATCGGTTCCAGAAGGACCGGCTCGGCCCTCTTGAAGGTCTCGCGGAAACAGTCGCGAGCGCAGATCTCGAAGGCCATGGTCGAGGAATCGACGTCGTGATAGGACCCGTCCTCGAGTCGCATGTGGACGCCCATGACCTCGTAACCGGCAACCGGCCCCTTGTGCATCGATTCGCGGAACCCTTTCTCCACCGAGGGGATATACTCGGTGGGGATCCGGCCGCCGGTGACCTTGTTCTCGAAGATGAAGGGCTCGGGCGACTGGGGATCCATGGGGATCAGCCGGCCGACGACATGGGCGTACTGCCCGGAACCGCCGGTCTGCTTCCTGTGCTTGTAATTGAACGGCGTCTCGACGGTCGGCGCCTCGCGATAGCTGACCTTCGGGGCCCCGACGGCGCAGTCGACCTTGTACTCGCGGCGGATCCGCTCGACGTAGATCTCCAGGTGCAGCTCGCCCATCCCCGAGATGATCGTCTCGCTGGTCTCCTTGTCAACGTGCACCCGGAACGTCGGGTCCTCGCGCATGAAGCGATTGAGGGCCTTGGCGAGCTTGTCATAGTCGGCTCGCTTGGCGGGCTGGATCGACAGGTCGATGACCGGCTCGGCGGCGTAGATGCTCTCCAGCGACATCTCGCTCCCCTCGGAGCAGTAGGTGTCGCCGGTCGCGCACTCGATGCCCATGACGGCCACGATGTCGCCCGCGGAGGCGGAGTCGATGTCTTCCTTCTCGATCGGCGTGGACGCGGAGGATCCGGCTGATCCTGGCTCGCTTCTTCTGCCGGGTGTTGTAGTAGAAGGTCCCCTTGGAGAGCGTGCCCTGGTAGATCCGGACGAACGTGACCTGCCCGAATGGCTCCTCGACGAGCTTGAACGCCATGGCCACCAGGGGCGCATCGGGGTCGGGAGCCAGCGGGACCTCGGCCCCGCCGTTGTTGTGGTCCTTGGCGAAGATCTCGCGGTCGAGCGGGCTGGGCAGGTATCGGTTCACCGCGTCGAGCAGGGTCTGAATCCCCTTGTTGCGATAGGCCGTGCCGATCATCACCGGGCAAATCTGCTGGGCGATCGTCCCCTCGCGGATCGTCTTGTGGATCAGCTCGATGGGGACCTCCTGCTCCTCCAGCAGCAGTCCCATGATCTCGTCGGAGAGCATCGAGAGGGCCTCGAGCATCCCCTGCCGTCCCCGCTGGGCCGCCTCGACCATGTCGGCCGGGATCGGCTCGCGGCGGACCGTCTCACCCTTCTCGCCGTCGAAGTAGATGGCGACGAGATCGATGAGATCGATCACGCCCGCGAAATTCGATTCCAGGCCGATCGGGAGCTGGAGCGGGATGGCCGTCAAGCCGAGCTTGCTCTCGAGCTGCTGGATCACGTTGACCGGGTTGGCCCCGGTGCGATCCATCTTGTTGATGAAGGCGATCCGCGGCACGGCGTACCGCTTCATCTGGCGATCGACGGTGATCGACTGCGACTGCACCCCGGCCACGGCGCACAGGACCAGCACGGCGCCGTCCAGGACGCGGAGCGACCGCTCGACCTCGACCGTGAAATCGACGTGGCCGGGCGTGTCGATGATGTTGATCTTGTGGTCATCCCACTCGACCGTGGTGGCGGCCGAGGTGATCGTGATCCCTCGCTCTTTCTCCAGCTCCATGTGGTCCATCACCGCCCCCTCACCCTTGACCTCCTTGATCACGTGGGTGCGGCCGGCGTAATAGAGCACCCGCTCGGTGAGCGTGGTCTTGCCCGAGTCGATGTGAGCCGAGATGCCGATATTGCGAACGTTGCGGAGATTTTCCATGGTCAAGATAAACTCAGCCGTCGTGCAAAGGGTGGAACGCCCTTTGACCGGGCTACGAACCCACGTCGTTGATGAGCCGGGTTCAGCTCAACCCGCCGTTCCAACGCGGGCTGAAGGGCATGCCGGGGGAGAGCTTTGGGGGCACACCAAAACCGATCTCTAAGACACTAATCAATTTTGGTGTGAAGCATTGGAAGAGTCCGAGTAGACCTTGTGAATGCGAGCAGGATATTCTATCAGGGCCATGCGGCGGTCAAGTCCGGACTGGCATCCATATACTGGGATTATACGCAATGCGATGATCGTTGGTTGGCGGATTCCCCGAGAAAGTTACCGGGATTTTCGCGACCGGATCGGTGTTCTTTGAAGCCGTCTGCGACCGATTGGCCCGCGATCACTTACCCCCAGAGCGATGCTGTGCCGTTTTCTCTCCTCGTCCAACGGCGATTGACTCCTTGCGAGCCGCAGGGGAACAATTGACGTAGGATGGATGCATCATGCTCGATGCCGGCGCAGGATTCGTCCACGGCAATATTTTCTCCGACTTCACGAAAGAGATTTTAGGGCACGAACTCATCGCGGGTGACGCCGAGTTGAAGATATCGACAAAGCGCCCGTTCGTCCTCTAATGGGATGGGGGCTCAGGATCGATCGGCGCCCCGCCTGCTTGAACGCCTGGCAGTTTAGTATTCCGGCTCTTTCGAACCGATCCGCTCCCGGATCGGTCAATCAACCTGGCATGAGGAAACCACGAATGAGCCGCGCCCCAAGGCGTGATCCGGCTGGCGACCAGGTGTTGGCCGGTCGGTCGTCTCCCGTTCGACTCACCGGCCGGGATTCGTGTGCTGGTCCCCGGCTGGCCGCAGTTCTTCTGGGGCCAGCGCGAGCGGGGCTGGGTGCTGCTGGGCTCGTTCGTCGTCGCGGTGGGTGCCGGGCTCTTGACCTGGGGGACGTGGGAAGGCTGGAGCTTCTTCGGGTTCGCATTCCTCACCCATGTCACATCGCTGACGGACGCGATCCGGCAAGGCTCTTTTCCCGTCTACCCGCGACGGACGGCCTTGCTGATGATCTCGAGTCGCCCTTGGGGTCCTGTTCTATCGTGCCGGCCCTCTCGGCCTTGTTCATCACGGCCTGTCCCGGCTTCTCCCCGGACCGGGCGGGGAGCGGATACCTGGTGAATTACTGGGCCTACCACGACGCCCAACCGCGTCGGGGGCATTGGGTCTGGCTGCGAACGCCGGCCCTCGGGGCAGAACCATCCGGCCCGGGTCGTGGCCGTGGCGGGGCAGGAAGTCGAGTGGACGGGGCACCAATGGCGGGTCGACGGCCAGGACCCGCACCTGGATTCTCCCCACCGGATGGCCGCCTGGCCGCTGGCCTGTCACTTCAAAGTCCCCGCCGCACCAGTTCCTGGTCGAGCCGGAGGAAGACGGGACGTCGCCCCCCGCGACCGGTCCGCTCTTCCTGGTCGCCCAGGACCAGATCATGGGCCGCGCCTGGGCGCGGTATTACCCCGTCTGGGATCGTCGGTTGCTCTGAGCGTCATCGGTCCGTGGCTCGTTCGCCATTGGCCCACGCTCCGGGATAACTCGCCCGACCCACGGGGCCGCTTCGCGATCGTGGTTGCCCGTCCTGCCCTCACGTCCTGCCCGGATACCCGTCGGGATGGCCCGTCAAGCGGGCCGGCGGGTCGGACATGCCATTGCGGAAAGACGGCGTCTTCCGCGACAATGAGATCCGTGCGAGGATAAGTTAGGCGAGCCCTGCGCAATCCCGAGGCCGCGACGCGATCGCGGGGAGCCTTGGTCCCCGGGGCGACCGCGAGCCGATGGGTTTCGTGGCGAGCGTCTCCGCAGGAGCGAGGCAGCCTTGTTGAGTCGTATCTGGGCTCCCTGGCGTGCGCAATATATCCACGAGGCCTCGGCCTCGTCCGAGCCCTCATCGGAGTGCTTCCTGTGCCGCGGTCTGGCCGGCGACGAGGATCGCCAGAACCTCGTGGTTTATCGCCGAACGAATTCCGTCGTTGTTTTGAATCGATATCCTTATAATAATGGGCACCTCCTGGTGGCACCGCGTTTGCATCGGGGAACGCTCGCGGAACTGGAAGGTCCGGACCTGATCGAACCGATCCAGACGCTGCGCCACATGACGATGGTTCTGGACCGGATGCTTCGGCCCCAGGGTTATAATATCGGGCTGAACCAGGGGAAGGCCGCCGGCGCCGGCCTCCCTGGACACCTCCACTGGCACATCGTGCCGCGCTGGGATGGAGATACCAATTTCATGCCCGTTCTGGGTCATACCAAGGTCATTGTGGAAAGCCTATACGAGTTCTACGACCGATTTCTGGAGGAACTTGCGAACGAGCCGGGATTCGCGGACTGATCCTCGATTTCGGTCCGACGTCGGTCGATCCTTGATCATCCACTCAGAACCCCATCCCGATGCTCTCTCGCGGTGCCACCCAGGTCGGAAGAGGTTTCATAATCATGCTCCTGATTCTGATCCGAGCCCTATTCATCTTCGTGGTTGCCGCGCTGCGGTGCCCGGTATGCCAAGATCGTCGGCGAGAACCAACTCGCCAGCCCCGCCTTGGCTCTTCATCGGGGTCATGCTCGTCGCGATCGCTGGTCGTCGTCGATCGACTGGCTCACCCCCCGCAAGCGGATCCAGACGATCTCGGCCGTCTATTTCGGCGTGCATCGTGGGCATCTTCCTGTCGAACCTCGTGACCGAAGCGCTCCAGCCGACGATGGAGCTCTATCTCGAACAAGAATGTCCACCGCATGTGTCTCGAGCTTGATCATGATCTTCATCTGCTACGTCTGCGTCTCGACGCTCCTCCAGACGAAGGATGACTTCCGGTTCATCATCCCGTACATGGAGTTCTCCAAGGAGATCAAGGGTGCGCGTCCGCTGGTGCTGGATACCTCGGTCGTGATCGACGGGCGGATCGCCGACGTGGCCGAGACGCGGGTCATCGATCAGCCGATGGTCGTCCCACGCTTCGTACTCCAGGAGCTCCAGAGCATCGCGGACAGCTCGGACAAGCTGCGTCGCAACCGAGGACGTCGCGGCCTGGACATCCTCAACCGCCTGCAAAAGTCGCCCGGGATCGAGGTTCGGATTCACGACGCGGAAATCCCCGAGCTCGCGGGGATCCGCGAGGTCAACCAGCGGCTGGTCGTCCTGGCGAAGCACCTGGGTGGCAAGGTCGTGACCAACGATTACAACCTGAACAAGATCGCGCGGCTCCAGGGAGTCGAGGTCATCAACCTCAACGACCTGGCCAATGCCATGAAGCCGATCGTCCTGCCGGGCGAAAACCTGACGATCAAGATCCTCAAGAGGGGCGAGGAACAGGGTCAAGGCGTGGGCTATCTCGACGACGGGACGATGGTGGTCGCCGAGCAGGGTGCGTACCATCTGGGCGAGATCGTCCGATTGACCGTCACCAGCGTCCTGCAGACCAGTGCGGGCCGCATGATCTTCGGGCGCATGGATCAGATTCAACCGCCGAAATCGAGCGGCCACCCCAGCCCGGCGGCAGCGTCCCATCAGGAAAGCCAGGGGTCCGCCCAGAACCCCAGCCGGCAGCACCACGTTTGAGGACCAGGCCAGGCCAATCGATCTCACAAGGCGAGACGACAGGGTCATTCGTCGCAGACTCCTCGTCGTCCGGCGACATCCAGCTAGCCAGCCGTTCCGTCGCCGCGGACAGCGGCCGCACCGGCTCCATCGTCGCAGAGCCCGTCATACGGTGTCTTGCACCAGTGGCAAACCAGCACGGCACCGCATCCGGGGCAATCGAGCAGAGAGTCAGGCTGAGAGAGCGCCTGGTAGTGATCCTCGGTCGGCGGGATGTAATCCGCCTGGCACTTGTCGCAGATCAGCGGCCTCGCACAGTAGGCACAATCAACCATGGCTGAATCCCTGGATGCTTGCTCGAAGACTGTTGTTAACCTCAGAGCTTGTGAAAGAATCGGATAGCGGATTGCAAATTACAGAATTGCGGATTCATAAATGCTTTTGAAAACAGGCTTTATATCCATCCGCAATTCGTAATCCGTCATCTGGAATCGATTTCTTCACAGCCTCTCAGGCCAGCTTATGGGGATTCCTGGGCGGCGTTGGCTGGCTTGAGGCAACGGCCAATCTGGCGGACGGCTTGTTGAAGGCGCTGGGCGTTTTCGACCAGGGCGAGGCGGAGGAAGCCCTCGCCGGTCTCGCCGAAGCCACGGCCGGGACTGACGGCCACGTGTGCGTCTTCCAGGAGCTTCATGGCAAAATCGATCGAACCGATCTTCGACCGCCAGGGCTCGGGCATCGCCGCCCAGACGAACATTCCCGCCCGCGGGGTCTCGACTTCCCACCCGATCCGTTTCAAGCCGCGAACCAAGGTCTCGCGGCGCGACTGATACTCGGCGATCTGGGCCAACCGGCCCTCTTCTCCGTGCCGGAGCGCCACGATGGCGGCCACCTGCACGGCCTGGAAGATCCCGTAGTCATAGTAACCCTTGATCGCCTTGAGCGCCGCCAGCATGTCACGGTTGCCCGCGGCGAATCCGACCCGCCAACCGGCCATGTTGTAGCCCTTCGACATGGTCGTGAACTCGCATCCGACCTCCTTGGCTCCCTTGACCGACAGGAAGCTCGGGGGCTGGTAGCCGTCGAAACCGAGATCACCGTAGGCAAAGTCGTGGATGACGAAGAAGCGATACTTCCGCGCAGGGCGACGATTTCCTCGAAGAACGAGGGTTCGACGACCGTGGCGGTCGGGTTGTGCGGATAGTTCAGTACCAGGATCTTCGGCCGCGGGAACAAGCTCTCGCAAGTGCGGGCGATGTTGGACAGGTAGGCCGACGAGTCTCGGACGTCGAGCGAGATCACATTGGCGGACGCGAGCGCAATCGCGTGGATGTGGACTGGAAAGCTGGGCGCGGGACCAGCGCCGTGTCGCCCGGTCCCAGGAGGGCCAGGCACATGTGGCTGAAACCTTCCTTCGACCCGATCGTCGCGACGACCTCGTGGTCGGGGTCGAGGTGGACACCGAACCGCAATTGGTAGCGCTGGGCGACCTCCCGGCGTAAGTTGTAGATGCCAGTGGCGACACTGTAGCGATGGTTTCGCGAGTCGCGGGCCGCCTCGCAGAGCTTGTTGACGACCCACTCCTCGGGAGGGTCCGTGGGATTCCCCATCCCCAGGTCGATCACGTCGATCCCCGCTTGTCGCATGCGGTACTTCAACTCGTTGATCCGCCCAAAAAGATACGGGGGCAGACTACGAACTCGGGGCGCGACCTCGAGGTCATAACGCTCGATGGATTCGTGCTCCTCGGAACCGGGGTTCGTCTTGTGATCGATCATGCGGAGTCTCGTCGAAAACGACCGGTCGTTCCCGGAATCTGGACCGACCCACGCCGATGTCCGTGGATCCGGGTCACGCCATCGCCGGTCCTGGCTCGGGGCGGCTGTCTTACCCTATTATTGAACATCCCGCGCCACACTGCCACCATTTCCCATCGATGTCGAGCGCTCCCGAGCGTCCCTCTCAAGAAAAGGGAGCTGGAGTTCGAGATGGTCGCTGCACTGGGGCGGATCTCTTCCCCCCGCTGCGATCGGATCCGGCATGTTGAAGTGTAGGGGTTGTGACGAGAGATCATTGGGGGCTGCTGGCGTCAAGTCGGTTTTAGACAACTTTGATGCGGAGCGGCGTCGATACAGCAACTACCACCAGGGAGGACCCTCCCGGCGTGAATCACCGGCATCTTGATCGACCCCTCGGAACCGGGTCAATCTGGATTTTCATAAAGAAAAGGGGCGGCTCGGATTGATTTCCGAGCCGCCCCTTCTCCTTTCGATTGCGATTGGCGACCGGTTCCATCACCCCCGGGAACGAGGGGCGTGGCAATCCGGGCCTTACTTGTTGCCCTTCGACAACACGACGAACCGCCCGAGCTTCCCGGTCTGGACGAAGAGCGCCAGCTCGTCGGCCTTCGATGCCAGGTCCTGGAATTCCTTGACGGTCGTCAAGGGTTGGGGCTTGTGATCGCGAATGACCTTGGTGATCACGTCGCCTTCCTGGATTCCCGCGGCCTCGGCGGGACTATCCTCCTTGACCGAAGATACGACAACCCCCTTGAGGTCCGCGGGCAGGCCGAGCGGCTTCGACAGCTCGGGAGTCAACGGCTGGACTTCCAGGCCAAAAGCATTGATGGTGGTCTTGGCTGGAGCAGCCGGCTCGGGCCGACCACTACCCGACTTGCCCAGTCGATCGGTATCGAAGACGACTTTCTCAGCCGGGGCCGGGACGATCTGGGCCGTCCGGGGCGACCGATCGCGGATGAAACCGATCTCCTGCGGCCTCGAGACCTCGCTGGTGGCCACCTTGAGCCGGAACGACGAGCGATCGTGAACCTTCTCGCCGCCGAAGGACGTGATCACGTCGCCTTGCTTGAGGCCCGCCTTGTCGGCCGGGCTGCCGGAGACCACGTCCTCTACGAACACGCCCTTGGTACCCTCGTCCAGTCCGAGCTGTCGGTTGAGGGCCGGAGTCAGTGGGCCCAGGACGATTCCGATTCGGGCATAATGAACCTTGCCGTCCTTGATCAACATGTCAGCCACACTGGTGGCCATCTTGATCGGGATCGCGAAACCAA
Source organism: uncultured Isosphaeraceae bacterium (assembly GCA_963842405.1). Lineage (GTDB taxonomy): Bacteria > Planctomycetota > Planctomycetia > Isosphaerales > Isosphaeraceae > CAVZRC01. The sequence goes on along the minus strand of CAWJGW010000036.1, from coordinate 9,026 downwards.
TCCCGTCATAGCCACTGCTGCCGCTCATGATCGCCGAATTGATGCCGATGACCTCGCCGTTCATGTTGAGCAGCGGGCCGCCCGAGTTACCCCGATTGATGGGGGCATCGGTCTGGATGAACGACTCATAAGTGTCGTTGCCGTTGATACCGAGGTCATTCCGTTCCAGCGCCGAGATGATGCCGGCGGTCACGCTCTGGCTGAGGTTGAATGGCGAACCCACCGCCATGACCAGCTCGCCCACCTTCACCTTGGTGCTGTCACCCTTGGGCAGGGCCTGGTAACTGGTGTTCTCGACCTTGATCACGGCGACGTCCGTCTTGCTGTCGGTGCCGACCACTTTCGCCGATGCCGTCACGCCGTCATAGAAAGTCACTTCGATCTTATCGGCGTTCTCGACGACATGGTTGTTGGTCAGGATATGGCCGTGACTGTCATACACGAACCCCGAGCCGACCCCGGTGCCACGGCCGCCGAACTGCTCTTTCTCAGGGGCGACTTCGGGCCCGAAAATCGTCGGAGCATGTCCTCGAAATCAGGCTGATTCGGGTTTGGGTTCCCGCGGGGAATCTGGAATCGGCGCAGGTTCGGCATCCCCGCAATTTTCTTCTGGACAGTGATCTGGACGACCGACGGCCGCACGAAGTCGGCCACGGCCTCATAGGCCTCCGAAAGGGCCTTGGCCGCTTGCTGACCTTCCAAGGGAGCCTTGGGCGCGGCGGGCATCGGACGCAAGAAGCCCGATGAGCTCACAAGAGCAGCCGACGCAACAATCAGTGCGGCCCATGAGACTGGATTTCGTTTCATAACTCGTTGAATCTCCTTCGATTACCCGGAATTCTCGATGATGTAAATAACGGAGAGGAAGTCGGCGGCCCTCTGCACCTGCCAGAATCACAGAACTGACGGATCGGGTCTCGGCGCCAGCTTTTGGCCACCTACCCCTCCGCCTCCTCCTCCACCGATCGGAACGGTCCTACTGCCGAGTCGAGCCGTTGGAGTCTCGAAGACACTCACGCCGCGGCTCTCATAATGGTACTTCCTTGTTACGAACCAGATATTCAGAAAGTTTGGCTCGTATTCGTTCCTCCATCTTAAATCACGCTCAAGATCGCGCCGGGTTGCGCGGCGGCTTGAGCAATCCATCATCCTCGAATCTCCAACAACGGAATGTTTGGACGCTACCATCCAACAGAGAATCGATCTCCTCCAGGTTGTTCTCTCGACCTTGCGCGTGAGAATCGTCAGAATACTTTAAGAAATCGTCACGAAACGTCAACCGCTTCTTCCGAATTTTCCGGAGAAACCTGGCCGTGCTCGACCCTCGGGATGGGTCCCCCAGCGATTTTCAGAACCATGCCCGGTCGTTCGGCGTGCATGATCTGTCGATCCGTCGCCTTCTTTCTGCCCTCGTGGGTCGAGGGATCCACGATCCCATGGTGTGGGGGAGTCAGTACCAGGTGCCGCGCCGGTTGCGGGATGCGATCCGGAACCCTCTGCCTCGGCTGTGTTTGGAGCGGTCAACAACCTCCAGAGATCGACGGTTTCCAGAAACTCCTGTTTCGGACCGGTGACGGATTGGCATTGGAAACGGTCTTGATACCCTTGCACAAGCCAGGCGCGGTGAGCGTTTGTCTGTCTTCTCAGGTCGGCTGCGCGATGGGGTGCATTTTCTGCGCCACGGCGCGGATGACACAGCGACGGAACCTGGAGACCTGGGAGATCATCGATCAATTTGTCCAGGCGCGGGACCTCGTACGCTCTCAGGGACGGAGGGTCACCGGCGCGGTGTTCATGGGCATGGGAGAACCACTTCTGCCGAGCGTCAAGCCGCGAGTGCTCGCCGCAGCATCCCTGCTGTCATGCCCTTACGGCGGCCAGATCGCCGCGAAAGCCATTACCATAAGCACCGTCGGCATCGTCCCTCAAATTGACGAATTCACCGCCGAGGGACACAAATACCGGCTTTCGATCAGCCTTGGAGCCGCGACTGACGCGAAGCGCGCCCAACTAGTGCCTGTCGCGTCGCGATGGCCGGCCGCCGAGGTGATGGCCGCCGCCCGTCGCCATGCTCTGGCGCGGAGAGACCGGGTGATGATCGCTTACGTCTGTATTTCCGGCGTGAATGTCGGCGAGGATGACGCCCGCGCCCTGGGGGAACTGATCGGCGATACGCCCGTGCGGCTCGATCTGATCGACGTCACCGACGCGACCGGTCGCTTCGCCCGCCCAGCCATGAGGAGACCACATCGTGATCGCCGCGGAAATCACCGTTGAGTCGCCGGACTTGGGCGTCTCGGCCCGATCGACAGCGCCGCCGAGCGAGAGCTCGAGCAGGCCGGTGTGAGTGACCGGCCGGGTGTGGTGCTCGCGGATGCCGGCTACTGGCACAAGCTGCAAATGGAAGAGATCGTCAGCCGCGGGACTGCGGTGATCGTGCCTGCCGACGCCAAGACCCGCGACGGTGAGCGACCCGGGTGGAACAAAGGCATGTACAAGTTCATGCGAGCCGTGATCGCCAGCGAGAACGGCGGCAAGCTCTACCGCCAACGACAAGCGCTAGTCGAGCCAGTGTTCGGCGACATCAAATTCAACCGCCGCACCGACAGGTTCCAGCGAAGAGGTAGGTCGGCCGCCAGGTCCGAGTGGCGGCTGATCACAGCGACAAACAACCTGATCAAGCTCCACAGGAACCGAATCACGCCCTCCACAGCGTGAGGGGGCCGACCAGGCACCTTGCCGGCCTGGACTCCGTTCGACACCAACACCCCCGGATCGCGCAGCTCAAGCCCAGCCGAAACGATTTACCCGACAGCGTCCCGGGCCGGCGCGCCGGCCAACCCTCTGAGGGATGAGAATCCCCTGGTAGCCCGGATAGACGCCGGTGAGGCGTGGTGCGTTAGAGCCCGTGCGACAGCGTAGCGCGGGGACCTGGGGCCGTTCGATTGCTGCCGTGAGCGCGTAGGACAGACTCATCCTCGGGAGGTTCCCACCGGGCGACATGTCAACCGTCGTCTCGAAGGGAGCAGCACAATGGATGTGATCGTAGAGCGGTGCGCGGGACTCGACGTGCATCGAGACGACGTCGTAGCAACCATCCGGGTGCCGGGCAGCGGTTGTCGCCGGTTGGAGAAGCAGACCCAGACGTTCAAGGCGACGCTCGCCGGGGCTCGCGGAACTCGCTTTTGGCTGGCGGAGGCTGGCGTGAGTTGGTCGGGATGGAGGCCACCGGCGTGTATTGGAAGACGGTGTTCCAGGCGCTCGAGGATCGGTTCGAGTGCTGGCTTTCTGAACGCGCACCACTTGCGCAACGTTCCCGGGCGCAAGACCGACGTCAAGGACTCGGAGTGGATCTGTCAGCTTGTCCAGCACGGGCTGGTCCGCCCGAGCTTCGTACCGCCAGTGGAGATTCGGCGGTTGCGTGATCTCACCAGGTTGCGCAGGGCGCAGACCAACGAGCGCGCGCGCACGATACAGCGGCTCGAGAAAGTCCTCCAGGACGCCGGGATCAAGCTCACGAGCGTCGCCTCGCACACGTACTCGAAGTCCGCCCGCGCGATGCTCGAAGCGCTCCTCTCGGGCGTCACCGATCCCGAACAACTCGCCGAGCTCTCCAAGGGCAAGATGCGCGCGAAGATCCCGCAGCTACGCGAAGCGCTCGAGAGCCGCTTCCAAGTCGAGCACCACGGGATCATGGTCGCCCAGCTGCTCGCGCACATCGACACACTCGATATCGCGCTGCAGAACCTGAGCGAGCGGATCGAGCTCGTCCTCACCCCACACGCCGAGATCATCGAATTGCTGTGCACCATCCCCGGCGTCCAGACGCACGCCGCCCAGGTCCTGATCGCCGAATGCGGCCTGAACATGACGTTGTTCCCAACCGTCGGGCACTTCGCATCCTGGGCCGGCGTGTGCCCGGGACACCACCAGTCAGCCGGCCGTCGCGGCTCAGGACGGACCCGCCCCGGACCGCGCTGGCTCACCGACCAGCTGACCGAATGCGCGAAGGCGGCGGTCCGCACCAAAAACACCTACCTCGCCGCTCACTACGCACAGCTCCGCGGCCGCCGCGGCGAAGCCAAAGCGATCGGGGCGATCCGCCACGACCTGCTCGTCGCCTACTTCCACATCGTCCGCGACCGGGTCGCATACCGGGACCTCGGACCCGACTGGCAACGCAAGCGGTACTCCGTCGAGCACCGCGCCCGCCGCCTACAGCGCCAACTCGAAGCGCTCGGCTACGCCGTCACCCTCGACCAAATCGAACCACCGCCCCAGAGCAAGCCGCCTAACCCCCTCCAAACAACCGGGCCGGGCTACCGCCGACCGACCGCCGGCGCGAACGTCAACGGCCAAAACGTGGTCGCAACTCGGGGATTCACAGGACAGCCTCGGCGATTTGCGCGACTGGATCGAGTTTGAGCTCGGGCTCTGCCTTCGCATCAGCGCCGGCGTCGGCTGGATCGTGGGTTCTGTCGGAGCAGGGGGACGCTACGAATCGTCTGGGGAGCGTCCCTGAGGGCCGAGTGCCTGCTGGGACGTTGGCCGCTCGTTCTGATCGGTTCCCTTAGGCCTGGTCGTTTGTCGGCGTGGTGATCGTGTAGAGCTCCGTGAGTAGGCGGCGTAGCTGGCCGAACTTTCGGGGTCCGAGTTGTTGTTCCCATTCGGTTTCGACCTCTTGGACGATCTCGTAGATTGCTCTGGTTGCAGCATGGCCTCTGGGGGTGAGGCGGATGCGCTTGGAGCGTTGGTCGTTGCTGTCGGTTTCGCGGGTCAGGTATCCGAGCTGCTCGAGCTGGCCGAGCAGGTAGTTGAGCGCCTGCTTGGTCATGCGTGTCTGGGTCGCGAGTTCCGAGGGGCGCTGGTTCTCGGGGCCGGGGTACCGCCACACGTCCACGTGCGCTGCGACGAGGTCGGTAAAGCCGCGCTCGTGTAGGCCGGCGAGCATTCGCTCGCGCACCGTCTCCCATGGGACTCGCAACAGCGCCCCGATCAGCGGCGGCGGCGGCAGGCCCAGCATCGGGCTGAGTAAAGCCACTTGACAGACTCATGCGACCCAGTATACATTGGTCAAGTCGCTTGACTCAATGGCTCTTGCCCGAAAGGAGCCACATGTACAACACCACCGAAAGGAGCCGCGGTGTACAAGACCACGGACAACGACACGATCACGGTCGGTGAGCTCGGCGTGCGCTTCCTGGTCGAGGCCGCGGACTCGAACGGGAGCGCGTCGGTGTTCGAGTGCCATGTTCCAGCCAACTCGCGGATGCCGGCGCCCCACAGCCATGACGGCTTCGAGGAGACGATCTACGGGCTCGAGGGCACCACGACCTGGACGATCGACGAGCGAAACGGTCGACGTCGGGCCCGGCGAGGCGGTGTGCGTGCGGCGCGGGCAGATCCACGGGTTTGAGAACCGCGGCGACATTGACGCGACGTTCCTGGCGATCGCGACCCCCGGCCGTGTTCGGGCCGGCCTACTTCCGCGAGATCGGCGACGTCCTAGCCGCGTCGGTCGGCGGCCCGCCGGACCTGCAGCGATCGGCAGGTAATGCGCCGCCACGGCCTCACACCTGCCCCGCCAGCCACAACCTGACCCGCCGCAACTACAAGGAGAACCGACGCCGATCAGCATGACCCAGCCCAGATGCCCGCCGAGGCCTACGAGCAGATCATTGCCAACTTCGGACAGCCGTTGCGCGAGTCCGACGGGTTATCTCCCACGCGGCCGAGATCACGCCCGACGGCGTGACGGTGACCGAGGTCTGGGAGGCCCGAGAGCAGTGGGAGCGCTGGTTTACCGTTCCGTCAGGCCACACCTACTCGCCGACGCGCCCGAGCCGACGGTCACCGAACTGCACAACGCACTCGGTCGCTAGGCGTCAGCGCCGTTCGTACAGCAGGCTGCACGGCAGGTCTGACGACGCCCGCCATCGGCCGGGATGATCTTGATGCACGGGGTGATGGCGCGTCGACGTGGACCGCCGGCTTCGGCGGGCAAGTCCCGCTCCAGTGCCAGCACGAGACATCCTTGTCCCGTCTGACAAGACCTGCTCAGCGCGATGACTGTCGGGAAAAGGAGGTTGTCCGGGCGTCAGCCACGCGTCAGACAGCGCGCGGTCAACGGCGCCCGGCGCTCCCAGTCGCGAAAGCTAGTGCGGTTCACTCCCAGCGTCCGGCACATCGCCGCCACCGGGAAGTTCGTCTTCTCCGCTTCGATCGGCGCAAAGATATCTCCTACGGTTCGCCGGTTTCCCGGCGAAAAAAGCCGCGGCCTTCTTGAGGATCTCCCGCTCCATCCGCAACGTCTGGTTCTCACGACGCAACCGCGCGAGCTCCTCGCGCTCGTCCGTGCTCAGACCGTCCGGGCGCTTGCCCTCGTCACGCTCAGCCTGCTTGACCCAGTTCCGCAGCATCACATCCAGATCCCGAGATCCTCCGCGATCTGATGCTGGCTTCTTGCTCGAATGCGAACAAGCTTGATCGCGTCCCGACGGAAACTCGGTGGGTACGCCGGTTGGTCCGAGGCACTTCTCACCTCCTGGCCGTCGTCTTTCGACGAAAGCCCTCAGGTGTCCTCGAAACCGGGGGCGCTCCAGGGGCGAACCGTGTGTTCGGAATCGGCAGGCCCCTGGCAACGCCGCGGATAGACGCGTCGCGGTGTTCGAATTCAACGACCGTTTCGGCCCAGCGTTCAGTGCCGCATAATCCGCTGAGGCGCGGCGTAGTCGGGGACGGGAGAGATGTCGGCTCCCGAACAGGAGCAGGTATGGAGCGGCTGAGCTGGGTGTCCTCGCCAGGTCGCGTAAGCACGATGAGTACCGGCTCGCCATCCACCCTGAGCACTTGGGACGGATTGACGCCGAGCTGCGGCGCCGCATCTTCCTCGAGCGCGGCTATGGGCAGCGGTTCGGCATCTCGGACGACCGGCTCGCTGCGCAGGTCGGCGGCCTGCGCTCGCGCGAGCAGCTCATCGATGAGTGTGACGTGGTGCTGCTTCCGAAGCCGCTGGTCGAGGACCTGAACGGGTTGGCCCCCGGCAAGGTCCTGTGGGGATGGCCGCACTGCGTCCAGGATGAGGCAATCACCCAGGTGGCGATCGACCGCCGTCTAACGCTCATCGCCTGGGAGGCCATGAACTACTGGACCGACGAAGGCAACTTCAGCCTGCACGTGTTTCACAAGAACAACGAGCTCGCTGGCTACTGCTCGGTCATGCACGCGTTGGAGCTGATGGGCACGACGGGTGCCTATGGCCGGCGTCTGCGGGCTGCGGTAATTAGCTTTGGCGCCACGGCGCGTGGCGCCGTGACGGCGCTTTCGCGCTCGGAGTGCACGACGTGACGTGCTACGCATCGCGGGGTCGCGGCGGTCGCCTCACCGATGGCGCCCGCTCGGTTAGTCCACTACGAGCGTGACCCCGACCGCCCAGGCCGCACGTTTGCTCTCAACAGCTGAGGGGGCAGATCCGTCGCTGAGGCCCTCGCCGAGCATGACATCGTCGTCAACTGCATCCTGCAGGACACCGACGACCCGCTCATCTTCGTCAGCGGCGAGGAGCTGGGCCTTTTTCGATCCGGGAGCCTGTTCATCGACGTTTCCTGCGATCAGGGGATGGGCTTTGAATGGGCGCGTCCGACGTCGTTCACCGATCCGATGCTCACGCTCCCGGGCGGCGCGCGCTATTACGCCGTGGACCACAGCCCGTCCTACCTTGGAACTCAGCGACGTGGGAGATCAGCGAGGCACTCATCCCGTACCTCGCGACCGTCATGTCCGGCGAGGACGCGTGGGACGCGGACTTGACCGTCCGCCGCGCGATCGAGATCCGCGCCGGCGTGGTGCAGAACCCCAAGATCCTCGAGCTTCCATCTCTCATCCACGTTTCCCTACCCCAAGCAGTGAACGTGAAGCGGACGCTTGGGTCCGCCCCAAGCTCGAGCGTCGGCTACCGCGGGTCCACACCATCACTTTCGACTCTTCCGCCGGCGCGTCGCGCGATCGCGTTCGCGACAAGGTAGGCGCCAAGATCGTCGGTCGGGCCGCCTTTCGGAGGAGCAGCCCGCAGGCTCGGGGCGTCTCGGGCCGCACGAATCATTAGAGCGCGGAACGCAGGTGGACGGGTCCGGCGCGCACAGGCCGAAACCGCGCGCCGGACATCGCGTAAGCGGACGGCTCTCTTCCGATTGCCGGGAGCTCCGGAGGGGCCGTGCCGGAGCGCTGGCCTCGAACGGAACGGAACTCTCGCGTCGGCGATCCAAGCGGCGCTGCCAGAGTTGCGTCATTCGTCCCTAATGGAGCCCGGGACACGCACGCCTGGATCGCGCTATTCAGCAACCCTCATCGCAAACGCTCAGCTGACCGCATGAAAGGATGAGTCAACCGGGAACATCCGGCCGCCAAGCCAACCTGGCACGGCTGGCGCTTGCCGCGGGACGGAGGACCATGCACCCGAAACGAAGCTTGATAGACCTGACTTCGGGAGGTTCGGCGCGTCGGCGAGTGACGGCTGAAGGGTTTATTCTCGGCGGGTTGCCCGGCCAGTCACGTTCATGACGATCCGTCGTCTGCTCGCCGGGACGGCCGGTGTGGCTGCGTCCTACCTCGAGGGGATCTCTGATCGGCCGGTTGGCTGGTCGGCCGACGTTCAGGAGCTGCGCTCAGGGTTGGGTGGTCCGCTTCCGGAGGGGGCGGCCGATCCGCTGCAGGTCGTGACCGGACTCGCCTGGTCCGTCGAGCCTCGTCTGGTATCGAGCCCGAGCGGGCGCTACTTCGGGTTTGTGATTGGGGGCGCTGCGCCGGCGGCGCTTGCGGCGGATTTGGCTGACATCGGCCTGGGATCAGAACGCGGGACTGTATGTCTGCGGGCCGTCCGCGGCCGTGGTGAAAGAGGTGGCGGGCGCCTGGACTGCGGAGCTTCTCGGGCTGCCCGCCGATGTGTCGTTTGGTTTCGTGACCGGGTGTCAGATGGCACACGTCACCGGGCTGGCTGCGGCTCGCTACAGAGTCTTGGCGCGTGTGGG
>CAWJGW010000035.1:0-8325 GCA_963842405.1 uncultured Isosphaeraceae bacterium | reverse complement strand
CGAGTCGAAAATCAGTCACATCTCTCATGGCGATGTCGAGCATTACCGCCCGAAGGCGGGTCATCGACAGGAACCCGAAGAGGCACTCGGTCAGCCCGGTTATTACTGGCTGGCCCATGACTGGTCGAACCTTCTTTTCTGCTGCCAGCTTTGCAACCAGGTTTTCAAGGACAACCTTTTCCCGCTGGCAGACCCGGCCCGCCGAGCAAAATCCCACCACGAGGACATCGGTGATGAAGAGCCGCTCCTCGTCAACCCCGGGCTCGAAGATCCGGCGCGGTTCATCGCGTTTCGGAGGAACCTCGTCCACGCAGTGGGCGGCAATCCGCGCGGAGTCGCGACAATCAAGGTCTTTGGCCTGAATCGTAAGGAGCTTGAGGACCAGCGACTGGCTTGGTTCTTGATGTTCAGGCAATCGATCCCTCATATTGTCGCACTGATCAATACTCGCGAAACGATCGCAAGCCTGATCGAGGACCATCCCACTCCCGAACTCTTGAAAGATCTCGAGGAGGCCGACGCCCAGATCGGGCGGTTCATCGGAGAGTCCGCCGAATACACCGCGATGGTCCGGGCGGCGTTGCGGGAGCGTAATCTACCGTAGAGTGCTCTGCCAGCACCGGCTCAATGGATCAGCGACTCCGGGGCAGATTCTGACCGAATGCCGATCGTCGCATCGCGAAGGAGTGGAGATCACCGACCGGTGGAGTTCCGGTCAGGCACGAATTGCCGTAGAAGTATGACGAAGAGAACTCCAAGTACAACGATGATCGCACCGAACAAACCCCACGGTCGCGCCGGTACCGGCCCAGACGTTGAGGGAAGGCGGTCCTGCTGCGGCCCAGAACATGAGTAGATCGCCGCCCCGAGCCCGATCCCGAGGGACGTCATCAGCAAGGCTCGAACCAGCCAGTCTTTGTGCGGGCCCTTGCGAACCATCGGGAACGCGACGACGGCGAGAACCAGTGGAATCGCCACGGCCTCCATCAGGACCGCAAACGGCCAGCTCACGGCGCCGATCTCCGCGAGTCGCCACATCGGCGCCAGGCACATCGAGGCAACGGCGCCGAAGATCACCAGCTTCATCATCTGACGAAGCGTCAGAGTGAACCGTGGCCGAGCGGTCGGATACGCTCTCGGTCATCGGCAATCTCCGTCGTTCCAGACCGCCTCGGGCGGGGTCGTTCGTCCTGACCAGTCGATCAAGCCGGCAGTGAGTCTCTGACAAATGTCTAAGCGTATTGTAACCCTGGCCGGTCCGGCGGCTCAAGGGTGCATCGACCGGAGCGTCACGGTGATCCTCCGAGTGCGGGCTCTTGCCGGCACGTTCGCCTTGTCGGTCGGCTGTCGTTGGATTTTATGATGGACAGGGTTACATCGCGGGTCTGAAGAGGAGATGACCCAGATGTCCCATGGAACCCCTGGAGAATCCCCACCCCGGACGCTCGTTGAGGGCCAGTGGCTCGACCAGCGGGCGTTCCACGCACTTTACGAGGCGATGCCGCCAGAAACCCGGGCCGAGTTGATTAACGGAGTGGTCTATCTGCCCGGTCCTGATCGGACCTGCGCATGGCCGTGCTCAGGTTCCCGTAATCGCATGGCTCGGTCAGTATGCCGATAATAACCCACATGTGGATGTCTTGATTCACGTCACGACGGCCTGGGATGGAAGAGCGAACTGGAGCCCGATGCTCTGCTTCGCGTGCGGGCGGAGTATGGCGGCCGAACCCGAGACGAGAAGGAGTTCCTCCGCGGCGCTCCGGAGCTGGTCATCGAGGTCGCCGAGACAACCCGATATCCACGACCTGGGACCGAAGCTGGACGACTACGAGCGGGCCGGAGTGCTGGAATACATCGTCCGCGCGATCGAGCCCGACGAGATCCTGTGGTTCGTGCTCCGGAAGGGGCGATTCGTTGATCTGGAGCCCGGCCCGGACGGGATCTACCGCTCGGAGGTCTTTCCCGGGCTCTGGCTCGACCCAGACGCACTCCTGGCGGGCGACACGCGACGGCTCCGCGCCGTGGTCGACCTGGGCTGCGCCACGCCCGAGCATGCGGCGTTCGTCGCCAAGCTGGCCGCCGCCCGCGGAAGGCTTGAACGGTGTCGACGAGGTGGTCGAATCAGGACTTCACCGCAACGGCTTGATCTTGATGTTCTTGTACCAGCACGGCGAGCCGTGGTCCTGGAGGCCGATGTAGCCGGAGCGGGGATGGTCCTTGTACGCGACGTCGAACTTGTGCTCCGAGCCGTCCGGGCGGCGATTGGGCATGGTCCACTGGTCGAGGTCCATCCGGGTCACGACCTCGCCGTTGAGCTCGACGGAGACCTTCGGGCCGTCGCAGGCGATCGCGATATGATTCCACTCGCCGACTGGCTTCATGGCATTCCGGGACGGCTTGACCAGGTCATAGATCGCCCCGGTGTCGTGGATAGCCGGCCGTGGTGGTGTCGTCGATGGCGACCTCGATGCCGTTGAAGCCGACGTCCTTGCCCGGACGCGGGGTGAGCGGATAGGTCCGGATGAAGATCCCGCTGTTGCACCCCTTGCTGATCTTGAAGTCGAGCGACAGCACGAAGTCGCCAAAGGTCTTCTCGGGGATCATCATGTAGCCGCCGCAACCGTGCGGATTGATCGACCCCTGCTCGACCGGCACCTTGCTGGGCCGGCCGCTGCTGGTCTTCCAGCCGTCCAGGCTCTTGCCGTCGAAGAGCAGGATCCAGCCCTCCTTCTTCTCCTCGGGCGTGAGTGTGTTCTCGGGGCCGTCGGCGCGGGTGGCCGGCGCTGACCCCACGAGCCCGACGATCATCGCCAAGCAAGCCGGATAGCCCGATCGTTCGAAATCTCATCGGCGACCTCAATATTCGCGTGTCGGTTGTCGTCCGGATCACGGCGCAGCCGCCGTGGCCGAACCCATGGCGACAGCTTATCCCCATCGCACCCGCTCCACAACCAGTCAGGCCACACGGGGCGGGGGAAGGCGCGGCGGTGGTGGCGGGCCCGGGTTATCATGGGGGGCTGTGCCGTTGACGATCCGACAGGCGAATTCCGAGGAATGGAACATGGCGAAAGCAACGGTCCGACTCGTCGCGATCACGGGGGTGACCCGTGGGCTGGGCCGTGCGCTGGCCGAGGGCCTGGCGCGGGCGGGACACACGGTGGTCGGCTGTGGCCGCTCGGTCGAGGCGATCGCGCATCACGCGCGCGGCGCTGGGGCGTCCGCACGACTTCGCGGCCCTGGACGTGACCCACGACCTGTCGGTCAAGACCTGGGCCGAGCGAGTCCTCGCCGAGCACGGGCCCCCTGACCTGCTGATCAACAATGCCGGGCTGATCAACGCCAACGCGCCGCTCTGGGAGGTCCCCGTCGCCGAGTTCGACCGCGTGATCGATGTGAACATCAAAGGTGTCGTCAACGTGATCCGCCACTTCGTGCCGGCGATGATCGCGCGGGGCTCGGGCGTGATCGTCAACTTCAGCTCGGGGTGGGGCCGTTTGACCGCGCCGGAGGTCGCCCCGTATTGCGCGACCAAGTGGGCCATCGAGGGCCTGACCGCCGCCATGGCCCAGGAACTCCCCCGCGGCCTGGCCGCCGTCGCGGTGAACCCCGGCATCATCGATACCGAGATGCTCCGCAGTTGTTTCGGCGAGTCGGCCTCGGACTACCCCAGCCCTGAGCGATGGGCCGAGGCCGCCGTACCGTTCCTTCTCAGGCTGGGCTCGAAGGACAACGGAAAGTCGATGACCGTGCCGGGGTGATCAAAGGAAAAAGCCATCGCGCTCCTTTCCTCCCGTCCCGGTGCTACAATCTCAGGATCGTGACGAGATCGAGCGAGACGTCCGATGGAGAATCCATGGCTAGACCAAGCGACAGGGACATCAGGTACAAGGAGACCGCCCAGAAACTCACCTGGGATGATTTGGCGCTATTGTGGCAACAGATCAAGGATGGAGCTAGAGAGCTCCAGGTTGAAGATGAGTAGCATCACGCTCGTCGTCGAAGAACGGTCGAAAGTCAGCCTCTTGCGCGGATTGTTGCGCAAGGAGGCGAGAATTGCTTTCCGTTTCTTCGCCGCAGGTGGGCGAATGTCCCAGGCATCCCTCGGGAGAAACATCCTTGTACACGAAGGAGGCCCGCTCATGATCGTGATGGACGCGGCCAGTTCTGAAGATTCTGCCAGCATGGTCGAGGCGGCACTCAGGAGCGTCTCTCCTTACGACCGATTCGATGTATTCGCATTTGTGCCGGAATTGGAGGTCATCTTCTTCGAAACTCCTGATGTGCTCGTTCGGAAGTTTGGGACGGAGATCGTGAATTCATCCGTGATCGACCGGGGGTGTTCAAGGCCTAAACCCACCTTGCAAGAACTCCTGCAAAGTTCGGGCACTGAAGAACTGAGCTACTTCCAAGGGCTGACGAGCGAAGACCTCGATGAGCTTCGGCAAGGAGAGCAGGCTAGCAAGTTCATCTCGGCCGTTGAGAGTTTGACCGTCCGTGTCGGCCGGTAGCGCGGCTGGACTCGAGCCGCGTCGCCACACCCTGCCATGCGTATCCCTGAAATGACAGGGACGGTGACACCACCGAAACAATCATGTTGCATTAGTTCTCGGTGCATCGGCCTTGGATGACCCTGGGGCCGGGAGCACGCGCCGGATCCACCGCCCAATCCGCCAATCCGCTGGCTTGCCCCCCCGCCGGGTTCAACTTTGTCCGCCCGTGCTGTATGATGCACTCACGGCTCGATCCGCGTACGCACGGACGTCAATTGATATACTAAAACCAATAATTAGGATCGTGATTGCATCAAGAGATGCATCAAGATGGAAATGCCAAGAGACGAGAAGGTGCTTTTTTACCAGATGGGGAGCGAGGTCGAGCATGAGTTTAGGGCCAAGTAGTCCCGGATCCTTGAATAAAGTACGAGAGATGACCATGACTCCAGCTCTGGAAAAGCTTGCGGAGCTAGTCCGCCAAGCGGAGGCGAAGACTCGTGCACGTAAGATTGAGGGGGAAACGCAACATGCCGCGGAGCAATTCCGTGCGACGGAGCTGCGGGCGCGGTGCGCGGTGGAGCGGCTGCGGGTGGTGCGGCCGGCCAACATACGCGCACTGGAACAGGCCGATACTGATGAACAGTTACTCAAGGAGCTGGTGCGCAAGCTGGCCCTGTACAAGTCGACGCTCGCCTCGGAGACCGACGCGGAGCGGCTGATCGCGGCGTCGCAGGCGGAGATCGAGCGGACGCGACGGCAGAGCCGGCTGGACCTGGAAGAGGTGACACGGGAGGTCGAAGAGGCGCGGCGAGAGCTCCGGGTGGCCACCGACCAGTACCGGCAGCTCCGCCGGGAGATCGACCGGCTTCAGCCTGAGCTGGCCGAGCAGTTCGCCGACGAGGATCGGCTGCTCTGGGATGCCGAGGCCCATTTCCCCGGCGGACAACTCCAGCTCCTGGCCCACGAGGTCGACGCCGGCCTGAACGCGTTCGGCACGCTGGGCAAGCTCGAGCAGTACGCCCGCCTCAAGGTCTGGATCGGCCGGTTCCGTTTCTACCAGGCGTCTCACGACCGTGACGCCGAGCTGACCGAGGAGCTTCAAGCCCTGTCGCACCGCGTGTTCCACCAGCTCAAGTACCTGTCGCGGCAGTACGAGCCCGGTTATATCGAGGCGTTCCGCCAGGATTTCTCGACGGACTGGGCGGCGTATGTCGCCGAGGCCCAGGAGCAACTCCTCCAGGCGTTCGAGAACGGCCGGCGGAATCGGGACGCCGAATCCCAGCTCTCCCGCGATCGCGAGTCGGCTGCGGAACGTACGCCCCAGCCCGGGCTGGTCGCGACGGCCCACCGCACCGCCGGGCCGGTGCAGCCGTCCGGCGCGCAATCGCCCTCCGCCGTCGCGCGGACGAACCCGCCCTGTCTCGCCGAGTTGAAGTCCCTGGTTGCCCGGGCCCGAATCCCCGAAGAAGGGCTCGACGAGTTCCTGGAGATGCTGAGGCAGGCGGTCGACGACGTCGGGACCACACATCCCGAGCTGCTCCGCCTGGCGCTGCCCTTTCGCGAATACATCGATGGCGACGACGGCCTGGACGCCCTGCGTCGCAATCTCGAACGGATCCAGGCCCGCCGTGACGAGACCGCGAGCCGCGACGCGGCCGGCACCGATCGCGCGTGAGCCGGACCGGCCCGCAGCCATTCTCTTGACCCGAAGGACCTCCCAGGAACCCAGCAACTGCCTCATCGCGAGTGAACGGCTATCCCGCAATTTGCGGGATTATGGTATCGTTCGCCCTGACTGGCCTGTTCGACGAACGGGCGTCGGCATGGGTGTGCGCCGGTAGGGTTGCGCGTTTGGCCGGTCGGGCGTGGGGGTTCACGCGTACTGGATCCGGATCGGTCATCGCGGTTGCCGGGCCAGGGACCGGTGCTCTGGGATGAGGGTCGAGGCCGAGCCCGGGACCGGTCAAGGGTCGCGGTGGCGCCGCCGGCGCGGCCGCTGTTCCGTCCGGCACCGCGGTCGGCGATGGTCTTTCCCCTGGTGGTGCTGGTCGCCGTCCTGCCGGGGCTGCTGGCCCTGAATGCCTGGGACCTGACGCCCCCGGGCCCGCTCTGGGGCCTGAGGGGCCTGGCCGTGCTGGACGGGATGGTGCTGGACCAGGTGCCCGCGTCGGCCGGGATCAGGCCGGTGCAGGAGGCCGCGGCGTACCGAGCCGTGGCCTTCCAGCCGCCGCTCTATGCCTGGCTCGAGGCGGCCCTCTTCTGGCTCGACGGCAACCGCGACCCGATGGCCAGCGTCCTGCCCAGCTATGTGGCGGGCGGGCTCGCCGTCGTCCTGGTCTACCTCCATGCCCGGCTCTGGCGCGGCGCGGGGCTCGGTCTGACCGCCGCGGTCCTGGTGGGATTCAACCAGAACCTGCTTCTCCGGATGCAAGAGGCGACGCCGAGCACGCTGGCGTTGTGCGGCGTACTCGCGGTGCTGCTGGCGTACTGCTGGCACGAGCGGGTGATCGCCGAGTCGATGCGCCCCTGGCCGTGGGCCGGCCCGACCGCCTGGGCGGTCGTCGGCGGCCTGGCGATGGGCCTGGCCCTGCTGGTGATGGGCGGGCTGGCCCTGATCGCCATTCCCATCGTCCTGCTGCACCAGTATTACCTCCGCGGCGCCGCGCCGCCGTCTCCGCCCGGGGCGCGTCCGCGGCGGTGGCGGCTCTCCTGGCGGGACACTCCAGGCCGGGTCAACGTCCTGCTGGCGCCTGGCGATCGCCATGGGCGTGGCCTTGCCCTGGTTCGTCCTGATGGTCCGGACGCACGGCTGGGCGGCCATCGCGGCGCTCCGGGTTCCCCCCGAGCGGTTGCTGGTCGATCGCGGCCTGGGCCTGCCGGCCCGGTTGATCGAGCTGGCGCCCGTGACGCTCCCCCTCGGCCTGTTCGGGGCCGTGCGGGCGATCCGCATGGCCCTGGTCGACGAGTCGAATTCGCGCGAGTCGGTCGGCGGCTCGTTCTGGGTCATCTGGCTCGCGGTCGCCGCGCTGGCGCCGACGGTCTGGCCTGGCGGGCCGCAGAGCGCCTTCGACCTCGTCCTGCTCGTCCCGCTGAGCCTGCTGGCCGCGCAGACGATCGCGGACCTCGTCAATCGCCGCATTCCGGTCCGCACGCTCACCTGGCTGGCGCCGGCGACGGCCGTCTCGGTCGCGTGGTGGTCCAGCGCGCAGCCTGCGCAACGCCGTCGACGACGTGCTCCACGGCCGGGCCGACTCCGCCACGGCCCTGGGGCTGCATCTGGCGCTCGACCTGGTCGTCGTCTCCGTCTGGCTGATCTACGCGCTCGATCGTTGGGCTCGCCGACGCGACGACCGCCAGCGCCGGGTCCTGGCCGCATTCCTTCTGGTCGTCATGGCCGTCACCGCCGTTGACGGCATCCTCGAAGTGATGTTCCGCCACGGTATCGACCGCGACCTGCTCGCGCTCCGCACCATGATCCTCCGCCGCAACCGCGACACTCCTTTCCAGGTCGTCGCCGTGGTCAGCCCGCCGTCTTCGATCACAGCCCGCGCCGGGGCTGGGGCCGGAGTCGTCCCGGTCAGCGAAGGACCATCACCCGGCGGCCGGCTTCGCTTCATCCTCCGGACCGCGCTGCCGCACCTGCCTCAGCTCGATCTCGACGACACCGACGAGCTCCTCAACCTCCCCGAGGGCCAACGCCTCATCATCCTCGCCGGCACCGATCAAGGTCTCAACCGAACCATCGTATCCAAGCTCGGTCTGGAGGCCATCCACCCCGGACGTTCCGGCATCCTCGACGCCTACGCCACCGCCCAGCATCGCCCGCCTCGAG
>CAWJGW010000034.1:0-79797 GCA_963842405.1 uncultured Isosphaeraceae bacterium | reverse complement strand
GCACCGGGTCATTCATGCTCGAGGAGGGAGCCTGTGTCTCCGCCCAGTTTCTCCTCGGATGGGTCCTCACCGCCACCACGCGGCTCTCGCCCAGTCAGTCCCCGACCCTGGCCGTCCTCGTGGCTGCGGAGATTGGGTGCGAGGGCAAAGAGGAGAGGGCAGATCGGGTCACCTGACCTGGAAGATCGGCACATCTGATCGACCCGGATAGTCCCGAGACCACCGCGTTTGTCACGAGGCCACTTCGGTCTCCCGCTCTGACGGTTCCACAACCGCGGGCCGCTCTCCCCAACGCGGGTTGGGACTCGACCGCCGTTGACCATCACCGCCACGAGCTGGGTCCATTGGGCTGAGTCCGCAAGCCGATCAGCCCTTCCGAGACGCCCGGATGTCCGCGTCGCCGGCGGTCGCACACGCGGCGGTCTGCTCGGCGAGCCCGATGAGGTGACCGGGGCCAATCGAGACCGGCAGCCATTTCTTCAGACAATGCGCCGGGACTCGTCCGGCCGGGCGTCAAATTTGTAGGAAACCGCTCTGCTGGGAGGAGCCAGACTGTGAGGTTAGTGATGAGCCCCGACCGCCCGCGGTTCCCGACGGTCGAAGGGCATGAGCGGTTCCTGATCCTGCGGACTGCGCATCAAGTCGAGGGCCGCGCCGCGGGCCGGACGAGTCAAGGCCGGCGAAGGATCTGGTAGGTGGTCGGGTTGAGGTCGCGAGTTGGTCGGTGGTGTACTTCCCGGTCGTCGGGGCCATGGCCATGGTCACCGACCCCACACAGCCTGGTGGCCCGACCGCAGAAACGCGACTGCACCCGGGTGGCTGGGTCGAATTATTGGTAGAGTCGGGCCATCTCCATTCCGCTGCCCGACATCCCTGAGGCCGAACACACGCCGCCGCTCGGCCAGTTGCTCGACATCATTTTCCTCCAGCAGGAGCGGATCGAGCAACTCGGGGTGTGAGTAGCATCCGACAGAAAACCATTGGAAGCAACCTGAACGAGCAGATTCGCCGGGTTTTTGAGGCCGACGGCCTGTCCAAACGACTTCGCCATTACGGAACCGGTGCCGAATAGGGTCCCGGTCCAGGTGGCACACCAGACGCGGCAATACCCGCGATTTCCAGGCCAAGGTCGGTGCCAGTTAGACCTTACCCTATCTGAGACCTGGTCTCCGGAGGGCTTACGCCGGTTTTCTGTTCGGATGCTACTCACGGGCCAACGCGAGGAGCGCGTCCACCAACTCGAGGATGAGATCGTGCGCCTTAAGCGCCTCAAGCCCCGGCCTCGGTTCCTGGCAGCCCCCGGCGGCGCAGGTCAGCCGGAGTCTGGCGGCCTGTGTCGCCGCTCGTGTCTTCGGTATGTCGCTGATGCTCGGACATGAGCCCCTGGCCAGGGCGCTGGTCAGCGGGACTCAGACGGGTGCCCGCACAGGCGGTATACCGGCTGTAACCCAGCGCAACCGAACATAAAGCCAATTATAAGACGTTCAATTGTTCATTAAAATCGTCACGACCGGACGCCCCGGGCGGCGGCGATCGCCTCGGGAGGCGGACGGCGATGGGTCGCCCGATTGCCGATCCACCAGGCGGAGGCGCCATCCACGGCATGCACCAGGGTATGTTCGCAGAGATGTTACCTTATCCATTAGGAAATCCAGGTATTTGCATTTTGCTCATCCACTGGTTAAGATCGTCCTGAACCCTCGGGACGGGCTGCCGATCCGCTCAGGGCGAAGCCAACAGGGAAGGAGTCCTCCATGAGGGAAGGAGTCCTCCATGCTAGTCTTATCTCGCAAACTCGGTGAGAGGATTGTGATCGGCGATCGGATCGTCGTGACGGTGGTGAAGCTGGATCACGGTCAAGTGCGCCTGGGCATCGAAGCCCCTCGGGAGATTGCGGTCTTCCGCGAGGAGAGCACTCCTCGCCTCCACCCCCTCACCCTGGCGAAACCGATCGTCTGAAGGGCACGCCAAGGATCGGGCAGGGGTACCGGAGGGAACCGAGGCGTGCCATCGGTTCGAGAGGGGCACGGCACGGATGCTGTGGGTCCGTGCCGGCCATCGCAAACGAGGATGAGTCGCATCCCCTCCCGGATTATGCCACCGGCCTACCGATTCCCAGCACCACTGCACTCGGTGCCGCCGATTCTTCACCGCCGACCTGTCCGACCTGGCCGCGCCGAAGGCCCGCTACACCCACCGGGTCGTGGCCCTGGCCGTGGAGGACGGCTTACCCTATCAGGCCGCCAGTTGGCATCTCTGTGGCGACCTCCGCGTCTTCGTCCCCTTCGCCACCATCCAGAACTGGGTGGAGGCCAGGGGAAAAAAACTCGGACGGCAAAAATTGCTGGGAATTGCCGTAAGTCCTTTCGCGATGGTCGGCGCCCTGACCGAAGAATAACGACTTACGTCAAATCCAAGTCACTTTTGCCACCGTAGAAAAAAAGGCGGCCGATCGCATCGGGGCCGATTACCTCGATTGGGCCCTCGACGGCTTCTCCGGGTACATCGCCGCCGATGAGTTGTATGACGGCCCCTTCTGCGTCCTGTCGATCGTCGATACTCAAGGCGTTGTTGGATAGCCTTGAGAAGGCTTGAGCCCCATTTGGGGTTTTCCAGCTCAGGTCAAGGCCGTCAAGTGCGTGGTCCCGGCTCGGCAACGCTCGTGCGGCCGATGCCGGCGCTGCGATCAAGCTTGGCCCAGACGTCCATCAGCTCGACGGGCACGGCAATCACTACGGTGTTGGAGGCGGACGCTCCCAGGCCGTCGATGGTTTGGAGGGTGCGCAACGCATAGCCCCGGGACTCTCGGCCATGGTCCGGGCGGCGGCGGCAAGGTTGACGGACGCCTCCTTGTCGCCCTCGGCCTTGGTGATTGTGGCCCGCTTCTCGCGCTCGGCCGAGGCCTGCCGTGACATCATCTTCTTGAGCTCCTCGGGCATATCGACGTCCTGGATCCGCAGGCCCGTGACGTCCAGCCCCCATCCCTTGGTATCACGCTCGACATGGGCTTCGATCGCCTTGGCGATCTGCTCCCGTTCGGTCAAGAGCTGGTCCAGGGTCCCCTGGCCGATGATGTCGCGGAGCGAGGTCTGGGCATACTGCAGGATGATGTTGCGGTAATCCTGCACCATGATGATCGCGTCGGCGGCGTTGACCACCCGGAAAAACAGGGCGGCGTCGATCGTCACTGGCACATTGTCGCGAGTGATCACCTGCTGCTTGGGAATGTGGACTGCCAGGACCCGCGTGTCGATCATCCGGACCTGCTCGATCACCGGGATGATGAAGAACAGGCCCGGCCCCCTGATGTCCTTGAACTTGCCCAGCCGGAAGACGACCGCTCTTTGCCACTGCGCGGCGAGCTGAATGGCAGCGGAGGTGATCACGTCAGCGATCAGCCAGACGATCCCAACGACCACGGCGAGGACAGGGTTGATTGTCGTCAGCGGGCGACCACCCCCGACCCACCAATAGCAGAATCACGAACACCAGGGCCGAGATGTAGTTGACCATCATTATCCCTCGCCTTCGCCGCATCCGAACCTACGGTCTACGCGTGGTGCGGCGGCCGTTGCCATCGCGGACCGGGTCAAGCGCCGACATCGGGAACAGACTTACCGACCTGCAAGCTAACGCGGCCCATGGCCTGTCGCAACGAGAATCGCGGTGACTCGAGGCGGAATCGCTTCGAGACCAGGGCGGTATCAACTACGCGGGCGTTGCGGGCATCAATCGTCAGCGAACATAAACACTTATTACCGGACATATCTCAGCCGGGCGGCCAGCGCTCGGTCAACCGATCAAATCCATCAGCGAGTGCCACACAGCCCTGTGCGTCCCCGACGCCAGATCGATTCCGATCTCGAACAGGCCTCCCTTTCCGATCTGGCCTTCCCGTACCTGCCTCAGCTTGGCGTAGCGTGCAATTCTTGACCAACGGAGATGTGCCCCGTGATGGCCGTGGAGGAACTGCTAAGCGATGTGGGGCCTCCGGCCCGCCAGGGATTGCTGTCCGCCCTCGACAGGCCGAACCGCCCGCAGGGACCAACCTGACGACGCTATCTCCAAAGGTCTTGCCTTTCGCGGCGTCTATCCCATACCGTAAAAACAGCCCCGAAAAAGGAGTATCCCATGAGAGGATTGCTGGCCGCGCTGCCGTTTGTATTTCCCGTCTTCGTCGCCGCCCAGGACTCCGTCGGCTCCGTCAAAGACGACCCCCCCCGGATCACGCCCGAAATGAAGGCCAAGACGGAAACCATCGCCCGGGCACTCGAGGCTCTCACGCCCGAGGGCTTCACGAAAAAGAGCCTTGTTGAACGCTACACCGAAGCCAACTTGTACGAGAAGATCGACGGCCGGTCCGAACTGTTTCAGTCCTACGACGTGACTGGCATGACCTTCGTCACCTTCTCCAAAGCGGACGACCCATCCAAGTTCATCGACGTCTTCCTCTACGACATGACCACCCCCCTCGGCGCCTTCGGCGTCTATTCGGTCGAGCGCTCGTCTGGCAGCAAGTCCATCGCAATCGGCGACGGCGGCCACCGCACCGGGGCCGATTTATTCTTCCGGAAGGGCCAATACTATGCGTCGATCCTGACATCGGGACCCGACAAGGAGGTCCAGAAAGCGGCATCGGCCTTGGCCGATACGCTGGCGAATCGCCTGAAAGGCGAAGCGGCGGAGCTATGGGGTCTCGCCATGCTCCCGGCGAAGAACCGGATCGACGATACGGTCCAATACCTCATGGTCGATGCCCTAGGTCTCGACTTCCTGACCAACGCGTTCAAGGCCCAATACCGCGACGGTGACTTCGAGTTCACCGCCTTCGTCGCGCGATGCAAATCAGCTGCTAACGCCGCAGAAGTCCTGGCCAAGTACAAGGCCCACCTCGAAGAATTCGGCGACATGGCCGAACCGGCCAAAATCGAAGGGGCGTCGGTCATGTTCGCCGAGGTGGGCGGCGGCGACTTCGACGGCGCCTGCCAAGTCGGCGACGTCATCGCCGGCGTCACGGCGGTCAAGGGCCGCGACGCGGCCGTCAAGGCCATGACCTTCCTGCTCAAAGGACTGAGGATGCCGAAATGACCTGGCGCGGCGTCTGCTGATAGGCCAAGAGGTTGGCCATTCCGTTCGGATCGGGGCCAACCTCCAGCTCCTCCAGCATCATCGACAGACCGTTCGCCCGCATCGAGGGCATATCGGCCCGGCGAATGGTGCGCCACGCGCCGCCGCCGAAGGATACCATCGGGCGGCGTCGATCAAGCCCTGACGAAGAGCTCCGCCGAGCGCTGAACCGCTGCGAGGTTCTCTTTGAAATGGGCGAAGTTCTGCATGTCTGAATTGACCACGTTGACGCCGTGGGCGAGGACAAACGCGTAGGACCGTTGCCAGGGCGAAAGCCCCGATTGCATCAGCTTGTCGCTGTAGTGCCCGTCGAAGGCGTTCTCCAACTCCTTACCGCCGCGGGACGACAAGTAGCGGGCCGCCTTCATACCGACGAGACCGATGCCGGCGTCTCGGGCGCGCTGCAGCGTGGGCTGAAGCTCGTCCATCGCCGGCGTGCCGGGAAGGAGACTCTTCGAATCCCAGTCGTACCACCCGGCGGGGGTGATGGCGATCATGGCGAGGTCGTACCAGCCGGTTCCAATCATGGCCTCGAGCACTTGCTGCGCCCGCTTGTGGGTACTCACGCCCCAATGGCCCACCTTCCCGGCCTGTTTCGCCTTGAGGAAGGCCTCATGCAGTTGCTCGCAACGGACGACCTCCGGCTCGCCGACGCCCATGAGGTAGTAGGCGTCCACATAGTCGGTACCCAGATCGGCGAGGCTCGCATTGAGCAGCCCCGTCCAGTAATCGGCCAGAAACCTGCCTTGCTCGACGGTCAGAGGCTTGCCCGGCTCGTAGCCGTCAATGGGACGCAACGGCGCTTTGGACGTGACCCAGATCTTGCCGCGGTGCGCCGCGAGGAAGGGGGCGAAGGCGCGCTCGCTCCCCTTGTAATAGGCGTTGGAGCCGAGATCGTAGAAGTTCACGCCCGCGTCGAACGCCGCGTTGAGCAACCGGACGGCCTTCCCGCCCATCAACGCCGCGCCGCCGCCGAAGACGAGGCGGCTGCACATGAAATTCGTCCGGCCGAGCTTGCGGTAGGGCATGCCGCTCCGCTCGTTGCGGTGGATCAGGCCGTCGGCCGGCGCGTCCTGGGCCCGCGCCGTCGGCGCGACGGCCGCCGTGGCGGAGGCGGCGGCGGTGGTCTTCATGAATGCCCGGCGGTTCATCTCGTACGGCGCGGTCATGGCGCTACCCCTGCTGCTGGACGATCCCGGCATTGTTACATCCTACCACTCTAGGCTGGACGGGCGCATCGCGTCAACCTTCGGTAGTGGGTCAGTTTGAATTCTCCGCCGCCTTCGCCTCGCGCTCTGAAACGAGTTTCACGATGCCGCTCCTCTGCGGTATCGGTGCGGTGAACGGCCTCATGACCAGCGAGTGCTCAGACGACCCAGCGGTGCATAGCGTTCCGGCGGTCCGGTTATTAACCTCGACAAGGTGTCCAAACAACCCAGGGCGGAACAAGACGCCCGTGACGTTCTGGGTGTGGGAGCTGCTCGGAGCGGAGAAGCGGAGCCGGGAGCTGGCGACTCCCGGCTAGACCAGGGCTACTCAGGCTCCGGCGGGTCGGGCTCCGCAGAGAGCCACGGATAGCGGGCCAGGCGTTCGTACTTGGCCTTCATGGCCGCGTGGTAATCGCGCAGTCGCACATCCCGCCGGTGAGCTTCGGGATACGGAGTCACCACCGTCACGTCGGAATGGTCGCCCGCCCGTGATGAGGGGCTGATACCGGCGTACAGATCCTCGAGGAATGTGTTGCGCACGCAGGCCACGGCCAGCGCCTTGGCCAAACTTTGCGCGAGGTCTTTGTTTATTACTCCCCCTCCGGGATGTCGTCCCTCTTCAGTTCCGCCTCCAACGCCTTCGGGCTCGGCAGCTTCCCGCGCAAGGCGGGCGGCAGCGACTCGACGAGCTTGGTGACGTAGCTGGAGATGCCGACGGGCTTGGCCAGATCGCGCAGCGCATACTCGGCGACCACCTCGTTCTTCGTCTTGCAGAGGATAATTCCGATCGAGGGTTGGTCGTCGGGATGCCGGAGCAGGTCGTCTACGGCGGATAAATAGAAGTTCATCTTCCCGGCGTATTCCGGCTTGAAGGGCGTCCCTTTGAGGTCGATTACGATATAACATCGTAATTTCACATGATAAAACAGGAGATCGAGATAATAGTCTTCGCCGCCGATCTCGAGCCGATACTGCTGGCCGAGGAAGGCGAACCCAGCCCCCAACTCGATGAGGAACTGACGGATGTGAGCCACGAGCCCCTGCTCAAGTTCCCGCTCCTCGGCGTCCTCCGCGATCGTCAAGAAGCTGAACTTGTAAGGATCCTTCAGCGTCTCCCTGGCGAGGTCGGACTGGAGGGCTGGGAGCGTCTTCGCGAAGTTCGTCTGGGCCTTGCCCTGGCGCTTGTAGAGGTCGCTCTCGATCTAGTGAACGAGGACGGCCCGGCTCCAGCCGTTCTCGAAGGTCGCCCGGGCATACCAGAGCCGCTCGCGGAGATCCTTGATCTGCTCGATCAGGATGACGTTTTGGCCCCAGGGGAGTTCCGCAACGGCCAGCGGGAGCCCGGTTTCAGAGATTTGTCCCACAAGTTGTGGGACGATTTTCTCAACCCCCTGGTAGGCCAGGAACAGGGCCCGCATGCGGTAGACGTTGGTCCGCGAGAACCCGCTCTCGCCGGGAAATGCCTTCTGAAGGTCGTCGCCCAGGTGAGCGATCACGGCATGGCCCCAGCCGCTGGTCTTTTGTTTCTCGACGACGGACCGGCCGATGTGCCAGTAGAGTGCGATGAGTTCACGGTTGGCGGCGAGGGAGGCGCGAAGGCGGGCGGTGCGGATGCGTTCCTTGAGCTCACTGAGGAATTCCTCATATCCTTCCGGGAGCAGGCCGCCAGCCTTGACGATTTGGTGTTTCGCCTTTGGCCTCGTGCCGCGCTTCTTGGCCATCGGATTCCTCCTTGATCGTTACCTCGTCCTGTGCATCCACCCCGGTAGAACAAGATCGGAGCCGTTCGGCAGGTGTCGGTCGCCTTGCGATGTGGGGAGTGTAGCACGGCGAGTTGTCGTGATAAAGCGGCTCGCATGCAGATCAGTCATGCGGCCTGGGTGAAACAAACATATCGCCGGCACGAGGCTCGTTGTCAGCCTGACTTGGGAGCCGGCCGCCACAGGCGGCAAATCCGTTGCGATCGGATGGAACCCAGCATGAGCCCCGTACCCGGGGCCCAGCGAGAGCGGTCGTCAGGACGTCCGCAGAATCGGCACATCCTAGAATGACTGATCACAAGCGAACATAATATATATTATCGGACGTTGGCGCCGTAGCCCGGGTATGGCAACGATTCGAGAAAAAATCTAGGGTGGCAAAAGTAGCTGGTCAGCCCCTCGGCTCGGTATAATGGACGTAAGAATAGAGCAGAGGAGGCTTTCCATGCGTAATCGCAAACGACGACGACCACGACCACAACCGGATCGCGACCTGACCCTCACCCCGGTCCTTTTGAACTGCCCCGAGTGCCGGCACCGGACCGGTGCCGACTACAACAACTTTCGCACCATCAGCACCCTCGACGGCGTCTTCCGGCTGACCCTGACGATCCGACGCTGCGCCAATCCCGCCTGCTCCCGCTTCCTCCGTCCCTACCGCCCCGAGGCTGAGCCCCATTTCGCCTTGCCCTATCACGAGTTCGGCCTCGACGTCATGGCCCTGGTGGGCCGGCTCCGCTATGCCGAGCACCGCAGCATCCCCGAGATCCACCGCGAGCTCACGCACCGCGGGCTCATCCTGGCCGAGCGCACCGTCACCAACCTGTTGGACCGCTACGACGAGCTGCGGTCCCTGGCCACGGCCGATCCCCAGCGACTCGGTCCGCTGTTGCGCCCGCAGGGCCGCGTCATCCTGGCCATCGACGGCCTGCAGCCGGATGTCGGCCACGAGGTCCTCTGGGTGCTGCGCGACTGCCTCTCCGGCGAGATCCTCCTGGCCAAGAGCCTGTTGTCGTCCACCGCCAAGGACCTGGCCGGCCTGATCAACCAGGTGCGCAAGGCCTTGCCAGTGCCGATTACCGGCGTGGTCTCCGACGGTCAGGAGAGCATCCGCAACGCCGTGGGTATGGCCCTCAAAGGTGTCCCCCATCAACTCTGCCATTTCCACTACCTCCGCGAGGCGGCCAAGCCGATTTACGAGGCGGATCGCCACGCCAAGAAAGAGTTGAAGAAGCGGGTGCGGGGGATCCGGAAGATCGAGCGTGCGGCGGAGAAGACGCTGGAGGACGACGCGGAGGACGCGGAGGCGAAGGTGGTGCGGGATTACTGCGCCGCGGTGCGCGGGGCCTTGACCGACGACGCCCTGCCGCCGCTGGTGGCCTCCGGGCTAAAGCCAATACCGTTTAAGGAAGCATAACCACTGTCTCTGCAAAGGTTTTCTTCAAGGGCGGAATGTGTCGATGTTTGGATCGTTTCTTTTTCCACTTGGACATTTTACGCTTGATCACTCGCGGATTGATCCGGTTCCTCCGCATTTCGTCATCGGTGCGCTCCCCCTGCATCTCCCACAATAATCCCTGGTACCACTCCTCGAACGCCTCGGGGGTCGAGCTGTTGCATTCTGGCAACCGGCACTTGAGGATCTGGAAGCACCCCAGAAACGACAGCCGATCCGGGTCCAGCCCCACGGTCCCGGCGGCCGCAACCATCAAGGCTCGGATCACGAAATGACCCAGCGACAGCGCATAGATCTCCTGGATCACCCCCGCCGGGGTCTCGCTTCGCATCTGTGCCGGCTTGGTCGCCCGCCGCGGATCATGATGGGTCTTTTGCTCATCATAGACCAACTCCTGTTCCCATCTCTCGTGATAAAGAATAATCAATTCTTCAGCAGGATAAAGCTCCGCGTCAAGGAGATTCGTGATCAGCACATGAGTTTCACCGTGTCCGACTCGTTGCGGGTCGTCCAGTGTATAGCGGATCACCCGGACGACGATCCCATCCCGATCGATCTGACGGTCGTAGCAACCCCGATAAATCTTGGCCAGGTACGAGCCATCCGCCAGGTTTTGGATCGACTTGAGGATCAAGCCGCTTTTCACGCGTGCCAACAGCTGGACGCCCCGCAACATCGCCGTTTTCCAGTGGTCATAGCTGAAAAACCCGCGATCCTCCAACAGGAGCATCTCCGGAGTCAGATGGCGGAGCAAGCCGCCGACCATCGACGGTTCGCCGTGGGCGATCGACCGGACCACGAAGGCCAGTTCGATGTGGGTCCCCAATTCGACCAGGCTCAGCTTGCGGACTTGGGGGAACGCGCCGTCGCCGCGCGGCCCGGCCGAGGGCGTGCGCGAAGGCCACGGCGTTGGCCTCCGAGTCGGGGACATCGTAGACGGTCCCATCGATGCCGACCAGGCGGAACCCGCGGTAGAAGGCTCCGGGCGTATCGGGCCGGGCCAGAGGATGAACGACGTGCTCGAACAGGTGGCGGACCGGCGCGATGCCCAGGCGTTGCCGGGCCACACACAGGCTGGATCGATGGGGACTCTCCTCGCCGACTCGGAGCCGGCGTGCATGCTTGAAGACTTGGCGGATCGGCAAGTCGGTCAACAGCCCCATGGCCAGGACCACCCAGCAAACAATCTCGTGGGTCAGTGTGCAACGTCGTTGATTGGTTTTACCGGTGGCCGCGAGGACTTGGCGAACGGCCTCGGGCGAGATAATCTGTTCCAGTCCCGCCAAGCGATCCAAGATCCGGCCCGACCCATCGGGCGGCAGCGTGCAATGTCCGTGCGGCATGCGAGTCATGGCCTCCGTGTTGCTTGGGTCGTGAGTAAACCCAAAGTAACAGGAGGCTGTGGCTTGCGCCTATTTCAACGGTATTGGGGCTAAAGCGGCAGGATCGATTGAGCCGGATTGCCGCCAGCCTGGACCATTTGGTCGCCACGGCGGGGGCCTGGCCCGGGGGCTTGAAACGGCTGCAGCAGGTGCTGCGGCGCGGGCTGGAGGAGACGGCCGCGCTGTTCCCGGCGGTGCGGGAGTCTTACCAGTGGGTCAGCGCGCCGCCCGGATCCTCAAGAACGAGGAGGGGCTGCCGGCGAAGAAAGTGCGACGACGGATGGTGCAACTGCTGGTACGGACTGCGCCGGGCGGCGGCCACGACGACCGAGCCCGCGGTGCGAGCGGGTTTGAAGCAGTTCGTGAAGGTGACTCGGAGCTACTGGCCGGGCTTGTTTGCCTGCTACGACTCGGCGGACCTGCCGCGGACGAATAACGACCTGGAACACACCTTCGGCAGTCATCGCTACCACGAGCGCCGGGCCAGCGGTCGGCGTCGGGGGTCGCCGGGCCTGGTGGTGATGGGCTCGGCGCGGGTGATCTCGGGGCTGGCGACGCGGCTGCGGCCGGACGAAGGCTTGGTGCTGAGCCCGGGCTATGTTGAGGATTGGAAGGGACTGCGAGCGGAACTGGAGGCGCGGCGGGAATCGCGGCGGAAGCAACGCCGGTTCCGCCACAATCCCGATGCCTACCTCAAGGACTTGGAGCACCGCTGCCTCCAGCTAACTTTGCCAGCCTAGAAAAAAACGGCATGACCAACCGTAAGCTTGAGTACTGGGTCATCCCGCCCAAGGCCGACGGCGAGTTCGTAGCCAACATGGAGGAAGTGCTGGAGACCTACGCGATACCTTATAATCCCGCCCGTCCGGTGCTGGGCATGGACGAGCAACCGGTGCAGTTGCTGAAGGAGACCCGCGTGCCCATCCCCGCCACCCGCCGACACGGCCGGCGCGTCGACTATGAGTACGAGCGCGCGGGACAGCGAACATCTTCATGTTCACCGAACCACTGGCGGGTTGGCGAGGTGGCCGTTCGCGAGACGAAAACCAAGGTGGACTGGGCGATCGAGATGGCTCGACTGATGGAAGGCCGTTACGCCGACGCCGAGCACGTGATCGTCGTGTGCGACAACTTGAACACGCACACCAAAGGCGCATTCTACGAGAGTTTTGCACCCGCCCGGGCGCGCCAGTTGGTCTGCCGCATCGAGTTCTGTTACACGCCCAAGCACGGTAGCTGGCTGAACATCGCCGAGAATGAGCTGAGCTCCCTGACACGCCAGTGCGTGTCCGGTCGCCGCTTCGGCGATGTTCCCACCCTGCGAGCGGAGACCGGCGCTTGGTCATCCGATGTCAACAGCACCCAGCGCGGCGTGGATTGGCAAATGAAGATCGACGATGCTCGCGGTAAACTCACGTCGGTCTACCCTAAGATTAAGCTGTGACAAAGCACTAGCATGGAGGACTCCTTCCCTCATGGAGGACTCCTTCCCTGTTGGCTTCGCCCTGAGCGGATACGGCAGCCCGTCCCGAGGGTTCAGGACGATCTTAACCAGTGGATGCGCAAAATGCAAATACCTGGATTTCCTAATGGATAAGGTAACATCTCTGCGAACATACCCCTGGTGCATGCCGTGGATGGCACCTACCGCCTGGTCGATCGGCGATCGGGCGGCCCATCGCCGTCCGCCTCCCGAGGCGATCGCCGCCGCCCGGGGCGTCCGGTCGTGACGATTTTAATGAACAATTGAACGTCTTATAATTGGCCTTATGTTCGGTTCGGGGTCGATCACCGCCAAATCAATCCCTTCGAGGTGCGACGTCATTACGCGAATCAACGGCGTAACATTGAGCAAGGTTGTCATCAGCCTCCATGCGTTCCTGGAACCATGTCCTGCGTATGGTTAGGGCGTCGCGACTCGGACGTAGGTCGCTGAGCATTCGGAGCCTCACCCGTCGAGGTCGGCATATCCCGCCCGTCTAGCTTCTGGGTGGACTGACACTATGAGTGATTCTGGGTCAATGCCCAACAGGTGTAGGTCGAAAAGGGCATGGAGGTCAGCTCGCAGAAGCAGGCCGTTTGCCGGATGATGGTCAGAGGTCATACGGTATGGGATGATGTGGGCTGCCTCGACGATCTCCAGTAACGGGCAACCCGTGATCATGCACCAATCACCATACCGCTGCCGGAGCGACTCGCGGAATTCGGCCTGGCCCGGCCGGGAGGTCTGGAGGTGCCCGGAGACTCTCCTCTCGGTGTCCTGCAATCTCTTTAACTCTTCGGCATCTACAGGGGCCGGTGTCTTATAAGGAATCCAGCCGCGTGCGGCTTCGTCATCTCGATACTCGGTGAACGAAAAGAGGTCATTCCCTCTAATCAGCCAGAGCAGGAGGTCATTTTTTCTAAAATATGAGCCAATCTGAACATCGAAACGGGCCCCCTCGATGGAAAAGGTGGTATTGTCGGCTATGGTTCCGATCCATCCTCGAGGCACGCCATTTTCGACGAGCGTCATTGTGCTCCCATCCGCAAGCATGGGAGCGAGGACCTGGTATGGAATCACGAAATAATCATCTTTCCCCTCGTTTTCACTCCGAAGAATTACGCAGAAATTGCCCCCGTAGGTCTGTCGCCTCTCTTCAAGTCGTTTTGACTCGATGCAAAAAACGCAGCCATGACCTCGGTCAATCGTCCCGACGTAATGGCGATCTCCCAACCTTTCGGCATCATGGACCACCGGGTTCATGGACAGCCTTTATTTTATGATCGTTGGCGTCCTGGTGACGGCATACTCAAAGGTTTGGCGTCCATACCGACCTCTTGAGGCGGTAATTCGGCCAGGCCGATTAAGAGCGGCTATCAGATTCTAGCCTGCCCGCAATGTCTCCGCACCCCGCACGGCCGGCATTGGCCGGGCTTGGGGTTGACCGGGATTAGCTCATGGATCGCCGCCCGCGCCGCCCGAATCTGTTCCGCCACACGCTGCACCCACGCCCGCAGCTCCGCCGTTTATTCTCGATCCGGTGCCGCGAGCCGTCGCCCAGCACGATGAAACCGTGCGTCGGCCGCACCCCGATCTGATCTTCGATCAGGGGTTCGGGCAGTAACGGAACAGAAAACCTACTTAGCGGCATTCCAAGCGGAAATGACGCAAAAGTCTCAAGTTGTGCGACACGAGGCCGGGAGCCGGTTTTCTGCCAGTTTCGCCGTCGCAAAACATAGGTGCGAAACGCATACGTATTACGACATGATTTGCGACAGAACCAACGACGGCGTTGCAGGCATCGGCTCAGGTTTTCCGCACCCCACAGGGCTTATGTCGGTTTTCTGTTCCGTTACTGCCCGTACCCCGATCAGGAGGAAATCGACGCCGAGCTGCGCCCTATGGTTCGGCCAGACCCGGCGGGCGGATTTCCACTCCTCGGGGATAACCGTATCCCCATGCCGGATCAGCCGGTCGGGACGCCCGACGAGGCCATAGCGGTACGACACGAACGTCTCGTCGTCGAGCGCGACCGTGCGACCCCAGCCCAGCCCCACAACAGAGCCAACCATCGACGTCGTAAGGGTCCAGTCAGCGTCATAACGCAGCGAGCATTTGGCCGATCTCGTCGGCGGAGAACATCCCGTATCGCTCCAGGGCCGCCAGCACCTCCTCGTGCG
This sequence comes from uncultured Isosphaeraceae bacterium, assembly GCA_963842405.1. Taxonomy (GTDB): domain Bacteria; phylum Planctomycetota; class Planctomycetia; order Isosphaerales; family Isosphaeraceae; genus CAVZRC01. The sequence continues at coordinate 65,201 of CAWJGW010000034.1, read as the reverse complement.
TCGGTTCGTCCAATCCGCACGAAGCGAAACAATCAGTTATCGCTATTGCTTGCGATTTCAGCACGTCCTTCTGACTCAGCGGTGGCTTATCATACTTCGGGATCTCACCCGGCACATACCTGACCTTCTGGGCGATCAGCAGGATCGCACGGACCTCGGCACAATAGTGATGATCCTCGCAGACCTTGCGGAGCGTCACGCGGTCCCCGCCGAGGCTGTCCCACAGCGAGTACAAATACCCGCCGAACGAATCCTCTTCCGATTCTCGACCGCTGGTCGCCAACTCGATCCAGTCGCACAGCCACTTAACGAAGAAGAGGCGTTTCACGTACACCCGCTTCGCCGCCTCATCCGACCTCTTAAGCCATAGGTACTGGAGTCGGACCAATGTGGTCAGGATATCGAGGAAGTTGGCCATGCCGTTGATGTTGCCGCGGCTGGCGTGCTTGCGGAGCTTCTGCCTGTCGTGCCGCTCCACGAACTCCTGGATTGCTACTTGCAAGTCCGCCGATTCCGCCTTCGCTCGGATCAGCCAGTCGGGTATCCGGTCTGACTCGAATGGGTCCGTGATGCGGACCCGGAACTTGCGCCTGCCCCAGACACCGCCTGTCCCATCGAGAAATCTGATGTTGAGGTGCGCCAGCGTCTCCGCGATGGCACCGACACCCTGGCGGTTGCCGATCTCGTCGAGGTACTCGGGGAGCCCCTCTCCGGTTTCTTCGATCAGTCGCTTCGAGGAGGATGCGCCTTCTCCCGCCTCATAGGTGAGTCGGCCCTCCTGCACAATCCAGACGGGTGGGCTCTCGAACCGTGCATCTGCGACGTTGGCGACGACGGAAGCGAGGAGCGTCCCGTGTGCGTCCGACAGCTTGTCATCCGGGGGCACAACCTGCACCGTACCTTGACTCGCGGTGGAGATCGGGATGCTGACTCGTGGGTTCTGCTCGTCCGGAGTGCGTAAGGTCACCCGCAACGTCTCGGGGGGCTCTGGAAGGCGATTCTGGAATGTGATCGTCAACCGCCAGAACTCGTCGAGGACGGCCGAAGAGATCGAGATCGGAGGCGGCGTCCACTCGTCGGCTTCGGGTGCCCGTTCGTCGCCAGGCTCGAAGTCATCGAGGGAAACCGTCTGCTTGCTCAGCTCACCGTCGAAAAGCTTTTCGACCAGTGACCGAGCATCCTTGATCAACAATCCGGCCTCGACATTGCGGCCATGAAAAGCTGCCGACGTCAGATTGGCACTCCCAACCAGGCAGCCACTCCCGGCCTCGCCGGTCCAGGCGATCAGCTTGGCATGGACACGGCGTGGTATGTCCTGAATCTCCAGCCAGTCTAACCGCGGCGCAGATTCCGCAAGGCATCGACTGGGAGAGCGGTGTAGCGTTGCTGGACCAAGAGTTCGATCTTGGCTTCGGGCCAGCGATCTGCGATCTCGCGGCAGATGCGACCATCGGCGTCGTGAAAGGGGGAGACCACGAAAATTTCTTCGGGTTCGGATGTGCCCACCATTTCGCCGATCTGGTCCAGGATAGGCCCGTCATAGGTGTGGACGAGGCGAACCGATTGCTCCGCGTTCCCCGCGGCTTGCGGCCACGGATAGCGCTGCTCGGCTTCCGCAAGCCACTGTCGAACGATTCGTCCGATCTCCTGATCCGTGTCCTCGGCGGCTCGGCCGAAGAATCGGAGGGCTTCGTGGGCGAGGAGCGGCCCCTCGATCTCCTCGTTGGCGAACTCGAAGGGGATTGCGTTCAACAGCTCCAGATTGCTCGAACAACCCGAACGGGTCAGGTTGTTGCTCCCACAGAGGACCTGGCCGCCGTGATCCGTCAGGAGCAGGCCCAATTTCGGATGGAAGACCCCCTGGTTCGCGCCTGACCGGGACGACGAGGTAACGTCGATTCATCCACCTCGAGGCGATGTCAGCCTGGACGAGGGCCTGCCACTGCGTGGCATCCATGAAGACGGCGATTCGCCGTGCCTTTTTCAACGTCGAGCACTTCAGCACGCCGCCGCTCGAAGAAGTCCGGGTCGAACTGGAACGTCGAAAAGAGGGCGAGGTACGCCGGGTCGCCTTCCAGTTGGCTCGTGAAGTCGAGGTAGGTCACGTCTCCTCTCCCACTGCCAGTTCCTCACGCAGCCGTTCCAATCCGTCCTCGGTCACGGTGGGCACTCCATCCGGATCGGGCTCGATCATGGCGAGGTCTGTCAAGATCTGAACTGCGCTCCGGAGGCGGGGATTACCGAGACCAATCTTCTCGTAGGGGCCGTCCGATGCGATCCGCTGCCCATCGACCTGGATCAAGCAACGCTCGCCCTTGGCGGTCTTCTCGTAGGACATCGACTGGTGCTGCTGCACGACGAACCGGGAGAGCACGTACTCGACCAGCCTGCTCCACGGCAAAGTCCACCAGTCGTCAAGATGTCGAACGAGCCCGAGAGAGACGGTGGATGGCAGGAGGTCCAGGTACGGATCTTTGACGACCGCATCACTGGCAAGCCAATCTCCGAATTCGGACGCCTCCCATCGACGGTAGCGGCCCAGGGTCAAGGCGAAGAGCGCCGAAGGAATGGCCAGTCCGGCCGGAGAGGCGAGGTAGGTGCCGCTCCGGATAGCGGCCTCAAGGTTCGGCTCCGCGAGCGGATGGCCCGCTGAGATGGCTTCATCGATCTCCCGGCCTGTCGCCTCGGACAAGCAGGACGAATTGATGCCGAGGGCGGCGAAGAACTCCGAGGGAGATACCGAGCCGAAACTTGCTTGAAGATTCAGGCCGAATGACGTGCACCATGTCCGAGTGACCGCCTTGGCGTCCAGTTGCGCCACCAGATCGGGGATCGTGGAGCCCGAGATGCCCCTCTCGTTCAACTGCGTCACCAGCCAGGAGAACAGCCCTTCCAGCGCCACGGACATGAAGTGGTGGAAGTAGAACATCCTCCAGCGGTTCGAGATGTCCTCCAGCGAGCGGGGCGTCGAGAGCTCGATCACGCTCTCGCCATCGACGAGCTTGCCGAAGTAGACCGCCGATCCGAATGAGTGCGAGTCCATCGACCAGCCGTTGTCGCCGAACTGGCGGCAGAGTTCGAGGATCAGTGTCAACGTGCGATTCCTGCGGTAATGGGAGCGTTCCTTGAACCCTCGGTGTGCGAAGAAGACGGAACGCAGGAGGTCCCGATCCAGCGAGGTCGGCAGCGTCAGTTCGCAGAGTCCGCCCCGCTCCCCGAGCCTCCGGAGGCCCTCAACACGGCAGGTGCGATCTGGCCCCGCCAGGTGTTTGGTCACCTCGATCCGTCCGATCGAAGAACCGTATGCGTTCGCTAGGTCGCGGCCCAATTCAGAAAGCTCGATGTCATCGAACGCCAACTCCGAGTCCTCGACCTCCTCCTCGATCTCCGTTCGCTCCTCCTCGGACTCGAAGAATCCCAGGTTGACCAGCGAGTTGAGGTAGGCGTGGAGTGCCGGATTCTTGGCGAAGGGAAGCCGCTCCAAGTTGGCCATGCCATCGTGTTCGGCAAGCCACTTGGTTGCCGCATCGGAGCCCACGAGGGCGCCACCTTCACAGGGCTTGCCATCGTGGTAAGCTACGCAGCCGTACGTCAGGGCTTTTTCGCGTACGCGAATCGCCTCCTTGAGTCCGAACGCGTGCGGCCTATCCTTCTCGCGAGCCTGATAATCGGAAACGCACCAGGGTATGAACGAGAAATACCTGGCTCTCGGGGTTATGGACGTGATGCAGAAGAGCAGCAGGCTGGCTAGCCTGGCCGATCCCCGGAGAGAGAGGCCCAGAGGATCGAGCACCTCGGAAGCCGGAATGTGCTGGCTCCACCGCAGTAGCTGCGGCTTTAGATTTTGCTTGACCCGTGCCATCTCATTGCTTTGCAGTTTTTTTGGTAAACGCCGGGCGAAACCACACGGTCGCGGGCACCTCCGCCTGGACTCATGATATCAAGGGCCGTTCCCAGATGCGATCCCTTATATCGACATCGGCATGGATCTATACTCGGCCGGCGACGACCCTCGCGACATCCTCGCTGCCTGCGATTCGCTAAAGGAGCTCCTGGGGATTCCCGCCACTACCCGCCAAATCCACCACGGCGGCCGAGTCCGCGGGCTCCGAAGCTGCTGCTGCGTCCCTTCCCGAAAGCCGGAACGACCCAGGAGCATCCCCCACAGCCCAGGTGCGCCTACCAGGAGCGCGTTGCGCGCGATCAGAGCCATATGAACCTGGTCTGAGGGCAGGATCGCCATCGGCCCCAAAACCATCACCTCCCTCTTGACGCGACCTTGACGAAATCGTATAGTATATTATGACGAAATCGTCCCCAATGGTGGCGGCTTTTTTGGCCAAACTATTGACGAGAGCGTCATAAAATAGGCGACGTCAGTGTAATCTTCAGATCGGTTAAGAACCCCGAGTTTCTCAAGAGGACCTAAATATGAACAGAACCATGGAAATGCCCATATCGAGATCGGCCAACGCTCAACTCGACGAGCTCCTCGAAGAAATCTGCGTGGCCCTTCAGATAACGGACACGGAGTACGACCAGGCCAAGGAGCGTTACAAGACCATCGGCAAGTGGCTCTCCGCCGAGGAGAGCATTCTCGCCCCTTTAAGGCCAATACCGTTGAAATAGGCGCAAGCCACAGCCTCCTGTTACTTTGGGTTTACTCACGACCCAAGCAACACGGAGGCCATGACTCGCATGCCGCACGGACATTGCACGCTGCCGCCCGATGGGTCGGGCCGGATCTTGGATCGCTTGGCGGGACTGGAACAGATTATCTCGCCCGAGGCCGTTCGCCAAGTCCTCGCGGCCACCGGTAAAACCAATCAACGACGTTGCACACTGACCCACGAGATTGTTTGCTGGGTGGTCCTGGCCATGGGGCTGTTGACCGACTTGCCGATCCGCCAAGTCTTCAAGCATGCACGCCGGCTCCGAGTCGGCGAGGAGAGTCCCCATCGATCCAGCCTGTGTGTGGCCCGGCAACGCCTGGGCATCGCGCCGGTCCGCCACCTGTTCGAGCACGTCGTTCATCCTCTGGCCCGGCCCGATACGCCCGGAGCCTTCTACCGCGGGTTCCGCCTGGTCGGCATCGATGGGACCGTCTACGATGTCCCCGACTCGGAGGCCAACGCCGCGGCCTTCGTGCGCCCTGGCCGGGCCGCGCGGCGACGGCGCGTTCCCCCAAGTCCGCAAGCTGAGCCTGGTCGAATTGGGGACCCACATCGAACTGGCCTTCGTGGTCCGGTCGATCGCCCACGGCGAACCGTCGATGGTCGGCGGCTTGCTCCGCCATCTGACTCCGGAGATGCTCCTGTTGGAGGATCGCGGGTTTTTCAGCTATGACCACTGGAAAACGGCGATGTTGCGGGGCGTCCAGCTGTTGGCACGCGTGAAAAGCGGCTTGATCCTCAAGTCGATCCAAAACCTGGCGGATGGCTCGTACCTGGCCAAGATTTATCGGGGTTGCTACGACCGTCAGATCGATCGGGATGGGATCGTCGTCCGGGTGATCCGCTATACACTGGACGACCCGCAACGAGTCGGACACGGTGAAACTCATGTGCTGATCACGAATCTCCTTGACGCGGAGCTTTATCCTGCTGAAGAATTGATTATTCTTTATCACGAGAGATGGGAACAGGAGTTGGTCTATGATGAGCAAAAGACCCATCATGATCCGCGGCGGGCGACCAAGCCGGCACAGATGCGAAGCGAGACCCCGGCGGGGGTGATCCAGGAGATCTATGCGCTGTCGCTGGGTCATTTCGTGATCCGAGCCTTGATGGTTGCGGCCGCCGGGACCGTGGGGCTGGACCCGGATCGGCTGTCGTTTCTGGGGTGCTTCCAGATCCTCAAGTGCCGGTTGCCAGAATGCAACAGCTCGACCCCCGAGGCGTTCGAGGAGTGGTACCAGGGATTGTTGTGGGAGATGCAGGGGGAGCGCACCGATGACGAAATGCGGAGGAACCGGATCAATCCGCGAGTGATCAAGCGTAAAATGTCCAAGTGGAAAAAGAAACGATCCAAACATCGACACATTCCGCCCTTGAAGAAAACCTTTGCAGAGACAGTGGTTATGCTTCCTTAAACGGTATTGCCTTTAAGGCCGATCATCTACCCGCAAGGCTCGGCCCGATTAGGCACTACCGTCAAGCCCCGTCACCAGGAAGAACACGACGTGGACCTGATCTGCCAGATGGAGATCCCACCACATCTATACCCGGAGCCGGTCAACGTGCTCAATCTTGTCGAGGCACGGCTTAACCAGAGCGGCCACTACAAAGGTAAGGTCGAGCCATACAAGCGCTGCGTGCGGGTCAACTACGCAAACGAGTTTCATCTCGACATCACGCCGGCACGCCGCGACCCGAGCCGGTCCGGCTCCTGCATCCTGGTTCCCGACCGTAAGATCAGGCAGTGGAAACCGAGCAACCCGATCGGCTATGCCGAGTGGTTCGAGCGACAGACCGATCGTGAAAAGCGGGCTATGGCCTATCGAAAGATTGCGCCGTTCCCCGCGCAGGAACCGGCTCAACACAAGGGCTCCCTTTGTCGGGCCGTTCAACTCCTCAAGCGGCACCGAGACATCGTGTTCAACGGTAGCGACGGCGCCCCTCGCTCGATCGCCCTAACCACGCTCGCTGGCCACCACTACGAGGGTCAGGAACTGACCACGGACGCACTCATGGGCATCCTCGACAACGTCGCGGATTACATTGACCGGACGCCCGAGGCTATCGAAATCCCCAACCCGTCAAACCCTGCCGAAAAATTCTGCGAGTCTTGGCAAAACGACCCAGAGGCGTATGACAACTTCGTTGAATTCATAGACCAGTTCCGCCGCCGCTTCCGAAGCATTATCGGCACCACTGGCCTTGACAGAATCGCTGACCGCCTGAACGACCTTTTCGGCGAAAAGATCACCAGGAAGGCCGTGGCCTCACTGACCGAGCGCGTGAATCAAGCCCGCGCGGAAAACCAGCTCCATTATGGCGGCGCACTGGTCGGCCTCTCAGCCTCGGCGCCGAGTACCAGGCCCGTACCGTCCAACACGTTCTATGGCCGCTAAACCATCCAGGTTTCACCCACGCAGGCTCAACGTACGGCAGCAGTCGGCCCGGATGAAACTCCTCCATCCGGGTTTCGACTGTCGGGTCAGAGGAAACACGTTGATTTGTCGCGGATACGTCCAGCCAACTCTCCTCAACGCCCGCTATCGCGTGCGGCTCGAATACCAGGAAGGGGGTACGCCGGAAGTCTGGGTTGAGGAGCCAAGACTGCGACGTCGCGATCCCGACGAGATGATCCCGCACACGTACGACGATGATCAGCCGTGCCTCTACCGGCCGAGGAGCCAGGAATGGTCGCCCGAGAAACTCATCGCCACGACCATTCTCCCGTGGCTTTCGCTCTGGCTCTGGTACTACGAATCGTGGCTGGTGACAGGCGAGTGGCAAGGGGGAGGAGAGCACCCGCCGCGCGAAAGCGACGACGAACGCCATTATGAAAGCCTGAAAGACGGAGATCTACATGCATAGGTTTCGTATACTCAGTCTGGACGGAGGTGGCATCAAGGGCACCTTCACGGCCGCTGTGCTGGCCGAACTCGAAAGGATGACCGGCAAGCGCCTGGCCGACTATTTCGACCTCATCACCGGGACCTCGACGGGTGGACTCATCGCAATTGCGCTCGGTCTCGGGATTCCCGCCGAAGAAGTCCTCAACTTCTATCAAAGGGAAGGCTCCAACATCTTTCCGTCCATGGGCCTTCACCGCATCAACAACATCGTTCGCTGGTTCTGCGGGCCGAAATATTCGGCGACTAACCTTCGGAACGCAATCGGCTGCGTCGTCGGCAATCGGAAGCTCGGCGAGTCCAAGTGCCGCCTTGTGATCCCTTCCTTCAACGCGGTCAATGGTGATATCTACATCTTCAAAACAGCCCACCACGAACGGTTCAAACAGGACTTTAAGCAGCCCGCCGTTGAGGTTGCGCTCGCCACGTCAGCGGCACCCACTTACTTCCCGGCTTTCCAGGCCGAGAGCGGGCTCAGCTATATCGACGGCGGCATCTGGGCCAACTGTCCGGTCACCATCGGAATTGTCGAGGCCCTCGCAGTGCTGGGTCGAACCCCCCAGGATCTCGAAGTCCTGAGCATCGGGACGACTGACGAACCGTTCTACGTCGAGCACAAACGCCGCAATGGTGGGCTCCTTGCCTGGAACAAGAATCTCATCTTCCTCCAGGCGCAGGCCCAGGTCGCCGGCTCGCTTGCCCAGGCCAAGGTTCTGCTGCGAGACCGCTTCGTGCGGGTTAATGCCACGGCGCACCCAAACCGCTTTAAGATGGACGACTCTTCGCAAATCTCGGAACTCAAGGGGCTGGGAGTTAACGAAGCAAGGCATCGCGAGAATGAGATCAGCCAACGATTCCTCGACACGCAGGCCGAACCGTTTGTACCAAGTTATAGAGTGACGCTCTGATTAACTGATGCACCACCATATCTATATTTTGCTCACTCGTGCCGAACTCCCTGATTGCCTGTCTTCTAGCTTCTTGAAATATGTTGCCACGTCAACTAGAATCTGACGGAATCGTCAACCGGAAAACCACGAATCGTCGGTCTTAGCCGTTCTGTCACACATAAACTCATGGGACAATCGATCGCATGTCAACAAATTCAGTGTTGGGAACCTTCGGTGAGAGGCTGCGCCGCACCCGAGAGGACAAGGGGCTGAGCCAAGGCGATCTCGCCCATAAAACCGGCCTTCAACCCTCTGCGATATCGCATTTCGAATCGGGAAGGCGGTCGCCGTCATTCGACAATTTAAAGCGGCTGGCTGATGCTCTAGCCGTAACCATTGATTACCTGATGGGGCGAGAATCGGCTCCGAAGACCGCCGGCCCTGTGGCACAGCAACTTTTCCGTAACTTCGAGCAACTCTCGGCGGAGGACCAGGAAAACCTTTCGACGTTTGCCGCCCTTCTGGCAAAGAAGAACAAAGACCGCAAAGAGGAGAATAAGTAATGATCAACGGACTTGAGCGAGCAGAAGCCGAACGCACAGCCGAGGAGGTAACCAAACGCTACGAATTCACCGCGCTTCCGATTTGCCCATTCACGATCGCTGAGAAGTCCGACATTGTGGTGCAAGAGAAGGATTCCGACGCCCCGGGCGTCTCGGGCTTCTTGATGCGAGTTGGCAATACGTTCGGCATCCAATACGCGCAGCACATCAAGAACGAGGGCTTCATCCGCTTCACGATCGCTCACGAACTCGGTCATTACTTCCTGCCAGGCCACCCCGACAAGCTATTTCCAACAGGCCAGGGCCTGCATCACTCCAGAAGCGGGTTCATCTCGGATGATCCCCTGGAACGTCAGGCTGATCACTTTGCAAGCGCACTACTCATGCCGGAATCGCTCTTCAAGAACGCGATGAACCGAGCAGGGCAGGGCTTCACTGCCATTGAATTCCTCGCTAGGCAATGCAAGACGTCGATTACGTCCACTGCCATCCGCTACGCCCAGTTTACCCGGGATACTGTCGCAGTCATTGTGAGCAGCGAAAACCGCGTCGAATACTGCTTCCTCTCCGAACACCTCAAGAATCTTCGGGGTCTGACCTGGCTCAAGAAGGGGGATCTTATCGCGCCACGTTCCACCACCGCAGCCTTTAACAGAATTCCGAGCAACATCGCTCAAGCCAAGAAAGAAGAGGGAAGTTGCAATCTTGATGAGTGGCTCGATGGCGCCCCCGCCATTGAGATCAACGAGGACGTCATCGGGCTCGGGTCCTACGGGAAGACTCTCACCGTGCTGTTCACCGATGAGGAACTCGAAGATGAAGACGAATCCGAAGAAGATGAAGACGAGCTTCCTACGCAACGGTGGAAAAGATAGAGAGTAATTATAGGCAGCATGAGCATGCTAGAAGCACCCGAGGCAGGCCAGATCGTCCGCGTCCGGCAGAGGCAGTATCTGGTCGAGGATGTCGTCGCTCCCGGCGCCGGTGACGACGCGACCCTCGTGCGGATGTCCTGCCTCGACGACGCCCAGGGCCAACCTCTGGAAGTGCTCTGGGAAAAGGAGGTCGATTCCGAGCCGATCACGGCCGAATCCTGGCAGGAGATCGCCAGCCGGGGCTTCGACCCGCCCAAGCTCTTCTCGGCCTACCTACACACGCTCCAATGGAACTGCGTCACCGCGACCGACCCCAACCTCTTCCAGTCTCCGTTCTGGGCCGGCATCCGGATCGACGCCTACCAGTTGGAGCCGCTGCAAAAAGCCCCGCGTCTGCCCCGGGTCAACCTCTTCATCGCCGACGACGTCGGGCTCGGCAAGACGATCGAGGCCGGGCTGATTGCCCGGGAACTGCTCCTGCGCAAGAAGGTCCAGGACATCGTCGTCGCCTGCCCGCCGTCGATGCTCCTGCAATGGCAGGACGAGCTCGAAGCCCGCTTCGGCATGGTCTTCCAGATCCTCGATAAGGATTACATCGCCAGGGTCCGGCGGGAGCGGGGCTACGGCGTCAATCCCTGGACGACCCACTCGCGGTTCCTGGTCTCTCAACGCCTGCTCATCGACGAAGCCTACTGTTAAGTTCGGAGCTAATTGGGTTCTTCCGCAGTTTCGATGGCGATGGTGCCACTCCGAGCCGAAACAATCGAGAATCCCGTCAAAATGGGGGCTTCTGTGTGAGTTGGCCATGGTGGATCATCAAAATCGCGGGAGAACCGCTAATTGGCACCCTTTCTTCAAGGCTATCTGGCACCCGCGCCGATCAGAAATCAAGCGGTTCGGAAGCAGATTAACATGCCCTCCTTGGGCTCCCTGAGGAGTCGCCGAGTCCATGAGCTCCTCCCCGCTCAGCGGCTTGTCGGAGGCGGAGCGCGCCCTGGCCCTGGAACGCTTCCAGCTCCTCCGGCCCTTCCTGGAGGAGGGAGTCCCTCTTCGCCGGCTGGCCCGCGAACGAGGACTGGCCCTCCGCACCGCCCGACGCTGGGTCGCCCTCTATCGCCGGGACGGGCTGGCCGGGTTGGTTCGCAAGCCTCGGAGCGATAAGGACAAGCGGCACCTTTCCGTCGGACTCCGACAAGCCATCCAAGGCCTGGCTTTGCAGAAGCCGCGCCTTTCCGTGGCGGCCATCCATCGCCAGGCCGTCACCCTCGCCGAGCGCCTCGGGGAGTCCCCGCCCTGCTACGGCTCGGTCTACACGCTCATCCGCGGCCTGGAACCCGCCCTGCTCACTCTGGCCCACGGGGGATCGAAAGCCTACTCCGATGCCTTCGACCTGGTCCATCGTCACGAGGCGACCGGCCCCAACGCGATTTGGCAAGCCGACCATACCCAGCTCGACATCTGGTTGAAGGATGAGCCCGGTCGGCCTCGAAAGCCGTGGCTGACGATCGTCCTCGATGACTACAGTCGGGCCGTGGCCGGCTACGCCCTTTACTTCGCCGCCCCATCGGCGATCCAGACGGCCCTGGCGCTGCGCCAGGCGATCTGGCGCAAGGCCCGCCCCGGCTGGCAGGTCTGCGGCATCCCGGAGGTCCTCTATTCCGACCACGGCAGCGACTTCACCTCCCGCCACCTGGAGCACGTGGCCGCCGACTCGAAGATCCGCCTGATCCACTCCGGCGTGGCACGGCCCCGCGGCCGGGGCAAGATCGAGCGGTTCTTCGAGACCATCACCCAGGTGCTCCTGTCGCGGCTGTCCGGCTATGCTCCCACCGGGACGCCACCGGCGGCGGTACTGACGCTCGCCGAGCTGGTCGTCGAACTGGAGCGGTTCCTCGTCGGGGACTATCACCTCGCCGGCCATTCCGAGACGGGAGTCGCGCCGCAGGAGCGGTGGGGGGCCGGCGGGTTCCTGCCGCGGATGCCCGAGTCGCTGGAGCAGCTCGACCTGCTGCTCCTGACCGTCCCCAAGGCGCGGCGGGTTCACGCCGACGGCATCCGGTTCTCGGGGCTGCGGTACATCGACCCGACGCTGGCGGCCTACGTGGGGGAGGAGGTCCTGCTGCGGTACGACCCGCGCGACGTGGCCGAAATCCGCGTGTTCCACGAGGGCCGCTTCGTTTGCCGAGCCGTCTGCCAGGAGCTGGCCGGTGAGACCGTGCCGTTGAGCGAGATCATCCGGGCGCGCCAGCGGCGTCGCCGTGAGCTGCGTCAGACGATCCGGGAGCGAAAGGCGGCGGTCGAGGCCCTCTTGGAGGCCCGGCGCGGGGAGGTGACCGAGCCGACCGAGCCGAGTGCCCCGGAGACGACCCCCGAGCCGCGACAACCGACGAGGACGCTCAAGCGATACGCCAATGAGTGATGCGCCCGGGCTGGCATTCGTCGAGACCAAGCCATACCGGCTGTTCCGCGAGTTCTGCGACGCCTGCCGCCGCGACCGGTACATCGGGCTTTGCTACGGGCCGCCCGGGGTCGGCAAGACGCTCTCGGCCCGCCACTACACCGACTAGGACCGGGTCGAACCGGCCGAGCCGTATACCGGTCGCGGTGCCTTCCGACCGGACGAGGTGCCGGGCAACGGGAGCGTCTTCTACACCGCGACGGTCGTCAACTCCCCGGGGCAGATCGAGCGCGACATCGCCGCGCTGCGAGGGAAGATGACCGAGCTGGTCCTGCAGCGCCTTCGCGGAGAAGAGGAGCGGCGGATCGCGGCTCTGCGGCTGCGACGAGCGGAGACGGCGCTGTCTCAAGCCGCCCTGGGCCATGGCGAGCGGAGGCGTGAGCTCGGCGACCCGACCGGGCTGATCGTCATCGACGAGGCAGACCGGATCAAGGTGGCCGGGTTGGAGCAGGTGCGGGACATCTTCGACCGCGGTGGCGTCGGCGTAGTGCTGGTGGGGATGCCGGGGCTGGAGCGGCGGATGGCGCGCTACCCGCAACTGTACTCGCGGATCGGCTTCGTGCACGCGTTCCGCTCTCTGACGGCGGCGGAGGTCCGCGAACTGCTCGGTCAACGCTGGCGCCCGCCCGGGGTGTCGCTGCCGGAGGACTTGCTGCCGGATGACGAGGGTGTCGCGGCTTTGATCCGGGTGACGGGTGGGAACTTCCGGCTCTTGCACCGCTTGCTGGCGCAGGTCGGGCGGCTCCTGGAGATCAACGGGCTGGGCGTCGTGACCCGTGAAGTGGTCGAGGCGGTGCGCGAGGTCCTGGTGATCGGCGCGGCGTGATCAGTAGTTGCGCTCAACATCCGTTCCGGAGGCCGTGGATCGTGGAAGCAGTCGCTACCGGACATGCCGACAGTTTGCGTGCTTGCGTGCTGGATGCCAAATAGCTCTGAAGAAAGGTGCCAAGTAGCTTTGAAACCAACAGGTTAGGGCCAACAATTGGACGATCTGCTTTGAAGGGTGGCGTGGGCGCCGCCTTCCCGGGACCATCGCGCGTCGAGCTTTCGTTCATGACGACCGAGGGTCATTTCTCTGGTGACCCCTTCACGGTATCGAGCAGCCACCGGAAATCCTTGCGGGAGCGGAGGACAGCCAAGTCCGGATTCCTGCTGATCTCGGCCGCGTCACGATAACCCTCGTCGGCTGCCTGCCGGAGGAGGGACATGGCTTGATCGCCGTAGGAACTCATCAGCGCCCGACGCCGGTCCTCGGATAGTCGAGAATCCCTCTCGGCGAGGGGGATGCAGCGGGCGAGCGCACGGGATCGGAGGTATGTATCCTGCTTGCCGTCCACCGGCACGGCCGCCCATTCCTTGACGGCCTCGGCGGCCCCGCGATGGTCGCCTAGGTCGATCAGGACATTGGAAAGTTGCCACAGGTTGTTGCGAAAGAACCGGCGATAGGTGGGATACTTGGGGTAACTCTTCAAGGCGGCGCGATGGTGCGGTTGGGCCTCGAGCAACAGTTCGCGCGCCTGTTCCGGCTTCTTGGTCTTGGCGAGAGAATAGGCGATATTGACCAAGGTTCCCGCGAGATCATTACGATAATTGGGTACGTCGGGGAAGTCATCCGCCAGGTTCCTGCGGAGCGATAAGGCAAGGCGCAAGTCGTTTTCCGCCTCCTTGAACTGCTCCGGGAGCTGGTACGAGTTGCTCCTGTTGTTATACGCCCGGGCCAATTCTTCGAGGTATTCGGTGCGACTGGGGAATTCCGCGGCGAGTTTTTTCAGCAGGACCACGGCCTCGTCGAATGCCTGCGCTGCCCGCCGATCGGTCGGATTGGCGTTCATCAGCACGTTGCCGAGATTGAGGAAGCTCTGCGCCAGGTCGCGACGATATTGGGGGTTCCTGGGGTACTCCTGGGTCAGCCGCTGCCGCAAGGCCAGGGCCATCCGATGAGTTTGTTCGGATTCTGGCAATCGTTTACCGTCCCTCAGGAGGAATGCCAGGTTGTTATAGGCCTTGGCTTGTCCTTCGACGTAATCGGGCACATTCGGGAATCGCTCGATGAGTTTCTGGTAGCGATCCAGGGAGTCGCGGTAAGCGGTCTCCGCCTCCTTCGGCGAGCCGGTATTGGCCAAGTGCCAGCCGAGGTTATTGTAGTGCGAGGCCAGGGCCTGCTGGTATCCGGCATGGGCGGGATAATCCGCGACCAGCCGTTCGAACAGGCAGAGAGAACCGCGGTAGGCCTCTTCGGCACCCTGATGGTCCCCCAGGATTCCCAACGTCGCTCCCAGGTTGTTGTAGCTAACCGCCAGGCCCTCGCGATAGGACGGTTGGTCCTTGTAGTCGATGACCAGTTGCTGGAACAACTGAATAGCGCGACGATAGGCCTGCTCGGATTCTCGGTATAGGCTGAGGCTGCCGCGGATCTTGGCGACGCGAGTATAAGCCCCGGCGACGCCGGCTCGGCTCTCCTGGTCCTGCGCAGTGTCGGCGGCGAATTGCTCATAGGCCCTCATGGCCCGCCGCAGGTATTCCTTGTGATCCTCCGTGAGGACTTGCTGCCGGGTGAGCAGTTCCTCCAGGATCATGGGGACCTGGTCATCCAGGGCCCGCCGTGCCTCGAGGCGTCGCTGTTTTTCGGCGGCATAGGCGACTCCCAGGCGCCGATGGGCGGCACCCAGCAGGGACGCACCGATTACCGCGCTGATGGTCAGCACCAGCAGCACTCCGCCCGCCGTCGTCGCCAACGTGCGATGCCGCCGCATCCAGCGGCCAGTTCGGGAGGTGAACGGCTCGCGGTAGGCGTCCACAGGTTCGTCGTCGAGCCAGCGTCTGACGTCCTCGGCCAACCCCAGCGCCGAGTTGTAGCGGTCTTCCGGCTTGCGGGCCATGGCCTTCAGGCAGATCGCGTCGAGCGCAGCGGGTACCGTTGAGTTGATCTGTCTGGCTCGAGGCGACGGGCCCTGCTGAACTTGCTGGAGGATTCCTTGCTCGTCGCCGTCCTGGAATGGTGGTCTATTCGTGAGCAGTTCGAAAAGTCGATGCGCCGAGACTGTAGACGTCGCTGGCCGGTCCTAGGTCGTCCAATCGACCGGCGGCCTGCTCGGGGCTCATGTAGGCCGGGGTGCCGATAATCTGCCCGTCCCGAGTGCCGAGGAACTCTTGTCCCCAGGGATGCTGTCGAGCCGGCGCATCCGCCGCTTGATCGTCCGGGTCGTCGCCCATGTACTTGGCCATTCCCCAATCGACGACAAGCGTTTCATCGAATGGGCCGAGCATGATATTGCTCGGCTTCAGGTCGCGGTGGAGGACACCGCGGCTGTGCGCGTAGGCGACGGTCTGGCAAGCCGAATGGAACCGCGTCAGCAGGCCGCGGAGGGTGTAGTTGCTCCCACCGGCGTGCAGCTTGCGAATGGCTTCCTTGAACGATTCGCCGCGGATCAACCGCATCGTGTAAACGGGCTGGCCGTCAGGTCCGGTCCCCAGGCTGTAGACCGGGACGATCCCGGGGTGTTCCAGGCTGCCGGTGACCTTCGCTTCCAGGAGGAAGCGATCCCGACTGGCCTTGTGGGTCGTGCGATGGAGTTGGAGTTGCTTGAGGGCGACCTCACGCGAGAGCTCCCGATCCTCGGCCATGTGGACTTCGCCGATATTCCCCTCGGCGAGGAATCGCAAGATGCGGTAGCGGGGTGGTCGTTCGCGGGTGTCCGGACCGATCCCATCCGGGGGTAGGCGCCGGCTCTCCGGAGTTGCCGGGCAAGGCCCGCTCACTTCGGGCGGCTTCCGGTCGGCGATGGGGGTCAGGCCGGAAACCGGCGGGAACAAGAGATCCGACCGCGACCTCCATTCGCGGACCTCGGGGTCATCGATCAAGCCTTCCAGGAGACTCCGACAGGTCTCGCAGGCTTCGAGATGAGTCTCAGCGGACTGGTACTCGACTTCGTCGAGCTGACCGTTGAGCAGTCGTTCGAGGAGGGACGCTGGAGGGCAAGGAGACATGGCGGATCACCCCTGGGTGAAGTCGAACGGGTTGCTCTTTTTTCGGCGGCCAACCTTCCGCAGGGTCGGCGGGGGCGTTGGTTCCCTGAGGGCTGCGAATCCCGGCCGCGCGTGACGTCTTCAGGAAACCGGCGATTCTCGCTCAACGGCTCCCGACTCGGTGCCCCTGGGGCTACTCGCCGTCCGTCCTCGGGGTTCCAACCGGGGATCCGGGGATTCGTAACACGTCTCCTCGCTACGAGAGCACAATCGAGGCCGCAATCGGCTTCCGCTCAACGTCCCGGGAGGCATGCCGGAAGGGCGTTGCTCCAGGGGCGATTCGAGGAACCCTCACTCGGTCTGGCCTCGTAACTCCATCAACGCCACTTTCACCTTGTCACGGACACGCTTGACGGCCATTCCCGCCGCGGCCACGGTCATCCCCCGTTCGGAGGCGACTTCGGCCGTCTTTCGCCCGCCGAGGTCCACCTCCGTGAACAATCTCCAGTCGCGTTCCGTGACGGCCGGCTGCACTCGGTCCAGCGCCTCATGCAGTTCATCCCGCTCGATTTCTGCCTTGATCTGTTCGAGGAATTCCTCGTCGGGGACAGAGAGCAGTTCCTGCGGACAATTTCCTTCGCCCTCTCCCCTGCCTCGGGCTCCGGGTGTGCGAGCGGACTTTTCGACGTAATCCCGCCAGGCATTAAGCCAGATGGTTCGAAGGAGACCGCTGAAATTGTCGCCCGGCTTGTAGGTGAAGCGCTGCATCAGCCTGGCGACACGCAGCAGAACCTCCTGGCTAACGTCCGATGCGTCACTCTCTTGTAGCCCTTTGCCACGGCCCCACGCCCGGATTCTCCGCCCGTACCGGTCCTGGAACTCTTGCCACGCCGCCGAGTCCTTCGGATCGCGGAGGCGCCCGAGCAGGGTTGGACTCGTGCTTCCCATAGTTGCTCCTCCGATGACTGCCGATTCGTCGCCTTCAAGGCGGTGTCCGGTGCAGACACCGATGGAGGATCGTCCCCGGCTGTTTCGAGCGGCGCTGCCCGGCCGAGGCCTGATGTTGCGGGCACCGCCGAGCTCGGCGGGCTCAAAATGTCGCCCACGGTCTCCTCGGCCTGAGGCAGTCTCCGTGGCATCTTCTCGAAAATGCTGTTAAGCGCGCCCCCACATCCCGTTGGGAACATTCAGGGCGCGATACTCCAGGGAGCCCTTCGAAAGGGCTTGATGCGTTCCCGATCGACCCTTTTCCTTCACGTGATCGTCCAATGAGCGTCACTCAAGTTCGGCTTCTCAAAGAGTGTGCGGATGCCATGTACAAGGATCGTCGTGGTCAGGATGTGACACAGGCGTACATTGAACTCGCCGACAAGACTCGTCATGGCCTGGTCAAGGATTTCCGCGAGATCCTTGCGTGGAGTGTACTGAAAGAACGACACGCAGACAATCACCAACTCCTTTCAGCCTTCGCCTCCCATCTGGAGGAAGGCGTGGACTCCGACCAGCTTGCTGGCCGGGTCGAGAATCTCTTGCGAGGGCCGGACCTGTCCGCGGGTCTCCTGGCGGGCCCGGACACCTTCGACTTCCTGGTCGAGGCGCGGGCCGCCTTGACCGGCGCCTGGCCGAAGGCACTCCCAACCCGACCCCCCATCAGCATGACCGACCTAGCCGATCATGTCGCGGCGGCCAAGGTCAGCGACTCTGCCAGGACGGCGCGTAGCCAACGCGCTGTATCGGCGTGACGGCACTCCGACCAAGGCGGCGGCCGAACTGTTCCGCCAGCATCCCTGGCTGGAGCCCGCCCTGGCCCGAACCCTCGGCCCGAGGACTCGGGACGATCGTGCGCCCGCCCGCCGGTGGGGCAGACTGGGGGCCATGTCGGCGCTGATTGCCGGCGTCGTCCTGATGATCGGTGCCCTGACACTCGTCGCTTCCCGCGGCTCCGCGAGCCCGCCGCCTTCGCCGACCCCTAATCAGATCGTCCAATGGATCCAGGAGTCCCAGGAGCGCGAGCAGAGACAAGTGGTCCTGGAGTCCCTGGAGCACAAAGTGATGGGCCGATGGATCCAGGAGTCGCTGGAGAACCATAAGCGCCTGCTCGCAATAGCTCTGCCGAGCCTGTTGACCCCGAGCAAGTCGATCGTGAGCGAGTACTCCGACCTGTTGAGCAGGAAGGATCTGGAGCCGGCCGGGATCAACCGCATCCTCGAACGGGGGAAGTTCGATCAGCTCGACGGCGTCGAGGGCTACCGAGGCGGGGGCGCCTACTTCTCGTTCACGACGCGCACCAATGACTACAACCAGAGGCCCGACCTCGAATTCCAGCACGGGGCCTTCTCTTCCGGCTTCTACGGCGGCCAACTTGGGCATCGTCCGCAAGCTCGACGCCGCCTCGCTCCAAACGGTCGGCCTCGTTGACGTACCGGAGCCGCTGCGAAGCGGCAGCGCGGCGACCGTTCTTGCTCAACGGGAACAAGGCTATTCGTGGCGCAGCGCGAAGGCGGAGTTGAACGCGGTCTACGCGATTCGCTCGGTCCTGTCCGACGAGTCGGACACGCTGGCCGTGTTCCAGGTCGTTCAGAAGGACGACGAGGGTGTCACCTTCGTCTGGCGTGTCCTCAAGCAGTTCCCCGTACCCTCCCGGCGCGAGGACAGGTCGAGCGCCCCGGGCCCATGCCGGCGCAAACCCAAAGGAGCACTGACATGCCTGTGACAATCATGCGATTGGACGACTTCCACTGCGAGCTTACGCCGACCAATCCCCTCGGGCCTATCCCGCACACGTTCACGGCGACTCCCGCGGCCTCGCAGCGGCTGGTCGCGGTCGGGGGGGAACCGCTGCTGCGGCGGGGCGATCGGTTCGAGAACGAAGGGGCGACCCACTCACGACCCCTCGCGGGGACCGCATTCGCCAACGCCGCTGGGGTCACCGGCAAGGGACGGCTCACCGCGGCTGGCCAGGAGGTCCTCTACATCGACGGTCGCCCGGCGGCGACCCTGGCCGGCCGGTTGGAGACCTGCTCCGACATGCTCCGCGAGGTGGAAGCCCGCACCTCCGTCATCCTGAACGACCGGCCGGTCGTGTACGTGGACCGGATGCCCGTACTTCCCGGCTGCAACCCGTGAGGAGCCCGAACGTGATCTACGACACGACGACGGTGAAGTACGCCCGGACGCCGTTCCGCATGAGGCAGCAGTGGGCGGTGCCGGTGCTGGTGGGGCCGCTGATCCCCAGGACCGACGAGGTGAGGAGCTACTCCTTCACCGGCGACCACCTGCTCGGCCAGATGGTGAAGAGCGCGATGGCCGACTCGCCGGCCCTGAAGGCCTTCGGCGTCACCCCCCAGTTGCTCGAGCGGGGACTGGAGCTGGGGGATGCGAGGAAGCTGTCCGCCATCGCCGACCCGACGAACGGCGTGAGCCGGCTCCGACAGACCTCGGTGGCCGTCCGGCACGCCTCTGACGAGGCGGTCCGACGCCTCGGTAAGCTGGTCCGAGAGGGGGCGCGCTGCTCGACGCCGGCTCGCCCGGCGGCCCGGCGCACGACGAGGCCCTAGCCCGCTTCCGGCTCAAGGCGGTCGATGCGTTCTCGGGGCCGCTGTCGGAGTTCGCCGACCTGTTCGACACGAGGGCCGACGCGACGACCCTGCTCGGGGAACTCCAGAGGGTCCGGCCCCTGTTCGATGGCATCCCCGACCAGGAGATAAGCCGTGAGGCAGTCCTGGCGCTGCTGCCGGCGGCGAGGAACGAGTTGATCTTACGCGTCGATGAGCGGGCCAGGGCCATCGTCGAAATCTTCGCTCCGGTCCTGCCCAGCTACGCGGCCGCGGCGTCGTACTTCCACAACGCGACGGCGCTGAATGAGGTCGTCTTCGTGCAGACGCCGGCCGACCTGCCGCAGGCGGAGGTGGCCGAGGCGGCGATCGCGGAGGTGGCCCACCGGAAGCTCCCGTGCGCCGACATCGTGCTGCTGAAGCCGGTCCGGTCCGCCGCCGAACTGGCCGCGCACTGGGCTGGCCACTTCCAGAACCAGCCGGTAGTGCAGGCCATGGTGTTCGCGGCCTTGCAGTACAAGAGTCGGGACCACCTCCGCGAGATCGGAGAGAGTGCCGAGCCGATCGGGGGGGCGGCGCAGGCCATCTCGTCCTGGTCGCCGGCCGGGCCCTCTATCGCGGCCACGAGGTCCCAGCCCACGCCGCGCTGGCCGCCCGGCGCCGGGCGATCGATGCCCAACTCAATCTCGCCGACGCCCACTATGGGCTGCTGGAGAGCAGCTTCGGGGCCCAGGAGGACAAGGCCATCTTCGGCCTCGAGGAACTGGATAGCCTGGAGTGGCGAGACGGCTGGAAGGCCGACCTCGCCGAGCGCGGCATCAATACGCTCACCAGCACCCACGGCCAGGTCCACGCCTTCCGTCTGCGGAGCCTGTCCGGGGACCTGGCCCACTGCCAGGCCGACGCGGTCCGTGCCCGTCAATGGTTCATCGGCACCAGTCGGGCCTACCTCCGCCGGGTTGCCATCGGCCGGTGCAACGAACCGGCCCTGAAGCGCGAGGTGGCCGAGGAGCTCGCCAGGCTCCTCCAGGGCCCGTTCGCGGGCAAGTCGGACCTCCGCGTTCGCATCAAGCCCGGATCGTCGAGGGACCCGCGAGTTCACCCTCGAACTCGGGCTGCCCCAGCTTGCGTTCGTCGAGACCGTCACCATCCACGCCAAGCTCTTTGGCGATGAATGACGTACGGGCCGGTCGGCCGGGATGGTCCCGGCTCCTGGTCCCGTTGACCCTGCTCCCTGCATTGTGAGGAGTCCGCGATGAGGACGAAGCTCTACTTCGAGGGCAAGACCGAGTGGCCCGACACGATCGGCCTGGTTTCCGACATCATCGATGAGTACCAACCGAGGCCCGGGACGCTTGAGAAGGGGTCCAAGCGGATCTACCGCCGCGAGCGCATCCCCGACCGCGAATACACGTACACCTTCACCCAGCCCGTCGGCGATCAGACCCTCTTCAATCTGATGCGGAGGGGGGAGTTGTTCCACATCCGCGTGGTCTATGTGGAGGAACGCGAGACCGAGGACGGCGAGGTCGAGGTGAGCGAGTACGCCGAGTGCGTGCTCCGCGATCTGATGCCGTTCAGGCGATGCTTCGGCACCGAAAATGAGGACCTCACCGTGATCACCATGACGCCGCCGGAGTGGAACCCAAACGTGAAGCCGCGGGAGGCATCCACCGAGGCCAAGTGACCGGAGTTCCGGGGGTTACCAATCCGTACGCGGCTCAAAAGGGGGGGCGGAGCGTGGGCCAGCACCGGCGACGAATCCTGATGGACATGAACGTCGCGAATCAGATCGCCAACGGTAACGAGGTCGCGCTCCGCACCGTCCGCCAGATCCAGAGCGAGCCGCCATTCGCTGGCCATCGCCGAGAGTGCCTACAAGGAGTTCGTTCGACCGGGCACCGTCGAAGGCGATCGGACGGGAGCGGGCCGAGCTGCTCAAGGATCTCGGGATCGGACGCGGCGACACACGGAACATGCCCGGGCGGATCAAGTTCCTGATGGATAACGAGGACAAGGGTTATGACATTCAGGTGCGTAGCCGATCGAACAAGAATGCTCCGGGCCAACTCCACCACGGTGACGTCTTCGTGGTGGCCCAAGCCAAGGCCATCGGCGCCGAGATCCTGACGCTTGACGTCGAGTTCCGCAAGAAGGTCGCGCACATCCCCGAACTCCGGCGGCGATATGGCCAGGCCCGGATCGCCCCGGAGAGTTTCAGGATTCCAGTGACGCCCACGCCTCCGGCCAGCGACACGCGGGAGATCCTCCGCCGCCTCTTGAAGACACGGGCCGCCGTCCGTTCGATCTCGATTTCAGGCGGCTCGGCCATGTCCCGATCACGCCCGACGATCCCGCGAGGCCGCCTCGGCTGGTACCTGAGCCGCCTGAGGGGGTTCATCGCGGGCGTTGCCGGCCGTTCGTCCGCTACGCGCGGACGCTTCCCACGCGCGAGGGGCTACCTGAGGGGGGTCGGCGAGGGAGTCGCCGGGATAGGCATGGGGCTCGCGACCGACTGGATCCGGGCCATGAACAACGAGAGGTTGCTCCGCAGCCAGTCAGAGCGACTGGACGAGGAACTCGATCAATTCCTTTCGGCCGACCACACGCTGCTCCGGATGCGGGCCGTTCTCATGCTGCTGGAGGGGAAGAGGCCGTACATCCTGGTCGTACGTAAGGTGTTTCAGGTGGGCGTGTTCGATGACATGCTGCACCGCCGGATGTGGGAGATCCCCTCCGTCACCGAGGAACGCCAACTCACCGACCGCGAAATCGAGCCGTTCACCACTACCAAGGAAGAGTGGGACCTGTTTGTGCAGTCGGTGTGGAGCCGCTCCTTCGTGACGCTGCCCATGGCGAGCATTCCCCTCGATTCCTCGAGGCCTACGACGCCTACGAGCCGCTCCTCCGGTGGTACCTGAACGAGATCGAGAACCCGTCGGGGGGCCGGACAATGCGGAGAGTTTGTCCCTGGTCTCGCAGTTCATCGACACCCTGTACCGCATCGCGGCAACACCCGACTAGCGCGGGCGTGCCCGACAGGCACGGGCACGCGAACTATCCAGGCACGAGTGGAGCAGGAGGATCGCCATGGGCGACAGGGTCCTCGGGTCGACTGCAAGATGCCGCCATCGGGAGGCGGTACCAGGAGGTGGTCCGGCCCGACAGCAAGCTCGGCGGGAAGATCGCGCGCGCGCGGCTGTCGGGCTGATGGCCGAGATCCTGGACGATCACGCCCTCGACGATGTCGAGCTCGCCGACCTGTCGGTGATCCTGGCGTGGGCGGACCTCGACACGCCGAGCCGGGCCGCACATCGAGAAGATGCTGCGGAGTCGGGAGGCGCAGATCATCTCAAGATTTCGAACGAGGCTCCACGGGGCCGAACTCCAGGACATCGCGGATTGCTTGAGGCCCCGCAACGTTGCCCGGATCGACTTCGCCAATCCGCTGTCGCGGGGACGGCATCGGAGGAGGCGGGCGAGGAAGGTCAACTTTGGCGGGGACCCCTACATAAGCCGGTCGGAGAAGAAGTTCTTCGAGTCCATGATGAGTCCCCGGTAACGGGCCGCCGGCCGGTGCCGTCGCGGCCGTCCGGAGGTGCGTGGATTCACAACGCGAAGGCGGTGGGCAGCATCCCATGATCGAAGTATCCATCGACAACCGCGACCTGGCCGACCCGTCTTCGGCTCGAGGACGGCCTGAACCGCCTCCCGTGCTGCGAGGTCTCCTGGGCCGGGGATTGCGCCTCCCCCGAGATCGGGGCCCCGATCCAGCTCGCCCTCGATGCGAACGAGTACCTCCTCCGTGTCGCGGACTTCCGCCTTGAGCCGAACGGCGGGCTCGGTTGGGCCGCCGCAACCTCCGCCCACGGGCTCTTCGAGCCGTTCGATGAGACATCTTCTCCGGCTCGGGGGGCAGCAGTTTCCACCACGTGATCGCGACCCGTTGCGCCGCCACGGGCCTCCCTCCCTGGCCGGCGAATTGCCGGCGGTCGTCGTCGACGTCCGGCTCCCGGAACTCCTCGACGACATCTGCGCCGGGAGCGGGGCTGGGCATGGTGGGTCAACGGCCGGTCCGAACTGGAGATCGGACCGCCGTCCGGCGAGGTTTGCGAAACCGACGGGTTCGTGACGGCCCGGCGTCCGGGGGGCTGGACCGCCGAAATCACCGGGACGCTTCCTCGGGCGGGTCAGACTGTGCGGCTTCCCTCCGGTGAAGAGGGACTGTTGCTCTCGCTGCACGTGGAGTGGGTGCTCGGCGGCTCGGGGCGGGCCGCGGCGAGGATCGGCCCCCTGCCGACCGCCCACCGCCGCCGACCGCCGGGGCTGATCCGCCGGACGGCGACGGTCAAGGGGCTGGAGCCATTCCTGGTCGAGGTCCGGGACTCCGAGCGCCCCGGCGCACCTGGCTTTGCCGGGCCCCAGCTGATGGGCCGGCACGGCGACTCGGGACGCTTCCAGGAGGCGGTGCCTTTGGCCGTCGGCGACGAACTGGTCGTGGAGGTCCCCACCGGCGGGGTCTCCGTGGACCCGCTCGCGCCTATCTCTCGCGCCCGGTTCAGCCGGCTGGGGAGTATCATCTCCGTTCTGTCAACAAGACGGAGACCATACAGGAATCGTGGTCCCTCGAAGCGGACCGGATCAGCGAATCCGCCGACAAGAAGAAGACTGTGGTCAGCCGCTATGACATCAACAGACGTTGACAAGCTGACGGCGGCGCTGCTTCGGCAGTGGGGATGCCCGCCCCTACCCGGAGGCTTGTGGACCCCATCCGCCGCGCGGCGATTCATCCACTAATCGTTACAAACACAAACAAAAAATGTTCACGAACTCACGCTCATACTCAAAATCATCAACCCCGAGGTAGACGATCCCGAGGATAAGCGCGAGTTCGCTCTCCCCACCGATCCTCGCGGAGAAATACCGCGCGGCGGATAGGGTCCACAAGCCTCCGGGTAGAGAGCGAACATTGCCCATAACCGAGTTAACCGTATCAGCTTGTCAACATCTGTTGATATCATAGCGACTGACCACAGTCTCTTATCAACGGATTCGCGATCCCGTCATCGAGACAACACGATTCCTATATAATCTCCGTTCTATCAACAAGAAGGAGACCATACACGAATCGTGGTCCCTCGAAGCGGACCGGATCAGCGAATCCGCCGACAAGAAGAAGACTGTGGTCAGCCGCTATGACATCAACAGACGTTGACAAGCTGACGGCGGCGCTGCTTCGGCAGTGGGGATGCCCGCCCCTACCCGGAGGCTTGTGGACCCCATCCGCCGCGCGGCGATTCCTCCACGAATCGTTACGGACCCGGCCGGGGAGTGTTCGCGAACTCGCGCTCATCCTCGGGATCGTCAACCCCGGGGTTCGGGTCGAGGCGACCAGGCAGGGGCTCCGGCACCTCTTGGTGCGGATTACCTGGCGACGCTGGAAGACCCCGAAGGCCCTCGTTGCAATCGCGCCTCAAGCCGGGGCGTTGGTCGCCGCTACGGAGCGGCTTCTGGCCTGGTGGAAGCCCCTGGGCCTAACCCTCCAGTGCGAGATCCTGTGGCCGGGCGGTTCGTTGATGGTCAGCCCTAGGGCACCCTCGGAGTTCGCCATGAGTCGCAACGACCGATTGCTCGAGCAGTTCGCGGGTCGATTCCTCGGCGTACGGCGCCATGAGCCCGTGCCACCTCGGACCTGGGTCAGCCTCGGCACCGAGGGGCCGCTCGCGAGGGCACCACACGAGGTCGTCCTGGGGGACGTCCGGCTGGAGCGGTTCCTGTTCAACATCGGTCATTGGAAGGCCAGTGTCCGGGTCGTCTCCGAGTCGATCGATCCGGGACGCACGGCATTACACCTGACGGCCCTTCGCGAGCTAGGGAAACTGGAGCTGGTCGGCCCCGTCGGGTTGGACCAGGCCGATTTCCGGCTGGACGGGCGACCGCTCGTGCCGGCGTCGTGGCCGCGCCGACCGGACCACTACGTCTTCCTGCTGCCGGATGGGGTGCGGCCGGGGGAATCGCTCAACCTGATTTGTACCTACGCCGCAGAGGCAGGACCGATCGAGGGTGAGCCCCGGACGCGAGGCGCGGATCGTGCCGAGGGGGTGCGGTTCTGGGTGAACCCAGCCCTCTTCGAGGCTTGTCAGTATCACCCAGTCCGGCGCGAATACCGCCGCGATTACCGGGCCGGCGCCGACGAGGATGGCAGCTACCCGAACATCGTCGCCGGTGGTGCGGGGATAAAGACTGCGAAACAGCCGTTCCCCCTGGACGAGGGCGAGGCGGAGGAGTCGGACGACTCGCTGTTCTGTCGTGCCCGGCAGGTCATGCTCGGCAGGTATCTGATCCGCCGTCACGACGTGACGACGCTAGTCGCCGGGCGTTTTCGCGGCGTTGATCAGGTCGAGTGTTCGGAGGAGGTCTGGCACGAGCGAGATCGGTCCGGGTGGCTCCGGGAGGTGCGCGGCGTGAGGGTGCAAGTGCGGTGCTCGGATCGGGACGAGCAGGCCGTGGCTCGACTGAAAGCCGGCCTCGAACGCTACCTATCCCGGCACCTGCCGGCCGGGTTGACGATTCGAGTGGAGGTTGCGACGGGAGGAGATGAATGAACGGCGATTTCGATTACCTGGACCAGGCCAACGTGGTGAGCCCGACGGGCCTCCGGGGATTGGTGACCAACCTGGCCCAGGCGAACATCAAGGCATTACTTCGCCTCTACGAAGGTCGTCTCATCCACTGCGAGGACGTGGGGGTGACCAATGAGGGGCACGGGGCGCGAGTCGTCCTCAAGCAGGTGGAAGGGATCCTCGACGGTCGCGCGTTCATCGAGGCGGAATTAGTGCTGGAGATCTCGCCTCGCGTGCCGTACGTCTACCTCGTGCTCGAGGCGGAGCCGGAACCGCTCGATCCTGACCGTCCGGGATCACTCCAGGTCCGACGGGCGCGGGCCCGCTTGACCTGCGACCCGGGCGAGCGGGCGGCCCTGCGGTTACTGAAGCTCGTCTGGTTGCCGAACCCGAGCGTCCCGGAACGGTTCGAGGCGGTGGAAGACCGACTCTGGTGGCCTGCGGTGGCCCGGGTCGGATCACACCCCCGTTCGCTCGAGGCGGCGAACCGGCTGGGGGAGTTGCTCGGGAACGACTCGCTCCCCTTGTCAGCGCTCCTCGAGGCGGCCCGGGGCGGTCGGATCGGCTGGGACGCGCTGATCCCCGAGCTTCTGCGCCACGGCGAGTCCCTCTGGCGGGACGAGCCCGGCCGGATCGAGCGGCTCCGGGAGGTGATCCGCGCCGGTGAAGAGGCGAACCGGGTCGCCTCGCTGGTCGGGCTGTTCAACGACGCGTCCGGACTGCCGAAGGTGTTGACCCACGGCGAGCGGCGGCTCTACCTGGTCCTCCACCTCAAACCGGTCGAATCGAAGGTCTTGCTGAAAGACGGCCAGTCGGTGCAGACCGCGACGTTCCCGGGTGTTCCCCAGGACGGAGAGCTCGCCGTCAAGGTGAAGGGGTCGCCGGGACAGTTCTACCGGGCCACAGTCCACTTGGAGGCGCCAGCGGGTGCCGGCGGGAGTCCATCCGGCCGGGCGGGGTGGTGGACCCACTCGTCCAGTTGACGGCGGGCGAGACGGTCGCGATCTCGCTTCGCAGTCCAGGGCCCCAACCGCCGGACCTGGTCGCCGGCCTGTACGCGGCGCGGTCTGCGGTCAGAGAGGACGCGGCAGCCCTTCACGGCGCCGTAGGATCTCGGACCAACGATCGAGGTTGAGGTTGAATATGCCGGCTTGCGACTCCCGAGGAGAACTCACAGCCCTCTACGGCGCTGAGAGCCCGAAATGTGCTGGGAAGCAAGCCCCGAGCGATTCCATGCCGAACTCCAAATCGAGGAGGGGCTGAATCGCCGGTATCAACTGGCTGGAGGCCTCATTGTCGCCGTTATCTACTGGAGTAAATAACGGCGGTAGTTGAAGAACGTCGCCCGGCATCCTCCCCCTTGCTCGACGAACGCCCGGACCCGCTCCGCGGTACTGCCGTAAGCAGAGCTGGCCAGCAGCTCGGCAGCCAGCCGGGCTCCCGGGTTCTCGGCCTCGGCCGCCAGGACCTCGGTCCAGTCCATGCCCGCGGCCTTGAGTTCCTTGGCCCGCACGTAATGGCGGAGGGACGGCTCTTTGACCCGATGGAGGTTCGCGGCGAACCATTCGTAAATCTCTTGATCGTCGAACCAGGTCCCGGCCTTCTTGTGGACCTCGGCGGCACCTGGCTGGAAAAGGAGCACATGACCTCTGTCCTGCAAAGCCGCCACGTTCTCGTCGAGGGTCTTCCAGTCATTGGCGATGATGGCAACCCGGCTCTTGGTCACAAACTCACGCGGGATGCCCTGCCGCTCCAGGCTTTTCGCGTCGGAGTGCCAGGCCATGGCTTTCTCGTCCTCGGTCTGGCACAGGCACTTGAGCAGCCGAACCCCACTGCGATCGGCATAGAGGGCATCGACGTCGTCGATGACGACGAACTGGTCGCGGTGCCGGTAGAGCTTGACGTACATGCCGAAGGGCGTGGCATTGCCCTCGATCCAGCACGCCTGGCCGTTGAGCGCCGCCCGCACCGAACGGCTCTTGGCGAGCCCGCCGGCTCCGACGAGGATCAGCAGCCCGAAATGCCCGCCGGCAAAGGCGCGAGATACGCCTCCAGCCGGTCGTAGGTCGTCAGATGCAGCACCTTGTGGGGGTGTCCCTTGGTGGCGTTTCGTGGCAGGCATCGGCATCTCCATCCGGCCGATTCCCGATTTGATTTAGACTTTTAGACTATCCATCCCTAACCGTCAATGGTAAAAGCCTTTTCGTCACGCCATTTCGTCCAGAGACTTCACAAGAATCTGGACTATTAGACCGACTTTCCACGCACGCACGCACGGCGCAACCCCTTGCGATTCCCGGCTTTAACCCTTGCCCTGGGAAAAGCTTCTTGCGTTCCCATGCCGGATATGCTATGGGACATAATCTGCTTTATGTTCTTACATTTTATATATATTAAATATATAATAATTATGAATTTCTCAGACACCGACGCCCACCTCCCGGCCCTCCCCGTCATACCGCAATCCTCTCGTGCCTCACGGCACCGCGTCGACCGCCCACCCCATTCCACCCGCCTCGATCCCTCGTCATCCCGGGCCTCCCACCCTCTCCTGAGCCACTGCGAGTTCGACGAGGACCAGATCGTCTCGGTGGTGGCCTGGGACACGAGTTTGTGGCGATCCACCCGGGACATCCCGGCCTGCCATCATGGAAATCTCATATATACACTTAAATTATTAATATTTCATGTCATATATCAATGACGAACGGATTAGCCTTCCCCCCAGCCGGGACGTCGCGGGTGCTCTCCAACGCATCCTCCGCATCCGCGCCGCGTTCGGGCCAATCCGCTCAGTCCGCCGAGATCGTTCGTTTCACCACCAACCGCCCCGGAACGGGGCGGTCCCTCTGCCAGGAGATCGCTCCCATGACGACAGCAACCTTGGCCTCCGTCCACCGCCAATTCGAGGCCGCCCTGCCGGTCATCCGGCAATCCGCCCGCTACGCCCTCCGCCGGCGGCGGCACGACCGTGACGATCTCCTCGCCGAGATCCTTGCCTGTGCCTGGAAGGCCTGGCGCGGATTGGTGGAGCGCGGGAGGAATCCCATGGCCGTCGGCGTGACCGGCATCGCCGCCTGGGCCTGCGCCACGCCCTCAAGGGGCGGCGGATCGGCAATCGCGGCGGCGGTCGCGGCGCCATGGACATCTTCCACCGCCGTGCCCAGGAACTCGCCTGCTTCCGCGTGGATTCCTACGATTCCGGGCCGGCCACCCTGACCGGCTCGGGGCCTGCGTCCTGGAAGGAATGGCTCGCCGCCGACCGCCGCGTCAGCCCCGCCGACGAGGCGTGCTTCCGGCTCGATTTCGAAGACTGGCTCTCGCGCCTGCCCGAACGGCGACGGAGGACGGCCGAGTTGCTCACCCAGGGCCACGGGACCCTCGAGGTTGCCCGGTTCGTCGGGATCACGCCGGCGGCCGTGAGCCAGGCCCGCTCATGGCTCGCGCGAAGCTGGCGGGAATACCAGGGCGAAATCCCGGCCGCCGGCCCTCGACCCTCCCCTCGGTGATGCCGGAGTTCACCCGGCGAGGGCGACGCCATGGTACGGCCAGGACCGGATTCGGTCCCACGACCGCGAACGCGAACAAATCCCTCTCATCACCCTCGATCTATGACCCGGCGCCGATCCCCGCCGCGGTGGTGCAGCCCGCCTGCCGGATGGCCAGCCGGCAGGCGGGCTGCACCACCTGCGGGAGGCGGCGGCCGCCACGCCCGTTCGAACTTAACCCCCGATCGTGCAGGAGATCAGGCGTCGTCAGTCGCTCGATCGATAAGGTGGCACCCCCGGACCACTGCCGCCGCAGATCTCGCCTCCAGCGGACAGACCCCTCGCCGGGGTATTTCCTCCGCCGGGGTCAGGCCCTTCGTCATCCCATACCCTACCACTCCACCCCTTGCCAGTGGCTCATCGGACCTCAATCTCCCCACGTATCCCACTCTGCCTTTCTCGGCCCGGGGAGCGCGACCGGCTCGCCAACGACCGACCCGGCCAGGGGCGGCTGGTCTGTCCGTACCCCACACCTCGCGATTGGATCGAGACCGGGTCGCGGGCCGGCGGCGACTGACGATCCACTGACCTCCGCATCCCGATCGGCGGGCTCTGCGATCCCTCAATCCCTTTGTCCCGGAGTCCCGATGAACCACTCGTCCCACGATCCCGCAGGCCAGGACTGGACCAGCTCCTGACCTCGGACCAGCGGCTCCGAATCCTGATGGTCGCCTGCCGCGTCCGGTTTACCTGGTTCGGCGTCGAGAAGGCGCTCACGCCCGAGCAGAATGCCCGGGCAGCCCAAGGCTTCGAGGCGACCCCTCAGTTCCTCCGGGCGGCCAAGAGGCTCCTTGACATCCACCATCCCGGCCTTCCGCGCCCTCACCTCCCTGCGGGGCCAGATCGAAGCCTACTGGCGGAGCCTGACCCTGCCCTTCCCCGAGCCGTGCCTCCGCTTAATCCCCCTGGACCAGGTCGAGGACTTCAACCGCCAGATGGCCGACTACCGGATGCAGCTCGGCGAGGCCGCGAGCGAGCTGGAACGGAACTTTGAACCGCTCCGGGCCGACGCCGTTCGACAACTCGGCTCGCTCTTCGACCCGGCCGACTACCCGGCCACCCTCCGCGACCTCTTCGGTTTTCGCTGGGACTTCCCCAACCTCGAACCGCCCCCGAACTTGACCTGGTTCTCGCCGGACGTCCATCAGCTCGAGGAGTACCGCGTCCAGACCCTGTTCGAGGACGCCGTCCGGCTGGCCGAGCGGATGTTCTTACGGCGAATTCACCCGACGGGTCGCCCACCTCGGCGAACGGATCTCGGGCGATTCCGGCCGCCGGCTCTCCCAAGGTCTTCCGCGACGGCGCCGTGGACCACCTCGTCGATTTCATCGCCCGCTACCGCCGGTTCCATCTCGGTTCCGATGACCGCCTCGATGAGCTCATCGACCTGGTCCATCGAACCTTGGCGGGGGTCACTCCTCAGAGACTGCGGGATCATGCGGGTCTGAGGCGGACGGTCGCCGCCCGGCTCTCGTGGGTGCAGGCTTCGCTGGCCGCGATGGCGGAAGGTGCTCGCGAGCCGGAAAACCGCCGGGATGCCCCGGATTCGGCGGCCGACGACGACGGAGGACGCGGATGGGACCGGCTGGAAAACCCTGAAGTCAGGAACGATGATGGGATGCCTCGCTCGCCAACCCCAGGCCCCTCGCGGTCGTCCCGGTCCTGACTGGCGTCAGGCCCCTGCCCTCCGGATCGAGGGCGGGGGTCTACCGCGTACCAGCTATTCTCGCAGGCATCGGCCAGGATGGCCCGCTTCTCCCGATTCGCGTCCGGCCACAGCGGGCTCCGGGGTCACCGCGGCAGGTCTCGCTTCGTGGCGTGGCCTGGACTCACCAAGCGGGGCCCAAAGCCCTCGCCGATGGCACTCAGGGGTTCGCCCGCTAACGCCCTCGGCCCGCCACCGAGGTGCAAAAGATCGGCGACGCCGACCGCGGGCGCGGCCCCGGGAGGTCGACCATCCCTGGGTCCGGGTCCGGCAAGCTCGCGGTTCGCGCGCGTCTCCGATGCGGATGCCCTCCGGGACGACACCTCCCACGGCGTCGGCCGTGCGAAGCAGGGCCGACCGTGCCAGGCATGTGACCGATGGAGCCACACGATCGCTCGGCATCCCGCCCGTGATCGGCCGTTGATCTCCTGGACCGGGCCCCGGCTGGCCGATCGCGGGCATCCCATCCTGGGCGTGACCCCCGGATTCGCCTGCCGTGCCGACCGACCATTCGTGCGCCGCGCCGCGTTCACAGGATGCCAGCCGGGATCGCCTCCGAAGACTTCTCGTCGGGCGCGCCCGATCCGACGACCGGGTCCCCCTCCGCCATGAGGCGAGGACGGGTCCCGAGTGCCTGCAGCGGTTCACGATCGGTCTGGGAACGACTCCCCGGCAGACCCAAAGGGGCCGAGCTCTCGGGATCGGACCGCGTGGGCCCGGAAGAGTCAATGGCTCTTCATCAGGCTCCAGGCCAGGCTGGCCGGCGGCTGGTTCACGCGCCGGCACAGCCCCTTCTCCCGCCGATCGTGACACCGCCACCACCGGCCGCCGGTCCCCCTGTTCCAGACCCCACGATGACGTTGGACATCCCCGTTCTCTCAGCAGGAGATCTTCCCCATGGACGCGCTCGCTGGCAACAACCCGTCCCCTTCTCCCGACCCGGCGCCGATCCGGGAGCGGCCCGACCTCGCCGGTGCCATCGACGAATCCCGCCAAGGTCTGGCGCAGCTCATCGGCCGAGCTCCTGGCCCGGCAATGGCTCCGCGACCGTCATCGGCCAGAACCGGATCGCCACGATCCCGACCTACCCGCCCAGGATCGCCTCGCCTGAGGAAGCCTGCGAGATCCGCCCCGATCCTATAATGGATCGATCGGCTCCGATTCCTCATGCAATCCCAGGCGTCCAGGAAGGTCGACCATGGCGTGTTACCGTCCCGGAGATCGTGGGCCGGCCCTCCCGACCGTAGATCACGCATGGTATCAGTTCTGCCGAGGCCCACGCGGCCTAGCTCGGAGCGCTTGCCCCAGACCAATCCGCTCTACTGCCTCACCGAGCCGATCATCGCCCGGCTCGAGCAACCTCGACTCGGCCGACCGCCGCTGCTGGACCGCCGGGCGGCAGTGGCCGAACGCGCGCTGAACCATCTGTGCCGGCAAAGCCGGGCCGTCGGATTCCTCGATGGTTCACCCATCGTTTATCCATTCTTCTCGCCTCCGCCCCCCCTGCCCTCTGAGGCCCAGATGATCGCCCTGGGCTGGACGCCGGCCGTGTGTCAGGAAATCCCACAACTGGCGCAACGGGCCGAGATCGCCGTCGGTGCGACTCAAGGGCTACGCCGGTTGGCTGCTCACCGAACCCACCTTCCTCCATGACTGTCGAAGCCTGGCCCAGCGGTGGAAGGACCTGCCCGAAGCGGATCGTCCCCGATTCCCACTCCGGCGCGGCTCGTTCCACTCCGACCTCCCCGAACGAACACCGCACGACCGCCTCCGAGGCCGGCGACGGCGTTCGCGAGCCGACTTCTTCCACTACTGCGATCGCTGGGGCCTGGCCGGCATGGCCTCCTGGGACCTACCCGACCCCCAAGGCCCGCTGTTCCCCAACCTCCTACCGCACGGGGCACCCGCCCTGCCCCAACGGGGCCTCCACCTCTACCTCCCCATCCACTACCCGTTAACCGGCGACGACGACCTCCTGGCCCGGATCCTCCAGGAACAGCGATGCCTGGCCGACCAGCTCGGGCTCCCTCGCTCCGCGGCCGGACTCCCCCATCACAAGGCCTATGCCACCATCCTCGAAGTCCTCCACTGGCAGCGGGTCATCCCCGATCGCTTCGGACCGAGCTCGACCTCGCGGGATTCATCGCCGCACTCAAGGAGGCGATCGCCGAGGCGGTCGACATCACGGTCGATCAGGTCGATAAGTGGCGCAAGGCCATCTCCGCCTGCCGTCGAGGGGCGGCGCAGCTCAGTGCCGGCGCTCAAGGTCAAGAACTGATCGCCGGCGCCATTCCGTGCCTCGTCCATCGGTTTGACACCTCGCTCCAGCTCCATCCTCGGCCCGCGAGGGCGAGGCCCGGGACACGGTCCTGATTTTCGCGATTCGGGACCCTGGACGATCTCCGCCCATTCCTCTAACAATCGTTCTTGGGACCTGGTCACCTGCGCTGGTCGCTCGCGAGTCTCGCGGGATGGCCGGATCTCGGACCATCCCTCAGGCCCGATCACCTAGCGACAAGGAGGTCCCTACCAGGGACAACACCATGACGACGCAGACCTCTGCCCGGTCCTCCGGCTCGCACTCCGAGGTCGAACGCTCAAGGCTCCGCGACCAGTACGACCTCGAGATCGATCGGCTCGCCGCCGACTTCCATGCCCGCTTGCCCCGCGAGCAGGCCCAGGACATCGGCGCCATCTACGCGCGCTACAGCTCGCGGTTCCAGGACTCGATCGCCGACCAGGTCCGGACCCTCTTCGAGTCCGCCCTGGCCCAGCAGATCTTCGTCCCGCGCGAGTTCGTCTGCTTCGACTTGGCCGTCCGCGGCGCCAAGGACCGCCGACCCGGCCTGGACCGACTGCGATCCATCCTGGCCGAGAAGGCCTGTCAACGTCCTCCTGGTCTTCTCCACCAACCGGCTGTCCCGCAAGACCTACAAGGCCTTGCAGTTCGTCGAGGAAGAGGTCGTCGAGCGCAAGCATCCGCTGCCTGTTCGTCAAGTCCGGCGTGGACACCGCCGACGCGAACCGCTGGCGGATGCTGCTGCAGGTCCACGCCATGACCGACGAGGCCGTCGTCGGCATGTACGCCGACGAATATCCGCGCCGCCCACGAAGGTCTCTTCGACCGCGGGCATGGTCTGCTGCACGATCCCCTTCGGTTACCGCGGCCGCGAGGTCCCGGGCCAGAAGACCAGGGCCAGCGACCCCGTCGCGCCCTCGAGATCGATCCCCAGGCGGCCCCCTGGGTCGAGCAGGCCTTCCGCTGGTTCGTCGAGGATCGCCTGTCCATCGGCGAGATCGTCCGCCGCTTCAATGACGATCCCAGCGATCCCCCGCAGTCCCCGCAGCGCTCAACGAGCACTGGACCCACGGGGCGATCCGCTATCTGCTCGCCAATCCCCGCTATCGCGGCTGGTGGGAGTACGGCGCCGCCGAGAACGTCTGGCAGAGCAAGAAGGACTATATGCTGCCGCGTCCCGCGCGATCAGCCGCTCCGGACCGCCCAGTTCGAATCGTTACGCATCGTCCCTGACGCCTTGTGGTATCAGGCCCAGCGGCGTCTGTCCCAGGCGTGTCGCGCGGACGCGGGCCGCAAGCCCAAAGGCGGCGACCCCCGATCACGCCCTCGACTGATCCATGGCCTCTTCGTCTGCCCCATCCACGACCAGATCCTCTACGTCGGCGGCAGCCACGGGCAGTCCCTCTTTTGCAAGGCCTGCCGGCAGCTGCCGGCTGACCAGCGACCGCTGTACTCCCTCCTTCCGCGGAGGCTGGCCCTGACGCTGACCTGCCGGACGCTCGCCGATCTGCTCCGCCAGGACTCGCAGCTGGTCGCGGCGGTCATCGACGCCTGTCGCCGCGAACGGCCGACGACCTCCAGCGACCCGACCCGGAACCGCCTGCAAGGCCTGAGCTCCCTCATCGAGGCACTCGGGCGCCAGATCGGTTCATCATGGACAATCCCGGCGACACCGAGACCGATCGCCAGGAATCTGCCAACGAACTCCGGGAGCTCCGGCGTCGGCGCACCCGGGCTGGACGCCGAGATCAAGACCTTGGAAGCCGCCGGGACCCGCCCCGCCGTCGTCCCGACCGAAGCCGAAGTCCGGGAGCTCCTGGCCCGTTTCGAGGCGATCCTGACCTCGGCCAGGATCGGACGAGGTGACCGGCAAGGCACCCAGGTCCGTCAGATCATCGACCTGCTGACCGGCGGCCGGATCGAGCTGTTCCAGTGCGGCGAGCCCAAGGCGCAACGCGGCTGGCTCCAGGGGCGGTTTCGTCTGCACTTGCTCACCGGCCTGGTCCAGACGCTCGCCGGTGCCGCTCCGCCCGAGGACCCTGGAGGAGTCGGTCATCACGATCGATTACCGCGAGCCGACCCCCAGCGAAGCCTGGGCCGACCGCGTCAAGGAGCTCTACGACCAGGGGATGCTGATCAAAGCCATCGCTGACGATCTCGGCATCACCCGAAACCTGGCCGCCAAGGCCCTGGACTCCTGGTACCAGCAGCGCGGGATGGCCAAACCCGATGGCCGATCCCGCCGGGCGACCCTGACCCAGAAGCACCTGGGACCCCCGCTCTACATGCAACTGGCCGAGGACGCCATGCGGATGTACGACGAGGGTCACTCCTACGACGAGATCGCGACTCGGTTGAACTGCTGTCGCCCCACGATTACCAAGGCGATCAGGCACTGGCACCAATCGCAGGGTTTATCGGCACCCGATGGCCGGACCCGTGCGCGGAGATGGACCGTGGCCGCTCGGAGTCGAAGCCCGACGAGGACCGCCGTTGCGATCCTCCACCATCTGCCGCCTAGCCCTCAACCTGAGAGACGACCGCCAACGGTGTCCCGGCCTGCTGCCGGGACACCGTTGGCGGTTTTTTTAGCTCTCGGAGCTGAGGACTCGCAATGCACGCGACTTGATTGAATTCAGGCTGCTCGACGCCTCCAGCAAGCCCAAATCAATCAAGCCCAGGGGATTACATAAGTGCTTGTTATTGAAACGGTTAAAGCGGCGGTCGCACAGGGCAAATTCCGTCCGGCCAGACCATCCTTGGCGCGTGCGGTCGCGGGACCCCCGGACCGTGGGAGACGCTGACCCCGGAACAATCCTGATGTCCAGGACCAGACCATGGAGGAGCGGTTGTAGCGCCGTGCGGCGCTGATCGAGACTCAGCGGGGGCACAAGGCCAGCGGCAAGCGCCGCTGAGGGCGGCCCGGATGAGCCCTCGGCGATTCAGCGAGGATCGCGATCCGCGCGAGACGCGTCATGATGTGGTCTCGGACATCCTCGAAGCGGACAGACGGTTTCGCGTCGGGAAGGGGCGTTTCCGGGGCAATACGGAGCTGGTTTCCGCCGTGGCGATCTTGAGGATGGCAGGGGGGCGGCGGGACGGCGATGGACCCCGATCCGGAACGGCCGGACGTTCCGGCGAAACCCCACGACACTCGAGCTACTCCTCACGTCGCCCAGCCGCTATTTCAGCACGAATGATCGCCTTGACGGCATCCGAAATCCTGATATCGACCGCCACAATCGGCATGGCCGAAGCCGTCACCGCTCCAGGGGGCCGCTCAACGCAACCTCGAGGATCTGCGCCGCGATCGGCATGGGGCTGACCTTGCGGCCGGCGGCGCTGTCTCTGTTCGGCCAGACAGGTCTGCCGTTGCCGGGTCGCCTCGCTCATCGGCACCTTGGGATGCCGTACCCAGCTCGCATCGGTCGGACGGCCCGGGCGAAGACCTTGCCGGACTCGAGGCGGGGTATGTCAACGATTCGAGACGAAATGGGCCATTGGCACCGTGAGCACCTCACATCGACGCGGTTGCAAGGGCGGGTTCCCTGCCCGCTCGCAAGTCGAGCGTGTAGTCCGGGGCCGGGCTGTCCCGGTCGAGATCCAGCGTGTACTTGCCGAACCGGTTGACGTGCTCCGTGAGATACGGGCTGAGCCATGAGAGGGTCGCGTCGTCGAACCCCTCCCCTTCCTCGGCGAGCTGGCGCAGGATGCGTGTGTGGGCCTGCACGTTGTGGAAGATCAGGCAGTTGGCGACCAGATGGTTGTACTTGATCAGCTTCCGCTGCCGGTCGCGGTCGTTCTCGGCGATCAGCCGCTCGCCGCCGAAGAAGAGCCACTGGACGAAGCCGTTGAACGCCTCGCTCTTGTTGGTCGCGGCCTGGATGACGCGGCGAAGTTCGGCTTCGTTGAGGTACCGCAGCAAGAATGCGGTCCGGACGACGCGGCCCAGCTCCTGGAAGGCTTGATAGAGCCGGTTCTTCCGGCTGTAGGTCCCAAGCCTGCGCAGCAAGGTCGAGGCCGCGATCCGGCCCGCCCGGATCGACAGGGCCACGCGGAGCATGTCGGGCAGGTGCGTCTCGATGAGCGGCCAATCGATCACGTCCGTGAACAGCGAGTCGATGTGCCTGTAGCGAGGGTCTTCGAGGGCCTGAAGAGCTTCATATCCTTCCAGTTGCGAATCCGGGGCATGAGATTGATACCGAGCAGGTAAGCGAGGCCGAAGACCGGACTGCATTGCCCCTGGGTGTCGGCGTGGACCGTGTCGGGCTGGATGTCCGACCGGTTCTTCAGGAGCCCGTCCAGGATGTAGACCGCCTCCCACACGCCGCACGGGATGAAGTGGCTGAACAGCGCGATGTAGGTGTCCGAGACGTGGTAGTAGCCGATCCCGCCGTATCCGCCGTAGCGGACGTGATACTCGGAGAGCAGGTTCTGCTCGTAGAGGTCCCACTTCGTGCCGTCCGCCGACGCGTGTTTGCCGGAGCCCCAGCACTTCGGCAGCGCGAAGTGGTTGTACGCGTTGATCAGGGCGGTGATCGCCTTGTCGAGCTTCTCCTCGGTGACGTGCCTCTGGTTCACCCATGCGACCTGTCGGCGGTCGTAGCCCTCCAGCGACCGGGCGGTCTGGGAGGGTCCCAGGTTGCAGCCGTAGCAGAACGCGGTCGCCATGTACCGGGCCCGCGAGGCGTCGATCTTCGCGTCGTGTCCGGAGATCGGCCCGAAGAACCGGGTCCAGTTGAGCCAGTTCTCGGTGTTGACGAGCACGTCGAGGATGTCGAGCGGCTCGATCCGTTCCGCGATCCGTTGCTCCAATTCCTTGACGTCCTGGGGCTCTTCCAGCCGCGGGAGCCGCCCGAGGACGGGCTCGCCGGCCTCGATCCTGAGGTACTCGTTGGCCGGGAAACTCGCGTCGGCCTCGGCGACAATGCGGGCCAGGTAGTCCTTCAGGTGGGCCACGAACGCGCGGCCCTCCACCGGCAGGCCGACCTGTTCTCCGTACCCGGCCACATCCCGCGCATACTCGGTCCACGGGACGAGCTGGCTGCGATAGTCCGCGTACTGGTCGCTCCCCTCGATGCAGAGGTCACCGGACTCGAGTTCGCCGACGATCTGCGAGAAGAGACAGACCTCGAAGTGCCTGCGGTTGACCTCGGTGGGGATGCGGTTGCGATTCGACGATCCCGTGACGAGCTTCCACCACTTGTCGGGGACCCACGAGAGGTCGAGGGGGCTCTGCGGGTCGAGTTCGAGCCAATCACGTCGGCTGGTCCAGTTCGAGCGCAGGAATGCGAGGGCGTCCGCGACCGTAGTATCCCGGCTGGTCGTGGCGAGTCGGATCTCGTCCAGAAGTTCGAACAGCGTCTGGCGGTGACTCTTGTAGCCAGGGCTTACGCACCAGATTTCTCTGGGATTTGGGCCAGTACACTCAATAGATAGTCGTTCTTCCACCCCGCCAGCAGGCGGCGAGTCGCGATACTCTTGCCCTTACTGTTCTTCTCCGCCTTGAGCAGACACAGCGCAGCTTGCGGAGCCATGCCAGGTTCTCGGCACTGTTGCCGGCCCAGTGCCTCTGGTCATCCTCGCGGAAACAGACGTCCAAGACCCAGTGCAGCGAGTTCTCGATCCCCCAATGGCCCCGCACCCACCCCAGATACTCCTCCGCCGTCCCGGCCGCGCTGCCGATGAAGTAGCGGGTCTCGCTCCCGACGACCCCGTTGACCACCCGCTGGCTGATCACCATCACGATCGCCGTCAGCCCGGCCCACAGGCCCGCGTCCCGGATGCCCTTCGGCTGGGTGATCACGCAGCAACTGCGGGTCTCCTGGCGACCGCTGCGGACCCCTTCGGTCTGACACTCGGTGAAGTCCACACCGGGCTCGCCAGATTCCAAGACCTCCTCGAACGCCCGCTCGATGTCCTCGTAGAGATGCGGCTGGTTCTCCTTGACCGCCAGCACGTACTGGCCCTCCCCGCCGATGATGTCGGCGGCGATCCCCTTCTGGCAGCCCATGGCGTCGATGGTCACCACGGCCCCCTTGAGGTCCAGCAGCTCGAGCAACTCGGGGATGGCGGTAATCTCGTTGGATTTGGCGTCGGTGGCCACTTGCCCCAGGGTCAAACGATTCTCGACGGCCCAGGCGCTGACGACGTGCAAGGCCGATCGACCGACGGTGCGCCGCGCCGAGCCGCGTTGGGCCTTGCCGTCGATGGCGATCGGCCTCAGTGCGGGCGGATCCGAGGCGAGCGGGGTCAATCCGCGCCGCTCCATCAGCGCCGCCATCCAGGCGTAGAAGCACTCTCTGGAAGGCCGTCGGGTCGAGCAGGCAGAAGACGCGGCGGAAGGTATCGTGCGAGGGGATGCCGCCGGGCAAGGTGAGGATAGTCTGGAGCCAGTCGATCTTGGAATGGGCGTAGCCGGCGATCTGCTCCCAGGTCTCGGCGCCGCAGAACGAGGCGCAGGTGGCCATGAAGATGATCTCGTCGAGTCGATGGATTCGCCCCTGTTCGCGGCGCGGGTCGGGGAGGTCGGCGAAATGGTCGAGGATCGAGGCCGGGTCGTGGGCCGGGGGAGCGGAGATCGGCTCGGGGATGGCGGTCATGGTGTGGACGTCCCTGAAGGTGTCAACGGGATCCTGGCGATCGATGGTACAAGAGGCGCCCGATCCCCAGACAGCCGGACTACACAACAGAGTCGAGCCGCTCATCCCCAGAGCACCCAGTCATCCCAGGCTGGTGCGTAAGCCCTGCTCTTGTAGCAGCGCCACAGCAGCGAGGAGGAGTTGTCGTCGGCATACGCGGCGTGGGTCTCGCAATCCTGAAGGATCTGCTCAACCTGGTCGCCCACCACGGCGTGCATCGCGGCGAGCATCTTGCGTGCGCTGCCCTTGCCGTTCATCACGGCGACCAGGCCGTGCAGGATCGTGATGAGTTCGTCGGTTCGGCCCTGCTGACGCCTGCGGTAGTCGGCGAGGGCTTCCTGGCCTTTGTGGTGGATCTTGGCCATGCGTTTGATGAGGGTCTCGCCCAGGTCGTCGAGGGTGCGGGCCACCTGCGCCCGGATGAGGGCGGCGGCGAGCGTGTAGCGCTTTTGTGGCTGCATTTCCAGCATCCGTGCGGTGTCCAGGCTCTTCGCCTCGGCGGCGAAGTGCTCGACCTTGACACGAGCGATCGTTCCAAAGGCCGAGGCCCCGACATTCAGGGTCTTCAACCAGTGGAGGCGGTCGACGAGGTGCTTGAGGTGCTTCAGCGTCGGCCGCCCCGCATCTTCTCGGATGGCGTTCCACGGGCTGCGCCGGGTGGCGCCATCAACGGTGAGAATGCGATCGAGCCGCACGCGTCCCTCGTCGCCCAGGGCATGAGCGATACGCCGGTAGAGACCGCGGTTGACCTCGGTTCGACCACGCCTCGCCTCTTTGAGCAACGTCGTGAACCCGGGCAGCTCGAAGCGGTTTCTGACGAGCTGCTCGGCGGCAACGTTCATGAGGTCGGCCAGGTCGTCCTACGTCTGCGCCGCCTCGCGCACGACAGTGGCGACGAGGGCGCGGGCCTCGCTGTTGAAGGGCTGGACGTTGAGGAACGCGCGGATGATGGGGATGTGCCGCCGTCTCGTGCCGGATTCGTCATACCTGAGGAGACGCTCAGGCCGATGGTCAATGCCCAGGCAACGGGCGATGTGTCGGACGATCGGCGTCGGGACGTCGCCGGCGAGCACGAAGTAGCCGAGCCGCTGGAACGTCTTGAGAAGGACCAGGAAGCCCAACCTCGCCCCGCTCCGGGTCGAGGTCCTCATGGCGAGGGAGAGCTCTCCCGCGGTCGGTGTGTAGACCTCCGCCAGTTCGGCCGGCGTCACGCCCTCTTTCAGACGGGGATAGGCGGTCTCGTGAACGGCGGGCATGGTCCCCTCACCATTTCGCTTCGAACTCCTCGAGGACGTGGCCGTCGGTGAGATTCAGGTAGATCGCCGTGGTCGTCAGGCGATCGTGGCCGAGGATCTTCTGCACGGCCGCCAGGGAGATCCCCTTCTGGAGGGCCAGGGTGGCCCAGGTATGGCGGAGCACGTGTGGAGTGACCTCGCGAGCGAGCTGGGCGCGGTTCGCGACCCGTTTGACGATCTTCTGGGCCTGGCGTGTGCCGACGAACCAGGCGTCGTTCAGGGCGAAGTACGGTTCCAGGATAGCGCGGCCCCGCGCGGAGAGCGGGACGATCCGTTGTTTGCGCCGCGAGCCGTGGGGCCCGGCCTTGCCCGTGACGCGGAGGGAGCGTTGCTGCCACTGGACGTTGTCCCGGGTCAAGGAGCAGAGCTCCGAGACGCGGAGTCCCGTATCCAGCAGGGTCCAGACGATCAGCTTCTCCTCGGGGCTCCGGCAGCCGTTGGCGAGCCGATCGGCCTCTTCGGCCCGGAGGGGCTCGCGGACGAATTGGTGGGCCATCTCCTCACCTGCTTCGCAACGCGGTCGGTTCGCAGTCGGACGGCGATCCCGAACTCTGTTGCTCTCTCCCGAGCAGAGTATCAGGCGGCGAATGGCGATAACAGCGGGTCCTGCCCGTGTTTTCGGCCGTCCTGGCCGACGAGGAGTGGGAGGTGGAAATCTCGCCGAGTTCGCGTTATTACACAGAAAGCGAACTGGTGGAAAGCGCGTTGCGCTTCCGCTCAACTCGGCACGGGCTGACCTCTGGGAGCCTTCGGACCGTTCTCACCCCTTCCTTCGGCACAACCTCGGACAGGTGCAAGTTCGCTTTCCGATCCTCCGCCCCCTCCTCAGAATTCCGAAAGAAAATTTGCGCCGCGGTCCGGGTCGGACGCACATTGATTATAGAGCACGGGCACGAGGGGATTCCGACACATGGCCATCGAGACGCTGGGCGCCGCCCTGCGACAGATCAACCGCTTGTTCGCCGACGGGGTGGTCGCGGGGCTCTCCGACGCGCAGCTCCTCGAGCGGTTCCTCGCCCAGGGGGACGCCGGGGCCTTCGAAGCGCTGGTGGCGCGGCACGGACCGATGGTCCTGAGCGTCTGCCGGGGGATCCTGCGCGACCCGCACGATGCCGAGGACGCCTTCCAGGCGACCTTCCTGGTCCTGGTCAAGAACGGGCGGCACAATCCGGGGACGAGACGCCTTGGCGGGCTGGCTGCACCGGGTCGCGCATCGCGTCGCGATCCAGGCCAATGTCGCCGCGGCCCGGCGGCGCAGGCTCGAAAGGCAGGTGGGACAGATGGCTGTCGCGACTTCAACGAACGGCCCGGCCGCCTCGGATGAATTGCTGCCGGCGCTGCACGAGGAGATCGCCCGGCTGCCCGAGAAGTACCGTCTCGCGGTCGTCCACTGCGACCTGGAGGGCATGACCCAGGAGCAGGCCGCCGGGCAATTGCACTGGAGCAGACGGACGCTCCAACACCGGCTGGCCGAGGGGCGTGCTCGGCTCAGGCGCCGACTGGCCCGACGCGGGCTGGCACCCGATGGCGCGGCCCTGGGCGCGGTGTTGCCTGCGCGAGGCGCGGGCCGCCGTGCCGGCGGCCTGGAGCGAAGCGACCGTTCGTGCCGCGGTCGCCATGGTGAATCCCACGATCGACCGTCGGGGCCGTCTCGGCGGCGGCTCAGCAATTGGCTCAGGAGGTGTTCAAGATCATGCTGCTCCAGAAGCTCACATTGGC
The DNA here is from genome assembly GCA_963842405.1 of uncultured Isosphaeraceae bacterium. Lineage (GTDB taxonomy): Bacteria > Planctomycetota > Planctomycetia > Isosphaerales > Isosphaeraceae > CAVZRC01. The sequence continues at coordinate 21,486 of CAWJGW010000034.1, read as the reverse complement.
ATCGGCCGCCCTGCTGGCGGCCGGCCTGATCGGCTGGGGGGCGTCGGCCGCCCTGATCGCGCTCGGGCAGGAGTCCCCGCAGGGGGCGACCGCGCCGCCGGTATCCACCGCCCGGCCGACGGCCGAGACCGCCGTCCCGCGGCCGAAACCGGGCTCCGCCGACACGGCCGGCACATTCCCGGCTCGCGGCCGGGTGCTCGACCCCGACGGCAAGCCGGTGGCCGGCGCCGGGGTCTACGTGCGGCCCTATGCCGAACGTCGCTGGAGCGAGATCGACCCGATGGCCGCGCGGCAGAAGGGGCGTGTGGCGTCGACGGATGCGGACGGCCGGTTCCATTTCGAGCTGGACAAGGGTGCGAGCGATGGCTCGTACTGGAGCGGCGTGACCGGTTGGCACAAGGCCCAGATCGCGGTCGCCGCGCCGGGATTCGCACCGGCCTGGGTCGAGGCCGGCGACATGGTCAAGCGGGGCGAGATGGCGCTGCGGCTGGTCCGGGACGATGTGCCCGTCCGCGGGCGTGTCGTGGATTCGCAAGGCCGGCCCGTCGCCGGGGTGGTCGTACGGATCCGAGCGATCTGGGAGGTCAACGACGGGGTCGACCTCGACGCCATGCTGGCCTCGGGCGCGGTGGATGAAGAAAACATGTTTCAGATAGCGCGCCGGTACGGAGACTCGCTCGGCTGGGCGACCCCGACCTGGCGAGCGGAGCCACGCCCCTCTGGCCCGGGGGCCGGAACACCTGGACCACCGGCGCCGACGGTCGGTTCGAGGTCCGGGGGATCGGGCGCGACCGCATCGCCCGGCTGGAATTCCACGGCGGCGGCGTGGCCGACGGCACGCTCGACGTGATGGCCCGCCCCGCGAAGGCGCCGCCCAGGGCCCGGCCGCTTCCCAGCTGCGAGGGACTCGAGGCCGCGAAGCCGCGTTCCATGGCCTCTACCCTCAGGGGACGCAGCTCGTCGGCGCGACCTTCGACTACATCGCCGGCCCGACCAAGCCGATCGTCGGCGTCGTCCGCCTGAAGGGGTCCGGCAAGCCGGTCGAAGGCGCCATCGTCCAGGGCGTCGACCCGGGGACGCATACCGCCGTCACCGCCCGGACCGACGCCGCGGGCCGCTTCCGCCTCGATGGGGTGCCGAAGGCGGAATCCTACCAAATCGAGGTCATCCCGAGGCAAGGGATCGACGCGTTCCTCCGCCGCTGGGAGATTATCGATGACACGGAGGGGCTCAAGCCGATCGAGGCGGCGGTCGAGGTGCCCCCGGGGGTGATCGTGACCGGACGGTTGATCGACAAGGTGACCGGCCGGGTGGTCCCACCAGCGGATGTCGAATACACCAAGCGCCGGATAACGTGGCCAACCGGAGACGCGCCGCGGGTTCTCCCGGCTGGCCGACGGGGCGTTCGGGCTGACGGTCCCGCCCGGCCGCGGGATGATCGCCGGCGGCCGCAGCCGTCGAAGGGACGGTTGACCCGTACGTCGCCGCCCACCTGAAGGCAGCGGACCGGAGAAACGATACGATCGAGGACAGGGTATATTCACACAAGGCTCGTCGGTTATCACACCTATCGATTCATCGACGTCCCGGCCGGCTCGGGACCGCTGGCCGTGGACCTCGAGCTGACCCGCGGCCCGAGCCGCGCGGGCCGGCTCACCGGCCCGGACGGGCTGCCCGTCGTCGGCGCCGAGGCTTACGGCCTCAGCGCCTGCGACTGGTGGGGGACCGTGCGCTCCCGGGCGCTCGACGCCGATACCTTCGAGGTCGGGGGCCTGGAGCCGGGCCATCCGCGGCTGCTGGTCTTCACGCACAAGGCCCGCAAGCTCGTCGGGGCGGCCGTGCTCAAGGACGAAGACCTGAAATCCACCGCGCCGCTGGAGGTCAAGCTCGTCCCGGCGGGCGCGATCACAGGACGGCTCCTCGACGACGATGGCCTGCCGTGGGCGGGGGCCCCGATGAGTGTCTGGATGTCCGACCCGGACCAGCCCACAAGAACGGGCTTCGGATGTCAGTTCGGCGAGGACGGTCACCGCCGACGCCCAGGGTCGCTTCCGGATCGAAGCGTTCGTGCCGGGCGTGGAGACCGAGGTGACATTCGAGACCGGGGTGGAAAGCAATGCCGGCAATGCCCTCCCGAAGCCCGCCCTGAAACCGGGCGAGGTCCGTGACCTGGGCGACGTGAAGGCCAAGGAAATACGCCAACCATGACCGCTCGGGAGGGAGGAAGCCGGTGCGAGCGCACACCATGCGACCGACATCGGGCGACCCCTGGGCGCCCTATGTCCCCGACGAAGGAATGCCCTGGAACCTGCGGCGGGTCGTCCACCTGCACCGCCGGGCCGGCTTCGCCGCCACCTGGGAGGAGCTCCAGCGCGATTTGAAGGACGGCCCCGAAGCGTCGATCAACCGGCTCCTGGAGGGGAAGTCCCGATCCTGCGGCATCCCCGCGGATTTCGCCGCGTTCGCCGACCGCCTGGCCGACCGGGCGCTGGCCGCGCCCGACTCCAGTCGCCTCAAGGCCTGGTGGGTCTACCGCATGCTCTTCGGCCCGGACCCGCTGACGGAGCGCCTCACGCTCCTGTGGCATGGCCACTTCGCCACCAGCAACGGCAAGGTCAACAACCTGGCGCTGATGCGGCGGCAGAACGAGACGCTGCGCTCGCTCTGCCGGGCCCCGTTCGGGGCGCTCCTGCGCACGATGCTCCGCGACCCGGCCTTGCTCATCTGGTTGGACGCGCCCGATAACACCAGGGGCCAGCCCAATGAGAACCTGGCCCGCGAGCTGATGGAGCTCTTCACGCTCGGGATCGGTCCCTATTCCGAGGACGATGTCAAGCAGGCGGCCCGCGCCCTGACCGGCTGGCGGCTTGTGCGTGATGAGGTCCGGCTCATTCCCTCGCGGCACGACCAGGGCACCACGACCATCCTCGGCCGCACGGCCGCGTTCGACACCGACGGCCTGGCGGCTTTGCTCCTGGACCATCCCGCGACGTCCCGGCGGCTGGCCTGGCGGCTGTGCCACGAGTTCTTCGGCGAGGGGGCGGTCGACGAACGTGCGGTCGAGGCGCTCGCCGGAGGACTGCGGGCGCACGACCTGGACATTGGCTGGGGCATCGCGACGATGCTTCGGTCGCGGCTGTTCTTCGACGTCGCCAATCTGGGCCGGCGCATCGCCAGCCCGATTGATTATGTCGTGGGCACGGTGCGGGCCCTCGAGATGTTCGACCCGGCGCCGAGCACGCCGGTGCTGGCCGAGTGGTGCGGGGGGCTGGGCCAGGACCTGTTCTATCCGCCCAACGTCGGCGGCTGGCCCGGGGGCCGATCCTGGATCACGACCCGCTCGGCCATCGGACGGGCCAACTTCGCCGCGGCCCTGGTCGACGGCGCGCACGTCGGCCTGGGTACGTCGTTCGACCCGATCGCGCTGGCCGCCCACCATGGCCAGGGGCGGAATCCGTCGTTCTTCGCGCAATTGCTGCTCGGTGCCGATGGCCCCGAGGTCCCGCTCGATGCGCCGGGGCCGGCCCGGCAGGCCCTCGTTCGACTGCTGGCCTCGCCGGACGCGCAGCGGATTTGACCCCTTTCCCAGGAGATAAGACCGTGATCACACGCCGTGGCTTCCTCGCCCGCGGCCTGCGGGATTCGACGCTGATCGCGCTGGCGCCGACGCTGCCCGGCTTCCTGGCGCGCACGGCGCACGCCGCCGGCCCGGAGAAAGATGGCCGCATCCTGGTCGTCGTGCAGCTCGACGGCGGCAACGACGGCATCAATACGGTCGTCCCGTTCCGGGACGAAGGGTACGCGAAGTACCGCAAGGCGCTCCGCCTGCCCGAGAAGCGGCTGATCCCGGTCAACGGGGAGGTCGGTCTGCACCCGGCGATGCGCGACGCGGGGAAGCTGCTGGAATCGGGCCGGCTGGCGATCGTTCCGGGCGTGGGGTATCCGAACCCGAGCCGTTCGCACTTCCGCAGCATGGCGATCTGGCAATCGGCCCGGCTCGACGAGCGGGACCACACCGGGCTGGGCTGGGTCGGCCGCGGTTTCGACGAGGGTCCGCCGACCCGCGACGGCGCCCCGGCCGCGCTCCTGATCGGGCCCGACGACCCGCCGTCGGCCATCCGCGGCCGGCGGTCCGTCGAGCGCCGCGCTCGACCGGCTCGACGACTATGCCCTGATCGACAAGGAGGCCGAGTCCCGGCCGATCGGCTCCTCGTCCGCCGGCGACGACCTGGGGCAGTTCCTCCGCCGCAGCCTGCTGGACGCCTACACGACCGCGGACCGTCTCGAGGCCCTCGGCGAGGCCCGCGGCGATGCGGCCTATCCCGAGTCGGAGCTCGCCCGTCGGCTGAAGCTGACGGCGCGGCTGATCAAGGCCGGGCTGGGCACGCGCGTCTATTACCTCGAGCAGGGAGGCTATGACACCCACGGCGACCAGCTCCCGCACCACGCCCCGTTGCTGGAGGAGCTCTCGGCGTCGCTCCGGGCGTTCCTCGACGACCTGGCGGCGGCGCGGCTGGCCGACACGCGTCCTGGTGCTGGTCTTCAGCGAGTTCGGCCGGCGCGTCGCCGAGAACGGATCGAAGGGGACCGACCATGGGACGGCCGGCCCGGTCCTCCTGGCCGGCCCGTGCGTCCGGCCGGGGCTGCACGGGGCCTACCCGAGCCTCACCGATCTGGTCGACGGCGACCTGAAGATCGCGGTGGACTTCCGCCGCGTCTATGCGACCGTCCTGGAGGATTGGCTGGGCCTGCGATCGAAGCAAGCCCTGGGCGGCGCCTTCGAGTCCCTGCCGCTGTTTCTCTCGTGAGCTCGCCTATGCGACAGTATGAACCACGCCCGATCATGGCCTTGATCGCGTGCCGATCGCCCTGTCGCACCGGGTCGGAATGCAGATCGGAACGGACCGGTCGGGCCCTCGAAGTGTGCGGATCGTCATCCGGCAGTCCGCCAGGTGACGAGCGGCCGGACACGGCCTCAACGAGGTTTTCTGTCCGGCCTCTGCGCGATGCCCAACCCGGGTTGCGCGAACCCGGCCCCGACCGACACACTCAGCCCACGTCCCGTATCGCGACCTGCTCTCGCCGGCGCCTCATTGTGAAGGAATCGCGAAGACAATGGCCCATTTTGTCGCGAATCGTTGCCATACCCCAGGCGGGCTTCAATGGCCGCGACGGTGTGGGCCGGCCAGATGCTCCGCGACCGGCGGGCCAGGCTCGATGCCGGAGAGAGGGGCGGGCCGCCGCCGGATCACAAGGACCTCGTCGCGATGAATCTCGCGCAGGATCGTCGGCGCCGGCGAGTTCGACGAGAGGCTCGCGGCGCTCAAGCAGGACGAAGACCGGCCCTGGGCCGAGGTGCCCGAGGCGGTGAAGGTCCGGCTGATCGTGGAACTGGCGCAGGAGGCAGGGCCGCCGGGTCGTACACCCTGGAGGCGATCTATCGAGAGGTCGGCAGCAAGCTGCCACTATGGCGGCGCGAGGCGCTCGATGGCCTGCACGACCGGCTCGACCACGGCGAGCTTGAGGGCGAGAACCCCAATCCGCTCTACCAGGGCGACCGCGCCGAGCTGGCCCTGCGGTTCGCCGAGCTGGAGGCCCGCATCGAGGATTTCAAGCAACTCGGCGTCCAGGACGCCAAGGGTACACGCTGGCCGTGGCGGGAACCCAGCGATGAGCAAAGGCTCGACCGGATCGTATGGGGGAGATCCGCGAGCTCAACCTGAGATCCGAAGCATCCGCCCACCTCGTCCTCGACCGCGAGGTGGACCTCGCGCACCTTCCCGAGGGGCGCGGCGGGAGATCGAGGCGGCCCGCGCGGTGGCATGGCCGCGGACGGCGGGCGAGACAGATGCCTTCGACCGCGTGGCCGCGAACCTGGAGCGGCAGTGGTACGACGACGGCCGGAGCGACATAACAGGAGATCTCTGGGTCCGCAAGCCCGATTGGTACAAGGTCGCCTACCTGGCCCACTTCGCCGTGGCCTACGGCGTGTCCTTCGAGCGGTTTGCCGCCGGCGCGGCGGCGGATTGGACCTGGAGCCCGGCCAGGACTTCACGCCAGACCAGGACTGGTTCGTGAGCCGTGCGTATGAACAGGTCCGGCAGCAGTATGACCTCGGCCGCCTCGAACGGGTCGAGGAGCAACTCCAGGCCCTGAAGGCCAGGACGGATTTCGTCGAGGAAGCGAATTACGAAGACCTCGGCAACGGATTCCTCCTCGCCCGGGGACAGGTCAGCATCGGCCGGTCGTGGGATCGGCTTACGGACGTACAGAAGCCTGGCCAGATCGTGCGGTCCACCGATTTCGTGTCCCTGAAGCCCGGCGAGAAGAAGGCCATCCTTGCCCGCGAGGTGGACATGGCACGACTGCCCGAGGAAACGCGGCGGGAACGCGATGCGGCCGGACACATTCCTCTTGCGGATATTCTCGAATCTGTGACGGTGGAACTGGAAGCGTTCGGAGATGCGTTGGCCCGGCTGGCACGTACCAAGGAACAGAAGGCGTTGGCGGAGAATTTCGGGAAGTTCATCAGCGAGACTTGCGCGGTCATTGTGAAGTTGGGCCAAGAGTTGGGGCGAGACAACGTCACCCGGAACTCTGCGAAGCCGGCCGCCGCGGCGAGCTGAGGCGGCTCCTCTCTCCCGGCGAAATCGCCAATAGCCCGGACGGGCCGGAGCCGCCGGGGCATGGGCCGGTGCGTGGCAGAGGCCGCGGGGCGTAACGTTGGCGATGCCGTGCGTACGGGATGATTCCCCGGTCGGGCTGGCCGATCCCGGCCAGGTGATCGCGAAGGCCCGGACAGCCGCCCGGCACGCGCGACATCGCGGCCGCGAGCCGGGAAATCTCGCCGCAATGGCCCGGTTCCGCGCCGATCCCCGGACCGCTCTCTTGTGGCGGCGCCCGCGCTGTTTATACTTGTGGATTGCCTCAATCGGCATCACCGGTCCCGGCACGCGCGCGGGCGCGCGGCGGACGAGGCACCGCCCCCACTCCGGGACCATCCGTGGAGACGACACACGATGAGGTAGCGGCAGACGTCGGTGACATGAAAAAAGCGACCCGAGTGGGTCGCTGTTTTTCATTGGCTGCGGCTCCAGTGCGTGATAAGCACCGGGATAGGTCTTCAGGCTGCGGACAACAGCGTGAGGACCGAAAAGCCGTGAGCAGGCTGGATTAGTTAGTTGACACCAGTCTATTCACAGCCTCCCCTGCTGTCAAGTCGTGGAAGCTCTGCGCCGGAGGGAAAGCCGCGCCTTTCCCTCGCGGGGAAGGTGTGCGCCTTTTCGCCCCACGGGCTGCCCGCCTCACGGGTCCGGCGGACCTGACGATCGGCGTCCGCCTTTACGTCCTGAGGAGGGCCGCGTGCGCACCGCGTCCGATTCGCGGCGGGAAGACCGTCCCGCCGGCCAAGCCCAAGGGGGGCTATCAGCTCATCCCGGCCGTCCGCCTGGCCCTGGCCTGGTGGGCGTACCACGAGAAACTCATCCGCCTGGTCGATCTCCGCGTCTGGTTCGCCGCCTGGGAGATGCGGGCCAGGCGTGGCCAGCGGCCCGCCCCCCTGCCCCGCCGCTTCGGCCTCGGCGAGCTCCAGGGGCTGACCGGATTGTCCCACAAGCGGCTCAAGGCGTCCCTACGCCGGCTCGAGGCCGCAGGGCTCCTCGCCTGGTCGCAATCCGCCATCGCATTCCCGGTCTCGGCCGAGGGCGTTCCCCTCGCCGACCGCGACGGATTCCGCCAGTTCCTCGGCCGCATTCCCAACCACCGGAGGTTAATCCCGGTCCCGCGCCGCATCCTCCGGCTCCTGGCCGGCGGCTGCCGGCCCGCACATGATCGCCACGATTCTCGGGCATCTCTTCCGCTGCCTCTACCTCAAGGGCGGCCAGCTGCCTGCCCGTCGGCAGGGTCAAGGCGTCCTGGATCGCCGACACCTTCGGCGTCGGACTGCGCCGCGTCAAGCACGCGCGGCAGGAACTCATCGCCATGGGATGGCTCATCCCCCTCGAATCCAAGCAATGGGCGCTCAACCGCTGGGCGCACCTCATCCGCATCAACCTCGACTGGTCCCGCCTCGACGGCCTCACGCCATCGGGCGATGCCGCCTCGGCCGAGGCGGGTGATGAGGAGGCGGGCGGCGAGCCGCCGCCACTACTACCCGGACCGGAATTGGCACCCCCTGCCCCCGGTTTTGGACCGGAATCGGCACCCCCTGATTCTTCGGACGAGAATCCCTTGCAGGGAGAAAAAAACCAGGAACCCGTCCCGGACGGCTGGTTTTTCAATCTCTCACCCGGAAGAAACAGACAGCGGAGCACGACCGGCACAACCGGAGCCGGCGGTTTCCCAAGCGTCGTCCGGCACCGCGGCACGCGCCGCGGCTTTGGAACATCCCGCACTTCCGGACGGCGGGAATCCTCCGCCCGTCCCCGGCTTCCCGGGCGGCCTGCCCGCGCCGGGGCAGCCCGACCTGCGCAACGTCGTGCCCGAGGACCTGAAGGACATCGGGCGGCTGCTGGACCTCTACGAGCAGGCGGTGGAGCTGGGGCTGGTGACGGACAGCGAGCACGACCGCCTGCGGTTCGTGGCGGCGGCGGAGCATGCGCGGATTATCGGTACGAAAAACCCCTGCGGGCTGTTCGTGCGTCTGGTGCGTGGCGGGTTGCTGCATTTCGTGACGTATGACGACGAGGTGGCGGCGAGCGTGCGGATCAGGCGGCACCTGTATGGGGGAGTCCCGGAGTTCGAGGCCGGGGCGTCGGGTCGGATCGTGCCGGCCTCGGCGCCGGAGCTTTCGGACGACGCGCGTCTGGTGCAGGCGGTGCGAGCGGCGGCGGCGCAGGCGGGTTACCGCGGCGACGCCTTCCCGCTGCTGAAGCGCCAGAAGCCGGAATGGACGCGGGAGCGGTGGGACCGGGCGGTGGATGAGCTGGACGGTCATCAGCGGCGGGCGATGTCGAGGCGCAGTCTCGGGGAAGGACCGTTCCTTCCCCGGGAAATGCGACATATCGGATGGCCTCGGTCAGGGCGGGGGAGAGGCCGCCACTGAGGGCATATGGACTTACCGGCCGGCGAGGGCCGATCACCGGATTGCCCGGATCACGCCGCCTGTCCGGCGCCCTCGGTTTCGATGCGGTTGGCCTCCTTCAGCTCGTCCTGAGCCTTCTTGACCGCCCACTTCAAGGCCGCGAGCACCGCCTCCGGCCCGGTGGCTCCGGTGATGGTAATCCTGATGCCGTCTTCCCGCTTGTATTCCTTTCGGACGGACGCCGCCGGTGCTGCCTTGCCGGTCTTCTTCGCCTTGACCGTGGCTGCGACTTGTTCGCCGGTCATCTTCTCGGCCACGACCAGCTCGGCCAACGCAGCCTGCTCGCCGGGGGCGTCGAGCTTGGATATCTCGTACGCGGTGCGGGGGGCCAGTTCGCCGGTCTCGACTTTCGATTGGACATCGTCCGGCAGCTTCAAGAGCGCCAGGGCATGGACCACCGCCGGCTGCGGCACGGCGAGTTCCTTGGCGAGCTGGTTTCCCGACCAGCCGTACAGTTCCTGAAGCCTCCGGTATGCCTTCGCCTGCTCGATCGGCTTGAGGTCCTCGCGCACGGCGTTCTCGACGAGTTGCAAGGCGAGCCGTTCGCCGGGTTCGACCGGCCCCTGGTGTGCGACGCAGCTCAGCGTTGCCAGTCCCGCTTTGATCGCCGCGCGCCACCGCCGTTCGCCCATGATGATGATGTAGCAACCCCTGTCCTCGTCCCAGCGGACCCGGATCGGCTGCAACTGCCCCTTGGTCCGCAGCGACTCGGCCAGGCGCTCCAGGGCTTCGAGTTCGAAGTCCTCGCGCGGCTGATCGGGGTCGGGCTGGATCTTGTCCACCGGGATCTCGACGGCGTGTTTGCTCCTGGTGACGCCCTGGTCGCGGGCGGGCACCTGCTGGGCCTGGGCGAGCGACATGCCGGGTGGCAGTCCGCCTTCGGCGTGGCCGGTACCGAAGCTGTCGCTGATGTTCGCGCCATGCGCCTTGATTAATTCATTGAGCTTGCCCATCACGCGGCCTCCCCTGCGCTGGATCTGGCGGTGACTGCCGCGAGCCGCGCCGACCAGTTCCTCGGCTACCGTCCGGATCGCCTTGGCGGCGGCTCCCTTCGGTTTGTGGAACCCGACCGGCCTGCGGGCGGTAACTGCCTCGGCGAACTCCGACGCCATCGGGATCACCGCCGCGAATACGGCGTCGCCGTGGCTGGCTCTCAGGTGCTCGACGTACGCCTGATGGACGGCGCGGCGCGCCTGGTACATGGAGACGACGTAACCGGCCAGGGCGAGGTTCGGGTTGACTACGGCCCGTACGCCCGCCGCCGACTCGATCACGTCCTGGGTACCCTGGGCGCCGAAATCCTCGGGCTGGACCGGGACAATGAATGCATCGCTTGCGGCCATTGCCGCCCAGCTCGCCATATGCAGGTTGGGCGGGCAGTCGATAAGCACGATGTCGTAGTCGCCGCGGACCTGGTCGAGGAAATCGCGCGAGCCGGATCTGGTCCGCGTGGGACGCCTTATGCGGGTGGGGAATGTTGGCCCCGACGGCAAACCGCGAGCCGGGCAACAGGTCAATGCGGTCGAAGCCGCTGGATCGGATCACCGCCCCGGGCAGCGGATCGTCGCCGGCGTAAACCGCCGCGATTGTGACGCCGGGATCGAGCTGGCGGGTCGGCTGGGCGCCCAAGAAGCCCGCTGTTAAGGACGACTGCGGGTCGTTATCTACGGCGAGGATGCGCCGGCCGATCAGGGCCAAGTGCGCCGGCCAGGTGCAGGCAGACCGAAGTCTTGCCCACTCCACCCTTTAGGTTGATTGCGGAAACGACAGGCATCGGCGGTCTCCTCGAGGAAGCCGGGCCGGGACCATCCCGGACACGGTGTTCTTGTTATCGACGGGCGAGGCTCGCTCGCTCCACACGAACCATCCGCCGCCGGACCGCTATAACGGCGTTATAAGTCCCGTGGCATGACGTGGACACAACCTCGGGCCACACCGTTATCAAGATGAGGCGAGTGCTTGCGGCAATCGCCTATAACGCCGTTATAGGGCCACGCGTTCGGGGCAGGGCAGGGGGTGGGCGAGCCCGTACAAGAGGTGATGGTCAGGCAAGAAACCGCATTAGACGCCGATTTTCGCGGAGGGAAATTCACTCACAGTTCTCGGTGCAGGATCAGCGTGTTCCCGCGATCCGGCTCCGGCTCGTGTTAGCCGATTTTCAGCGGCCGTGGCCGAGTGATCCTGCTGGATGACTGGTCGATCCCGCCGTCTCTCCCTTGTTTCCAAGCTTCGAGTACCCTCCCGCTTGGCCCCAGGCCTCCCATTTTGATACGACGGTTGAGAGGAGGACTTCGCTGAAAACCACCTCACACTCGGAGTGCAGCCATGGAGGATACCTCTTGCCGCCAGTTCTTCATGGATGCCGATTCCGCGACCTACCACCGCCAATACGAGGCGTTGCGAGCCGTCTTCGTCGACGGCCTTCGCCAGAACGACGTCGCTGACCGATACGGCTATACGCACGGGAGCATGCGGCAACTGGTCCATCAGTTCCGAACCGCGATCCACTCCGGTTCGCCTCCCCCCTTTTTCAAGAGCCGAAGGTCGGCAGGCCATCGCGCACGGATCGCGATCGCTCGTGCCTTCCGCTCACCGCCCCTGTCGCCGATGTCCGGAACTGCTCGTTCCAGGAGATGACGGCGCCGTTGGAGACCCGCGTCGCGGGCCTCTTCGCCTTCTGGCCGCTCCTGGCGCAACTGGGCTTCGACGACCTGGTCAAGCAGGCCGGTTATCCCGGCTCCGACATGGTCCCGGCCACCTCGGCGCTGTTGAGTCTGCTGGCCCTGAAACTGATCGACAAGGAACGGCGCAGTCACATCAGCGACTTCAATTTCGACGAGGCCCTGGGGCTCTTCGCCGGCTTGAATATCTTGCCCAAGGCGACCTTCGCCACCGACTATTCGTACCGCACGGTCCGGGAGAATCAACGACGCGTTGCTCGCCGGATGGATCTCCCGGCTCCTGCCGCGGCTCGATCCCCAGCCCGACGCGTTCAGCCTGGACTTCCACTCCGATCCCGCATCGCGGCGAGGACAACGGGTTGGAAAACCACTATGTCCCGATGCGTGGCAAGGCCGTCCCCAGCATCCTCACGTTCTTCGCTCAAGCCGTGAAATCCCGGCTGTTGTGCTACTCGGACGCGACCGTCGTTCGCGACGCGAGCCGCCGGGACAATTGCTGAAGTTCGTCGAGTTCTGCCAGTCGATCTTGGGCGCGGATCCCGCCTGGGTCTACTTCGATTCGAGGCTCACGACCTACGCCGAGATGAACCGGCTCAACGCCCGTGGCAAGACCTCGTTCATCACCATCCGACGGCGGGGCAGCCGAATCCTCCGCGGATCTTGCCAACCAGCCGAATTCCGCATGGCGACGCACCGTGATCGACACCCCGCAACGCCGACATCGGAACATCCGGTATCTTGAGCAGACCATCCGTGTCGCCGACTACGAGGGGGAATTGCGACAGATCGCCGTCACCGGCTTGGGACGCGACAAGCCCACGCTCTTCCTGAGCAACAACCTCGACGAAACCGCTCGACAGATCATCACGCGCTACACGAGCCGCAACGGGATCGAGGATTCGCTGGGAAGCGGCGTCAACTTCTTCCATCTCGACTGCCTGGCCAGCGAAGTCCCTCTCAACGCCGACCTGGATGCGGCTTTGACGGTCTTGGCCAACGGGTGCTATCGCTGGCTGGCGAGCGAGCTGGACGGCTTCACCGAGGCGAAGCCCAAGCGGCTATGCCGGAAGATCATTGAGACCGGTGGCACGGTTCGCGTCACCAGAGACCAGATCCACGTCCACTTCCAGAGGCTGATTAGCGACAATTAGAATTCCCGCCCAGCGACAATCAGAATTCCCGCCTCCTCTCGCTTGGTTGTTCACTACGTGGTTTCCTCCTCGGTCAGGAGGCAACCACCATGACCAAGGACATCCAGGTTCTCAAGCTTCGCCAGCTTCTCGGCGAGGGAATGCCGCTCTACCGTGCGGCTTGGAAGGTGGGTATGGACGCCAAGACCGCTCAAAAGTACCGAGACTCGGATCGCCTGCCCAGTGAATCGTGGACTCCCAAGACCTGGCGGACCCGGGAGGATCCGTTCCAGGAAGTCTGGCCGGAACTCCACGATCGGCTGGTGCTCAACCCGGGGCTCCAAGCCAAGACCCTGTTTGAGGATCTTCAGCATCGCTTCCCGGGCCGGTTCCCCGACGGCCAGCTCCGGACCTTGCAACGGAAGATCAAAGCGTGGCGGGCCACCGACGGTCCACCCAAGGAGGTTTTCTTCGATCAGATCCACACGCCCGGCGCGTTGGGCGCCTCCGACTTCACTTCCCTGAACGATTTGCAGGTCACACTCGCTGGCCAATCGTTCGATCACCTGGTCTATCACTTCGTTCTGACCTACTCCAACTGGGAGACCGGCACCGTCTGTTTCTCCGAAAGTTTCGAGAGCCTCAGCCAGGGGCTCCAGAACGCCCTTTGGGAACTGGGAGGGGTTCCCCAGACTCATCGCACCGATCGGCTCACGGCCGCGGTCAACAACCTCGGCGATCGGGACTTGTTCCAGCAACGATACCGCGCCTTGATGGCCCACTATGGCATGGCACCTCAAGCCATCCAGGCTGGTAAGGCCAACCAGAACGGAGACGCCGAACAGAGTCATAACCGGTTCAAACAAGCGATGGATCAGGCCCTGATGTTGCGCAGCGGCCGCGATTTCGCCGACCGAGCAGCCTACGAGCTGTTCCTTCGCCAGGTCTTCGCTCAGCGCAACAGCGGACGGATCCCGCGGTTCACCGAGGAACGACTGTTGCTGAAGGACCTCCCCTCGCGGCGGGTGGACGCCTGGCACCGGCGCCGGGTGCGGGTCACCCAGGGGAGTACGATCCGGGTTGGCTCCAACACCTACTCGGTGCCGAGCCGACTCATCGGTGAACAGGTCGATGTCCATGTGATGGCGGAATGCCTGGAGGTGTGGCACGGCGCGGCGCTGATTGAAAGGGTCCCTCGGCAGCGCGGCCACAACAAACACGTGATTAACTATCGGCACGTGATCGACTGGTTGGTGGCAAGCCGGGGGCGTTCGCGGCCTATCGGCACCGGGACGCGATGTTCCCAACCGGCCGGTTTCGCCGAGCCTACGACGTCTTGCTGGCACAAAGCCCGGCCCGCGCCACCAAGGATTATCTCCGGATCCTGGAGTTGGTGGCGAAGGAGTCGGAAGTCGGGGTTGACGCCGTCCTGGGCCGGCTCTTGGACGGGAACATGCCGATCACCCCGACCGTCGTCACGGAGCACCTGGGTCACGACCTGGGCCTGCCTCGCGCGATGGAGGTGGTCGTCACGACGGTGGATTTGTCGATGTACGACCTGTTACTCGAGACCAGGGAGGATATTCCATCAGTAAGCCAATCGATGTGCATGAGTCTCTGACGGACTGCCTTCGCGAGCTCCACCTGCCGACGATCCGGCAGGCGTACGAATCGGCGGCGGCACGAGCCCGTCAGGAGTTGACCAGTTACGAACGTTACCTCCTGGATCTGGCGGAGGCGAGTGCGAGTCGCGGCGTTCCCACCGGGTCGAGCGGTTGTTGCGAGAATCGAGGCTGTTCATGGAAAAGAACCTGTCAAGCCTGGACCTGAAGCGACTGCCGTCCAAGGCGGCGCAGCAGGTCAGAACTCTGCTCGAAGGCGATTTTGTTGGACGAAATGACAATGTGCTCATATTCGGGAATCCCGGCAGTGGCAAGAGCCACGTGGCGTGCGCGATTGGGCAGGAACTGATCCGCTCGGGGCGGAAGGTGATGTTCGCGACGTGTCGCCTTGATGGTTCAAGATCTGTTGGCCGCGAAGCGCGACCTGAAGCCTCGCGGTTTTCTCAAGAAGATTTCCCGATATGAGGTGCTGATCCTTGACGATATTGGATACGTACAATACAGCCGGGACGAGATGGAGGTGCTCTTCAACCTGCTGGCGGAACGGTACGAGCGCGGGAGCGTGATGCTGACGAGCAACCTGCCGTTTTCGGGATGGGAGGCGATCTTCAAGGATCCGATGACGACCGCCGCCGCCATCGACCGGCTGGTGCACCATAGCGTGATCGTGGAGTTGAACGTTCCGAGCTACCGAGCCGAGCAGGCCAAGAAGTCGCGTCAAAAGCCGGTGGAACCGACAGACGCACGAGAGGAGGGATGAACGAGGCAGGAATGGTTGATCCCAGAGGCGAGAGGGATGGTCAATTGGCCAGAATCCCAGGGGCTTGTACACTATGGCCGAGTAGGGAATTCTAATTGTCGTTGACAGGGAAATCTAATTGTCGCTAATCAAGAGGCGGTCGCACAATCCGATCCTGAGGCAAGCGGGGCTCGACGCCAAAGCCGGAGCGATTCCCTGGGCCGGTGGCAGGACGCTCCGCTTCACCTACGCTGGCACGGGCTGATGAGGCCAGGAGTGTTAGTCGATTTCCCTCCGCGAAAATCGGCGTTAGAGGGTTCAGGAAGCGGGGACTGATCCTTCGACGTGGTGATCTAGCCCCCCTCCCCTCTTTCATATTGTTTGACCCCTCGGCGTTCGATTTTGAAGTGGTTCAGGAATAGGGTCGCCCCTCTTCTCTTTGAAGGCCACTTTTTTAGCCTTGATCCGATCGCAGGTTTATCCACACCAGTCAACCGATCAATTATATATAATAATATATATATAATATATAGATTGTGCGACCAAGTGACCGTGACCCCTGCGACCAAGTGACTGTGGATAAGCGGCGCTGTCCTCCGGGTTATCCCCAAAGGTGCGAGACGACATGCTGGGCCGGATGTGGACGGCACTTAAGCTCCGGGATGCCGCCGAAGATCGCTGCTGACGGTCCATTTGAAGCCGTACTGGGGAAAACCCGCCATACGGAATTTTAGAGAGGGGAGGGGAAACCCGAAGCTCTGATCGAGCCCGCCGGGCGCCCCTTCCCTACTCGACCCTTCTCAGTTAATGACATGGACAGCCTTGCGGGGCGGTAAATCAAACGGTCGTTTCCTTTGCGCACATTAGTACAGTAAAATAACCCGTCCGCATAGGGGGTAACTTTACTCGCTGCTCGCTGTCAATTGGGGTGTCGATGTTCAGTAGCGGCTATGCCTTACTGATCCAGTCAGTTGGCAGCGAATGGACATCTCGGGCCTGGTGCGGGATTCGTCGTGGCGCGGTATCATGTGCGGATGAGGATCACCCGGACTCTGGGCTAGAGATCGGAGTTCTCAAGTCGATCGGCCCGATTGTGATGCATCCTCACCTCCCATGGCAACGGCCAGCGGGGGAGGGATATCATGACGTCGCGGTCCAACCTCATCCCGGAGGCGATCCATGGGGTCGAGGATAGCTAGCACGATCCTGGCCGGCCTTCTCCTGATGTCTCCCTCGGTATCGGCTTATGCCAGGGTGACCGGAATCGAATTCGTGCCGAAAAGCCCGATCGTCGGCCACTCCGTGACGGCGATCGTCATCGACGACCAGAAACACGAGGTGGTCAAGTGGGACTGGTCTTACACCTTGACCGACGCCGGGACCAGCGGCCGCCCGACTTCGATCGAGGCCACCGTCCCCGGGCGGGCGGCGCTCGATCTTCGCTGCGGCGGGACCTACAAGGTCTCTCTCGTGGTGACGTACGGCGGACCGACGCCCCCGCCGCCTGAGACGGTGTCGGCCGCGTTGACCATCGCACGGCCCGACGCCCTCAAGAACATCGAAGGTCTCGACGTAGCGGTACATTACCCCGGCAAGGCAAGCGCGACCACGATCCGCAGTCAGGTCATCTCCCGGGAGACCGACGCCGGAGAGCACCTGCTGGGGATGGCCCAGCGGCGCGTCCGCAACCGCATCTGGTGGGATGGGAAGAAAGACGCCGATCAGCCCTGGCAACCGGAAGTACCAGGCCCGATGTTGTTTCAAAGCGGCGGCGTGATCGAATCCTGGGCGATCCTGAACATCGATCCCCGAGACTGGGCGAGGGTCCCCCGCGGGAAGCCGATCGTGACCTGGGATGAGGAAGTCCGGCTCGTCTACGGACTCGGGTCCGCAAGCCGCCTCGGCAAGCCGGTGACGGTCGAGTGCCCTTTGGGGACCAAACACCTCTCGATCGTCAAGGTGGATGATGGCCGCTGGGCCGTTCGCGAGGCCGTGAGGGCCCGGTCGAGCGGAGATCGATCGCAGCAGGTCGCCCCGCCGGCAAACAAACGCAGCCTTCGAGGCGCTCAGGGGGAAGCCGGCATTAAGGGCAAGTAACGGCTGAACTATAGTTGACCCGGACGTTCGGACTCGGGAGGATGCCGGGACCTCGGACGGGTAGGAGGACGAGTAGATGCGGCGGACTCGCTGAAAGGGCCGCTGATCCTCTGCCTCAGAAGGCGAAATGATCCGAATGGGAGAAAGCTTCTTCATCGTCGCGGAAGTCACCGCCGAGGGTGGTGAGTTGTTTTTCGTCGGCGACGCTCTCGTCCACTGCCATCCCGTCGGCGCGAAGCCACGGCCCGAATGGGCGCCCTTCCGCCACCTGGACGCACTGGCCCAGGAGGCCGGGGTGCCGCCCCTCTCGGAGTTCATCAGCGAGGACCCGATGACGGCCGGCTGGAGATTCTTCGGCGACGTGCGGGCGGAACCGACGACGACGCCCCGGTGGTTCACGGCCGCGGAGGGGATCGCGACCGTCCGAGGGCTTCTTGACTACCTGACGACCCACACCGAGAAAGTAGCCGATGTGAGACGAGTGATCGCGGGTCTGCGGGAGTGCGAGGAGGTTGTCCGTCACCTGGGCAACAAGGGGGTCCTGTGGCATCTGGAGGATGGCTCATGGTGGTGAGCGATTGAGCCCGTCGATCGAGGCTTGGTCCCGAACCCGGCCCTGCGAGTCAGGGGCGCAAACGGTCATCCATGGACCACCGTTTACAGTCTTCCTTTCGCGTGGAGTCAGTTCCGGCGCGACGTTAGGCGGATTGAAACGCGGGAGTGAGGAGCATGACGATAAGCGGCGAGGCGATTGCTATCCAGAGCCACAGCGACCTTCGAGCTTGCGGGAATCGGATCATCATGCCGATAGCCAGCACGGCATTCAGGAGCGAGAGGATCTGAGCGGATTCGGAAGCCGCGATCAAGACCAGGCCGAACTGATCATCGGACAGGCCGAAGGCGCTTCTTGGGCTGAGGTAGATGAAGAGCATCGCGGCCGCGCAAGCACAAGAATAATAGACCGAACAGCGGACCCCGACCGCCAGTCCCTTGTCCCCGTTCTCAGCACGCATGGCCTGCGCCTCGCGTCCGACGGTCTGGGTCATCTCTAGATCACCGTTTCCACTTCTTCTGGTGGGCCGCGTCGGCTGGGGAGCGGGTCCTGCGGTCCGCCGCCGCCGAGTTCAACCCTCTTGAGACCGTCGGCCACATCGCCCGCCGCGGGTCGTATCACCCCTCGATGCTCCAGTTCGTCGCGTATACCCTCAGCCCGAGCTTCCGCGCCACGGCCAACGACGACGTGTTGGCCCGGGAGGTACTGTACAGCGGCGTGCGGGCGGTCGCTCGGACCGAGTGGGCCCAGGCCGTCGTGACGCGCGCCGCAAGACCGCGGCCGCGGAACGCCGGGGCCGTCTCGAGGCCGGCCTCAGCGGCCGCGGTCGATCGACGGGCGCAGAAGCACACGCTCACTGCATCACCGTCCATGAGCACCGCCATCATGTGAGGTGGACCCCAAAAACTGGACCAGTCGGGATGTTAAACTGATCAGAGATCACTGTTCCATCCCGAGGAGCATCATGACAGGCACACGAACGCGACATCCGGCAGCCTTCCGGGCTCGGGTCGCTCTGGAGGCCGCCAAGCCGACCAAGACCCTGGCCGAGCTGTCCACGACCTTTCACGTCCACTCGGTCCAGATCAGCCAGTGGAAGAAGCAACTCCTGGACGGGATCGAATCCCTCTTCCAGGACGGACGCCGCCGCGACCACGACGAGAGCCAGGCGATCCAAGCCGAGCTGTACGAGCAGATCGGCCGGCTCAAGATGGAGGTCGAGTGGTTGAAAAAAAAAGCTGCCCGCGGCGGCTGACCTCAAGCGGCCCCTGATCGATCCATCCGATAGTCATCTGAGCATCCGTAGACAATGCGAACTGCTGGGTCTCAACCGATCGAGCTACTATCTCCCACCGGCTGTCGAGTCGGAGGAGAACCTGCGCGTGATGCGGCTGATCGACGAGCAGTTCCTCAAAACCCCGTTCTACGGCAGCCGGCGGATGACGGCGATTTTGGAGCGTTCTGGGGAGACGGTCAATCGCAAGCGGGTCCAGCGACTCATGGCTTTGATGGGCCTGGAGGCGCTCTTCCCCAGGCCGCGGACCACCACCATCGCATCGGACGCGCGGGTCTACCCGTACTTGCTCCGCGATCGGGTGCTGACCCACGTCAACGAGGTCTGGAGTTCAGACATCACATATATTCCGATGCGTCATGGTTTCATGTACCTGACGGCGGTGATCGACTGGTTCAGCCGGTATGTGCTCTCGTGGCGGCTGTCGAATACACTGGAGGGGCGATTCTGCCTGGAGGCCCTCGACGAGGCGTTGTCGCTGGGCCGGCCGGAGATCTTCAACACCGACCAGGGGTCCCAGTTCACGGCGCAGGAGTACACCAGCCGCCTGGAGGAGGCCGGGATCGCGGTGAGCCGGGACGGTCGGGGGCGGGCGTTGGACAACGTGTTCGTGGAGCGGCTGTGGAGGAGTGTAAAATACGAAGACATATACATCAAAGAGTATGAACGAGTTCCAGAGCTAGAGTCGGGCTTGAGGTCCTACTTCTGGTTCTACGATGAGGAGCGTCCCCATCAATCACTCGATTACCGGACCCCAGGCGAGGTCCATCGGGCCGGGTTAAACGGAGGGCTGAAGGGGGAAAAGCCTTAACAAATGCAGGTGGCCTGAGTGGTCCACCTTTTGGGGTCCACTATAATGGGCGCGGCCCCGGCCTCGATCTCGCCTGCGACCCAGCCCGAGAAGTGCCGTCCCAGCAGCGCCTCATCGTGGATTGCCACTACGCCGTCTGGGCTGGCGACGAACTCGGGGAACTCGAAGGCTGGACCCCAATGAACCTGGCCTCGCAGCGCAGGCCTGATAGCGCCGAGCATGGATCGGCGGCCGATCCCATTCGGCGGAAGGCGGCTCCTGCCTGCGCCAGGTCGGCGAGTTCGTCGGCGAGTTCGTCGGCGACATCGTCTCGCACCGCCGAGGCGACCTCCGTCGAGCCGCGGATCAGCATGAACGCGGGACCCGGGGAAGGGAGCGGCTGCGCGCGTGCAGAGGTCCCGGCCGCGCTCGCTGAGCACGAACAGCGCGTCGAGCTGGAGCCGTGGCGTGGCAGTTACCATCTTGCACCCGATCGATCGCGACAAGCCGCCTGACCCCCCGGTTCGGCAGCCCGGCCCGCCGACTCTCTGGAAAGGGTCGAGACTGGATCACCCTTTGCGCTCTTCTGCCGCGCCGAGGGCCGAGCGTCAAGCTTCGACTATAGGTTACCCTTTCCATTCCCGGCGGCGACTCAGCCACGCTGAGGTCGAGGAGCTGACACCCCCGCGTAGCTCCTATCCGCATGACCACCTCCGCTCGGTGGTAAATCAAATGAGCGTTTGATTGACACCGATAGCAGGCACCTATATGCCGAACTGGTCCAGGTTTCACTTTGAAGCGTGGACTTCCTTGAGCGGAGAGTCGTCGCTGTCAACCGGGACAAGTTCGATCATGTCCAAACCCAGGGCAAGCTTCGAATCTTTGGGGGCGGCTTTAAATCTTATCAAAACTTTGTCGCCCTTTGCCCTGAACACATACGATTTTGTTACCCAATCTGCCAGCTTGCCTCGGTTTACTGCTTGGATAACAATTTTTGACTGGACAGGGTCAATCTGAGGTTTATTTTGATCGACATCCACGAAAACCTGGAGGTCAATCTCGTTTCCGGACTCAATTTTGACCGGCTTAGCATCCACACCCAGAGGTGGTGACACGCATGCCGCTTTGACCGTGAGGCGATACTTCTGGTTCTTCTCCGTCTTGACCCTCTGAATCACTTGCGTGCCTGGAACGGGCAGAATGATCAACGCCTGTAACCCATCAGCCGGTGTGAGCTGCTTTTCTGTGACTAAGAAGATTGAATCATCTGCGGGGCTATCAACCGTCCACCCCGTCAGGTACTTCTTCCTGTGAGGAAGTGACCTGGCAGCCTCGTCGGATTTCTCAAATTCGAAACTACCGTTCTCGATGAGGTTTTCAGCGGCCGCCGCCATTTTCGCGGGGGAGATCGTCGCCGCAAGCACCATGCCTAGCACGAGCCATTTCATCCGAGTGTCTCCGCTGGGTGTGTTCGGGAGATTCGCGGCCCGGTTTCTGG
>CAWJGW010000033.1:0-150296 GCA_963842405.1 uncultured Isosphaeraceae bacterium | reverse complement strand
GCCGTATCGGGCCGGGTAGCGATGCGAGTTTTCGGCTCTCAAAAAGGCCACCACCCTCTTGACGAGTGCCAGCAGGATTTCAATAATACTCATCGATGCGTACTAAGAACTCGTAGGATGAGATTCCATGGCTGGCAAGACACCTTCGGCCTTGAGTGGGCGGGAATACACGATCTTGAAGCTCCTCTGGCAGCACGGCCCGTTGACGGTCCGCGAGGTGCGACAGCGGCTGGCGGACGACGAACGCGATGAAGACATCCCGTACACGACCGTCCTGAGCTTGTTGCAGCTCATGGAGAAGAAGGAGTACGTGGACCACGAGGCCGATGGCAAGACGTATCGCTATCGGGCGAAAGTGCCCCGATCCAGGACGACCGGGCTGGTGATTCGCGACTTCGTCAGCCGGTTCTTCGACGGATCGACCGAGGCCCTGCTCATGGGTCTGGCGGAGAGCCCGGACGTCTCGCCGGAGAGCTGGGAGAAACTGCGATCCGCGATCAAACAACGTCGGGAGGCGACCGATGAGTGAGCACACGCGATTGGTGGCCGAGGCGTTCGGGCACTGGGCCCTGGCCTGGACCCTCGTTGTCCTGGCGGTGGGTGTCTGGTCCCTCGTCCTGCGGCCACGCCGAGCATCCGTACGCTATGGGGGCTGGCTGCTGGCGACGTTCGCGGGCGTGGCCTTGCTGCCGATTGTCGTCGCGGTTGGACCGCGTGTCTCCTGGAGCGAGATCATTGCCCCACTCCGGCCTGTCGCGAAGGTGTCGGCGCCGGAGGGGCCGCCGTCCTCGTTCCGTTCCTGGTATGCGGATACACCGACGATCGTAAGACCCGAATCGATGGCGAGAGCGGTCGATCCTGAGGACCGTCGCGTCGCCTTGCCGTCACTGGACGATCAGCCCAGGTCGCCGACGGTCGCCCGAGCCGACGTCCCTCAACCTGCGAGGGATCGTTGGCTGACGCTGGCCCTCGGCGTCTGGTTCGCCGGCTTCCTGGCCTTCAGCGCACGGCTGGGCAGGGCGGGGCTACGCATCCGGGCCATGCTGGCAAGGCTCGACTTCGCGGTTTCGGGAGAACTGGACCTCGAAAAGGAACGGGTTCGCCGCGACCTGGGCATCCATCGCCGCGTCCGGATCGCCACTCATCCCGAGATTGTCGCGCCGATGTGTGTCGGACTGGTCGGGCCGGTGATCCTCTGGCCAAGCTCGGAGAACTGCCCGATGAATCCCCGTCAGCGGCTGGCGAGCCTGACCCACGAGCTGGCCCACCTGCGCCACGGTGATGACTGGATTACTCTCCTGGCCGAGCTCTGGCGTGCCCTGGCCTGGTTCTTTCCGCCGGTCCACCTCACGATGCGTTTCTTGCAGCGCGAGCGGGAGTATCGCTGCGACGACCTGGCGGCCGCTCGCGCTGGAGACGCCCGCAGACTACGCCCTCTGGCTGCTGGATCTGGCTCCGGTGTGCGTCAAGTCGCCGCCTCCGCTGCTGGCCGCGTCGCTACTCGGGCGGACCAGTTTGGCCGGTCGAATCGGGCGGATCGCTCGCGGCGAGCTGCGATGGGCGCGGCCGCTCGGGCGCCGGCGGTGGGCGATTCTGATCTTCGTGGCGATCTTCATTCTCGGTGCGGCCGGCTCGGTGCGGCTGGTCGGCTTCGCGGGTCGCGCACAGGCCGCCGAGCCGGCCGACGCCCCTCTTCCCGAGATTACGCCCAAGGAACTCGCCGCCAAGATCCGCGATGCCATGAAGCCCTATGATGACAAGGGATTGTTCCGGGTGGTGTTCAGCGAGACGAGAGATACGAGCTGGACGGGAGGAGAGAAACCGATCCTGGTCACGTACCGCGGCCGAGCCCGGTACGAGAGCAACGGGAGGCTATGGCGCGCGGAGTACGACTCGATGTCGCCGAGGTCCAACTCGACCCGGCTCACTCCGGACCGATGGTCCACGGGATTCGACGGCGTTCAGCTTTACGACCGGCGGATCTGGCTCAATGAAGTCGTCCTCGGCGAGGCGAACTCCTTCGCCCAGCAGTGGACGCCGCGAAGAGTGTTCTGGGATCGGAGCGAGGGGTTGGTCCGAGTTCTCGAGGAAACGGATCGGGACAAGTTCTCGATCGGGATCGAGCAACGGGTCGTCGATGGCCTGAGGTGCTATGCGGTCAAAGTCGGGAAGGCCGGCGCCGCGTGGGGGGAGGAAACGGTCCTCTCCCCGAAGCAGGGATACCTTCCCATCCGCCGAACTCAAACCTGGAATGGCAAGCTGACGTCCTCCAACGAACTCCACGACATCCACGAGGCCGCCCCCGGCCTCTGGGCGCCGGGGCGAATCGAGTACGAGTCGTTCAACGTCCGCAAGGATGGAACTTCAGTCGTAGATCATCGCCGTCGAATCCACCTGGCGGCTTACCAGCCCGGCGCGATCGTTCCCCCGACCGCGTTTGTTCTCGACGTGCCTTATGGTGTGGATGTGACCGACCGCCGGTCCGGCATCTCGTACCACAATGACCCGTGGTGGCCGGAGATCGGGGCCATGCTCCGCGAGAAATATGACTGGCCGAAGCTCGACCTGTCGCCACTCGAGAACCTGGGCAGTCCGTCCGCCAAGAAGATCGAAAACCAGCCGGCTTTTCCGCTCCACGTCGCGCACTGGTTGAATTCCCAGCCGCAAGACCTCGCCGCCCTGCGCGGGAAAGTCGTCCTCCTCGAGTTCTGGAACATTGTGGCTTCGGACCGTCACCGGCTCATACCTGCCTTGAACAAGTTCTACGCGACGTATCATCCCGCCGGACTGGAGATGATTGCGGTCCACGCACCGACCGATGATCCGGAAAAGGTTCGCCGATTCATCCGGGAGTACGGGATCGCCTACCCGGTCGCCATCGACGCGAAGGGGCCTGAGCTCTGGGGCGCGACCGCCGAGTCCTACGGCACCCGGGATGCGACGTATGGGTTCCTGATCGATCGTGAGGGGAAGCTCCATTCCGTCGGCGCCGCGGAGCAGGTCAACGGCGGCCGGATCGTCGAAACGCTGCTCCCCCTCTTGAAGGAGGCCGGCGCCGGGGACCTGAAACCGATCTCCCTCGAGCTGCCGCGGCTGCCGGATGTCGCCCTCAAAGCTTGTGAACGCCTCTTCGCAAAGAAGGTCCAGGAAGCGCTCGACGCCGATCCCCCCGGGCGGATCCGGTGCCGGATCGTCGATGAGCACGGCCGACCCATCGCCGGCGCGAAGGTCAAGGCGACCCTCGGGTTCACGGTCCTGTCTATCTCGACGCCGGGCTCTTATTTCGCCGGGCACTACCGCCCGCCGCTCGACCGCTTCCGCGGCACGACGGGACCGGATGGTCAAATCGAGCTCCAGGGGCTTTGCAAGGGGACCTACACCATCCAGGTCGAGGCCCCGGGGAAGGCATGGGTGCAGCGGAAGGTCATTGTCGCCCGCGGCGCTCGATCCGGTCTCGGTCGAGATCGCGCTGCCGGCGGGGCTCATCCTCACCGGCCAGGTCCGAGATGATCAGGGGAAGCCGATCCCCGGCGCCACCCTGTCGGCCACGCAATGGGAACAAACGGAGGACAGCCGAACCACGACGTCCTCCTGGTGCGATTGGCTCAATCCAGCACGAGCCGACGCAAACGGACAATTTCGCTTCGTCGATCTCCCCGCGGCCCGCTACACCTTCGAGATCAATGCTCCTGGCTTCCAGCCGATGGAGCTGGAGAAGGTCGCCGCCGGCACCGAGGCCCTGACGATCACCCTCAAGAGGTCGAAGCCGCGCTGAGGCGGGTCGCTCGAAGACTGTGGCATCGACAGGACCGGCGGCGCCGGCAGGGACGGCCGAGCGATCAACCCCACTCGTCGGGCAGATTGCTCAGGTAAGCCTGGAGCCGGGCTCGAGCCGCATCGACGGTCATCGACCCGGGGTCCTCGTCCGATTCGTGCGCCCAGTAGTTACGGACCCGTCGCACCTCATGGGCTTCCTGGCGGACTATCATGTCAATCCCGCGCCCGCGTTTGCCGCCGATCTCGTCGATCATGGTCGACGCGTCGGTCCTGCGGGCCGGGTCGTTGTGCTTCGCCCGGTCGAATGAGCGGAGCGCCGCCTCGAACGCGGCGAAGAGGCGGACGATGTAGGTCCCGTCGAGGTTCTGATGCGCTTCGTGGAGATAGTCGCGCGCCACACGATCCGTCTTGAGGAGGTCCGGCGTCGCAGCGACCGCGGCCTTGAGCCGGTCGACGGCCGCTCGGGCGGACCTGTACTCGCCCCAGACCTCTTTGATGTGCTCGTGCCAGTCAAACCGATGGTACGGCATATTCGGCGATCGAGTTGAGAACCTGGTTGATCGTCTCGGCGGAGAGGGGCAGCGGCTGGGTGTCGATGTCGGAGCAAGCCTCCGTCGGGTTGGGCGGGAAGTTGTACTCGATCACCCACTGTCCTCCCTCGAAGTAGACGCTCGCCGTAGGGTCATACGTCGGCATCAGGTAGAGGTCGGCGGCGCCCTCGGTCCCCGGTATGTTGTAGCCGATTGGGTCCAGGAGCAGGCTAGTCGGACCCTTCTGGAGGTACAGGGCCGGGACTAGGTATACCTGGCGGTCATCGTCCCGCATCTTCTTGGGGTAACGTCGAGTAACCCACTCGTTCTTGTTCAACCTCTTTTTCGAAGCGGGCGACGAGTTCCTCGACCCGGCGTTCGAATTGCTCGCGCTGCTCAGCCATCGCAACCCCCCTCTCCAGTTGTGCTCACCTCACCCTGATATCCTCGCCAGAAGGAAAGTCTCTCGTCAACGTCAACCGGCATCCGGCTCGGCGTCCCGTGTCGCAGCGCATCGGCGTAGTCCATTGGAGATTCGGCGCTGGCGATCGGCGCTAATGGCGAACCGGACTCGGTCAATCGAAAAGACGATCCAGTTTAACCCGTTTGACTGCTCAGCGCGATTGACGGCGCCATTTGCGGGTCGTTACTCTGTAACTTTACCGCACCAAGTGACCGAAAATCGGTCGCCCTGAGCAACGGGAGAGAATGCGCCGTGGGTTCGACGTGTGTGGTGGGGCTTCAATGGGGCGACGAGGCCAAAGGGAAAATCGTTGATCTACTGTGCGATCAGCACGATGTCGTCGTACGGTATCAAGGAGGAGCCAACGCCGGGCACACGGTGGTCGTGGAGGGCGTCACGTACAAGCTCTCGCTCGTGCCGACGGGGATCCTCCGGCCGGGGATCGATTGCGTCGTGGGCAACGGTGTGGTGATCCATCCTCCCGCCCTGCTCAAAGAGATCGAGACGCTGACGGCGCAGGGAGTGGACGTGGGGCAGCGGCTCCATATCAGCGATCGTGCCCATGTCATTCTGCCGTACCATCTGGCCGAGGAGCGGCTGACCGAGGAATCGGCCTCGTTGGCCGACCACCTGGGCACCACGCGTCGCGGGATCGGCCCATGCTATCGCGACAAGGTGGGCCGGGTGCACGGCGTCCGGGTGGCCGATCTCTACCATCCCGGCCCGTTCCGGGAACGGCTCGACCGGATCGTCGACTTCAAGAACCGGCTGCTCGGGGCGTTGCTCCCCGACTTCGTTCCGCTCGACGCCCAGGCCATCGCCGACGAGTACCTGGGTTATGCCGATCGGCTGGGTGCGTTCGTCCGAGACTCAACGACCTGGTTGCACCGGGCACTGGAGCAGGGCCGCCGACTCCTCTTCGAAGGTGCCCAAGGCTCGCTGCTGGATATCGACCATGGCAGCTACCCTTACGTAACCAGTTCCAACAGCAGCGCATCGGGGATCGCGGCCGGCTCAGGGGTCCCGACCCGGCATATCGATCGCTGGATCGGCGTCGTCAAGGCTTACACGACGCGGGTCGGCGGCGGCCCGTTCCCCACCGAGCAGGATAATGCGACCGGTGAGCGGATCCGGCGAGTGGGTAAGGAGTTCGGGACGGTGACCGGCCGGCCGCGACGTTGCGGGTGGTTCGACTCGGTCGTGGTCCGCCATGCCGCGCGGGTCAGTGGCTCGACCGAGCTGGCCGTCATGCTCCTCGACGTCCTCAGCGGTATCCCCGAGTTGAACGTCGCGGTCGCGTACGACCTCGACGGCCGACGGATCACCGAGCTGCCGGCCGCGCTCCCCGACTTCGAGCGATGCCGCCCGATCTATGAGACCCTCCCCGGGTGGACCGAGGACATCAGTGCCGTCCGGCAATGGTCCGATCTGCCCTTGCAAGCCAGGAACTACGTCGAATTCTTCGCCAAACAGGTGGGAGTCCCCGTGAAGATCGTCTCGGTGGGCCCCGATCGTCGGCAGACGATTCTCCTGCCACCTGTCCGTGGTCAGTAGTCCGTGGTCTCGCTGTCGCGTGCCGCGAAGGCTCGGCAGCGCACAACGACGGACAACGGACAACGGACCGAGGACAATGTGAGGACCAGCCATGGCGATCACCGAAGAAGGTTTGGCCCGGATCGCGAGGGCCGGATTGAAGCCCGAACAACTCCCCCGGCACGTCGCCGTGATCATGGACGGCAACGGCCGATGGGCCCAGCGGCGGGGTTTGCCTCGAATCATGGGACACCGACGGGGAATCCAGAGCGTCCGCGCCGTGGTCGAGGAAGGCTGCCGCCTGGGGCTCGATCAGTTGACGCTGTATTGCCTCTCGGTGGAGAACTGGAAGCGGCCGCCGCGCGAGCTGAGCTTCCTGATGCGGTTGCTCCGCCATTTCCTGATCGTCGAGCGCAACGAGTTGATGGATCAGAACGTCCGGCTCACCATGATCGGCCGGCGCGAGGGCCTGCCGGCCGACGTGCTCGACGAGTACGAGCGCACGGCCGAGCAGACCGCCTCGAACGACGGGATGACCCTCTGTCTGGCGGTCAACTACGGCGGTCGGACCGAGATCAGCGATGCCGCGCGTCGGCTCGCCGAGGACGTCCAGGCCGGCCGGGTCGAGCCCGAACAGGTTGACGAATCCCTGTTCGCTTCGTATCTCGGCACGGCCGGGATGAACGATCCCGACCTGTTGATCCGCACCGCCGGAGAGATGCGGATCAGCAACTTCCTGCTCTGGCAGATCTCCTACGCCGAGCTCTGGATCACCCCAACGCTCTGGCCCGACTTCCGCGGCGACGACTTGCTCCAGGCCTGCCGCGAGTTCGCCGCTCGCGAGCGCAAGTTCGGCGGACTGCCCGCGGTCGCGGCCGGGAACGCCGCCGCTGATCCGAGATCGGCCCGGATTGCGATCGACGGCCAAGCCTTGCGATCTCGCGCGAGTCCCGGTAGCGTTATGGGGGAAATGACTCTGCTGCTTGGCCTGCGGCAGACATCCCTGATTTCCATTCAGACCCTCGATCCCCCGACCCTCCGGCTGATCCCTCGAACATGCTTTCCACCCGCCTCGTGTTTGGCCTGTCCATGGTCGCCGGATTGTTGCTGGCGCTCTGGGTCGATGAATGGCTCGCGCCCTGGTTCCCTTTCTGGTTCCTCCTGTCCACCACGGCCCTGACGGCCGCCGCGATCGAGCTCAATGGACTCCTGGAGGCCACGAGCGTGCGGCCCTCGGCGAATTCGGTCATCGGCGGCGTGCTGGCCATCGTGGTCGCCAACTGGGCACCGCATCTCGCCGAGAATTATGTGCCCGACGATCAGTTATCCGCCCTGTTCTACGACCCCGGCCGGCCGCTGGACGTGCTGGCCTGGCCTTTCTTCGTCTTCGTAGCCGTGCTGATGACCACCTTCGTCGTGCAGAGCCTCCAGTTCGCCAAGCCCGGACGGACCATGGCCAAGATCGCGGGGACCCTCCTCGTGATCGCCTATGTCGGCTTGCTGGGGAGCTTCACCATCCAGATGCGATGGTGCGAGGGACACCTCCAAGGAATCCTCGCGCTGGTGTTCATGATCGCGACGGCCAAGGGAGCCGACACCGGTGCCTACGCCCTCGGACGGCTCGCCGGCCGTCATAAGCTCTGGCCCCGAGCTCAGCCCGAAGAAGACCGTCGAAGGGGCCATCGGCGGGCTCGCTTGTCGGGGTCGTCGCCGCGCTCATTGTCGCGGCGATCGCCCGGTACTGGCTCCAGGTCCCGACCCTCGACTGGCCCCAGGCAGCCGCCTACGGCCTGATCGTCGCCGCGGTCTGCACAACTCGGCGACCTCATGGAGTCCATGATCAAGCGCGACTGCGAGCGCAAGGACGCCTCCCAGGCCGTGCCCGGCTTCGGCGGCGTCCTCGACGTCATCGACTCCCTCATCTTCGCCGGCCCCGTCGCCTATGGACTCTGGCTCTGGTTCGGTCCCTGAACGGCCGGCCGGAGCGGTTGATCTGCCGCGACATTCCGATTCTCCCTGTAGCCTGGTCACCTCAAGTGCTTGGCTGGATGGACGATTGGCTCGTTTGTGAGGCGATCGCGGCGGTCAAGCTTCCCGGCGATGTTGCATTTTCCCGCGATCTGGTTCCATAATAGGAGAAGTGAGAGCCGGCCTCATCCGAGTGGGGGACGTCATGGGCGGCCGCGATGATGTCGCGGGCTTGTCCCACCACGGAGGCCGGCGAAAGGGGAGGCATGCCGGAAGTCACCATCAGTCTGGAGGGACATGCCGAAGAGCTCGCCGTCTTCGGCAGTCGCGATCAGTATCTCAGGCAGATCCGGGACGCTCTCGGAGTGAAGGTCCTGGCCCGGCACGGTGAGGTCCGCATCGAAGGCGACTCCGAGCGGATCGAGCAGGCGCGCCGGATCTTCGAGGGACTGCGTTCGTTATTCCGGGTGCGGAAGTCGATCTCGTCGCAGCGACGTGAGCGAGTTGATCGATCTGACGCTCCAGGCCGAGGACTCCGAACAGCCCGGCGCCATCGAGATCCGCGAAGGAAGCCGTTCGGTCCGGCCGCGTTCTGATGGGCAGGCGCGGTATATCCGAGCCCTGCTCCAGAACGAGCTGGTATTCTGTATCGGCCCGGCCGGTACGGGAAAGACCTACCTGGCCGTGGCGATGGCCATCTCGTTGCTGCGCCGCGGCCGGATCAAGAAGATTGTGCTAGTCCGCCCGGCGGTCGAGGCTGGCGAACACCTGGGATTCCTGCCCGGGAGACCTCGAGGCGAAGATCAATCCCTATCTCCGGCCCCTGCTGGACGCCCTCCATGACCTCTGGGATTACGACCAGATCCGCCGATACATGGATAATGACCTGATCGAGATCGCCCCATTGGCCTACATGCGCGGGCGGACGCTCAATGATGCCGTGGTCATCCTTGACGAAGGACAGAACGCGACGGTGCCGCAGATGAAGATGTTCCTGACTCGCATGGGTCAGAACGCCCGAATCGTCGTCACCGGCGACATCACGCAAGTCAACCTCCCCATCGAGACGAGGAATGGGCTGGCCGACGCCGTGGAGCGGCTTGGCCATATTCCTGGTGTGTCGACGGTCCTGCTCGACCGCTCCGATATCGTCCGCCATCCCCTGGTGCAGGCGATCGTCAACGCCTATGAGGAGAGCGAGGCCGGAGCGGGGCGCGGCGAAGCGCACGCTCCGGCCGATCTTCGATGCGTCTGCGTCACGGCCGGAGAACCTCCGCCCGGCCGAGCTCTCGGTGCCGATTCCTGCCAGTTCAACCGCCCCGGAGTGAGGCGACGCGGTGTTCACCGGTTCCCACGCTCGAGGTCATCATCGATCATGAGATCACCACGAATGGGCCGGGATCATCGCCAATCCGGGGCTGCGTCGCCCCGGCGCACTCCTGCGTGGACCGGGGACGATCCCCAGCCGCGCCGATCTGAGTCGAGGCCATGAGTATAGGCAAGCGTCGTCCGAAACTTTCTCGGGCCCATCTCCGGCCCTCGGCGGCTACAGTCTCCCTGAAGATGGATCGCCAGGCACGCCAGCGCACCCGCGCGGCGCTGCTGGGGCTGGTGGCTGCCTCGCTGGTGGCGACCGCCGTCATCGTCCACGGCTCGGGGCCCCCGTTCACCTACCGGATCGGCGACCGTCCCGACCGCGAGCTCCGGGTGAACGTCGCGGAATTCCATATCCGCAACCAGACCAAGACCAGCAACGAGCGGCAAGCCGCGGCCGACCAGGTGGCGCCGGTGATGATCAACGATCCGGCACCGATCCGGGAACTGGGCGACCGCCTCGACGACCTGACCGTGACGATCGCCAAGACGGCTCGATGTCGAGGATATCCGCGACAGCGTCCGCACCACCTGGGGATTGCGGCCCGAAGTCTTCCTCGAGCTCAAGGCCGCCACCGACACCCCGGAGCGGCGCGACACGCTGCAAGCGCAGATCGCCGCGGCCTTCCAGCCGCTCATCCGCGACGGTGTGCTCGGCACCGGGACCCTGCCTCCGAACGAGGAATCGAGCCGGACCTTGTCGATCCGCCAGCGGGGAGAACCACTCTCGCTGGCCCGCCTGGTCGCACGGGAACGCGTCGTCCCCGAGCGGATGAGCAAGTCCGATGGGCCCGTCTACCAGGAATTCTGCGGAGCCTTCACCTCGCCGCGGATCGGCCAGATCCTCTTCGGCCTGATCGCCAATCGCCTCGACGCCACGCCGACGCTCACCTTCGAGGCCGAGGCCACCGCCTCGCTCCGCGAGGCGGCGCGGGCGGGCGTCCACGACCATTTCGACACGTTCTCCCGGGGCGATGTGCTCGTCGAACAGGGCCAGGTCATCGGTGAGGAGCAGTTGATCCTGCTCCGCCTGGAACACGAGGCCGCGATCGCGAGCCTCGCGTTTCGCGATCGGGTGCGCCGGGCCGCGGGGATCTTCGCCCTGGTCGCGGCGCTGTTCGTCCTGACGGGTATTACCTCTGGAGGCACGAGAGTCGCTCGATCCGAGATCCCGCGCCGGATCGCCATGATCTGCGGCCTGGTGATCCTGGCCCTCGGTCGTCGTCCGCGTCCTTGGCATGCAGACCTGGGACGCCGAGCTCGTCCCCGTCGCCATTGCCTCCATGATCATCGCGATCGCCTTCAACCCCAACTTCGCGCTGATGGTCACCTTCGCCCTCTCGATGTTGACATGCATCGCCCTGGGAACTGGTATCCCCCACTTCCTCGTCGTCATGGGCGGGACGGCCGCGGGGGTCCTCACCCTGACCGAGGTCCGCACCCGCACCAAGCTGATCAAGGTCGGCGCCACGGCCTCGCTCACCTATTTCCTCCTGACCTGGGCCACCGGCTTCTGGCAAGACCAGCCGATGGACCTGGTCCGCAGCGACAGCTTCTGGCGAGCCGGCTGGGGCCTGATGGCTGGCTTCTTCCTGGGCGGAAGCTTGCCCTTCCTTGAAGGTGCCCTGGGAATCGTCACCGGCATTAGTCTGCTCGAACTGGGCGACAACACCCACCCTCTACTCCAGGAGCTGGTCCGCCGCGCACCCGGCACGCACAACCATTCGATCACCGTGGGGGCCATCGCCGAGGCGGCGGCCGAGCGGATCGGCGCCGATTCCCTGCTCGTCCGCATCGGTGCTTACTTCCACGACATCGGCAAGATGCTCAAGCCCCACTACTTCGTCGAGAACCAGGTTGGCTCCGTCAACCGCCACGCCAAGCTCGCCCCGGCGATGAGCACGCTGATCATCATCGGCCACGTGAAGGACGGTGTCGACCTGGGCCGTCAGCACCATCTTCCCGAGCCCATTATCGACCTGATCGAACAGCATCACGGCACAACGCTGGTCGAGTATTTCTACTACGAGGCCAACCGCCGCAATGGGAATAACCCAGACGCCTCATCCGTGCCGGAGAGTGCCTTCCGCTACCCCGGGCCCAAGCCCCAGACCAAGGAGGCGGCCATCCTGATGGTCGCCGACGCCGTCGAGAGTGCCAGCCGGACGCTCTCGGACCCCGCCCCGGCCCGGCTCGAGGGCCTGGTCAGCGAGCTGATCGATAAGCGGCTCCGCGACGGCCAGTTCGACGAATGCGGCCTGACCCTTCTCGAGATCGCCGAGATCCGCGACTGCCTGATCAAGTCGCTGATCGGCATCTATCATGGGCGGGTCAAGTACCCCGAGCATCGGACTGCCTGAGTTGTGGTTCAGATGTCGAGGCTCGCGATCGAACGACAGAACATGGTTCGGCGTAAGAAAATGGACACAATCGAGGTCGAGATCAGCGATACTCAGGGCCACCTGCGCACCGACCCGTCCGAGGTGATCGACCTGGCACGCCGAGTGCTCCTTGCAGAAGGCCGTCGGAATGCATCGATTTCGATCGCCCTGGTTGACCAGGCGTCGATCCACACACTCAACCGCGTTCACTTGCGCCACGATTGGCCCACCGACGTGATCAGCTTCACGCTCTCGAATCCGCGATGACCCCACCCTGGCCGGCGAGCTGGTCGTCTCCGCGGAGATGGCCGTCGCGACGGCCGCGGAGGACGGCGTGGACGCCTCGGGACGAACTGGCGCTCTACATTGTCCACGGCCTGTTGCATCTCTGCGGTTATGACGATTCCACCGAGTCGGACACCGCGGAAATGCGTCGGCGCGAGGACGAGGTCCTGACCGAGTTCGGATACACCAATCCCTGGGGAGTGGGGAACTGATCGGGGGGCCGGAGGTGGCCTGTGATCGGGTTGAACGTGGCCGGAATCCTGGCGGTGGGCCTGCCCGTCCTGGCGTTGCATCTCTATCGCGATTGCCTTGACCAAGGCGCTCCGATCGTATTCACCGAGCCTGCTGGAGGAGCGTTGCCGGGAACGTGGCCGCCCGGAGCGTGCCGAGGAGGTGGCTCATCTCGATCAGCGGACCGAGCGGAGCGCCGAGACTCTGGCGGTCTTGACGGGCCTGCTCCTCGCGGCCCTGGTCGGGATGGGCGTCTGCCAGTTCGGAACGCCACCTCGGGTCGAATGGATGCTCCTGCTGGTGCTGGCCATCGGGCTGCTGGGCTATGTACTGGCCGGGGTGATCGGCAAGGTCTTCGCCGAGTCGATCATCGACGCGACCTGGCCGGCCTCGGGCCTGACTCCGGGCCCTCGCGATTCCCCTGACTTTCGGACTCCGCCTGGTCGAGTGGCTCGTCGAATGGGCCGCAGGACGATTGGAGGCGCCTCAGCGCCCCGCGAGCGTGGAAGTCGAGATCCCCAGCGAGGAAGAGGTCTCGGAGGATGACGAGCCGGAACTGCCCGAGTCCGCCCGTGAGCTGCTCCAGCACGCCGTGGAGCTGACGCGGACCGACGTCTCGGAAATCATGACGCCGCGACCGCTCGATCGTGATCCCTGCCCTCGACGGTCTCCGCCGAGGCCGCCGCCGCCACCTTCCGCCAGACCGGGTTGAGCCGCATCCCGATCTTCGGCGCCAATCACGACGACATTGTCGGCATCCTCTACGTCAAGGACCTCTTCGCCCGCATGACCGAGGTCAAGAGCCTGTCCGCGGTCAACCCCCGCGAAGCTGTTGCGGCCCGCCTATTTCGTGCCGGAGACCAAGAACGCTTTCGAGCTCCTGGAAGAGCTGCCGCACCCAGCGCCGGCAGATCGCGATCGTACTCGATGAATACGGTGGCGTTGCAGGCCTCGTCACGCTGGAGGACATGCTCGAAGAGCTGGTCGGCACGATCGACGACGAGCACGACATCCCCACCCCGGACGACCCGATTCGCGAGCTGGGGGAGTCGCGTTACGAGGTGGACGCGACCCTGCCGGTCGAGGCACTCAACGAGCGGCTGGGCCTGCACCTTCCCACCGACGCCGAATACCTCACGGTCGGCGGGCTGGCGTTCCACGCCCTGGGACGCGTCCCCGAGCCGGGTGATTCCTTCAGCGTTGACGGCGTTCTCTTCAACGTGGTCGAGGTCGCGGACCATCGCATCCGCCGGGTCCTCGTCGACCTCCAGGGCGCCGCACCGGTGCGGACGGCGTCCTGATCGGGGGCGCATCGAGCATCGGAAGAGAGGATCGACTTTGTCCGATCGATGTCCACGAGATTGAGCAAAATCAGGTGCCGCGTGATTCCGGCCTTGGGTGTTCCAACAGCCTCTTCATCGGAGCGGGAAAGAACTCATCCCAGGTTGTACGATACGTCTGGTCGAGTGGGGCCAGGACATAGAATTCGGGCTTCAGGAAAATCGGCATGTCGGGCAAGGTGTCTCCGACCGCAACCAGCTCGACGTAGGCGGTCAGTGGCGGCCCTGCGTCGTAGGCCGCGAGCGTCAGTCGCTTGTCGCCCGGCAACTCGAAGTCCTCTTCAACGAACTGATCCCAGATTGCCTTGTGGATGCCCTGGAGATCGCGCTTGCTGGGCGGGAAGAGGTCGACCACCAGCAGGTGGATACCCTGCGCGATCAGGTTCGAGGTCTTCTCGACAAAGGTCCGCAGCTCGTTCGTGCTCGCCTTGTTCCCGGGCGAGACGATCTCGACCACGGCGACGATCTGGCCGTGTCGATGGCGGACGGCGATCCGATCCGCGTTGCGAACGTAGATACGATCCTCGCTCAGGTTCTCCGATATCGGCTCTTGGGACGCACGCTCCATCAGGGCGTAGTAGTCGGGCGACAATCTTTCCGTGTTCAGAGCACGAGACAAGACGCTGATCCAGCTTTGATGGAAGGCGTGGAATAAGCCCGCATCGACGCGAGTCCAATCGTGAATCGGCATGGCTGTTCGCTCCGAGCCGGAAGAGAATCACCCTGATGCCGATTATACCTCCGCGTGGGCTCAGGATTCGATGGTCCCATCAGGACTCCGCACTGAAAGTTCCACCGAAACAGTCGGAAGGTTGATGTTCTACACGCTGGGACGCGTCCCCGAGTCGGGCGATACTTTCAGCATGGCATTTCCCAATCTCGGCCCATGAGCCAGAGAGTCTTCCTCTTCTTTGAGACCTCCGCGAGAAACTTCGGGGCTCTGCGTGAGACTCTCCATGAGAAGAGAAGCTAGAGCGGTTAACGAATGAGGCGAACACACAGCGTCGGCATTGGCCACCCTACAAGCCCGAAGCGCCAGCGAGTGGATTCCGGCGGGGACCAGCCACTCACTCGCTGGCGCTTCGGGCTGGTATGAATGGCGTTCGCGTCGAGCTGTGCGCAAACCATTCGTGAAGCGCTCTAGCCGAGCGTCTCGCCCGATTGCAGGGATAGCGTGCGGCCCTTGGACTTCGTCGCCAGCGATAGGTCCGTCGTGTTGACCGACCCGTCGCCGTTGACGTCCATGCTCAGCGGGGTCAGGCCCGTTGCCGGCTGGTTGATCGCGGTGGCGATCTGGCTGACCGACTGGCCGCGCACCGCGGCGATCTCGTTCAGGTCGGACTGGTTGACGGTGCCGTCGCCATTGACGTCACCGAGCAGGCGGTAGAACGCATGCGTCGCGGGGAGTCCCTGGCCGGTTGGCGGCGTGAACGTCAGCGTGTAATAGCCGTCGGCGGTCGTCGTGCTCGGATTGCCGCCGATTCCTCCGGTGCCGAAGTCGATCTCGATCGCGTTGTCGATCACCGCCAGCAAGCCCTGGAGCGAGACGGGTGTCCCCGTCCCGCCTCCGTTGAGGTTGTACTGGGTCAGCGTGAGTTCGGGACTCGAGCCGCTTACCGAGTTGACGATGGCCCGGAGCGCGCCGGGATTCGCGTCGTTGAAGTTGAGGTCGAGGTAGCGAATGTACGACCGCTCCGCCGCGCCGTTCTCCACGGTCAGGCCAGTCACCGCGAGGTTTGCCGATGTGGGTTCGGTGTGCGACTCGGAGAAGCTCACGTCGTTCGGTGCGGGGTGGGGCGCCTCCTGGAGGCCGGCCGCGTCGATGCCCGTGCTGTAGAGACGATACGTGTGACGCGCCGTAATCGCTGAACGGGATGCCGTAGCTGATCGTCGCGTGATACGTCCCCGTGCCGTCGGCCACACCGGCGGGGATGGCCGGGCCGATCAGTACGGGTGTCTGCGCATCGATCGCGACGTAGACCTCGAAGTAGGCCAGCCCACTGCCGCCGGCGTCGGTGCCAGTCAGGTTCAGTGTGAAGGTGCCGTTCGCGTCATACGCGCTCGACGACGCGACCTGGGGGGTGACCGGCGTGTTGAGGTTGGGCAGGTCGGTGCTGGCCTCGACCGTCGGCTTGTCGGGCTGGGTATTACCGGCGGTGTCTGTGGCGACGCTGAAGAAGGCATAGACCGTATTGCTCGTGCCGGTGAAGTTGGCCGACGCGGTGTTGGGCGGGCTGGAGGGCGTGAGGATCTGCCAGAGCGTCCAGGCCCCGCCGTTGGTGGAGACGTAGACGGCGAACGAGGCGATGTCGACCGTCGGGCTGCCGGCCGGCTTGACGGGTACGGTGCCGGTGACCGTGACGGGGAAGACGAGGCT
This sequence comes from uncultured Isosphaeraceae bacterium, assembly GCA_963842405.1. Classification (GTDB taxonomy): domain Bacteria; phylum Planctomycetota; class Planctomycetia; order Isosphaerales; family Isosphaeraceae; genus CAVZRC01. The sequence goes on along the minus strand of CAWJGW010000033.1, from coordinate 134,037 downwards.
ACTCCCGACCTTGGGCAGCGGGCTGACGGTGCTCGTCGGCGGTGTGGTGTCTATTAGCCACTACCGCAAGCAGATAATTCCTACCACCCTCAACCTACGCTGGTGACAGATCAGGAGGTCTGGGGTTTCACCCGGGGCTGTGTTCCTGCGACCCTTCAGGTCGCTATGCGGAGCGACGCATCAGCCGCAGGGAACGGCACACTGCGTGACACAGGCATTGTCTTCGACCCAGATTGGTCCTTGGAAGCCCTCTTCGGGCGGGAGAGCGAGCAATACCGCGTCCTGCTCGACCTTGACCGGGAAGACCCGAACCTTGTAATCCTCCCCGCTGAGGCAAACCCCCGACTCGAGTGAGAACGTCTTCTTGTGCAGTGGGCAGGCGACTTTCGGGGTCCCCGTTTGATCGCCGAGGATGCCCCGCGCCAGCACCATCTCCCGCTTGTGCGGGCAGAGGTTTTCGCAGGCGTACCACTTGTCACGGCTGGCGAACCGGAAGACGGCGATCTGGGACCGGCCATACTTGACGGCACGGCCGCCCTCGACAGGAAAGTCGCTGACATGTCCGACCCGCACCCAGTGAGACGATCCGGATTCGGTCGCCACATCCGGCGCCGGAGCACGCGGCCGCGTAAGCTGGTCGAGGGGCACGAAGTCCGCCGGCCAGTCGGCCGGCCGCTGCTGGCCTCGCTCGGTCACAAACTCGACACCCGGCTCCGCCAAGTCGGTGTTGGCGAACTGCTGGAAGAATCGCCGCTTCTCGGGGTCATCGACAACCGCCTTCCATTCGCACTCATAAGTGTTGACCAGCGACTGCAACTGCCGTTCCAGCTCGTCGGCAATGCCGAGCCGGTCGTCGATGATGACTTCCCTGAGGGCATCGATTCCCCCTTCCATCTTCTCGAGCCAGACGGAGGTACGGGTGAGCCGGTCGGCCGTCTGGATGTAATACATGAGGAACCGGTCGACATACTTCAGCGCGGTCTCCTCGTCGAGGTCGGCGGCGAGCAGATCGGCGTGACGGGGATGAGCGCCGCCGTTTCCACAGACGTAGAGGTTCCAGCCCTTTTCGGTTGCGATCAGTCCGAAGTCCTTGCTCTGCGCCTCGGCACACTCGCGGATGCAGCCGGACACCGCCGCCTTGAGCTTGTGCGGCGCCCGGATGCCCCTGTAGCGCATCTCGACCCGGACGGCGAAACCCACGGAGTCCTGCACGCCGTAACGGCACCAGGTCGAACCGACGCAGCTCTTGACGGTGCGAACCGCCTTGCCGTAGGCATGCCCGCTCTCGAACCCGGCGGCGACCAGGTCGGCCCAGATGTCCGGCAGGAGATGGACCGGCGCACCGAACATGTCGATGCGTTGGCCGCCGGTGATCTTGGTGTAAAGACCATACTTCCGGGCGACCGTGCCCAGAACGATCAGCTTCTCGGGCGTGATCTCACCGCCGGGGACACGCGGGACGACGGAGTACAATCCGCCGCGCTGGATGTTGGCGAGGAACCGATCGTTCGTGTCCTGGAGCGTGGCGTGCGCCGGCGCGAGGATGTTTTCGTTCCAGAGGCTGGCGAAGATCGACGCGACGGCCGGTTTGCAGATCTCGCAGCCATGGCCCGTTCCATGCCCGGCGAGCAGGACGTCGAACGTCTTGATCCGCTTGATCTTGACGATCTCGAAAAGCTCCTGCCGGCTATACGGGAAGTGCTCGCAGAGGTGGTTATTGACCTTCTTGCCGATCGCCTTGAGCTCGGCCTTGACCAGGTCGGCGACCTGGGGCAGGCAACCACCGCAGCCGGTGCCGGCCTTCGTGCAGGTCTTGACCTCGGCGACCGTGGTGAGCCCCTTCGAGCGGACGGCGTCGCGGACCTGGCTCTCGCTGATGCTGTTGCACGAGCAGACCTGGGCGTCCGAGCCGCCGCCACAGGCCGCGCTGCCGGATCGATCGCCGTGCAGGCTCGTCAACAGCTCGCCGGGGGCCACGGGCAGGGGCTTGCCGCTCTTGAAGTGGCCGAGGAGGGCGCCGTATTCGGATGCGTCACCCACCAGGACGCCGCCGATCAAGTGGGTGCCGGTCGCGTTGAACACCAGCTTCTTGTAAACCCCGCTGAAGGGATCTTCGTACGTGAGGGCTCGGGCGCTGACACGCTCGGCCAAGATGTCGCCGAAACTGGCGACTTCGACGCCCATGAGCTTGAGCTTGGTGGACATGTCGAAGCCGGTGAAGACGCGCTGGCTTCCGGTCAGGTTCGCCGCGACAACCTCGGCCATCTCGTAACCGGGGGCGACCAGGCCGTAGATCATGCCGCGATGCAAGGCGACCTCGCCGATTGCCATGATCTCCGGATCGCTGGATTGCAAGAAGTCATCGACGACGACACCCCCGCGCGGACCGACTTCCAGGCCACAGTCGCGTGCCAGCTCGTCACGGGGGCAGATCCCCGCCGAAATGACGATCATGTTGACCGGCACCGTGTGACCATTGGTAAACTCCACGCCTTCAACCTTGCCATTGCCGAGAAACGCCCGAGTGCTTGTGCCCAGGTGGACCCTGACACCCAGGCCCTCGATCTTCTCGCGCAGCGCCCGGGAACCGGGCTCGTCCACCTGGCGAGGCATCAGCCGTGGCGCCAGCTCGATCACGTGGGTCTCGAGGTTGAGGTCGCGGACGGCCTTGGCAGCCTCCAGTCCCAGCAGTCCACCACCGATCACCGCGGCCCGCGTCGCCGTGCCGGCGTAGGCGAGGATTCGCTCCAGGTCTTCAATCGTGCGGTAGACGAACACCCCCTTCTTCTCCACGCCCGGGACGCACGGTACGAACGGAGCCGAACCGGTCGCCAGGACAACTGCGTCGTACTCGACCTCCCGCCCCCGTTGCGAGGTGACGAGTCGGTGCTGGCGGTCGATTGAGGCTGCCCGGTCACCGACATATAACGTGATGCCGTTTTCGGAATACCACTCCTCCCGAGCAAGCTGGAGGTGACTGGCGTCGCGGCGCTCGAAGAACTTCGTGAGGTTCACCCGGTCGTAGGCGGGGCGCGGCTCTTCGCAGAACGTCACGATCTCATAGGTCTGATCGAGGTCGTATTCGACCAGCCGTTCGCAAAACCGGTGGCCCACCATTCCATTGCCGATCACGACGACCGTCTTGCGTTCACGATTCCGCGCGATCATTCGAGTCTGCTCCCGATCGTGGTGGTGGAAACATCGTCCGGCCTCGAGACGCCAGGGCGGATACCCGGACGCGTGCCGCACACGCCTTGTAGGCCGGTTGCCGCGACTCCGGGTCGAAGATGGCGTCCGTCAGGCGATTGGTTGAACCATCGTGCATGGGCAGGAAAAGATTTCCGCGCGGCACGGTCGGAGTGATGAACGCGCGAACGCGCGCCTGCCCACGTCGCGATTCGACGACCACCCACTGACCGGGCCGCAGGCCCAGGTCCGTCGCATCGTGGGGGTGGATCTCGACGTGAGGGTCCTTGGGGCCAAGCTTTCTCAGGACGTCGGACTTGGCCGTACGAGTCTGCGTGTGCCACTGGGAGGCGCTGCCGCGACCGGTCAGGAGCTGGAACGGAAAGTCGCGGCCCGGCGGCTCGGGGGTCAGGCGCGGCTCTTCGAAAACGAACCGGCGCGGCCGTCCGGGTGGTAGAAACGGCCGTCGGCGAAGAGCCGCCGTTGCGGGGCGAGGTCGGCGCCCCGGGCCGGGTACGGCCATTGCATGCCGCGGGCCTCGTCGAGCATGTGGTAGTCGGCGATGCCGGTGATGTCGCACGGCATGTCGGCTGTGAGCTTCTCGAGGACCTGGAAAACCGCCTCGGGTGACTCCCAGGCGGCGAACATCGCGTCGCAACCGTAGTAGTGGGCGATGAGCTTGAAGATGTGAAAATCGGCCAGGGCCTGTCCCGGTGCGCGACGGACCTTCTTGATCAGCCCAACCCGCCGCTCGGAGTTGATGAACGTGCCCTCCTTCTCCCCCCAGCCGGCTGCTGGTAGCAGCAGGTCGGCGAGCTGGGCCGTCTCGGTCGAGTGATACATGTCCTGGACCACCAGGAAATCGAGCCGAGTGAGGATGTCGCGGAACGGGCTTTGGTTAATCCATGAGTGGGCCGGGTTGGTGCCGATCACCCACAGGCCGCGGACCTTGCCGGCCTGGATCCCCTCGATGATCTGATCGTAGGCCCAGCTCGACCTGCTGGGGATCCGCTCTTCCGGGATCTCGAGCACGCGGGCGACCTTGGCGCGGTGGTCGGGGTCGGCGAAGTCGTGTCCGCCGAGCAGGTTGGTGGTGTTCGAGAACAGCCGTGAGCCCATCGCGTTGCACTGGCCGGTAATCGAATTGGCCCCAGTGCCGGGCCGGCCGGCGGTGATGATCGGTGTCGTGACGAGGGGACGGGGCTTGCCGTTCGAGGGGACAGGCCTTGCGATCAGTCGCTCCGGCCGGTCGCGACCGGCTTCAGGTCGCCCAGGTCCTTGACCTCGCCGGGGGCGACGGTGAGGTCACGGAAGATGTCGCCGAGGATCTTGCGATTGGGCATTTCCAGTGCGTACGCCCCGTACTTGACGCCGGGGACGAGTCCCTCGACGCGGAACCGGCCGTCGCGGCCGGTCCGGAGCGGGCTCGAGCTGTCGCTCGTCGGCAGGTCGCCCCGCTGCGGATCGTCGCCGAAAGGGCTGCCGATCCACACCTCGTCGTGGGGCTGGCGGTCCTCGTCCACGATCCGGCCGGTGATCGTCCCCCAGGGCTGGAGGCGGATGGTCAGCGGGCCGGCCTCGTCCCCCTTCAGATAGACCGAGCCCACTAGCTTCCGGCCGTCGTGGGAGATCGTCACCCGCCGGGGCTCCGACGGGTCGAGCGCGCAGATCTCGACCGCGGTCGTGTACCGCTTTTCTTCGCCTTGCGGGCCAGCGCCGACGCCCTTCACTCTGGTCGGGATCAGTGGCTTGCCTTCTGGATCGACGACCTGGATCGTCAGCGATTTGCCGGGGTCGACCTGGAGATCCACCGTCGCCGACTCGACCTTGGGGTCGAGGTTGACCGCGGCGAAGACATGGTTCTGTTCGCGGTAAGTCGAATTCGGCAGCGTGTTGAAAAACCGGCTGCCCTGGATGGCCTCGGCGCCGAGGCCGAGCCGGTATCGCCTCCAGTCGGAAAAGCAGGTGATGATGCCGCGCCCCGGCAGCGCCACGACCTCGAAGCGGCCGTCATCCTTGAGACGGATGTACTGCAAGAGACTCTCCTCGAAGCCGGGATAGTCGCGGACATGGGGATTGTCGCGGAACGAGTAGGCACTGACGCTGCCCGTCACCGGCCGGCCCGTCGCCTTGTCCGTCACCCGGCCGCGGACCAGGATGGCCCGCTTGAGCGCGATGTCGAAGGTCACGGGCTCGAGCGCGGGGGAATCGGCCGGCACGCGGAAGGCGGCCCTGGCATAGGGCTGGCCCTCCTTCGGATTCGCGAACAGGCGATACGCCGGTCCCTTGTTCAGTCCGGTGAGGCGATACCGGCCCTGGGCGTCGCTCGTCGCCTCGACGCCCTCCGCCGTGATACTGCTGCGCCCCTTGTAGACGCCGCCGCGGAGCAGCACGCCGGCGATGGGCCGGCCCGTGTCCTTGTCGCGGATCACGCCCCGGATCGGTTGGCTCGGCGCCGCGGAGTACGCGAACCGCGGGGCGTGGAAGACGATCGCCTGCTCGACCGGCGAGTTCTGGAGCTTGAGGCGGACCTCCGGCCCGTCGTGGCAGATCGCATACATCAGGGCGGTGGCGATCGTCGGGCCCGAGATCATCAGCTCGGCGATCCGCTCGCGGCCGATCCCCGTCAGGCGGAAGCGGCCGTCGCGGTCGGTCGTCGCGGCGGCAATCGCCATCGGCAACGCCGACAGGCCGTCCCCGGGCCCTTCATTGAGGCCGAGATCCTGGGCGCGCCGGAGCCAGGCGGGCAGGTCGCCGGTCTCCACATACCAGGAGCGCTCGTCCCTGGCGAACCAGAGACGATGGACCTTGACCCGGGCGCCGGCGACCGGGCGGCCCTCGAGATCGAGGATGCGGCCCTCGATCGGCGGGCCGTCCTCCACCAGCCGGATCGTCAGCTCGCCCGGGGCGTCGGCACGGAGGACGCCGGCGGCCCAGCCGGGCCCGAACCCGGGGGCCGTGGCGGCGATCCAGGGCATCGCATCGCCGCCGTTGACCCAGGCGTAGGCACTCAGGCCCGACCGCGAGATCCGCGCACGAACCGGCCGTCGGCGCCGCTGGTCGCGTCGGGGAACGGCAGGTCCTCCACCTCGAGCCAGGCGGGCCAGCCCTGCCGCGCCGTGGCCCCCGAGACGGGCCTTCCCTGCGGATCGACGACCCGGCCGCGGACCTCGACGAACGCTACGGGCGGCGGAGGCCGGCGCTGCGGCGTCGCCGGCGGCCGGGGGCCGTTTCATCTCGGCGCCGGCCTGAGCAAGCGGCGCGGGCGCGGACACGGGCGCCGGCGAAGGCGGATCCGACCGCCATGACCCGGCGGCGATGACCCCGAGCGAGACAAGCGTCAGCGAGGCCGCCGCGGCGATCTTCAGCCGGGACACGAGCAGGCCCCTGATGACCTGGGTCGACAGGGCGGCGGCGGAGATCGATGCCGCACCGCCCGTCGCCGCGGCGACCGCCGATCGCGCCAGGGCGGCCGGCACCGCCGCCCTCGCCCCGGCCGCCGAGGCCGCCAGGACGGCCCCGAGCGATCCCGCCGTGACGCCGCGCCGGGTCAGCCGCTCTCGCAGCCGCCGCCGCGCCTTGACCAGCCGATGCCGCAGCGTCGGCTCGGTCCAGTGGAGGCGGTCCGCGGCCTGCTCGTACGTCAGCCCTTCCAGGTCGCAGAGGACCACCGCCAGCCGCTGATGGTCGGGCAACCGGTTGACCTCTTCGTGGATGATCGACGCGACCTCGATATCGGGGCCGGTGCGGGCTCGCCGGAGGGCGGCCATCGCCGCCGCCTCGACCTCGCGCCGCCGCCGCCTCGACTCGGCGCCGGCCTGCACGGCGGCGCGATAGGCGACGCGGTGCAGCCAGCCGCCCAGGGCGTCGCCGGCGCGGACCGAGCGCGCCTTCCGCGCCAGCACCAGGAAGGTGGCCTGGAACGCGTCCTCGACGTCCTGCTCGTGATCGAGCACGGCACGGCAGGTGGCGATGACCATCGGACCGTGCCGCGCCACCAGGGCCGCGAACGCCGCCTCGTCGCGCGAGGCGACATACCGGACCAGGAGCTGGCCGTCGCCGAGCCCGACGGCCGTGCCGTCGTGGAACAGGTCGCGCAGATGCCGCAAGCTTCCCCCCATCACGCCGCTTGTCATGGTTGCCATCCTCAAGCGAACCCCCCGCCCGTGACGGACGAGTTTGTTTCGTCGCTGACCTTCACGATACGCATAAGAGGGGCAAAGCGCCGCGAGTCTCCCACTTTTCCGGAAAAAAACTAGGGTGGCAAAGGTCACTGGAAGCGGGCGGAATCGGCCCCTTTTGGCCTTTCCCTAAGCGCCCAACTCCCCCATATCCTCGAAGAATCGGCGTCCGGGGGGCAGTTCCAGCGACTTTTGCCACCCTAGAAAAAAATTCACCCAGAAAGGGACCCCACCTGTGGGCTTGGGCGTCTCTTGAAAACGCGCATCAACAAAGTTCCCGGAACTGGTCTCGCGCCACTTCCTGAACGATCGTCAGCCGCAGGAGTTCCGCCAAGGTGCGGACGCCGAGTTTGCGCATCAGGCTCGACCGCCTCAGCTCGACGGCTCTGGGCGTGATCTCGAGCCGGGTTGCGATCTCCTTGTTCGGCCGTCCTTCCTTGATCAACTCCATGACTTCCCGCTCTTTCTCGGTCAGCCGTCGGAATTTCGCCTGGACCATCTCGCTCGTGGCGAGACGGCTCCGACGATTGATGTCGCCCTTGATCGCGCGCTGGACCTTGTCCAGAAGAGTCTGACGGTTGAACGGCTTCTCGACAAACTCGACCGCGCCGCACTTGATCGCGCGGACCGCCATCGCGACAACCCGCCGAAGTTTCAAGGGCTGGTCATGGGGATCGCCGGCGCCGGAAATAGCGGGACAGCGATCGCGACTTTTTTCGCACCTCGATTGGCGGCCACCTGGGGTTGGCCATTTGTCTTCGCCTTCGCCCTGGTCCCGGTCGTGCTCACCTGGGTTGCGATCTGGCTGCTGGCGAGGGACGCTCCCGATCAGCCGCCGGCCCGGTCGCTGCGCCAATATGCGGCAACCTTGAAAACTCGGGATGCCTGGTGGTTCTGCGTCTTTTACTCGGTCACGTTCGGCGGCTTCGTCGGCTTGACCAGCTTCCTGAGCATCTTCTACCACGACCAGTACGGGTTGACGGCGATCGAATCAGGTAACGTGGTTACCCTCCTGGCGGTGGTCGGTTCCCTGATCCGACCGCTCGGCGGACACCTCTCCGATCGATTCGGGGGCATCCGCCTGCTATTCCTGTTCTTTCTGGGCCTGGCCATCGTCATGGGAGGAATGGCGTTCCTGCCCTCGATGCCTGGGGCCACGGCATTGCTCTTCGCGGGCATGGTGATGCTCGGGATGGGCAATGGCGCGATGTTTCAACTCGTTCCCCTTCGCTTCCCGCGCGAGATCGGCGTCATGACGGGACTGGTCGGTGCGGCCGGTGGACTGGGCGGATTCATCCTACCGACTCTGCTCGGCGGCCTGAAGGGGATGACAGGGAGCTTCTCAGGAGCCTTTTTCGCATTCGCCCTGGCCGGCTTGACGTGCGCCATGATCCTGGCCGCCGTGAGCCCCATGTGGGAGCGCGAATTCGTCGGCCGAGGAGGACTCGCGACCGAGACGGTCTAAACCGTGATCCTCGCAGGAACGGCGGCAACGCTCGCCGGTACTCCGACAGCTCTCTCGAAGCCGGTGGGACGGAGAGGTGGGATGCGCGAGGATGGTATTTCCCGTGCGCACCCTGCCTCCCAAACCCAGATGCTTACGAGCCTTGACGCTGTCGGTGGCCATCCTCAGCGGCGGATGGGGCCTCGGGCGATAGCTTCTCTCCCCGGGACTTTTCCGATTCCTGGGGGACCAGCGCGGTGGGCAGGGCGTCCGCGTCGCTTCTCATGTCGGGGTAGCCGGGAGCATAGGTAGGCGGTACCACCGTCATGAGTTCCTTGGCGGACCAGATTCCGTGGCGTTCGTTCCCGGGGAAATAGACCTCGGTGTCGAACGTCAGGGGCTTTTCCAGCACGTATTTCGAGAAGAAACGCAGTCCGAACATCGAGATCGGGAACTCGGGGGCACGCTCCATATCGCCCACGCGAATGGGCTTCGAGAGCTCGATTCCGGCAGCCATGTAAGCCTTCTGCGTCATCTCCACGCAATAGAGCGCCTTATCATCGAGGGACAACTCGTAGTCGAACGGCACTTGTTCCTGATAGACCTTGCGGCAGTAGGCGAGAACGGCGGGGATCGCGTTGCGGTGACCGGGGCGAAGCCGCTTGACGCCGATCCAGCCGACATTGTCGAGGATCCAGACGGCGAACGGCTGGCGGGCGACGCCGGTGCGGCGTGGTGTCATAGACCACCGGACCCTCCTCCTCGATGGCCACGATGCCCGTATGCGAGAACGGGCTGTTACTGGCGTTGGCCAGGAAGCGGCTCATCGGAAAATAACCGCGAAGCAGCCGGGCATCGCCGCGGCGAAACACGATATCGCCATCACGGAGGACCTTGCGGCCCCACCGGTCCCAACGCGCCATGTGGGGAGTCATGACGATCGGCGGCATCCTTCCCGCGTGCCGGGCTTCGGTGGCCTCCGGACCGTAGTAGTTGCCTGGATAGCCCGACGCCAACTGCTCGCTCATCTCGCGCTCTTCAGGGTGAAAGAGTACGAGGGATAGGAACCAAGCGAGGATTCCGGTCATGTCAGATCTGCCTCAATCCTTGTGCGCGCAGTCCTTGCCCTGGGAAAGGCCCGATTCCGCGGGCCGGCTCCTCAAAGGAAGCCACGATATTAATCGGCCGGCAAATGGCGGGAAATCACGGCTGGGACCTGCGGATTCATACCGGTTGAGTGTCGGGATCCTGAGAACCGGATGAAGTTCCGGTGCAGTCGCATCGAAGATCATCACGTCTTCGGTATAACCCGAATTCATGGGCGTCTCGAGCAGAATCAATGGCGGACCACAACGATCCATTCACCAGAACCGTAGCAATCGTCCCGATCGATCTTCACCGCACATCACGGATACTACGTCTGTTGGTGGCGTGAGGATCGCGGGTTTCTGGGACGAGGGCGCGGGAAGTCTTTGATTCCTCCCGCTCCCGTCTCCCCAACTCTAGCCCGGACCAGATTTTCAATTTACGGGAGACCTTCGGCATCAGGAGGTGTTCTCGATCAATTCCTCCTGGGTGAGCTCGGACTTCACGGTTTCCTTCTTCTATTCCTCCAGAATGTCGATCTCTCCACGGAGGCCAACCCAAAGAAAGTCTAACGACTGAGGGCCCCGAATCCGAGCCCCTATGACTGACCCAACTGGAGAAACCGGGATAATCGGGTAAAGTAAGAAAGATTGTTCGGACGAACCACAAATCGTGGTAATGAATTAGTACGCAATATCGGTTCCGATGCGGAAACTGGCAGGGCCGGATTTTCCGGCGAGAAGGCAGGCGGCGCAAGCCTGGGAAACAAGGTCTATTGCGGCTTTGCGCGCTGGCTGGCCGAATCTCGATCTGCCCAGGGCTTCCTTGGTTTTGGAGCACCATCATCGGCAGAGTGGAGCGCAATGGACGGACACCAACATTTACAGTCCGATTTGCCAAAATGAGTAGAGCCTCCCGTCGAATCTGCCGATAACTCTCGATAATCCCGATCATCTTCGGGGTTCCTTTCGTTGATCTCATCGACACGGGGCGCGATCATGGGCCAGGGAAGGCGATTCCCGCACGTCTGGCGGTGCATCATCCTGATTGCCACGGCGATCCAGGGCGTCACGCCCGACCCCCACGATCTTGCGTCTCTGAAGTTGCTCCGAATGATTTGTCCCATCTTGGGGTCTGGTTTCGGATCGCCAGGGGAAGACGAATCGGTGGCCGATGTCGGCGAGGCGATTCGAAAGGATCAGGGATCGCGGATTCGTCGAGTTGCCAACAAGACACCGCTCCCTGGACGGATCCCCAACAGAACCTGCCTGGACGTCCTTTCGCCAGGTATGTGTCCCATTGCATCGCATCGCAACGAAGCGTTGCGGCCTCGTGGTCCGATCCCTTCACTCCCTCGACTCCGATGCTGAGATCCATCCCCTTCATCTTCGGTCGAGAGCAAGCTCGACGGTAGTCCCATCAGTTCCGTCCGCTGGCCGTCTTACCAGACGGTCGCGAGCGTGCGGACTCAGAAGACCGTTCCGCCCGGCCGATTCTGTTCGTCCTCCCCTACTGGCAAGGAGATCGATCCCATGAGCGCGCCGAATGTCCTTCTGGCTTACTTATCCCCGGAGACCATCCTGCCCTTGACGTCCATCGTGGCGACGATTGTGGGTGCAGCGATGCTCCTCACCCGGGGATCGATTCGGTTTTTTTTTCGTTGTTTTCGAAGTGCACTCCGGCGTCCGCGACGGGTCGCCGGGGCGAGTGAGCCGCACTTCGCCTCTCGGCGCGCGATGATTGCCGAGGAGACGAAGGAGTGAGGGGGTCCTCGGCCTGCGAGCCAGCCCGAGCCTTGCCGGGTGGATGGCTTCCCTGCCCTCGCCGACGTCGTTTCCAGGCGCCTCGACGAACCCGAGGTCCCAGCGCGGAAGGAGTGCTCGCGCCGTGATGCCCAGTTCCCAGGATGAAACCGATGGTCCAACTCGTCTCCATCCCACGACGGGCGACTCCGCGCCTCCGCGATCGCGTCGCGCCCCGTTCGAATCGGCGAGCTACCACCCGACGTCGGTGTTTCGTCGACTCCTGAACCAGTCGGCCCGGGTTCGTACGAGCACAGTGGCTGCTGTGGGAAGAGTCCTCACCCCAGCCTGCGATGGCCAGGCAAGCCCCGAGACTCTTAACGTTCCTCGGAGTCGCATTTCTCCTCGGTGTCGCCTCCGGATTCCTCGAGCTGGCGGTGCTGGAGGTCCAGCTCCATCTCCGGCATCGAGTCGATTGGGACTGCCTGATGGTCAGCCGGCACATCACCTGGATGGTCCCTGTAACCGCGGCCTTGGTGATCGTCCCACTCGCCATAATCTTGGTGTGCCCGGCACTCGCCCTGTTGGCCTGGCGAAGCCGGCGAGGGAGACAACCGTCGTCCCTGGCGGTGACGCGGGTCTGGGGCTGGGCGGGAACAGTCCTGGGCATGCTCTTGCTTCTCGGCCCGCTCCTCGCCATTCGCGCGCTCCATCCGGCGGCGCCGGTCGCCTTGTCACTGGGCCTCGGCTTTCGACTCTGGCGCGGGATGGTTCGCCCGATCGCCGGCTGGCGTCGCCTCTCCTACCTGGCCGCGGGGATCGTGATCCTGGCACTGCCAGCTTGCCTGTTTGCCCAGTGGAATGCGGTCGTTCGCACGCCGGAGCCAACCGGGTCCCCGCCCGTCGCCGGCTCACCCAATCTCCTCTGGATTGTCGTGGACACGCTCCGTGCAGATCACATGGGCATGTATGGGTATGGCCGGCGAACGACGCCCGAGCTCGAGGCCTGGGCGAAGCAGGGGATCACCTTCGAGATGGCGCGCTCGGCCGCGCCCTGGACATTGCCTTCGCACGTGACCATGTTCACCGGGCTCTGGCCGTTCGAGCACGACGCGCGGGTGGACCGAGCGTACAGCGGGCCTTCTCCGACCCTGGCCGAGCATCTCCGTGCCCAGGGCTATCAGACGGCCGGCATCGTGGCCAATGTCAGGATGTGCAACACAGCTTATGGCCTGGGGCGTGGGTTCGACTATTACCTCGACTACCCCTGCAACCAGGAGATCAGCCTGGAAGCGATGATGTATAACTCGGCGCTGGGACGGGAGGTGATGAAGCTGTGCCGGCGGATGTTGCTGCCACTCCCCGGGCCAACCCCGTTCGGCTTGCAGCCCACCGCACGCGAGATCACGGCCGCAGGACGCGGCTGGCTGGCAGGGGTCTCCCAAAACAGCCCGAGCGAGACTCCCGGATCGCGGCGGCCGTTTTTCCTCTTCCTGAACTTTATGGATGTCCATGGTCCTTATCTGCCTTCTCCCGACGGGGCTGGCCGGTTCTGGGCCGGCCCGACCCCTTCGAAGCCGCTCGCCTCACCGGGAAGCGGCTGGAACGCTCTGCGAGCCCGCGACGCCGCGACGCCCGAGCATCGCGAACAACGCCAGCGGGAACTGGACGATGTCCGCCGCCGGCTCAGCGATCTGTACGACGAATGCCTTTATGGCCTGGACGCCGAACTTGGCCGCTTCCTCGGCGAGTTACGCGCAGGAGGCCGCCTGGACAACACCTGGGTCGTCATTACCTCCGACCATGGGGAACACTTCGGCGAGCATGACCGCTTCGGCCATGGGTCGAGCCTCTACAACGAGCAGACTCATGTTCCGCTCATCGCTCATCCCTCCGCTTCGCGGAGGAACCGGCACAGACTTGACGGCGCGGCTCCGCGGTCGACGGGTTGCAGATCCCGGTCTCACTGCGCGACTTGCCCAGGACGCTGAGCGAACTGCTCATCGGCGGCGCCGACAACCCTTTCCCCGGTCGCAGCCTGGCCCGCTCCTGGAGTGCGAGTGGGCCCGTCCTGGCCGACGCCGTGCTCTCCCAACTGGAGGAGCCGAGGCTCGCCGGCGACGACTTTGCGGGCGATCAGGTGGCCAGGATCAATTCCGTGATCGATGAGAATTACATCCTCATCGAGTCCGGCGGCAAACCGCCGGAACTCTATGCCCTCGCGGATCGGAAACAGCAGTGGAACCTGGCCGATCAGCCTGAACATCGGTCGCGCCTGGAACGCATGCGACGCACCTTGGCAACCCTCCGACGAGCACCCAGTTAACTGTGAGCCGCCAAACTGGCTGTGAATTGGGTGCAGTCCGCCGTCCGATTCACTCCGCCTGCCCGAATTCAGCTTCGCCGATGGGACCCGGTCTGGGTCGCCTCGTACACCGACTCGGCCACCTGCAAGGCGGTCACGCCGCTCGAATGCCGACTGCCTTGATAGCTGGTGTTGAAAGAGACGAAGACGCCGCTGTCCGATGAGGGGTAGAGGATGAGCTCGGAGGTGAATCCGGGGACCAGCCCGCTCTTGGCGACCTCGGTGGGCCCGGTGCTCGTGTCGATCGCCGTATCCCATCCCAGGCCGCGCACGTCGTCGGTGGGGGGCTTCACCCCGTATTGCGGCGTCGGTGTCGAGGTCCACATCAACGCGTAGGTCGCGGGATCGAGGAGGCGACCGCTCAGGAGTGCCGTCATATAGGTGGCCATGTCCTGGGCCGTCGAGACCATCCCGGCGGCGGCGTACATCGCCGTTCCGTTCTGCATCTCGGCCTTCGGCCACTTCCCGTGCCTGGACGCGTTGTAGCCGACCGCCTGGTTCGGGACCGTGGCGGACCGGCCCAGCTCCTGGGTCTGGGACATCCCGAGCGGTTCCAGGATCTGGTCCTGGATGAAGGTGCCGTACTTTTCCCCGGTCCACTGCTCGATGAGCTCGCCGAGCAGGTCGTAGTTCGTGTTGCTGTACGAGCTCTTCGTCCCGGGGGCGAAGAGGAGGGGGTCCTTCGCGATCGACTTGAGCTGGGCCTGCCAGGGCTGGGGGCCCCCCACATCCCTGATGCCGCTGGTCATGTTGAGCAGCTCCATCGTGGTGACATTGGACCACTTGCGGGGCAGCTTGAACGATGGAGTATTGTGCAAATATTCACTGATGGGGGCGTTGAGGTCGAGCGGGTGGGACGTGCCCTGGCTCTCCTGGTAGAGGAGCAGGACGCCGAGGGCGGTGAACGTCTTCGTCACCGAACCGATGTCGAACCGGGTGTTGGCCTCGACGGGCGCGCCGGTCGCCACGTTGCTGACCCCGTATCCTTGCGCCAGGGCGACCTGCCCGTCGGTGACGATCGCCACGGAGATGCCGGGGATCTGGTCCTGATCGAAGTAGGGTTTCAGGACCTGCGCGACGCGGTCGGACAGGTCGGCCGACGCCGTCGCGTCGGCCGTACCAGGGTGGCCGGAGGCCATGAGCAGGCGCGAATCGAGCGCCTCGGCCTCGGGCCGCGCCCGCCGTCCGTGCGCGCCGGCCGATCGGCCGCCCGGAGCGGGGCCGATCCGGTCGGGGCTCGGACGAAGGGCGTGAGTCCTGCCGTCGCGCGAAGAGACGCATCATGCTTGTCCTCTTGAAGTCGTTGAGGCCGAGGGCGGGTCGTGCGCCATCCGAAGCGAATGTCTACCGATCCGGAACCCCGGTAGCGACCGGGCGGGGATGCAATGATGGGCGACGAGGAAGCGGTCGCCGGGCGGATCCGGTGCATTCCTCGAGTGATGTGGTGGCAGCCGCGGAGCGGGCCCAGCGCGATGAGCCAGTGATCCGCCGACAGGACCGCCCCTGGCTCCAAATTGCATGGTACCACTCAAATTGCTGAACTTTTTCCTTTAGGCGGACTTTAACGATAAATCGGCCGTCAATATGTAACCTCATGAGCGAAAACCCGGAGAACAGGGGCGTTTTTACAAAACTTAACCTTCTGTCCGGTCAAACGTTAAGAAATGAAATCAGCGAGGTTTTTCCAGAATCCGGATCGATGTTCGAAGCGACTACCCTGTTTGAAGTTACGACGTTCAGGCTGGAAAGTGCCGGTGTGTCGTCCACCAGGACCATCCGCGGTTGGGGCTGGGACGCGGCCGGGCCGGATCTGCCAATTGGAGGTTGATCTTTTCGATGGTAACCATAGCCTGGGCGACCGTGAAGGCCGATCTTCTCCGCCAGGACTTCCTCCGATCGGGGAAAGGCAAGGACTGTCACGGACTTTGAACTCTCGGGGCCGGAGAATCCGATAAATAGGAAAAGGCATCGGATCCAGACAGCCCTCGCATCGATCGGCCAGGCTCTCGCCAGGTCTCCGAGGTTGATGGGTTGGTCGAGGTCGAAATCCTCGGAGCGCCGGCCCGTCCCGATCGAAGGAGCTGGCGATCCACCTCGAGGTGACTGCGACTGGAGGCGATCCCAGAAATCCTGAGAACGGTTGAGAGAGACGACGATGCATGGTCAGAATCAACCCTTGGAGCAAACCCCCCACCTCGCACCTGCTCTGACCGCGGTGATTCTGGGCGTCGTCGTGCTGGAGGCGTTTGGGTTCTATGCCCGGTCTCTGGAATATCGCTCGATCACGGCGCTCGCGGCGGACGAGGCCATCATCGAACGAGATGGCAAATTGGCCCCGGTCAAGAACCAAGGCACGGCCTTGCAACAGGCGGCCCTGGATACCGGCTGCTTGCTGCCGGTTTACGGCAGCTCGGAGCTGAACCTGCTGGCGGCTTATAATCGGCCTTTTCATCGCGACCATTTTGTTCCACGATCGCCCCACGGGGTTCACGATTTTCCCGGTGGGCAAGGCGGAAACGACTTGCTTGATCATCCTGCAAAAGCTGGCCGCGGTCGGCCCCGCGCTGCAGGGGCGGAAAGTGGCGATCTCCCTGTCGCCTTTCTGGTTTTTCGAGCGGCTCACGGCTCGGGCGGACGCGTACGCCGGCAATTTCTCTGACTTGCACGCCGGAGAATTGGCCTTCGATACCCGCTTGAGTCTCCCGCTCAGGCAGGATGCGGCGCGGCGGATGCTCCAGTTCCCAGCGACCGTGGCGAATCGACCGCTCCTTCGGTTCGCCCTGGAGAACCTGGCCGACGGCTCCCCCCTCAGCCTCGCCTGCTATGACGCGGTCCTCCCCTTGGGAATCATGCACAATGCGATCCTCCGCTACCAGGATCACTGGAGCGTGGTGTGTTATCTCTGGAAACACCCCGAAAAAACCTCGTCCCCGACTTCGCCGCGCAGCGCTCCGCCGTTGGATTGGCCGATGTTGCACCGGCAGGCGGACGCATTGTACCGTGCTCATTCCAACAACAACGAGTTCGGGCTGGATAACGAAAAGTGGGACCGCGAACTTCGCCAGGAAACGCTCCAGCTCAGAAACACCCGGTCGGAGGAGGCTTTTCTCCGCACGCTTCAGAGGAACCAGGAATGGGTCGATCTGGAGCTTCTCCTGCGCGAGTTGAACGAGCTCGGTGCCCGGCCGCTCCTGCTGAGCATGCCGATCCACGGCGGCTGGTATGATCAGTGTGGGATCACGTACACCGCCCGAAGGGCCTACTACGAAAAGCTACGCGGGATCAGTGCCCGCTATCACGCTCCGGTCGTCGACTTCGCCGATCACGATGCCGATCGGTCCTTCTGCCACGATACCATGGGGCACCTCGCTCCCAATGGGTTGGTGTATTACAACCAGGTCTTCGACGGTTTTTTCCACGACGCGATCCCACTCCAGTCCGAGCTCCCCGCCCCTGCACCCGTGGCGAGCAGAGGGACCGAAGCCGGTCTGCCGTCCCGGCCGGCTCCCGAGTCCCAACCAACCCAACCCTCCAGGGAGAAAAACAAAAGCCATGAGTTTTGTGGATCAAGGTCACAAATATCATGTCCTGTCGAGCAATTGGTTCGCGCAACCATGGGTCCGGTTCGTGGCCCTGACGATTTACTACCTGGGAATCCTGGTGGGGCTGGTCGCACTCTACGGTCAAGGGGACTTCTCCACGCCCCCTTTCATTTACCAGAATTTCTAGGGGATCACTCGTGGAAATCATCGAGCGCATCGATCACTGGGGCAGGACGACCCCGGATCACCCGGCCTACATCAGCGGGGGTCGTACCCTCACCTATGGGGAATTGTGCCGCAGGTCCGACGCCCTGGCCGCCCACCTGGCCGGGTCGCTCCCGGAGAAGGCGCCGGTGGTCGTTCTGGGACACAAGGAGCCGGAACTGATCATCGCCTACCTGGGCGTCATCAAATCGGGGCGTGCGTATGTGCCGGTGGACACCGCCGTGCCCCGCGCAGCGGATCGAGCGCATCGCGGCGGCCAGTGGCGCCCCGCTCATCCTGTCCCCGGAGAAGGTCGCCGAGCTCTCCAGCGGACGAGGAGCCGGCCCCCCATGGCGGCTGGGAACAGACGATCATTATTACATCATGTTTACCTCGGGCAGCACCGGGGAGCCCAAAGGGGTGCCCATCACCTACGGTTGCCTGCAAAGTTTCCTCCGGTGGATCCTGGCGGAGCACGCCTTCGTAGAGGGCCGGGAGGTCTTCTTGAACGTCGTCCCCTACTCGTTCGACGTTTCCCTGATGGATACCTACCCCGCCCTGGTGACGGGAGGGACGGTGACCAGCGTCACCAAGGCGGAGGTCGCGAACCCGAGGCAACTGTATCAGCTCCTGGCTGCCTCGGAATTGACAACCTGGGTGTCCACCCCTTCGTTCGCCCAGATGTGCCTGGTCGAACCCACGTTCAACCAGGGCATGCTGCCGCGGCTCAGGCGGTTCCTGTTCTGCGGCGAGACGCTGGCCCCGGAAGTCGCATCCCAGCTCCTGGACCGCTTCCCGGCCGCGGAGGTCTGGAACACCTACGGCCCCACGGAGGCGACCGTCGCCACCACGTCGATCCGGATCACACGCGAGATCCTCGATCGGTACTCCCCGCTGCCGATCGGTTACCCGATGCTGGGCAGCCGCGTCCTGGTGATGGACGAGCAGCGGCGCGAGCTGCCGGCGGGTGAGCGGGGGGAGATCATCATTTCCGGCCCCAACGTCAGCCCCGGGTACCTGAACCGGCCCGAGTTGAACGAAACCGCATTCTTTCACCTGGACGGCCAGCGGGCCTACCGGACCGGCGACTGGGGCCGCTACCGCGACGGCATGCTCTTCTTCGAGGGCCGGATCGACAACCAGATCAAGCTGCACGGCTACCGCATCGAGCTGGCGGATGTGGAAGCGAACCTGCGGGCCCTGGCGGGGGTCCGCGATGCCGTGGTCCTACCCGTCCTCAAGCAGGGGGCCGTCGATTCCCTCGCCGCCTTCGTGATCCTGAACGAGCGGCCCCCACGCTCGGACTTCCAACTGGCCTGCGAGCTGAAAGGCCAGATGATCGAGCGTCTGCCCGCGTACATGATCCCGCGGAGGTTCTCCTTCCTGGAGAGCTTTCCCATGAACACGAACGGTAAGGCGGACCGGCGGAGGCTGGCCGAGGCCCTGACATGATCCCGTACGCGGATTTCCTCTATTTCGGCATCCTCCTGTACATCGCCCTGCCGACCTTGCTGATCCGGCGGTGGCTCGGCTTCTCGCGCGCGTGGGTCTTGCTCGCCACCGCGGCGATGCTGATCGTCCAGTACGGGACCATCGCACACCTCCTGCCGGTCACCACTCCCGAGGGCATTGGGGTCACCGGCGGCTCCTCAGTCTCCGGCAGGCTCGCGGAGGTCCGGGCTATCTGGGTGGTGATGGCCTGCGGCATCTTCCAGTGGATCGTGGCCCAGGCTTTCCTCTGGATGAGGACGCGCACCTCCTGGTACTGGCCCTTCCCCGCGGCGATGTTGTTGACCCTGCTCCCCCTGGTCGGGGCCCGATTCCTGCCGCTGGCCATCCCAGGCGCCCAACTCGGGTTCCTGGGGATCTCGTACGTGACGTTCCGCAGCCTGGACGTCATCTTCGGCATCCGGGACCGGCTGATCGTTTCGCTCCCCGCCGACCAGTTCTTCGCCTTCCTCTTCTTCTTCCCGGCGATTTCGTCGGGCCCCATCGACCGCTACCGCCGGTTCAGTCAGGACTGGAATCGCCCCCGGCTCCCTGCGGAATTCTGGAAGGACCTGGATGGGGCTGTCCATCGCGTCTTCACGGGCTTCCTGTACAAGTTCATCCTGGCGGCCTCGATCAAGACCTACTGGATCGACCGCCTCGCCAATGGCGGATTCCTCAACACCCTGTCGTACATGTACGGCTACAGCCTCTACCTGTACTTCGATTTCGCCGGCTACAGCGCCTTCGCCGTCGGGGTCAGCTACCTGCTGGGGATCCACACGCCCGAGAACTTCAACCGCCCCTTCCTGGCCGGCAACATCAAGGACTTCTGGAACCGCTGGCACATCAGCCTCTCCACCTGGCTCCGCGATCATGTGTACATGAGATTTATGTTGGCCGCTACCAAGGGCCGCTGGTTCACCGGCAAGTACACGGCCTCGTACCTCGGCCTCTTCCTCACCTTCGGGCTGATGGGGCTGTGGCACGGAATTGAGCCCTACTACCTGCTTTATGGTCTGTACCACGGGACGCTCCTGGTGGGGCATGACCTCTTTACCCGCTGGAACAAACCACGGCGGGTGTGGGGGAACGGGCCGCTGTGGCGGGCGACAGGGACCCTGGTCACGTTCCACCTGGTCTGCCTGGGCTTCCTCCTCTTCTCCGGAAGGATCGGTCCCACGTGGAAGCCGGCCAGCTCCGTCCCGCCGGTGACCCAGGGGGCTGCGCCTGCGTATGTGGCTCTCCACGAGTCGAGTGATGGCCAGACCATCAGGAATTGGGCGTGGCATGCCAGCCGGCCGGATCTCCCCGTCAAGGTGGAGTGAACTGCCCGGCGAATACTCCCAACGACCCGCGGTCCTGCCGCACTGACGATGGAATGGTGGACGACCGTGCTGGAGGTATTCTTCCGATGACGATTTCTGATCGCGTCCTGGACGTGCTTGTCGGCGTGTCCGAGATCGAGGGTGTACGGCACGACCCCGACGTTCGTCTGTACGACCTCCAGATCCTGGATTCGATGAAGACCGTGGAGCTGATCGTCGCGTTCTCGTCCGAGTTCGGCGTCGAGATCTCGCCTGCGGAACTCGACCGCGAGGAGTGGGCGACGCCCCGCAAGATCATCTCCTACATGGAACGCAAGGTCGTCGCCTGAGGGCACCACACCGCCCCGAGCACCGGCAGCGCGGCTCCTGATCGCCGCGGAGAATTTGGAAGCCAATCGTCGTAACTTCAATACCGGCGGTGGGATTCGAACCCACACGGGGGTTCCCCCCCAGAGGATTTTAAGTCCTCAGCGTCTGCCATTCCGCCACGCCGGCGAGCGGATCGTCATCGATGAGCGCGGGAGGCAAGGCACAAGCATACTGAGGCTTGCGTGACCGAAGCAATCCGTGCGCGACCTCTCGATTGAATCCTCCATCAGAAGTCGTCGCGCGATACGTCGTTGCGAACGATCTTGCGATTCCCGGCGCGTCGCCTACAATTTCAAATGATTCTGAAAGTTCGACCCAAACCTTGGGCCGAGGGCAGGAGCGGCGTCTGCCGGCATGTTGGCCGGAAAACCCCTCCGCAACACGGAGGCACGGGCTCATGAACTCTCCGATCCGGGTCGGAGCGGTGAGTTATCTCAACGCAAAGCCTCTTTATTATGAGCTTTGTGACTATGCGCCCGAGGTCTGCCTGTCGATGGATGTGCCGAGCCGGCTGGCCGAGCAGTTGGCCGACGGGGCGCTGGATGTTGCACTCATCCCGTCAATTGAGTACTTGCGGGGCGTGGACCGGGGCTATGAGATCATACCGGGGTTTGCCATCGCGGCGCACGGACCGGTCCGGAGCGTCAAACTTTTCAGTCGTGTTCCGTGGGAGCGGATCGAGCGGCTGGCGCTCGACGCCGGGTCGCGGACCAGCCAGGCGCTGGCGCAGAATCTGGCTCGACGAACGGCACGGGGTCCGGCCCGAGGTGGTCGAGGAGCTTCCGCTGGGCGTTTCCGTGCTGGAGAGCACGGCCGACGCGGTGCTCCTGATCGGCGACCGGGCCATGAGGGTGCCGCACGAGCCGTTCCATGAGGTCGTAGATCTCGCCGAAGCCTGGCAGGCGATGACCGGGTTGCCGTTCGTTTTCGCCCTCTGGGTGGCGCGGGGCGGGGTGGAACTCGGCGACCTGCCCGAGGCCCTGGCCCGGAGCCGGGCCGCGGGTCTGGCCCATGCCGCCGATCTGGCCGGGATTCATGGTCCCCGGCTAGGACTCGATTTCACAACGTGTTACGATTACCTGACGCGAGTCTTGTCCTACGACCTCGGAGAGTCCGAGATCGCCGGGCTGATGTGCTTCGCCGGGCTGGCGGCGCGCCTCGGACTGGCCCCGGAAGGAGTGAGCCTTGTCTTCCACCGTCGCCGCGATTTTGCGCCGCGTCGTTGACGGCCAGCGCCTGGGATTCGACGACGCGGTCGAGCTGTTTCGTTCGGCCTCGCTCCTGGAACTCGGCCAGGCCGCTGATGCCGTCTGCCGCCGGCTCCATCCCGAACCCTACCGCACCTACAACATTGACCGGAATATCAACTACACCAACGTCTGCGCGGCCGTCTGCGACTTCTGCGCCTTCTACCGGCCGGTCGGCGACACCGAGGCGTATGTCCTCGACCGGGAGGTCTTGCTGGAGAAGATCCGCGAGACGATCGCCCTCGGCGGCGACCAGATCTTGATGCAGGGCGGACTCCATCCTCACCTCAAGCTGGAGTGGTACGAAGAGCTGCTGCACGACATCAAGGACCATTTCCCCCAGCTCAACGTGCATGGTTTCAGCCCGCCGGAGATCTACCACTTCACCAAGGTGTCGAAGCTTCCCCTTCGGGTCGTCCTCGAACGGCTCAAGGCGGCGGGGCTCGGCAGCCTGCCGGGCGGTGGGGCCGAGATCCTGGTCGATCGCGTCCGTAAGGCGATGACTCGCGGCAAAGTCATGACCGACGATTGGCTGGACGTCAATCGTGTCTGGCACGACCTGGGGGGACGGTCGACGGCCACGATGATGTTTGGCCATATCGAAACGATCGAGGAGCGGGTGGAGCATTTCGAGCGGGTCCGTAGCCTTCAGGACGAGACTGGCGGGTTCACGGCGTTCATCTCCTGGACGTTTCAGCCCGAGCACACCGACATGGCCGACGTTCCTCCGGCCGGTGCGTTCGAGTACCTCAAGACCCAGGCGATTTCCCGGCTTTACCTGGATAATGTGCCGAATATCCAGTCGTCGTGGGTCACGCAGGGGCCGAAGATTGGCCAGGTCGCCCTCCACTTCGGGGCGAACGACATGGGCAGCCTGATGATCGAGGAGAATGTCGTCTCGTCGGCCGGGACGGTCTATCACTTGTCACTCGAAGAGATCCGGCGGGCGATCCGCGAGTGTGGTTACATCCCTCGGCAGCGCAATGTATTCTATCAATACATAGACGCCGAGCCGGCTTCGAGCCCTGCTCGTGTCGAGGCGATGGCCGGCTGACGAGCTCGCGGAGGGGCAGGCTGACTCGCCTGCCAGGTGCGTGATCCAGGTTGAAGGTCTGTAGCAAGTCTTTCCTGGACTATCAGCGCGGCTGGATCAGCGCGATCACGGACATCTCGTTCGAATGCCGGCCCGGGGCGATCTTCGGCCTGCTCGGGCCGAATGGTGCGGGGAAGACCACGACGCTCCGGATCCTGAGCACGGTCCTGAAGCCGACAAGCGGCCGCGCGATCGTCGCCGGCCACGACGTGCTGACGGATCCCCAGGGAGTCCGCGAGAGCATCGGGTATATGTCAGCGAGCACCGGGATCTACGACCGCATGACCGCCTGGGAGCTGGTGGAGTACTTCGGCCGCCTGTATGGACTGACGCGCGAACGGCTGGCCGAGCGGATGGAGGTCATCTTCGACTGGCTCAAGATGAACGATTTCCGCGATGTCCTGGGCTCGAAGATGTCCACCGGCATGAAGCAGAAGGTCTCGATCGCCCGGACGATCGTCCACGATCCCCCGGTGTTGATCTTCGACGAGCCGACCTCCGGCCTCGACGTCCTGGTGGCGCGGGTCGTCCTTCAGAAGATCCTGGAGCTTCGTGACCTGGGCAAGACGATCGTCTTCTCGACCCACGCGATGCACGAGGTCGAGAAGCTCTGCTCCCGGGTGGCGATCATCCACAAGGGCCGGCTCCAGGTCGAGGGAGCGCCCGACGAACTGCTTCAACGGTTTGACCAGCCCGATCTGGAAGAGCTATTCTTCTACCTGGTCGAGCGAGCCGAATCCGACCGTACCGGCACGGTCCGCGGGGCCGGGGCCCTTGGCGTACCGATCGGCGATTCGCACCTCACGGACGGTCTCCCTTACTAAGCGGGTGGCGAGACTATTGATGCGCTGGTCGAACGTAGCCTTGATCTTTCGCCGCGAGGTGCGGGACCAGGTCCGCGATCGCCGCACGCTGTTCATGATCTTCGTCCTACCGATCTTGCTCTATCCCATTCTGGGAATCGGCGTACTCAAGTTCGCCGCGACGCTCGAGGATAAGCCGCGGCTTGTGGTCGTGGTCGGGGCGGAGAACCTGCCGAAGGTCCCCAGCTTGTTGAATGCCGCGGGCGACGGATTCAACCCGGACCTGTTCGACTCCCCCAGGGAGGCGGAGCGGCTGGTCGTCCAGCAGGAGCCGGGCTCCGGCCCCTGGGGCGACCCCGCCTGGCGCGAGCAGCGAGATCCGCCACGGGACAGCGTCCGCCGTCATCGTGATCCCGCCGGACCTGCAGTCGCAACTTCAGCGCGAGCACGACGTCAACATTCCGATCAAGTACAAGAGCGTCGATGAGCCGAGCCAGATCACTTATTTCCGGCTCAAGGAGTTGCTGGAACGCTGGAAGGATTCCATCCTGGCGGCGAGGCTCAAACGCGATCGGAAGACGGAGAGTTATGCTGAGCCGATCCGGGTCAAGGCCGAGGATGTGGCGACCGACCGGGAGCTGGGGGGGAGCGTCTGGGGTCGGCTCTTCCCCTTCCTGCTGGTCATGATGTCGCTGACCGGCGCCTTCTATCCGGCGATCGACCTCTGCGCCGGCGAGAAGGAGCGGGGGACGATGGAGACCCTGATGATCAGCCCGGCGAGCCGGACCGAGATCGTGATGGGCAAGTTTCTCACGGTGATGCTGGCCAGCATGATGACCGCGCTGCTGAACCTGTTGAGCATGGGCTTGACCGGGCTTCGCATGGCCGGCGCGGTCGGTAACCTCGGGGCCTGCGCCGGGCCGGCGAGACCATGGCCGTGGCCCTCGCGCCGCCGACGTTCCAGGCCGCTTTATGGATGGTATTGCTGCTGATCCCCCTGGCGGCGTTCTTCAGCGCGATCTGCCTGGCGCTGGCCGTGCTGGCGCGGAGCATGAAGGAAGGCCAGTACTATATGACGCCGCTCTACCTGGTCAGCCTGCCGCTGGTCTTCCTGACCCTCATGCCCGGCGTCGAGCTGGACCTCTTCTACAGCCTGGTGCCGATCACCGGGGTTGCTCTGCTCCTGAAGGCGCTTGATCCTGGGCCGCTACGACCTCGCCTCCGGGTACTTCCTGCCGGTCATGGTGCCGACCCTGGTCTACGCGGCCGTCGCGCTGCGCTGGGCGATCGACCAGTTCCAGCGCGAGGACGTGCTGTTCCGCGAGGCCGAACGATTCAGCCTTTCCTCTTGGCTGCGGCACCTCTATCGCGATCGCGAGCCGACGCCGACCAGTGGCCAGGCGACCTTGTGCTTCGCCCTGATCCTGTGTTCCTCGTGGTTCCTGATGCAATACCTGGCGTTTCGAGGAGACCCCCTGACTCTGGCCAGCGTGGCTGCCGGACAATCATTCATCCTGATCCCGCCGCTGTTCATGGCGATCCTGCTGACCTCCGACCCGGCGCGGACCCTCCGGATCGCCTGGCCGAGGCCCCGCTATCTCTTCCTGGGCTTACTCCTCCCGATCACGCTCAGCCCGCTGGTCAACGAGCTTCAGCCGATCGTCGAGCAACTCTTTCCCATCTCCTCCACGATCAAGGAGGCACTCGGTCAGTTAGTGGGTCAAGCGCCGAGGCCTGAAGGCCGCCATTGTCGTCTTCGCGCTGATCCCCGCAATCTGCGAGGAGTTCGCGTTCCGGGGCTTTATCCTCTCCGGACTGGAACGCCAGCACCGTACCCGCTCGGCGATCCTCCTCTCCGCGCTGATGTTCGGGTTCCTCCACGTCCTGCTCAGCTTGTTCCAGCAGTTGTTCAATGCGACGCTGCTGGGGATCATCCTGGGACTCCTGGCGGTGCGGAGCCGGAGCATCCTGCCGGGAATCCTCTTCCATTTTCTGAACAACGGGATTGCGGTGGCACGGGGGTATATGGTTCAGAGTCCCACGGGGGGATCGACGGCCTCCTGGTTATACCGCAACCCTTCCGACGGGCTCTATCATGGAGGATGGATCGCCGCGAGCGTGCTCCTGTCGGGTTGCTTGCTCTTCTTCTTGTGGAAGTGGGAGCCGGAACGGTCCGGCAGCCACGTCGAAGTCAAACCGAAACCCATCGATTCCGTATTCTGATGAATCACGGCTCAACGTCTCTTGGGCCGGAAGACTCGAGGATCATCCTTCTCCGCTCCGCCTCTCGGGCGATGGCCCAGGGAGACGCTCGATGAGACGCGACACGCTCACCATCCAGGCGCGGTACGTCTTCCCCGTGGACGGGGAGCCGATCGAGGACGGCTGCTTGACGATCGAGGGACCGCGGATTGGCTGGGTGGGATCGGCGAAGGACCGACAGGGCGATCTGGATCTCGGCAACGTGGCGATCGCCCCGGGTTTCGTCAATGCTCACACGCATCTCGAGCTGGCACCTCTGGAGAGGATGGGACGGCCGCACGCGGTGGTCGAGGAATTATCCTGGTTGAAGAGCGTCATTGCGCAGAGGCGTGGTAGCAGTGAGGAGTCGCTCGCGGCGAGAGCCGCCGAGAACGTCCAAGTCGCAATCGAGGCGGGGACGACCTTGCTGGCGGACACCACGACGGCCGGACTGAGCTGGGGACGCGGTTTCCGCGGCCCCGTTGCGTGCGGTGGTATTCGCCGAGGTGATCGGCCTGAAACGCGATCGGGGGCTGGTGACCGACGCGGCGGCCTGGAGGTGGCTGGGTACCATCCGCCCCGAGGCCCAGGTCGCCGCCTGCGCCCGGGTCGGCCTGAGTCCCCACGCGCCCTACAGCACCTCGGGATGGCTCTACTACAAGTCGGCGGTTAGCCAACTGCCCCTGTCGACGCACCTGGCCGAGATGCCCGAAGAACTACAACTGCTCGAAAACCGAGACGGCCCGCTGCGGCGTTTTCTGGAGGAGATCGGTGCCTGGGACGACGATTGGGAGCCGATCGGACCTCGGCCGGCCGACTACGTCCGTCGCGGCCAGCTCCGCAATGCGGACTGGCTGATCGCCCACGGCAACTACCTCGAACCGGACGACTTCTGGCAGCTTCGTCCCGAGGCCGCGCCCGATGGCCACCGGGTGGCCGTCGCGTTCTGTCCCCGGACCCATGCCGGGTTCGGCCATGCCCCTCATCCCTATCGCGCCATGCTGGAACGAGGCGTGATCGTCTGCCTTGGGACGGACAGCCTGGCGTCCTGCGAGAGTTTGAGCATCCTCGACGAAATGAGGTTTCTCCACTGCTGCGACGAATCGCTCTCCGGCTCTTTGCTCCTGACCATGGCCACTCTGTTCGGCGCATGGGCCCTGCGCCGAGACGACGACCGGCAGCCTCAAGCCGGGCAAGTCGGCCGACCTGGCCATCGTCGCCCTGCCCGACCGCCAGGAGGCCGACCCCTTCAATCTCCTGCTGGAATCCGACCTCCCCGTGGTCGGCACGGTGTTCGAGGGGGACCTCGTGGCCGGGAGCTGGGGCGAGCCCTGAGCGCGGACCGTTACCTGCCAGCGGGAGTTCACTGGCCCAGGGATCGGGTGGCGATCAGGGCAGGCGACCAAATCCCATCGCCCATTGATTCAGGCGAAGGTTCCACGCTTGTTCGTCGAACCGGTCCTCGGCGGAGAGCCAGCCGAGGATGACATCGGCGCGGATCCCCAGAACCGGCTCTCGTCGGCCGCGATATAGGAGCCGTCCGCCTGGAGATGCTCGATGACGAACCCCTTGCGGCCCAGCCGCCAGACCTCGGCGACGCGGAGGTCGGCATAGATTGCAGGACGATCGACCTTGGGTCCGGACATGTCGATCTCGACCGCCATGTCGGGGTTAGGGTAATCGGACTGCTCCATCGACGCGCGGGCGAGGGCTTCCCTTACCACTCGGATCTTCTCGGGGTCGAAATGGAAGGACAGATCGGCCTGGAGGCCTCGAATCGGGGTCTCCCACGTCGCTTCGCCATTGCTCACGTAGGGGATGCGCCGCCACATCGTCACCGCGTTCACGATCTTGGCGAGCAATTCCTTCCAGTTCTTGTGGAGGATGCTGGTGACAATGATCTCCAGATCCTTTCCGTCGTAGGCTAGGCGGATGTGTTCACCCTCGCTCATCGCCCTGGACAGGGATTTGTAGGCGGCCCGGCTCACGCCCCGGAAGACGATACGCTGGCCGCTACGCATGGGCAAGAATGGTGGAGACGAAGAGATCATCGGTGGCGTCGATGTGATCGCGGACATGGTCACTCCCCCTGGACTTCGGCGATCTTCTTCATCACGTTGGCCGGGTCCGGTCGATGTGGCCCTGAATGATCCGAAACCAGTCTACCATCGGCACCAACTGGCCGCCAATGAGCTATTGTTCACTGGCCACCGCGGAAAGCCCAATGGACAGAACTCATTGGATTTGGTCCACCAACCCTCTGTAGGCCGATAGGGGTCAAGCAGGAGGGTTCTCAGAGACGAACTCGGGCCTGTGTCATCTCGAAATGATTCACACAGGGACTCGACTCATGGATTACACGAGGACCCCAAAAGAATTGCGGACCAGGCGAAGAACAAGTGCAGGCAAGAAGCGGACCCGGGTCCAGCGGAGACTGCCCGGCGATCAGGCTCAGGCCGGCGGCAAATCCCGCCGTGAAGAACAGCGCCAAACCAACCCTTGCGACCTGGCCGAGTAGGATCAATCCGATCGGGAATCGACGGACCTGGTGTGGGGCGTGCGGCATGGCAATGAGCCGTGTTGCAACGCGGACATCGTTGGTGTTCATACGAGCGATTTTCATCGTAGTTTTCCCTGTGGAGTTGAGACCAAGGTTCGGAAGATCTGGTCAGCGATGGCGCGCACCCCGATCGGCTTCCCCAAATCGAAGGGATGGGATTGAAATTGTTGGATTTGGTCCCTCAACCCTCTGTAGACTGATAGGGGTCGAGCGCGAGGGTTCTCAGAGACAAACAGACGATAAGGCGTTCGATCGCCGCCTCTCCCCGGACGATTGCGTGAGTTGGCAGGCGGCTCCAACGCCAGGACCGGCGTTTCGGTCTTGAGCGCAGTTGGCCAGGTTGACCCAGGTAAGGGCCGTCCTGGAGTCATCCTGCGGGACAGTTTCCCGGTTCTTTCGAGCCGCGGTAAACAGACTGCGAAGCAGAGCGGAATGAAGGCGTCGCGCAGCCGGCACGCCATTCCGTTTCAGGGTCCTGGCCTGCTCATCGATGATGTCGTAGCCGTGGACCGCGGTGGGATGATCTGGTTTGCCGCGGCGGAACCCCGCGAGAAGAGCGGGCCGCTGGTCTCTCGGCACGTCATCCAGGTTATAGAGGACCGCGTCGAACCGGCCGTCCGGTGGCGGATCCTTCGGGTGCTGACTGCAAACGACTGTACCGTAGTTCGCGGCCAACCCGGCGGCCAACGCCTGGTTGACTTCATCGGTGCTCATGTACGCGATACGCATCGGACTCTCCTCTCGAGTGCAAATCAAGGTTCAAGAGAACCGGCCAGTGATACAAAACCTCGTTGATTCATGGGTCTCTCCCTATCTCGTCTTTACACCGGTCCGATCTCGCGGCCGATCCCAACCATCCCGGAGAACGGTTCAGGAGCCGCCTACCAAGGGGGTAGGAGGACGCGGGCGACACCCGCCAGAGAATCGCTCCCTCAACGACGACATCAAGGAGTGTGCGTGCTACTTTCTCCTGTCGCTCGCCTTAAGAGAACAGCGTGGCCCCGATGTCTGTCACGTCGGTGCCGGTGCCGTTTCCGGAGCCGGTCGCCATTCCGACTGGGTCGAAAGCGAAGGGGTTGACGCCAGCCCCATCGTTCGTGCCTGGTAGGTTCGCGGTCGTCGTCCCGGACGCGATCGGTCCGATCCCGGCCCCGGGCTTGTTGGTGGCTACGGCATGCGACGACCGCGATAGAAGAATGTTGCTGGCGATCGCACTGCGGGCTGCATCGATCCCATGCTGCAGGTCGGCGCGCCCCGCCTCCAGCTCGCTGAGCCATTGGCCGCTGGCCGCCGCTTCCTCTGCCTGGAAGTTCGCCCTGGCCGGTGCTCACCGCCGATTCGAGGGCCGGGTCCGAGCTGTCGAACCGCCGCCCCAGCAGGACAAGCCGATTGTTGATGTCGCGCGTGAACCGGTTCAACCCGATCTCGAACCGGCTGATGAACCGGTCAAGGGGTTCGGCGACAGCGATGTTCACCCGGTTCAGGGCCATTATCGTCCCGACGTTCACGATGGGGACGTTGTTGATCCCCATCCCGGTTTGACCGATCAGGGCCTGGGTCGCGGCGTCGACGCCGCCGATCTGGTTGTTGACCTGGCCGTTGAAGTTGTCGAGCCCCTGGTTGGCCAGGCCGTTGAGGTGGTCGAGGCCTGCATCGAACCGGCGGACTAGCCCGGCGCTGTGGGGGGTCGCAGGGGCAATCTCGACGGCGGCCGCCGCTTGGGTGCCGAGGGCCGAAGCCGCCGACAGGACGATTCGGTCGTCGAGCGACTCGACCGCGACCGTCACCTTTCTCTTATGCCTCTTCGCGTTCCCTGAGCAAATCATGAGTCGTCCTCCCGGGTGATGATCCAATCCGATGGGCTTGTGAGGCGGCAGCCGCTGCTTGCACGCTCGGGCGTTGCTTTGGTGCAGTCGTGCAGGCTACCGAATGCCCTGTGCAGGCACGACGCCTGAAGGACAGCCACCTCCACCAACGATTGGGCCTCGTGAGCCGAATCGTGATGACCGAGGCGGCGGCAACCAATGTGTCTATGGCCTTCCCGACGCCGGGCGCCTCATGTGCGATTCGATTTTTTTCGTGATCGGGTCGCGCGACCGCTCGTGCGCTCCCATAGGGGTTGCGGACGAAGCCTACGTTGAGCCAGCCTGTTGGGTGGGGCCTCGCCCTGGGCGCTGGAAAGTTGCTCTTGACCGGGGAAATCGCCTTGTCAGATTTCCCGCCTTTTGTTGCGCTGGGGTGACCGAACGGACTTTCGGATCATTCCGCCACAGGAGCGACGCATGGACGCCACCGCCGAGACCACCCCGCCTTCGACTCATCAGGACTACAAGAGCCGGCCCGGCGCCTTGATTTGGTTCTTCCGAAAGAGTCGCGACGGCTGGAAGCGGAAGTATCAGGATCTCAAGACCACCGAGAAGACCTACAAGAACCGCATCGCCGACCTGACCAAGAGCCGCCAGCAGTGGCGGACCCAGGCCGAGCAGGTCGGCCAACGACTGGCCGCCGCGGAGGCCGAACTCGCCGAACTCCGCGGCGAGATGGCCGCCGCGGAGAAAAAAAACGGACCTCAGTGGCGGCCCGCTGAACTTCACCTTGGAGCAGCAGCAGGTCCCCTGCGGCCAGCACTACGCCGTGGGGGTGGTGCTGGGATTCCTCACGCTGGTGCTTCGCTGCGGGGCGTCGCTGCGGTGCGCCGCCGCCGTGTTGGGCTGGCTCGGCTCCGTGACCGGAAGCGATGACCTGTCTCCCGATGGAGCGACCGGCCGGAGTTGGTTGATGCAGCTGGGGTTGGCCGCCTTGCTCCGCCCCAAGGTCATCGCCGACGATTGGGCCTGGCTGATCGACCACTCGATCCAGATCGGCGCGTGCAAGTGCCTGGTCATCCTGGGCGTCCGGCTCAGCGAGTTGCCTGCGGGCCGGGCGCTTGGCCACCGTGATCTGGAGCCGATCGCGTTGGTGCCGATGCCGAGTTCGACCAAGCAAACCGTGGCCGCCTGCCTTGAGCAGGCCACCGCCCAGACGGGCGTCCCGCGCGTGATCCTCGATGACCATGGCGCCGACCTCCATGGCGGTGTGGAGATCTTCCGTGCGGCGCATCCCGAGACGGTGGAGGTGTACGACATCACCCATAAGGCGGCGTGCCTGCTGAAGGCGCGACTGGAGGGGGATCAGCGCTGGAAGTCGTAGAGCTCGGCCGCGGCGCGGGCCAAGTGCGAGATGCAGCAGACGGAACTGGCCTGTCTGGCGCCGCCGAGCCAACGGTCCAAGGCACGGTTCATGAACGTGGGGGACCTGGTGGACTGGGGGGTCCAGACGCTGGCGTTGGTGGATGACCCGGTGCGGTTAGCACCGCTGGAGATCACGGCGGCTCGGGTGCGGGAGAAGTTGGGATGGCTGGAGGACTATCGGTCGGCCTTGGAGGAATGGTCGGGCTACCAGGCGGTGATCGACTTGGTCTTGGACTTCGTGCGGCGTCGCGGCCTGTATCCGGGCGCCGGGATCGATCTGGCCGCGGCCGTGCCGGCCGCGTCCGGGGGTGCTGGCGCGCTGCGCGAGGAGTTGATCCATTTCGTCCGCAGCGAGTCCTTGAAGGCGCGGTGCGGAGAGCGACTGCCGGGGACGACGGAGGTGGTGGAGTCGTGCTTCGGCAAGCTCAAGGCGCTGGAGGACGGCCAGTCCAAGAGCGGGTTCACGGGGTTGGTGCTGAGCCTCGGCGCGATGGTGTCGGATTGGACGGCCGAGACCATCAGGGAAGCGCTGGAACGATGCCGAGTTCGTGACGTCATGGATTGGTGTCGTCGGATGTTGGGACAGTCGGTGCAATCCCAACGAAGGCAAGCATACAAGCGGTTGCAGGGCGCAACAAAACCTGGATGAGCGCCGGGAGGAGTCAAGATCAACTTCCCAGCGCCAGCCTCGCCCTCCCTGCGGTTACCGGCTGTGCCGGCCGGATCAGCCCGGTAGCGTACAACCTGCTCCGGGGAGCGAATCGTACGCATGTTCTACCTCTGTCTACGCTGACCCAGCCAACACCTTACAGGCTGCTCACGCGCAGATGATGTCCGGTGGACGCCGTCGCGCACACGCCGGCCGGAAGTCCTGGATCGGGAGGATCGGACCGAACCGACTTCGTCCTACAACCGTCTATCATGTCATAGGTGCAGACGGTAGGATTCTCAGGCGAATCTTCTTGAATTTGCTTGAGTCCACTTCCCCATGCCGATTTCACGCATTTTCTTTGGACTTGCGCCTCGAATCGCACTAAAGTAGACGGACTGCATGTCGCCCCCGTCTCTTGAAGGCGACTCAGGTTTGAAGATGGGCACCAGATCTCCGAACGGAGGTCACGTGGCGAGGCGAAGGAGCTGGCCATGACGACGAAACAGGGGGACTCGGTCGCGGAGGATCTGGCGGATCTGCGAGCGGGCGGCGACTCGGCGACCGAACGGTTCGTGCGTCGATACTGGGACGTCTCCAGGGGCTGGTTCGACTGAGGGTCCGTTGGTTCGGCCGGCCGGCGGTCAGCGTCGACGAGGAGGACGTGGCCAACGCGGCCATGAATAGCGTGATCATCCGCCTGCGGCGAGGCAAGTATCCCGAGATCGTCGACAACGACGGTCTGTGGCGGCTCGTCGCACGGATCGCCACGCGCAAGGCGGGGCGGCTGGTCGAGCGATGGCAGAAACGCCCGGCGGTTCGATGCATCTCTTCCATCAGCGACGCTGTGGATCCGACTCGTTCGCCAATCTCACGCGCGGCATCCGCAGAGGATGAAATGCGACTGATCGACGCCCTGCGCGCCTATCAACCACCGAAATCCCGGCATCCGCAGGGAGAAGAACTCGTGCGGCTGGTCAACCTGCTCGCCGATGGCCACGACTTCCCGGAGATCGCCGCCCGACTCGGCGTCGCACGATGTACGGTCTACCGATGGCTCGGCCTGGTCAGACGAATCGCAGCGGATCGGGGGATCGTGATACAGATCGACGAGTCCGCACCATAAATCACTCGACAGCGTCGGTCCGCTGGCGGTCGGCGGGAGTTCACTTCTTCGACTTGTGGAGGCGCGCCATGCGCAATGCGTTCGAGCAGGTAGACATCGAGACGGTCAGCCTCATGTCGGACAACGAGATCAACGCGATCTGCGAGCCCTTCGAGGATGAGTTACGTGCCGGGCGGTCACCACGGATTGAGGACTATTGCGTCGAGAACCTAGCCGTCGTGCCACGGTTGCTGGCCGAGCTGATTGCGCTGGAGCTGGAGTATCTGCGGGAGCGCGATCCCTCGTTCCGGCCGGACCCGGCGGTGTATCAAGGGCGGTTCCCAGCCCATCACGCAGTGGTGGTTGACGCGATCTCGACCTTCCAGGCACAGCATCAGATCCCCCCGGAGCGGTGGATCGGCCGTTACGAGCTGCTCGAGGAGCTGGGGCGAGGCGGTTTCGGGGTCGTCTACCGGGCGCGGCGTGAGGGGCTGGAGGGGGCCGAACTCATGGTGGCCCTCAAGCTGATCCTCCCCGCGAGGCTCGGCTCGTACCGGGACGTCGAGAGTTTCGTGGACGAGGTCCGGAAGATGGTCCGGCTGAGTCACCGAGGCGTCCTCTCGGTCTTCGACTCGGGCGAGGATCGCGGGCAGCCCTACATGGCCATGAAGCTGGTGGGCGCGCAGCCTGGAGCGAA
Organism: uncultured Isosphaeraceae bacterium; assembly: GCA_963842405.1. Taxonomy (GTDB): domain Bacteria; phylum Planctomycetota; class Planctomycetia; order Isosphaerales; family Isosphaeraceae; genus CAVZRC01. The sequence goes on along the minus strand of CAWJGW010000033.1, from coordinate 99,477 downwards.
CCCTCAAGACCCGCGGTTCGCTCAACCCGGACGAGGCTGCCCGCCTCGTCGCGGAGATCGCCCGGGCCGTCGATTACCTGCACCAGCACCACATCGTCCATTGCGACCTGAAGCCCTCCAATATCCTCCTCGATGGCGAACAGCCCCTGATCACGGACTTCGGTCTGAGTCGAGTCCTCCTGGCCGCGCCGGGGGCAGACTCCATCGTCCAGAACCGCCTGGAAGGGACGATCCCTATATGGCCCCAGAACAGGTGCGGGGCGAGCCGAGCAAGGCGAGCGACATCTATTCCCTGGGGGCGATCCTGTTCGAGTTGCTCACGGGACGGACTCCTTTTGGTTCCGGGCCGCGTGCCCTCCATCGGATCATCAACGAGGAGGCCATGGGCCCGAGACAGTTCAATTCCGGCGTTCCACCCGTCCTGGATGCGATCGTCCGCAAGTGTCTACGGAAAGACCCCTGCACGCGGTATGAGACCGCCACCCAGTTAGCGGCCGAGCTGGAGCGATTCCTCCGCAAGGAGCCGATGGTTCATACACCGGCCGACACCGTCGTCCAAAGTTTATACCAGTGGGCGCAGCGGCATCGCGAACTGGCGTGCCGCTTGATCGGGATCGGCTCGGCCCTGGCCTTGACCCAGTTTAATTACTTCGTGATCCTCAAGGAGCCCGCACTCCGGCTCCATCTGCAAGTGACGGTTGTCGAGCTACTCTGGATGCTTGCCTCCGTTGTCTTGGACCGGCTGTTGACTACCGAAGAACCAGATGAGTCTCTGCGTCGGGCGTGGGCCGTCATCGATGTCACTCTGCTCACCGTTCTGCTCGGGCTCCTCGACGCCGTGACGAGATCGTATGTGGTGGGCTACCCGTTGCTCATTGCTTTCTCGGGGCTATGGTCACGCGTCCGGCTGGTCTGGTGGACGACCGTGCTGTGTTTCGCCGGTTATGCTGCACTGGTCATCGAGCATAGACGCGGGATGCCCTGGACCGGCGGGACCAAGGACGACGATCCCAACGTTGTTCTCGCCATCATTCTCGTTACAGGATACGTGATCGCGCTCCAGGTCGAGAGAGCCCGCGCCGCGCTCAACGCTGTGCAGACCCGCCGGTCCTGAGACGACGATCGGCGGGGGCTGGCCTGCCCCCCAAAACCTGGTCCAGTCTTAATGGGAATCGTACAACTGGCAGCGAGCCAGGAAGCGACCCATGCGAAAACGACCCCGACCGGACCAGATTGCATCCATCCTTCGCGACTTCCAAGCCGACCTCGACGCCGGCTTGAGTCGATGACGATCTGGTGATTGTCTCAACCGATGCGTTGGGGTCTGGGGAGAACAACCCGTACCCGCGGGACGACCCCGGTGAGCGCCGGTCGGTCCTGTCGATCCGCACTCTGGCGGTCGAGAGCCCGATCGAGGTGGTGAGCCGTCACCGGGAAGCGATCGAGCCGTCCTGGGTTGCAGGTGTGAGGGGTGTCCGTGAGCGGAGACGGTAGGCAGAGCGTTATGGGTCTCGGCTGCGGCTGCACTCAAGCGCCGAGGGACTGGTCGCCTTAGCCCTTGATCTGCACCCACAAGAACGCGATTGCGCCCGAATTCATGCCGTCTCCGCGACGGGTTGTAACGGCGGGACGGTGGCCGCCGGGCTGGGAGAGGGCGTCGACGGGGCAACGAATGGGTCGATCTCGGTTCGTGGTGTGCCGTCAACCTCGTGCCGCAGCCAGAGGTAGAGGAATGCCCCCGCGGTCCAGAAGAAGCTGTAAATCCAGCCGTGGGCCAGGAGCCGTACCAGACCCAGCCAGAAGCGGTGAGTCGCCGCCGCGACCGTCCCGGCGCCCGGACCACCCTGCTCGGAACAGGGCCTCGGGCAACGCACGGCCTCCGGAGAGCGAGAGACTCCACTGGGTCAGGCGAATCACCCCTTCGGCCAGGAGGTCCACACCGATGAGTCCCACGAGACCGGCCAGCCATGCCATCGCCACTCCCGCGACGTACAGGCCGAGACGCTGGTTCAAGTAGCTGAACGTCCTGCTGAGTGCGTCGAGCGCGTCGTCGGCCCCGGCGGCCAGCGCGGCATGCAATAAGGGCCAGCCCGCGACCAGCCCCGCGGCCAGGAGCGTCATCACCAACCCGGCTGCCAAGGGAACGATCAGTCCGACCCCCGCGACCACCGCGCCGTACGGATACCCGGTAAAGCAGACCGAACGCCACACCCACGAGCGAGCAGAACGCTATGGCGAAGAGTGGGCAGAGCGGGGCGAGGATCAAGGCCCCAGCGGATCGCAACGCGAACCGGATCGCCTTCGCGCGATCCCGGGCTGCCGCATCTGGGCTTCCTGGATCACGGCGAGCCGGGCGATCGCGCCCCCGCAGACTCCCCAGACGACGATCAGCCAGACCAGGCCCAGCAACGCGTGCAGCATCGCCCCCCAGTCGCTGGCGGGATCGAAGAGCACTCGTAACGGGCTCGTCAGCAGCCGGATGGGCTCGGAGAGCCGGAGTGTCATGCGCAGTCGCCTGTTCGCCGATCCCGTTCCATCCCTCGGCCGGGTCGGTGAGCGGGCCGGGACGCATCCGAATAGCTCGGGCGTCACACCGGCCGATGCCGGCAGCAGAAAATCGAACGTCGCCCAGCCCATCTGGAGGAGAAGGAGGCCGAGCGCGGCGATCGCCAGCTTCCTCGGATCGAACGCCAGCCGGATCGCCGCGACGAGTCGCAGTGCTCCCGAAACGCCGATACGGAGAAATCCGGCCCGGACTCGTCGTTTCTTCGACCACCCGATCCTCCCCCGGTCTTTCCAATCGATGGAACCGAGTCCTCACGAGCTCGCTACATCCGCTGCCGAGGCCCGATCACGCGCTCAGGGGACCACGCAGGTCAGGATCACCGCGTCGCCATGCGGGGCGATCTCGCAGGGTCCGACGGCCGCCGGCAAGAGCAGGGTCTGGCCGAACGTCGAGCCGGCCGGACCATCGCCCCGGGCCGAGATCCGCACTCCCCGCGAGCCCCATGACGATGGTGAATCGATCGTGACCTCCGACGGTCGTGGGCCGACGGATCTTCAGCCGATCGAGGGCGAAGTACTGCGACCGCGCCAGATGTTCCCGAGTCCCGACGCCGTCGATCTCCTCCACGATCGGTGTGACCGGGTTGACCGGCCCTCGCTGGAAGTCGATCGACTCCATCGCCTCGCGGATGTGGAGCTGTCGCGGCTTGCCATCGGGACCGACGCGGTTCCAGTCGTAGACGCGAAACGTGGCGTCCGACATCTGCTGGATCTCTGCCAGAAGCACCCCCGCTCCGATCGCATGGACCGTCCCGGCCTCGATCAAGATGGAGTCGCCTGGCTTCGCCTCGAAGCGATGCAAGCAGGGGCTCGACATCGCCCGAACGAATCGCCTCGTTCAAGTCGCCAGGTCCGACGCCCGCCTTCAGCCCGGCGTAGATCACGCTCCCCGGTTCGGCGGCGAGGATCACCCAGGCCTCGGTCTTTCCGCTGTCACCGGCGAGGCGTCGGCCTTTCTCGTCATCGGGGTGGACCTGGACCGACAGATCCTGGTTCGCGTCGATGAACTTCACCAGGAGCGGGAACTGTTCGCGGCGGCCAATTGCCGGGCCGAGCAGCTCCTCGCCCCGGACCCGCACCAGCTCGCGGAGCGTCGTCCCGGCCAGCGGGCCGTCGTTCACCACGCTGACTTTATCGTGATAGTCGGACAGCTCCCAGCTCTCGGCGTAGTCCGACTCGGAGCCGATGGCCTTGTGCAGGACGGTCCCCAGCCGCTGCCCCCCCAGATGAGCTGACGCAAGATCGGTTCGAATCGCAAGGGGTAGAGCGAGAGATTGGGCATTTTGCGTTGACCTTGTCATCCGTTCATTCGAAAGAATCGGGAGTTCAGGCCCATGGGATGCCCCTTTTGTAACGCCCGTAAACGGCGGCTGTCCACAGGAGAACCGCGGAGAGTACCAGGCAGCTCCGGTCAGGCCGGCGACGGCAAGCTCTGGTCAGGGTCGCGGAGTCTATGGTAAGCTCGAGGTTGTAGGAACGCCCCTGCATGATCGGCCGTCCCGGTGAGGCCGCCATGTGGTGCCGCCCGCAAGGGTTCCGGCCTCGGGACTGGCCGTTGCAACCCGCGTCTCCTCCCCGACCCGCCGTTCTCGGCGATTTCCATCCTGGCCCCGTTCGGATGGTTCACGTCCATGCCTACCGATCAAGATCTCTTCACCGAAGAGCAGTCGATGGTCACCATGAGCTTTGGTGACCACATCGAGGAACTCCGCGTCCGGCTGATCCTGGCGCTCCTGGGATTACTCGTCGGCGTCGTGCTGGTATTCCTGCCGCCGATGTACATCGCCGCGCGAGTCATGAGGAGCATGGAGGCCCCGGCCAAGGCGGCGCTGGACGCGTTCTACAAGCAAGAGTACGACAAGAAGGCCAAGGACGCCGAAGTCGCGGGACGATAACCCCGACGCTTCAAGCGAAGATCCCGGCCGATCTCTTCGTCACCGAGCTGAAGAAGATCGCACCCGATCTCAAGCTCCCCGACTCCGCGTCTCTGCTCGACAGGACGTCTCTGAATGTGCCGATCCAGTTCTTTGCCAAGGGCTTCATCGAGGCCGCGCAAGGCGCGATCGTCCAGATCGACCAGAGCGTGGTCTCGCTGGCGCCCCTGGAGACCATCACGATCTACTTCATGGTCGCGCTGGTCAGCGGCCTGGTCCTGGCCAGTCCCTGGGTGTTCTACCAGGGGTGGGCCTTCGTCGCCGCCGGGCTCTACCGTCACGAGCGGCGTTATGTCACGAAATACCTGCCGTTCTCCCTCGGCTTGTTCCTCACGGGTGTCGCTCTCTGCTTCTTCTTCGTCCTGCCCATCACGATGACCTTCCTCCTCCAGTTCAACGTCTACCTGGGGGTTGCTCCGACGCTTCGGTTGAGCGAATGGATGGGCTTCGCCACGCTTCTGCCGCTAATCTTCGGCCTGGCTTTCCAGACCCCGCTGATCATGCTCTTCCTCGAGCGGATCAGCATCTTCACGGTTGCCGACTACCGAGCGAAGCGGAAGATGGCGATCATGATCATCGCGGTTGCCGCCGCGGTCCTCACACCGGGACAGGACCCGTTCAGCATGATGCTCCTGGCCGGCCCCATGATACTCCTCTACGAACTGGGCATCCTGATGATCAGCGTGGGGAATCGGCAGGCGTCGACTCGCGTCGCGGGCTGATCGGGCGTTCGATCCGATCCTGATCGGTTGGTGCGTCTGCTCGGAGGGTGCTCGACGAGCACCGGTTCGCGTGCGGAAATCCCTCGACTCCCGAACGACGACTGCCCCGGGGAGGGTCTACCTGGTCGGTGCCGGACCCGGCGATCCCGGGCTTCTGACCCGTCGGGGTGAGGCGCTGCTCGCGCGGGCTGATGTCGTGGTGTACGACCATCTGGCAAGTGCTCGACTGCTGGACCTGGCGCCCCGAGACGCCCTGAGGATCTGCGCGGGCAAGTCGGTTGGGCATTGCACGATGACGCAGGATCGCATTCACGAGGTCTTGATCGAGCATGCGCGGGCGGGCCGCTCGGTGGTCCGGCTCAAAGGGGGCGATCCGCTGGTCTTCGGGCGCGGGGCCGAGGAGGCTGAGTACCTTCGGGCCGCCGGTATTCCTTTCGAGATCGTCCCGGGCGTGACGGCCGGTATCGGCGTCACGGCGTATGCCGGGATTCCCGTGACCCATCGAGCCCTGGCCTCGGCCGTCGCCTACGTGACCGGTCATACCAATCCCGAATCGGCGGAGGCTGGGGACCGGCTCGACTGGGCGGCCCTGGCCCGGTTCCCGGGTACGCTGGTGGTCTACATGGGGATGACCCACCTGGCGGCGATCTGCCGCACCCTGATCCGCGAGGGAAAGCCCGGCGATACCCCGGCCGCGATCATCGAGTCGGGGACCCTTGCCGCTCAGCGAACTCACGTCGGGACGCTGTCGACCCTTCCCCGAGACCGCCGGCCGCGCCGACGTCCGGCCTCCTGGTCTCCTGGTCGTCGGGGAAGTCGTCGCCTTGCGATCTCAGCTCGACTGGTACGAGCGACTGCCGCTCTTCGGCCAGCGAATCATCGTGACGCGGCCCGTCGGCGAGGCGCAGCCGGGCCGCCGCGGTCCTGGAGGCCATGGGCGCGGAAGTCATCCTGGCCCCGACCGTGGAAGTCCGGCCGATCACCGACCCGGGGCCACTCGACGCCGCGATCCGGCGGTCTTGACGCGTTCGACTGGCTCGTCTTTACGTCATCCAATGGGGTCCGATTCTTCATCGAGCGGCTGGAAGCTCTGGGCCGAGACCTCCGCGCCCTGGGCCATCTTCGGATCGCGGCCATCGGACCGGCCACCGCGGAAGCCCTGTCGGAGTTCCACCTCCGCGCCGATCTGGTTCCGGACGCCTATCGCTCCGAGTCCCTGGCTGCCGCGCTCGCCGAGGCGGCGAAAGGCCAGCAGGATCCTCCTCGCCCGTGCCGACCGCGGACGGACCGTTCTCAAGGATGAACTCCAGCACCTGGCCGATGTCAGCCAGGTGGCCGTCTACCATAACGCCGATGCCGACTCGCTGCCCCAGGTCGTCGAGGCTCGAATCCTCGACGGCTCGGTCGATTGGATCACGGTGACCAGCTCGGCCATCGTCTCCCGACTCCATGCCCTTCTGCCCGAGCCCGCCCGCGATCGAGTCGGCCGAGCCGTTCGGCTTGCCAGCCTCAGCCCGGTCACTTCCGAGACGGCCGCTCAGCTCGGCTGGGATGTGGCGGTGGAAGCTGCGGAATACACCTGGGAGGGCCTGGTGCAGGCCCTGGTCGAGCGGATCGCGTCGGAACGACCGCAGGTCAAGGCCAGTGACACGATTAACCGGCGATCGTCGCCGACTGGCACTCGTCTGATCGGCCTCGACTCAACGGAGTTCAAGGATCGTCTCGATCCCCTGCCACAGAAGGAACCCCGCCCCGAGGATGAACAACACATCCATCACGATGTTGCGACCGAAGATCCCGGCGGTCAGGTCGAGCAGGAAAATCAATAAGACCAACCCGGCGATCCCGATCGCCGAGTAAGTGATCAGCTTGTCGATCTCCATGTCGTGAAACTCCGCTGATTGTGACAAAGGGCCTAACGACTTCAATTTACCACAAATCGGCGAGAGTGGGAGGAACTCGGTGGACGACATCGGGTCACGACCGACGGTCGAGGCAGATCAGTCTTCGTAGCCCGGGGCGACCGCCAGCGTCTCGCTCACGACTTGATCTCGATCCGCCGCGTCCGGGATGCGCTTGGGCCTTGGGAAGGAAGAGCCGGAGGACGCCATTCTTGAGCTCCGCGGTGATCCGGTCGCGATCGACCTCGTCGCTCAGGATGAAGGATCGCCGGTAGTCGCCGAGGCGATACTCCTCGTGGAGGAGCTGAGCCCCTTCGGGCACCGGGGAATCGATCTTGGCGTAGAGGCTCAGCACGTTATCCTCCAACTGGACGTTGAGGTTCTGCTCGGTGGCGCCGGGCAAGTCCGCCTCGAGGATCAAGCCCTCGGGCCCCTCGTGGATGTCGATGGGCGGGGTGTAAGCTTCGAGAGTCTTGTGGATGTTCTCGGGGCCGCATTCGGGGCGTCTGGATCCGCGGGCGCCGATCCCACCCCTACTCGCACCCGGATCGTCGGATTGTCCACACTCATGATCGTTTCCGCTCCCGCGTTAAGTCCTCTGGTCTACTCTCGGATCTTCGGCGAGAGGTCGACCATGGTTCCACGCGATGACCGTCCCGGACGCCATGTCGATCCCGTGCAAGCTCTTCTCATCGCCGTGTCTCGCCTTCAGCTCGCATCACCTCCCGAGGTGACCGTGATATGACGCGGCTTGGCACTCTCGGCCTTTGGCAAGGTCACGGTCAAGATCCCGTTGGCGAACGAGGCCGAAACCTGGGTGCTGTTCGACGCGGTCTGGTAGTGTCACGGTCCGCGACCATCGGCCCATCGGCCGCTCTTGCCGGCGATAACTCTCGTCTTTGATGCCTTCGGCCCGCTTCCGCTCACCCCGCATCGTCAGGGTCTCGCCAGTGATCGTCAGATCGATCTCTCCCGTGGCGACTCCCGGCAACTGGGCGGAAAGGATATATCGCTCGCCGGCATCGTAGAGGTTGAGCGGTGGATAGACGTGTGCTCGGCGTGCGGACTGAAATGGATCGAGCGACTCGAACAGGCGGCCGACCTCTGCGCTGCAACTCGCGAAAAGGGTCCCAACGTCTCTGCCAGTGCAGACCACTCATGGAATCTCCTTCTTGGACCGAATCCAACCCAGACAGCAATCCCTCGGCCCGTGATGATCGTTCAGGGAAATGCTACCCTGCTTTCCCTAAGCAGAGTCTGTGCCATCAACGGCAACCAGAATGACATGGGAAGCCGAATCACAATAAACCTATTGCAGACATAGAGCTTTACGTTAAGCGAGTCGACAAATCTTGTCCACGAATGGAATCGACGCGAATCCCAGCACCCGCCAGAATGGCAGAAGCCCGGCCAGAAGTTGTCAGTTGCTTCCGTTGGCTGCCGTAATGGCAGGGCGGAGCACGAAGGTGACTCGCCGGAGCCGGCCCAGCATCGATACCGAGACCGTCATCACCATGAGACGGTCAGGTCGCGAAACTCGGCGGTGCTCTGAGGCCCCGGCTCGATCGTCAGCCACTCGGATGTGGGCTCGGGTAGGGACTCATCCGACACAGATTGGCCGTCGACCTGGATCGTCACTCGCTCACGATCTCGGTGGACATGGATACGGTGCCATGACTTCGCGTCAGGGGATCGAGACGCGGAGGTCAGCGAGGGATCTGGCCGGAGTGAACCTGCAGTCTTCAAGGGATGGCCGGCAATGCGGATCTGGGGGAGATCGGTCGGGTTGGACACATACTTCGACATCGAGATCGAACTTTGTGGGAAGTGAGTACGGGCATGACGTAGGCGATGGAACGGCCGCCCGGCGAGCTGGGAAGGGGCTCGGCCACGAAGTGCTCGACATGAAATCGGGATGGTGTCGGACATGGACCTGGCTTCGGTCCCGACTCGATCGGCTCCGACATCTGGCCAGCGAATGACCAGACATGCCGCGAGCACGGACGCCCCGACGATGGCGAGCCTCAACGTCCAGGACCAGAGGCGGGGAGTGCGTGCCTCGATGGGGAACGGACAATGGAGCAGCATCAGCATGCGCTGGAACAGTGCGGACGGCACGCCGATCTTCCCCGGTGACGTCCGAGCGCGGCCGCTGGACCGCCGGCCACCTCCGCGGGCAGTTGGCCGGGGCGCGACGCCATCGAGAGCAGAGACGACGCGTAGCCGGACGAAGTGCCATAACGGCTGGCCGCAGAACAGTCTGCCAGAAATTCCTGGTCGATCAGGAGTTGGGACCGGAGCCACCAGGTATGGGGCAGGAGGAACCAGACCGTTTGGGCCAGGCTCGCGACGGTGCCAAACCAATGATCCGATCGCGCGATGTGGGCGAGCTCGTGCAAGAAGCTCAATCGCAAGGGCTCCGGATCATCCGACGGAAGATCCAACGGCTCGGGAATCAGGATCGTCGGCTCGGAGAAAACCAACGACGACCGGATGCTGTACCCGAACCGATACACGCACGGCAGGGCTGACTCGCCGCACATGGTCGCCCTGCGATGATCTGATCGTAGATGCTCCGAGTGGCCGGGGATGGCTCTCGTGAATGCCGGATCAGCCAGTGGACGCCGCCGAAACCCAGCAGCAGCCAGGCTAACCCGGCCCCCACGCCAGACAGGTACACGAGGACGAGACCACGCTCGAGCCATCGCAGAGTCTCGGGACTCGGGGCGAGGAGCGAAATCGAGATCCGTCCGGCCGGAACAGGGATTTCGGGAACCCCAGCCGGTGAGAGGGCGGGTTCGCTCGGGGGCCAGCGAGATCAGCAGCGAGCGAGGAACGACCTCGGACTCGAGGAGAATGTCCACCACATCGAGTCGGGGAAGAGACCCCAACCCGATCAAAGGAATGATCGCCAGCGATGCCAGGAGAGCGACCCGCGCGATGAGAATTCGTCGCGCGGGTTGGCGACAGGCCAGCATCGCCAGCAGCACCAAGCTGAAAAACAGTGTTGCCGACAAGGCTCGCATCGAACAACACGATGCCGATGCGATCGATCCAGAACCAGGGCTCAGCGCCTTTCGGCATCACGGAGGTCGGCACGGGCCTGTCCTGAGTCCTGGTGATGAGACGACTTGCGAGCGGTTTCCGGCTACTTCCGACACTAAGGCCGGAAGAAAGCTCTTGTCAAGATTCCTCCATCGGGGATAGTTCGCCGGATTCCGCCTTGAGGTTGGTTTGACGCTGCGCTTTGTCGATCATGGCGCGCAATCGGTCCAACTCCTCGGGAGTCGGCGACTTGGAGCCGAGCAAGGCGACCATCACGCGGTCCAGCGCACCGTCGAAGACGCGGTCCACGAATCGCCGAGTCAACTCGCCGATCGTCCGTTCCGACGACTTCTTCGGGATGTAGACGAATGTTCGGCCCTCCACGACGTGCCGCACCAATCCTTTCTTGTCCTCCATAATGTTGAGCAGGGTTTGCACGGTGCTGTAAGCCACCGGACCGGCGGTCCGATTCAAGTCTTCCTGCACCTCGCGCACGCTCGCCCGCCCATGGGCCCACAGAACCTTCATGATCTCCAACTCGCGATCGGTCACCATCTGAGTCTTCCGCATAGTCCCCTCCTCGAATGACGTGGAAAAACGAGAATAATCATGCTCGTAAAGTAACGAGCGTCTTCACAATACGCAACCCGAAGCAACTCGTAATTCAAACATTCCTATCGGGTCGCCTTGTGGGTGATCAACAGTGGGAACCCAACGGAGCCGGACTGCTCCGTGATGGAGCCGACTCCGCGGCGACCGTAGGGGATAGGACTCGAGCTACGTTCGCGAGGATTTCGGGGTCCGCTGGATGACTTCCGCCAGGCGGCGGGCCAGCATTGGGGAGCCGGTGTTCTCTGTAGGCGAACCTCGATCCGAGGCAGGTGTCGTCCCTTCAGGGATTCTCGACTGGTCGGTTGTCGGTTGTTGGTAGTCCGTTGTAGCCTATTAATAGCGCTGAGCCGGCTCCGCGTGTTTCCACGCCCCGACGGCTCGCCTCCTCGGCACCGTCCGCTGATTCGGGTCGAGCCACTACGGACCGCGGACCACAAACAAAAGGCTAAAATGACACGCATCTTTGTTTACGATACCACGTTACGCGACGGCAGCCAGGGTGAGGGCGTGAATTTTTCACTCCAGGACAAGCTGCTGATCACGGCGCGGCTCGATGAATTGGGATTCGACTATATCGAGGGAGGCTATCCGCTTTCCAACCCCAAAGACGCCGCCTACTTCCGCGAGGTCCGTGACCTTCCCCTCACACATGCGAAGGTCGCTGCCTTCGGCATGACCCGGCGGCGCGACATCGCCGCCGAGGACGATCAGGGGATGAGGGCCCTGGTCGAGGCTCGGACGCCAGCGATCACGATCGTGGGAAAGAGCTGGGACCTGCACGTCCACGAGGTGCTGGGGGTGCCGGAGGCGGAGAACCTGCGGATGATCGCGGACTCGGTGGCCTTCTGCGCCGCGCATGCGTCCGAGGTGATCTACGACGCCGAACATTTCTTCGACGGCTTCAAGCGTAATCCCGATTTTGCCCTGAGGACCATCCGCGCGGCCGTCGACGCCGGCGCGGCCTGGATCGTCCTGTGCGACACCAACGGCGGGGCCTTGCCCGAGGAGGTCGCCGAGGCCGTTGCGCGGGTGGCCAGGGAGGTGAGCATTCCGCTGGGCATTCATACTCACAATGATGGCGACCTTGCCGTCGCCAACGCCCTGATGGCGGTCCGTCATGGCGTCCGCCAAGTCCAAGGGACGATCAACGGACTGGGCGAACGTTGCGGCAACGTTGATCTGTGTAGCGTCACAGCGAACCTGGCGTTGAAATATTCCGGATACGAGTTGCTGCTGCCGGGACAGATCGAGCACCTGACCGAGCTCTCGCGCTACGTTTACGAGACGGCGAACATGAACTTCCGCCCGGAGCAGCCGTTTGTCGGCACCAGCGCATTCGCCCACAAGGGGGGGATGCACGTTCATGGCGTCCGGAAGAATGCGGCGAGCTATGAGCACATCGACCCGGCAATCGTCGGCAACGAGCGCCGGGTCCTGGTCAGCGAGCTCTCGGGCAAGTCGAACATCGCGGAGAAGCTCAGCGAATACGGGCTCGAGCAGGACAGCGCCTTGCTCGCCCGGGTGCTCGACCAGGTTCAGGACATGGAAAACGCGGGTTACCAGTTCGAGGCCGCCGACGCCTCGTTCGTGCTGCTGGTCGAGCGGCTCGCGGGCCGCCACCGCCCGAGTTTCGATGTGATGGGCTACCACGTGATTGTCAGCGGTCAACTCGGCCAGGACGCTTCGACCTCCACCGAGGCCACCATCAAGCTCCGGGTCGGCGACACGGTCGAACATACGGTGAGCGAGGGCGACGGCCCGGTCAACGCGCTGGACGGGGCCGTGCGAAAGGCCCTGGAAGGCCACTTCCCACGCTTGAAGGAGATGCACCTGGTTGACTATAAAGTCCGTGTTATCAACGCCCGGGCGGGCACGGCGGCCCGGGTCCGGGTCGTGATCGAGAGCAAGGACAACGACGATGTCTGGGGGACCGTCGGGGTCTCCGAGAACGTGATCGAAGCGAGCTGGTCGGCCCTGGCCGACTCGTTTGAATACAAGCTCTCGAAGGACCGGCGGCAAGCGGTCGCTGGCCATCGCCGTATGGTTGGATCGACGGCCTGATCTCTTGCCCCGCGAGGGCAGGTGCTCGTTTTATCGAGGAGGAAAACGCCATGGCGCCGGAGAGTGCTTCCATCGATCTGGCCCGAGTGACGGCCGACGAGTTCGTGCGGTATTTCCGTCACCTTGCGTCGCGAGTCGAGCGCGCCGTGTTGGCCGTCCCGGAAGAGCAGCTATGGACCAAGCCGTTCCCATTCGGCAACAGCATCGGCCACCTGGTCCTCCACCTGACCGGGAACTTGAACCATTACATCGGTGCCATCATCGCTGGCTCCGGGTATCTCCGCCATCGCGAGCACGAGTTCACCGACACCGAGAAGCATCCTCGCGATGAGCTCCTGGCGAAGTTCCAGCAAGCCGTGGCCATGGTCGTGCACACGCTCGAATCGCAGGACGGCGAGTCCTTCGCGACTCCGGTCGCCGACCAGCCGCCGATCCAGACCCGGCTCGGCCTCTTTCTCGTCTGTGCAGCCCACCTGAACAACCACATCGGCCAGATGAGCTACCTGGTCCAGGCGACTCCAGGCAAGCACGAAGGAGCCGCCGGTGTGGTGAGGAACGCGTCCGGAAGTGATTAGCAGGGAAATCCTTGCACCCATGAACCAGGTTGAGGCACCGGAGTGTCTTGGCTATAATGATTTGAGACTTCGCGGGCCGAACTGGCCCCGTGCTTCATGTGGGAGTGGCGACCGATGGAACGCACACAGGAATTCCTCATCCTCCCGTCGAACGGTGACGTCGCGGTCTACACCGTCAGGCAGTACCCGCGCGGGACACCGATCGGTCCCGACGCGCAGCGACTCCGCGTCGTGGGCCCGTCGCGTGTCGAGCCTCCAGGCATCCATCTCACCCACCTCGAATTCGACCGCTGGCGACAGGAGCTGGAGAGCGAAGGACGGCGGGTCACGCTCGGCCCGTTCTGGACCAACCCCAAACCGTTCCTTCCCCTCGAAGAGATCAAACGCCGAGGGAACTGGCGTTCGCTCGAGGAAGTCCGCGATGAGCTACTGCGTGAAGCTGACGAGCGAAGCAAGAGACAAGCTGACCGGATGGCAACTGTCGAATGACCAGATCCCTGAGATCCTCCAAGGGTCTCAATGCTCTGGCGACTAACTCCGCAAGTCAACTCGTCAGGGCTGGCCCACCCCGACCTACTCTACAAGTTTACGGTCCGCTATAGTGTCGATAAAGGGACGCTGTGGAATGACCGTTGCAACCGGATATTCGACAACCGGACAAATTGAGTGATTCAACGCGTTTCTTCAGACCGCGGAGGGAGTTATGGACATCACAGAAGAATTCTTGGTTCTGCCTTGTGAGGAAGGCGTTCGGATTTACGGTGTCCACGACTTTCCCTCGGGCACCTGGGTCGGTCACGATGCTCAGAAGCTCCATGTTGTCGGACCCGTCTGGGTCAAACCTCCTCGTCCGCAACTCACGGTGGCCCAATGGGAGCGATGGCAGGATATGCTCCGAGAGGCTGGTTTCTCTGTCACGGTCGGGCCGTTCTGGACTTCGACCCCGAGTGGGCGCTACCACCTCTTGGAGGATGTCCGGGATGAGTTACTCCGTTCAGCTCGATGACGAGGTCAAGGATAAGATCATTGCTGGGAAGCTACCGAAGGAAGGAATGAGTGCAATCTTTCAGCGGATGGATGAACTGCGAGAGATGCCTAGCCGGAACTTACTTCGGATTGAATCCTCGCCACATCCCCTCCAGACCGACATCGTCTATCGCGATCCCGGCCCCCCGGCGCGGGAGCGCCTCATCGTCTTGTTTGTACGTTACGGCGTCGATGAAGAGACCCTAAGGATCGTCGATTGTGACAGACTGTTCATCGACGAGCCCGCATGACCGTGCGCCTGTCGCTCCTGGTCTGCCCAACGTCCCGAATTCGAGCATGAGCACACCAGATCTCCCCAAGCAATACGATCCCCAGGACGCCCAGCGCCGTTGGTACGAGCTCTGGGTGAGCAAGGGCTATTTCCACGCCGATCCGGCCAGCGACAAGCCGCCCTATTGCATCGTGATCCCGCCGCCGAACGTCACCGGAGCACTCCATCTCGGTCACGCTCTGAATAACACGTTGCAGGACGTGCTGATCCGCTGGCGTCGGATGCAAGGCTACGACGTTTTGTGGATGCCCGGGACCGATCATGCCGGTATCGCCACCCAGGCCGTGGTCGAAAAGCGGCTACTCGAGGAAGAGAAGAAGACCCGGCACGACCTGGGCCGGGAAGCCCTCGTCGAGCGGATCTGGGCCTGGAAGGCGGAATATGAGGCCAGGATCCTGAGCCAGCTTCGTCAGATGGGTTGCTCCTGCGACTGGGACCGGACTCGGTTCACCCTGGATGAGGTGTGTTCCCGTGCTGTCCGACGGACGTTCTTCAACCTGTTCCGCGCCGGTAAGATCTTCCGCGGCAAGCGGCTGGTCAACTGGGACACCCAGCTCCGCACCGCTGTGGCCGACGACGAGATCTATACCGAGGACGTCCAGGGTCACCTCTGGACGATCCAGTATCCGATCGCCGATTCGCCGAATGGAGAAGTGCTGCACATCGCCACGACTCGGCCCGAGACGATGCTGGGCGACACGGCGGTTGCCGTCCACCCGGACGATCCTCGCTATCAGCATCTCATCGGAAAGCTCGCCGAACTGCCTCTGACCGGCCGTCGCATTCCGATCATCGCCGATGGCGTCCTCGTCGACCCGTCATTCGGAACGGGCGCCGTCAAGGTCACCCCGGCCCACGACCCGAACGATTACCTGGCCGGGCTACGCAATAACCTGCCGACGATCAACCTGCTTAATCCAGACGGGACGTATAACGAGCACGCCGGCAAGTACGCCGGACTCGATCGGATCGTGGTGCGCAAGCGGGTCGTCGCGGATCTCAAAGAACTCGGCCTGCTGGAGCGGATCGATGCGCATCTGGTCCCACTCAAGCATTCGGACCGCAGCAAGACGCCGATCGAGCCGTATCTCTCGGATCAATGGTTCGTCCGCATGGGTGACGACCCGGGCGGCTTGCCCGGCTTCGCGCAACTTGCGATGGATGCCGTGTCCTCCGGGCGGGTCAAGATCCATCCCGATCGTTATGCCAAGAGCTACCTCGACTGGCTGGGTGAGAAGCGCGACTGGTGCATCAGCCGGCAGCTTTGGTGGGGCCACAGAATCCCGGTCTGGACGAAGCCTCGTCCTCCAGTCCCGACTGGGCCGGGGATCTTTATCCCGAAAACAGACTCGGGAGCAATCGCGGGCAAGACAATACTTGGATTTCTCACGGACGATGAGAATCGAGTGATTGCGGTGCAGGATGGGACGGACGCGAATACCGGAAATCGTCTTGAATATGTCTGTGTCCCCGACAACAGCGTCGAGATCGAGAAAAAACTGGAAGAGCACGGATATGAGCGAGACCCCGACGTGCTTGATACCTGGTTCAGCTCGGCGTTATGGCCCCATTCGACCCTGGGCTGGCCGGAGGAGACCCCGGAGCTGGCAAAGTTCTACCCGACGAGCGTGCTGTCGACGGCCCGCGACATCATCACGCTCTGGGTGGCGCGAATGGTCATCTTCGGCCTGTTCAACCGCGAGGACGTGCCGTTCCGCGACGTTTATATCCACCCGGTCATCCAGGATGGTCAGGGGCGAAGCGATGTCAGAAATCGGCAGGCAACGGCCTCGACCCGGTCGACATCATCGAGATCTACGGTACCGACGCCCTCCGTTACACGCTGGCCGCCGGCACGACGGAGACTCAGGATCTCCGGATTCCGGTCGAGAAGCTGAAGCTCCCCGACGGCCGGACCATCAACACCTCGGAGCGGTTCGAGCAGGGCCGCAACTTCGCCAACAAGTTCTGGAACGCCGCCCGCTTTGCGATGATGAACCTTGAGGGCTACGAGCCGGCCGCGGTCGAGCTTGCCTCGCTTCCGGTCGAGGACCGATGGATCCTCGACGGCCTCGATCAGACGATCTCGGGAGTGACCTCCGACCTGGAGCAGTTCCAGTTCGCCGAGGCATCGCGCCGGCTGAGGGATTTCACCTGGGGAGGGTTCTGCGACTGGTATCTCGAGTTTGTGAAGGGCCGGCTCCGTGACCCGGTCGCTCGCCCGACCGCTCAGCGGGTCCTGGCAGCGCTCCTGGACGGGTTGTGCCGGTTGCTCCATCCGATCATGCCCTTCGTTTCCGAACAGGTCTGGCAGGGTCTCGCCGGGCTGGCGCCGGTGCGCGGACTGCCCGCGCCAAAGGCGGCGGAGGAGAGCGTCTGCATCGCAGCCTGGCCCCGGCCGCTGGGCTGGACGGACGAGACCGCGCGGAAGACCGTCAACCATTGGTGCGAGGCGATCAAGGCCATCCGCAACCTGCGGGCCGAGCGAAACGTCCCCAAGGAGGCGAAAATCGCCCCGATTATCGTCGCGAAGGGAACCGTGGCGGAATGGTTGAGACAGGGAGAACCTTACTTGCGGAGCCTGCCGCCGGCCGAGTCCGTGGCCATCGTCGAATCCGTTGATCGACCCGCGGAAGTGCGCCGTGGCCGTCCTCGCCGAGGCCGAGATCATCTTGCCGCTGGCGGGTCTGATCGACAAGGAGGCGGAGCTCGCCAAGCAACGCAAGGCACTGGCCGACATCGAGCGCCAGATCGGCGGCCATCGGGGTAAGCTGGGAAACGAGTCGTTCGTCGCGCGGGCCCCCGCCGAGGTGGTCGAGCAGACCCGCGCCAAGCTCGTGGAGCTGGAGGCACAGCGCCAGGCCGTGCTCAAGCTCCTGGACGCCGGTTGACCGACGAGGAACACCACGAGTCTGAGCGTTGACGGGTTGCGCCAAGTCCTCTATGATCGTACACATACGCTCGATTCCGACAGCCGGGGAGGGCGCGAAGCAATGGGTCTCGCCGCACCGGAGGGCGAAACTCGGCCACCCCGCGCGAAGTGGAGAGGTGAGAATCCCGTGGCGGTTCAGATGGAGCTCACGCGGATCATTATCAACGAGAGCAGCGATCAACACATCATCTTCCTCAAGGAGGTTGATGGGGATCGCATGTTCCCGATTGTCATCGGTTTCTTCGAGGCGTCGAGTATCGAGCGACGAGTCAAGAACCAGTCGACCCAGCGCCCCCTGACGCACGACCTACTCGCCAGTACGATCGACCTGCTGGGGGGCGATTTGCAGGACATCTACATCAATGAGCTGCGCGAGCATACCTATTTCGCCAAGCTGCGAATCCGGCATGAGGGCGAGCTCGTCGAGGTCGAACTCGCGGCCCAGCGACGCGATCGCACTGGCCGTAACCGTTGACGTGCCGATCTTCGTTGCCGACGATATCATCGACGAGGTCGGCCAGAATTGAATCCACACACGGTGGCGATCGCTGTCGACGCAATGAGGAGGGGTGCCAGAGTGGTCGATTGGGACGGTCTTGAAAACCGTAGTAGGTGCAAGCCTACCGTGGGTTCGAATCCCACCCCCTCCGTTTGTCAGGGATCGACAAAACCGAATATCAGGCACGTCTCAGATGCGTGTTAGCGCCGAATTGTTTGGGCCGCGGATTGTCCCCCCTCCCACACAGGCTTAACGACGGTGATACGATCCTCGTCGTAGGTCGCCGGCGACCATCCGGGCAATGAACCAGGCGTTGCTGGCGTACCGCGAGAAGAGCCGCCTCGGTTCGAGTCCCAACCGGAACGCCCACTCCAACCCTGTCTTTTGCATCCAGCGCGGGGCACGGCGGATCCGCCCGGCAGCGAAGTCGAGGGAGGCCCCGACCTGGATACAGACCGGAACGCCGAGTTGCTGAAGATGACGCACGATCCACCGCTCCCCTTTGGGCTGCCCGAACGCGACGAAGAGGATGTCAGGCCGCGTCGCGCGGATGCGATCGATCAGGGCCGCTTCCTCCTCCGGCGTGGGCTCGCGGAAGGGCGGACACTCCGTGCCGACGACCTGGAGCCCCCGATACCGCGCGACGAGCCGTCGGGCCGCCTCCTCGGCGACCCCATCGGCTCCGCCCAGCAGGAACAAGCGATGTCCCTGCTTCGCCGCCAGCTCGGTCAACTCGAAGATCAGGTCGGAGCCCGCGACTCGCTCGGGAAGCGGCGAGCCCATCAAGCGAGAAGCCCAGACCGGAGGTGCGCCATCCGCCAGTATCAAGGCCGCCATCCCGTTGATCGCACGGAGGTCGGCGTGCTTCTCAGTCAGCATGATGTAGTGCGTGTTCGCCGTGATGACGAGACTCGGCTGGCCCACCTCGATCAGGTGGCCGATCGCCGTGACCGTCTCCGCCAGCGTGATCGGAGAGAACGGGACTCCCCAAACCCAGACGGCATCGTCTGGCCGAACATTCGACTCTTGTGACTCAATGGGTTGCCCGGGATCACTTTCGGTTCTCGGACCATCTTTTGGCTGGCTCCCATCGTTCAACGTCATGATTCTGCTCGCCATACGACCGACCGTCTGCGCCGTCCCCACCGCGGGCCGCTCACGCGATTCGACTCGATCAGATCCGAATTCCGATGTCAACGCCTTTCTCGAAGTGCCAGCTCGCTAAGATCAATCTGTGATAGAATCTTCCTCGTCTGGCGGCAGGCTCTGCGGAAACGGCGTGAGGGAGATGATCGGTCGTCATGGCTGACGTCGCGATTCCAGGAGTTCGCCCAGTAGCTTGACCAATTCATCGGGTACTACAGGCTTGAGCAAGTAGCGGTCGAAGATCGAGTGAGACTCCTGTTCGGGGGAGTAGCCGGTCAGCGCGATGAGTGGGACCGGCATCTGGCTCCGGGTTTGCCGCGCGACTTCAATCCCGTCCAGATGAGGCAGACCGATGTCCATGACCACTGCGTCGGGCCGATCGTTGCGGACCATCGTCAATGCCGTCGGCCCGTCGTGGGCGAGTAGAACTTTGAATCCCGCCTGTCTCAGGAAGAGTTCCATGCTGTGGGCGGCATCGAGGTTATCATCCACGACCAAGACGCGACGACCGCTGCGAACTGCGGTCCCTACCGCGAGGGACGGAGCTCGAATCTCGACCGAGGCGGTCGTCGGGGCTTGACTCGTCGCCTCGGATGGGGCGAGCGGCAGCCTGATGATGAACTCACTCCCCTTTCCCTCACCCGTCGCTCCTGGCCTCGATGGTACCGCCGTGTAACGCGACGAGATTCCGGGCCAGGGTAAGCCCAATGCCGAGCCCGCCACGAGCTCGATCCAGCCCCTGATCGGCCTGGGCGAACAACTCGAATGCGCGGTCCGATCATCTCCGGTGCGATGCCGATGCCCATGTCTAGCACCCGGACCACGGCGTGATCCTTGTCTCGCTCGGTTGTCAACCAGAGCTTGCCGCCCGGGTCGGTGAACTTGGCGGCGTTGGTCAGAAGGTTCAGGACGACCTGCTCGAGCCGGACTGCGTCGCCCTTGAGAATGAGCGGATCCGGGTCGGTCGTAACGGTCAACTCGTGTTTCCGTTCTTGGATAAGCGGTTGGACGTCTTCAGCGGCCTGTGCTGCGATCAGCGATAGGTCCAGGGACTCGAGGTGAAGCTGAATCCGGTTCAGTGCCATGCGTGATACATCGAGCAGGTCGTCGATCAACCGCTTGAGATTCATGACCTGACGCTCGATCATGGCGCGGGTCTGTTCGACGACCGACCGATCAATCGCCCTCTGTTCTTTGAGGATGTAGAGAGAGGTGAGAATCGGAGCCAGGGGATTGCGAAGCTCGTGTGAGAGCATGGCGAGGAATTCGTTCTTGCGGCGATCCGCTTCCTGTAACGCCTCGGCCCGCGCCCGGAGCTGCTCCTCCATGTGCTTCCGCTCGGTCAGGTCGCGCATCACCTTGACAAAGCCGCGGATGGAGCCCTCGGCGTCGCGGGCCGACATGAGCATCCCGCTGCACCAGAAGCGTGAGCCGTCCTTGCGGAGGTGCCAGCGGTCATCCGAGGCGCGTCCATGTCGCCAGGGCCCCGTCCATCTCCCACTTTGGCGTTCCCCGTTCGAGATCCTCTGGTGTGAAGAAGATCGCGAGCGGCTGGCCGACAACCTCCGCCTCTCGGTAACCCAGGATACGCTCGGCGCCAACGTTCCAACTGGCGACCCGTCCGGTGAGATCGACCAGGAAAATTGCATAATCCCGGACCGTCTCGATCCAGACATTGAGCAGATCAGCAACATCATCCATTTGTGAGTTCCCGGCTCAGACCGGACGTGCAGCAGGTGTGGCGATCTAATGGTTCTCCGCGTCCGGTTCGTTCGGGCAGAGCGTGAGACCGAGCGCAGTCGGCCAGCTTATTGACCGTCGAGAGGGTCAGCCCGCGTTGCTCGTTCAGAAAGCGCTGAATGGCATCAACCGACACTCCAGATTGCTTGGCCGCGGCATAAGCCGTCAGTCCTCGCTCGTGGATCGCGTCGCGCAGTGCCTGGCTGACCACAGGGTTCGTGTTCGGTCCCGCCTTGTTCCTGCTCATCGTAGTTATCCTGCCCAGATCGGACATTTTAACCGACCGGATACGATGGAGTAATTCAAGCAAATAATATGCCAGTTGGCGGTTAATCCAGGCGGCGGATACGCCGTTTGGCTGATACGACGGAGGCCGATCCTATCGAGATATCTGTGGAAGTTCCAGACCGAAGGAATCCCAGCTCGTCAGCGCGAGGATCGTCGCGCAACGCGATCTCGTACGAATGTCCCGTCTTCCGGAGAAGCCCGTCAGACGCGGCCTCTGAATACCGATTCGCACGCGACCAATCTCAGCTCTTTCAGCGAATCCTTCACCCGGGTGGTTACCACACCTGGGCGGCCCGACGGGCGAATTGGCGCTGGACTGCTCATTCGTGGGACTGCATTGCCTCTCGATGGGAAGAATCGTTCCTGGCTAGTTCGTTGGCTCAAAAAGCTTTACAACAGTCTATGGACTGATTCCTGGGTTTCTCGCGGAGGAAGCACCAGTTGATGATTCGCCTCCCCGAACGAGTGATTGGATCCCCGGTCAATTCCGGCCTGTCCAGGAGATCTTCGACATGTCCCCGAGTCGTCAATCCGGCCGACTGATCGGCGTACTCATGCTCGGCCTGCTCGCCGGCCTTGCACGGGCGGACGGGCCCGAATTGCGGGTTGGCATGAAGGCCCTCCCCAGGTCGCCCAACCTGGTTCTCAAGGACGGCGACCGGTCGATCATCGCCCCGGCGAACCCACGAGTCTTCGTCGTCGAGCGGATCGAGGGCGACAAGGTCTGGCTGTTCCACGGGGCCCAGAAGGGTCAGTCAAAGGCCGCGGACGTAGTACCCGTGGATCGGGCCATTCCCCACTTCGACGCCACCATCAAGGCGAATCCACGCGCAGTGTTCGGTTACTCGGTGAGAGCCATCGCCCATCGGGAGAATCGAAACTGCGGCGGGGCCTTGGCGGATTGCGACGCGGCGATCCGACTTGATCCAAGGAGTGCGTATGCCTATCTGGAGCGGGCCGACTGCTACTACCTGCAAGAGAAGTACGACAAGGCCCTCCCCGACGCGAATCAGGCGATCGGCCTCGATCCCAAGAGTTCCGACGCGTTTCTCTGTCGCGTCTATTGTTATTATGCTCAACAAGACTTCCCCAAAGCCGTCGTCGATTTGGACGAGGCGATTCGCCTCAATCCCAGGAATGCCGACGCGCTCGTACGGCGGGCCGACCTCTTGACGATCTCAGGACAGACTGAAAAGGCCCTGGCCGACCTGAATCGCTCGATCGAGCTCAATCCGAAGAACCGCGACGCTTCTACATGAGGATGGGTGCCTCACATCTGCGCTAGGCCTTTTGCCGAATGGCTCGGAGCGCAATACCCGCACACAGAGGTCCGCGACAGCGGGTACAAGATCGAATAGTGACACGCCGTCGAGAGTTACGACGATTGGGTTGGGAACAGGCCCCAGCGACATCCGACACTTTTTCTTAGGCTGTAAGGCACGATTGCCCTTTTTCCCTGTCAGCTTTCCGGGAGACGACCGCGCGATGACCTCAGACGACCTGACCCCACCGACTGGCCCGGCCCCGCCGCGGCGGTTTCTGCCCGTGCTGCTCGTGCTATTCGTCGGCAGCGGCTGTGCGGCGCTGATCTACGAAGTCGTCTGGCTCCAACTCCTGCAACTGGTGATCGGCTCGACCGCCGTTTCCCTCGGCGTGCTGCTGGCGACGTTCATGGGCGGTATGTGCTTGGGCAGCCTGCTGCTGCCGCGCCTCGTCTCGGATCGGCGGCACCCCCTGCGGGTCTATGCCATGCTCGAGCTGGGCATCGGCGCCATCGGGCTCGTGGTGTTGTTAGGCATGCCGTATGTCGAACATGTGTACGTGCGTTACGCCAGTCACGGCCCGCTGGACATCCTGCTGCGCGGGGCCGTGGCCGGGTTGTGCTTGCTGCCGCCCACGCTGCTGATGGGCGCGACGCTGCCGGCGATCGCGCGGTGGGTCGAAACCGGCCCGGAAGGGGTGTCGTGGCTGGGCTTCTTCTACGGTGGCAACATCGCCGGGGCCGTGTTCGGCTGCCTGCTGGCCGGCTTCTACCTGCTGCGCGTCTACGACATGGCCACGGCCACCTATGTCGCCTTCGCCCTCAATGTGACCGTGGCCGCGATCGCCCTGGCCCTGGCGGCCGCCCCGGCCCGGTACGAGTCGCCGGCCGACCCCGCGACGAAGGGGAGTGCAGGGCGGCGCGGCCGGCGGCTGGGCCGTGCATCTAGCGATCGCCCTCTCCGGGATGTCGGCGCTGGGCGCCGAGGTGGTCTGGACCCGACTGCTCTCGCTGTTGCTCGGCGGCACCGTGTACACCTTCTCCTTGATCCTGGCCGTGTTCCTGATCGGCCTGGGGATCGGCAGCAGCCTCGGAGCATTCCTGGCGCGGCGGGCCGCGTCGGCGCGGGTGGCGCTGGGCGTCTGCCAGTGGCTCCTGACCGCGGCCATCGCCTGGACCGCGATCATGATCTCGGAGTCACTCCCCTACTGGCCGATCGTCCCCGGCTGTCGCCGAGCCCCTGGTACACCTTCCAGCTCGACCTGGTGCGCTGCCTCTGGGCCGTCCTGCCGCCGGCGTGCCTGTGGGGAGCGAGCTTTCCGCTGGCGCTGGCGGCGGTCGCCTGCCGCGGCCAGGACCCCGGGCGGCTGGTCGGAGGGGTCTATGCGGCGAACACGATCGGCGCCATCGCCGGCGCCCTGGTGTTCAGCCTGCTGCTGGTCCCCGCCATCGGCACGGCCGGCGCCGAGCGAGTGCTGATCGGGCTTGCCGCGGCGGCCGCGCTGGTGGTCCTGATGCCCCTGCTCCGGCCAGCGTCCGGTACGGTGCGCCTGGGCGGCGCGGCGGCGCTGGCGGCCGCGATGGGAGTGGCCGGCTGGCTCGCCTGGAGCGTGACGCCGGTGCCGTGGGTGATCGTGGCGTTCGGCCGGCAGTCGGCAACCTGGCTCGCACGGTCGGCCCCCGGCATCGTCAAGGACGTTCCCGACGGGCCCGGCAACCCGGACGTACTTCTGCACCTACGTCGGCGAGGGGACGAACGTCTCGGTCGCCGTCACGATCAACAAGGAGGGCGAGCGGAGCTTCCACGGCGCCGGCAAGACCCAGGCGTCGACCATGCCCGCCGACATGCGGTTGCAGCGCATGCTGGGGCACATTCCGGCGCTGGTGCACAAGAAGCCCGAGTCGGTGCTGGTCGTGGCCTGCGGCGCGGGCGTCACCGCCGGCACCTTCGTCCTGCACCCCGACGTCAAGCGCATCGTCATCTGCGACATCGAGCCCCTGGTGCCGACCATCGTGACGCCGATGTTCGGCAAGGAGAATTATCACGTGGTCGACGGCATCGCCCGCGAGAATCCCCACACGGTTAATGGCAAGCAGGTCGAGGTGGTCTACGACGACGGCCGGCACTTCCTCCGCACCACCCAGGAGAAGTTCGACATCATCACCTCCGACCCGATCGACCCGTGGGTCAAGGGCTGCGCCGCGCTGAATACGGTGGAATACTACCAGATGTGCCGCGATCACCTGAATCCGGGCGGGAGCGTATGCCTCTGGATCCCTCTCTACGAGAGCAACCTGGACACGACCAAGAGCGTGATCGCCACCTTCTTCCAGGTCTTCCCTCACGGCATCCTGTGGAGCAACGAGCGCGATGGCTCCGGCTACGACGGCATCCTTTTCGGCCAGGTCGAGCCGACGGTGATCGACGTCGACGAACTGCAACGGCGGCTGGACCGTCCCGACCATCAGCTCGTGAAGCAGTCGCTCCGCGAGGTGGGGTTCGGGGAGGTCAAACAGGTCAATACGGGGGAGGTGCTGTCACGAGAGATTGGAATCGACCTGCTCGCCACCTACTCCGGGCAGGCGCCCTTGCTGAAGGAGTGGTCGCAGGGCGCCCAGATCAATACCGACCGCAACCTGCGGCTCCAATACCTGGCAGGCATGTGGTTGAATTCCGACATGGGCGAGTGGATCCTTTCCAGCATCCTCGTGTATTACCGTTTCCCCGACCAGACATTCGTTGGCTCTCAAGAGGGCGTTGACGCCCTGAAGCAGGCTTTGGATCAGGAGGGTCGGAAGACTTCCACCGACCTCGCCCGGGAGCATACTGGATTATAGTCTGATTTAACAAGTTAGAAAACATGATTCTAAATCTAGCCGGCTTCGAGAGCTTTTCCGGCGATGTCTTTCAGGCGGGGGACGATCGCAAATCCCAAACCGGGAATAATCTCAAGAATCATTTTCACTTTTCCCTCCTGAAGGTAAGACATCACGGTTTCGGGCCACACGGAGGACTAGAAAAAGGGGACATCACTGAGAATTACGTAGGGTATGGCGCCGGAGCAGATCATCGGGAACGCCCGGTCCGCTGGTTGATCAGGACGGAGGGGACGGGGATGTCAGGGTGTTGGAAGTCAACCCTGTCCGCCCGGGAAGGGTCGAGCCCAGGGTCATGAATCGCAGGCCGAAGCAGCACGATCGCATAACCGCGCCACGAGCATCCCTAGGGAAAAGGCTGCCAATAAAAGGGTTGGTCGATTTTACTTGTCGATTCCGCTCACTTTGCCGCGTGCCGAGTAGGGTGGGCGCGCCGCGCACCTCGCTGGACATGGTTCACTCGTCTCGGATGGCGATGGACTCGGTCTCGAAACTGGCGTTGATTTCCCGGTCGGTATCAGGGTTCGGGAGCGTTCGCTTTCCTGTAGTCTCTTTGGGCTGCGAAGTCCTGCGCCAACTCCTATAATGTCGGATTGGACCATTTCTCGAAGAGGGCTTGTTCGTTACGAATTCTTGAAGGCCGGGTGGCTTCTCGGCGATCTCGCCGTCGAGGACGAGTCGGGAACGGAACCATCGGGCAGCATGAGTCTGGGGGATGAACTTGGTGGGGATGCGGAACCTACTGGCGACATGGGGCAGTGCGCGGAACCGAGGGCCGAGGGCGAATCCGTCCTGCAGGGACATACGGATAGCGTCCGCTGTATCGCCTTCTCGCCCAACGGGCGGCTGCTGGCCTCGGGGAGCTCGGATGGGAGCGTGCGGCTGTGGGAGGTGGCCACGGGCCGACCGCAGGCCGTCTTGCCGGGGCACGCCGGCTGGGTGCTCGCCACCGCCTTCACTCCCGATGGCCAGGGCTTGCCTCCGGGGGAAACGATCAGATGGTTCGACTCTGGGATGTGGCCACGGGCCGCAAGTTGGCTACCTTCCCTCGCCGGTATCCCGCTTCGATCTTCTCCCTGGCCTATTCTCCCGACGGCACGATGGCAGCCTTGGGGAATTACGACGGGGAGATCGAGCTTCGAGACCTGGCGACCGGCCTGGGGCGGGTTCCTATCGCGGGCCACACGAAGGCGGTCGCCTCGCTCGTCTTCGCGCCGACGGGGGTCTCCTGGCCTCGGGGAGTTACGACGGTAGCGTGAGGCTGTGGGAGGTGGCCACGGGCCGGCCGCAGGACACCTTGCCGGGGCACACCGGCTGGGTGCTCGCCGTCGCGTTCGCGCCCGACGGTGGGACCCTGGCCTCGGCAGGCGAAGACGGGGCCATCAAGCTTTGGGACGTGGCCGTCCGGCACGAGGGGGCCGGCTTCGCAGGCCACGCGGATTATATCTATGCCCTGACGTTCGCACCCAACGGCCGAATCCTGGCCTCGAGCAGTCGGGATCGGACGATCAAACTTTGGGACATCTCGCTCGTAGAACGGCCCGCTCACCAACAGCTAAGGCAACCACGATGATCGAGCCGCCGGAGGATCGAAAGGGCGCGTCACTGCATGTCTGGATCACCTGCCCCCATTGCCAGCGGAGCAACCTGAGGATCCGCCGCGCCAACCTCGGTCGCAAGGTCTACTGTAAGCATTGCGGCCAGCGTTTCCGCGCCCTATTGGGCCACGAGCCGGGCGCGATTGCCCCATCCACTCAACTGGTCCTCAGGGAACCACGCGCCTCGGCTCCGGCCGAGGCGGACCGAGCTCGCGGTGCGATGGGGGAGGGTGAACTCCAGCGGATCCGCGCGAGCGGGATCGGCTCCGCGCCGAACTCAGGCAGAGGGAGGCGGATCGGCTGCGGCTCACCGAGCGGGCTGACGAACTGGAAGTGCTCCGCGCCGACCGGGATCGCCTCGACGCCGCCCTGCTGGCGGGCGTGGCCCGCGAAGAGCAACTCCAGGCCCGGATCCACGAAGTCAAGCGTCGGGCCGGTGAGGAACGGGAACAGTCCGAGGACCAGCGGCGAGTCTGGCAAGAGCGGCTCGATGCCGCCCGACTCCAACTCGAGCGGGACCTCCCGCGCCTCCGCGAGGAGGCCGAACGGCTCCGACACCAAGTTGAGACTCTCGTCCAGGAGCGGGACGTCGCGCTCCGGCAGATCGAAGCCCTGGACTCAGATCGGGATCGTCAGGCCGTCCTTCTCGAGCGGGTCGAGGCCGCCGATCGCGCGTCGGCCCGTCATGAGGCGGAGGCACACCGGCTGGCCCGGACGATCGAGCAGGACCGCGACCAGCTCGCGGCGATGGTCCGACGCAACGAGGAGCTGGCTGAGCAAGCTCAAAAGTGGGAGACCGAGCTCGACAGGCTGCGTCGCGACCAAGAGGCCGAAGGCCGAGAACATCGCAGGAGCCTTGAGGCCCTGCGGCATGACCTGGAGATCGCCCGGGCCGAGGCGACCGCCGCGAGCGATCGCGCCGCGACTGCCGCGGCAACCCGGGCCGAGCTCGAGGGCCGTCTGGCCGAATTCGAAGACCGGCTCCGGGCGGCAAACGAGCAGGCCCAGCGACTCGAGGGCGAGGTGCAAGCCCAGCGCGACCGGGTCGCCGCCCTGGCAGTCAGAGAGCGATCCTGGGCGATCGCTCGCCGACGGCGATCGCGAAGACGAACGGCTCCGCATCGAACAGCTCACCGTCGATCTCAACGAGGCCCGCGCCGCGAATGAACGGCTCCGCTCGCTGCTCAAGGTCTTCGGGCTCGTGGACCATCTGGGTATCCGGGGCTGGTCGCCCCCTAAGCGTGTGACCACCCCTGGACGCCAGCCGCCGCCGACTCCATTCGAAGCATCGGGCCTGCTGTAGGGTCCTCACCAGGCCCAATATACGCAGATCAGCCCGAGGACGAATGAGGCCACGAGCAAGCCGATCACCGGCCAAAAGCTGGACCGGGGCTCAGCCAGGTGCCCCGGTTCGGGCAAGAGCTCCGTCGAGTCCAGGAGCTCCTGTTCGAACTGGCGACAATACGACAGTACGCTGAAGAGCAGCTCTTGATCCGTTGACTCCAGGACCCTCGGCGTCATCCAGGGGAGGACAAACTCCGCAAGCCGCAGGTAGAACTCCTGCCTCGGCCCCTGGGCCTTCGCAGCACGGGACCGGCACGCGGCCACCAAGCTCTTGTACAATTTATCATATGAATTTCTATTAACCTTTCGATTGGACCGTCGCAGCGCAAAGTGTTCGACGATCGCCGTCCACTGGCGCCAGGTCTTCCAGAGGGTCCCGGATTCGGGCACCTCGATGGGCAGCTCCGGGCCAACGGGTTCGACCTCCGCGGTGGCGGCCGGCAGTGGGGATGGTTCGGCCGCGCGCTCCTCGACGACCTTGGGAGGCCCCTCGTCGGCGAGCCCGTGTCCGACCCCGGGCCAGCGGACATCGATCAACCGAGTGGTGCCCTCTGCGGAGCGGAGGTAGTCGCCCAGGGCCATGGCGAGCTCACCCATGGTGGCGTAGCGCTGATCCAGGCTCTTGGCGATTGCCTTCAAGCAGATCGCCTCGAGCTGGGGCTCGAGGTCGGCCCGGTACGTCGACGGTGGTGCGGGCTCGACGAAGAGGATCTGTCCCAGGACGAACGCCTCCGGTCCCTCGAAGGGGACCCGGCCGGTCAGCAGCTCATACATGATCACGCCCAAGCTGTAGATATCGCAGCCGGGTCCGATCGTCTCCATTTTGCCGGAGGCCTGCTCGGGCGACATGTACATCGGCGTGCCCACCACCAGCCCGACCCGAGTCAGCCGCTCGTTCTTGGCACCGATGCGCCAAACCAGGCCGAAGTCCATGATGATTAATTCGCCGCGGGCGTTAACCATGATGTTCGACGGCTTGAGGTCGCGATGGACGACCCCATTGTAGTGGGCCTCCTCCAGGGCCTGGGCCAACTTGCGCACCATGATAGCCACCCGCCGCTGGGGCATCGGCCGATCGCGCCGGATGTACGTCGACAGGGGTTGGCCCTGGATGTACGCCATGGTCAGGTAGGGGATTCCCTCGATCTGACCCACGTCGTAGACTGGGCAGAGATTGGGATGGTCGAGGGTCGCCGCGGCGCTGGCCTCGCGGTAGAAGCGATCCAGGTCGCACCGACCCGGTGTCGCGTCGTCCTCTCCGCTGCGCAGATGGGGGACCTTCAGGGCCACCCGCCGGCCGAGCTGGGTGTCCTGGGCCAGGTAGATTGCCCCCATCGCCCCCTTCCCGAGCGGCCCGAGGATCCGGTAGCGGCCGAATTGCTTGGGCAGGTCGACCGGAATCTTCTCCTCCTGCGCCACCGACAGTGGCGGGGCTTGCGGCCGGTCGGTGATTTTGCCGATTTGACCCAGTACGGAACCGGTCGCCGGCGTCGACGGGACGACCCATGGCCCGGACTCTTCGGGCTTCTCGTGCATGCTCTCTTCCAATCGGGCCGGATCCGCCCCAACTGCGGCGCGGATCCGAGCCCCGTCGGCGACCGGGATCAGATCGGTCGAGCCACTCTCCGAAATCCCGAGTTCCGGCGTCGGTTCCTGGTTCGATCCCTGTTCCACCGCTCGGCCCGGCTCTCCTGGGGCGCGCTCTACAGGCTCGTCCATATGGCTCAGGATCGGCGGGACGACTCGGCTTCCCGAGGATGCTCCGAGCCATCGAACGGCCACCCGGCCCTGGTCGGGTGCGGGGATGGAGGCGCCGGGCAAACCTTCCGGCTTCTCGCTGCCATTGTTCGGTGGCTCAAGGGATCCGACTGGATTAGCCGCCATGATGGCCTTCCCAGGACAAGGTCGTAAACCGTGATCCTCTTCTTTGGGGGGATGATACTCTCTTATCCCTAGGAGTTTTTCTATACTAGGATCTCACGCGACGTCGCCATTAACAAGGCATTTCTGGGGACATCACCGCCCACTTCGGCGGGCCGTGGGCGGCGGGGCGGGGCGGGACGAGCCGGGCCCGGTGCATTTTCGCCGGTGGGACCCTCGGTCGACCGATGGAACTTCCCCCGCGCCTAAGATGTTTGATGAGAGTTTGCAGGCCCTTCATCCCCTCCGCTTACGAGAATGGAGGAAAATGCAAGCATGGAGCTCTTCGACCAGCTCAAAATTTCCGAGGCCGTGCCTCCCGACCTCCTTTCCCTGATCCGGCGCTCGGGCATCCTGAGTGACCGGCAGTTCGAAGAGGTCAGCGGCAAGGTCCGCAGCGGCGAGTACCCGAGCCGAAACGCGTGCGCCTGGCCGAGCGTCTGGTTTCCGAGGGGGTGCTGACGCTGTTCCAGGCGAATCGCCTCCTGAAGAACAAGACGCACGGCTTGATCGTGGGCCCCTACGTGATCCTCGACCGGTTGGGGGCAGGCGGCCGGGGGCGGGTCTTCAAGGCCCAACATAAACTCATGGGCCGCCTGGCCGCCCTCAAGGTCATCGCCCCCCAAATCGCGTCGCGAGCCAGTTCGATCGCCCGGTTCCATCGGGAGATGCGGCTGATCGGTCGGCTCGACCACCCCAACGTGGTCCGCGCCTTCGACGCCGACCAGGTCGGCGACCTGTTGTACATCGTCATGGAGTACGTACCCGGTCGGAGCCTCGACCACGTGATCGCGGACCGGGGCTCGCTGCCGGCCGCCGCGGTGGCCGATTATATGGCCCAGGCCGCTCTGGGCCTCGCCCATGCCCACGAGCGCGGGATCGTTCACCGCGACGTCAAACCGGCCAACCTCCTTCTGAGCGAGGAGGGCCAGATCAAGGTCCTCGACCTGGGCCTGAGCGCCCTGATGGAAGCGGACAGTGATGCCTCGTTCGCGACCGCCGACGGCCGGCTCGTCGGTACGGTCAACTACATGTCACCCGAACAGGCCGTAACGCTGAACATCGACGGCCGGAGTGACCTATTCAGCTTGGGATGCACGATGTACGAACTGCTGAGCGGCCGGCTGCCGTTTCCCGGCGAGACGGTCGCGGAATGCCTCGCGCTTCGGATCAAGGGCCAGCCGACTCCGATCACCGACTTCCGCCCGGACCTCTCCCCGCGCCTCATCCATCTGCTGCTGGAGAAACTCATGGCCAGCCGGCCCGAGGATCGCTTCCAGACGGCCGCCGAGGCCGCTGAGGCGCTGCAGACCCTGGCAGACCAAGAGGCCGGCTCGCTTTCCACTCCCCGACCGGCGCCGCAGCCGGTGCCCGACCCATCGGTCCCCCACGCCGCGTCGCCGGACCTGTCCTCGACCGTTGGCCCCTCCGCTCCACGGGCCTGCGATCCCCTGGTCCCGGTGCCGTCAACCTGGTTCGGTTTTGTCAGCTTCGTGGCCGCGCAATGGCCGGCGATCGTCCTCTTGATCTTCCTGTTCGAGCTGGCTGTCTTCGGACTGGGGTTCGCTCTCGGGCACGTCTCGGCGAGACTGGCGGGTTGAAGAGGCGATGCGCCGCCAGGGGAAAGGGAAAAGTGCCACCCGGCCTGCGGACTCCGGCTCGGCGGCTCAACTTGGTTCGATGTTTTAAACCATTTTCATTAATGGACTTGCGTCAATGGGGCTGAAGACTTAGCGGGGGTCGGCACGATCGACTTGAATCCAAGCCATTTTCCCGCCAATCCGCTCACGAGAACGCCGATCATCGGTTATCATAACTCTTTTCTGAGAAGGCCGAAGGAGAATCGTTCGAAGATGGCTGTGTTGATTCAGATCCGGGATGCATACAAGAGTTATGGCGGGCAGGCATTGCTGGACGGGGCCGAAGCTTCCATAACGGACGATGTGAAAGTCGGGTTCGTTGGCCGGAACGGGGCGGGGAAGAGTACCCTCCTCAAGATTCTTCTCGGTGAGGAAGACCTGGACCGGGGTGAGGTGCTCCGGCATCCGAAGTTGCGGCTGGGATACCTCCGTCAGCATGATGCGTTTCACTCCGGGCGAAACCGTTCTCGACTTCCTGATGCGCGACAGCGGACAACCCGATTGGAAGTGCGGCGAAGTCGGTTCACAGTTTGAGCTCAAGGGGGCCTATCTTGATGGTCCGATCGATAAGCTTTCAGGCGGGTGGCAAACGCGAGTCAAGCTCGCGGCTCTCTTGCTCCATTCGCCGAACCTGCTGCTGCTCGATGAACCGACGAACTTTCTCGACTTGCGCACGCCAGATCCTGCTGGAGCATTTCCTCCGGAATTATGAAGAGAGCCTGCCTGATCGTCTCACATGACCGCGGGTTTCTCGGGGCGACGTGCGACCACACGCTCGACCTGTCGCGCGGAAAGCTGACGATGTATCCGGGGAAGATTGATGCCTATACCGAAAATCAGAAGGAACGCCGCAAGCAGGACGAACGTATCAACGCGGGCGTCCTGGCGAAGAAGCGGCACCTCGAAGAGTTCATCGCCAAGAACAAGGCGCCGCGCCAGCACGGCGACACGGGCGAAGTCGAAGGAGAAGCAGCTCGAGAAGCTCGAGACGATCGAGATCGCCGCGGACGAACCCACGGTCAGCATCCGCGCTCCTGCAGGTCGAGCCGCGTCGCGGGACGGCGCTTCGGTGTGTTGACGTGGCGATGGGGTATCCCGAACGGATAATCGCGTCGGCGATCGGCGTCGAGGTCGTTCACGGAGCTCGCACGGCCATCGTGGGAGACAACGGACAGGGGAAGACGACCTTTCTGCGAACAATCGTTGACTCGCTGAAACCGCTGGCCGGCGAAGTTCGATGGGGGCACGGCTGCAACCTTGGGATCTACGCCCAGCATGTTTATACGAGTCTGCCGTCGAATCAGACGGTGATGGAATACCTGGAAAACACCGCCCCCGGCGGGACGAAGACCCAGGAGATTCTCAACGGAGCGGCCTCGCTGCTCTTCCGTGGGGCGGACGTTAAGAAGAAAGTCGCGTATCTCTCCGGGGGTGAGCGGGCACGGCTCTGTCTCGCGGGCCTGATGCTCAGCCAGTACAACATCCTGATCCTGGACGAACCAGGGAACCATCTTGACGTCGAATCCGTCGATTCGCTGGCGGAGGCGTTGCTGGCCTACAAGGGGACCGTCATCTTCACGAGCCACGACCGTTACTTCCTGAAACGGATGGCGACCTCGATCATCGAGGTCCGAGACGGCCGAGTCGTGAACTATCACGGCGACTACGAGTCGTATCTTTACGCCGTGAACAAGGAGATCGAGGAAGGCGAACGCGAGACGGCGACACGCATGTCCAAGGCTCCAAAGGAAGCTCTCGAAAAGCCAGGAGCGCAGCCAAACCTCCGCTTCGCAACGAACGGGAAGTTCGCAAGGAGATCTACAACGTCGAAAGGACGATCGCCAGACTCGACGAACAGAAGAAGCTAACGAACACTCAGCTCATGTCGGCGACGGATCCGAAGGAAGCACTACGGTTGCACAACGAGGTTGAGGAACTGGCGAATCAGCTCAACGAGGCCGAAGAACGCTGGTGCGTCTTGCAGGAAGAACTGGGCGAGATGGAATGACTCGACTCTGCTCGATGTTCATGCCGGTCGCCTTATTGTACGATCGGCCCAGACTTCGGTACGATCAACCACGTTTCGGTCATCGCCTTCTTATCCCGTGAAGGATGTCCCTCCGCATGTTCCCGAACACCCGCCGAACCTGCTTCCTCATTGCGTCCGTTCTGCGTGCTCATCGCGTTCGGTCCGGTCGTCTCCGGCGATTCTCCGCCGGCGAGCACGACGCTCACTGCCGATCAAGCCGCGGCCCTCGACCGGATCACGGCCGACTCGCTCCGCGGCCACCTCTCGTTCCTCGCCTCCGACCTGCTCGAAGGCCGCGACACGCCGTCGCGCGGCCTCGACCTCGCCGCTGAGTACATCGCAGCCCAGTTCCGCCGCGCCGGGCTCGAAGCGGTCGGCGATGACGGCTATTTCCAGACCGCCAACTGGAAAGTCCTCGAGGCCGACGCCGACAGCTTTACTTTCGAAGTGAAGATCGGCGATGGTCCATCGATCCACGTCGGCAAGGATCGAGTGAGCTTGCAACGCCTTCGGCGTTTTCGATCGTCGCGGCCGATCGCGTCTTCAAGATCGACGCCCGCGATGCCAAGAGCCTGCAATCGCTCACGCCCGCGCAGGTTGAAGGCAAGGCGGTGTTTGCCGAACTTCCGGGCGTCGGTTCGAGGGCCCGGGCTGCGTCGATGGTGGTCAATGCGTTCATGAGTCGGATGACGGAGCTGAAGGCCGCGATCGTGGTGAACGTCAGCCGCCAGGCCAGTGCCGCGAGCGGCTTCGCACCGGGCCGAGCCTTCGACCCGGAGAACCCGAGGCAGGCCGACGCCTCCCGCGCCGATCGTCCGGGGCCGCCGCTCATCACCGTTCACGACCCCAAAGTAGCTCGCCCTCTTCGAGTCGCTGCCCCTGGGAGCGTCGGACAAGGCCAAGGTCTCGTCTCATCTCGGCGAACCGGTGACGCGCCCGGTGAAGGTGCGAAACGTCGTCGGCCTCCTGCGCGGGTCCGACCCGGCCCTGAAGGATACCTACGTGCTCGTCACCGCCCACTACGACCACGTCGGCATTCGCGGCGCACCGGGCGACAAGAGCGACCACATCTTCAACGGAGCCAACGACGACGGCAGCGGAACCGTCTCGGTCGTCGAGCTCGCCTCGTCTCTGGCCACGCTCAAGACGCCGCCCGAAGCGGAGCATCCTCTTCATGACTTTCTTCGGCGAAGAAAAAGGGCTTCTCGGCTCTCGCTACTACGGACGGCACCCCATCGTACCCATCGAGAAGACCGTGGCCGACGTCAACCTCGAACAGGTCGGCCGCACCGACGACTCCGAGGGGCCGAGAGTCGGCGCCGCGGTGATGACCGGGCACGGCTTCTCGGAGGTCTCCGATGTCTTCACCGCCGCCGGCCAGGCCGAGGGCGTCAAGGTGTCTCGACATCCGCGATTCAGTGATGTTTACTTCGCAGCCAGCGACAATCAAGCACTCGCCGACCTGGGCGTACCCGCACACACGATCTGCGTCGCCTTCATGTACCCCGACTATCACGGCGCGGGCGACCACTGGGACAAGGTCGATTACGCCAACATGGCCAAGGTCGACCGCATGGTCGCCCACGGATTGCTGATGATCGCCAATAACCCGGTCGAGCCGAAGTGGAACGAGTCGAACCCCAAGGCCGCGAAGTACTTGAAAGCCTGGAACACGCGGCACGGGCGATGAGCCGTAACGCAAAGCACAACGGCGTCCGTGAGACCTTCGGTGCCTGTCTCGCCTGAGCGACCGTTGAGTTACCTGCGGGAGTGACGTCCACGGTGCCGGTCACCGTCCTCATGGAACCGCCCGTGTGCTCGATCGTGACCGAGTCATGAGAAAGTAGAGCCCAGCCGATTCGGGCTCCCGAGCTATCCGTTCAATACTTCAGAGCTCCATCCGCTGGAACGCCTTGATTCCGATTCGGAGCGGTAGGATCGTGCCGATGGCGCCAATGGCGAGACTCGTGAGGATGGCGAGGGTCAGCCAGAACCGGAAGCCACCATGCGAGAGGGCGAACTGCGTCGAATCCGGATGCTCCTGGCCCAGGAAGTAGAGGTGGCAGGGGACCGCCAGGCGCCGTCACGATCGCGAAGATGAAGACCAGGCTCACGAGCAGGTTGAGAGTGCCCCCGAACCCAACGGCGATCTTCGACGGGTCGCTCTCTCGGAGGTTCGGCAACCGGGCGCCCAGGCCCACGCTGATCCCCGAGAGTCCCATGCACAGCACCGCCACCATCGCGACGTGCAGGGCGATCATCACCGGGCTCATCCCCAGCATCAGGTCGCTCAGGAAGACCAGGACCTCCGTCGGCAGCAAGGAAATGCCCACGGAGAAGGCGAACTTGCCCCAGAGGATCTCGTCCCGGCGCAGGGGGAACAACCCCAGCACCCAGAAGTTTCGGCCTTCCAGCGAGAGCAACGGAAAGATGAACCGGCTGGTAAACGTCGAGAGGATCAGCGCCGTCACCGAGAGGTTGAGGAAGCTCACCAGGTTCCGCCATGACGGGGACTGGACTGCATAGCCCAGCCGAGGGATATTGAGGAAGTAGAAGGCGAGCAGCCCGAAGAAGATCAGGAACTGGGACCACTGCGCGGGGTCGCGGCGGAACGTGCGCAGGTCCTTGAGGATCAACAGGCGGACCGGACGGGGCAGGAAGAAGAAGAGGCGGTGAAAAAACGCATCGAGCGCATAAAGGCCGAGGCGGCGCCTGGCCGACCGGCCACCTTGCACGCGGCTATACCCTCGGAAATACAGGTCGCGCGCCATGGCCGCCGCGGCGAGGTAGCAGAGGCCGCCGTGGGCCGAGAGGACCATCAGGTAATAAGCGGCCGGGGGCCAGTCGCCCCGGGCCGCGGCCAGCAGGCCCGCCGACATCCATCGGCTCGGCCACAGCGGGTTCTGGCAGAACGCCAGGCGGTCCTGCACGCTGCTCAGCCAGTCGCTCGACAACGCCTCGCCCCGAGCTCCCCAAATGCGCAGACCCACGGTCACCATCAGTCCGAGCGTCACGAGCACGGCCAGTGAGAACACCAGCTTCTGCCGCTTCGGGAAGACGTTGGCGACCACGATCGCGGCGATGGCCCCCAGGCTCCCCGCAATCAGGACGAACGAGAGCAGATAGACCAAGAATAACCCGTAGAACGTCCAGGGGGGCCTTGACGGTCAGACCGTAGGCGGCCATCAGCGGGCTGCCCAGCAGGAAAAAGCCCCAGCTCGAGAGTCCGACCGCCTCGCCGAACTTGTAAGCGAAGATCCGGTCCGTCGAGGCCGGCGTCGTCAGCAGGAAAGCGCCCTCGCGCGAATGGAACAGCGCGGTGTAGGTGATGATCCCCGTCGAGAAGAAGAGCATCACCAGGATCGACAGAAAGAACATGCTGAAGAGGTACTCAAAGATCCCGTTGAACATCGGGTCGTTCGTTCCCATGAACTCGAAGCCGCCGAGGAACAGTGCGAAGAGACCGAGCCAGAAAATGATGCTGCAAATCAGGATCATCGAGAGCCGGAGCCGCGAACCCGACAGGAGCGAATGGATCGTGTTCCTGGTCAGGGCCCATCGGAGCCCTCGCAGGGCGCAGCGCCGTCTGGTCGGCCGGGATAGGCGGGAGTGTCAGTGGGGACGTCTCGGGGATAGCAAGACTCATGAATTTGACCCGGCTGGTTGGGACTGGGAGTCCGGCAGGGCCCCTTGAGTGGGGTGGAGTACGTTGGCCGCCGGCCGCAGATCTCCGGTGAGCTTCAGGAAGAGGTCCTCGAGCGGCCCGTGGTGCTGCACCTGCCGGCGGAGCTGGTCCAGCGTTCCGAGGGCCAGCATCTTCCCGTGGTCGACGATCCCGATCCGGTCGGCCAGTTCTTCGGCGATCGCCAGCAAGTGCGTGGACATCAGCACGGCGCACCCGGACCGGGCCTGCGCCACGAACAGGTCCTTGACGATCCGGGCGCTGCGCGGGTCGAGACCCACCAGGGGCTCGTCCACGACCAGGATTCTGGGATCGTGCACCAGGGCCGAGGCGAACACGACCCGTTGCTTCATGCCTTGCGAGTAGCTCTCGCAGAGCTCGTCGACGTAGTCACCCATCTCGAAGGTCTCGATCAGCTCGCGAATTCTCCGGGCGGCGTGGGGCCGTTCCAGGCCGTACATCTCGACGACGAACTTGAGGAACTCGCGCCCCGTCAGCTTGTCATAGAGATAGGGCTGATCGGGAACGTATCCGAGCAGTTGGCGAGCCTGAAGGCTCGAAGCCTCGAAACCGCCGACTCGCACGGTCCCCGCGTCGGCGCGAGCAGCCCGCAGATCATCTTGATCGTCGTCGTCTTCCCCGCCCCATTGGGCCCGAGGAACGCAAAGAGCTCTCCGGCACGGACCTCCAGGTCGAGCCCGTCGAACCGCACACCTGGCACCAAACCGCTTCGTCACTCCGCGCAATTCGATCATAAGGCTCGCCTCCCGCCCGGAGACGACGAGGACGGAGATCGCACCGGAGCCTCCAGAGTACGAGTATCCTCCGGCCGCCGTTCCAGCATCATCCGGACGAACGGGAACGGCACCTCCTGCCGCAGGATGACCCCGTCCGTGCGTACCCAGGTTTTCATCGACACGCCGGACATCTTCTGTTCGACTTCGAAGACATTCACCGGGTTGGCATCCCAGTCGATCACCGCCCGGCGTACGACGCGCGCCCGTACGGAATCCACCTTGCCAGTGAACGGGTTGATGATCCGCGACTCCCAGCGCTGGCCGAGCTGCAGCCCCGGCAGCCGGTCGAACGGGCCCAGGACATCCTGAACCACGCTCCGCGGCTGGTAGTCGAACTTCATCTCCTTGTTCAAGATCTCCATCGGTCCTCGCGAGACGATCTCCATGGTGTTCCCCTTGACCTGTCCCTGGACGTCGATCAGCTCGTCGTCGAACTCCCGCGACTTCACCCGGAGGTCGAAATCGTGGAGGTTCCCCGAAGGGTCGACATGATACCGGCTGTCGATCTGGATCCGCACGCTCAGCCGGGTCGCGAACACCGTGCCGCGCAGCAGGTCGCCCGCGTCAAATTCCACTCGGCTCGTCATCTCGTACCAGCCGTCGGCCTGCCGCGAAGCGGCCGTGATCGCCTCTCCGACCGACCGGCGTGCCTCCGGCGACCGGGGATCGTCGATCACCTGGATGACTCCACCGAACCGATCTGGACGAATCGCTGGCGAAGGCGATCGCCCGCAAATCGGGCGGATATCCCATCGTCAGCTCAGGAAGAACATCCCAGGTGAAGAGACAGAAGGCGGCGATCGACCAGTAGATCAGGATGATGAGCGATAAGAAACGTGAGGGCATGGCCTTGAACTCCCCGTCCACTACGGAAATCATTACCATTCTACGCGAGACGCAACCGGGACCGCCAAATAATCTCCCACTCCCGATCCGTTCGAATCCGCTCCGTTAGCACCCGAATGAGACCCTTGGGAACAATGCCCACACAACCTGACGGCCGTCCCCACACTCACACGCATTCAGAGAAGCCGCCGGTTTGGGTTGACCGATTCGAGGTCGCAACGTATGGTTCAAGATAGGTTCGACCACGTCTCCAAGACAGACCCTCCCAGGAGACATTCCTCCTCTCCGCCGTCGGGCGATGGTCGTTTCTGCCCCATCCGTCCCTCTCAAAAGTAGACGGGGAGGTCTCATGCGCAAGACCAGCAGGCGGTTCCTCTGGGCCGGCATTTTCCTGGGGATGCTCATTGCAGTTCCGGTGGCGGGCTGGCTCTGCTTGACCTACCAGCCGTCCTACTACCGCGACATTGTCCAGCAGTCCCGCAAGCAGCGGGAAGGGAAAGCCCGGAAGTTCGTGGCCCAGAGTCTCCAGCTTCGCAACGACATCTGCAATGAGCCGGCCTGGGAAGCCGTGTTCACCGACCAAGAGGTCAACGCCTGGCTGGCCGAGGATCTGGTCACCCATTTTGCCGACCAGCTCCCGTCGGAAGTCAACGAACCCCGCGTGTTGTTCGAGCTGGATCGCGTGATCCTCGCCTTCCAGTTGCGCCAGAGAGGGGTGCAATCGGTGATCACGGTCGTCGCACGGCCGCGAGTCCCGGAGGGAAACACCGTCGAGCTGACGCTGGAGAAGATCCGTGCGGGCATCCTGCCGGTCCCGGCCGACAATGTCCTCGATCGAATCATAGAGTATGCACGCTGCCATGGAATTGACGTCGAATGGACTCGGAAGGATGGCTACCCCGTCGTTCTCATCCGATATACTCCGAACCTCGAGCGAGATGACGTTCAGCTCGAGGAGCTGCAGATCCGCAACGGTCAGATCCGGCTGGCGGGCCGATCGGATCGAACGAGGGGGGCCTTCCTGAGGCCGACGCTCCCGTCGCGAAGGGTGCTTCAATCCAAGTTCCCGAGACGAAAGATCCACGAAGACACGCCGTCGGAGCTCTCCCCTACCTGGCGCAACTCCACCTCTCCCACCAGTTGAGCGCCCTCGAGGCAGACACGCACAAGGACGGCCGACCAGAGCCGGGCGCGGTACGTCCCCTCGTCGATCCTCCGTACGCTTCCGCGGTCGCCCGAGATGTCCCCTTCGTATTCCAGGTAGATCCGCCGATGATCGGGTAAGGCACGGGCCGGAAGGTCCTGGCCGACGACAACTGGTGCGTCGATCGCCCAGGTTCTCAAGGCATCGTCGTCCTCCAGCATGAAGTCCCAGTGAATCCCGTCCCAGAGATGCTCCAGCAGCACGAAACGTGGCATGTCCCTCCGTACCCGTGTCGAATGACCACCGAAAGCATTAGCGAGAGAGATGAGGTTGGATCGGGTTGCCGCAGGTCGCGATGGTCTCCGTAACTTAAAGCGTACGATCATCGACCGGATGGTCAAGAGCCCGAAGGCATGCTTTTTCGCAACCGCGGCGCGACCAGGATGGAAGTGGGGAATGGTGCTTCAGTTGCGTTACATCTTCCGTCGCCGGGCCGACACCCCCATAATGGCGAGGATCCCCAGGTCAGTTCGTTCATTGTCAAGCCGCGGAGGATCGGTCCTGGTCCCCGCGGACCCGCCATTGGAATGAGGAGACGGTTCCTTTGACTCCCAAAGAAGTTTTGGCTCTGATCCGGCAACGCGAGGTCACCACGGTTGACCTGCGGTTCATGGATTTCCCCGGCGTCTGGCAGCATTTCTCGATCCCAGCCGATTCTCTGACCGAGGACACCTTCGAAGAAGGGGTACCGTTCGACGGCTCCAGCGTCATGGGCTGGCGTGCCATCAACGAGGCGGACCTGCTAGTCGTCCCCCAGCCGGAAACGGCGGTCATCGACCCGTTCCCCTCGCAGCCGACCTTGACGATGATCTCCAACATCCAGGATCCGATCACTCACCAGGACTACACCCGAGACCCGCGGAACATCGCGCACAAGGCCACGAGCTACATGCGGAATACCGGCCTTGCCGATGACTGTCTGCTGGCCCCCGAGCTCGAGTTCTTCGTTTTCGACGATGTCCGGTTCGAACAGCGGGGGCATGAGGCGTTCTACCACATCGACTCGGTGGAAGGTGCGTGGAATCGAGGCCGGGCGGAATCGCCCAATCTGGGCTACAAGCCGGGCTCCGGCCTGGGCTACTTCCCCTGCCCGCCGACGGATAGCCTGGTCAACCTCCGCTCGGAGATGGCCCAACGCCTGGGGGAATGCGGCATCCCAATCGCCGCCCACTTCCACGAAGTGGCGACCGGCGGTCAATGCGAGATCGACTTGATGCCCCAGCCTTTGATCGGCAGCGCCGACCAGGTCATGCTGGCGCGGTACATCATCCGCAATGTCGCCCGCCGCGCCGGCAAGACCGCGACGTTCATGCCCAAGCCGCTCTTCGGTGACAATGGATCGGGAATGCACACCCACTTGACGCTCTGGAAGGACGGTCAGCCGCTCCTGGCCGGCCAAGGCTATGCCGGCCTCAGCGATCCTGGGGATCTATGCCATCGGCGGCCTGATGCGACACGCCATGGCCCTCTGCGCGTTCGCCAACCCCACGACCAACAGTTACAAGCGCCTGGTTGCCGGCTTCGAGGCCCCGACCAAGATCTCCTACAGCCGCCGCAATCGCGCCGCGATCATCCGCGTGCCGCTGAGCAGTCCCAGCCCGATGAGCCGTCGCATCGAGTATCGCGGTCCCGATGCCGCGGCCAACCCCTATCTGCTGTTCTCGGCGATGCTCATGGCCATCCTTGACGGCATCCAGAATAAGGTCCGGCCCGGCGAGCCCCTCGACAAGGACATCTACGACCTTCAGCCCGAAGAGCTCGACAACGTCCCGACCACCCCGCGCTCACTCGAAGCTTCGCTCGAAGCCTTGCGGGCCGACCACGAATTCTTACTCCGCGGCGATGTCTTCACACCCGATGTCATCGACACCTGGATCTGGTACAAGCAGACTCATGAAGTCGAAACGACCCGAGTCCGCCCCCACCCGTATGAGTTCGCGCTTTATTACGACGTCTGATTCAGTAGCGGCGAGTGGCGAGAGAATGCGAATGCGATTTGCCTTAGAGCGCCTAAAAGAACCCTGTGAATCGGTGTCCTCTAAATGACGCCATAGAGGTCCAGGAACCGGAAAGTGATGAGGACTTCGGCCAAGTCACAGAGCCCTTGATGGATGTCATCGCGGCGATCGTAACGCACACGCAACCGGCGGAACTGATGAAACCAGCTAATCGTTCGTTCCACGACCCAACGATAGACACCAAGACCACTACCGTGGGGCGTGCGCCGCTTGGCCAACTCCGGGTCGATCCCGCGGTCTGCGTATCTCCTGCCGTTGCTCCTCGTCATCAAAGCCCCGGTCGCCCATCACATGATCCGGACGTTGGCGGGGGTGGCCCGGCTGGCCGGCGATGGGGGGAACGGCATCGACCAACGGCACCGTCAAGTTGGCGTCCGGTGTGTTCCCCGGGATCGTATCGATGACCAAGGGGACGCCTTGGCCGTCGGTAACAATCGCGTGTTTGCTACCGGGTCTCGAGCGATCGACGGGACTGGGGCCGGTTTCTTCACCCCCGCCTACGGCGCGGACATGGCCCGTGTCCACGATGAACCGCTCGAAGTCGATCGCGTCGGCTTGACGGAGGTGGGCCAACAAGATCGGGTGGATCTGGTCCCAGACGCCGGCCGCCTGCCAGTCGCGCAAGCGATTCCAACAGGTCATGCCGCAGCCGCAGCCCATCTCCTGGGGCAAGTCCTCCCAAGGCAGGCCGGTTTTGAGGATGAAGATGATCCCGGTGAGGACTTTGCGATCGTCCAGGGGGGGACGTCCACCTTTGGGCCGCGGGGGATGAGGCGGGATCCGGGGTTGGATCACGGCCCAGAGTTCGTCCGGGAGCAAGGGCTTGGCCATGACGAGACCCTTTCCAACAGGGCAAAGGTGTAGTGGACTCCTCTCAAGATCTACAGCAATTGACGGGCCAATTACCGGGTTTTTTTAGGGTCTCTTAGGAACCACTCGCCACCGGGTCACGGATGTGTCGCTGCTGGCGGTCGTCCCCCTCCAGTTGCTCGCCTACCATGTCGCCCGGCGATTGGGTTCGGGCGGAATCCAGGACCGAATTGGCATTGATCGGCTGGTGTTGGTCAATCTCCGGCATGTGGTCCTCTGTCCGCATGGCGTAGAAGACCAAGGTCAAAGCCCCGGCGACGAGCATGTTATCGGCGAAGTTAAAGATCGCGCAATCGAAACGGACCGCATCGACGTGGAAGTGGACAAAGTCGCGGACCGATCCGAAGACCAGTCGATCGTAACAATTGCCCATCGCTCCGGCCATGATCAAGGCCAGCGCGATCGTCAGTGTCCGGCTCTTGGCGGCGCCGAGGAAGAAGAGCCAGTAACATATAATGATGGCTGCGACCACCGAGAGGGCCGCGAAGATCTGGCTGCTGTACGGATAACCACCTCCTAATCCCCAGAGTGCCCCGGTGTTTTGACTGGTGTGCAGCTCCAGGATCCGAGGGATGATCGGGACTGCCGGCGAGGGGGGCGGCCCAATCCGCGCGAAGACCATCGCCTTGGTCACGAGATCGAAAATGAATCCGCCCAGCGCGATCGCGCAGAAGAGGAACAACCGGGCCGGTCCCACACCCTCATGCCGACTCATTCGCCGCCCTCCAGCTTCCGTGCACACCGAATACAGTGCCGGGCATAGGGGATCGCCTCGAGCCGCGGCTTCGAGATATGTTCCCTGCACTCAACGCATTGCCCGAACGTTCCCAGATCCATCCGAGCCAGTGCCTCATTGACGAGATCCAGAGTTTCTTGTTCGTTCTCGATGAGGCCCAACGTGAACTCCTGATCATAGTTGTCGGTGCCAAGGTCCGCCATGTGCAGCGGCGAGTTCGACAGATTGCCCGACCCGCCACCGAGCTCCCGGCCCAAGGCTTCGTCGGTCATCTGGTTGAGATCACCTTTGAGCCTCGATCGGAGAGACTTAAGGACTCGGCGATAAGACGCCAGGTCAGTCATTCCTGAGAGCGCTCGCCATGACTCAAAACCTTTCCCTTCCTGC
This sequence comes from uncultured Isosphaeraceae bacterium, assembly GCA_963842405.1. Classification (GTDB taxonomy): domain Bacteria; phylum Planctomycetota; class Planctomycetia; order Isosphaerales; family Isosphaeraceae; genus CAVZRC01. Next base: position 54,930 of record CAWJGW010000033.1, on the reverse strand, counting down.
CGGGACTCCTGGATTCTCGTCAGGGAGCGGGCCCAGGAATCCTAGACCCTGACGGGGTTGGGGTCAATCCGAACAGCCTGATCGTTCGGAAACGAGTCCCTCTACTGCGAATTTGCCCCGTGATCTCCCCGACCACGATGAATCCAGACTACACCGAGCGGCAGTCCGAAAGCCACCCCCTAACTCCATCTTGTACCAGTTGTTTCGCCAGAGGAAACCGACCTGCGGTGAAGCCGGTCAGGGGCCGCTTGAAACCGGCTGGCGTGGACTGCTCGGAATGCACCCGATTTTCCATCGCTGGCTCCATCGGTTAACATGTGCGTCGGGCCTCGAATCGTGATCCGTCGTCTCTTTGCATGGTAGCGTGGTGGCATGAGCACTGAGTCTTCGAAATCGATCTTCATCACCGGGGCGACGGGGCTGGTAGGCGGCCATGCTGTCGAGGAGGCCCTGAAGCAAGGCCACCGCGTCCGGGCGTTAGTCCGTCCCACGAGCGACACGCGCTGGCTGGACGGCCTGGGCGTGGAAAAGGTCATCGGCGACATGGAAGACCAGAAGGCGCTCCGGGCCGGCGTGGATGGGGCCGATTGGGTGTTTAACTGTGCCGCCAAGGTCGGGGACTGGGGCCGGCTCGAGGAGTTCCGCCGGCTCAACGTCGATGCCCTCCGCCTCCTCCTCGACGCCGTGTGCGAGACTCGAATTGAGCGATTCGTTCATGTCAGCTCCCTGGGCGTCTACGAAGGCCGCGACCATTTTGGGACCGACGAGACCGTGCCACCCGCGGCGAATTCGCTCGACGCCTACACCCGGTCGAAAACGGAAGCCGAAGCGCTCGTGCTCGATTATCATCGACAGCGCGGGCTTCCCGCGGCGATCGTCCGGCCGGGCTTCATCTACGGCGAGCGGGACCGCACCGTCATCCCCAAGTTGCTGCTGAACCTCAGGCGTGGCACGTTCGCTTACTTCGGCTCAGGTGACCAGGTGCTCAACTGCATCTACGCCAAAAACCTCGTCAACGGGATCTTCCTGGCCGCCGAGACCCCCGCGGCCCTCGGCGAGGTCTTCAACCTGACCGACGGCCAGCGCGTGACCAAGAAGGAGTTCGTCGGCCAGGTCGCCGAACTGGCGGGTTTGAGGCCCCCGACCCGGCGCATCCCCCTGGGCCCGGCCAGGTTCCTCGCCAATCTGGTCGAAGGAGCGGCCAAGCTCTGCGGTGCCCAGAATCCGCCACTGATCAACAAAGCCCGCTACAAGTTCCTCGGCCTGAACCTCGATTACTCGATTGAAAAGGCACGACGTATGCTCGGATACCAGCCTCCGTTCACCTTCGAGCAAGGGATCCAGCGCAGCCATGGCCGAGCATCGGCCCAGCCAATCCCGAGACGAAGAGAGCAGGGCAGGGGGAACCAAGGGCATGCATGATGCGGCCTGACCCGAATCCTTCCCCGCCCCAAGTTTCCATCGTGCTTGACACCATTTTCGGAGACCAATCCATGAGCAATGCCAAAGGCAAGCGTGTTGCTGTCCTCGTCGAGAAGTTCTACGAGGACCTGGAGTTATGGTATCCCGTCCTCCGTCTGCGCGAGGCTGGCTGCGACGTCAAGATCGTCGGCCCCAAGGCGGGTGAGACGTACGCTTCGAAGCACGGCTATCCCGCCAAGTCGGAGGTCGCCGCCAGTGAAGTCAAGGCGTCGGACTTCGACGCGATCATCATCCCGGGCGGCTACTCACCCGACCACATGCGCCGACATCCGGCGATGGTCGACCTGGTCACTCAGGGGGCACGGCAAGGGAAAGTGCTCGCGGCGATTTGCCACGGCCCCTGGATGCTCTGCTCGGCGAAATGCCTCAAGGGGCGGAAAGTGACCGGTTTCTTTGCGATTCGCGACGATGTCGAGAACGCCGGCGGTGTCTGGCAGGATGCGGCCTGCGTCCGCGACGGCAACTTGGTCACCAGCCGCACTCCGGATGATCTCCCCGCGTTCATGCAGGGGATCTTCGCTGCACTTGAGGAGACCGCTCAGTCATAAGGCGACAGGCGGATGGAAACTCATCCGGATCGTCCCCATACCAGCCCGAAGCGCCAGCGAGGGTCTTCCCCCATTGTCTTGTAAGGACTTACGGCGACCCTCGCTCGCGCGTCGGGCTGGTATGGCCCCGGTCGGATCGCGGGTAAACTAATTGCTGCCGGTCGCCTAATGAGGTTGACTCATGGGCCGAAAACTGTAGCGGCATTTGCCTGCGGAGCAGTGTGTTCCACCCACCGAATACCGAAGCGCCTACTGGCCTCGGCCCATGATCCGCGGCAAACCACACCTCTCAGATGAACTCGTTGATCAGGTTTTCGAGCATCTCCTGGCGACCGCTGACGTTCTTGGCGGCATCTCCCTTGGGGAGGATATAGGCTTCGAGGTCCGTGAAGCTGCCATGTCCGCCCTCGACGCGCCGACCCAGCTCGCAATCCCAGCTTCGGTAGCGTTCCTTGAGGAACGCCGCGAGTCGTCCGTCGGCGATGATGGCGCGGGCGGTCTTCAACCCACGAGCGAAGGCGTCCATGCCGCCGACGTGGGCGTGGAACAGGTCGATCGGCTCGAAGCTCTCGCGGCGCACCTTGGCGTCGAAGTTGACGCCGCCGGTGGTGAACCCCCCCATGGTCAAGATGCAGAGCATGCACTGGGTGGTGAGATAGATACTTGTGGGGAACTGGTCGGTATCCCAGCCGAGGAGGTAGTCACCGGTATTGGCGTCGATCGAGCCCAGAGCCCCGGCTCCGATGGCGACCTCCAGCTCGTGCATCATCTCGTGGCCGGCTAGGGTCGCGTGGTTGGTCTCAAGGTTGAGCTTGAAGTGTGGAAGGAGCTCGTAGGTCCGGAGGAAGTTCAAGCACGCGGCGGCGTCGGAATCGTACTGGTGCTTGGTCGGCTCCCTGGGCTTCGGCTCGATGTAGAAGCTGCCGCTGAATCCGATCTGCTTCTTGTAATCGACGGCCATGTGGAGGAAGCGGCCGAGGTGGTCGAGCTCGCGCTTCATGTCGGTGTTGAGAAGAGTCGAGTAGCCCTCGCGGCCACCCCAGAACGTATAGCCGGCCCCGCCTAGCTCGTGGGTGACTTCCATGGCCTTCTTGACCTGGGCCCCAGCGAAGGCAAACACGTCGAAGTTCGGGCTGGTCGCCGCGCCGTGCATGAACCGGGGATTTGTGAAGAGATTAGCCGTGCCCCAGAGCAGCTTGACGCCGGTCCGCGCCTGCTCATCCTTGAGGACCTTCACGACTTCGTCCAGATTGGCGTGGCTCTCCTTGAGGTTCTTGCCTTCCGGAGCGACGTCGCGATCGTGGAACGCGTAGAAGGGTACTCCCAGCTTCTCGAAGAGCTCGAAGGCCACCTGGACCCGACGCTGGGCGTTGGAGACCGAATTCGTGCCGTCTTCCCAGGGCCGGACCGCCGTTCCGACGCCGAACGGGTCGGAGAGGGGATTACAGAAGGTATGCCAGTAGACGACCGAGAATCGGAGGTACTCCCTCATCGTCTTCCCGTCGATGACCTCGTCGGGATTGTAATGCTTGAAGTCCAGGGGGTTCCGCGACTTGGGACCGCCGTACTGAATCTTCGGCACGTCGGGGAAAAACTCAGGCATCGGCGCGACCTACCCTCTATCTTCGCGATCCTGACGATCGGTTCAGCCCTCAAGGCGATCATCGTAAGACGGTGCAGGGGCGTTGGGCAAGACCTCACTGGCCCATTGGCGAAAGACAGGGCGGCAACCGAGTTGGAATCTCTTGCCCTCGAGCCGGACAACGGCTATTTTGAAAGCAACGGTGTCGGTCGGCTCATGTCCTGCCGATCTCCCGGGCGGCTAACTCAGCGGTTAGAGTGCCATCCTCACACGGTGGAAGTCGCAGGTTCGAATCCCGCGCCGCCCATTGGACTTACGGCGAGTATATCCCCTTTTGCTGCACGCTACGCGTCGTAAGTCATAGCAGATCTCGAGTTCGTTGGATACTGACTCGACCCGGCGATGCAACGGCCGATCTCGAGCGTGTGAACGGTGCGTCGACTGTTGCTTGGGCCGTGGACGATGGCACGCATCCGAGGGCCGGCAGCCCTGTGCTCCAGGTGGCGGCGACCGTTTGGATGCCGGGAGAAATGGCTCCCGAAGCACGGCGGGGCGTTCCTTGTCTCTTGCGCGCACCTCTCGTTGCGGTACGATGTTGTGATGACGATTTTGCCGCTGGGTTTGCAATCCTGGGAGCGGACGATACGAGCTGTGGAACTCGTCAAGGACCGTTTGTTGCGCGCGACGACGGCGTTGGAAAACGCGGGGATCGCCTACGCGGTCATCGGAGGCAATGCGGTTGCCGCCTGGGTGGGACGGGTCGATCAGTCGGCCGTGCGCTTCACGCAAGACGTGGACCTGCTAATCCTTCGCTCCGATCTGGACGCGACCAAGGCGGCTCTCGAAACCGCGGGCTTTATCTACCGGCACGTCGCCAGCGTCGATCGGTTCCTCGACGGTCCCGACGCGAAAGCCCGGGACGCGGTCCACATCATCTTCGCTGGCGAACGAGTGCGCCCGGATTATGCCTTGCCGTTCCGGATGTGATCGAGTCGGAACCCCCGGAAGCGTTCCGCGTGTTGCGCCTCGACGCGTTCGTGCGCATGAAACTCACGTCGTTCCGCGACAAGGACCGCACTCATCTCCGCGACTTGATCAGCGTGGGACTCGTTGATGAATCGTGGCGTCCGAAACTGCCTGACGAACTGGCGGCGCGGTTGCAATCCCTGCTCGACACTCCGGACGGCTAACCCGAGGCCAAGCGGTCAATTGCCCGGCAAGTCCGGAATACTGTTGTCGCGTGCCAAGAAAGAAGGGCTTATGGACCTAACTGCTGAACAGGAACGAGCCATTCAAAACGGTCAAGCGGTGGCCGTGACCGTCGGGCAGCGCGGAGTGCGTCGTGTTTCGCAAGGACGTCTACGAGCGCGGCGAACCGGTGGATAATAGTCCGTGGACGAACGAAGAAATGGACTGGCTGGCATCGAAAACCGCAGACCTGCTGGCCGGAGATGGTTTTGACGAACCGGACGACTCATGAACCTCCAGCGCGGCGATGTTCTGAAGGCCCGTTTCCCCCATGCTTCCGGCGGCTGCGGGAAGAAATGCCCCGTCGTTGTGGTCCAGGCCGACGCTTACAATCAGCGCCTGCACCACGCGGTAGTGGCTCAGGTAACAACCAACCTGGACGAGAAAGATGATCCGGCATGCTTGTTTGTCGAAGCCGCCACGCCCGAGGGCAAAGCAGCGGGCCTGGATCGGGACTGTTTGATCTGCTACACGCTGCTGTCCTTGATGACCGAGGACCGGCTCAAGGAAAAGGTCGGCAACCTGTCAGCGGAAATGCTCTCTGAATTGGATGAGTGCCTGAAGGCAGCACTGGGGATTGGATGAGTCGGCGATGGAGAAGGCGAGACTCGTGACCGAAGAGAGCGCGGCCGACAATTCCGGAAATTGATGGGTTTCACCCACCCCACAACGGACCTTCTCACCCATGCTCTAAGAGTCCGGAGGTTTCCTGTCATGAGCCGCCCCACTGGTCGAAAGCCGGTCGCGAGCAAGACTCCCGTCGCTCGACCGCCAGCGGTCCCGCGGGGTGAGACGGTTCGGGTTCCACCCATCGTCTCCCCGTCGATGACTCCCGAACAACTCAAGCAGGCCGAAGCTTACGCCACTGATCGTCCGCTTCACGGCGTCGGTCGAATCCCCTCCACCGATCCGCCGATCCGCGACCCCGAGCGATTGGCCGAAATCCGAGCCCAACTGATGAGAGAGATGGAAATGCCCTCGGCTCCCTCTTCCTCGGAGAACTCGTGCGGGCTCTGACTCCGAGCTCTCCTCGCACGGTGGCTGGCGGTCGATGAGCCTCAGAGGAGATCCGGGGTCATGGAGATCCGGGGTCAAACTTTGGTTTTGGTTTTCTGACGGCTCGCTATCTGGACGCCGGGAACCCAGCTCTGGGAAAAAACCAAAATGCTACTTTCCCGCGCCTGGATGAAGCAGGCACAGCGGAGGCGTTGAGCGAGAAAATTCGCCGGATGATTGGGTCTTCCGTAGCTCAGTTTCGGCATGGCCTCATACCGGTGAGCATGCCCGCTTTCTACTTTTGCGAGGACCGAGCCAGTGTTGATCCGGAAGACTTTGGAGTCCAGCAGCTAACTAGCGACCCTGGCTGACCGGCCCCGACATCCCGGTCATCCGAATTCTAGGCGAGCGGACCGTCTAACGAGGCGATGCAGCGGACCCGCTGCGCTGAACCGCTGATCCAAATGATTACCCGACATTTACTCCAGCGGACTTCTAGGCGCTTGATTTGGCTGGATTTTCTGCTTCATCTGGCAATGGGTTCGTCGATGCATAATCTCCCCGCAGCTTCACGATTTCGCAGTTATACACCCTCGCCGCTTCGACCTCAGGTTAGGGAAGGATGGGCCGAGATATGGAAACGGTGAGTCAGAGATCAAACTTGACGGGATGCGCCGCCCGTGAGGTCGATCGAATGAGACTGCGACAATCCCAGTTCAGCGTGAAGACGCTGATGCTATCCGTGGCCGCCACCGCCACCAATTTCGCGGCAGGTTCGCTCTTACTGACGTTCCCCTTCCTGCGGAATACCAGGGCGGCCGCAATCGTTGTCGGCCTCTTTGCCATCGGTGTGGTACTACCTGCATTGTGGTTCGGCGCGGCGCGTCGCCTCCGCTACGACGCCCTCCTGGTTCATATCGCCGTCGTCGGCGCCCTGACGTTCCTGTTCCTCTCTGCCGCAGCGGCGGAGGCACTGACTGCGGTCGCTCTGGCCTACTTGGCCGCAGCGGTCTTCATCCCTTCGGTCGCCTGGTACTTCGTCCGACTCATGGAGAGCGGCGAGCCGAGGGACCGTGCCAATCGGCTGGTGTTGGCCTACATCAAGGTCGTAGCCCAGTTCAGCCTCAGCTTTGGCCTCTGGCTGATATGCTTCGTGATCGTCTACCGGATCGTTGGGTAAGGCGTCTCGGGTAATCCATAAACGAAGCTTTACAGCCTTCAGATCCGTCTCGCCAATCATTAACTGAGCGGACTACCGCAACCCATATTTGTTACCCGACCGTTAATCCATCGCTCTCCCGCACACAGTTGTAGACACTCGACCGAGACTTGATAAACCCTCACGGAGAGGGGTGATCCCCTACTGTGCGTTGCATAGAGAAGTTAAGCCCGGGCGTTGAGCCAGAGAACGAGGGAGCGAGCCCTTTCTACCCAATCCGCCTGTAACGAGACGGTGGTGTCCCCCGAGGGAATCGAAACGCTCCGGATCGTCACAGAGTTTGGGAGGTGGGTCTTGCCCTGGGGCCCTTCAGGCCGCGGGAGGAAGCCTCGCGCTACACCAAACTGGGTGACGATCAGAAGTTTAAGCCAGGTTGACCGTGGTTGGGTGGCCGTGAATCCGGATGGGAGCGGTCGATCGTTCTCAGGGAGTCCGGGCAAACGGAGTCGAATCCCAGATGCGTACGGAATCCTCCGCACCCGAGGTCGCGATCGTGCGCCCATCAGGGCTGACGGCCAGTCCGATGCCATTCCGGCTTTGTGCCGGGATCGACAGAGTCTCCTGCCCCGATGCCTGATCCCATAGCTTGAGCACGCCGTCATCCCCCAGCGACACCAGACGGCGGCCGTCAGGGAGGAACGAAAGGCCGCGGACAAAGGCCGAGTGTCCCCGGAGTGGCCTGCGGGTCCTGGCCGGTCGCGACATCCCACAGTTGAATCTCCCCGGCCAGCCGATTGTCCATGCCAGCGGACGCAAGCTTCTTCCCATCTGGGCTGAATGCGACGGTGGCGATGCCCTTGGAGTGACCTCGATAAACGAGCAGCTCCTTGCGCGACGGGAAGTCCCAGATCCGCACAGTGGCGTCAAAGCTCCCGGACGCGAGCTTCTGGCCGTCTGGACTGAAGGCCAAGCACTCGACCGGCTCGGTATGGCCGTGGAGGATCGCGGCGAGATGTCCTGACGCCACTTCCCAGACCCGGATCGTCGGCGGTGAACCACCACCGGCGGCCAGGAACTGACCATCCGGGCTGAATGCTCCGACTCGACTGCCTTCGGACGAGTCCAGGGTACGGATCAGCACGCCGCTCGATGGGTTTCGCAACACGATGGATCGCTTCTCATCCAGCGTCGCAAGTACATCCGACTTGGGACTGACTGCGACCCAGTTTCGGCCGTTATTGACCTTGTTATCTAGCTTGAAGAGTGAGGTTTTTCGGTCCATGTCCCAAGCTTGCAGAGCACCTGCCGCCTGCGCCGCAATCAGCACACGGCCATCAGCGTTGAAGGCCAGTCCGAATGTCGGAAGGCTGATGGGCGAGGGCGACCCGTTCATCAGTTCGATGGACTCTTGCCCGCGTTTGGTGTCCCAGAGTTTGGCAACACCATCCAGGAAGCTCACGGATGCCAGACGAGTGCCATCCGGGGTGAAGGCCAAGTCCCAGACATCGGATTCGTGGCCCCGTAATTCAAGCTGTACGCGCCCGTCGGAAACGTCCCAGATACGAACCACTCGGTCTCGCCCCGCGGAGGCCAGTCGTTTTCCATCCGGACTGAATCGAATGCGGTTAATCTCGCCACGATGGCTGGCAAGCGTCGCACCCCGCACCCCGGTCGCCGCATCCCAGAGCCCGATCCAACCTCGAAAGCTTGACCCCGCCAGGAACCGGCCATCGGGGCTGAAGGCCATGTCGGTGAAGAGTTCGTACGATTCAACTTTCCAGGCGATCTTCCCGGTTGAAGGGTCCCAGACCTGCAAAGCCGCCCCGCCAGTCGTGGCCAGTCGCTTTCCGTCTGGACTAAAGGCCATCATGTAACCATTCGTGCTCGAGGGGATCGCGATTCGGTTAACCTCTCTCCTTCCGGCAAGTTCCCAGATCACGACTTCTGTCCTGTCTCCGACGGTTTTCGACTTCCTGTCAAGCCAGGCCAGAAACCGGCCATCGTTACTGAAGGCGATCAGTGTACCAGCGGGCAGGCGCTGGACCTCATGGCCGTCGTGCGTGTCATGGAGTACAACGGCTCCGTTTTCGCTCATAGATTCGAGCAACTTGCCGTCGGGGCTGATCGAGATCCGACTGAAACGAGCGCGACTCTCGACAATCGTGCGCGTCACCTTGCCCGTGCGCGCATCGATTTCCACGACATCGCTCTTTCTGCCGTCGCGCTCGTCCCTGGCCATTGCGAACCAGGTACCGTCAGCGCCGAGGGCGATACTCGGGCTGAGAGTGTCCTTGGTGCCGGAACTCCAGATAGGCGTCCGGTCGAGCCGATTCAGGAAGTACCATTCGAAGTTGCGGTAGTCGAGATCGGCCGGGCTCTCGGGCCGGGTCAATTCGAGAAGCGAGCGCGCATCCGGGCCGGGTTTCCATCGTGCCATTCGCGCCAGGCCAGGTTGATCGCGCTGTTGTAGGCCTGCCGCGCGGCACGATCCCGCTCGGCGACTGCCTGGTTGCGCAGGATTCGCTCGGTCTCCGCAGCCCGGGCCTGATCACGAGCCCGGTCGGCCTGCTGCCGAGCAATGGCGAGCGAGAGGCCAGTCGCCCCGACCATCGCCAGGACGAGCGCGAACAGAAGTCCCGCGAGAGCCGGCCGTCGCTTGCACCAGAGTCCGACTCGCGTCAGTGTCCCCACGGGCCGGGCCGAGATGGGCGCGAATCGAGCCACGCACGCAAGTCGTCGGCCAGGGCAAGGGCACTGGAGTATCGGCGCCGCGGGTCCTTCTCGAGGCACTTCAGGGCGATCACCTCCAGGTCGCGCGGGACCACGGGGTTCCGCTTCCGCGGCGGCTCCGGCGACCGCTCGCGAACCATTGTTAGTGTGTCGACCACGCTCTCACTGGCGAACGGGGCTTGCCCGGTCAGGACAGCATAGAGCAGCGCGCCCAGTCCATAGACGTCTGTCGCCGTGGTGATCGAGCCGCGACGACCACTGGCCTGCTCGGGGGCCATGTAGGCCGGCGTGCCCAGGATGGCGCCCGAGGCGGTCAGCTCGGCGTCGGCCTCGACCCGCTTGGCCAGACCGAAGTCGGTAACGTGAGGACTGCCCCGCTCGTCCAGCAAGATATTGGCCGGCTTGATGTCGCGGTGGAGGATGCCTCGCATGTGCGCGCGTGGTGCACCGCCTCGGCGACGTCGGCGATCAGTCTCGCGGCCGCTTTCGGATCGCCCTTGTACGCGCCCAAGCGGTCGGCCAGGCTGCCGCCCGTGACCAGTTTCATGCTGAAGTAGCGCTGGCCCTCGTGCTCGCCGACCTCGTACACGGGCACGATACCCGGATGGTCGAGCAGGGCCACCGCCTCCGCCTCGTTCTGGAACCGTCGCAGCTCGGAATCGTCGGCCAGGACGCCGGCCTTGATCATCTTCAAAGCGACCGGCCGATTGAGACTGACTTGTTGGGCACGGTAGACGACGCCCATCCCGCCTCGGCCGAGCTCCGCGCGGACCTCATAGTCGCCGAAGTAACGGATGCGGGTCCCTCTTGCCGTCTGCGATCCATTGGTTCCCTGTGGTGAGAACTCGGTCGCCTGGGGTTGGATCGTGTGGTCGCGGGTCCGGTCGTGATCGACCGTCGCCTCCCGGAGCGGCCTGGGGGGATGCAGATGAGTCCACGGTCGGTTCGGGCCCACTCGCCGCAGGACCCCGGGCGGCGGCACGTAGCGGGGCGGACAGGCGGCCGATGCGATGGTGCTCGCGGAAGAAGGTCCGCAGATCGTCGGCCAGATCGGGATTAGCGGCCACTAGCTCCTTGGGTTCGGGAGCCGTGCCCGCATCCTCGGCAGCGAGGTAGTCGGCGATGATCTGCTCCAGACGCTGCTCGCGGTCGTGCTCGGTCATGGGTGTTCACTTCCCTTCGTCGGGCATAAGGTCTCGAAGCTCGGCCAATCCACGCTTCAGCAGGCCGGCGATGGCCTGCGGCGTGCGTCCGAGTGCTGTGCTGATCTCGCTCAAACTCAAGCCCTGGCAGTGTCTCATCACAATCGCTTGGCGGTTGTCCTCGGGCAGCCGGGCGAGGGCGTCGGCCAGGCGCACAACCGCTTCGTTGCGCTCGGCGCGTTCGGAAGGGGATGACTGGTCAGCCGCCAGCCAATGCTCGAGGCGGGCCGAGGAATCTCCGAGGGCTTCCTCCAGCGATCGTACTCGTGCGTCGTCCCGCTTGGCCCGACCTTGGGCGCGGACCTCGTCGGCGAGATTGCAAGCCAGCAGACGGCGAAGCCAGGCGAATCGTTCCGCCTCGGTTTGCCCTCGGAATCGCATGCGGTCCTTGTGGGCGTCGAGGAGCGTCTGCTGGACGATATCGGACGGGTCGATCCCCTTTCGGCCCCACCGGCCGAGCTGGGCCTCGGCCAGTAGCCGCAGATACGAGCGGTATCGCTCCGTTGCCAGGTCGATTTCGTCCACGAGATTCCCCATTGAGTAATAGCCGCCGTCGATTCCTCGTCGGGGCGCGCTCAGAATCAAAGATTCTCGATTCTGGCGGGACCGATGGCCGCGAGTACAGAGGCTATCCCTCGCCCGGATCGACTCTCACCCTAATGCAGAGGGTGAGTGATCGGGCGGCGAGCTGATCGGAATCGCCCTGTGGCACAAACTGACAAGGTGCGTCTCAGTTTCCGTCCTGGTCGGGTCGCCGGAGGGCGATGCCAGCTCATGAATCCACCCTCTCGACCAACCCGCGCCGCCGCAGCCACCGGGCCACCAGGTTGCACAACAGCGCCCAGGCCACGCCCGCGAACCATCCGGCCAGTACGTCAGTCGGATAATGGACCCCCATGTGCACCCGGCTCACGCCGACCAGGCCGGTCAGCAGCAGGGCCACACCGAAGAAGTAGAGTTTCAGCCGCCGTTGCTGGGAAAGGCCGGCCAGAAGCGATCCCAGCGTCAGGTACACCACGGCCGAGTTCAGAGAATGGCCGCTGGGAAAACTGGACGTCATCACGTGCGACTTATGGGGGACGACCTCGGGCCGGGGTCGGTCGAAGCGATCTTTGAGTACGGTGCTCAAGAGGAGTCCACCCAGCGTGGCAGCCAACAACAGAGCCAGTGCGTGGTACTTGCGGCAGATCAGCAAGTAGCCGCTCACGCCCGCTGTCACCAGGGACAGGGCAGCAATCCCCCCGATCGCGGTCAGGTCACGTCCGACCTCTTCCAGCCACGCTGGTCCCAGGCTCCTTGTCGGGTCCGCCGGATCGCGCGGGCGCGGAGTAGCGTTTCGTCAAAGTTCTGGGTAACTCCCATGCTGACCCCGAAGGCGACCGCGATGAAGCCGCACACTCCCAGCAGGATGGCCAGCAACATCAGGAGCACGGCTGTGTCTATGCTCCCGGACCGGCCCATCATCCTGTGCAAGGACGTTGTCATGCGAAGAATCCACTCGGACCAAGGTCTGATGGCTTTCGGATTAGTCTCTTCCAAAAGCTCCGCCCCCATTCGGGGGCTTGAATTACTTTACGGAACACAATCTTATAAGATTGATTCATGCCTGAATCAAGAGGGAGAAGCGGTTAGCCTGGGCGATGCCCACGCCGATCGTTGGGCTCGCGCGATCGATCAGTGGCTCGATCGCCGCCCGTCGTCCGCCGTGGCGGGTAGCACGACGAAGTGAGGCAGGCCCACCTCCTTCCGAAAAGGGGGCGGCTGCGAGTCGCCCAGGTCGTCGTCGCCGCGGACTTCCCGATAGCCCTTGGCGAGCGAAGCGTCGATCAGGTTTCGGGCGAAGTCGAGGAGCCCGATGTGCGGCGGTCGGGGTGCCAGGCTGAAGAGCATGGCCTGCTCCTTGGTGCGGACGTCGGTGAGCTGCGCCTGCTCGTAGAGGTGGGTGAGCGCCGCGGCGATGTTCGCGCCGAAACTGCCGCGCGGCACCAGCTCATCCGGATCGGCCTGGATCAGGATGATGTGCGTCGCCCCCCAGAGCACCGCGGCCTCGATCGGGCTCCGATGGGAGAAGCTGCCGTCGACGATCTCCGTGTTGCGTCCGGCCCCGGGAAAGTCGCGGAGCGTCCGGGCGGGGAAGACCGGGTAGATCGCTCCCGAAGCGATGAGCGAGTCGAGCAGGAGCTCGGGGCGTCCGGCGAGCGAGACCCCGCGGGAACCGAAATGAGGCGGCTCACTCGTCCTGCCGGCCGACGCCCAGAAATACAGGTCGGATGGGAGGTCCACACCCCGATCGCCCAGTACCGAGCCGGTGAGCACCAGGTCCCGCGTGAGCAGTCCGTCGCCCATGATCTGTCGGCTCAGCGCCTGGATGGCCTCCGCTCGCCTGGTCGCGTCGGTCGAAAAAGGGACCGGCGCCGCTACCCGTCCGTCCGCGCGGCGCTTTGCGGCCACGAGCCGGGCGAAGCGGTCGAAGAGCGTTTCCTCGATGCCGTGGCCCTCGGAGAGGGTCGGCTCGTAGCCGAGAATGGTCCAGGCCTGGAGCACCGGGAAGACGACGATGCCCGCGATCGCCGCGGCGCGCAACACCCGGCGGAATCGCACCAGCGCGGGCCGGCCCTCGGCCCCGCTGGCCCGGAGGGCCAGTCCCACCGCGCCCGTCGCCAGCAAAATCCATCCCGCCCCCTCGCCGCCGAAGGTCAGCCAGAGATAGAGCCGATGGGCCTCAGGCCGAGGGCCCATCGCGCTCCACGGATCCCCTGGCACGTGGGCGAGCAGGCACCTCCATCGCACCGGCGATGACGCAGAGGATCCATCGGCCGAGGTGACCGCCCATGATCGTCACGCCGGCGACGGTGGCAGATCCAGGAGAAGAACAGAAACTGTAGCGACGCGAACCACATCGCCATGTTCAACCGCACGGGGAGTGCGGGACGGATGATGTCGCGCTGGTCGAGGGAGCGCCAGGCCTCGGCCATCTCCTGGTACAGCTCCGGCGAGGCCGACATCTCCATCGCGACCGGCAGGGCGTTGATTGCACCGCCCGAGGTGCCCACAACCAGCGCGATGTCGAGGGACTTCTCGCCGGTCGCTTGCCTCAACCGTGAGAGCTCCTCCTCGATCGCGCGCATCGCACCGACCTGATACGAGCATTTCGCGCCACCACCGGAGAAAACCACAGCCAGGCGTAACGGCTTCGGCTGCGAGCGCGCGTAATGAAGGAGGAGGTCGCCGAGCTCTTCGAGATCCAGCCGCATGAGCCGGTCCGGCCGCGAGCGCCCGCCGCGGCGAGCCAAGCTCGCACGGTTGCGTCCGTGTCGCGCCAGGCGGGATCGGCAACAAAGTACGCCCCGGCCCTTTGAGCGGGGAGAGCGGGATCGGGGGCGCAGCTGGAGCATTCACCGCGTCCTTGAGTCGGTTGAGCCGCGGGATATTCGAGCGAACAATCAGGGCGTCCGGAGGGACCTGGAGCCTGGCCAGGGTCGGCAACTCGACCTTTCGGAGTCCCACCATCGCTTGCTCGTCGAGCATGCCGTTCCACACGAATGCGACCGCGCCGTTCGAATCGCCCGTGCGGAGCGCGCCGGAGGGAGTTGATGTGCGAGTGCGTGTATCGGATGCGGTTCTCCGGGACGGGAATACTCGCCGCGGCCAGCGCGACGCGCGGCGCCAGTGCGCCGGACACGGAGAGCGGGTCGACGAAAACGAGCCGGACCTCGCCACGCACAATCCGGGTCCGCAAGTCCTCGGCCGTGTGAATCTGTGATTGTTCGGGCACGACGGCGACGCTCAACGACGGCGACGGATCGGTAGGCGTCCGCACGGTAGCCAGGTACTCCCAGCGGACTCCACCGCCCAGCTCGAGGGCCCTACCGAGAATCGCGGGGCTGACGACGGCCAAGTCGACGGCCCCCGTCTCCAGCCAGTGCAGGAGATCGGCATAGGTGCCGCGTGCGACCGCGAACGGCTCCTTCAGTCCCGCGCCCTTCCGGAGCCCGATCAGCGCCCGGTCCACCGAGCTCAACCCCTCGTTGGTGTCCTGATGGGCCAGCACGCCAATCCTCAAGTGCCCCGTCGTCTGAGCTTCGTCAGCGGACGCCCGACGACCCGGGACGGTCAGAACGGCCAGGAAGAACCCGAGAGCTACGACTCCATGCCGTATCGGGGGTTTCCATGGAGATGCGAAGACGGGGGAACTCATGGCGGATTGGTCCTTTTCATCATTACGGGCTCCGGGACTCGTCACAAAGTAATTCTGGCCGATGTCAAGATCAACAAGATCGAATCGGCCCCTCGACGACTGGGCGGGCTGTTCGGCGAGACGAAGCCATCGGAGTTCGTCCCGGTCCGATTCAAGGCCGCCCGCATGAAGATGGTCGAACGGCCCAGGATCAGGCACAATACACGGAGCGATCGATGACCAATTACCCCAAGTCCCGGATCATCCCACATGGGCCAGATCAGCGATAAACTCATCAAGCGGCTGGGCAGGAGCCGGAAGCTGATAACCGAGCTTCGTCGGGAGTCCAGCTCGCTCCGGGCCGCCCTGGACGCCCTCAAGCCTGGGACGACCGCCCGGTCCCGTCGGGGCGAAACCCTGGACCCCCTCCATGCCGTCTACGTTGCCGTCCAGAACTTCAGTTCGGTCTTTGCCGAGCGGGTCAGTGTGTTCCCCGAGTTCGACCCCTACTACCGGGTCGTCCTCGACGCCCAGGAAACCTACATGCCGGGCGGGCCGCCGATGAGCCCGCTGACGGGCAGCTACTTCACCACATGGGCGTTCTTCGACCTGCGGTTCGGACCCGACCAGGAGACCATCGCGACGTGCATGCTCGACGCGGGAGAATTGCTGGGGTTGGCACCGGACGATGACCGATGCGGTCCGCCTCATGTCCGAGACCCGGATGGGCGTCTACGAGCATGGAGGAGTCAAGGGCGGTCGGAGCCTGCTCCGGGAGTTGATCACGGACGACGAGTTCGAGAGCTATGTCCCGGCGGGGTATGCCGGTCGCGCGGGCGAACTCTGGTTCGTTCGGCTCTGCCCGCCGATCGGTCCGTTGAGCTACCACGTCGCCTTCACGACACCCTACCTCCTGATGGGCTTCGGCAAGGCGGATTGGACGGCCTACCTGAGCAAGTCCTTGATCGGGCTGACTGCCCCGGAGAAGCGTACGCGGCTTTACGAAGTCCTCAAGTACGGTCGCGAGCCGAATTTCTGGAGCGAGTTCGTCTTCGAGGCGTACCTCAACCATCGCCCGGATGCGATCTTCCTGACGGGCCTGCCGGATGTGCCGGGAAGCTTGCCCCACCATTCCTAGGGGATGGCGATCCTGGCCCATCTCCAGAGGTCGGTCATCCTTGGCGACGAATCACCGAGAACCACGCCTTCGGACCGCCCTCGCTGAACGAAAAATCCTTCAGGTCGGGCACGACCTCGAACCTCGACGCCCGGACCTCTTCCACGACCCAACCGTCCGCAAAGGCTTCCCGAAGCTCCCGCTCGGAGACACGCCTCGGGCCTTGGGTGCCGGGCTCCTCGTCGCTGAAGCACAGCAGGAAGAGCCGGCCGCCCGGCCTGGTCACATGGGCCAGCCCGGCGACGTAGCGGACCCGATCCTCGTCGGAGAAGACGTGGAACAGGCCGCTGTCGATCACGCTGTCGAACTGCCGGTCGAGTTCCGTCAGCGTCAGGGCGTCCATCTGGACGAACTCGGCATTCAGGCCCCGCTCCCGGGCCTTCCGCCTGGCCTCCTGGATGGGACCTTCGAGGAAGTCGATACCCAGCACGGGATGGCCCCGCCCGGCGAAGAACAGGGCGTTCTCGCCGGTGCCGCAGCCGGCATCGAGGACCTCCCCGTCACCCGGTCGGCGACCTCGACGAACGCCGCGCTGCGGCTTGCCGATGTCCCAGGGGGCCTTGCCCGCGTACATCGACTCGAACGTCTCACGGCTCGGGACGGTGCTCATCGCGATCTCCTGAAAGGGAGTCAAGTTCTTCAGCCCCTACGGAACGAACCAGGAATCATTCTGGATGGCTTTCAGGCTCTCATCCAGGGAGAGGGCATCGTATAACCCAACCCAGTCTCCCGTATGCCGCATGAAAGAAAGGGCGAACCTGGCGTTGCCAAGGTATTCCATCCGTGCAAACTTCGCCTCGAACGTGGGCGAGAGGGCGTTCGGTCCCGGGCAAGCGTAGGTCGAGAAGAAGTAGAAGTAGTTCCTGTACCATTTCGCCCCGATGTCAGTGATGTAGTTGAATTGCCCATCCTTTGGAGGCGGCTCAACGTACTTGGGCTTCAAGACGTTCTCGATGAGTGCGGTGGCTTTGGCTTCCACCTCTGTCCTGAATGAATCAGTCAATAGTGATGTCGGCTTCTTCTGAGGGCCTTTCATCCAGGCTTTTCGCGGTCTTGCCATTGAAGTGGCTCCTGAAGATTGTGCTCTGCTTTCCCCTGATAAGCGGATCACTCGCGCCAGCAACATCGTGACCGGCGGCCCTGGGCCGGGGTTGACCTGGCCTGCTCCGCCGTTTCCTCCCATTCCTCACAAACCCCTCCTGGGCTCATTCTACCGAGAAACACCCATTTCGGGCGGACGAAATCTTGGGGGCAGGCCAATGAGCGTGGATGGCTGTCGCCTTCGTCGAACGGCTCATCAACCGCAAAATTGTGACCTAGAATTTCAACAAACGCACCCAATCAGATCGCGTTGTGAGCTCGATTCCCGGTTTCGAGTCCGCGTGGATTGGGTCCGTCCTGTCACTGGCTGGATGCAGCATGAAGAGCCATTCTCCGGAAGCCGGTAAACCGTCCCCGCGCGCTCGCCTCGGCATACTCTACCTCGTTTCGCACTGCTCGATCGCGCTACTCCTGGCACTGGGAGAGGTCAATCTGTTGAAGTGACCTGGCGTGGCGGCGCAGCGCGATGCATTCGTTTACGGAGGCCGTCCGGCTCGAGACGCTCAAAGAGTCGCTGTGCCAGTCGGTCCTGTCCATCCTTGCTAACCCGGAGAGCGCGGCCCGCCGGAAGAACTTCGAAGCACTGATCGAGCGGATTGAAAGAGAGCGCAAAGGATCGCCTGGGAGCGGGGAAAGGGAAGCCGGCCAGGGCCATGCGAGCGCGGCTGTGACCAGAAAGGATCAACTGTTGCACCAGGCCTGGCCGCATCGCAGCGCACAGCTCGACGCCGCCGCGTCACTGGTCGCCAAACTCGGCGATGACAGCTCCCGTCCCGCGCTGACCGCCGAGACTGCCCCTCTGATCCAGACCATCCTCGCCGAGGAAGACGCCTACCGACGCGCCATGGGTGAGTCCATGCTTCAGTTCGAACAACAGAGCGTAATTCGCCTCGACTACCTCGAGTTTATCGAGTTCTCTCTGTTCGTGGTCGTGATGATCGTCTTTCTGCTGGAAGGGATTTACGTCATCGGCCCGGCGATGAATCAGATCTATGCCTACGTGAACAACGTGCGCCGCTCGAATGAAGAGTTAAAAACCTACGCCTGCGCGGTTGGAACGAAGCAACAAGGAGCTCCAAGACTTCGCCTCGGTGGCCTCGCACGACTTGCAGGAGCCGTTGCGGAAAGTCCAGGCCTTCAGTGACCGCCTTCGATCGAAGTGCGGCGCAGCACTCGACGACGCCGGCCGCGACTACCTGGACAGGATCCAGAACGCGGGGAAACGGATGCAAACACTTATCAATGATTTGCTCACGTTTTCTCGTGTCACGACCAAGGCGCAGCCATTCATCTCCACCGACCTGAATCGGGCCGCGCGCGACGTCATCTGTGATCTGGAGGTTCGCATCGAACAGGTCGGCGGCCGCGTTGAGGTGAGCGACCTGCCCACCGTCGATGCCGACCCGCTTCAAATGCGGCAGCTCATGCAGAACCTGATCGGAAACGCGCTGAAGTACCACCGGCCGGAGGTCCCTCCGGTCGTGAAGGTCTCCAGCAAGACCGTCGTTGACCCGTCGCGCGAGCTCTGCCAGATTCTCGTCGAGGACAATGGGATCGGCTTCGAGGAGGTTTATGCCGATCGGATCTTCACGATTTTCCAGCGGCTGCACGGCCGCACCGAGTATGAAGGGACCGGCATTGGCCTGGCGGTCTGTCGCAAGATTGCCGAGCGTCACGCTGGCTCGATCACCGCACGGAGTACACCCGGAGAGGGCTCATCGTTCATGGTTACCCTGCCGATCCGACAACAGAGAGAGGTGGTCGATGTTGGAATCACGAGCTAGTTCGATCACGATCCTTATCGCCGATGATGACGCCGACGATCGGATGATGGCCCGGGAGGCCCTCGAGGAATGCCGCCTGGCCAATGCGCTCTACTTTGTCGAGGACGGGGTTGAGCTGCTCGCCTACCTGCGCCGCCAGGGGCGCTACAGCAATCCCGAGGCGTCACCGCGCCCCGGGTTGATCCTGCTGGACCTCAACATGCCCAGGATGGACGGTCGGGAGGCCCTCCGCGAGATCAAGGCCGACCCCGTATTGCGCCGGACGCCCATCGTGGTGATGACAACCTCTAAGGCCGAGGAGGACATCTACCGGACGTACGACCTGGGCGTCAGCTCCTACGTGACCAAGCCGGTGAGCTTTGACGGCCTGGTCGAGGTGATGAAGGCGATCGGGCGCTACTGG
Organism: uncultured Isosphaeraceae bacterium; assembly: GCA_963842405.1. GTDB lineage: Bacteria > Planctomycetota > Planctomycetia > Isosphaerales > Isosphaeraceae > CAVZRC01. Next base: position 35,341 of record CAWJGW010000033.1, on the reverse strand, counting down.
ATCGAAATCGTGGAGCTGCCGGCCAACGCCCGCTCATCGGAGGACCAGGCATGAGCGTCGGACGCCTGAAGATCCTCCTCGTTGACGATGACGAGGACGACTTTATCCTGACGCGCGGTATGCTCCGAGAAGTGTACCGGGATCAGTTCGATTTACAATGGCTGCCGGACTTCGAGTCGTCACGGCAAGCCCTGGCCGAAGATGTGTTTGAGGTCTGCCTGCTGGATTACCATCTCGGCGAGCAGACCGGGCTGGATCTGCTCCGCGAGATGATCGCGCGGGGATGTCGGACGCCGATCATCCTGTTGACCGGCAACGACGATCGCGACATCGACGTTGAAGTGATGAAGGCCGGGGCTGCCGATTACCTGGTCAAGGGACAGTTTGACGGACGACTGCTGGAGCGGTCGATCCGCTACGCGATTGGCTACGCGGTCGAGCGGCAGCAGACCCTCGAAGCCCTTCGCCTCAGCGAGGAACGCTACGCCCTGGCGGCCCAGGGGGCCAACGACGGCCTCTGGGACTGGGACCTCACGACCAACAAGATCTATTACAGCCCGCGCTGGAAAACGATGCTCGGTCACTCTGGCGAGGCGATCGGCGAGGGCCCGGTCGAATGGTTTAGCCGCGTTCATCCTCTGGATATCGACCGGGTGCGGGCGGAAGTTGACGAGCACTTACTGGGTCGCACGTATCAGCTCCAGACCGAGCACCGCATGCTCCACGATGACGGTACGTACCGCTGGGTCCTGACCCGCGGACTCGCCGTACGAGACGCCCAGGGGCGAGCGGTCCGCGTGGCGGGATCGCAGACCGATATCACCCAGCGCAAGGCGGCCGAGGACCGGCTCCTCCACGATGCGTTCCATGACGCCCTGACCGGCCTGCCCAACCGCGCCTTACTCATCGACCGCCTCGAGCAGTCGATCGTACGGATGAAGCGGCGGTTCCATCCCCAGTTCGCCGTCCTCTTCCTGGATCTCGACGGTTTCAAGGTCGTCAACGACAGCCTCGGCCACCAGACCGGCGATCAACTCCTGATTGCCCTCAGTCGGAGGCTGGAGAGATTCCTCCGCCAAGGTGACACGATCGCCCGGCTGGGCGGTGACGAGTTCGTCGTCCTGCTCGAAGAGATTGAAGAGCCCAAGCACGTGCTCGAGCTCGCAAGCCGCGCCCTCGAAGAATTACAGAAGCCTTTCGCGGTGAACGGGCATGAGCTGGTGACCACCGCGAGCATCGGGATCACCTTCAGCAACGTCTGCTACGACTCCGCTGAGACTTTGCTGCGCGACGCCGACATCGCGATGTATCAGGCCAAGTCGCGGGGGAAGGCGGATTTCGTGGTATTCGATGAGTCCATGCATACCAGCGCGATGATCCGGCTGAAGCTCGAAGCCGATCTCCGCCAGGCTGCTGCCCGCAAGGAATTTGAGCTCCGGTTCCAGCCGATCGTCTCGCTTCAGACCGGCCGTATCGCCAGCTTCGAGGCCTTGTTGCGCTGGAACCATCCCGAGCGCGGACTCGTCTCACCGGATGACTTCATACCGATCGCTGAGGAGACCAGGCTGATCCTTCCGCTGGGTCTCTGGGTCCTTCGTGAGGCCGCCGAACAGCTCCGTCGCTGGCAGTCCACCTACTGGATGAGTCCGCCCTTGACGATGTGTGTCAACCTTTCCTGCCGGCAGTTCTTCCAGAACGACCTGGTCTACCAGATCGAGCGCATCCTGCTGGAAACCGGGCTCGACGCCCGTTGTCTGAGACTGGAGATCACGGAGAGTGCGATCATGGAACAGGTGGAGACCGCACTGACCGCCCTGTCCCGGCTCAAATCGCTGGGCATCCGGCTGGCCATCGACGATTTCGGCAAGGGGTATTCGTCGCTGAGTTACCTCCACCAGTTCCCGTGCAACGTGCTCAAGATCGACCGGTCGTTCATCTCCAGGATGGGCCCCAACGGCGAGAACACCGAGATCGCTCGAACGATCGTGGCACTGGCTCAGGGTTTAGGGCTCGAGGTCGTGGCGGAAGGGATCGAGACCGAGTATCAGCTCGCCCATCTGCGAAAACTTGGCTGTCAGTATGGCCAGGGTTATCTGTTCGCGCGCCCCTTGACCAGCGAGGCCGCGGGGGAGCTACTTGCCGGGACATTGGGCTCGTTCGAGCCCGAATTCCCCGTGCTCCGTGAGATCATTCCGGCCCAGGTGAGTACGTTCTTCGCGGCCCCGGATTCGCGGGCGACCGCACCTTGAGGTCGTGGCGCCTCGGGACCCTGAGCCGGCGTCTCTCAGCACGACTCGAGTGGTTCGGCGTTCATCGGCGCCGTCTCGTCGTCCCGGCTTCAGACCGACATCACTGAGCGACATTTCCTGTTCGTGCTGGGGCCCTCCTGTATCGCGGCGGGCAGCCTCGCGCGGCGACCGATCGAATCGCGGAGGCGCTGGTGGAGGTAGCCGGCCGGGGCTATCCGACGGACTGGGCCTTTCTTTCGATGGCCCATCACCGCCTCGGCCACGCCAACGAGGTCCGACACTACCTCCAGAAGGTCCCCGCAGCCGGGGCCAGCGTCGAGGGGGGCCACTTCTGGGATGATATCGAGGTCGAGATGCTCCGCCGAGAGGCGGAGGCCCTGGTCGCGGGTGGTCAGCCCAATCTGCCGGAAGACGTCTTCGCCGGCCCGACTCGGGGCCCTCGTTGAGGCCCTCTCGTCCGGGCAACGCATTCGAACGATCTGCGTGGAACTACCCTGTCTCAAGGGGACGGACGGCGAAATCGCGGAGGGTGACCGACCAGCCTTCCTTCGAACTCTCGAGGACGAACCGGATTAATGCCTCAGAAGCGACCGCGACCGCCAGGAGCACAAGGTTGCGGGCCAGCGGATAGTCGCAGACGTCGAGGCCCACGTCGCGCGGGACTCGATAATTCTCGTCCCAGATCACCTCGGCGTAATCGGCGAAGAGGCCGACGTGCAGGCAGGGAAGAGCCTCGGCGCGGCAACGCTCCTGCACGAGCCGTGCGCGGTCCGCGTTGTCGAACGTATCGATGACGAGGCCGGGGCCTTTCAGAAGACTCCGGGCATTGCGTTCGGTGAGCTCCTTGGCGACGCCCTCGATCTCCACGCCGACCGCCCGGAAGAGGCGGCTGCGCAGCGCTTCGACTTTCCACGCGCCGACCTCGGACTCGCCGTAGAGCTGCGTGCCGACGTTGTGCTCCTCGACCCGGTCGCGGTCGATGACCTTCCCCAGGCGGAAACCCTGTCGTGCCAGGTTATCGGCCAGAAGCGATCCCAGGGCCCCCGCGCCGCAGAGGGTGATCGGGACCGCCTCCAGTCGGGAGACCGCCTCCGATCCGCGATAGATCCGTTCGTGATGGAACTTGTCGGGCATCGCTCGACTCCAATGAGCACTCCGCACCTTCAGGGTTCCGGCGGATGTACGTCCCAGTAGACATCCTCAGGCATTCCGAGGTTCTCAGGGCCGACGCGAACGACTCGACCGCCCGCTTCCGCCTCGCGGAGCACTCCGACCAGGCTCTGGAGGTCAAAGTGGCGGTCCTGGCCGCTCAGGCAGATGCCGGCCACCTGGACCGACAGATCCTGCTCGCGCCACGACGGAGACGTGCCGGCGGCCATCGACCTCGTAGGTGATCCGGTAGACGTCGCCCCGATCCTGATAGTGCTGGAGTTCGGCGCCCGCGTGAGCCAGGGCGGCGCGAGCCGCTCCTCGACCCGATCGCGGCGAGCCTCGAGCTCGACCTGGAGCCTCGGGGCGTAGTTCACGACGTAGGCCGCCCGCTCCTCGGCCGTCAGCCCGGGCCGGCTCAACTGCGTCGGGCTCGACCATCCGGGCGAGCGCATCGCGAAGGTATGCCGCCGTCCCGGGATCGCGACGCGGGTCCGGCCCATCATACCAGCACTGGGTGCCGTCGAACCGCGTCAACAGAACCTCGAAAAGCTGGGCTTCCTCGACCAGTCGGACGGGGACCAGCCCCTCGATCCGAAACCGCGTATCGGCCTGGTGCGCGGGCATCGCCAGCCACTGGTCTCCTCGCGGAAGCAGACGATCGATCGGAGCAGGGGGAGCAGATCCAGGTATTGCCGCCGCTCGGCCAGTCGGGCCGGTCGGACCAGCTCGGCCGTGGTCGGCGAGCTTGGCCGGAAGACGCCCCAGCCTTCGAAGTCCGTCGGGGTTCACCTTGAGCCGACAGACGACACCGGCGATCCGGACCTGGACCACGCCCCCGCGGAGCATCGGCGCCAGGAACTCGCAGGCGAAGGCGCGCTCCTCGGCCGCCGCCAGTCGCTCCAGGGTTTCGCGAAGCTGCTTCTTGGATGCCACGGAGTTTGGGGTGCAGATGGGACGTGATGTTCGAGTGCGTTGTCAGATACCGAGCGCGCTGCAAGTTCCAAGAGCGGGAATCCGATGATCGATCCGAAGTGCTTCCTTTCAGAAGCTCACGAATGTAGGCTCTTGCGGTCGGGCAGCGAGCCCCGATGTACGGATTGCGAAATCAGATCTCTGGCACAATTGAACAACGAGAAACAACCGAGGCCCGCGCGAGTTCCCAGAGCCAAGTTTGACCAGGTCCTTTGCAGGGACCAGCTTAACAGGCTGGTTGGTTTGTAGGCTCGAGCGGTCGGGCGAGGCCTCGATTGATTCGTGGGAGTCCCGCTCACGCCGGCTTGCGAACCGGCAGCGGGTACTCCAGGATTTCCATCAGCAAGTCCATCTTCGAGGGCCGGGACAGGAGCGGCACCAGGTTCGGCAGGGCGTAGTAATCGCCCGTGAACTGGAACACGTCCGCCATGATCCCCGCCTTCCGGCACTGGTCGACCAGCAGCGTCTGCCCGCCCGGCGTGCGGACGATGCAGACGTTCGGGTCGGCCTTGACCTCCTCGCGGTACTTCTTCAGAGTCTCGACGAAGAGCGGAGGCGTGTTCTCGCCCTCGTCGGTGACCACGATGATCTGCTCGACATAAAGTTTCTTGCGCCGCAGCGTCTCGACGGCCACGCCGCACGAGGTCCCGCCGCCGGCCGTGATCCCCTTGAGCGCCTTCTCCCAGCCGGCGAGGTCCGTGCCTGCCGACTCGATCGGGTAAGCGAGCGTGTCGAAGGCGTAGACGTAGAGCGCCTGCGCGCTGATGCTCGAGACCATCGCACCGATCCGCTTTCCCAGCTCGATCGCCACGCTCATCGAGCCTGACTTGTCGATCAGCAGTGCGGTCGGCCGGTCGATCCGGCCCTTGGCCTTCACCTGGGAGTCGGCGACCTCCTCGAGCGCACGGCGGACATCGTCGGAGAGGTTGACCGAGTTCATGGCCTCCTCGGCCTTGAAGGCACTGACACGCTCGGCGGTCTTGGCCTCCTGGAGCTTCGCCTCGATGAGCGCCTTGAGGGCCGGGTTGTCGAACGCCCCGCGGCGCTGGAGCGCACCCAGGTTGTTGATCAACTCCTGGGGACTCATCCGGTCGATCAGGGCCAGCAGGACCGTCGGAGTCATCTGCTTGATCGACCGTGGCCGCGACCCGGTACGGGATCGCGTGCTCGACGATCGCGCGGGCCTGGTCGGCCGGGCTCTCCGCCCTGGCCAGGGCCTTCAGGGCGGCGAGCCGGCTGTCGGCCGGCGGCTCCTCGTCGAAGAGGATCTTCTGTGCCCGATCGCCCGGCGCCACGTGCAGGAGCGCGTACATCCGCTTGAGCGCCTTGCGCGCGACCAGCGCGGTGCTGTCGAACCACTCGGGCTCCGCCTCCCGCTCGCGGAGGTAGCGCACGATCTCGGTCCGGAGGGCGCGGGGAGGGTTGCGGAACAGGCCGAACTCCTCGACGACCGTCGCCAACGGCGGCGACCGGGGCGACAACCTCGACCTTCGTGAATTGTCGTGGCGGCCTTGGCCTTCGTCTTCCCCTGAGGCGCAGCGGCCCGGACCTTGCGCGTCGCCTTGCGGCCGTGGATGAAGTCGAGCACCCTGACGACCTGGTAGGGCGGCAGGCCGCGAAGCATCGCCAGCCCGACCTCGCGGTGTCCTTCGAAACCGCTCAGGACCAACGTGATGACGAACATCTCCTTGTGGTCGCGGACGTCCCCGTGGTCCTGGTACCAGGCCGCCAGGCGGACGTAGAACCGCGGGTCCTGCTCGACCAACTGCCGATGCACCGGCCAGATCTGCTCCAGCTTCCGGTGGGGCGTCGTGAGCAGCGTGTTCAGGATTTCCAGCCTCAGGTCTTGCTCGTTTGCCATGACTTCACCATCCTCGCTTCGGAGCGTACAAACCGGCACGCGTCGAGACCGGAGGGGACCGTCCCCCCAGCCTCCGAAGAGGACCCACGACGAGGTTTGTACGCTCGTGCCATTGGGTACGGGCCAGGCCGCCGCGGTTCCGATCACCAATCGCGGAACGGTATCCCGCGATCGTCTCCCGCAACAGGCTTCCGGCCCATACAAGTCGCATCAGCGTTGATCCAACAAAACAGCCCGCACAAGTCGCATGAGCTTTGAAAACATTTACCAGCGCGTCTACCGGTTTCGCCACGGGTTTTAGCCCGGGGGGACTCGAACCCCCACCCTCTTGCGAGGACTGGTTCCATGTGGTTTGTAAGCTCTTGCCGTCGGGTGCGGGATGTATCCGCCGAATGTCCAGACCCGTACGAGTCGCAAGAGCGGTGAAACTAAGCGCTCTACCATTGAGCTACGGAGCCGGATTGCACGAGATGGCGCCGGCAGGATTCGAACCTGCAACCTCTTCCTATGAAGGGAATTGTTTGTACGCTCGAACCGTTGGGTACGGGTTGGTCGCTTGAATATCTCGATTAACCGAAGACGGCCTCGGGCCGGACGGTCAGATTGCCGGTCGCATGCCGATCCACGGTATAGTCGCGCAGTTCCACCTCGGGGACGTCGAGGTGTCGGGACAGGGCGCGCTTGACCTCCCGGTCGTCGGACCGGAGGCCGACGCCAAGGTCGCCCAGCGGGACGTCAAGGCTGCGACCTTCGAAGCGGACGTGAAGGACAGCTCCCTCGTTCAAGTAACTCGGCCATGATCGCCTCCCTGGTGCGCCGCCCAGTTGATGGATGATCCAGAAATGATCCGAGAAAATGGGAAGCCCGCACAAGTTCCAAGAGCTGTTTTCCCCCTCCGCTCGACCCACCCGTGGATGGCCCGAGCGGAGGGGGTAGGATTCGAACCTACGACCGACCCGTAGGGCCAGTTTGACCAGTTTGTAAGCTCTCGCGGTCGGATGCAGGTCTCCGGCACGTCCGAGGCTGGCCTCGGCTCATGCGGAAAGACAGACCCACGAATCGCCAGAAATGTTCGCGGATTCTTGAGTATTTCTCTGGGAAGCGGAGGATCCGCGCAGGATTGATGCAGTTTCGAGAGGGGTGGACGGGAATTCGCAGAGTGTGAGGAGGAGCCTTACTCTGGCGCGACTCACCAATCGACCCAGCGTTGCCTCGGTGGGAGGAGCCGGAATCAACCAGCTCCTTCCTAGAGCACTCACGGTTGGCTTGCGCACGCGCCCGAAGCGGAGCTAGAATCCCCCCTCATCCGCCTTTCGGGCACCTTCTCCCCGGGGAGAAGGGAATGTTGGAGGCCTTGGCCGAGTCCTCAGACCGTGAACCGGTCGTGAAGCGGTCGCCCTCGCTCCAACGGGGAGAGCGTTGGGGTGAGGGGCGCCTGGGCGTGTGCTCAACCCAAGCGTGAACCGCTCCAGCCGAGATATCAGGACCGATGGTCTTCCCCGACACCGGACAGGACCGGCTCCATCTCCTCCGCCTCGTGCCGGATGGGCCGATGAACGGCCCCTTGGAGTGTCGCCTGGGACGAGCCGGCGACTGGCCTCTCCCTGCCCTGGCCAGGGAGCCAGGCGTCTACGAGCCGTCGAACCGCATCATTCGGCAGGAATGACGCACAGCCGACCAGCATGATCAGCCCGAACGTCCACATCCCGAGGCAAGCCCCGATCCCCACGTGGAGCACGACCGCCAAGGCCAGTACGAGCGGGCGAAGACGCGGCTGCCAGATCAGGACGCAGAAGAAGATCTCCCAGAGGACCGAGACGTGGGTGATCAGATCCAATACCCACGGGTGCCAGGCCAGCCATGTCATGTCGATCGACTGATACTCCAGGTTCGCAAACGCGCGCCACATCGCCTCGCCGTTCCACCACGCCTCGCCCTGGAGCTTCGAAAGACCTGCGAAGAGATAGATCACGCACATGTGGACATTGATCAGCCGCTGGGCCAGGTTCGCGCCGACACTCGGCGCCCGCCACAATGCCGCGGCCTGACCGCGCCGGATCGCCAGCCAGCGGTCGACCGAGAGCGCTCGGCCGCTCGGCCCGATGGCGAGGTACAGCGTCAGCATGCCGTTGATCTGGTCGAGGCCGAACATCGCGATCGGGACGCGGTGGGCGAACGAGATCGTGACCACCAGCGCCAGGATCGAGGTGACTCGGGTCCAGAGCCCGACCGTGAACAACGCCAGCACGACCATCGAGACGCCGTAGGCGGGCCACATCCATCCTTCCGGGACAAGCCACCAGAACGAGAGGCGTATCCCTCCTCCTGGAGACTCCGGACCAGCCCTTCGCTCACCCAACCTCCCGGGCCGAAGAAGTCGCCGAGCACCAGCCCCCACACCGCGTGGGTGTAGAGCAGCATCAGGCCCGTCAGCACCCGAAGGACTCCGAGTAGCGTCGGGTCGGCCGGGGTGAACCAGAAGGCGTCCCAAGCCTCGGCCATCGCCCGCGCGGAATCCTCAACATAAAGCAAGACCGGATTCAGTAACCTTCGCATGGGAAAGTCCCCAGGGACTGTTCTTCGAAACTCTCCGGATCGGTCAGGCGCCCGCCGTCGCGAACCCGCTCCATCGTCGGAAGGTTGTGGGTCTGCTGGAACAAGGTGACTTCGACCGCGCCGTATTTCCGGCCGATGTGGTGGGCGTACGACTCATGCCACAGATCCTCGAGTTCTTCAGGCGCGTCATTCATGTGCTCGGTCAGCATGAAATAACGGTGATAGAGCAGCCGAGGCTGGGTGACACGATCCGGGATACGCCCGCGGACGACCGTCCCGTCGGCACGTTTTGCCTCGTATGACAGCAGCGTGCTCTCCATCGGCTCGGGGGCGAAGAAGTGATATCCGTGGTCCAGATACAAGAACTGCAAGTAAGGCTGGAACCAGCCCCAAGTCTCGCGGACCAGCTCGGATGACGGTGCCACCGACGGCCGGCGAAATGATGATGGCCGCGAGTGAAACACCAGCCATAAGCTAACGAGCCGCCGGAGGAACCGGCGACTGGGCCCCCGCGGGGCCGTCGCTTGCCCAGGCATCACGACGTCGGAGTCCACGTCGATGCTCACGAGAATACCTCCCTCTCCGATGTTCAGCGGCTGAGATCGAGGAGATACGGCCCGGGAGACGGATTGAGCCGTCTGCCTCGGGCCGCGTCGGCCGCTCATTGCCGACCAAGTCCTCGCGAGGAAGCCCGGGACGGCGTCGAGGATTCTCAGTAGGAGCCGCCGCTGGAACCGCCACTCGAGCCGCCGCTAGGAACCGCCACTCGAGCCGCCGGATGATCCGCCGCTGGAGCCGTGGCCCATCTTGTGCTTGCTAAAGAAGCCACCGCCACTCGAGCCGTGGCCAATCTTCTGATGGCCAATGAAGCCACCGCCGCTGGAGCCGCCGGATGAGCCGCCGCTGGAGCCGCCGGATGATCCGCCGCTGGAGCCGTGGCCCATCTTGTGCTTGCTAAAGAAGCCACCGCCACTCGAGCCGTGGCCAATCTTCTGCTGGCTCAGAGAAGCCACCGCCGCTCGAGCCACCGCTCGAACCGCCGCTCGAGCCACCGCTTGAACCGCCGCTCGAGCCGCCATACGATCCGTGGGCAAAGGCCGTCCCCGTCGCGAGGGAGAGGACCAGTGCGCCCAACGTGGCGCCCGTGAAAATGGACCGAACGATTGACTCTCTGGGAACTCCTCGTGTGTTGCGAACCGCTCTTGGTGAAAACTCCACCCACTGTCAGCTCATAGACCGCCCCGGCCCCCGTCTCAAACCTCGACCCTTCCCAGGACGATTCCGATCAAGGCAACTTCCAGGGAGTTCGGTCGGGCCGAGACCGATACCCGCTGGCTGCGCCCGGAACTCGAGCGGCCAGCGGATCAACCCCATCACGGCAACGGAGCGACGGAATCGGATCGATCGATCCGTCCTCGAAACAGTGTCTAGGTAAACCTTGTTGCCTTCGGGGTTCTCGGGGCCTTGGGAGGCCCGGCACGATAAAGAATACTAGATAGACTGGGTAAAACAAATAGGATATTTCGCTCTGCGCAAAAAAAATCTGTGTACGGGTCCGGTTTGATTGGGCATCGACCGCTATTTCTCGAACGCATTCTTGGTTCGCCGCCATCGATGCGCACGAGAACTCGGTGCACGGTATTCCACCATGGTTCGCGATCGATGCCGTGAAGTGGGAGATGAGCCTGCTGAGCTCAAAACGAAAAGACCCCTCGCCGAAGGGCTCCGGCGAGGGGTCGCTGGCGTCAGTCGATCCGAGGCGAGAATGGACTCCGCTCTCGGGTTATTCCTTGCCTTGCTTTGCGACCGACTCCGCTGGGTTTGAGGTCCTTCATGACCTCGGCAACGGCCACCTCGAGCTGGCGGTCGCGGCCGGCCAGATTGTCCTCGGGGGTGTTTTCGACGTAGATGTCGGGCTGGACGGCGTGGTTCTCCATGTTGGTCCGGGCGCTGTCGGCGAGGAAGACGCCGACGCCGGGCGTGCGGATCGTCGAGCCGTCGATCAGCGAATAGCTCCCGGTGCCGATCACGGCACCCATGGTCGGGGTGCCGATCACCTTGCCGAGACCCAGGGCCCGGAAGCCCGCGGGGAACATCTCGGCGTTGGAAGCGCTCCGCCAGTTCTGGAGCACGACCTTCGGGCCGAAGTAGCCGGAGAAGGGCCGCTCCGTCGGCTCGAGCCCGCGCGGCTGCCAGACCTCGTAGGGGCGCTGGACCAGGATCGCCAGCAGCTCCTGCTCGATGTTCCCGCCGCCGTTCCAGCGCTCGTCGATGACCAGGCCCTCCTTGTGGCGAAACTCCGCCAGCTCTTTCTTGAACTTGGCCAGTGAGGGTTGATCCATCGCCTGGATATGCAAGTAGCCGACCCGGCCGTTCGAAGCCTTGTCGACGAACTGCCGCCGGTCTTTGACCCACCGCTCGTATCGAAGGTTGTTGAAAGCGGTCACGGGGATCGGCTCGTACTTGACCTTCCACGCGCCCTCGGGTGTGGGCTTGTCGTTGACCGTCAGCTCGACCTTTCGGTTGAGCCGTCGGCCGAGGAACGCGTAGTAATCCTCGCCGGCCTTGACGGGCTTGCCGTCGATGGCGATCAGGTAATTCCCCTTGGCGAGCTTGATCCAGTCCTTATCGGCTGGACCGTCCTCATAGACATGAGTCACCTTGAAACGCCCGCTCGCCGGATTCGGACTCGAGGTCCAGGCCGAGATGGCGAGTGATGACCGGGGCCGGCTCGCCGGCACCGGCGGTCCGGCTCCGTCCTGCCGCGGCGCCGGTGTGCGAGGCGTTCAACTCGCCGATCATCTCGTTGATCACGTTCATCAACTCATGGCGGTCGGCGACGAATGCCACCAAGGGCTTGTACTTGGCTCGCTTGGCGTCCCAATCGGTGCCGTGCAGCTTGGGGTCGTAGAAACGATACTTCATGCAACGCCAGGCGTCGTCGAACATCTCGTCCCATTCCTGGGGCTTGTCGATCCGGACGGTGACGTTAAAGTTGATCCTCCGCTTCGCCCCCCCGCCACCGCCGCCAGTCGCCGCGGCATCACCGCCGCCACCGCCGCCACCGCGCGGCCGCCGCCGCCGCCCTGGCCGCCATCGCGGCGAAACCGCCACCCCCCCCGCCGCCGCCGACGTTGGCCGTGTAGATGGACTCCCCTTCCTGGAAGTACAAGGTACGGCCGTCCTTGGTGAGACGCAGGCCGGAGATACCGCCCCGGAACCCGCCGCGTATTCCTCGGGGCCGGTCGTCGCCCGCCATCGCTGGCGGCCCTCGGCGTGGCGGCGGCGATCCGGGTCATCCGCTTGCCGTTATCCTGGATGGAGTAGATCGAGGTCGTGCCACCGCCGCCTCCGCCCCGGCCGCCCGGTCCGCCGGCCCCGGCCGTACCGCCCTCCGAGGCGACGAAGATCAGCGTGCGGCCGTCGCGGGCCGGCAATTAATTGAAGACCGAGGCGGCCCGCGTGACCTGGCGCGTCCGCCGCTTCAGACCGGCCCAGTCGATGGTGGGCGTCTTGGGCGCGACGGCCCGCGCCGCCGCCATGGCCCTCCGGCCCCTGCCCGGCCCGCCCTTCGGTCGAGCCGTCCGGCCGCTGCTCCGGCTCATCCGGGTCTCGGGTCAGCTTCTCCAGCGGCACGCAGAAGATTTGCGACGTGGGACGAGCGTCGGCGCTGATCTCACCCTCGCGGCGGATGAAGTAAACCTTGGTGCCGTCGGCCGAGAACCTCGGGTTGCCCTCGTCGGCCGAGTCGAAGGTGATCTTCTTCTCCTCGCCGCCGGCACTGGGGATCAGGTAGACGTCGGTCGAACGGGTCACGTCCGCCTTTGAGTAGGCGATCAGCTTCCCGTCCGGCGACCACGCCGGCGGTCCGATCGGGCCGTAGTTCGTGGAGGCCAGCTCCTTGAGGTCCTTGCCGTCGGCGCCGATTGTGTAGAGCTTGCGGTCAGATGTCGTGAAGGCGACCAGCTTGCTGTCGGGGGACCAGACGATGGACGACTTGAGCGTATCCAGGTCGGTGAGCCTTCGGGCCGGACCCGGAGCCGTCGGCTGCGATGATATGGATCTCCTCCCGCCCGGTCTGATCGGAGACGAAGGCGATCGACTTCCCGTCCGGGGCGTACTGCACGTCCCGGTCCCGGGACGCGCCCTCGGTGAGCTGGCGGAGGTCTCCCCCCTCTTCATCGGTCGGCACGCTGAATAACTCGCCGTGGACGCTCAGGACGACCCGCTTGCCGTCGGGGGCCAGATCATAGTCGTCCACCGTCGAATTGAACTCGCGAAACTCGGTCAGGGTCTCCTGCGTCTCGGCGGCGATCTCCAGGGTGATCGGCTTGACATCCCGGCTGGCGACGTCAAGCTTCCAGATCCCGTACTCATGCTCGAAGACGATCGTCTTCCCATCCCCACTGATGCCGGGGAAACGGACGTCTCCTGCCGTGAAGCGGGTGATCTGTTCGGCCTGACCGCCCGTCTCGCGCACCCGCCAGACGTTCGTAAGGCCCTTCCCTTCGCGGTCGCTGACGAAGTAGATGAATCCGTCACGGCCCCAGAGCGGCCAGGAGTCCATGCCGTCGAAGCTGGTCACGTCCTTGAAGGTCTTGGAGGCCAGATCCATGACCGTCACGTCGCTCTGATAGGCACCGCGGTAATACTTCCGCCAGTAGGCCTGGGCCTTGCGATTGATGGCCAGCTTGGTGCCGTCCGGCGAGTAGGAGCCGGCGACGCCCATGTCCGGCCCGGCGTCCTTCGGCAGGCCGCCGTCAACCGGGACCACGTACAGCTTGCCCATGAAGTCCTCGCCGCGCTGGCTCGCGAACAGGACGGCCTTGCCGTCCGGGGTCCAGTCCAGGACCGTCTCATCGGCGGAATGGATCGTCAATCGACGGACCGCGCCACCGGCCGCCGGGATCACGAATACATCCATGTTCCCTTCTCGGTCCGAAGAGAACGCGATCCAGCGGCCATCGGGCGAGAATCGCGGAACGACGTCGCGGGCCTTGTGGACCGTCAGGCGCTGGACGTTCTTGCCATCCTCCTCGGCGGTCCAGATGTCGCCAAGGTAAGCGAAAGCAATTTTGCCCGCATGGTAATCAGGATAGCGAACGAGCCTGGCCTCACGGGCGGCTGCCAGGGGGGAAATGCCCAGGAGCAGGGCCATGCAGAGTAGGATGTGTCTCATCGTGGATGTGTTCCCAGGGTCAATGTTGGAGTGGCGAGAGGCGACAGTCAGCGGGTCGCGTCAGGCGTATGATTCCTATCCAGAATTAGGCGGCATGAAGGACCTGAAGGTCCCATCCGCGGAGTCAAGCAGCCTGAATTCGACACGAGGCCCTCGACGGCGGTGGATGTTCCATCCGTCGAGGAGTCTACCCCCTCGATCTCAGACCGCATTCTTGGCATCATGGCGGGGACCGAGTGTCCTGTCGAGACCCTGCCTTCGGCCGCGGTTGGACTTTCTCAACGTGCGGAACGGTGTCTTCTGCCAATTTCGGATCCGAGATCGGCCGACATCGGTTGAAATTGACGCTATCTTACATTGAGTGCGCTCGACAGATTGAGCCGACGAGAACGTACCCGGACTCGGCCTCGACCCCTGTGAACTATCGTCCAGATCATTGTCCGAACTCGATCGAGGATGCCCGAAGATGATCCGGCGAATACGCGAGATGGTACTGAGCCTGACCAGCATGTGCATCGCAGTCGTCTGCCTGTCTTCCTTGCTCATAGCGAGTTACGAGCTGGAGACCTGGCCCTGGGTCGAACACCGTCCCGCTCCGCTCCCGGTACGAGTTCCGGACGGTTCGCCGGACGACACTCGTTCCGATCTTGAGCGCGCCGGGTCGAGCGGAAAGCTCGCGACGGACCGTGATCCGATGCCAGCTCGAAAACCTGGCGGGCGGTTCCACTTCCGGGGGGGCCTCGACGATTCTCTCGCTGGTTCCGGAAGGAACCGCGGTCAAGGCCGGGGATGTCCTGGCCCAGCTCGATGCGTCCACTTACGAAGAGATGCTCCGCCAGCAAACCATCGTCGTCGAGCAGGCCAAGGCCAGCCACCTCCAAGCACGACTCGTTTACGAGATCGCGCAGCTCGCGGTCAAAGAGTACAACGAGGGCACCGTCCAGACGACCAGTGCAGCAGATGGAGGGGAACCTCGCGATGGCGCGGTCGGACCTTGAATCTACGCCGAGCAGCGGCTGGAATGGACGAAGATGATGAATAAGAAGGGCTACTCCTCGTTCGCCCAGATCGAGACGGACAAGCAGACCGTCACCACCTCGGACCTCGCCCTCCAGCGGCAGGTCGGCAGCTATGACTTGTTCATGCGATTTACCAAGCCCAAGACCCAGAAGACCCTCCAGGGGGATGTGACCGCCGCCATGACCTCGCTGAATAACGAGTATGTCAAGCTCCAGCGGCAGCTCGAACGATTCGAGATCACTCAAGAAGCAGCTCGAACGCTGCACGATCCGCGCCCCCCATGATGGCGTCGTCTATTATGTCAAGAATTCTGGTCGGGGTCGGGGCGGGCCAAATTCCCAGAATGGGCCCATCGAGGAGGGGCTGGCCGTCCGACAGAAACAGGAGCTCTTTTATCTGCCCGACCTGACAGAAATGGAAATCCAGATCGCCCTCAATGAATCCGTCGTGAATCGAGTCGCTCCCGGGATGCGGGCACAGGTCCGGTTCGAAGCCCTTCCGCAGGTCGTCCTCGAAGGCGAAGTCACCACGGTCGATCAAATTCCCGTGAAGCAGTCGAATAGTGGCGAGGACATTCGGTATTTTTGGGGGATCGTCAAGCTCGACCGATCCGGGCAGGGGCTCAAACCTGGCATGACCGCACAGGTCGAGATCACCCTGGCGCATCGCGAGGATGTGCTCGCTGTCCCCCACGAGGCCGTGGTCACCGAACAGAACCGCAAGGTTTGCTTCGTGCCGCATGAGGACCAACTCGAACGCCGGGAGGTGAAGGTAGGTCAAGGCACCACGGACTGGATCGAAATTACCGAGGGGCTGTCTGAAGGCGACGAAGTCGCCCTCAATCCACCAACTTGGGGCGGCCACCCTCAATCCCTCTCGGGCTTTGACGACTCAATCCCCTGGCCATCCATTGATTTCTCCAAGAAGCCCGCCGCCTCCCCGAGATCAGGGGATCGCGATGAGGCGTCGACCACAAAGGGGGCGAGCGCCGCAAGGGCCGTCGCAACCCCGGAGATCCGAATCGCAAGAGCTCGCAAGCGAGCGTCCACGGAAAATGACGCCGCGCCAGAATGATGGCTTTGCGACTCCTGGTTCCTTCACGCGGGGATGGACTTTGTGAAACTATTGTTTTACAATTAACGCGATCGGATCGTGAGCGGGTTCGGTCGGCGAGCTTCCGTGAATCCGACGGTATCAATCCCGTACCAGCCGAGGCAACTGAGGGACCCAATCGAGAATGGCGAGGCCCTGTCCGAACGTTCTCAACGAAATTCCATACTCTGGCTCCGAGAGATTGTGATGTGCTGGTGATCCGTTCTCATCCTGGTCCAGCGGAGCCCAATGGGTTCACTGCGTTCCGAGATCCCGCCTAACTGTTCTCCCGCCTGTCTGTTGGATGGCGTACCTCCGAGTTGTGAGTTTGACGATGCTTACGAGAGTCATCGGGCCCGAAGGCAGTCGATGATCCGGGTGAATCCCGTGCTGGCATTGTGGCGACCCCGAATCCCGATCTCAGTGGTTTATTGGGGCCGGTGACCACGCCTTTTATGTCCTGGTTTGGCGGTTCGTTGAGGCCGTGGAATGGGCCTGGAGCGACGCGATGAGGTCTTCTCGAATGCAGGTGCGAAAGAGTTCTCGGTCGGCGCGATTGTTCAGCCATTTGGCCCTTTTCGCGATCGCGATCGCAGCAGTGGGCGGCGCTGGATTCGGGTGGGTGCGATACCACCACCGAAGGCTGCCGAGCGACCAGTATGCGACGACGGGCGTGCGCCGTGCCAACCTCTACCCCAGCTTGATGGCCAGCGGCCGGGTCGAGAGTTCCAAGAGGACGGTCATCGAGTGCCTGCTGGAGAACGTGGCGGTCGGGGTCCGAGGCCAACGGCTGTACGCAGGTGGGGCATCGACGTTGATCTCGGTGGTTCCGGATGGCACGATGGTCAAACGCGGCGAGGTCCTGGCGGTATCTGGATTCCTCCGACTACGAGGAACTCCTTCGCGTCCAGAGGATCTCCGTCGAGCGGGCACAGGCCGACAAGCTCGCGGCTCGAGCTCGATCACGAGATCGCTCGAGCTCGCCGTCCTGGAATTCCGTGACGGGACGATGCAGGAGACCAACGAGGACTTCCAGCGCCGGCTCACGCTGGCCCGATCCGACCTGGAACGTGCCAAGGACCGGCTGCGCTGGACCCACGGGATGAAGGCGAAGGGTTACGTGTCGGCCAGCACGGTCGCCACGGATGAGTATGCCGCGTTGCACAGGCGGAGGAGACGCTGAAGCAGGAGGAGTCGGCCTTCCACGTCTTCCAGAAGTACTCGGCCCCCAAGACGCTCCGCGAGCTCGATGGGGCGGTGCAGACGACCGAGGCGACGCTCCACTATCAAGAGCTCCGTAGCTCAGCGTCAGATCGATCGACTGGCGATGCTGGAGCGGCAGGTCGAGGCTTGTACGATCCGAGCCCCGCACGACGGCTTCGTCATCCATGCCAACGACGCTCGCCGTCAGATCGTCATCGAGGAAGGGATGCCCGTGCGGCAGCGCCAGCCCTTGTTCTATCTTCCCGACCTCAAAGACATGGAGATCGTCGCCCAGACTCCATGAGTCGATCGTCAACGAAGTCCGTCCCGGGATGTCAGGCCAGAGTCGAGGTGGAAAGTCAACCCGACCGGGACATGGAAGGCCGAGTCCGGATCGTCTCGTCCATACCCACGATGGACTGGCGGAGTGACGTGCGCTATTACGACGCGATCGTGAAGCTCGTGAAAACCCCTGAAGGCCTCCGGCCAGGCATGACCGCCCAGGTCGAGATCGCCATGCCGCAACGGCAGAATGTCCTGGCCGTCCCCTCCGAGGCGGTTGGGATGGCCGACGGTCACGATGTCTGCTTCGTCGTTCATGAGGATGGGCTGGAGCGTCGCGACGTGAAGCTGGGACAGGTCACCCGCGAATGACCGAAGTGACCGATGGGCTCCGCGAAGGCGAACAGGTCGTCCTCAATCCGAAAGTGGAAGAGACCGATTCAGGCCGATCCCGTCGTGCCACCGCCGACATCGAGCTTCGGCCGGAGGAGCTCCGAGGTCCGAAGCCACCAGCCGACGAAGTCGCCGCCTTGCACTGAAGCACCGTCGGATGCCCAGGCACCGCGAGCGTGCTGAACCTTGCCGGCAGGTGCGGTCCGCTGGACGTGATCGAGACTCTCAATTGCCTGCCAGTTCGGCCGAGTGGATCGACTTTGCCGGTTATGGATCCGCGATGCTCCGGGAATGAAAGATTCCGGGTCATCTCGCACCGAGCGGCGGGCCGAATCCACTCTTGTCGTCAAACAGGTCTGGCGGCGATCGGTTGTGCGCGGACCGAGCTCCACATTGGGAAGGGCTTGGACCGACCGAGCATCGATGGATCGCTCCGAGCGGTCGTGCCGATCCGGCCGCACGTGACGCCTCGCCCACAAACTCAAGAGCCACGAGCGAGCGAGACCCCATGAGCACCCGGCGCGCCTTCAGCCCAATCGACCCGCTCAGACTCCCCCTCCAACTCGGCGATCACCAACGCGCTTGCTGGTGGCCGCGGCGATCCTGTGGGGTGTGAGCCTGTTGGTCCAGCGCGGCCGCCTGACCTGGCCGCCCTATGCGCTGCTTTCCAGCCTCGCCACCTTGGCGGGATGCATGGCCCTGGTCGGGCCGGTCATCCTGTTCCGCTCGTCAGAGATCGAGGGCAGCCTCGGGGAGCTCAGGTTGGCTGACCGCCGGTATACTACTCTGGCTCTTCGACATTGTGGCTGTCCTGCAGGGTCAGTGGAAGACCATCCACTGGGCGACTCCGATCTCCGACCGGACTCTGGGCCTGACGGTCCTGGCCGTTCTACTCGCCGGATGGCGATGCGGACTGGCTCAACGAAACTGGTCCTGGACCAACGTGGCCGGGTGGATGCTGAGCGCCTTCTGGGTCGCCATGGCGGTCTGTTCCTGGCTGCTGTCCTCATCGGGGCGAGCGAGTCTCGCCACGCTCTGATCCTTGACGATCCCGGACCAGGATGATTAGCCTCGATGAATGACTTTCTGCCGGCTCTCAGGCTGGGAGAGGATTGAGACGCGATACCGAGATCATTCGGATCGTGCCCCGTGTGCCCATCGGCTATCGGCAACGATCGCCATCCACATTCATTAACCAAGCGACCACGTCCACCTGGAGGATGTCATCTGTGGCGACCGATCAGAAAAGCCCGCCCTTTGCCGATGAGGCGGCCCTAGTTCCCTCAGCCATCGAGAATGAAATACCCACTTATCGGGCGATCAGCAAGTACGCCATCTTCAGCGTGCTCTTCGGCATCATCAGCTCCTTCAGTTTTGCGAGCCTCTTCTTCCTGGTCTTCTCGGTCGGCGCCGTGATCCTGGGTATCCTCGCCCATCTCGCGATCAAGCAGTATCCCGACATGTTCACCGGCCGCCGCCTGGCAAACGTCGGCATCGCCCTGGGGCTCATCTTCGGGCTCGTCGTGTCGACCTATACTGGAGTTCAAAGCTTTCTCCTGACCCGAGAGGCTGCAAGAATTCGGACGGGATTATGAGAAGGTCCTCTCGGAAGGGAACCTGGGCGACGCCTTGTGGTACGGCCTGTATCCCGATACTCGGAAAGATAAGACTCCCGCGGAAGCCTTGCAGGACCACGAGCAGGCCAAGTCGAAGGAGCGGATGTTCATGGAACAGAAGCTCGCTCCCCTCTGAACCTCAAGAAGCGACTGACCGCCACGAGTGGAACGCATCTCCACTTTGTTGATATCGAGAACCAGGGTATCGACGAGTAGTGCGGCAAGATCGTTTACTTCGCAACGGCCCTCTACGAGGTTGAAGGGCAGGGCAACAAGTCACCGGGTACGAAACAATACGCCCTGGCGATCTTCAAAGGGTTGCCGAAAGGACGGAAGTACGATTGGTGGGTGGACGACGTGAGATTCCCCTACCAACTGAAGACTTTCGCGGCACCCGCGAAGCCGGTTGACGACGGCCACGGCCACGGCATGAGCGTACCGGCAAGCGTGCGCTCCATCCGACCCACGACGACCCAGGGGTCCGCCTCGCCGAGCTTGGGCTCTGTGCCATGACCGCGATGGAACGGATCATGCTCTCATTCTCCGGATGAGTAAGTCGAGCAGCAGTGCTCGGTCTCCCAGAGCACGACTTCGACGACGGGCAGGCCGGATTCCTTCGGCCCGTTCGATAAATCAGCCGGGCGATGTTTTCGGCCGTCGGATTCGAGTCCATGGCGAAGACACGCTCGCCACGCTCGCAGAAGTAACGGGCAGCAGAGGATCGTCGCGGCAAAGAAGCAGATTGTGATCCAGGTTCTCGTCGATCCATTGCTGGACCTTCTGCTTGATCTCGCCGAAGTCGACGAGCATGCCGCAACGATCGAGCCCGGAACCCTGGAGCGTGATCACCGCACGGCCGTTGTGGCCGTGCAGATGCCGGCACTTCCCATCGTAATTCAGCAAGCGATGGCCGTAGCAGAACTCGATCTCGCGGGTCACTCGGTACATAGTCGTCCGTGGTCCGTGGTCAATGGTCGGTCGCCAGCGAATACGACGAACGTTCGCTCCCGATCTCCGAGCCCGCGAACAACCTAGCGCCGTGGTAGGTCGTCTGATCGGGAAGACCGGCGTCGCGAAAGCCTTTCTTCCGCTCGGCGCACTTGTTACAGACCCCGCAGTGGAGTCCGCCGATCGGGTTGATGCAGGAAAACGTCAGATGGAGCGGCAGGTCCTGGCCACGCAGGACGACATCCGCCTTGTGCATGCGGTCGAAGGGGCGGATCAGCCGCAATTCGCCCCCCATCGCCTGGTTCAACAGCTCTTCCAGCATCCGGAAGAAATTCGGGGTACTGTCCGGGAAGGGGTTCGATCCGAGAGAGCCCAGCGCCAGGTTGGGGATGTCGCGAAGACGGCACCAGACGGCCGCCTTGACCGTGAGCAGGAGGTTGCGACCGGGAAGATAGACCGCTTCGTCAGCCGTCTCCGAGCCGGGCACACCCGTTCCGTTGGTGCTCCAGTGAGTGCCGTACACATCGGCGATCGGCTCATCGAGCACGACGAGATCATCCAGTGCCTCCTCCCCAACCTGGGTGAGGAACCGATTCAACGCGGCGATCTCGGCCGCTTCCCACCGCAAGCCCGACCGAATGTAAAGCGGAGCCACCCTTGCGAATTCGCGAGCGAGGTCGACGCAAAGCACGGCGCTGTCAAGCCCTCCGCTGATCAGAACGGCGACCGCGGGCTGCTTCGATCGGGGCATGGCATGGGACCGTCGTTTCGAGGAAGGCGTGTCGCTGTGTGGGCTCACTTCGAGTGCATGTATTCTAGGCCGGGGCTGGCCGACCGGCAACATCCGGACAACGGGTCAATGCCGGAGTCGGCAACCTCCGCGTCCGGCGCCGTATCGCGAGTCCGCCACATCAGGCGAGTTGTCGATCGACCCACTCGAGGGCCTCCTTCTTGCTGTGGAGCTGGCCTTCGAGCTGGCCCTCGCGAATCCGCTCGAGCAGGTCGGCGAACCGTGGTCCCGGCTGGAGCCCGTGACGGACCAGGTCGTGGCCGGTGAGGAGCGGTGGGGGATTGATGGGTCCATGAGGCTGAGTCAAGAGGTAGTAGCGACAGTAGTCAACCTGCTGGGTATCGCCCGTGGAGGCCAGCGCGTCGGCATGGTGCAAGACGAGAAGCTCCTCGATCCCGGGCTCGGCCAGCATCCGCTTGAGCTTAGACTCGCGGAGTCTCTTGGCCTCCCCGAGGTACTGATGATAGGCGACGAGCCAGGTGATTCGCTCGCGCTCGGGTTCGAGAGCTTGAGTGATCGGCACAGCCGGTCGGCGATCCGCGCGCCGTCCTGCTCGTGGTTGTGGAAACGTATAGCGGCCGTTCTGAAAGACCCTGGTGGAGGGCTTTCCCACGTCGTGCAGAAGCGCGGCGAATGCGAGGGTGAACGGGGGATCCGGCGGCAGCAAGGAGAGGACCAGCCGGGTATGATCCCAGAGGTCCCCCTCCGGCTGGATGGGCTTGCCCTGAAAGAGCCCCTTCATGCGGACCACCGGCGGCAGGATGGCGGCGAGGAGGCCCGTCTCGAGGGCAAGATCCATGGCCTTTGTCCGCGACGGATGGACGAGCATGCGCCGCAGCTCCTGCGCGATCCGTTCGGCCGAGACCTGGACGACCTGAGCGGCCATCGAGCGGATTGCCGCGGCCGTGGCCGGCTCGATCTGAAGCTGGAACCGCGCCGCGAGCCGGACGGCGCGGAGGAGCCGCAGCTTGTCCTCGCGGAATCGTGCCCAGGGGTCGCCGATGGCGCGGAGGACCCGCCGCTCCAGGTCTTCTCGGCCCCCGACGTAGTCGATCAGCCGGTTCGTCAGAGGGTCCAGGAACATCCCGTTGATGGTGAAGTCCCGCCGCGCGGCATCGAGCTCGGGCGAGCTGAAGACGACCGACTCGGGCCGTCGTCCGTCCACGTAGGCCCCATCGCTGCGAAACGTGGCGATCTCGACCTCGACGCCGTTATGACGCGGGTCGCGGACTCGCACCACGCCGAAGGAGATGCCGACGGGGACCGACCGATACGGCAAGACCGCCATGACCTGTTCCGGGGTCGCCGCGTCGCCACGTCGTAGTCCGCCGGGGTCTGGCCCAGGATCAGGTCGCGAACGCAGCCTCCCGCCCAGAGTGCTTCATAGCCGGCCTTCTGAAGCCGCTCAACCACTTTCAAGGCGAACTCGCGGTGTGGCCTCGGCGTCAGTCATCGGGGCCGTCCTCCGAGTCGGGACCGGTGCGGACCTCGTCACACATCCGCCGGGCCCGCCGACAGGTCCCGGGCACTCCCCAGGTCGTTCCGACACGATCCTGAGCGCGACCTGCGAACTCCCGTATCGGCGGATATCCCAGCTCGCGAACTCCGGCAGGATCCGCCCGTCGAGGTCCCGCCACGACTCCAGCGCCACGGCCGAGCCAGGAGGCATTTTCTCGACAAGCCGGGCGAGCATCCGGTTCACGTCTTGAGCATGGATCTCGTATTCGCGATAAGGGGGATCGAGGAAGACCACGAGCGGGAGATCGTCGAGCGGCTCGAATGACCTGGCCCATCGGTAGGCGTCGGCATGTCGGACCTGGGCGCGGTCCTGGTAGCGGAGCGTGGCGATGTTGCGGTGAATCAGGCCGACGTTCTCGCGATCCCGCTCGACGAAGATCGCTTGCCGGGCACCTCGGCTCAGCGCCTCCAACCCGAGCGCGCCGGTCCCGGCGAAGAGATCCACTACCATGCGGTCGACCACCAGGTCCCCGAGGATGTTGAAGAGCGCCTCGCGGATCAGGTCTCTGGTCGGCCGCGTGCCGGTCGACGGCCGGGGACCATCGATCTTGTGCCCGCGCCGCTGTCCCGCGATGATCCGCATACCTGGAAGACTCCGTCGCGCCGGAACGCTCGACCGCGCGCCCGTTCGATGCGCCGGGTTCGAGTCGATCTGTCGTGGGCCGACCCTCATCCGATTTTACCAAGCCGGGCCAGGAGAGGCGAACGAAGCCTCCACTGAGTTTCAGCGTCAACCATGAGTCCGACCGGGCCGAGCGTGAGACACCCTCTCCGTGCCGGGCCGGCTCGTCTGTCAGACCGATCTTCGTCTTGTGAGAGTTTTCGTGAGTGGTCACCCCGCAATCCCGGGCGGGGGCGCTCAGGGTCGGAGTGTGAGGGGATGGAAACAGTGAATCTGGGGAAATGACCGCTCCGGAAGCTTCTCGCATCAGTCGTGTCAGTCTTCGTATCGTGGCACTGTTGTGCACTCAACGGCCACATTTCGCCGGGTCGCCATCCCTGATCTCCAGGGCCAGGAGTGAGTTCATGACGAGGACTGAGACGGGTCGGACGCGTGGTGTTGCAGGCGGCACGGACCCCCTGTCGTGGAGGTCCATGGTCGGCGATAACTTGATCGATTCGATCGGTTTGGTGATGGATTGGTGGGCATCCGGTTCTGGCCCCTGCTGGATGTGATAGCGAGATCCCCTACTATTATTATAATGCAGGTTTGGAATTTCATGAACGCAACAAGCGCGAATTCAGTCCGCCGATCTCCCGAACTCTCGATCACAACGGCAGATAGTTTTTCCCAAAAAAATAATATTTGGTACGCTGCGCACCAGTGCGGATGGCCGTGTCGGCGTAACGAAAGCGGACACTCTGGAACGCTCTCGAAAATCGTCTCCAATTGCAACAGTTCGAAGCAGGCCGGCCCAGGGTCTTTTAGGGGGCAGAAGCTTTCCCCTGCGTTGCGTACCGGTGAGGAAATGGGAACTGGCTCCCGGTTCGCCTCTCGTGAGTTTTCCGCCGGGTCGCTCTGGGGGACCGCTCCCCGTTCGGTGCCGTAGGGGGCGGTCCCAGCAGATCGAGAGGCGGATCGCCTCGGACTCGGCTTCGGTCACCGGAGCGTTGACCAACTCGGGCCAATCCCCGCGCCCTAATAACTGTCCATTCACCGTCGAGCAATCGGAATGCCTCTTTTGGGAACTGAGCAGGAAGTTGAAGTCAGTCTTGATCTGCCTGTCCCAAATTCTCAAGTTCTGCCCTGTCCCAGATTCTGCCCGTCCGATCAAGGTTATTGCCCGCACCGCGCGGTCACTTTACGATGGATTGTGATTTGGGCGGAGGCCTCCGCTCCGCGGCGACGTAAGCCGGGGAGCGATCCCGCGACAACAACCGAAGCGACGGCACGATGCTGCTGGCACCTTCCTTCGGAAATGGGTGCGAAAGCGACAAATCGAAGCGTCGGGGACCACCTTCTAACGCACTTATAGCCAAACCCTAGTATCAGCACTTCACGCGGTCCCCTACTGTCGCAAGCGAGCGAGGTGATTCGTGACACTTCTCCTGGCCGGCAAACCGAACCTCGACAACGCTCCTGGAACGACGATGACTTCGCAGCTCGATGAAGACTTCTGGGAAGATCTGCTGACGCTCATCGACGAGGGAAGAGTCATCCCGGTGATCGGAGCGGGTGTGGTGACGCGCGGCGACGACCAGAGCCTGTTTTACCCCTGGCTCGCGCGGCGCGTGGCCGAGAGGTTGGGAATTCCCTCGCGAGAACCTACCAGCGGAGATCGATCTCAACGCGGTCGCGACCGGACACCTTCTCAACCGGGGCGATGGCAACGCGCTCTACACCCGACTCGCCAGGATCTTGCGAGACGAGTGTCCCGCGCCGGGGCAATCGCTACTCGATCTCGCCAGCGTTTCCGCGTTCAATCTCTATCTGACGACGACATTTGATCAACTGCTCCAGAAGGCCCTGGACTCCGTCCGAAATGGCGGCGCAAGTGCAACGTCCGTTTACGCCTTCTCTCCGGGAGCGAAGACCAAGGACTTACCCGCCGCCGGCGCGATCTTCCCGGAACCACGGTTTTCCATCTCCTGGGCCGCGTTTCGTCGATGCCCGAGTATGTCGTCTGGGAAGAGGACATGCTCGAATTCATCTTCGCCCTGAACAAGCACATGCCGGTGATGGAGCGGCTGGGCCGCGATCTGAAGGAGCACGGCCTCCTCTTCCTGGGCCTGAATTTCTCGGATTGGCTGGTGCGGTTCTTCCTCCGTGTGAGCAAGCAAGAGCCGCTTTCCACGCCCCGCGTGCATCGGGCTTACCTCGCCGACGGTCCCGGCGACCTCTCGCCCCAGAGTCTCGTGCTCTTTTTTGGGGCGGTCAGCCGCGATATCCACGTCATCGGCAGGACCCTGTCGCATTTTGTGCCGAGCTGGCCCGGCGCTGGAAGGCACGACATCCCGAGGACCGATCGTGAAGCAACTCTCAATCTTCCCGTCCCTACCCCCGAGATGCCGCGCGGCGCTGTCTTCATCAGCTATGCCCGCGAGGACGAGGCGGCGGCGGCCAACCTGGTGCGTGGCCTGCAAGCGGCCGGCTGCGACGTCTGGTATGACCGGGAGCGACTGCTGGCCGGGCAGGACTGGCACAATTCGCTCGAAGACGAAGTCAAGAAGCGGTGCGGCTTGTTTCTCTCGGTGATCTCTCGCACGACGGAAACCGCGCGGGAAAGCTACTATCATCTGGAGCGAAATTGGGCGGAGTCACGAGGCGAACGCATTGCCCACGACGAGGAGTTCTACATTCCCGGTCGTGATCGACGACTCACCGCTTCCCCCGGCCCGCGAGCCGCGAAGTTTTCATCAGATGCAGGCGACCCGCCTCGACGGAGGGGCCATCACTCCCGACGTTCGCCGAACGAATTCTCGACTTGCAACGCAAAGCCATGAACGCGCCCCAATGAGTGCCACCCCAGCGATTCCTGGTTCCTTAGCCACCCCAGAATCCCCGTGGTTGGGTCTACGATCCTTCACCGAGGATGCCCAGTCCTTTTTCTTCGGGCGAAGTGAGGAACTCGAAGACCTCTACGAACGCATCCTCGACAAGCCACTCGCTATCCTTTTTGGGCAGTCCGGCCTGGGCAAGAGCTCCTTGCTCCAGGCTGCCCTCGTCCCGCGTCTACGCACCACGGGTTTTCTCCCGGTCGTCGTCCGCTTCGATCACGATGCCAGCGCACCGTCCCTGGAATAGCAACTCCTCGACCGTCTGCGGGCCGCCCTGGAATCCGCGGGATACGAGCAACTAGCCGCTTCCGTCGGCCTGCCCTTGCCGATAAGAAGGCCCGCCCGATTACTCCGCATTTCTCTGGCTTCTCTTTCACGACCCGGCCTACGGCTTCATCCCCCCGCGCGGCACGCCTACCGACGGCTTTCCCCGCCCCGTCTTCCTGATTGATCAATTCGAGGAGATATTTACCCTGGGCGAGCGGCCCGCGCGGCGGGTACCAGGTACGGCCCTTCGCGAGTCGCTGGCTGCCCTCGTCGAGAATCGGCCACCTGCCTCTGCTCCGGTCATGCTGGAGGAAGACGACGACCTGGCCGAACGTCTCGATTACAGCGCCCGGCATGCGCGGGTCCTGCTCTCGCTGCGTGAAGACTTTCTCCACCTGCTGGAGCGGTGGCGGCGATCCATGCCCTCGCTCATGGAGAATCGGCTGGAACTCCGCATGCTAAGCGGGCCTCAGGCATTCCTTGCCGTCGTCCGCCCGGGCCAGCTTCGTTCCGGCATGCCCGCCATCATCCCCGATGAGGTGGGCGAGGCGATCGTTCGGTTCGTCGCGGGTGCCAACGAAGACGTTCCCCTCGATGAAATCGACGCCGTTCCTCCTCTGCTTTCGCTCGTCTGCGCGGAGCTCAACGCCCAACGTCTCGACTCCGGCGACAGTCAAATCACGCAAGCCCAGTTCGAAGGGCACAGCACCGACATCCTGGCAAGCTTCTATCTCCGCAGCTTCGATCTTGCCACTTACGGTTCCGCGCTGGACGGCATTCCCGATGCGGATGCGGCGCTGAAGAGTCTGCGCCGCCTCGTTGAGGACCGGCTCCTGTCGCCTGACGGTTTCCGCGAAAGCATCGCGTTCGACACCATCGCTCGCGACCTTTCCCATGCCGCCGCTGCCGGACGCGGCCAAAGCCGTTCTCGATCAGCTCGTGGAGCGGAGGCTACTCACAGTCGAAGAGCGCGGCGGAGTCCGTCGGATCGAGTTGGCTCACGACGTTCTTACCCGGATCGTCAAAGCCAGTCGCGACGAACGCCACGAAGTCGAAGCGATCTCGCGCGAGCCAGATCTGAACAGGAGCGTGCCGAGGGCGAGACCGCACGGACCTGAAGGAGCGTAACCGCCTGCAACGGCTTGCGATTCTCGCGTCGTGCCTGGCAGTCATCGCCGCAGTCAGCGCGATCATTGGATGGCTTGGCTTCAGGCGATCCAGAGAAGCCACGGCCCAGGCCGTAACCGCCAGGAATCAGGCCGAAGTATCCGAGAGGCGTGCCGTCTTGGCCAGGAACCAGGTCCGAAGAAGCCGAGAAACTTGCCGTATTAGCCAGGAATCGGGCCCAGGTCGGATTTGACTCAGCCTGGCAGGGGCTGACTACCCTTTATGATGACTACGCGCCCGGCACATTGGAGAATACCCCGGGCATCAGCGGCAGACAGGCAAATAAACTCAAATCGAAGCTGCACGGCCACTTGCTCGAGCAGTTGCGAAAGCTCAACCAGGAGCAGCCCGATCATCGCGGCACCATTCACTACATCGCTCGACTATTGGTGGATGACGGCCGCGAAGCCATCGTCGAGACGCGGACTATACTCGTGCACAAGAGCGTCTCTCGGAAGCCTTGAAGTGGTCTGAGAAGAGGCCACTTGAGAGTGTAGTAGAAGCCGAAACTTACGCGGAGATCTTAGAGCGA
The DNA here is from genome assembly GCA_963842405.1 of uncultured Isosphaeraceae bacterium. Taxonomy (GTDB): domain Bacteria; phylum Planctomycetota; class Planctomycetia; order Isosphaerales; family Isosphaeraceae; genus CAVZRC01. The sequence goes on along the minus strand of CAWJGW010000033.1, from coordinate 7,046 downwards.
CAGACTGTTGTTCATTACTATCTCAGTGGTCCAAGAAAGTCGAAACAGTTGGCTGAGAGCCACCTTCCGAAAGTTGAAAGCTAGTTCTAAGTTGGCCGGAGTCATGGCGATTAAACCTTCGACTGATTTTACTAGAAGAATCCGTAATTTTTGGCGATGACAAGAATGGACACGCGTCTTCATTACTTGCTGACAGAGTTCTTCCACTTATTGCGAAGTCGGCTTCGAATTTCGACACCGTCCTGGCGTACGTCCGCTTAAGACAAAACGCTTTCTGGGGGATAGAGAAACTTGACCTGAGTCCGGCGGGCTACTCGTCGGTATTAGAACTGATGGTTTGGTTTCGCCAAGCACCTCGTTCAAAACGACACTTATACGCTCGTGCAACTTGAAATTGTAGCGAAGCGATTGGAAAATCTTATATCATTCATTCGAACAAGGCTTCTTTGGAACAATGATAAGGCGACCGCGGACCATCGTCGCGGCATTTTGAAGGAGCTCGAGAGTACCATGCAAGTCCTACGAGACCCGCCTGCCGAAAAGCAGCGTGGTCTATGGCACCAGAGGCGATCTCTTGCGCTTACAGGAAATGGGTATTGGCCAGGGTATCAACACCGCCGCTCCGCCGATGAATCCGCGCCCCCGCGACCGCGAAGCATCGCATCTGGTAGCCGCCGGCTCTTGGAGTAGGGTCTAGCGTCACGGATTTGCTCGCGCCGGCTTTCTCGTCCTATACGATCGAGTACGTCGGGGGAGGGGGCGAAAAGTCAAAGGCTTCAGCTCTGGCCGCTGCACAGAATTCATTGAGAGATTTCATGTCGTTGAGAATTAGCTGGAGCGGATGCCGTTCTACAAAACACCGACATCATCGCGGCGGTGAATAATCTGCGTAAAACCAAGCGTCTCGATCCGCTACTTACGCTCCACGGGCAGATGGTCGAGCAATATATTTCGTCTCTACCAGCAGGCCAGCCCGGACGCGAAGTCAGCCTTCGTCGGCACTTTCTCCGCGACTTCCGCTGCCGCAGTCGAGAGTTGGTTTACCAACGGCCAACACCGAGAGGGTCTCAGGTTTCTGGCATAGATCTTATGAGGATCTGCGCATATCTGCACTCACATCGGGAAAGCCAGGCCCCCTTCATCGAGCCAGTCGAATTATTGCATTAGGTCGCTACTAAAGACAGGACAACTCGTTGAAGGAAAAAAGCTATTGAATGACACTTTGGCTCTTTGCGATACCATCCTGGCCGAGACCGTGGGAATGGTACCTGAGCGAGTCATTACGGAGATCTGTGTTTCTCAGTTGCAGCACTGACGGAGATTGGAGATAAGTCGTCGGCTCAGCAATTGTTGCGGCGAGGTTGGATCAGGTTGCTGAAGTTGTTTGGGAAGGAGATAGATCTGGATCGGTTTACCAGGAACTCCTTTGAAAGGTAAGATTCCCGAGAAGGCATCGGAGATGATACTGAGTTCTTCGCGCGTTCCGCGAAGGATTGGGGCGTAAAAGACAGTGGGGTGAAAAAATATACTTTTTCCGTAGATTTCAACGGAATTTCTTACCCATTCGAATTCTACGTGTTGACCGGTCGGAACGGCTACACTTAGCTTCTGAAGCAATTCCGCTGGATGAAGGAGGAGAGCGCGACGGGATCATGCAGACGAAGTTCAAGCCAGCTTCAAACGCCTCAATGAAATCGCGATTGAGAACAAGGTCGATTTCATGGAGCTGTGCCCCGTACGCATTCGGGTCACCGCGGGAGCCGAATCGATGCAGCAATTGAAAAGTTGAAGAAAGAGCGAAACCCAATATATAAGAGAGAAGGGCAATTCGAACCGCCTCAAGCTCGCGGGAGCTTACAATGCGGCTTCCGACCGAGCTCTCTACTGCCAGCATGGACTGACGCGGAGACTTTGGCGCGGAAATCCCTTGAGCATAATAACTCATCCAACGCAAGTGCCCACGGCATCCTTGCGACCGCATTATATTGTTCCAAGGCAAGTATGAACAGGCATTGGAAATACTACGGGCACATTGGCTGGTACCCGATGAATGGCAAAACACTCGGAATTCAGCCACTGCTGACTTTGAGGCTCTCGAGAAGGCCGGCATCAAGCATCCTGATGTCGCCCGCATCAAAGCGGCACTTGGGCCCAAGGCAGGCACAGTTCCTGCTAGTCCGAAAAATCGTAGTTGAGAACCGATGAAGTTGACTGTCACGCTAGAATTGCCCGGCCTCACCAGATTCCCACTCAACAGGAGGGCTCTCGCCATGCCAGGCAAGGCGGCCAAGGTGACCATCACCGAACGACAACGCGACATCCTCACCACGCTCCGCGACGCCGTCACGGCCCCGTCGCATCTCCGGCAACGCACCACCATCATCCTCCTGGCCTTCGACGGTCTCCGCAATGAAGACATCACCGAAGAGCTGGGCCTGGGCGGACGCCAAGTCGGACGGTGGCGACGGCGTGGCCAAAGGTTGGTCCCGCTTGATTGACCTCGAGTGCCGCGAGACCAAAGCCGACCTCGCGGGCGATCGAGCGCTCCTCACCGACGCACCCCGCCCCGGAGCCCCCGGCAAGTTCACCCCGGAGCAAGTCACGATGATCCTCGCGGTCGCCTGCGAGCCCCCCGAGAAGTCCGGCCGGCCTATCACCCACTGGACGGCCCACGAGCTGGCCGACGAGGTGGTCAAGCGGGGCATCGTCGTGTCGATCTCGACCTCGCAGGTCAGCCGCTACCTCCGCGAGGCGGCCCTGCACCCCCACAAGAGCCGGTACTGGCTCAACGCCACCGAGAAGGACCCGGTCCGGTTTCAGGAGCAGGTCGAGGCGGTCTGCGAGACGTACCTGGCGGCGCCGGCGTTGGAGCGAACTCAGAACACCCATACGTATCGTGGACGAGATGACGGGCATCCAGGCGCTGGAACGGATCGCTGCGACCAAGCTGATGATCGCCGGCCAGCCGGCCGGATCGAGTTCGAGTACAAGCACCACGGGACGTTGACGCTGATCGGTAACTTCCAGGTGACGACCGGGGAACTGATCGCGCCGTCGATCGGCCCGACGCGAACCGAGGCCGACTTCGCCAGCCACATCGAGCAGACGATGGCGACCGACCCGGGCGGGTCCTGGGTGTTCGTCGCGGATAACTTGAACATCCACTGCTCGGAGACCTTGGTGGAGGTGGTGGCCGAGGCGTGTGAGATCACGACGCCGCTGGGGAAGAAGGGGGTCGGTGGGGTCCTGAAATCGGTGGCGACTCGCCAGGCGTTCTTGTCGGAGGAGAGTCACAGCGTCCGGTTCGTGTACACGCCGAAGCACAGTTCGTGGCTGAACCAGATCGAGGGGGTCTTTGGGGTGATCATGCGGAAAGTAATTCGCGTGGTTCTTTCAAATCGGTGAAAGATTTGCGTGAGAATTGGTGGATTTCATCGACTACTTCAATCGCGTCTTCCGCATCCGTTTCGCTGGACGTACACGGGTCGTCCGCTGATGGCGAAGCGCGTGGCGTGAAAGGGGTCCGACAATCATCGGAACAGAAAGTCGGGTTAAGCCGTGTTTGGCCCAGGATTTCAGGTCCGGTTCTTGAGACGCGGTGTCCTGCCTCTTGCCCGAGACGCGGACGTAGATGGCGACGTGCTTATGGGCGATCCGTTGGTCCTGCGACTTTGGGCCATAGGTAGTCTTAGGCATTGCTTGCCCCGATGGATCAGAGAAGGCATCGAGCCTACCTCGGGGGCGGCCGGATTGGCAAGAGAAAGCTATAGGATTCTCGTTACGGTTTTCCCGGCCCAAAAGCCCGCGATTTCCAGCGTCCGACCCCGCGAATTCGACCGGGGACTTTCTCTTTACACTTTTCCCAGACGGGCGTGGGAGGGGCTTAACCCGACTTTCTGTTCCGATGATTGTCGGACCCCTGAAATGGGGCAAAGTAGCGAACGAGAGCAATCTGGCTGCGTCATTGGCGTTCAACTGAGGGTTTTCGGACTAGCAAGGAGCAGCCGACGAGCGAAAGCCAAGCCGTAGCAATCGGCTGGGCACCGGCCTACCTTGAGTATCAGAGAAGCGTAGGTAAGCCTGCGCTTCGCTCAGGCCCTGTTGGTAGTGTCGGGATTATGAGCAAAGCTCAGATTTTCAACCAGATTGATCTCGTCCGAACCGAAGGGAGCACGTGAGCGTCCGGTGGAGTACATCTTTAAAGCCAGGCGAGCCTCCCCGATCATTACCTGAGCGGTCTATCCGCCTCGGGGAGATCCGTCCATGGCTATTTCGAAATCCGGGTACCCATTCCTGGCCGCAGCTCCTCGCCCAGTGGCGGCTCAGCGGCCTGACCCAGGCCGAGTTCTGCAGCCGACGCGGCCTCTCCCTGCCCACCTTCCGCTACCACCTCTACAAGCCCCGCCGCCGTTCCGGCTCGCCTGGCCCCCTCGCTCCCACCGACGCCGCCGAGACCACTCCGCTCTTTCTCCCCGTCGTCTGCTCCCCAGCATCTCAACCCGGTCGCGCCCCATCCTCCGCCGCGTCCCTGGAGATCATCCTCGCCGACGGACTCCGCATCGCCGTCGCACCGGGATTCGATCCCCAGACCCTCCGACGCCTCGTTGAGGCCTTGAGGCAACCCCCGTGCTAACCTTACACCCCGCGGTCCGCATCTACGTTTGCACCCTGCCTACCGACATGCGGCGCGGCTTCGACGGCCTGGCTCAGATGGCCCAGGACATCGTCCGCCAAGACCCGCTTTCCGGACATTACTTCGTCTTCCTCAATCGCCGGCGCGACCGCGTCAAGATCCTCTACTGGGACCATGACGGCTACGCCGTCTGGGCCAAGCGGCTGGAAGCCGGGACCTTCCGGCTGCCCGCGGCCACCGGTGCACACCTCGAACTCCGCCACGCCGAGCTGGCCATGCTCCTGGGCGGGATCGACCCGGCCGGCTCACGCCGTCGGCCGCGATTCGCCCGTCCCCAGGCCGACCCCGTCACCACCGGATCGGTCGGCTCCGGATCGTGATCAACCACCTCCACGCCGGCCAGCCGCCGCGCCCTCGCGGTGTCAGCCACCCCCCCAGGCCATGCACCGAACCGTCAGCGGGACCGCCCGGACCAGGCCACGGCTTTCTTGCATTATTTATGAAAATAATCGAATAAAACAGTGTCATGCAACGTCTTCATAGGTATGGAAGACCTGACCATCGACCTCCCCACCGACCTGGACTCCTGTCACAGCCTCATCCGAGAGCTGCTCGAGACGCTCCACCAGGACCAACTCCTCATCGGCAATCTGCAGCACCAACTCGACCGGCTGCTCCGCCAGCGGTTCGGCCGCTCCAGCGAGACCATCGACCCGGACCAACTCCTCCTGTTCGCCGCCGACATCCTGACCGAGCCCGATGCGATTCCCGCGACACCGACTCAGCCGGGACCCGCCGAGGACCCGCCGCCGACACCCGCACAGCCAAGCCCAAACGCAAAGGCCACGGCCGCAGGCCGCTGCCGGACCACCTCCCACGCCGGCCGGTCGTGCACGACGTGTCCCCGGACCAGCTCACTTGCCCCGCTTGCGGGGGCTGCCGGGAAGTCTTCGGTGAGGAGATCCGCGAGCAGCTCGAATACATCCCCGCCAGCCTGGTCGTCATCCAGCACATCCGACCCAAGTACGCCTGCAAGACCTGCCAGGCCCACGTCGTCATCGCCGAGCGACTCCCCGAGCCCATCGAGAAGGGGTTGCCCGGGCCGGGCTTGCTGGCTCATGTGATTGTCAATAAGTATGCCGATCACTTGCCACTGTACCGCCAGGAACGCATCTTCGCCCGACAGGGCCTCACCCTCTCCCGCCAGACGATGTGCGGCTGGATGGCGACCTGCGCCGAACTGCTCAAACCGATCTACGACGCGATGGTCCGGGCGATCCTCCAGTCCCAGGTGATCCAGTCCGACGACACCCCGGTGGACGTCCTGGACCCGGGCCGGGAAGGGACCCGACAAGGCCGGATCTGGGTCGCCATCGGCGACCGCGACCATCCCTACACGGCGTACGACTTCACCCGCGACCGGAGCGGGGCTGGGCCGGCGCGGTTCTTCAAGGATTACCGGGGCTACCTCCAGGCCGACGCCTACTCCGGCTATGACGCCCTCTTCAAGAGCGGGTCGATCATCGAGGTCGGTTGCTGGGCGCATGCGCGGCGGAAGTTCTACGAGGCGCAGCGCGACCGACGCGCCGCACGCGCATCGAGCCTTGGCATACATCCGGAGGCTCTACGATGTGGAGGCCGACGCCAAGGCGGCGAACCTGGACGATGAGGCGCGACGCGCCCTGCGTCAGGAGCGGTCGGTACCGATCCTGAAGGAGTTGTTCGCCTGGCTTGAGAAGGTGCGCGCGCTGGTGCTGCCCAAGAGCCCGATGGGCGAGGCGATCGGCTACGCGCTGAACCAGCGGGCGGCGCTGATGCGTTACACCGAACACGGCTTCCTGAAGATCGACAACAACGCGGCGGAGCGTGGGGAAAAGACCATCGCCATCGGTCGCAACAATTGGCTGTTTTTTGGGAGCGAAGGGGGCGGCGCGACGGCGGCGGTGCTGTTCAGCCTGACGGAGACGTGCAAAGGGTTGGGGATCGATCCTTGGGCCTACCTGAAGGACGTGCTGGATCGCTTGAGCACGCACCCCGCGAGCCGGATCGAGGAGTTGCTGCCGGACCGCTGGGAAGCCCTGCGTCGCGCGGCGGCGATCGCGTCTGGGACGGAGGCGGGTTCGGTCGATCCCGGAAGGCGGCCTCTGGAGACGGAGGCCCCGCGGCGCGGGATCGGGGATAGTTCGTGACCGAGTGATCCTGGGCATCGTGCCGCGTCCCCCGCGGCGAGTGGATGCATTGGGGCGGTCGTGGTTGACGCTCGCTCCGGGGTGTCACGCCGTGGTGACCGGCGGGGTTGCGGCCTGCGGGTGGAAGGATGTCCGGTGCTGGCCCGCCATCCGGGTGGATGATGGCCGCGCCGAGATGCCTCGCGTACGCGCGCCGCGCGTGCGACCTGTACTTCACCTGACGC
>CAWJGW010000032.1:0-160567 GCA_963842405.1 uncultured Isosphaeraceae bacterium | reverse complement strand
AGCGGCGTCACGACACGGAACGCGGAGTATACGCAGCTTGTCATCAGCCCGGAGACCAGGATTGTCCACCGGAGCCAGAACGGCATGCCAAAGACGTGATCGAACACGACCTCGAGGAACAGGACCGCCAGGAAGCCCACCAGGAGCGTCAAGCACGCCGTCATGATGTCGGTGAACCTGATTCGCCGCCGGGTGGCGCTGAAGCTGATGATCGATGAACTGCTCGTAATCCAGTAGCTTGCCTTGCGGTTGCGTTTGCGTCCCAATAGCCATGACGCCTGCTCCTCGCGCGGGATCGATCGGTGTTCGAGATTCGGCGCGTTGATCAGACGCCGAGAACCGCCGGAAAAGAACGACCTTTGTCATTTGTCGTTAGTCTTTGTCCCCGAGTCTCGGTTTGAAAATCCCGGCGACGGCCGGAAATTGGGCGATTCGCCGCTCCTCTGGCTGAAAATGCCGGGACATTGTCAAGAGGACCGATCCGCTCCCGCGCCTTGCCATCTCTCCTGGCCCTGGCCACATGATGTAATGCATCGTGCCAGATCGTTGGACCCTCGGACAAATATCGACACAATCCCCCGCCCGCGATTGGCGACAGATCGGTTTTCGAGCTCGGATCGGGGAAACGCGGCGAGGCGGCGAGTCAAGATCTTCCGGGTTCGGCTTGACCCAACCCAGGGATCGGGGCAAAATGCCGCCCGTCTCCGTCCGACGAGGGAAACACCTCGGTCGAACCGGCCCCGGAATCGGGGGCGGTCATGAATCGGCCGATCGATCGCCGCGGCTCCGGCTGGACCATCGAGCAGGGCCGCGATCCCGACGACCGACCGGCCGGACCGGTTTGCTCCTGGGTCGCACGGGCGTGGCGGGGGATGGATCCCCACCAATGGCATCGCCTCGGAATGCACCACCTCGGTAAAAAGGAGTTGTACCGATGGTTCTTTCGCCTCGTGGAGTCTTGGCGATCGGGCTGAGCCTGGCGGGAGTCGCCTATCTCGTTGCGCCGTTGCGCGGCCAGGCCCCGCAACAACAAAAAGCCGACGGTGGAGTCCGGCCCGCAGCGAACCCGACCACGGCCCCGTCGAACACGCCGCCGCCTCCGGTTGCGCCGGTCTTCGGCACCATCGACGTCGATTTCATCTTGAAGAACTACGACAAGGTGAAGGCCCTGAGCAAGGAGTTCAGCGCGGCCGTCAACCTGCGGCGCGGCGAATTGATGAAGCTCGAGAGCGAGGCCCGCCAGGAAATGGAGATGATGCAGAAGCTGCAGCCCGGTTCCGCCGATTACAAGAAGCGCGAGGATCACATCACCGAGCTGAAAGCCAAGATGGAGGCGGGCGCGAGCAAGCCCAGCGCGAGTTCACCTTGCGCGAGGCCGAGATGATGGCAACCATCTACAAGGAGATCCAGGGGGCGACGGCACGCGTAGCCCGATGGCGCGGGATGAACTACGTCTTGAGAGCCTCGGACCCGCATAAGCCGCAGGCGGGGACTGACCCGAACTCCGTCATGGCCAGCATGAATGAAACGGTGGTCTACGCCGATCCCAGCAACGATATCACCAAGGATGTGGTGTACTTCCTCAACAGATGGTACGAGGGGACGAAGAACACCGGTGCGGCGTCGAAGCCCGCGGCCCGCCGGCCCGGAGCCGCCACGGACGGTGTCGCAGCCGACCGGGAATTGATCGGCACTCGCGGTTGGCGGTCGGGAGATCGGAGCCCCCTCCCAGCGGTCCGTGCCGAAACCGTCGGGAGCGCGCAGATCCGGTTGCCGCGACCGTCCCGCGGACTCGAGGTCGGGGCGTCTGGGCCCGCGGCCCTCGGAGCATGGCGCCGGGGCTCGGGCTCGATCCAGGATGAGATGAAGGGGCAGGGAATGCTCAGAGCCACCCGTCGACAGCGTACGATCGCCCGCTCGGCGGAGGTGCGCGGAGTCGGCTTCTTCCACGGCGCCGACGTCACCATTCGCTTTCACCCGGCCGAGCCCGACGCCGGGATCGTCTTCCAGCGCTCCGACTTGCCCGGCCGGCCGACCATCCCCGCGCGGATCGATTCGGTCGCCCCGTCCCAGCGGCGTACCACGATCCGCCGCGACGGCGCGAGCGTGGAGATGATCGAGCATGTCATGGCCGCGCTGGCGGGCCTCCAGATCGACAATGCGGTTGTCGAGATCGACGCGGGCGAATGTCCCGGTTGCGATGGATCGAGCCAGGTCTTCGTCGAGGCCCTCGACCGCGCCGGGATCGTCGAGCAGGACCGGATGCGCCCGGCCCTGGTGGTCCAGGATTCGATCAGCATCCGCGAGGGGGACGCCGTCCTCGCGATCCACCCCCCCGGCTCCGGCCGGCGGCTTGATGCTCTCCTACCACCTCGACTACGGCCGCGAGGCGCCGATCCGCTCCCAGAGTTTCTGCGTCGGCCTCTCCGCGGAGTCCTTCCGGACCGAGCTGGCGCCCAGCCGCACCTTCCTGCTCGAGACCGAGGCCAACGCGCTTCGCGCCGCCGGGATCGGCGTGCGGACCACCCCGGCCGACCTCCTGCTCTTCGGTCGCGACGGCGTCGTCGGTAACGAGCTGCGCTACCCCGACGAGTGCGCCCGGCATAAGGTCCTCGACATGGTCGGCGACCTGGCGCTGCTGGGTGTGGACCTCCACGGCTTCGTCGTGGCCTACCGGTCGGGACACCACACCAACGCCGCACTGGCCCGCCGGTTGCTCCGGGGCGCCGCCGGCCTGGCAACCGCCGGAATCGAGCCGCTCCCCCTCAAGGAGGACGGGACCATCGACGTCGCGGGGATCATGACCTCCTGCCCCACCGCTACCCCTTCTTGCTGGTCGACCGCGTCCTCGAGCTGGTCCCGGCCGGCGCGTGGTCGGCATCAAGAACGTGAGCATCAACGAACCGTTCTTTCTCGGCCACTGGCCGGGGATGCCGATCATGCCCGGCGTGTTGATCGTCGAAGCGCTGGCGCAGGCGGCCGGCGTCCTGATCGCCTCGAGCGTCCCCCGGGCCGGGCGATTCGCCTTGATCGCTTCGATCGACGATGTCAAACTCCGAAGGCCGGTCGTCCCCGGCGATCAGCTCCGGCTGGAGGTCGTCGGGCATCGGATCAAGGACAAGGCCGCGGTCGTCTCGGGCAAAGCCAAGGTCGGCGACGCCCTGGCCGCGCAGGCCCGCGTACGGTTCATCATGGTCGATGCCGAACGTGCACCGCGCGGAGGACTCCGCGGTGCCGTGGCCGAGCCGATCCCGGCCGCTGGGTAAGCAGATTGCGGTGCGGGCGTCCCGCCTGCATCCGGGACATGCAGGCCAGACGCCTGCGACACCAACGTGATCCGGAGGAACCCTGCGATCATGGCCACCCTGATTGCCGATACGGCTTGCGTCGATCCTCGCGCGGAGCTCGGCGATGACGTGGAAGTCGGGCCTTATTGCGTGATCGGGCCTGATGTGGTGATCGGTCGAGGCACTCGCCTGATCGCTCATGCCTGCATCTACGGGCAGACCACGCTCGGCGAGGAGAACGTGGTCCATCCCTTCGCCGTCATCGGCGGCGAGCCCCAGGACGTGTCCTACCGAGGCACCGCGACCCGCGTCGAGATCGGCGACCACAACGTCATTCGCGAGGCGGTGACCATCCACCGCGGCAGCGAGAAGGAAGAGGGCGTCACCCGGATCGGCTCGCACAACCTCCTGATGGTCAACGTTCACGTCGCCGCACGACTGCCTGCTCGGCGACCGGGTCATCATCGCCAACAACACGATCCTGGGCGGACACTCCCACATCGAGTCGTATGTCACGATCTCCGGCGGCGTCGGCATCCACCCGTTCGTGACGATCGGCGCCTACTGCTACGTGGGCGGCCTGTCGCGGATCTACCACGACGTGCCCCGGTTCATGATCGTCGACGGCAATCCGTCCAAGGTCCGTTGCATCAACGTGGTCGGGCTGCGGCGCAACGGCCTGTCGGCCGAGGCGATCGCGGCGCTGCACGAAGCCCATCGCTTGATCTACCGCGCCAAGATGACGGCCAGCAATGCCGCCGAGACCCTCGAGTCTCACGGTCATCTCTGCGCGGAGGTGAAGAGCCTGCTGGATTTCATCGAGGCCCAGCACCTGGGCAAGCAAGGACGGGCGCGGGAACGCCGGAGGTCGGCATGAAGCCGTTGCGAGTGGGCGTCGTGGGCGTGGGGCACCTCGGCCAGCACCATGCCCGGATCCTGGCGACCATCCCCGGCGTCGAGCTGGTCGCGGTCGCCGATGCGGATGCCGGCCGGGCGGCCGCGGTCGCCGCGAAGTGCGGGACGGTCGGCCGTGCACGACTACCGGCAGCTCCTGGACGCCGTGGATGCCGTCACGGTCGCCGTGCCCACCTTCCTGCACCGCGAGGTGGCCGGCGCGTTCCTGGCCCGGGGGATCGCGACGATGGTCGAGAAGCCGATGGCCGGCACCCTGGCCGAGGCCGAGCAGCTCGCCGCGATGGCCCGCGTCAACGGGGCCGTCCTCCAGGTGGGCCACATCGAGCGCTTCAACCCGGCCCTGCTCGCCCTCAACCAACTGCCGATCCGGCCCAAGTACATCACCGCCGAGCGGCTCTCGACCTACACCTTCCGCTCGACGGACATCGGCGTCGTCTTCGACCTGATGATCCACGACCTGGACCTGCTCCTCTCCATGATCGCCGCGCCGGTGCGATCGGTCGCGGCGGTGGGGCTGAGCCTCTTCGGCGAACACGAGGACGTGGCCAATGCGCGGATCGAGTTCGAGGACGGCAGCGTGGCCAATCTGACGGCCAGCCGGGCCAGCTATACGGCCGTCCGGAAGATGCGGATCTGGGGGGCGGAAGGCTACGCCTCGCTCGACTTCGCCGCGAAGCAGGCGACGTTGGTCCGCCCCTCGGAACAACTCCGGCGGGGCCGGCTCGACCTCGACGGCGTCGACCTGAGCCAGCCGGCGGCGATCAAGGACCATCTCTTCGGCAAGGTCCTGCGGGTCGACCAGGTCCAGTGCGAGTCCGCCGAGCCGCTGGCCCTGGAGCTCGAGGACTTCGTCGCGGCGGCGCGGGGCGATCGCACGTCCCCGCGTCGGCGGCGAGGATGCCCTGCGCGCCATCCGCCTGGCCGACCAGGTCCTGCGCAGCCTCGAAAGCCACCAGTGGGACGGCGAAGCCGCGGCGGCCGTGGCGCCTCCCCCTCCGACCGAGGCCGGCACGGCTCTCCAGGGTCCCCATGCCTGGCGGATCAAGAGCCTGCGGCATGCTTCCAACACTTCCGGCCATTGAGACGTTCCCCGTCGGCCGTCGCTCGGCGTTGCCGGGGGGAACCTCGTTCGGAGAGTTCCCAGCCGTGGCCAGGTTGATCGCGACGTCTAGTCCGAAAACCCTCAGTTGAACGCCGATGACGAGCCAGATTGCTCTCGTTCGCTACTTTGCCCCATTTCAGGGGTCCGACAATCATCGGAACAGAAAGTCGGGTTAAGCCCCTCCCACGCCCGTCGGGGAAAAGTGTAAAGAGAAAGTCCCCGGTCGATTCGCGGGGTCGGACGCTGGAAATCGCGGGCTTTTGGGCCGGGAAAACCGTAACGAGAATCCTATAGCTTTCTCTTGCCAATCCGGCCGCCCCCGAGGTAGGCTCGATGCCTTCTCTGATCCATCGGGGCAAGCAATGCCTAAGACTACCTATGGCCCGAAGTCGCAGGACCAACGGATCGCCCATAAGCACGTCGCCATCTACGTCCGCGTCTCGGGCAAGAGGCAGGACACCGCGTCTCAAGAACCGGACCTGAAATCCTGGGCCGAACACGGCTTAACCCGACTTTCTGTTCCGATGATTGTCGGACCCCTTTCACGCCACGCGTTCGCCATCAGCGGACGACCCGTGTACGTCCAGCGGAACGGATGCGCGAAGACGCGATTGAAGTAGTCGATGAAATCCACCAATTTCTCACGCAAATCTTTCACCGATTTGAAAGAACCACGGCGGATCACTTTCCGCATGATCACCCCAAAGACCCCCTCGATCTGGTTCAGCCACGAACTGTGCTTCGGCGTGTACACGAACCGGACGCTGTGACTCTCCTCCGACAAGAACGCCTGGCGAGTCGCCACCGATTTCAGGACCCCACGTACCCCCTTCTTCCCCAGCGGCGTCGTGATCTCACACGCCTCGGCCACCACCTCCACCAAGGTCTCCGAGCAGTGGATGTTCAAGTTATCCGCGACGAACACCCAGGACGCGCCCGGGTCGGTCGCCATCGTCTGCTCGATGTGGCTGGCGAAGTCGGCCTCGGTTCGCGTCGGGCCGATCGACGGCACGATCAGTTCCCGGTCGTCACCTGGAAGTTACCGATCAGCGTCAACGTCCCGTGGCGCTTGTACTCGAACTCGATCCGCGCGGCTGGCCGGCGATCATCAGCTTGGTCGCAGCGATCCGTTCCAGCGCCTGGATGCCCGTCATCTCGTCCACGCACACGGTATGGGTGTTCTGAGTTCGCTCCAACGCCGGCGCCGCCAGGTACGTCTCGCAGACCGCCTCGACCTGCTCCTGAAACCGGACCGGATCCTTCTCGGTGGTGTCGAGCCAGTACCGGCTCTTGTGGGGCTGCAGGGCCGCCTCGCGGAGGTAGCGGCTGACCTGCGAGGTCGAGATCGACACGACGATGCCCCGCTTGACCACCTCGTCGGCCAGCTCGTGGGCCGTCCAGTGGGTGATAGGCCGGCCGGACTTCTCGGGGGGCTCGCAGGCGACCGCGAGGATCATCGTGACTTGCTCCGGGGTGAACTTGCCGGGGGCTCCGGGGCGGGGTGCATCGGTGAGGAGCACTTCGATCGCCCAGCGCAGGTCGGCTTTGGTCTCGCGGCACTCGAGGTCAATCAAGCGGGACCAACCTTTGGCCCACGCCGTCGCCACCGTCCGACTTGGCGTCCGCCCAGGCCCAGCTCTTCGGTGATGTCTTCATTGCGGAGACCGTCGAAGGCCAGGAGGATGATGGCGGCGCGTTGCCGGAGATGCGACGGGGCCGTGACGGCGTCGCGGAGCGTGGTGAGGATGTCGCGTTGTCGTTCGGTGATGGTCACCTTGGCCGCCTTGCCTGGCATGGCGAGAGCCCTCCTGTTGAGTGGGAATATGGTGAGGCCGGGCAATTCTAGCGTGACAGTCAACTTCATCGGTTCTCAACTACGATTTTTCGGACTAGAGCGCTTAGGATCAGGTCGGGAATAACTTCCTGAATTGCTCGGAGTACGCGACCGACACGAAGCCCCGCCAGCGTTTCTGTCGTAGAACGGAATTCATTCCGTTTCTTTCTGTATTGGAATCGAAGCCGGCAAGGAACGCGAGGAATTCCGTTCGACAACAGAAACGGAATGAATTCCGTTCTACGAAAATGCGTTTGAACCAATCGGGAAGTTATTTCCGGCCCGTTCCTAAGTGCGTCTCGGCGAAACTCTCATCGGGGCAATGAGTTTTCTGCAACACGCGGAATGTGGGTAATGAGACCGTCCAACACTACAATCATGGAGGTGGATGGCATGTTCAGCAGATTTGTTCAAGTAACTGTTTGTGGGTGCCTTACCCTCCTTACCTTGGGCAACCCAGTTTTTGGGCAAACGATACAAATCTCGCCAACTACCGTTATTTTAGGTCAAGGAGCGACCTATTCTGTAAATGGACCTTTCCCTGGGCAGGTAGCCAGGGCTTACGCACCAGATTTCTCGGGGTTTTCGGCCACTACAGTCGATTTCTCGGGGATCTGGGCCAGTACATCCAAGAGATAGTCGTTCTTCCAGCCCGCAACCAAGCGGCGCGTGGCGATACTCTTGCCCTTGCTGTTCTTCGCCGCCTTGAGCAGACACAACGCCAGCTTGCGGAGCCACCCCAAGTTCTTTGCGTGTTCCAGCCCAGTGCCGTTGGTCATCCTCGCGGAAGCAGACGTCCAGCACCCAGTGCAGCGCGTTCTCGATCCCCCAATGACCACGTACCCAACCCAGGTACGGCTCCGCCGTCCCGGACGCGCTGCCGATGAAGTAGCGGGTCTCGCTGCTGGCCTCACCATTGACCACCCGATGGCTGATCACCATCACGATCGCCGTCAGCCCGACCCAAAGGCCCGCGTTTCGGACCCCCTGAGGGTTGGTGATCACGCAGCAACTTCTGGTCTCCTGGCGACCGCTGCGGACCCCTTCGGTCTGGCACTCGGTGAAGTCCACCCCGGGCGAGCCCTGATCCAACGCTTCGTCGAAGGCCCGCGCGATGTCCTCGTAGAGATGCGGTTGGTTCTCCTTGACGGCCAGCACGTACTCGCCACCCCGGTCGATGATCTTGGCGGCGATGTCTTTCTGGCAGCCCATGGCGTCGATGGTCACCACGGCCCCGGTCAAGTCCAGGAGCTCGAGCAACTCGGGAATGGCCGTAATCTCGTTGGATTTGGCGTCGGTGGCCACCTGCCCCAAGGTCAAATGATTCTCGATCGCCCAGGCGCTGACGACATGGAGGGCCGATTGGCCGACGGTCCCCGCGCCGAGCCGCGTTGGGCCTTGCCGTCGATGGCGATCGGCGTCAGTTCGGGCGAATCCGCGACGACGGGAGTCAATCCCCGCCGCTGCATCAGCGCGGTCATCCAGGAGGAGAAGCACTTCTGAAAGGCGAGCGAGTCGAGCAGACAGAAGACCCGTCGGAAGGTGTCGTGCGAGGGGACGCCGCCGGGCAAGGTGAGGACGGTCTGGAGCCAATCGATCTTGGAGTGAGCATAGTCCGCGATCTGTACCCAAGTATCGGCGCGCAGACACGGCGCAGGTGGCCATGAAGACGATCTCGTCGAGTTGGTGGATTCGTCCCTGTTCGCGGCGGGGATCGGGCAGGTCGGCGAAATGATCGAGGATCGAGACCGGGTCGTGGGCCGGGGTTGCGGAGGTCGTGTCGGAGTTGACGGTCATGGTGTGGACGTTCCTGAAGAGGTCGAGTTATCCTGGCGGTCGATGGTACAAAAGACGCCGGATGCCCGGCCAGTCGGATTGTACAACAGAGGCGATCCACACTCTTCCCAAAGCACCCAGACATCCCAGGCTGGTGCGTAAGCCCTGGGCAGGTAGCCTCTTATTATTGGGAGTACCGTTGGAATGATATGTGCGTGACGGCGTGGTCGCCGCTCGCGAACAATCCAACTCTTGCAGTTCAAAATGTTGGTGAGCCTTACGCAGGCACTTTCGACATCCAATGCACGATATCGTATAATAACGTTATGGGTCGCCAGCCGCCCAATTCGGTCCTTACAACGAGCCTTACGATTCGCGCCAACTGGCGTTAGGATATCCAATCCTGGTGTGCTGAACGTCAACATACCAGTCAATACCGGGCCACGCCCTCGCCGGATTCGATCGAGGGATGTATTGGAGTCACTGTAGTTTTCACCATTCAAAGCAATGGACAAGACTGCGGTCAATACCTGGCTGGACAACCACAAGAAGAGGTCACGAACAAAGTTGTCTTTAATCTTAATCGAGGATCTGATCTGAGTTGGACCCCACCAGGATACGACGCCCGTTTTTTCCTTTCCGCGCCACAATTCAGGATTTCAAATCGGTTCCGCCGGAAACGCCAACTACATAGCCTGGCCGAACAACGAGGTTTTTTTCACTAGAACCCAAAACCTACAGCTTCTTCAGACAGATCCCTGTGGCAATGTGAGAACATATTCATTGAAGTTTGTGAATTTCCAAAACGTAAAGATTGACAATTCGACTTGGCAACTCCAGCTTCAATAGACTTCGTCCGTGTCCTCTCAACCGGAGAACTATCATGAAACGTAGCACAATGCGATCACCATCGCAGTGATGCTCAGCGTCGCGACTTTGGTCGTCACGTTCATTGGTCGTGCCTCGGCACCGAAAAGTGGAGAGGCTGGGGCGAGTGTTGACCAGAATAGAGCCCCAGGCTCCGCCAAAATTGACGCCCGGCGAATTTCGAGACCTGAAGGATCGAGGCGTTCTGGAACAGCATCTCCTCAAGGTCAATCTCCCTCAGGCCGAGTTGGTGTACGAACCAGTAATAAAGGTCAGGCCTTCGCACAAAGCAACGGGTCGAGTGCTGAAGGTCCATCAGTCGGTCGCTCGTACATTGAATGCTGCGAATATGGGCCTCCCCAAGGCCGGCTTGCACATTTTGCCTGGCTTAATCAGAAACCATATCGGTTGCTGGGATGGGAGGGGAGTATTGGCGACATCGAAGAGATACCCGGGGGAGTTGCCGTGACCCTGCTCGTTGTACCCTGTTTTCAGTTCGACGGAGGGTCAGCGACGTCCGGAGACTATTATTTTGAAAGGTATACTCTTGTGGACGGGGAGATCCAATTCCTCGAAGGAGCCGATCCCCCCGATGCATCGCCGGGCGTTGTCGCGACCGATTGACAATCTGTTCAATAAACCGGAGAAAACGAGGAAATATTTACGTCTGTTCGGCTCGACCTTTGCACAGGCCTGGTGGATTTTCCGACTGACCTCAGCGCAGGCGCTCCGGGAAGCTCGGAGCTGGATTTCTGGCACGAAGTCTGGCTCCAGCCTCGCTCGCAATGCATCCACGGCGCAGAAGAAAAGATGGTGTCAGTTCATTTTTCCCCCCTTTAAAGTGAACTGACACCATTTTCCTTACAGTGAACTGACACCATTTCCCTTTCCAACCGGAGTCGATACCGGAGACGACATGTTTGATGGATGGGGATCGACATGACGGACCTCGGTAGGCTCCCTTGATCGGGCCGGTCTCGACCCAACTCTCGAAGGAGGTTCGGTCGAGATGCCCCTCCGGTCGTCTGGACAGTGATCCGGAGGGCTCCATCACTCCGAGATCGCATTATCGAACGAGCCGGACTCTCCCATCGAGCCAATCCCCAGCCAAGACGACGGTTCACGTCCATTCTTGGGCTCCCAGGCCGCTCGGCCGCTCGGGACGCGTTCAATCGCGGTCAACAACTCCACTAGTTCCATTTTACGATGAAGTTGCGGCGGGGCCTCGACCATCTACCGCCCTCATGGAGGTCAACTGTTGGCGACTGCAAGCCAGACATTGCAATTCCCGGTCACTCAAGGGCTTACGGCTGCATCATGCGGGCGATCTGGACGGAGCGGCGGGCTCTACGAGGCGGCCCTGGCCGAGAATCCCGGCGACGCCGACGCACGGTGCTTGCTGGGCGTGGTGCGGCAGCAGCAGGGTCGCGCGGCGGAGGCCGTCGGCCTGATCGAAATGGCCCTGGCGTTGCGGCCCGAGGTGCCTGGCTATCACGCCAGCCTCGGAATGGCGTTCCCAGCGAAGAACAAAGGGGACATTGCTAAATAATGCGGGCAAAATACGCGGTCTGGCGAAGACAGATTTCACCAGATTGCCCAGACTTCGGCAATCATCAGTAATGTCCCCTTATTCCCCCATGTCCCCTTATCCCCCCACCTTTCCCCCAATGTCCCCTTATCCCGCCCTTATCCCTCCCGGGCCGCTCGGCCGCTCGGGACGCGTTCAATCGCGGTCAACAACTTCAACAGTTCATTTTACGATGAACGGCGTGCGGGGCCTCGACGATCTACCGTCCTCATGGAGGTCAACTGTTGACGACCGAGAGCCGGACATTGCCAATCCAGGTGTCTCAAGGGCTGACGGCTGCATCAGGCGGGCGATCTGGACGGCGCGGCGCGGCTCTACGAGGCCGCCCTGGCCGAGGATCCCGGCGACGCCGACGCGCGATGCTTGCTGGGCGTGGTGCGGCAGCAGCAGGGTCGCGCGGCGGAGGCCGTCGACCTGATCGAAATGGCCCTGGCGTCTGCGACCGGAGGTGCCCGCCTATCACGCCAGCCTCGGGATGGCGTTCCTGGTGCTGGGACGTCCGGCCGAGGCGGCCCGATGCCTTCGCCCGGATCCTCGAGCTCTGCCCGGACGACGCCGCGGCCCAGCTCAACTGGGGGATTGCGGTCCACACCATGGGCGATCGGGACGCGGCCCTGGAGCATTTCCGCCGCGCCGTGGAGATCGACCCTCGGCTTGGACAGGCCCAGATCAACCTCGGCGAGCTGCTCCTGGAGCTCGGCCAGCCTCACGAGGCCCTGCCGCATTGCGAGGCGGCCGTGATGCTCCAGCCAGACCTGGTCGAGGCCCACATCAACCTGGCCAACGTCTTGCTGGTCCTGGGACAGACCCTGGAGGCCCGCGCTTCCTACCAGCAGGCGTTGCGGCTCGACCCCAGGCGGAGTGAGGCGGCCGCCGGAATGGGAATCGCCGCGGTCCGCCTCAGCCTGCGGGACGAGGGTCTGGCGTGGCTCCGCTGGGCCGTCGAGCTGGAGCCGAGGTCCGTCGAGTTCCTCCGATTCCTGGGAGAGGCCGCGAGCACCTATGGGCTCCGCGACGAGGTCAAACAGTGCTGCGACCGCATCCTCGCCCTCGACCCGAATGATGCCTCCGCCCACAATACGCTGGGGAGTATCGCGCACCGGGAGGGCCGACGGGACGACGCACGCGCGTCCTATCTTCACGCGATCCGGCTCCAACCCACGCTCGCCAACGCCCATTTCAACCTGGGTCTCTGGCATGAGGAGGTAGGCGAGAAGGACGAGGCCGAGACCCATTACCGGATGGCCGTGCGATTGCAACGGCGCCCACGCCATGGCCCTGGCCCGCCTCGCCTCGATCCGTCGCGGCACGCTCCCGGACGCCGAATTCCAGGCCATCCATCGCCTGCTCCGCGAGCCGAGCCTCCTGGCTGACGAATCGCGTGAAGCTGCTCTTCGCTGTCGCAGACGTTCTCGACGGTCGCGGCGAGTTCTCCCAGGCGGCGGCCTGGCTCGAGCGCGCCAATGCCCTGGGCCGGGACCAGCTCCTGCTGCGGGGAAATCCCTACAGCCCGGCCGACCACCGTCGCTTCATCGACGCCGTCATCGACGCCTTCACCCCCGCCCTCATCGAGCGGCTGGCCGGCGCGGGACTCGATACGCCCCGGCCGGTCTTCATCGTCGGCATGCCCCGTTCCGGCACGACCCTGATCGAGCAGATCCTCGCCAGCCATGCCGAGGTCCACGGGGCCGGAGAGATCTCCCTGGTCCGCCAGAGCCTCGAGGAGGTCTCCGAGGTGATGCAGCGGACCGGTCCGCAACTGGAGAGCGTCAAGGAGCTCCTGCCTGAGCACGTCGCCGAGCTGGCACGGCGGCACGAGGAACGACTGCGGGCGATCGACGGCGGCCGTGCATCGCGCATCATCAACAAGTGGCCCGAGAACTACCTCTACCTGGGGCTCATCGCGCTGATGTTTCCTCGGGCCGTGGTGATCCACTGCCGCCGCGACCCGCGCGATGTGGCCCTCTCGTGCTGGGCCTCCAACTTCGTCGAGGTCCGCTGGGCCTACCAGTACGATCACATCGCCACGCGTTTCTCCGAATACCGCCGGCTGATGGATTACTGGCGCATCGGCGCTGCCCGCCTCGTTCGCGGTCCACGAGGTCGATTACGAGGAGACGGTGGACGACCTCGAGGGCGTTTCGCGGCGGCTGGTGGCCGCCCTGGGGCTCGATTGGGACCCGGCGTGCCTGGAATTCCACAAGACCCGGCGCCCCGTTCAGAGCGCCAGCCAGAACCAGGTGCGTCAGCCGATCTATCGCAGCTCGGTGGGGCGCTGGAAACACTACGAGAAGGAGCTCGCCGAGCTCTTCGCGCTCGTCGTGTCATAGCTTCTCAGGCAACGAATGTCCATGGAACTCCTCGGAAAGGGCGGACAGGCTATGGAACCCCGGCTGGCTTGTCCAGCCGGTGAACCAGTTCGGCAGCCAGAGAACGGGCCGGAAATCTTTTTCCGGAATGGTCACGACTCCGGCCCAAGTTGTGGCAAGGTATCCCGACCTTGCCACCCTGCGTCAGAATCGCGGCTCCGACGGACCTCCAACTCATGGCCTGTGTGGCACTTCGGCAAGATCGATCAGGCGGATGCGGGCAGGAGCCGAGAGCTCGACGGTCAGCGCCTCGACCTCGGCACCGACCTTTCGAGCGGCGTCCTCCATCTGAGCAATGTCCTCCTTAATCGCCGCCAGGTCCAGGACTTGAACGGCGGCTCCATGTATCCCGAGGTCCACTCCCTTGAGTCCCTCGAGTTCCTCGTCGAGAACCTTCTGGCCGGCACTCAGGACGGCAAGCCGGTCCTCGATCTGGGTAATCTCTTTGCGGACCGGATCGGTTGCGGCCCCCGGGTCGCCCTTCCGCCGTGCCAGGAGAGTTTCCGCCCCGGCCCGTTCTATCCGGACCTTGACTTGCTGGATCCTGAAGTCGTGGTAGAGAAGTCGACGCTGCGCATACTTCTTGCGCCAGATACTCAAGGTGCTCATCCGACCCGGCCATCTCAGCTATCTTCCTCAGCTTCTCCCGTCGCTCCTTCAGGTTTTCCGTATACCTCTCCTTGATTTTTTTGAGCTGGTCGTGCCGGTCCGTCCTGCGCTTGGCGTCTACGTTAACGACCTCCTCCATGTACGCCTTCGTGATCGCGTTGACGGTCCCGGCCACCTCCTCAGGATGGCTGCCGCTCAGGGAGATCTCCATCACCTCGGAGCCCGAGACAAACTCGACATTCAGGTTCTCCTGAAGCCATGCGACCGGATCGATCCGTTCCTTGAGCATGGAATACTGACTGACCTTCGGGTCGCGGACTGCCGCGTTGAGCACGAACTCACTTTTGACGAGGGTCTGCTGGGTGTTCTGATAGCGCTTGTAGGCGTCGCACGCCGTGATCCTGAGTCTCCAAGGTCTGGAACAGGATCTTGGGGTGCTCAGCGGCCACGTAAAGCCGGGCCTGGGCTTTGAACTTCTCGGGGTACAATTTCCAGGCGACGTATCCCGCCCCTGTTATGAGGAGAGCGAGAAGGAAAGAGACGAAGCTGAATCGTTTCCAGGGCCTCATGGTCACTCTCCAGGCGAAGGGCTGATGTGCCGCTCGAACCAGTCAGGCAGTCCGCAACGCGATCGCAGAACACGATTGCGTTCACGATACCATGAGGCGGTTCCGCACGAAAGTCGGTGCTTACATCGCGCCTGGAGTTATGCGGAATCCTCCTCCTGTGCAGGTCAAAGGAGAGGGTATTCTGCTTCGGGCGCTGGAGGCTCGGGCCAGTTACTTCCCGCTCCTGGCCGCTTTTCCGGCCGGAGTCTCCTGGCGAAGGACCACAGAGGTTCGGAGGCCCACCATCGGGAGCCGCAACCGTTCCTGGACACCGGGAGCCGTGAAGGCCAACACGCTATCGTCCACTTTGACCAGGTCGCCGATGACTCACGAGCCGTCCTGGTAGACGGCTCGGATCAACCGCGGCGCCTCATCCTTGGAAACCGACAGGAACACTCTGGAGATCCGGTACGGATCGCCGAACTCGCAAGACGACCGCGACTACATGTCCGCGTCGAACCGAGACCGTAGAGAGGAGGCCCGGAGTCAAACTTGAGGGCCGAAAAGGGGTCAAAACCGCATCAGGACGTGAGCGGGCCGGCCCATGATGCGGCTCTGGCGGACGTCCAACTCATGGCCTCGGTGGAACGGCATCTTCGATAATGCGGATGCGGGGAGGAACCGCGAGCTCGACGTTCAGCGCTTCAACTTCGGCAGCGACTTTTCGAGCGGAGTCCTCCAAATGAGCAATGTCCTCCTTCAGCGCTGCCTCGTCCAAGCCTCGATCGGCGGCTCCGTGCATCTCGTGGCTCACTCGCTCGAGTTCCTCGTCGAGGACCTTCTGGCCGGCACTCAGGACGGCAAGCCGCTCCTCGATCTGGGCGATCTCTTTGCGGACCGGATCGTTACCGGCCCCCGGGGCGCCCTTCCGCCGTGCCAGGATCGTTTCCGCTTCGGCCCGCTCAATCCGGAGCTTGACTTGCTGGGTCCTGAGGTCGAGGTAGAGGCGCGGCAAAACGTCTTTCTCCAGTACCGCGAGGGGCTCGCCTCTCCCTACGGAAGAAGACAGTTTGCGCAGCTTCTCCCGCCTCTGCTTCAGGTTTTCCCCATACTTCTGCATGATCTTCTTGAGCTGGTCGTGCCGCTCGGTTCGCCGCATGACGTCCACATTGGCGACCTCATTTATGTAGGCCCGAACGACCGCGTTGAGGATTCTCGCCTGATCGGAGCCGCTCGCGATGGAACCTGGCGCCAGCGAGACTTGGAGGATTTCCGTATCCCTTATGTTGATCACGACCAGGTTCTCTCGGAGCCAGGCGACGGGATCGGCCTGGTTCTTGATCGAAGTCAGTTGAGAAACGCCGCGATCCTGTAACGCGGCATTGAGGACGAGCCGGCTCTTGATCAGGGCAACTTGGGTCGTCAAATACGCGCTGGAAGTTCTCGATACTGTCGGCTGATGCACGACCTTGTTCGCCAGTTGTGAACAGGACCCGCGGCGGCTGCTTCGCGATCTGCAACGAGGCCCGGGGGCTCTTGGTCGAGTCCTGGGCCGCTCTGAGGCTCGGCAGGCTCCAGACAAGAACTCCGCCCCCCACCGCGATGAGGGCCAGAAGGGAGGAGACGAGAACAAATGGCTTCCGGGTCCTCATGGTCAATCTCCAAGGGTAGGGCTGATAATTCCCTCGAATCAGTCAGGCAGTCCGCGACGCGATCGCAGGACACGATTGCGTTCACGATACCATGAGATGGTTCCGCACGAAAGCCAGTATCCCGCTTCGGGAGCTGGGGCCGCGGACCCATTTTCTTCCGGCGCCTGACCTCGTTTCCCTCTCGCCTAACGGCTCCTGGCCGCTTTTCCGCCGGGAGCCGCATGGCGGAGGACCACCAGGGTTCGGAGGCCCGCCAGTGGGAGCCGCAACGGTTCCTGAATATCGGGCACGGTGAAGGCCAGCACACCGTCCTCCACTTTGACCAGCTCGCCGCTGACTCGTGAGCCGTCCTGGTAGACGGCTCGGATCAGCCGCGGCGCCTCGTCCTTGGGAACCGAGAGGAACACGCTGCTGACCTGGCTCTCGGGGACTCGCGACTCGCCCGTCTCGGTCTTCAAGAGGAATTCCTTCGAGGCGGCGCAAGCCGGTCAGTTGCCCGTAGATGATCGAGCCATCGGCGCGTTGGATGCGCGACTGGCCGGCTTGCGGCTCGCGGGGAATCTCGCCGTTCCACCGGCTGATCCGCAGCCGGTCCAGACGCACGTCGCCACGGATGTTGGCCAGGTACAGGCCGGGCAGCGCGGCCGGCTTGGTGCCGGCGACCCTTAGGTCGGCCAAGTGCTTGCCGCCCGGCGAGAAGACCAGGATCCGCCCCTTTTTCTGGTCGAGGTACGCCTGGAGATGCGTGCGGCCGGGGCCCGGCGCGACCTCCTGCACGACGGCCAGGTCGGCCTCCTGCTCGAGCTCGCGCTGGAAGACGAGGTCGCCACCCCAGGCCTCGAAGCGAAAGGCTCGTTTGACCGTGTTCTCCTTGTCGTCGACGCCCAGGGCGAAGACGAAATCCGGCTTGGTCCTCCAGGAGATCTCGAACTCGATGCGGGCACGATCGGGGAGCCCGAAATCGCCTCGGATCGATGCCTCTCCGCGGTCAGTCATCGGTTGGCCCGAGTCCTCGCGCCAGTGCTTCTGGCCCGTTGGCTCCTGCCAGCCGACGAGGCCGTTCGGCCCGAGATAGATCAAATCGGCGCCGTCGCGCCATCGCGAAACGCGATGGAGGTTGGATCGTTGAACGTGAATGCGGCCGAGCCGCGGGACGTCCAGCTCGGCCCGCTGGTCGTCCAGGGCCAGAAGCGAGCCGAACAGCACGTCCCCGCCGGCCAGCTCGAAGCAGAAATCGCCGTCGGGTTTGGGCTGAGTGGCCGGCGGCGGCCACTCGATGGCGTTCACCTCGTTCCAGGCGAAATCGGACGCCGTCCCGGACGACGCGGCCTGCCAGCGCAGAACGTCCGGCCGGGCTGAAGCCCGGATATCACCGGCTGTGGACTGACCATTGGCCAGGTGCAGCACCGGCTGCCGTGCGGGGCTCACCGGCTGGACTGCGGCGTGCGCGGCCGTGGCCAGCAGCGCCACCAGCACGATGGCGGAGAGCCGGTTGAACGGTGGGACCAGGGCCCCGATCGATGATTGTCGATGTTGGTTGCACATCCGGGAGACCCCTCTCTTGGATTGATCCGTCAGGAACGGTCAAACTTGGCCCGGTCATGTCCGGGAATCCCAAACAAGCATTCTAGGCCGGCTGCCCTCTCGCGGCCAAGCGACGAGGAGGTTCTTGGCTCTTCAGGGCTTCGCGTTCTCGACCATCGGCTCGCTCCGCGCCCGCAAATCGAGGAGGTGCTGCTGCAACATTCCCAGGTGCAGGCGGAGATGGTAAAACTCCTCCATGTAGCTCAGCGGAACATCCACGTAAGCCACCTGGTGCTCGATGTCTTTCAGACGCGCGAGTTCCTGGTCCAGCTCGGGGCCCGACAGGCCGCCCACCAGTCTCTGGTCGATTTCCCGCAGGTCCGAATACCAGAGGTAGATCTTGCGCCTGGTTCGCCATCGCATCAGCGGCGGAGCCGCCCGGAGCAGCGGCATCATCAGCATGATCAGCGGGATGAGCATCACCTTGGCCCGATCGACCAGCGAGGCCAGCCAGAAAGGGAGTAGCCGCTGCAGCACGGGCTGGCCGGACTTGTAAAAGCGCTTCGCGTCCTCACTTACGGGGAAGTCGCAATACGATTCGGAGGGGAACTCACCAGGGTTGGAAAGCTCGTCCCCCTTGCCGTGGATGCGCGTGGCGGTCGTGAGCAGGAGCGGGACCAGGGCGGGGTGGAAATCCTTGCGAACGACCAGCATGGCCGTCGGCGCCAGCAGAGCGACGTCCTGGCCTGGAATGTTCTGGCCCAGGTTCACCATTCCCGCCGGCACGGTCACCGGGGCCAGGAATCGGAATCGGCGATGATAGGCCTCGTGCTGGTCGAAGTTCAGCAGATTCACACGGCGATCGTTCAGGAGGGCCTGGATGTAATCGGCCTCGAAGGCGGCGACGAAGAACGCGGCATCCAGCTCTCCCTTCTGCAAGGCCTTGGCGGCGGCAGCGACGTTCTCCTGGACCAGCACGGCCCGCGAATTCTCCTCGGAGGATTGGGATTCGATCAGGCCGTTGACGGCAAGCAACTGCATGGCGATGGCGTAGGTACCGCTGCCCGTCGGACCGACGCCAATGCGTTTGCCCGCGAGCTGACTGAGCCGCTCGAGCCGCTTGTCGCCGCGGTAGAAGACCCACAAGGGCTCGCGGTACAGGCTGCCCAGGGCATAAAAGTGCTGTACCTCCTCGGGGCTGGCCACGCCGCTCTGAACGATGGCGACCGACACGCCCGAGCCTTCCTGCCCCAGCAGGCGCAAGTTCTCCACCGAGCCCGCCGTCTCGCGCACCTCGACGGACAGGCCCTCCTTTTGCAATTCCTCCGCGTATTGCTGGGCATAGCGGAAGTATGCCCCGTTCGGGCCGCCACTCGCAATGACGATTTTGCGGGGCGGCGGCGGCTCGACGAACATCACGTAGGTCGCGATCAGCGCCGCCAGGCAAAAGCCGAGGATCCAAGCCCACACGGCCAGCGCACGCTTGCCCTGGCTGCGGGGCCTGGGCGGCGCCACTATTGGCCGAGATGAGGAGGGCACGACCCGATCTCCTGAGTGTCGATGCGGTCATGGTAGGGACTGAGAAGGGGACAATGGAGCGAAGGAGGACCGAACGGATTGCGAGCCGACCGCGCATTGTTCAGGGTCAGGCCAGTGGGTCGTTCCAAAAGCCGCCGAGGAGCCGCGGGTCAGTAGCCGGCGATGACCGACTTCCCCAGCCATTGGTCGCCCTCGAGCTGATCGACCATGAAGGCAGCGAGGCTCATTCCCGACTCATAGTCGGCTTGATCCCTCGGCCGTCGAGCGATGCGCGGACACCGCCCCGCGCCGGGGCGTCGAGCAATCGGCCTGGCTGGATGTTCACGTAATCCAGGCCACTCGAAGTCAGCAATGCCTCGGCTCGCTGTTTGTCGGCCCAGACATGGCGGAGAAACACGGGGCGGAAGAAGTACTCGAAGAAGAGCGAAGACCTGACGGCCCGATCGTTGTTCAGCCCCCAGGCCGAAAGGTTGACCAGCCGCCTGATCCCGTGCTTCTTCATCGACGCCAGCAAGTGCCGCATGAGGATTTCCTGGACATCGTCCTTTTTGAACGATCGTGGTCCAAAGGCGACCAGCACCGCCTCCTGACCGGCCACCGCTCGGTCGAGCGACTCAACGTCGCGGGCGTCTCCCTGGACGATGCGCAAGCGATCGCTCTTCTCGCTGACCGCCGACGGCGTGCGTGCCCAGGCGGTCACTTCATGGCCGCGCTCCAGGAGTTTCCGCACGGCATGCCGGCCCGTGCCACCCGTTGACCCGATAACCAGCACTTTCATGAGATTCCGCTCTGAGTGACCTGCGGTCGTGTCGTGGGCGGAGCCCGGAGACCCTCGCCCCCCGCGAATCCTTGTTTCAACAGAGAATCGACAGAGAGCAATCGCCGGCCATTGTGCCCCACCCTCGACCCCGGATCAAGCAAAGGCTCACCGAGAGATTTCGTTCAAGGCTCTTCCTATCGCGTGAAGCGCACCGCTAAGATGACGAACGTCAGAGTATGGGGCGCTTCTTCCAACGATGCTGGTCAGCCGCACAGGAATCTTCCGCGGAGCACATCGGCGACGGGCCCGGAGAATCGTCGCGACCGATCGGACGTTCATCCATCGTCTCATCCCTTTGGAATCCTTTCATGTCGCAGCCCGAGGACGTGCCGGCCCACGAGCGGCTCAATGAGAACGACGTTCAGGCGATCGATCATTTGCGGGATGCCTATGCCCAGCTCAGGAAGGAACTGGGAAGGGTCATCGTCGGACAGAAGGACGTGATCGAGCGGCTGGCCATTTGCCTCTTCGCGCGCGGCCATGCCCTGTTGATGGGCGTGCCGGGGCTGGCCAAGACCTTGATGGTCAACAAGCTGGCCGAGACGATGTCGCTGAAGTTCAGCCGCATCCAGTTCACGCCCGACCTGATGCCGATGGACATCACCGGGACCGATATCCTCCAGGATTCGGCCGAGGGCCGGCGTGAGTTCCAGTTCGTCCATGGGCCGGTCTTCGCCAACATCGTCCTGGCCGACGAGATCAATCGCGCCCCGCCGAAGACCCAGGCGGCCATGCTGGAAGCGATGCAGGAATATAATGTGACCGTGCTGGGGAAGGTCTTCCACCTGGATGCTCCCTTCCTCGTGCTGGCGACTCAGAACCCGGTCGAGCAGGAGGGAACCTATCCGCTCCCCGAGGCCCAGCTCGATCGATTCATGTTCCTGATCGAGCTGGATTACCCCTCGGAGGCCGAGGAGATCCAGATCGCGCGCACCACGACCGGTGAGGCGCTGCCGACCCTGGACCATCTGATGAACCCGCAGGAGATCCTCCGGCACCAGAGCCTCGTGCGCCGGGTCCCGGTTCCGGATCACATTTACTCCTACGCGGCACGACTGGTGCGCAAGACCCGGCCGCATGGCTCCACGGCCCCGGCCTGGCTCAAGCCCCTGGTCTCCTGGGGGGCCGGCCCACGTGCCGTCCAGTACCTCATCCTGGGCGCCAAGGCCCGCGCGGCCCTGCTCGGCAGCTACATGGCGCGGCTCGAGGACATCCAGGAGGCTGCTCTACCGGTGCTCACGCACCGCATCATTACCACCTTCGCGGCCCAGGCCGAGGGCATCGACGCCAAGAAGATCGTCCGCAGATTAGTCGAGGAGACGCTTCCTGAAGAGTAGTCAGTAGGTCAGTAGGCAGTAGCCAGTAAGAGTGACTCGCGAAACGCTCGCGGGTGGCCCTAGCGATCATCTGGGCTGCTCGGCGAGCCGACAGCAGCCACGACCGGCTCTCTAAGGACTCCAGGCCGTCTGAGTCCGATGACCTGATGGCCAGTCTTCACTGACCTACTATGACTACTGACTACTGACCAATGACTAAACATGTTTCCCGATCGCCGAACTCGCAGTTTTCTGGATATGGGCGTCCTGTCGCGATTGGCGGGCTTCCCGCTCTTCGCGCGGCGCCCGATGATGGGGTCGGTCTCGGGCCGCCATCCCAGCCCGCACCGCGGCTCGAGCGTCGAGTTCGCCGAATATCGTAAGTACGTACCGGGCGACGACCTGCGGCGGCTGGACTGGCGGGCCTATGGGCGGTCGGACCGATTCTACGTCAAGGAGTTCGAGGCCGATACCAACCTGCGGTGTTGCCTCGTGCTGGATACCAGCGGTTCGATGGACTTCGGCACCGTGGGCGTCACGAAGATCGAGTACGCTCGGAGGATCGCCGGGGCCATCGGGCACCTGGCGCTCCAGCAGGGGGACGCGGTCGGGCTGACCTGCGTCGCCAACGGGATCGTGCGCAACATCCCGCCGCGGCGGAATCCGTCCCACCTGATGGCGGTCTTCGACGTCCTGGAGCAGGCGAAGCCCCAGAGCGAGACCCGGCTCGAATCGGTGCTCCACGAGCTGGCCGAGACCATTCGCCAGCGTGCGCTGATCATCATCCTGTCGGACCTGTTCGTCGAGCCCGAGCCGCTGCGATCCTGCTTCCAGCACCTGCGGTTCCGCCGGCACGACGTGGGCGTCTTCCACCTCCTCGACCCGCAGGAAGTCCGGTTCGATTTCCGAAGGCCCATGCGGTTCCTGGACATGGAAGGAGGTCCGTCGATCTTCGCGGAGCCCAACGAGATCGCCGATCGCTATCATAAAGCGATGGGCGGCTACCTCGAGCGAGTTGCAGCAGGTCGTGAACGAGTCCGCCGTCGACTACCACCGGGTCACCATCGACGAGCCTTATGAGCAGCTCCTGATTCGGTTCCTGGTGGGTCGGACGCGTCCCAAGGGGGTCCGATGAGCTTCCTCCAGCCGATGCTGCTGGCCGCGCTGCCGCTGGTCGCGCTGCCGATCATCATCCACCTGATCAACCAGCGTCGATACCAGACGGTCCGCTGGGCGGCGATGATGTTCCTGCTGGCGGCCAACCGGATGTCGCGGGGCTATGCCCGGATCCGGCAATGGCTGATCATGGCGGTCCGGATCCTGGCGATCGCCGGGCTGATCTTCGCGATCAGCCGGCCGATGGCGGGCGGCTGGCTGGGCCTGGCCGGCGGCGGCCAGGCCGACACGACGCTGATCCTGATCGACCGATCCCCCAGCATGCAGCAGACCGGGGCGGGGACGGGCGGTTCGAAGCTCGAGACGGGCCTCTCGCAACTGTCCCGCACGCTCGCGACGCTCGGCTCGGCGCGCTGGGTGTTGATCGACAGCGCGACGAACAAGCCGCGCGAGCTGGAGTCGATCGCCGAGTTGTCGCGGCTGCCGAGCACGGGCCCGGTCGGTGCCTCGGCCGACGTTCCCGGGATGCTGCAAGCGGCCCGCGACTACATCAAGGCCAACAAGTCGGGCCGCACCGAGATCTGGATCTGCTCCGATACGCGGCGCCAACGACTGGAACCCCGAGAGCGGCCGATGGCAGGCGTTGCGCGACGCCTTCCAGGAGTTCCCCCAGGGCGTGCGGTTTCATCTCCTGGCCTATCCGCAGGCCGCGTCGCGGAACCTGTCGGTGCGGGTGACCGACGTCCGCCGCCGGAAGACCGGCGACGGCGCGGAGCTGCTGATCTCGTTGCAACTGGCACGCCAGGGGCCGGAGGACGCGCCGAAGGAAACGGTCCCGGTCCAGTTCGAGATCGACGGGGCGCGTTCCGAAGTGGCCGTGGAACTGACCGGCGCCGAGAGCAAGCTGGAAGACCACCGCATCCCGCTGGAGAAGGGCAAGGATCGGGGCTGGGGACGGGTGTCGATCCCGGCGGACGCCAACCCGTCGGACAACGACTTCTGGTTCGTCTTCGAGCAGCCGGTACCGCGACGGGCCATCGTCGTGGCCGAAGACGCCGCGGCGGCCCGGCCGCTCCAACTCGCCGCGGCGATCGCGCCGGACCCGGCCGTTCCTTGCTTCGGCGGAGGTGCTCGCTCCCGACCAGCTCGCGGGCGTCGACTGGGACAAGATCGCCCTGGTCCTGTGGCAGGCCCCGTTGCCGGACGAGTCCGCGGGCGAGCCGGTCCGGGCGTTCATCCGTCGCGGCGGATCGGCGATCTTCTTTCCGCCCCGGGCACCGGGCAAGGGCGAGCTCTACGGCGTGCGCTGGACGTCGTGGCAGGAGCAGAAGGCCGAGGCCCCGGTCGAGGGCTGGCGGGGCGACGAGGATCTCCTGGCCCACACCCAGAGCGGCACGCCGCTGCCGGTCGGGCAACTCCAGGTCCGTCGGTCCTGCGGGCTCTCCGGCGGCGAATTGACGACACTGGCAACGCTCCGGGCGGCGCCCCGCTCCTGGCACGGGCGACGACCGATGGCGGCGCCGCGTACTTCTGCACGACAACGCCGGCCAGGGGAGACTCCTCGCTGGCGGCCAACGGCGTGGTCCTCTACGTCCTGGTCCAGCGGGCGATGGCCAGCGGAGCCGCCATCCTGGGCAGCACGCGCCAGCTCGTGGCCGGCGATCCGGCGCGGGACGACCCCACTCGACTGGGAGCGCGTGGCCGGCGGTGAGGAGGCGATCTCGACCGAATACGCCGCCCATCGCGGAGTCTATTCCTCAGGCGACCGGCTGCTGGCCGTGAACCGATCGGCGGCCGAGGAATCGGCCCCCGTGCTGGCCGACCGCCGCGTCGACGACCTGTTCCGTGGCCTCGATTTCGCCCGCGTGGACGACCGCGCCGGCAGCATGGCCTCTTTGATCCAGGAGATCTGGCGGATGTTCCTGACCGCCATGCTGGTGGCGATGGTGGCCGAGGCGGGCCTCTGTCTGCCCAAGCGAGTGCGTCCCACCGGAGCCCCATCATGAGCGTCTCCCGATCGCTCACCTTCCTCTGGACACCGTGGACGGTGGCCCTCTCGGTGCTGGCCATCTCGATCACGGCCGGATACGGCTTCATCGCCTGGCGGCGAAGCGGCTACCGATTGTCGATGGGACTGCTCGAGCTGCTGCGGCTGGCCATCGTCGCGCATCGTCGCCGTGATGCTCAACCAGCCGGAATGGATCGAGGAATTCCGACCGGAGGAGAAGCCGACGATCGCCGTGCTCTGGGACGCGTCTTCCAGCATGGACACGCGCGACGTCGTCCGCGCCGACCAGCCGACGTCCTCGGCCACAACTCGTCGCGAGGCGGCCGCGCCCTGGCGGACCCCTCGGCGTGGGACCGGCTCCGGGCGCGGATGAACGTCGTCATCCAGCCGTTCTCGTCCCCTTCCGCGGGTCCGGCTCCCGATCCTGCAAATACGAGTCGGATGCAAGTGCGACAGCGAACGCCGGCGCCGGGACCGGGCGCGGCACCGACCTCTACGAACCGCTTTCCCGGGCGCCGGAGCGGATCCCCAACCTGCGCGGGATCGTGCTGGCCTCCGACGGCGACTGGAACGAAGGCCAGCCGCCGGTGCAGGCCGCGGCCCGGCTGCGAATCAAAGGCGTTCCGATCCTCGCGGTGCCGCTGGGTAGCCGCACCCGGCTGCCCGACGTCGAGCTCCTGAGCCTCGACCTGCCGACCTTCGGCATCGCGGGCAAGTCGGTCCGCGTCCCGTTCACGATCGATAGCTCGCTGCCGCGCGAGTACGTCACGACCGTCACGCTCAAGACCTCCGATGGCGACCAGGTCTCCAAGGACCTGCGGATCGCCCCGATGAGCCGGACGAGCGACTGGCTCCTCTGGAAGCCGAAGGCGACGGGCGACTTCACGCTGACGCTCGTCGATCCCCAAGCATGGCGACGAGATCTCGGCCGAGAACAACAGCCCTCACGGCGCCGATCGCGATCCGCGAGGAGAAACTCAAGGTCCTGCTCGTCGAGTCGTACCCGCGCTGGGAATACCGGTACCTGAGGAACGCCCTGTCTCGCGACCCCGGCGTCGAGCTGTCGTGCCTGCTGTTCCACCCGGGCCTGAGCAAGGCCGGCGGCGGCAACAAGGATTACATCAAACAGTTCCCGGCCGGCCTGGACGAGCTTTCGAAGTTCGACGTGGTCTTCCTCGGCGACGTTGGAGTCGAAGACGGCCAGTTGACGGCCGAACAGTGCCGGCTGATCAAGGGGATCGTCGAGCACCAGGCCAGCGGCCTGGTCTTCATGCCGGGCTATGCAGGGGCGCCAGTTCTCGCTGCTCGAAACCGAGCTGGGGGACCTCTGCCCGGTCGTGATGGACGCCTCCCAGCCGGGCGGCTGGGGCTCGCGCACGCCCAATCACTTCGAATTGACCGAGGTCGGCCGCCGGAGCCTGCTCACCAAGCTGGCCGACACCGAAGACGACAACGCCCAGGTCTGGGAAGGGCTGCCGGGATTCCAGTGGTATGCGCCGGTGTTGCGTGCCAAGGCGGGCACCGAGGTGCTCTGCGTCCACAAGGACGCCACGAACGACTATGGCCGGATGCCGCTGCTGGTCACGCGGACCTTCGGGGCCGGCAAGGTGCTCTTCATGGGCACCGACGGCGCCTGGCGATGGCGCGAAGGGCGTCGAGGACAAGTACCATTACCGGTTCTGGGGCCAGGTCGTGCGCTGGATGGCCTACCAGCGGAACATGGCCAAGGGCGAGTCGATGCGATTCTACTACGTGCCCGACCAGCCCAAGAAGAATCAGACCCTGGCCCTGCACGCCAACGTCATGGACAAGGGCGGCGAGCCCCTCCATCAGGGGGATGTGTCCGGCGCGGATCACGGCCCCGTCCGGCAAGGCCGAGCTGGTCCATCTCACGACGACCGGGGATGAATGGGGCGAGTTCACCGGCCGATTCCACGCCGAGGAGGCGGGCAGCCACAAGGTCATGCTCTTCTGCAAGGAGACCGGGGCGAAGCTGGAAACCACGTTCTTCGTCCAGGGAGTGGCCGCCGAACGGCCCGGCCGCCCCGCCCGGCCGGAGGTGCTGGAGGAGCTCGCACGGGTCACGGGCGGCAAAGTCATCGAGGCCAGCAAACTCGACCAGGTCGTGCAGTCGCTCGCCGAACTGCCCGACCCCCCGCCATCGGTGCGCCGCATCCCGCTCTGGTCGAGTCCCGTGCTCGGGGCCGCCCTGATCGGACTTCTGGGAGTTTTCTGGGTAGGCCGGAAGGTCATCGGTCTTGTATAGTAGAGGAGTTCGGACAGGCGTCGTCGACCTTTCGGGGTGTGGACTAGCGGAAACCGAGGTGTCCCGTGAATAGTTTGGCTGACGGATTGCCTCCCGAGATCGCCCAGCAGATCCACCCGGATGGCG
This sequence comes from uncultured Isosphaeraceae bacterium, assembly GCA_963842405.1. Lineage (GTDB taxonomy): Bacteria > Planctomycetota > Planctomycetia > Isosphaerales > Isosphaeraceae > CAVZRC01. The sequence goes on along the minus strand of CAWJGW010000032.1, from coordinate 133,305 downwards.
CCGGAACGAAGCGAGTCTACTGGAACGTGCGCGATCAGTTGCTCGAACAGTTCAGCGGGGAGTGGATTGGGTTCGCTGATGGGGCAGTCATTGCATCCGGCACGAGCTCCGTTGAGGTCTTCCACCGAGCCCAAGCTTCTGGCCGCCATGCGTTCGTCACTTGCGTTGGGCATGAGAACGAGCCGACACAGATGCGCCGCTGCAGCTTCCCCTATGATACGACGTATCCCGCTCAGGCGCTGCCAGTGATCAGCGTCGAGTTCAGACCTCTCCGCGGGACGTCCGGAATCCTGCTCATCGAGTGATTGTTGACACCGGTGCCGATGCCAGTGCTTTGCCGTGGTCGGATTGTCAGCAAATGCGGCTTGATCCGAGCGATGGCTTTCCCGGCATCATGGGCAGGATTGGAGGCAGTCGAACCACTACCTACTCTTCATGATTTGGGTATGGCTCGATGGCTGCGAATACCCATCTCGGGTGCAAGGCGACTTCGTGGGGCGTGAACGCATCCTTGGCAGAGATGTGCTGAACCAAATGGACGTCCTGCTTCCGTGGACCCACAGGCGAAACTGTCATCAATCCGTAGAGCAAGCCGGCTCGCGTCAGAGAATCTCGTCCCGAGACCAATTTCGACCCTCGCTGGCCCATTGGATTGTGAGGTGGAATTCCCGAACCCGGAGGCTTTCCTCCAAGATCCCGTCCAGATGAATCGGAAAGAGCGGCCCTTTCCGAGCGGGGTTACTGGCGGTGTGTCAACGTTCCTGATCCACCGGCTCCAGGAAACCAACCATGACCCAAGAACGCAACTCCCGACCCAGGCGGAAAGAGACTTCACCTTCCACTACTACCAGGAAGATTGCCGTCACAATGATCACGGTCCCGCGCACCAGTGGGTGAACGAGCACAGCATCTCCAACGGATCGATGATCGCTTTTGGCTACTGGGAACAACGGAATAACCCCCAGTGGCTCAATCAACTCCTGGAGGAGGAACCTCCTCCCTTCCAAGTTCCCTGGTCCTCTCAGGAAGAATTCTTCGAACGGGTTCGATTGCTCCTGGAACTTTATCCCCAGGTGAGGGACATCACCCCTGTCCAACCGAAGAAGAGAACGTCTTGGGTCCATTCATGACGCTGAGAGGTTTCTATGTGCACCATCGTGCCCCCTCCCTTCACCCTCACGCCCGAAGAGGCCCTTCACGTCCGACACTACGTCTGGGACGTGGTTCGCGCCACCGACCCCGATCACATCCCTGGTCCCGCATGTCATTGGCTCCGGGATCACGACATCTTCCCGACCACGATGCAGCCCTTTCAGCTCGCGGCCCAACGTTCCATCATTGATTGGCACACCTGGCTCTCCGAGGCTCCTCCTGCTCCTTTCAAACCCGCCTGGCAATCCAAGGAGGAGTTCGAGGCTCGGGCCTGGGAAGCCTTGGAAAGTTACCCCGAAATGAAGGGTTTGGGTTCCGCCCTCCCCGGCTACCGTCCCGCTCACCTGGAGAACAAGAACCTGGCATCGGTATCCTGATGAACTGCCCCAACAACCCAAGAGGCCAACGAGACTCGGAACCGCCCTGATCGGACTTTTCGGCGTTTTTAGGGCTCGGAAGGTCATCAGTCTTGTAGAGTAGATCGGTCGGACAGGCGTCGTCGGAAACCAGGTCAGGCTTTTCAGCCTGACGTCTCATCCTGTCGGGCTGGAAAGCCTGACTTACGTGTGACCCAGTGGATTGTGAGGTATGTATGAGCCTCGCGTATACGCACGAACGGCTGCAACTGCCCGAGGGCCTACAGAGGCAGTTGCACGAATTCCGCCGCCGGGTGTGGACCATCAAGATGGTGGAGGCAGCCTGTGCGGCGGTCTTCGCGATCATGGCCGCATACCTGCTGATGTTCCTGATGGATCGCGCGTGGGACACGCCGGTCTGGCTCCGCGCCACGTTGCTGGCCGCGGCGGTCATCGGATGCGCACGGGTGCCGATGGCCGTCCACCGATGGGTCTGGCGGAACCGCCGCCTGGATCAGCTCGCTCAGCTCTTGAGCCGGAAGCACCCGCACGTCGGCGACCAGTTGCTGGGGATCATCGAGCTGGTCCGGAACGAATTCGAGCAGTCGCGTTCGCCGGCGCTGTGCGAGGCGGCGGTCCGGGAAGTGGCCAAGGACGCCCAGCGTCGGGATTTCTCCGACGCGGTGCCGACCCCTCGCCATCGGCTCTGGGCGGGCGTCGTGGCCGTGCCGTTCGTCTTGACGCTGGGGCTGGCCCTGGCGTACCCGGCGGCGGCCCGCAGCGCCTGGGCGCGACTGCTGTCGCCCTGGGGCAGCACGCCCCGCTACACCTTCGCCGCGCTGGAGCCCCTACGGAGCCGCATGGTGGTTGCCCATGGAGAGCCGTTCACGGTCACGGCGCGGCTCGCCGAAGTACGGTCTGGCAGCCCGGCCCGGGGCGAGGCCCAGCTCGACGCCCAGACGCCGGTCACCGCCCAGCTCCGCGACGGCCGCTATCGATTTCGAGATTCCCGTCGCAGATCGATCCCGGCTGGCTCGACCGTCCGGATCGGCGACGCCTGGCAGAAGATGCATATCGATCCGACCCTCCGCCCCGAGCTGACCTCGCTCGTCGCCGGCGTGACACTCCCCGAATACATCGGCCGCCCGGGCAAGCTTCAGAAGGACGTGCGCGGCGGGGCGATCTCGCTGGTCGAGGGGAGCCAGGCGACGTTCGCCGCCACCGCCAGCCGCAAGCTGACCAGCGCCCAGGTTGACGGAAAGTCCCAGACGCCGGCCGGCGCGACGATCACCAGCCCGGCGACCCCGGTCAAGGGACTCCGCAAGATGGAGTTCCGCTGGCAGGACACCTATGGCCTCGAGGGGAAAGAGCCGTTCACGCTGTCGATCAACGGCCGCGTGGACGAGGCGCCGAGCCTCACCTGCGAGGATCTGCCACGCCAGAAGGTCGTGCTGGACTCGGAGATGCTCAGCTACAAGATCCGGGCCCAGGACGATTTCGGCATCCAGCGCGTCGGCATCGAATGGCAGGGCGTGGACGATCCGGTCGTCTCGGCCCCGGCCAAGGGCGAGCGCATCCTGGCCGGCGGCGGCCACGACAAGGAGTCGCTGGAAGTCGCCGGCACGTTCTCGGCCAAGTCGCTGGGCATCGAGCCCCAGCCGATCCAGCTCCGGATGTTCGTCGAGGATTATCTCCCCGGCCGCCCGCGGGTCTATACCGCCCCCTACACCTTCTACGTGCTCACGCCCGAGCAGCACGCCATCTGGCTGACCGAGCAGTTGAGCAGATGGCATCGCCATGGCGATCGACGTCCGCGACCGGGAGCTCCAGCTTTACGAGACGAACAAGCAGTTGCGGGCCCTGGCCGCCGAGGACCTGGACAAGCCCGAGACCCGCCGTCGGATCGAGAACCAGGCTTCGGCCGAACGTCAGAACGGGCGACGGCTCTCGGGCCTGGTGGTCTCGGGCGAGGACCTGGTCCGCCAGGCGATGCGGAACCCCGAGTTCGGCGTCGGCCACCTCGAGAAGTGGGCCGAGATGCTCCAGATCCTCAAGGACATCTCCGGCAATCGGATGCCGTCGGTCGCCGACCTGCTCAAGCAGGCCGCCCAGGCGCCGATGAACGTCGCGGCGAAGGAGCCGCCGCCGAGCAGCCGCACGGTGATGGCCGGCCAGGTCCGGGCCTCCGGGACCGGTCAGCCCAAGGAAGCGGCCCCCGGCGCCAAGAAGGACCAGCCGGTCATTCCCCGGGTCGTTGACATGGAATCGTCGCAGAACTCGCCGCCCGACAAGCCGCTCGAAGGGAAGCCCACCCCCAGCAAGGGCGGATCGCCGCCCCAGCGCCTCGCCGTGACGACCTTGATGGGCAAGCCGCAGGACTCGAAGGCCCCGCCGCCCGACCCCCGCCGAGGAGAAGCTCGACGACGCCGTGAACAAGCAGCGGGACCTGCTCGCCGAGTTCGAGAAGGTCGCCGACGAGCTCAACCGCGTCCTGGCCAACCTGGAAGGGAGCACGCTGGTCAAGCGACTGAAAGCCGCCTCGCGGCTCCAGTACAAGGTCGGCGGCCGGATCACCGACCAGATCGGCGACACCTTCGGCGCGGCGAGCCAGCAACTCGGCTCGACAGCCGATCGAAAGTGCTCAACGAGATGGCCGAGCAGGAGGCCAAGGGGAGCCACGACGTCTCGCTGATCATGGACGACATGCAGGCCTACTTCGAACGCCGCCAGTTCCTCCGCTTCAAGACGGTGCTCGACGAGATGAGGCAGCAGGACGTCATCGGCGGCCTGCGGCAGCTCGGCGACGACCTCAAGAAGGAGAACGGGCGTGTCGATCGCCCAGTGCGAGTTCTGGTCCGACACGCTCGACCGCTGGGCCGAAGACCTGGTCGACCCGGCCTGCAGCGGCTGCTGCCCGGGCGGCAAGTCGCGGACAGCCTCCCGCCTTCGATCGTGCTGGAAGTCCTCCAGATCCTCGAGGCCGAAGTCAACCTCCGCGAGGAGACCCGCGTCGCCGAGCAGGCCCGCCCCGCGATCAAGGCCGAGGAGCACAAGCAGCAGGCGGGTAAGCTCTCCGAATCGCAGAAGGGCATCGAGGACCGCACCGAGAAGGTCACGCAGAAGATCCGCGAGCTGCCCGACGGCGAGGACGAGTTCTTCCGCGAGATCGCGCTGCTGAGCCAGGTCTCGGAGGTCATGGGCGAGGCCACGGAGATCCTGGCCCAGCCCGAGACCGGCAGCCCGGCCATCGGCGCCGAGACCGAGGCCATCGAGCTGCTGCTCCACTCCAAGCGGATCAACCCCAAGGGCGGTGGCGGCGGCGGCGCGAACCCCGGCGGCGGCGGCACCGGCACGACCCACGACTCGGCACTCGCCCTCGTGGGCGGCGGCGTCAACGACAAGGAAGTCCGCGAAGATCACGGCATCTCGCAGTCCGCCGGCGAGTCCGGCCCGGCCTTGCCCGAGGAGTTCCGCGCCGGCCTGGATGAGTATTTCAACCGGCTCGAAAAGGGCGCGGGTGGCCAGTAAGGCCGAAGTCGTTCTCGCTGAGAGCCCTCAGCGAGGGAATTCCAGATGCAGATTGCAGATTCCAGATCGGAGGGCGAACCTCGAGACTTTGGAATCTGCAATCTGCCATTTGCAATCTGCCATCTGAAATGCTGGTCCGGACGATCCTGTCCCCAGGGAGGTTGCGATATGGGGCAAATCTCCTCCCGTACACTCATGGCTGGAGCGTTACTGCTAGGACTCATCGGGATCGGTCAGCCGACCCGGGCACAGGACGAGGCCGATCCGGAGGAGGAGCAACCGGTTCAGCAAGCCCAGGCGCGCGGTGTTCATGACCGACGAGGACTTCGATCAATGGGTTTTCGGTCGGTTCGGGGCGCCGAGAGGGCTGCCAGGCAATTCGAATCCCAGCTCTTCGAGAAAATCCGTGAGCTCGACCGGATGTACGGGCTGACCCCCGAACAGAAGAAGAAACTGGAGGTCGCGGGAAAGTCGCGATATCCAGCGATTCTTCAACTCCGTTCACGAGAAGAAAGACTTGCTCGATCGTGTGGAGCCGAACAATCTCAAGTTTCGTGAGATCGTCCGAGAGCTGCAATTGTTCCGAAGGACCATCACCGGGGAGTTTCCATTCGGCGAAGGCTCCTTGCTGGCCAAGACGCTCAAGAAGAACCTGGTCGCCGAGCAATGCTCCCGATACAACAGAGAGTTTTATCGGGTTCGAGTCGAGTTGGTCGTCTCCTCACTGGACCAGCGACTCGGGTTGAGTCGAGAACAGCATCGTCGCTTCGTAGCCCTGATCGTGGAGGAAACACCGCCTCTCAAGCGATACGGGGCCTATGATGCTTACGCAGTGATAGTCCAGGCATCGAAGCTGCCCGAGGACAAGCTCAAGTCGATCTTCGGCGACAGCCGAGTTGGGCGAACTACGTGAGAAGTTCTCGGAGGCGCGGGTATTCGAGAGCATCATCCGTGCAAAAGGGTATCTCGACGGAGAATGGCCGGAGATGGGTCATTCCGACACGACCGGGGAAGAGAAACCCAAGGCGGCGGACGTCCAGGCTCAACCCGTTCGACAATCACCTCTCCGTCGGCGGTACGTTGAGGAATGAGTCCGATCGCCGAGGATCGACGGCGCAATCTTTTCGGTATCCCCCATCCGCTCGCTTGGAGAGCTCTGCGTTGGAGGTGATCACCATGTGGCGACGACACGTCCTTCTGCTGCTGGTCGCGACGATGCTCGTGTTCCTCAACATGGGAAGGCCCGCGCGGGCACAGGACGAGGCCGACGCGGAAGACGAGCAACCGGTACAGCAGCCTCGCGGATTATTCGCGAGTGACGCGCAGTTTGAACAATGGTTCGATCAGATGGTTTTCGGTCAAACGGGAGGCATCGACCAGACTCGTAAACAGTTCGCGTCTCGCCTCTCCGCAAAGATTGGTGAGCTCGATGAAATGTACCGGTTCACTCCCGATCAGAAGAAGAAGCTGGAACTGGCCGGAACAGCGCGACATTTATCGGTTCTTCGAGAAGACTCGTGAGAATAAGGAGATGCTCAATCGCGCCGGAATGACCGGATGCAATTCCTGGCGATCCTTCAGGATCGGCAGGCGCTTCAGATGAGGACACAAAGGAACGACGAAGGTCCCTTCGGCGATGGGTCCTTGTTCACCAAGATGGTCAAGACGACATTGGCATGCGAACAATTTACCGAGCGTTCAAGGGATGTTTTTCGGGCCCGGGTCGAATCGGTCGTCTCCTCTTTGGACGAGCAACTCGGGTTGAGCCGGGAACAGCATCGTCGCTTCGTAACCCTGATTGTGGAGAAAACGCCTCCTCTCAAGCGATACGGGGAGTACGATGCCTACGCGGTGATATTCCAGATGTCCAGGCTGCCCGAAGCGCAGCTCAAGCGGATCCTGGACGAAGGCCAGCTACGCCTGCTGGATGACAAGTTCCTGGAGGTACGGCCATACGCGAGGATTCTCGACGCGAAGGGCTATCTCGCCAGAGAGGGCCCGGACATGGGTCGGCCCGCCATGGTGCCGGGCGCGAAGAAGGCCGTGGACGCTCGATTGGATCCCCGGCGGCCTCTGGCTCCCCGGCGGCCTCTCCAAACGAGGATCACGGGTCAGGACTGATCCAGCCTGCCTGTGAATCGGCGGCGTCGGCGCGGCGAACGCACCATTCGCCCGCCCGGAAAGCTCTGTGTGGGAGGTGATCACCATGTGGCGACGACACATCCTTCTGCTGCTGGTCGCGATGATGTTGGGGCTCCTCGGCATGGCGCGAGCCGCGCAGGCACAGGATGAGGCCGAGCCGGACAAGGAACAACTGGCGGAGCCGGAATTCCAGATGACCGACCAGCAGTTCGAGCAATGGATCTTCGGGAAGGACCTGAGCGCGGCGAAAACGCATCTCCAGTCTCGACTCGATTGGGAGATCAATCGGGCCGATCAGATGTACCGGCTGACGCCGGGTCAGAAGAAGAAGCTGGAGGTTGCCGGACGGGGCGACATGAAGCGGCTGTTCGATCGCTTTCAAGAAGCCAAGGAGCGGCTCCACCTGGCCCGGGGAGACTTCAACCAGATCGGCCCGATACTCCAGGAGCTGCAAGCCTTTCAGCAAGCCCCGCACGCGTATCTTTTCGGCACGGAATCGATGCTCGCCAAGACTCTCAAGAAAACCTTGACTCCGCAGCAGATTGCCGCGCACGAGAAGGACATCTATCAGACACGCGTGGAATGGATGGTTACCCTGCTGGACACGCCGCTCGGGCTGAAGGCCGAGCAGCATCGACGGTTCGTGACCTTGATCGTCGAGGAAACCCCTCCGCTCAAGCGATACGGGAACTTCGACTACGACGCCGTGATGTTCCAAGCATCCAAACTGCCGCACGACAGGCTCAAGCGGATCCTCGACGATGCCCAGTTGACCAAGCTCCTGGTTCGCTTCAAACAGGCCAGGCGCATGGAGACGATTCTCTTCGGGGAAGGATACCTCCCCACGAAGCCGCCGGGAGCGGAGCGGTCCGCGGAGGCGGAAGACGGGTCGAAACGGACCGCGATCGAGGATCGAGGAAAGCGAGGACTGCTCATCGGAGCGGGACAAACCAGGCGGGATTGAGGCGAGGCGGTGACCACTCGGGCGGCTCGCGGGCGGTGTGAGACCCCACCATCCTTACGAAGGTCTGGCGGATGTGGCGACAATTCATTCTCATCGTACTGGTTGCGACGATCTCGGGGAGCCTCGGCACCGATCGCGTGGCGCGCGCACAGGGCGAAGGCGAGGCGGAGGCCGAAGAGCAGGAGAAGCCGGCGCCGGTTCTCGATGCGATGGGCGTGAGGGCCGTCCAGATCTCCGACTGGCAGGTCGACCGTTGGATCTTCGCGAAAGATGGCGATGTCGATTCGGCCCGCATGCTCACCGAATCGCGATTGAAGTCGAGGATCGGCTACATCGATCACCTTTGTGGGCTCAGCCTCGACCAGCGAAAGAAGCTGGAGGTGGCCGGGCGCGGCGATATCAAGCGATTCTTCGATCGGGCCCGGGAGAAACGGAACCAGATCCACCGCAACGAGATGCACCAGGCTGAGTTGATCGAGGCAATTACCGAAGTGAAGAGGATGGGCGGAGATTACCGATCGACGATCTTCAACGACCGCTCGATGTTTGGCAAGATCCTCGGCATGACCCTGGATCGGGAACAGGCCGACCTGTACCGGAGAAAAAGAGACAACGCCCGGCTTTCTCGCCACCAATCTCGGGTCGAATGGGTGGCGCAGACGGTGCAGAAGAGCCTGTCGCTCAGCGACGGCCAGCGCGTCCGGCTCCTTTCCGTGCTCCTGGAGGAAACTCGCCCACCTCAGCGTTTCGGTCCGTCCGACTATTACGGTATCATGTATCAGGCGTCCCGGCTTCCCGAGACAAGGCTCAGACCGATCTTCGCCGAGTCGGAGTGGCGTGGTCTCCAGCGGGAGTTCGACGATGCCAAGCGGCAGGAGCGCGTTCTGAAGGACTTCGGCTACCTTCCCGACGAGGACGATCGGCCGGCCTGGAAAGCGGCTCGGGTCATCCGGGAGCGGAGTGAGACCGGCGGCCAGGCGGTCCTCTCGAGGGCGGCGAGCGAACGGTCCGGTGACCACTGACCACTGATAAGCAGGTATGATGAAGAGGCTTCTTCCACCACTGGTATCCACGATCGTCGCTGTGCGCGACCTTGACCTCCGCGCTGGCGATGGCCCAGCTTCAGGAGGCCGTTACCTCAAAGGCCGCCCAGCCGCGGGATGGGTCTGCCGCGAAGGCGGGCGGGACCAGGACGCTCGAAGGTGACGGTTTACAAGACGGCGCCGCCAGCCAAGGGCTCGGCCGTCGCGGCCCAAAAAAGGTGCAGGCGAAGCAGCAGGCTGGCAGAGCGGCCGCCAAGATTGCACGGCCTATGGCCATCCGGATCAACAACCAGGACGGTCAGGTCCAGCAGATGATGATGCAGGTCCGGCCGATCCTCCGCGCGGAGTTCCACGTCATCCGTGTGGCCTGCCGGCCGACGCCCGAACAACGCAAGACGATCGCCCGGGCCGCCGAGCAGATGCTCCGGGACGCGACCAAGAAATACGTCGAGTCGATGCGCCGCCCCATGAACGTGGCGCAACGGGTGGCGAACGATCCGCGGAAGCTGATTGAGGACGGCATGGTACAGGCCCTCAAGTCCCAGCTCTCCGCCGAGCAAGTCGCCCGATACGAGGAGGAGCTCACCAAGCGGGCCGCCGGCCGGAAACGGCTCGCCCTGCGTAACCTCGTAGCCCGGCTCGATCACGATCTGGTCTTGAGCCCCGAACAGCGCGACAAGCTCAGCGAATCCCTGTCGGCCCACTGGGACGATTCCTGGGGCCAGTCGCTGGAAATGTTCATGTACGACAATAACGCTCTCCCGCCGATCTCCGATCAATACGTCACCCCGATCCTGAACGAATCTCAAAAGAGGATCTGGAGAAGCACCCAGAGGTACCAGACCTTCTGGGGAGGCTTCGGCGTCATCGGCGGTATCATGGATAATGATCCACTGGAGGACGAGGAGTTGCGCGAGGCGCGGCTGGCCGCGGAGGCAAAAGCGGCGAAAGAGCCGCAAGCACTCCAGCAGATGGAGATGATGAAAGGGCAGATGATGGAGATGATGAAAGTGCAGAAGAGAGTCCTGGAGAAGGTCCAGCGGAAGAAGTAGGGGGCCGTGTGGGATCGTCGAGACCTCCTGTTGGCCATCGTGAGGAATTATCATGAGCCGCTTGTTTTGCCCCATCGCCCGCTGTCTGATGGCCGCCACGGTCCTGGCGATCCTGGGAATCGGCCAGGCCGCCCGAGCGCAGGACGACGACGATGAAGAGGAGGCGGTCCAGGTCGCGCCGATCAATAACGGCTTCATGGTCAATATGGCCCAGTTCGATCAGTGGATATTCGGGAACATCGGCATGGCCAACGCCGCCATCGCGCGCAACAAGCTTGATTCCTTTCTCACCCTGAATGTGGAGGATCTGGAGCGAACCTGCGGTCTGACACCCGTGCAGAAGAAGAAGCTCACGCTGGCCGGGCGTGGCGATATCAAGCGGTTCTTCGATCGCGTGGACGACCTGAGGAAGAAATTCGACAAGGTCAAGAACAACCAGAACCAGTTCCAGTTGATCTGGCAGGACATCCAACCACTTCAGGCCGCCTTCCAGGCGGGGGTCTTCGGCGAGGATTCGATCTTCGCCAAGGCACTCAAGTCCACCTTGAGCCAGGAGCAGGCGGTCCAGCATGAGAAGGTCGTTCACGACCGGATGATGTATCGATACTGGGCGCGGGTTGACCTGGCGATGGAGCTCTTGAACAACAGTGTTGGATTCACCGATGAACAGCGGCAGCGGCTCGTCAAGCTCCTGGCCGAGGAAACGCGACCGCCCAAGAGGCTCGGCCAGAACGATTACTATGCCGTCCTTTTCCTGCTGGCTTCGCTGCCCGAAGCGAAGGTCAAGCCCATCTTCGATGATATCCAGTACCGTAGCCTGAGGCGGCAGCTCGATCAGGCCAGGGGACTGGGCGCCGTGGCTCAAACAGAATGGTTTCCTGGCCGATGAAGGGCCCGCGCAAAGGGCCGGGGTGACTAAGCCTGCCGTTGGCGGTCGAGTCAGGGTGATCCCGGCGGTTCCGTTGGCCCCCGCGGTCCGCGTGAGACGAGGAGAATAGCATGGCGATGACGACGAATCCGTGCGGCGGAATCCGCCGGCCGAGGGCCTGGGCCGCGGGCCCTCGCATGGCGGTCGCCGGTTGCGTGGCAACCGCTTTCATTTTGGGTTGGGCAACGGCGGCAAGTGCTCAGCTCCCGACCGCCCGGTTCGGAGACGTCGTCCCCCGCGATGTGCGGGAGATGTACGATCGCGGCCTGCAATACCTCGCCAAGACCCAGACCGAGAAGGGCGACTGGCAGGGCGGCATGCAAGGCCCCGGCATCACCGGGATGGGCCTGATGGTCTTCCTCGCCTCCGGCGAGGATCCGAACTTCGGCCCGTACAGCAACAACGTCCGGCGGGCGCTCCGCAGCATCATCACTGTCCCAGAACGCCGACACCGGCATCCTGGGCGATAACTCCGGTCGTAGCATGTACCACCACGGATTCGCCATGCTGGGGTTGGCCGAGGCCTACGGTGCCGTGGACGAACGCAACCTTTGGCCTGACGGCAAGGGCCCACGATCGATCGGTCAGGCCCTCGAGCTGGCCGTGCGCGCCGCGGTCACCTCGCAGAAGAAGAATCCCGTCGGCGGCTGGCGTTACTCTCCCGATGCCCAGGACGCGGATACCTCCGTCAGCGGCGCCGTGTTCGTCGGCCTGCTCGCGGCCCGCAACGCGGGGATCGAAGTCACCGACGAATCCATCGACAAGGCGATTGCCTACTATGTCTCCATGACCTCGACCGGCGGCGAAGTCGGCTACTCCGGAGGCCTGGGCGGTTTCGGCGACTCGCTCGCCCGCAGCTCGATCGCCACCGTGGTCTACGCCGTGGTGCGCCGGAAGGACCTCAAGCAATTCAAGTACACGCTCGACTACCTCAAGCAGCGGCTCGAACAGACCGCGATGAACTATCCGGAATACGCCCGCTACTACGAGTCCCAGGCGCTGTTTCAGGGCGATATCCTGTCGTGGGAGAAATGGAACAAGCTCCTCATCCGACAGCTCAAGCAACTCCAGCGCCCCGATGGCAGCTTCCAGGGCCAGTTCGGCAACGATGTCGGGACCTCCTTGTCGCTGCTCGCCCTGGCGCTCAATTACCGCTTCTTGCCGATCTATGAGCGTTAGTCCTTGGTGGCTGTGCCTGGTTGCAGGACGAGGATGGGGAGGCGAAAGCTCATGAGGTAAGAGTCTGTTCCGAAAAGCCATACAGCCCCCGAATGGGGGCGTCATAGTATAGCTCGGGGCGTGAGCCCCGAGTACCGACTGCCTTCTCGGGGCTCACGCCCCGAGCTATACGATCCCGCCCCTGCGGGGCTTTTGGAATAGACTCGCGACTCAAAAACGGCCCACGAAGGACCAACCGGATGAAACGACTGCTCTTGATCCTGGTATCCGGCGCGGTGGCGGGCGGGCTCCTGACCTCGGCGCTGGTCCTGGCCCATGCTCAAGACCCTGTCGATCCGAGTATCGCGGCGAGGGAGAGAGAGCGGGAAGAGTGGGCGAAATTGGTAGCCAAGAAATCGCCGAAACACCTGGCGGCACTCAAGGCCACGCGGCGGCGCCAGATCGTCAATCTGACGAATCAGCTCCGGCCGCTCTATCGATTCGCGCTCATGAGCGTCCGGACCGCTTGCCGCTTGACGCCGGAGCAGTTTCGGAGCATCAGGCCCGAAACCGATGCCGCATTCAACGAAGCGATCGCCAGGCTGTTCGAGGCTCAGCAGAAGCGACTGCCGGGTCCGGTGCGTGTCCGCACGCCGGACCTCGATTATGAGACCGTCATCCGGGAAGCGGTCTTTTCCGTCGCCAGGCGCCATGTTCCGGCCAAGCAGTGGGCCGCGTTCCAGGAGGACCTCGAGCGCCGGGAGGCGAGCCGTAAGCAATCAGGTGTTGAGTTCCTGGTGGCGACCCTCGATCGGGACCTCCACTTGAGCGGCCAACAGCGCGACCAGCTTACCCGGTCCTTGTCCGCCCACTGGGACGATCTCTGGTATTCGGCGCTGGAGTTGACTCTCGGCGGTAGCCCGTGCGTCCCCCTGGTCCCGGACGAGCTGGTGAAGCCGTACCTGGGCGAGACCCAGCAGGCAACCTGGAGCCGAATCTACAAATTCGAGGGACCGCTCTGGGGGGTCGCCCTGGATCACGGTGGCGATGCCGACATGGAGAATGCGCTCGGCGCGAGGCCCAATGCCGGCCACTTTTCTGATCTGTGAGGTCCGTCGTTCCATCGAGTCCGCGGCTGAGACGCTGATTCTCGGAAGGTGCAAATGGCCATGATCCGCATCGGTCCTCGCACGGCTCGGATGCTCCTCGTTGTTACGGCTCTTGGGATCGTCGGGGCCGCCCAGGTGCCGCCTGGCCAGGATGACGAGGCGGAGGAGAAGCCGCAGGCCCAGGAACTGCGCCAGCGGAAAATCGATGCGGACTTGACGGTCCGGATCAAACAGCAGTTCGCTCAATCGGTCTTCGGGAACGGTGGATGGGAGCCGGGGGCTCGCCGCGAGCTCGAAATCAGTCTGGCGAAGTATGTGGACCAGTACGAGCGCCCTTGCGGGCTTACCGAGTCGCAGAAGAAGAAACTCCTCGCGGCCGGGAGCGGCGACATCAAAAGGTTCTTCGATCGCGTGGAAGAAGCCAGGCGGAGAATCCCTGAAGCCAAAGGCGGTGTGGTCTTGCCCTGGCTCAATCTGGTCCGGCAAGAGGCTGAGCCCCTCAGGAAGGAGCGCGAGGCAATTCTGGCCGGCGAAGGATTCTTCTTCAACCAGGCGCTTCGTCACACGCTCACCGAAGAACAACTCGGCCGTTTCCGGAACGGACTCTTGAAGAGCGGAGGGTATTCCGACACCGGGCCGCTGTCCGATGGACGGTCGTCATGCTCGCCAGGAGCCTGGGATTGACCGACGACCAGCGCCGGCGGTTCGAGACACTCCTGCTCGAGGAGACCCGCCCGCCCAAGGAGTTCGGCGTGGCCGATTACCAGATCGTGATGTACCAGGCGGCCAAGATCCCCGAGGCCAAGCTCAAACCGATCTTCGACGACCTCCAGTGGCGGACCTTACGCCGGGAGTTGGCGGTGGCCGGAAATCAAGAGCCATGGCTGAAAAAACAAGGGCTCGTGCCCTTCGAGATGATCGGTGATTGAAGGCTTCGCGATCGGGACTCGGAGTCCAGTCGATTGCGGGCGCGGATTGGAGGAGGAGGCGAGATGAGACGAGTCGCGAGGGGCTTCGGTGGCGGCTTGGTTGCGAGCGCGTTCCTGACGTTATCGATCGCCTTCGCACAACCACCCAAGGCCGACGCGCCGAGGCCCGACCGATCGCTCGAGGATCACGCGGTCAAGGAAGAGAAGAAAGGGCGTGAGGAGGCATCGGCGAAGAAGGTCCAGGCTGACGAGGATCAGAAACTGCTGAAAGCTCAGGTCCAGGAGCTCACCGCCCACCGTCGCCCCCTCCTCCTCGTGGAGCTCCAATTCGTTCGGGTCGCTTGCGGACCGACAAAGGAACAACGCCGGCAGATCGCCGAGGAAGCCGGGCGATTGCTGGAGAAAACGGTGACCGAGAGCGCTCGGGAAGCGCAGGCGCGGGAGCGGAAAGGCCAAGCTGCGCAGGCCGAGGAACCGGACTCGTGGAAAGTCACCCAGGCCGGCCTGGCGATCATCGTGAAGTCGCATCTCTCTCCCGAACAATGGGCCCGCTACCAGGAGGAGAACAGGAAGCGGTCGGCGCATCGGAAACAGACCGGCATCCGCAACCTTCTGGTGCAACTCGATCGGGAGCTCTCCTTGACCAAGGATCAGCGCGTGAAGATCGGCGAATCGTTGGGCGCCCACTGGAATGATGCCTGGTACTCTCAAGAGGCGCTCTTCGACAGCGGATCGCTCCCCAAGATCCCGGATCCATTCGTCGTTCCCTTCCTGACCAAGGTGCAGTCAACACTCTGGAAGGGACTCAAAAAGGAGGAGGATCCGTCCTCCCTTGACTGGGGAGACCTCGTGCCGGAATTCATGCAGGGGCTCCGGGCGGCCGATGAAATCGAGCTGGAAAAGGCTGTGGGAGCCAAATCGCATCTCTGAGGAACAACGGAGCCTCTCGACGCGTCGAGCCGCTCTTGGCCAGGAGGGATCTTGATGTTCGCGTTTCAACGCCTCGCATCGCGACTGTTCTTGATTGCGGTCGTGCTCGGATTGGCCGGGTCCGGCCGGATGGCAACGGCCCAGGATCGTCCGGTGCCAAAAAGCGTGCCGCAGCCCCGCCAGCCTCCCGACGTCGGCGATGATGGCGAGGCCCAGGATCGTGACCTGGCGGAAAACGTGAATCAGCCGCAAGAGGACGCCGAGCTGACCCGAGAACAGATCGACCAACTCTGCGCATTCGCGTCCGATCCCGGCGCCGGCTCGGCCCGCGCCCGACTCGAATCGTTGCTGGCCTTGCAAATCGAGACCATCGAGCGGACCTGCGGGATCACCGAAGTCCAGCGGAAGAAACTCCAGCTCGCGGGCCGGGGCGACATCAAGCGGTTCTTCGATCGCTTAGACGAAAACAAGAGGAAGCTGATACTGGCCAGGCGCCGGCCTGATGAAGTGGCCAGGATCCAGGTCGAACTGGGAGAGTTGGAGAGCGCTCTTCAACGAGGATTCTTCGACGATCGTTCGCTCTTCGCGAAGACACGCAAACAGACGATGAGCGAGGAGCAAAGAGCCCGGCTGAAGGTGAGACTCGATGAATCGAGGCGGTTCCGCCACCAAGCCAAGATCGATGTGGTGGTCAACGTTTTCGATGCGTGCATCGGATTCCGCGACGAGCAACGACAACGGCTCACGAAACTCCTCCTGGCGGAAACCCGACTCCCCAAGGAAAACAAATCCGGTACTGACGAAATTGTCATCCTGATCCTCCAGGCGATCAAGGCTCCCGAAGCCAGGCTCCGGCCCATTTTCGAGGACTCTCAATGGCGTTCGGTGTGTCACCTCTTCAAGCAATTGAAAGAGCAGCTCAAGCGCCAGCTCGACGACGCTGACCTCAAGGAGGCTAACCTCGATCTGCCAGACGACCCAGGCGCGGGGCCCGTTAACAAAGCCGAGCCTGTCCCTCCACAAGAGAAGAACGCAGAAGATAAGGACCACTGAAAAGCCGGCATGTTCCGACGTTCCGACTCTTGTCGAGCCTTCCCGCTTGGCCGGACGGGTGCGCTGTCGTCTACAATATGGGTTTAGATTTCGCGGAGTTGACCAGGTCATTCATGACCGTTCCGTCCTTACCGATCGATCAACGAGAGGTGCCTCCCGGATGTGCAACCATCGTCGGCAATCATCAATGGGGACTGGGGTCCCTCCGTTCTTTCGACTCGCTTCCTGTCATGCTGGTTGCGCTGCTGGCCTCGGCCGCGCACGCCGCGGATCCGCCATCGGAGTCACAGCGCCGCAGTCCGTATTGCACCTGGCCAACGGCGGGTTCGCGGCCGGCGAGATCCGGCCTTCGGACCAAGCCGGGGGTCCTGCGCTGGCAAGCCGCGTCGTTCGTGTCCCCGTTCGATTTTGCCGTGAGCGAGGTCCACGGGATCCAGTCGCCACCGCCGGCGTCGCAGCCCAAGCCGAGCGGAGATTTCTGCTTCGAGCTGGCCGCGGGCGACGTGCTCTTCGGTTCGCTGGTCGCCCTGAATGACAAGGACGTGGAGACTCGACGTGCCGCGTCTGGGCCGCATCCACGTCCAGCGGTCGAACCTCCATCGCATCTACCGCTGGCGCGATGGGGCCGACTTGATCTATCTGGGGCCGAACGGACTGCTCGGCTGGCACGAGCCCACGGGCCAGAAGAACTGGCGCGAGGAATCGGGCCAACCCGTGACCGATCGCGAGGGCTCGTCGATCCGCGGCGATTTCGGGCTCCCCAATCGCGCCAGCATCGAATTCGAGATCTCCTGGAAGTCCAAGCCGGATTTCGTCTTCGCCCTGGGCGTCGACGACAAGGAGAACACGGTCAAGCGCGCCTTTCGCTTCGAGGCCTGGGGTGGCGACCTCGTCGTCCAGCGCGAGCTCGAGCAGGAAGCCGACCTGGCCGTCGTGCAGGAGGTCTCGCCGGGGCCCGGCCGCACGCATCTCCAGGCGTACCTCGACCAGGAGAAGGGGCGGATCCTGGTCTTCTCGCCGGGCGGCAAGCAGTTGGCCGACCTGAAGGTTGCCGGCACCAAGCCGGCCGTACTGCCCGGCGTCTACCTGGCCAACATCCGCGGCGACGTGCGGCTGGAATGGCTCCGGATCGGCCGGTGGAACGGCGAGATCCCCCGCGAGGCGCACAACGACCAGGCCCGCATCCACCGCGCCGACGGCTCGATCATCTACGGCCAACTGACCGGCTTTCAGGCCGCCGTCGAAGGAGTTGATCTTCAAGACCGAGAAGGGCGAGTCGCGGATTCCCGAGGACCAGGTCGCCAGCGTGTTCCTGTCCGCTCCCCAAGGATGAGGCGCCCCGGATGGTCCGCGCCGTGTACCAGGACGGCTCCCGGGTTAGCGGCGAGCTCACCAAGGTGGAGGACGGCGTCCTGGCGTTGACCGTGCCCGGGATCAAGGAGTCCCTGCGGCTGCCGATGGCTGGGCTTCCGGGCCCTGGTGGTGCTCCGCCACGATCCATCCGACGCCAAGAGCACGGCGACGGCCCGGCTCGAGATGGAGGGGGTTCGCCTGCCCGGCCGGCTGGCCGACGGCCGCGAGGGGCCCGACGCGAGCTGCCTGGCGTGGCAGCCGTCGGGCAGCGCGACGGCCAGTCCGTTGCGCCCGGGGTCCTCCGGGAAGATCGTTTTCCAGGAACCGCCTCCGCCACAGCCGCAGCCGCAGCCCACGCCCCGGTCCAGCCCGCGGCAGCCCGCTGGCGACTTCGCCCTCCGGTTCGCCCAGGCGCTGGCCGAGACCCCCGCGTCCGAGGGGACCGGTGAACGCCGGTCGCTCTTCCTCCGCAGCGGCGATGTCATCCCCTCGGAGATCACCGGCATCAACGAGGAGGGCGTCAAGTTTCGCACGTCGATGTCCAGCAGCACGTTCGTTGCCCACGACAAGGTCAAGGCCGTGGAGCTGGCGCCCGAGACCACGACCGTCACGGTCAAGCTCGGCAAGACGAAGCGCGAGCGACTGCTCACGCTCCCCCGGATGCAGAAGGCCAGCCCGCCCACCCACCTGATCCGCTCCAAGAACGGCGACTACCTGCGCGGGCGGGTCGTCCTGATGGACGAGAAGCGGCTCCAGGTCGAGACCCGCCTGGAGAACAAGGACCTGCCCGCGCGAGCGGATCTCGCGGATCATCTGGCTCCATGCCGACGAGCTCGACCCGTCGAAGAAGCCGAAGCCGACGTCACAGGCGACGCGCGTGCAGGCCGTCCGCAACGACGGCATCCGCGTCACGTTCTCGCCCGAGCAAGTCGTGGACAATACGGTGATGGGCAAGAGCGAGATCCTCGGCGCCTGTCGCGTCCGGGTCGGCGAGGTGGACCAGCTCCTGTTCGGCGACGGTATCGAGGAGGCGGCCGCACTGCTCACTTATGGACAATGGAAGCTCCAGAATGCCCCCGAGCCGACGTCTGCCTTCCGAGACGGATCGCGGCGGATCGACGGGCACCGAGTCGCCGCTGGTCGGCAAGCCGGCCCCGGACTTCGACCTGGACCTTCTGGATGGGAAACGGTTTCGACCTGGCCGACTACAAGGGGAAAGTGGTCGTCCTCGACTTCTGGGCCACCTGGTGCGGACCGTGCATCCAGTCCATGCCCATGGTCGAGAAGGCCACGAGCGAGTTCCCCGAGAAGGACGTGATCCTCGTCGCCGTCAACCTCCAGGAGACGCCCCCGCAGATCAAGGCCATGCTGGATCGGCACCAGTTCAAGCTGTCGCGCGTGTCGCCCTGGACAAAGACGGAGCCGTCGCCGAGAAATACCAGGCCAACTCCATCCCTCAGACGGTCATCATCGGCCGAGACGGCAACATCTCGCGGCTGTTCATCAGCGTCGGTCCCAACTTCGACGACCAGCTCCGCGACGCCATCAAGGCCACGCTCTCGGGCGAGAAGCCGGAGGAGCCGAAGAAGTAGAGTGAATCGAATCGCGGCAAGATCTACCGGAACGGCCGTGGTACTGAACTGGATATCGAGAGCTTCTCTTTTGATCTATCGAGGACCGAGCCATGCAAAGGCCCCCACAGTCTTGGAAGGATCTAGGGAAGGATAGAAGTTCCTCTTACTCTTCTTAGGGTTAGGAGCGGGCCTGGCGAGCTCCTCCGGATTGAGACTCATGCTCGCAAAGATCGGAGTGGCTGACTGGACAATCACCCTCATCGGGGGCACAATCCTGATTGTGGTCGGTCAGTTATGGAGAAAGTTCCACGTCAACCGAACGTCTCCCTCCGAGATCGCAATTCGTCCACAGATGAACGCGGATGAACGCGGATAATTAGGATGCGAGAAGGGAGGTGCTCACGGAAATGTCCGAGATCGCCAAGATCGATGGCTTGATGACGAGCCAGGAAACGCTGCATCGAGATCGTCGCGTGAAAAGAGATGGGAATGACCGTGCCCCGAATTCCTCACCGAGACGAATCTGGCAGTGAACCGAGATTCGAGGACACCAATAGACGGCTGGTGGAAGACCATCCATCGATCTGGCCGACAGATCCACGACCTGCGCCGACAAACTCGATCGGCAAGCTCGAATCAGCCGTCTCGGACGAATTCAGGGTGGAGGTCGCCAAGAGCTTCGGGGCCTTCGAACGTCCGGATTGGACAGTTATCCGCTCTCGCAATCGAGTCCTGGCGCCTGAAGGTAGCCTCTGTCGCCAGTGGGCTGTCGGTCCTGGCCGGTTATGGTCGGCTTTGGCCGGAGTGCGGGGCATCGGGAGTGCCATCTGGTATGCCGCCAAACTCGACTCGCGGATGAACAAGTCGAATCGCGACTGGATAAGGGATCGTCGCAACGGTCCCCATTCCAAAGGTCAATAGCTATGCTCGCCAGAGGCTGGACGATGGAGACTCCAGCCTGGCGATTGCTCTGGAGTTAAGCGGGTCGGAAGGCAGGGAGCGCAGACTCACGCTGGTCAACGATCCTCGAGCCCTCGCAACCAGCTCAACGCCACAGTAGCCGCCAGGCCGGCCAGTGCCGATCACGGCCAGCATGACCAGGGCCACGCCCGCAAGGTGGCTCTCGACGCCCGTGTGGAGCAGCCCCCAGAGGAAGACCGACATCGGCTCGATGCCGGGAGGATACACCTGATCGGTGGCGGGCAGCTCGCCGAGTCCCAGCGCCAGGGCGATCAGCCAGGCGGCCACGAGCGCTCGGAACGATAACGGCAAGGCGACGCGGAACATCTGCCCCCACGGCCCATGACCGTCGAGCGCGGCGGCGTCGAGATAGTCCTGCGGGAACGACCGCACGAACGGCCAGAGCACGAGCAGGACATAGGGCAGCGCGCGGAGTGCCTGGGCCATCACGACCATCGCCGACGAATCGTAGAGCGCGGGCCAATCGCGATAGGCCAGGACCAGGGCCCGGCCGGCAACCGGACCCGGCGTGGCCAGCGCGACGACCATCGTCGCGAGCATGATCCCGCGCCAGGCCCGCGACCGTCGGCCGGCCCAGGCCAGACCATAGGCGATCGCGGTCGTCATCGTCGCGGCGAGCGCGGCCCAGAAGAGGCTCGCCATCAGCGGTCGGGCAATCTCGCCGATGGCATAGCGCAACGTGCCGATCAATCCCGACGAGCGACCAGGTCGGCGGACGCCCCAGAGTCGCCCGGCCGCCCACGCGGCCCGGCACGCCAGAGCAGGCTGTACAGGGGAAATGCCACGATGTTCCCGATCAGAGCGACGAGCAACACGCCCCCGGGGACTCGCCAGCCGCCGAGCCGCCAGGTCCGGGCCTGGGAGAACGATGAGACCAGCCGCGCCGGGTCGAGTCGGGACAGTGCCCGGCCAACGATCAGGATCATCAGCCCGAGGATGACCATCGGCGGCACGCGCGACGACCGCCGCGTCGGCCAGGCCCCGCCCCAGGATGAACTGGACGTACGCCTCCTCGGCATACGTGCGGACCTGGAGCAGGTCGGTGACGGTCATGTCGCCGGCCGTGAGCACGGCGACCGCCAGTGCCGCCGCCGCGATCGTCCCGATCGCGCGGCGCAAGGTGACGCGAATCAGGACGCGCCACGGACCGAATTCGAGCAGGGCCGACTCTTCCAGCTCGGGCTCGACCGCGCACAGGCCGACGCCCGCCACCAGGATGACCCAGGGCAGCGCGGCCATCGCGTGCACGACCGCGGCCCCGAAGCGGCCGACCAGGATCGGCCGCATGCCCAGCGCCTGCATCCGGCCGGCATTCCCCAGCGCACCGAGCCAGGCCGTCGCATGCAACGGCAGCGGCACGAACGCCGCCAATGCGACCAGGGCGAGCACCACGTGCCGACCCCACAGATCCGTGCGGAACAGGAGGACCGCCAGCAGGATGCCCAGCGGGCAATGCGATCGCCTCCGTGGCCAGGACCAGGCCGGTCGTCTCCAGTGCCAACCGGACCGGACGAGCCAGCCCCCGGTTCTCGCGGAGCAACTCCGCGGTCCCGGCCGGATCCATTGCGGCGCCCGAGTCCGTCACCGGCTCAGACCCTCGCCAGCGAGCCAGGGCGTCCGCCGGCTGTCGTCAGGCCGGCCCGTCGGAGCGTTCTCTCCAGCCGGTCCACGGCTCGCGTCGCCTCGAGGACCGTCGCCAGGGCCGGCCAGCCCACGACGAAGATCAGCGCCAGTGACAGCACGAGCCTGGCCAGGAGCCCCCATGCCCGGCTCACGGGCGCAGTCCCGCCGCTCGCATGAGAGCGGCTGTCTTCTCGTAGGCCTCGGTGACCCACTCCACGATCTTCGCAGGCTCCGGCGAATACTCCAGCTCGATGGAAATCGTCGCCTCGGGGATATCCAGCTTCTTGATCGCTTCGAGGTAAGGCGGGAAATCCACCACCCCGCGCCCGGGCGGCAGGTCCCCGTGGACCTTGCCGTCACAGTCGGAGATATGAACGTGGGCCACGCGGCCTCGCAATTGCTCGATCGAGCTGGCCGGCTGATGGGACAGGACCAGGTGCGAGATGTCCAGGTTGGCCTTGACCGCCGGGTGGTCCACTTCCGTCAAGAATCGCAGCATGCTCGCGACATCGTTCAAGAGCGAGAGGTGGAACGGCTCGAGCTCCAGGGCGATCTCCAGGCCCAGCCCGCCGGCATGATCGCCAAGCGCGCGGACGTTCTTGACGGCCGCCGCCCACTGCTCGGCCGGCGGGATCACTTCCTTCTGCCAGATGTATTCGCCCAGGACCAGGAGCACGTTCTTCGCCTCGAACCGCCGCGCCATGTCGAGATAGGCCCGGACCCGCTCCATGTGGAAGCGCTGGACGCTCGGGTTGAAGTCGACCAGCCCCACGGCGACGCAGGCGACGCTGACGATCGGCAGCCCGGCCGCGTCGCATTCGTCCTTGATCAGCCGCTTCTCCGGGTCGTCGATATCGAGCGGATCGGCGAAGATGTCGATCGCGTCGAAGCCGATCTCCCGGGTCTTGTGGATGCCGAACGATGTCCCGCGACCGGACTGGACCCAGGCGGAATTGATCAGGCCGAGTTTCATGGGCGATTCTCCTGCGAAGGCCGATGTTCACACCACGCCCTGGACGGCGGGCGAGGACTCGCCGGCCCTGGTCCGCTTGGGCTTCGAGGGAATCCGTACGGTGAAGCAGGAACCGCTGCCCGGAGACGACTCGACCTCGATCGTCCCGTCGTGCTCCTGGACGATCCCGTAGCTGATCGAGAGGCCCAGGCCGGTCCCCTCGCCGATCGGCTTGGTGGTGAAGAACGGGTCGAAGATCCGCTCGCGGATGGCCGGATCGATGCCGCAGCCGGTATCGGCGACTTCGAACCGGATCCCTCCCACCTCGTCATCCGTTCGGGTGCGGATCGTGACCGTGCCCTCGGGCGGGCAGGCGTCGATGGCGTTCATCAGCAAGTTGACGACGACCTGATGGAGCCTCGCGGCGCGGCAGCGGATCGGCGGGCAACGGGCCCAGATCCATGCCGACCGTGACGCCGTGCTTGCGGGCGTACCCCTGGACCATGTTCACCGAGGACTCGATGCCGGGATTGAGGTCCACCTCGTTCCATTCGCCCTCGTCGACCCGCGCGAAGAGCCGGAGGTCCTTGACGATGCGTTCGATCCGCCGCAGGCCCTCGCGGGTGCGCTCGATGATCCGGGGCAGGTTCTCCAGGCAGTAATCCAGGTCGAGCTGTTCGCAAAGCTCCGCGATCGGCACGTCCAGCGCGGCCCGGTCCTCGTCGTTCGCATCCCGGGCACGGCGATAGAGGCCGACCAGGGCGACGAGGTCGAGCAGGTCGCGCTCGAGCACGGCGATGTTATTGCTCACGAAGGCCAGCGGGTTGTTGATCTCGTGAGCCACGCCGGCCACGAGCTGACCCAGGCTGGCGAGCTTCTCGGTCTCCACCATCCGGCTCTGCGCGGTCTTGAGCGCCTCGTGGGCCTGATGTTCCGAACGGGCGAGCTCCTGGAGCGTGACGTTCTGCTCCTTGAGCTTCTCCTCCGCGCGCATCCGCTCGGTCACGTCCCAGAAGATGCCCTGGATGCCGATGGCCTCGCCATCGGGGCCGAACAGCGGCGTCTTCATCGTCTGGACGTAGAGCTTCTCCCCCTTGGGCGTGACGTGCTGCTCGACGACGTCGAGGACCTGCCCGCTCTCGATCACCCGCCGATCGTCGGCGCGGTATTTCTCGGCGAGCTCCTTGGGGAAGAAATCGAGGTCGGTCTTCCCCTTGATGGCCTCGAGGGTCGTCCCCAGCTCCGCGCAGAACTTCTGGTTGGCGAAGGTGAACCGGCCTTCGAGGTCCTTGCAGAGGATCATCTGGGGGATGGTCTCGACCAGCGAGTGGTAGAAGACCTCGGTCTGGAGGAGGGCCCGCTCGGCCCGTCGGCGCTCGGTCGCCTGGGCCCGGAGCTGGGAGAAGCGGTTGACGCGCCGGCTCCGCCACCGCCAGATCCGGACGGTGGCCAGCGCCGCCAGCGCCACGGCCAGCGCCACCGCGCCCGCCACGAAGGGCCCCGTGGCGTCGCCCGGCCATGGGAGTGCGGAGAAGAGCAAGATCGTCAATCGTGGGGGAGCGAAGAGGATCAAGGTGGGCCTACCCGTTGAATTCGCCCATTCGCGCGACGCCCTGGCCCACGCCCCGCGGCCAGGACCGCCTCGCAGAGGGCGATGGTCTTGAGGTTGTCCCGGCCCGAGATATCCGGCGTGCATGCCCGTTTCCAGTGCGTGGAGCAAGCCTCCCATCGTACCGGCGAACGCATCGGGAAACCAGGTCTCCGGCCCTCGCGGCCGATGCCAGGCGCCATCGTCACGGACCGTCGTGTAGTCGATCGTGCTGGGCACCCGGGCCGGCCAGCCGGGCCAGCCGATCTCGCCGAGCGCCAGGCCCTCGGTCCCTTCGAATCGCCAGCGCACCGTGGTGCTCGACCCGGCCCCCTCACGCGACGGCCCCGACCAGACGTCGTCCCAGCCCGACGCCCGCGCACCGTTCTGCGTACTCGAGAATGTAGAGATTGATCCCGTCTTCGTGGGCGAATTCGGTCCGCGGGTCGGGACGCGTGCTCGCCAGCACCCGCGTCGGGTCGCCCAGCCAGTAGCGGAAGGTATCCAGGTGGTGGATGCTCATGACGAACGTCGACAGCGATCGTCCCTCGCGCGCCCAGGGCATCCAGTGCGGGATCGCCCTCAGCTCGATCGTCGCCAGGACCGGCTCGCCGAGTCGGCCGTCGTCGAGCAAGGTCTTCAAGGCCCGCACCGACGGATCATACCGCATGTTCTGGTTGACCTGAAGGAGCACGCCGGCCTGCTCGCAGGCCTCGACCAGCGGCGCGGCTTCCGCATACGACATCGCCAGCGGCTTCTGCGCCAGGATTCCCCGGACGCGACGGGGATGCGCCAGGATCCGCCGGATCACGCCCGGCTGCTCGTTGGGCGGCACGGCGATGTCGACCACCTCGACCGCCGGGTCGTCGAGCATCTCCTCCAGGGTCCGATACACCTGCGGGATTCCCCGCAGCGCGGCCACTTCCTGCGCGGTCTCGATCGTCCGCGACGTGATCCCGACCACGCGGAACCCGGCATCGGCGTAGGCCACCAGGTGGCAGTCGCGGACGATGAAGCCCGCGCCGACGACGCCGATCCCGGCGTCTCGCTCGTCGAGGAAGCTCATGACGGTGGTTCAGGGTCTCGGAGGGACTCGTTGGCATCCGGAGTAAGACCATCGCAGACGTTTCGGGTCTTCTGTTGAACGCGACGCAAGAACGCGAATCAGGAACAACGATCATTCCAGCCACGAGGCTAGATCAGGCTCGGATTCTCTGAGGTAAAGATATCGATCCGTCCATCTTGTAATGTAGAGCCCAACGATCAAGAGACGCCAATTGGATATGTTCGAGCCGACTTCGAAGACCTGTTTTCCGTCCGGAATGACCTCGATCTCGAGTGTATTGCTCCGGCACCAATCGATGGCCGCGGTCAGACGAATGGCGACCGGGTGGGACCTTGATCTCAATGCTCTCCCCTCGCCAGATCTGGCCGCAGGGACTCGCCGTCACATGACGATCGGTGTATGTTCGAAGCATGTCAAAGTATTGTCGAAGCCGTGTGATGAGCAACTTTGCCATGGGAAGGATCCCGGTGATCGCGAACCGTGTACCCCAGTCCGTTCGAGATATCGAACTCACTGTCACCGTTTGGTGATACAGTGACGCAGCGATCGATGTCCAGGGGTTTCCGCAGCAATCGCCGCGGCGGCCGGCTCGCGATTCTTCGTCGCATCGACCGGCCGGAACCATCGTGAGAACTCGTCTTCGACCGACCCGCGCCGGACCGCGCGGGCGATTCGTGCGATCGCAAGCAACGGGGCCAGGAGCCGCGAAGACGAGCACCCCGGCTTGCCAGAGGATTAACCAGATACGCGGGTGCGCCGACTCGCCACGAGGGCCATCGCGGTCAACCCGAGCAAGACGACGTGGGGCTCGCAAGCCTTGTAGGCCGGCCAGGTGATCGCGGCGAGCCCGCGGCGCGGCCAGGGTGCCGGCGGCTGCGGACGTCCCCCGGCCCCGCCGTCGACGCGATAGCTCCCCGTCGCGGCCTTGAGCCGCTGGAAAAAAGCCTTGTAGCGGCAGTCGTTGTGCAGGCTCAACATCGTCCAGCCGGCGCCGATCGCGAACCCGGCGATCGTCCAGCGCACGTCGCCGGATCGGGCCGCCAGGCCGTATCCCAGCGCGAAGCCCAGCGCCAGGTTCGCCGCGTGGTGCATGAGGTAATCCAGGTAGACCCCATCCAGACTCGCCGTCCCGCGCCACCGCGCGACCTGGCCGTCGACATGGTCGAGCCAGAACGCCAGGTGCGCCAGCGCGACGCCCAGGACGAACATCGATCGCGTCGCCCGTGCCGATAGCGACTGCTGCCGCCAGCGAGGAAAGCCACGCCGCCGCGGTCACCTGGTGTGCCGAGAGGCCCAGCCGGACCGCCAGCCAGCATCCGTAAACCGCGCTCGGCCGGGCGACCCGGCGCGCCAGCCAGTTGCCGATCTCTCGGTGCCGGCCCTTCTGGACGCGGGCTCTCAGCTCGTCGAGCGTGGGCCGGTGCCGTCGGTCGCTCAATCGTCATCATCGTGGGGCCTTCCATGGGGCGGGATGCCAACCGGTTGGCCGACAGCTCGTAGATCGCATAGCGACGGAGGACGCCATCGCCGTCGGTCAGGTCCTCGCGATAGATCGGTGTCCGGTCGGCCAGCCAGGGAGCCAGGAGCCGGCCCAGGGTCGGGTCGAACTCGACGGCCGTCTCGGGGACCGGCGGGCAGAACATCACGTGCGTGAAGCCCGATGCGCGGAGCCGCGCGACGATCTCCCACGGCGACTCGCCGCGGCGGCCCAGCCCGGTCCGGCGACGGTGGGCCAGCTCCATCGTGTACGGGCGCGGGATGTAGAAGCCCCGATGGTCCTGGCCGATCAGACGCGCCGTCGCGGGCAGGTTCTGTGCCGCCCATCGTCCCACTCGGTAGGTCGGCTCGCGCCGCGACAGCAGCGATTCGGCCGACTCTCGCCCCGTCACCAGACCGATCACGTGCCGGCCCCGGGCGACCGCCCAGACCGCCTCGACCTCCCAGGGCCGCCAGCAGGACCGCCACCATCAGCCGCGCCGGGACCGTCTTCCGATCGCACCAGGTGGAGGCCCCGTGCGCGACCGCGATCGCCATCGGTCCCAGCGCAATCAGCACGAACCGCATGCTCTGTCGCTGGGTCAGACAGAGCATCAGAAAGAGATAGCCCGAGCGCGGCCAGGCCGAGCACGCGACGAGGCGGACGCTCCAGCAACGCGGCCGGGAGAAAGAGCAGGAAGATCGGGCCGAACTGGTGGGAAAAGCTGTCGAAGCGATCCGGCTGGAGCGTGAGCGGGACCAGGGACACCAGCAGGTTCCAGGCGGTGACCGCCATCGGCCGCTTGATCGGGTCGAGGACCTCATCCAGCCCCGCCCCCCCGAACGCGTGGCGGAAAAAGGGATACACCGGGTTGCCCGTGTGAAGATAGGCGCGCAGATACCACCAACCACCGACCAGGACCGCCGCGGCCGCATAGACGGCTGCCATCGCGAGCCAGGATCGGTCCCGGCTCCGACGCCCTTTGAAGGACCGGCGAGACTCCGAAGCGCCGTCGCGGCCGTCAGGAGGCCGAAGAGGACCAGGGCCGGGTACTTCACGCCGATCGCCAGCCCGGCATGGACACCCGCGATCGCCGCCGCGGCGAAGCTCGGTCGTTCGAGCATCCGCGTCCAGGCGAAGATCGCGGCCGTCCCGAATGCGGCGAGCGACACGTCGTTGAGCGGGGCGGACATCCCGTTGGAGATCGCCGGGGCCAGCATCATGATCGTGCCGGCCCACCACGCTCGGCGCCCGAGGCTCGGGCGTGCCAGCGCCGTCACGTTGGCGAACAGCACCAGGCCGAGAATCCACTGGATCCATCGGCACGCTCCCGGCCCGCGGAACTCCAGTGCCGGCAGATAGATCAACTCGGTCACCAGGGGATAGACCGTCTCGTGAAGGTCGGGGTCGAACCCCACCGCCCCGCTGCATCAGGAACTCTTTGGGCACCTGAAGGTGATAGCACAAGGCGTCGCCGTCGGTCACCGGGCCGATCGCGACCATCCCCGTTCCCAGCAATGCCAATCCCAGGCAGAAGGCCATGGCCTTGCCCGACGTCGAACGGTCCTGATCTCCGTCGAGATCTCGGCTTCGGCGGCACAGCTCCCGGAGGAGCCGGATGGCGGGGCACAGGCCCAATTCCGTCCACAACGCCAGCAGGACCGAGAGGCCGAGCCGGTTCAGCCAGCCCATCGCGCCGACCGCGAGCGTGCCGAGTGCCATCAGACCCATGCCGAGCGGAAGTGCCAGGGCGATCGCGTCGAGACGATGCTCGGGCGTCTGACCGAATCGGTCCAGGATGCGTTTCCCGGTCCCCAGACCGATCAGTGCCAGGAATCCGGCGAAAAGCAGGTCGATCATGCGTCAGGAACTCGGTAGGAACAAGGCGTGCTCGATCGCCGGTCGGCGTCCAATCCTCACGACTGCACTGCCGAGCAGGGCGACGCAGAACTGCGAGGACCGGGGATCGGGGTCCATGGGGATCGGTCGCGACTCCGCCAGGGCGATGCCGCGTTCGCGATACCAGGCGGAGGTGTCGTAGCCGTAACGGTTGTAGCTCGAACTGGTCTCTTCGTTGTGGGCCGCGAACCGCCTGGCCACGCGGAGGATCTCCCGGCGAATGCGCTCGGCGGCCGGGGGTGGATTGTGCAGGATGACCGCCGAGGTCACGACCATGTCGATGGATTGATCCGGGAACGGCAGATGTTCGCCGCCGCCGAGGAGCAGGCCGACTTCGTCCCCGCCGCCGAGATAATGGCGGGCTTGCCGCAACTGGGTCGGGCTGAAATCGATACCCGCCAGGGGAACGTCCAGGCGCTTCCGGATCTCGTGCAGGAGCTTGCCGTATCCGCAGCCGACCTCCAGGATCGATTGGGGCTCATAGGTGGCCAGCCGATCGGCGATCCACTCGGCACGGCGGCTCCGTGCCGCCTGGCCTTCTTGTTCCCGAAAATAATCATCGCCGCCGCGGAGTGTCCAGTAACGGCGGGGATCGGCGTACAACCATCGGCGTTTCCATGCGGGCCAGTGGCCGAGGCTCCGCCTGAGCAGCTTGTGCCAGGCGTATTCGGGCCCGCGAGTCCGCCATGCCCTCCAGACGCGTGCGGGTAGGTGGGGATGCGAGCGAACGATCAAGTCCATGGCACGTTCCCTGGTAATCCGATGTCGCCGCGCGCACCGCGATCGGTTCGAGGCGAGATGATGGGTGACGGGGGTTGGCGAATCGGGTGCCCCACCGTGGATGGGCCGGCGATGAGTCGTCGCGCCGGGGAGTTTACGGGTCCACCGGCTCGCGGTCAAGCCAGGCTGGATCGGCGCGGAGCCGCAGCGCGCTGGGCCAAGCCTTGATGAGTGCGACCGTTGCTCGGCACCTGCCGGCGCGGGGCTTTCCGCTCCGTTGCTCCATGCCGCGGGACGGGTTACGGCCGATCGTCGTCGTCGGAATCGGATCGACTTACGCCGAGGCCGAGCAGCAGCGTAGAATGAAATAGGCGAACTCGGGTGAGGGAATCGAAGGTCTTGAGGGGTTCGCTCGGGCCGCGGCAGATCGGCACCAGCCGGAAAGGACTTGTGGGAACATGGGTGTGAGTTTCTGGGCGATCGCGCGTGGCCGACCTGTCATTCCAGGTGTTCCAGCGTTCCCTGCATCCCGAATGGTTCGCCACACGGGCGTTCCGTCGCGTCGAGCACCAGGGCTGGGGGGCCGACCTCCGGATCATCGAGGGCGGACATGCCGTCCTGTTCCGGTCGGGTTCGATTTGCCTCGCCGAGGTCCTGTCGGGCCCCGAGACGGTCTTGCCCGAATCCGGACGGCTCTTCCACTCCCACCTCCGTCACGAACGATCCACCCACTTGCGCCCCGGCGGCCTGATCGAATATCAGAGCTGCCTGGAGGTCGAGCGGGTCGACCTCGAGATCTTCCGCCATCTCTGCGAGGAAATGACCCTCGACACGTCCCGCGACTCCCTCTTCCATTGCTTCCGATCCACCAACCGCCTGGCCCCGCCGCCGATCAGTCATATCCACATTGACGTGCGAGTCAGCGGCCTCGCGATCCAGTCGTTTCACACCTTCCCCGACGAATGCGCCATCGTCCGGACGCAATCCCTCTTCGAGTTGAATCGGCTCGCTGTCGAAGCGTTGAAGCGTCGATGGGCTCGCAAGCTCTCGGACCCGTGGTGTTGCCGGCAATCCCGGTTCGCATCGAGGAGAAGCCGGCCGATGCCTGCACCAGAAAGCGGCGCGAGTCGTCACTTCGTAGCGGTCCCCGCGGTTGGACGAAGTCTGAGATTGCACCGCGATCGATTCGCCCTGCCGAAGTTGGGAAACCGCGACTCGGCGCGTCGATAAAACCTTCGTCGGGCCGAACGAGGCGAGCGATGACGGGCCGTCCGAGATGGCTGACGGCCGCCAATCGGCACCGGCCGGGGAAATGGCTGGCATCTGTTCGGATGGATATCAAACGCGGGTCGAAGACGTTCGGGTCCGAGCATGGCCACGGGTCTCGACGGGGGAAAAAATTGTGAAGGATTCCAAAAAAATTATGCGGGGTTGGCAGCGACCCTAAGTGATGGCAGGATCACGCGCCGGTAGTGCCATACTGGCGTCGTGAATGGTCGATTGTCGGGTCGGACGACAGATTTCGATTGGCGTGGTCCGACCCAGGCGGTTATCTTTCGGTTCGTTTGGCCGAGTCGAAATCGCCCCCCGGGTTTCGGGTGTGCGATTTGGCATCCGAGGAGCACTGCCACGATGCCCCATCTGTCTCGAGTTGATCGTGTTCGAGGGTGCTTGCTGGGCTTGGCCGTGGGAGACGCCCTGGGCGCCCCCCTGGAGGGCCTGAGCTGCCAGCAAATCAAATCGCACTACGGTCGGGTGAGGAACTATGTCGATGGAGTCCAGGCGTGGAAACGGAAACCGTACCGCTGGCGGTTGCGCGGGCTGTATTCCGACGACACCCAGCAAGCCCTGGCGCTCTGTGACGTCCTGATCGACCATCAGCGGGTGGACCAAGACCGGCTGGCCGATCTCTACATCGCTCTGGCGACGCCGAAGGGTTCGTTTGTCGGTGCCCACCGGGGAATCGGCCGGACGTTTCGCCAGGTCCTGGCCGCGCTGGAGCGTGGTGTGCCCCCGCATCTGAGCCGGCCAGACGACGGCCGGGATCGGCGCGGCCATGCGCATCGCGCCGGTCCCGCTCTACTTCGGCGAAGAGCTGGAACCCCTGTTCGACTCGGTGATGGCCGCCAGCTCGATGACGCACCGCGACATCCGCAGCTTGAGCGGTGCCCTGGCCGTATCCCATGCCATCCGTCGCCTTGCGGCGGGCGAGCCACGCGACCCCAGCCTGATGCTCTGGATCGCTTCCGACCTCGTCAAGGACGAGAAACGCATTGCCTCCGAGTACGGCGACGTCGTGATCAACCTCAGCAATCACGCACGCAGCCTGTCGCGGGCGATCGCGCATGTCGAGTCCCTGCTCGATTCGCCGCGGGATCGTGCCCTGGCGGCCCTGGTCGACGAGGCGAACCGCCACGGTGCGGAGCCCGCATGCAAGGGCCCGACCCAGGGCTTTCCGCCAGCATGCATCCCGACCTGCCTGTATCTCCTGCTGACGACGGACAGCTTCGAGGAAGCCGTGATCGATGTGGTCAACCTCGGCGGCGACGCCGACACCGCCGGGGCGATCCTCGGCGCCATGGCCGGAGCCTACTACGGCGCCGACGCCATTCCCAAGCGATGGCTCGAGGGTCTTCAGAATCGCGATGGGATCGAGGCTCGAGCCCTGGCACTGGCCCAGCGCTCGAATGCCGGGCTGCATATCCCCGACCTGATCGCCACCGAGCACGAGCTGACTCGCAAGGAAGGCGTTATTCTCGAACAAGCCATGACGTTCGCTCGCAACGGGGGCGACCGCGGTGCCAACCATGTTCTCTGAGCGCGCATGAGTCCGATGTTGAGCCGGGCCCGCGATCGCTCGTCGCGGCCCCTTTGCCGCTCGGACCCTCGAGCCGCATCGCACCGCCTCCGGGACGCACCCTTTTCGAGACGCGGAACTTGGGGTAAACTAAGAGAAACTTCGGTCGCAATCCGCGCCGTGCAGTAGGTCCGGCGGCGGCCCCGGCACCATGCCCCTGGCAGCTCGGGGGACGGCCATTCGGTGCATTCCCACCTGCCTGCTCGGCCACGGCGCCGGCCTTCTGGGAGACCGCTCGCCGATGAGTCGGATCAGTCGCGACCAGATTCGGAGGCTGCTCGACGAAGCCGAAGGCTACTTGATGATCGACCTCCCCCGGCGATCGCTCCAAATCCTCGACAGCCGGTCGGATTGGTCGACCATGCCGTTCGAGGCCAACCTACTCAGGGGAGAGGCCCTGCGTAGCCTGAACCGCTATCGCGAGGCCCTCAAGCCGCTGGAGATCGCCGCGAATTTGCGGCCCAATGATACGCGCGTCGCCCTCGCGCTGGGATGGTGCTACAAGCGAACCAATCGGCTCGCCCAGGCCATCGATGCGCTGCAACGAGCGGTACTCGTCCATGCCGACGAGCCCTTGCTCCACTACAATCTGGCTTGCTACTGGAGCCTGGCCGGCAACAGCTCCAAGGCCGTCGATGCCCTCACCTCCGCTTTGGAGCTGGATCCGGACCTTCGATCCCTCATCGCCGAGGAATCCGACTTCGACCAACTCCGGGGCAAGCCGGAATTCGATCGCCTCGTCCTGGGCTCCGCACCGTTGACGTGATTGGTGCCTTGGCCTTCGGTGGATGGTCCTTCGACTGCAGATCCTGTCTCGGCTGCATTCCGACGTGGGAACCATCAGCCGCGCACTGGGAGCCTTTCTAGATGGCCATTTCGTAAGTCCACTGCCGGTACGCAATCGTTGCCAGGCGACCGATTACGACGCAGATCCCCGAAGCGACTCGCGAAACAGACGTCCAGGAAGCTTCCGCTGCAGGACGGGTCGAGCAGGGCGCTCCGGCGAGCACCGAGGTTCGCGGAGCTCGTCAGGGTCAGTGCCACAAAGACCTTCGGCTGGACACGGCTCTTTAGAGTTCGTCCAGGATTCGCTGGGTGATCTCGCGCTCGCAGACCTTGCACCACTTCCACTGTCGCCGTCCGACCAGCTCCTCGAGGTATTTCACGGCCACTCGAATGGAGCGGAACCAGATCTTTGTCTCCGTCTCGCCGACTTTTTCCAGTTTGGAGCATCGGGCGAAGTGGAGCAGGTTCACCGGGGAGCGGGAAGAGGTCTTTTTGCCGTTGGACTCGGCGACGGTTCCGTGGAAAATGAATCCGATGGCTTCCAATCGTGACTCGGAGAATTCGTCGGAATTCTCGAGCATTCGGACCCCTGGAACCTCTTGCATCAGCATAAGGGTCTCCCGAATCAATCCACCTTCTACATCTCAAGCATAAAAGATAATTTAACCAAATCGTCGCCCGCGTGCAAGACGAAGACGGGGGAAGTTCGCCCCGGCTCGGACGAGCCTCGGGTGAGGTCCAGCAGAACGGTCTTCCCGGGATGATCGGGCGTGCTGGGGAGTCCGCGGGTCTCCCGCTCGTCCGAGAAGGGCGTGCTGCGTGATTCGAGAAACGGTCGGCCATCTCCGCGACCTGCCGCGCTACCGGCAGATTCTGACCACACTGGTGCGGTACGGCTATCAGGATGTGGTTGCGGCGCTGCACCTCGAGGGACTGGTGCGACCGATCGAGCGGGTCGCGTTGGGGGACGGCGTCCCGCCTCAGGACCGGGCGCGACGGCTCCGGCTGGTCTTCGAGGACCTCGGGCCGACTTTCGTGAAGCTGGGGCAACTGCTGAGCACCCGGCCGGACTTGCTCCCGGAGTCGTATATCAACGAGCTGGCCGGGCTGCGCGATGATGTTCGCCCGTTCCCATTCGATCAGGTCGAGAAGATCTTGAGGGAGGAATTCGGCCGGCCGGCATCGGAGGTCTTCGCCTCGGTCGACCCGATGCCGGTCGCCTCGGCATCGATCTCCCAGGTCCATCGGGCGGTCCTGCCGGACGGCCGGACCGTGGCCCTGAAGGTCCGCAGACCGGACATCGCCAAGGTTGTCCAGGCCGACCTGGATATCATCAAGAACCTGGCCCAACTGCTGGAGCGCCGGCTCCCGATGCTCGCGCCCTATCGGCCGATCGCACTGGCCCGCGAATTCGAGCGCACCCTGAAGCGCGAGCTCGACTTCTCGGCCGAACGCCGGACCATGCAGCGCTGTCGCATCCAGTTCGCCAGCGACCCGACGGCCCATATCCCATCGGTCTTCGAGGAATTCTCGACGTCGCGCGTCATCGCCATGGAGTTCATCGAGGGCGTGCGCCATCAACGACCTGGAGGGGATCCGCGCCCTCGGGGCCGAACCCGGCGGCGTCGCCGTGACGGGTGCGCGAATCCTGCTCAAGCAGATCTTCGAGCTGGGCTTCTTCCATGCCGATCCCCACCCGGGGAATCTCCGCGTGCTGCCCGGCGGAGTCATTGCCCCGCTCGATTACGGGATGTTCGGAAGACTCGACGGCAAGACCCGGGAGCGGATCGCCGACCTCTTCATCGGCCTGCTCTCGCAGGATACCGACCGCGTCCTCCGCGCACTCGAGGCGCTCGATGTCCGGGGAGAGCCGCTGGATCCCCGGGGGTTCCACCGCGACCTGGGCGAGCTGGTTGCTTCTTATTCCGAGCTCACCCTCGAGACTATCGAGCTGGGTCCTCTGCTCCGCGAGTTGATCGGCTTCGTCCGCACCCACCACCTGCACATCCCGCCGGCGCTGGTCCTGCTGGTCCGATCGCTGGTCACCATCGAAGGGGTCGGCCGCCGCCTCGATCCCCATTTCGACATCTCCCGCCAGCTCGAGCCCTACCTCCGCAGCGCTGGCCGCGAGACGATTCCATCCCTTTCGCCTCATGAGCCAGACGATCCGCACCACGGAAGACCTCCAGCGCATCGCCACACTCTTGCCCGACCTGCTGAGCCAGTCCCTCGACTCGATCAAGCGCGGGGAGATGAGGGTGCACTTCGACCTGCAAGGGTTCGGACGTCTGGTCCGCCAGCTCACCCGAGCCAGCAACACCCTGGCCGTCAGCCTCATCATCTCGGGCCTGTTCGTCTCTTCGGCCCTGGTCCTGCGGGCCGGGCCGGCCCCGCTGGCCTACTCGGGATTCATCACCGGAGCGGTCCTCTGCCTCTGGCTGGTCTGGAATATGTCGCGATCTTAGGCGACCGGCAGGAATTCGTTTACCCGCGATCCGACCGGGGCCATACCAGCCCGAAGCGCCAGCGAGGGTCGCCGTAAGTCCTTACAAGACAATGGGGAAGACCCTCGCTGGCGCTTCGGGCTGGTATGGGGACGATCCGGATGAGTTTCCATCCGCTTAGGCGACCGGCAGGAATTCGTTTACCCGCGATCCGACCGGGGCCATACCAGCCCGATTGCGCCAGCGAGGGTCGCCGTAAGTCCTTACAAGACAATGGGGAAGACCCTCGCTGGCGCTTTGGGCTGGTATGGGACGATCCGGATGAGTTTCCATCCGCCTGTCGCCTTAGTCCTTGGCGGAACTCTCCGGTCGCCTGTCGTCAGCAGGAGATGGCGCCCGGCAGCATACTGGAGACAAGCAACCAATGCTGCGAACGGAATCCAAGGACAAAGGACAGCGGACAAAGGACTAAGTCCGGATCTGTCCCCATCGCAAGGACGCGATGACGCCGAAGACCATCAACGGGGCCCAGACGGTCATTGCCGGCGAGATGATGAGGAAGGTTCCGAGATACTGGGTGAAGAGCAAAGCGCCATAGAAGAGGGCCGAGTTCCCCAGTGCGAAACCCAGGTTGATGAACATGTTGCGACCGTAACCTCCGAGGACCAGCGGCAGGCTCATGAAGAGCAAGGACAGGCTCAGGAACGGCCGAAGGAGCCGGGTGTGGAGGAAGATCGCCACCTCGATCGCCTCCGAGCCCTCCGCCGTGGCCGGGTCCGACAGGCTCTCCAGCAACTCGCTCGTCTTCGCGAAATTCTGCCAGTTCGCTCTTGCGGGTCATCGCCTGAAAGGTCAGGCTCGATTTCAGGAAATACGTGCCCCGCCCGAAGTCCATCCTGCGATCCAGGAGGGCGTGTAGCCTCCAGGTCTCGAAGTTCAGGCAGAAGGGCAGGGGAGGGATCGACGCCAGGTAGGCGATCTCCGAATGCGGCGTGAGGAGCGCAGGGGCGACGTATTCGGGAGCGGTCGGTTGCGACGGGTCGGATGGGTCGGGCTTGCTGGCGACGACCAGCGGCGGCGGGAAGCCCCTGGTGTCGTTGACCCGGGTGAGGATCGTGTCGCCCTCCTGGAGGATCTCGTCATCGAGTGGAGGATTGATCGGTGGCCTCGCGCACCAGCCAGCCCCCCTTGAGGGGCGCGGTGGGATGGTCGGGCGGGATGTACGTCGCCTGCTGGCCGTCCAGCTCGAAGATCTGCGCCGAAGTTCCCTTTGTCGATCGTGCAAAAGAAGGGCATGATCGTCCGTGTGGCCCGATCCGCCTGCTTGGCGTGGATCATGTTCTCGCGCGAGTCGTAGCGGATGGACACGGAGTTGACCCGCTGCTGGCCGTCATCGTCGTGCCGTCGCGCCAGCTCTTCCCCGAAGCCGGGGATGATGACCTCCTGATTGTAGACCGAGAGGACGCTCACGATGATCGAAGAGACCAGGACCGGAACGATGGCGCGATGGGTGCTGACTCCGGCCGCCAGCATGGCGAGCTGCTCGTTGTTCCGCTGCATCCAGGTGACCGTGAAGATCGCCGCCATCATGCCGATGACACCGCAGAGCTGGTCGAAGAACTGGCTCTGGTGGACGAGGTAATACCGGCTCATGATCTGGAACATCTCGGTCACGCTGTCGGCGCGTTTCGAGAACTCGTCCATATTCGAAAAGGCGTCGATGACGACGTACAGGCCCACCAGCGACACGTAGCAGATCACATAGGCCTTGATGAACGACCAGTACCGCTGCTTGTCGAGGATTTTCACGATCGTCTCCATCGGTCTCGCGTCGCCGGGCCGGGCCCGATGGTGCGGCCGTCCGTTCAATGCCGGATGACCGGCGGCAAGACGAACCCGGCCAGGACGGCCAGGATGCCGTTGCCGATCCAGAGCGAGCATAATAGGGGCGCCCCAGAAGGAATCCCTTCCTTGCTCATGTTCGACGCCCAGGAGCATGAGCGGGTAGTAGCAGGTGATGATCGGCAAGAAGCAGGTCATGAAGGCGCTCAAGAAGTCGCGCCTTGCGAACATGATCCCGACCGGGCGCCCAGGACCACGAACAGCAGGCTGCCGCAGGCCATCGAGATGCGGAGCCACCATTCGGTCTCGAGCTGATCGCATTGCCGACGGTTATAACCGTGATTGACGAACGCATCCTTGATTGATCTCCCCAGTCGATCCGATCGGTACGGCCCGAGGCGAACGCGAACGCGGTCTTGATCGCCTCGCGTTTCCGCTCGGTCTCGAGCAGTTCGCCGCGTGTTGCGGAGCTCGTCGCATGAGGTCCGTGTTCGTGTATTCCTGGATCTTCTTCTCCACGTTGAACTTGCTGTCGGGGGGGATGGGGATCTCGAGCTCCCGATCGTTGATCAGGAAGACGTCGGCGTCGTGGCGATAATGCTGGATCTCGGCCTGATCGAAGTAGACCCGGACGATCTTCGCCGTTCAGGTCGAAGTGGAGCACGGCCGCTTGGCCTTGATCACGAGGTCGTAGTCGTCCGCTCCCCGGCCGCGGCCCTTGACCTTGTGCTTGAAGGTCGGCGTTGATCATGTCCTTGCCGTGGACGTCGCGGACCTTGATCAAGAACGGCCAGCCCGGGCCGTTGAACTCGCGGTCGCGCTTGAGCATCTTGTAGAACATGTCCTCCATGTCCCGGTACAGGACCATCTTGGCCTGGTGCGTACACTGGGGAATCCAGTTGCCGCTGAGATGCAGCAGTAGGAGGCTGAGGCCGATGGCCAGCCCGAACGTCGGCCAGAGGATCGTCATGACGCTCAGGCCGGCCGTCTTGACGGCGATGATCTCGTTGTCGCCGGCCAGCCGCCCGTAGACGACCGTGACGGCGAAGAGGAGCGACACGGGAATCGTGTAGGGGAGCGTGCTGGGCAGGACGTAGGGGACCAGTTCGACGATGTCCTGGGGCGAGAGGCCGACGTCCCGGGCCTGCGCCGCCACCATGAACAAGACGAAGATCGCGGACATGGTCAACAGCGCCAGCGAGAAGGCGCGGATAACCTCGAAGATCACGTAGCGCTGGAGGATTTTCAAAGCGACGGCCCCCGTGTCAGCGTCCTTGCTCCCGGTCAACCGTTTCGTTTCGTTCGATCCGATCGGCTCCGCCGTGATGCCGGCACCATCTCCGTGGAGCGGGCGTCAGGCGACCGGATCCAGGCACGCACTCAGGGCCGCCGCCAGGCGGCGGGCTCCCTCGACCAACTCGGCCTCGCTCGGCACCCCGAACGTGAGTCGGAGGTGATTCTTCGGCCGCGGTGCCGGCTCGGCCGCGAACGCGAATTCGCCGGGCACGTAGATCACCCCCTCGCGCACGCAACGCGGGAACAGGGGGCCGTCGAAGCCGGTGTCCAACCCTTCGGGTACCGTCATCCAGACGAACAATCCGCCCTCGGGGCGGGTCCAATGCACCTCGGAATCCAACGCCCCGACATGCTCCTCCAGGGCCGACAAGAAGACCTCACATTTTCGGCCATAGAGCCCGGTCAGCCGGGCGAGATGCCGCTGGTAGCTCCCGCTGGCCAGCACGTGCTCCAGCAGGCGCTGATTGAAGTTCGCCGAGCCGAAGTCATGGTTGCCCTTCAGATACAGGATCGGATCGATCAGCCCTTCGGGTAAAACCCCGTAGCCGATCTTCAGGCCCGGGCTCAGGGTCTTGCTGAAGGTGCGGGCCAGGATGACGGTCTCCCCCTCGCGATCGTGGCTCCAGACGCTCGGCGGCTCGGCGGCCCCGAACGACAAGCCGCGATAGGCGGCATCCTCCAGCACGAAAATCCGGTGCGTCTTCGACCATCGCCTCGCCAGTTCGACCAGCGGCCCCCGGCGTT
The DNA here is from genome assembly GCA_963842405.1 of uncultured Isosphaeraceae bacterium. Lineage (GTDB taxonomy): Bacteria > Planctomycetota > Planctomycetia > Isosphaerales > Isosphaeraceae > CAVZRC01. The sequence goes on along the minus strand of CAWJGW010000032.1, from coordinate 93,759 downwards.
CGGCGGCCAGGCTGATCCCGGTCGGATTGGCGTGCTCGGGGATGGTATAGATCAGCTTGACCCGCTCGAGTTGGCCCTGAGCTTCCAGGCGCTCGAGCGTCGATTCCAGCTCATCGAGGCAGAGCCCTTCTCGTCGATCGGGACCCGGATCGCCCGTGCGCTGCGGGTCTCGACCGGGCCCAGGAAGACGAAGTAGGTCGGCGATTCCACCAGGACGATGTCGCCGGGATCCAGCAGCGCCTCGCAGATCAGATAGATCAACTGGGCCGAGCCGGTCGTGACCACAGTCCTCGAAATCACCTCCTGATAGGACCCTTTCGGGCGGCCCTCGCCCCTTTCCAGGTCATCGATCAACCGCGCCCGCAAACTCAGGTCGCCGATGGTCGTACCGTACTGGAGTGCCCGTCGCCCTTCGATCGGGTCTTCCGAGGATGCTCCGACGCGGCCTGTCCCACGATCTCGACCGGCAGCGACCGTTGATCCACGAAGCCGGCGGCCAACGAAACGAGCCCGGGATTCTCCAAGGCCGTCTGCATCAAGTGGCTGATCGAAGGGGGGCTGGTTCGGATGGCGGACGAACTGAGCGGAATCCGGAGTGTCATCGTTGAGACTTGCCGATTCGAGGGTCAGCGAGGCAATGCCCGTCAGGTAGAACTCTAGCGAGCCGGCCGTAAGTGTCAAGCTCGGATCGAAGCATGCCGCACTCGGCGAGGACCACCGGAACCGTTCAGGGTGTCATCAAGTCCGGCGATCGGCCACCCTCTCGGACACTCGCCGCGTCTCCAAGGTTCAGAGGTGCCGGATCTACCGTAGGTTTGTCCGATCCTTGCATCAAGTCAGTTGTGCTTGCGGCACGTCGTCGCACCAGAGAGGGATAAGGCGACCGGCGGGAATTAACTTACGCGAGAGGCGATCGTGGCCATACCAGCCCGACGCGCTAGCGAGGGTCACCGTAAGTCCTTGTTACACAATGCGAAAGACCCTCGCTGGCGCGTCGGGCTGGTATGGGCAGGCAGTCTCCGCGCTGTCGGTGGTCTCGGGGGGGGGCCACCCACCGGTCGCCTAAAGAAGACATCGGTCTGGGCAATCTGAGCAAGACGGCCTTCACTAGACTGTGTATTTTGCCGCAATCATCAGCAATGTCCCCACGTCCGTTCTTAATGTCCCCACGTCAGTTCGCTATCGTCCAGAGTCGTCGGCGGAGCGATGGGGCTCGTACTTGAGCTCTCCGGCTTCGATCGCCAGGCTGAGGCGGTTCTGCTTCGGCGCCAGCGGGCAGGTCGCGTACGGGATGAAGGCACATGGCAAGTTGATCGCTTTGTTGAAGTCGAGGACGACAACATCGCCCTGAGGGGGATCGGCCGTGAGTTGGCGGGCTCCTCCGTGGGTCGTCCGTCCGCTTGTCCCGTCTCGGAAGACGAACCACAATTGCCCATTCTTCAGCTTGGCAGCCTGGAGACGATACTCTTTGCCCTCGCGTTCGAAGGTCACATAGCCAGGACTCTCCTCGACTTCGGTCTCACCCACGATCGTGTCCATCGTCAGCTTGGTTGGCGTCGGGTAGGCGACGAATCTGGCCGGAATTCGCCACTCCTGACGGACCGGATACCATCGCAGGCCCGCGAAGTCGGCGCGGAGCGGACTACGGTTGTCCTTGAGCCGGATCGCTAGCCGTTGTCCGCGCTTGATCGGGATCAGCTTGACGTCGCCCACGGCGAGTGTATCGGGGTGCTCGTCCGCATCAGAATGGATCTCGCCCGATTCGAACGTCTTGCCGCCACGCGTGACCGTCACGCCCGGCGCGGACTGGAACTGCACGCGTCCCTCGTGGACGGTCATCGTCCCGACCAAACCCGGCGCCTGGGCCGGAAGGAGGATGTCATTGCTCGGATCGCTGCCGATCCGGGCCTCGCCCGGCCGGAGCCAGAAGAGGCCACTGACCGTCAGCCATCCATCGTCGGCCTTCAGAGCAGCCTCACGCTGCTGGCGCCATCGCTCGACCTCACGCACGTAGCGATCGTCGCCAAGTGCCGCGTCCGAGACGAGTTGCAGCGATAGGATCAAGAGCAAGGCAGCGGTGAGGGCATCACGATGCATGGCCGATCTCCTGGTGTGCGTGCCCGGAGGGTCTTGACCCACCCGGCTTGACGGATGCCGCAAAGCCGATTGGGACGACTCGCGGGACGGGGAAGGCCGGGGATTTCGTTGGTCGGGCAAGCCAGTGGCGATCGGCTCGACCACAGCGATCCCCGGGCATCCTACGCGGTCGAATTATATCCGCGAGCGGCACAATTGTCCGTAGCGTGCGGCGTCGGATCCGTTCAAGGAGCAACGTGCAAGGTCGTGGTCAGGTTGAGTGGCGGCTCGCCCGGCAAGTCGGTATGGACACGGAAGATGCGCCGGATGTCGCCGCGCGTGGTCCCTTCCTCGGGCTTGTAGGCGACGGTCACCACGTGGACGGCCTGCGGGGCTTTCTTGATTTCCGAGGTGGAGAACCCGTCGCCGGCACCCTCGATGGATTGGATCGTGAAGGGACGCGAGCCGCGGATGATGAACCGGCCTTGCACGCCGGCCGACGAATTGACCTGTCCAAACGCCAGGATCGAGGGCGCGGCGGTCAGGTCTCCGCGAATCCAGGCCGTCACCATGACCGGGATGCTGGGCGTCTCCGGGTCGTTGCTCATCATCCGGATCTCGTCCCGAATGAGACCGGCCGGGGCGTCGGGCTTCAGGCTCACGGAGAGTGTGTAGCTCACGGAGCCACCTTGCCGGCCCGTCTCGACGAGCTGAGCGTTGAGTGGCGCGCGATCCCGAGACCATCGCGCACGAATCGCCAGCCCTCGGCGTTGATCCGATCGATGGTCAGGACCTGGGTCGGCGACTGGCCGCGCACCACCGTCCCGAAATCGATCGATCCCGGGTTGAGCACGATGTCGCTCAAGATCTGGGAGCTGACCCCCAGACCGACTTCCGCCTCCTGGCCGCTGGCGGTGATCAGACTCACGTACAGGACCGTCGACTTGGGACCGACGAAGTTGCGCGTGTCCATCTGGGCCTCGATCACGGCCGTCTGGCCCGGCCCCACGACCGACGCATTGGCCCGCCCGCTCGTGCACCCGCAGGACGGCCGAAGGTTGAGGATCGTGATCGGCTCCGCCAGCCGGTTCACCAACAGGAAGTCGTGCTTGACCTTCGCTCCCCGAGGAACCGTGCCGAAATCGTGCCGGTTTTCAGGGAATAGTGTGTCGGTCCATGCACCTGCACGCGCCATCCCCGACCCGGTCCCGAGAAGCAGCCAGCTCGCCAGTACCCCGCAATACACCGACCGAATCATCGTCGCCTCCCGCGAATCTTTGCCTTCCTCAATGCCGCCCGGACTCCCCCGTAACGGCGTCGTACTCTAGCTATCGTCAAGATTACCCGTGGCGCTCAGTCTTGCCCGGTGCCGCCAATATTCCAAATCCACTAATCGGGCAGGTTTCCCTAGCTTGGCTGTTTATCCATCATTGGAGGGCAGGACGGTCCATGGCGACGGCTTGTTCGCGGAGGACCCTGGTTGATCTAATAGTGGAAAACGCGTCGATCGAGTGCTCTCGCGGTCAGGTTCGGAGGAAGCATGATGAGCGAGAAAATACCTGAGACGATGAGCCTGCCAGCACGGTACTACACCGACCCCGAGTATTACCGATCGGAGCTGGAATGGTTCTTCTTCGGGATGTGGGTCTACGCGGGTCGGACCGAGGAGGTTTCGAAGCGCGGTGACTTTGTCGTGCGCGACGTCGCCGGGGAGAGTGTGATCCTCCTCCGAGGGGATCATGGCGAGCTCTCGGCGTTTTATAACGTCTGCCGCCATCGGGGCACGCGGTTATGCGAGCGGCCCTCGGGGACGTTCGCATCCACGATCCAGTGTCCTTACCACGCCTGGACTTATGATCTGGGCGGCTGCCTGGTCGCCGCGCCCAACATGGACCGGGTGGTCGATTTCCGCGAGGCGGATTACCCGCTCCAGCGTGTGATGGTGGACGTCTGGGATGGACATGTCTTTCTCAATTTCGGGACGAATCCGGAGCCGCTCAAGCAGCAACTCGACGGGCTGGACGAGCGGTTCCGGCCCTGGGGCATGGAGCAGCTCCGGCTGGCGAGACGGATCGTCTACGATGTTGCGGCGAACTGGAAGTTGATCGTCCACAATTATTCGGAGTGCTTGCACTGCCCGGGAGTCCACCCGGCGTTGCAGAAGATGTCGCATTATCTCCACAGCGTGAATGAGCCGGCGGAGGATGGCTACCTCGGCGGGCGCATGGTCCTGCGCGAAGGGATCGCGACGATGTCGATGGACGGCCGGCAGCGCCGCGAGTGCCTGCCCGACCTGCCTGCCCGAGGATTGCCGATATGTTTACTTTCTATGCCGTCCTGCCGAACATGCTGCTGAGCCCGCATCCGGACTATGTGCTGACCCATACGCTCTGGCCGCGCGGAGTCGGGCGTACGGAGATCGTCTGCGACCTGCTGTTCCACCCCGAGACGATGGCGGCCGACGATTTCGATCCGGAGGATGCCGTCGCGTTCTGGGACTTGACCAATCGTCAGGACTGGCACGTCTGCGAGCAAATGCAGCTCGGCCTGGGGTCGAGGGCCTATCGGCCGGGGCCCTATTCCCATCGCGAAGACCTGCTGCCCGAATTCGACCGGCTGATCCTGGAGAGGGAGCGGAAGGCGATGCAGGACCGATTCGATCGACCACCCAGCTCTTGAAAAGGCTCCGCCACGAGACACGCTCGGGGTTTCAGAGTAGGTAGGAGAAGGTTCGGAGGCTCACCCTTACAAGCCATCGAGGACATCAATATGCGACGTCTCCGTCTCCGCACCTGGATGGCCACCGTCCTCTATGTTGCGCCTGGACCTTGCCGCGAGGCATGCCGCATTCACGTGGGGATCATTCCTTGGCCTCGGAGTTTTCGTCCTACTGACCTGGGTTGTCCCTCTCGTGGTGGTTTCACGATGGGTGATCGGTCAGATTCGCCCCAATACTCTCTATTAGCGTTATGGCCGGCTTCGAGGAGGGAGGCTCACACGTCCTGGCCGATCGCCTCGACCGGGCACTCCTCGAGAGCTGCCAGACAGGCGGCCTCCTCTTCCGGTCCGGTCGGCTGATGGAGGACGTAGCTACGGCGACCTTCGTCGTTGCGCTGGAAATTCCCGGGCGCGGTCTCGCGGCAAAGGTCGCAGTCGATGCAGGTGGCGTTGACGTAGAATCGGCCGGGGACATTCTCAGGAACTTTACTACTCAGATCAGCCATTTGGGGGGAACGTCTCGCGGGTCGCGTCAAGAAGCCGATATCGGGTTTCCGGAAAAATCCCCGGAATGGTCGGGCAGTGCCTGTGTGAGGAAACAGAGAGGTCATTTTACAATCTGACAGTCAATCCGGGAAGCCTTGTGGGGTTTTCCGGCTTGACTTCGAGTTCGCGGAGTACCCGACTTCACGACTTGCGCGCACCCGGGATCGATCGAGCCCGGATCGGGTCGGCGAGTAGTCGAGCCGACCGGCGAACGTACGGCGAGTTCGCCCGGAATCGATGAAGTCAGACCCATCCGCGACGCTCCGCATTTTGTCCAGCGCTCGCTCCTCGATCTGCCGGACTCGTTCCTTGGAGATGTTGAGGACCTTGCTGATCTCGCTGAGCGATTGTCGCGATTCGCCGTCGAGGCCGAACCGGAGTTTCAGGACCAGATGCTCTCGGGGATTCAGGGTTTGGAAAACCTTGCCCAGGAACTCGGTTAACTCGCTTTCGTCACGCTCCGGTTCAGTCACCGATGCCAGGAAGTCGGCCAAGGGGGTGGCGTCATCGGCCCGGCAGGGAGCATCGAGGGAAATCCTGGGCCGGATGGCTGCAAGGTCCGTGCCGGAACGGTTCGCATCGATCCGAGTCAGCGGGAACGGCTTCTGTGGAAGAGTCGTGATACAAGCCCGGGGATTTCGGCATGGCCCGGGCTAATCGCTGGAGCTGTTTCGGGTTCAAGCGGACCGGGTACGCGCCTCCTGCGATGGCACGTTGCATCGCCTGGCTGATCCAGAAGCCCGCATAGGTGCCCAGGCGTGTCGTGTTGGCCGTATCGAAGCGGTCGATGGCCGCCAGCAAGCCGCAAAACCCCTCCTGGATCAGGTCGGCGACGGAAATCCCCCGATCGACGTAGCGTTTGGCGATGTGGGCCACCAGGCGGCGAATTGGCCATCGCCAGCGCGGTGCGGATCTCTTCGTATCGACGCGCCAGGGTCCCGACAGCGGCCAGACTCGGCTCGAGGTCCGTGAGCGCGCTCGCCAGGTCGTGAACGACCCGCTGAAACTCGGTATCCGGGATGGACAGGCCCCATTCCGATCCGTCGGGTCGCCGCGTCGTCTTGAGGATTCGTTCCTTGCAGTCGGTCAGCTCCAGGAGCAGCTCTCGCTCCCTGGCTCGGCTCAAAACGTTGGCTTCTGGTGCATCCAGGAACCAGCGTCGGGGGCCTTCGGTTTCCAGGACATTCTGCGTCAACATGATGATTACCTGATAGTATGAGGCAAGTATGGTGCCGGACCATCCCGCTCAGCGAAGTGCGCACGGTCTGCGCCGCTCGGCTGTCAGCCGGATCGATTCGTAGGCCTGGTGAGGGACGGCCGCTCGTCACGAGGATTGCGAGCCGCCAAGAAGGACCGGTATGGGGGTCTACGGGATGGTCTTGACCGGTGTCCCTCGTCTGTCACACCCTCACATACGGCCGATCGCGCCGAGTGTCTCGCGCCCGGTCATTTTTTTTGTGGTTTTTCCACCCGGGGCTCGAATCGGGTAGGATAGAAGGCTCGAGGTGACCTCGTGTCAAACGGCGCAAGCAACGATGTCGATGGAACTTTCGCCGATGGAGGTGTTACCGTGGAGAAAGTTGAACGTCGAACCGCATCTCATGGACCTGTTGACCCAGTGGACCCTGGTCTTCCAGATCAAGGACGGTTCGCCGTCAGAGGCCAATCGTGCTGCGGCTCAACTCATGTGCCGTTATGCCGGGGCGGTCCATCGTTACCTGCTCAAGGCATTGAAAGACCCGGATGCCGCACAAGAACTGGATCAAGAGTTCGCGTTGCGGTTCCTCCGAGGCGACTTCCGCCATGGCGACCCGACCCGCGGCCGGTTCCGGGATTACGTGAAGCGAGCCGTCCACAATCTGATGAAGGATTACTACCGGCGGAAACGACCGGTCGTCTCGCTGGACTCGGACCTGGTGGAGCTGGCCGTGGAAGACGAAGGGCTGGCCCTGTTCGAGCGACAGTTCCTTCAAAGTTGGCGGAATGACTTGCTCGATCGCGCGCTGGAGCCGCGGTCAAGGAGCTGGAGGCCAAGACCGGGCAACCTTATTACAGCGTGCTGCGAATTCGGGTCGATTATCCCAATCTCACTTCGAGCGGATGGGCGGATCGACTCGCCCAGGCGTTAGGACGTCCGATCAGCGCTGGAGCGTTCCGTCAGACCTTGCAGCGCGCACGACGGGTTTACGCCGATCACCTGCTCGCGGAGGTCGCCGAGAGCCTGAACGATCCGGGCCCGCAAGCCCTGGAGGAGGAACTGGCCGACCTCGAGCTCCTGGAATACTGCCGGCCCTACTTGAAGCGTCGTGGCTAGCGTTCTGGGACGGATCGTCGCGGGTCGGTGCCACGAACGTTCGCCGGTACGCTGGCGACCCCGCCTCCGCGATCGAAGCGCACGGGCCGCGTTGACAGCCGATGGGGTTCCGGCTACATTCCCGCGGCACGTCGAGACAGTGTCGCGGCGGAGCGTTTCTCCCAGCTCTCGGGCCGGGAGGGAATTGACACTGTGCGGGCGATCCCAAGGATGGAGACGCATTCCGGCAGTGGTCCAGTTCTGACGGGCGAGGGTAAATCATGGACGATGTCCCCGCCGGTCCGACGAGCCCGGGGCCGCGGAGGCCGTCGCTCTCGGTGGTGGTCCCCGTTCGCAACGGTGGCCGCGACTTCGAGCACTGTCTCCGTCGGCTTCGTGACTCGCTCCTGACCGATTTCGAGTTGATCGTCGTCGACGACGGGTCAACCGACGACTCGGCCGCCATCGCCCGAGAGGCGGGGGCAGTCGTCGTCACGATCCCGACGCCCCGGGGCCCGGCCGCCGCACGGAACCTCGGCGCCAAGGCCGCGACGGCCCCCTTGATCTTCTTCCTCGACGCCGACGTCGCCGTCCACCCCGAGACCCTTGGCCGGGCGATGGCCCGGTTCGAGGCCGACCCGGGCCTTGCGGCCCTCTTCGGCTCCTACGATGACGCACCGGCCTCTCCAGGCATCGTCAGCCAGTATCGAAACTTGCTCCACCACTTCGTTCACCAGAACGGACCGTTTCTCGACGACACGCGGCCCGTGCACACCTTCTGGACGGGCTGCGGATTGATTCGACGCGACGTCTTCCTCGAATTCGGCGGATTCGACCCTCGGCTCTATCCTCGTCCGGCAATCGAGGACATCGAGCTGGGGTATCGCCTGACCCGGGCCGGCCATCGCATCGTGCTGGCACGCGACGTCCAGGCGACGCATCTGAAGCGTTGGACTCTCTTCGAGATGGTCCGGACCGATATCTTCCGTCGCGGTGTTCCCTGGATGCTCCTGATCAAACGGACCGGGACGGTCGAGTCCGACCTGAACGTCAAGGCCAACCAGAAGGCCAGTGTCGCCTTGACCGGACTCACCCTGCTGGCCGCGATGCTCAAGCGTCGTCGTTCCATGGGCGGCGCCGGTCGCGGTGTTGGGTCTGGCGGCGATCGTCACCTTGAACCGGCCGTTATTCGCGTTCCTCGCCCGACGCCGGGGGCTGGGCTTCGCCTTGGCCGCCCTACCACTTCACCTACTGTATTATTGCTGTTGCGGCATCTCGGTCGTGATCGCGACGGTGCATTGGCAATTGAAGCGGCCCCGCATGTCGCCAGGCCGACCGGATCGCGGCCAGCGAGTCGATCGCATGGCCGTGGCGATGCCGCATCGGAAAGGCAGCGATCGGGCGGCCCGATCGACGCGAGGCGGGCGCAAGGCCCCATGATCGCGCGGCGAGGCGACACACCCGGTCCTCCTCTGAATAGAGGCCGACGATGAGAATCGGAATCGACGGGAGCTGCCTGTCCAATCGCCGGGGATTCGGCCGATTCGCTCGGCGGCTGCTCGAGGCGCTCTCGCGACAGGCCACGCACCATGAATTCTCGGTCTTCGTCGATCGGCCGTCGGCGGCGACGGTCGAGGTGCCCGAGCGTTTCGATCGGATCGTTGTCGAGGTGGGTGAGGCCCCCAGCCGTGCGGCATCGGCCCAGGGACGACGACGGTTCGCGCGACATGCTGGCCATGGGCCGAGCCGTCGCGCGCTCCGGAGTCGATCTGATCTACTTTCCGGCCACCTACAGCTTCTTTCCGGTCTGGGGCGTGGGCAAGCTGGTTGTGACCATGCACGACACCCTGCCGCTATCCCATCCCGAACTGGTCTTCCCCCGGCTGAGCGGCCGGATCGCGTGGCGGCTCAAGGAGTCGGCCGCGGCGCGGTGGGCCGACCGGATCGTGACCGTCTCCCACGCCTCGCGCCGAGCGATCGAGGACTGGCTGGGCCGGCCCGACCCGAGGATCCGCGTCATCACCGAGGGCGCCGACCCGATTTTCGGTCCCCGGCCCGACGGGCCCGAAGCCGAGGCCGTCCTCCACCGCTACGGCCTCCGGGCTGGCGAGCGGTTCTTGCTTTACGTGGGCGGCCTGAGTCCCCACAAGAACCTGCTCCGGCTCGTCGAGGCTTTTGCCCGCTCGCCCCAGTCCGACGTCCGCCTCGTGCTGACGGGCGATGTTCATGACGTCTTCCACACGCATGTCCCCGAGATCCGCGTGGCGATCGAGCGTCATGACCTGGCGAAATCGCGTCATCCTGACGGGATTCGTCCCGGATGAGGATCTCGTCTACCTCTATGGGCGGGCCTATGCCCTGGTCCAGCCTTCGCTCCTGGAAGGGTTCGGCCTCCCCGCCGTCGAGGCGATGGCCTGCGGCACGCCGGTGATCTCCAGCCGGGCCGGGTCGCTGCCGGAGGTCGTCGGCGAGGCTGGCGTCTACTTTGATCCAATCGACGTCGACTCCATCGCCGAGGCCATCCGCGGACTGCTGGCCGATCCCGGCCATCGCGATACGTCTGGCCCGGCTTGCACTCGAGCGGTCCTCGTTATTCACCTGGGATGCGTCCGCGATCGCCCTGCTCGATTGCTTCGACGGACTGGAGCACGCATCTCCTCATGAGTCGGCGCTCAGCCGAAGTGCCTGAATACGGCGGCTTCGAGGCTTTAACGACCGTCGCGTGCGGAGAACCTGCCGCAGAGTTGCCCCGGCGCCTGCGCGAGATACCCTCATGGGGAATGGTCCGCACGTAGGTCAGGCTTTCCGGCCTGACAGGACCGGACGTTCAGGCCGGCAAGGGCCATGCCCACTCCACTCCTTCTCCACGTTTTCAGGGGTGATTCCACCAATGAAATTGCATCGGAACCATTCGGGGTACTGATCGTCTCCGCGGTGATGGCCGCGGCATGCGCCTGCGCCGGGCTCGGCGTTCGTTCCGGACGGCGAGTGCCCAGGAGAAGAACGGAACTGCCGACCCTCGGCACGATCGAGCGTGCGGGATCAGCGGATCCATGCAGCTCGTGCCTGGCGGTGCGCGGGTTGAGCGGATCGCCGAGGGCTTCGACTGGTCCGAAGGCCCGGTCTGGGACAAGAAGAACGGACGCCTCCTGTTCTCGGACGTGCCGATGAACACCGTCTTTCAATGGCAGGACGGCAAGGAGGTGAGCGTGTTCCTCAAGCCGAGCGGATACACCGGCTCGACCGCACGCGGCGGGGAGCCAGGCTCCAACGGTCTGTTGATGGACCGGGAGGGCCGGCTGGTCCTTTGCCAGCACGGCGACCGTCGCGTCGCGCGGCTGGAGGATGGCAAGTTCACGACCCTGGCCGACAAGTACATGGGGAAGCGGTTCAACAGCCCCAATGACGGCGTGTTCAAGTCGAACGGCGACCTCTATTTCACGGACCCGCCCTACGGTCTTCCTCGGACTCAACAAGGACAAGGAGCTGGACTTCAACGGGGTCTACCGGATCTCCGCCGCGGACGGTACGGTCACGCTGTTGACCAAGGAGATGACCTTCCCCAACGGCATCGCGTTCTCGCCCGACGAGAAGACGCTCTACGTGGCCAACTCCGACCCGGCCAAGGCGATCTGGATGGCCTTCCCGGTCAAGGACGATGGCACGATCGGACCGGGACGCGTCTTCGCCGACGTGACCAGCTCGGTCTCCGACGAGAGGAAGGGACTTCCGGACGGCATGAAGGTGGACGCGGCGGGCAACCTGTTCGCAACCGGCCCCGGCGGCATTCTGATCTTCGCACCCGACGGCACCCATCTCGGCACGTTCGCCACCGGCCAGGCGACCGCCAACTGCGGCTGGGGCGAAGATGGCTCGGTGCTCTATATCACGGCCGACATGTACATCGGCCGCGTCCGCCTCACGACCAAGGGGCTGGGCTTCTGAGTTTCCAAACGCAAACTCCGAGCTCCGCGAGGGAGGTCGATCATGTCCGAGGACCCGTTGAAAGTCTACAGCGACGAGGAGATCCCGGCCAAGATCCAGGCCGAGGGGCTCGACGCGTGGTATCTCGAAGACGGCTGGCTGCGTCGCAAGTATAATACCGATGGCTGGCCGACGACGCTGATGCTCGTCAACGCCGTCGGCTACCTGTGCGAGGCCGCCTGGCACCATGCCGATCTGTCGGTCACCTGGGGCAAGGTCTGGGTCAAGTTGAAGACCCACTCCGCCGGGGGGATCACCGACAAGGACTTCGCGCTGGCCCACAAGATCGAGGAGGTTGTCCTCTGGCGGCCCGAGCCGGGTGGTCCCCTGGAGGGAACGCCCAACAAGTTTGTCAATACGAAGAAATGATCGAATCAGAGTCAGGAGCATTCAATGGAAACGAAAACCGCTCGATCGGCCAAGATCGCGCGCCAGGTCGAGTTGACCGACGAACTCGGCCCGATTCCGGCATTTCCGCCAGCTCGCTTGGACGAAAAGGGACGATTGATCCCACTGACTCCCGAAGAGCGTCGAGCCCGGGCGGATGCAGCGATCCGGACGATCGCGGCGATCCGGAAGCTGCCCGATGACGATCCGATCGGGATCGAGGCGGAGTTCATGCGGGGGATTGATGAAAACCGGCCCGCCGATCGGAAGATCTTCGAAGGACTGGGGCTCTATTGATGGCGCGGCTGGTCTTGCTCGACTCCGGCCCTCTCGGTTTGGCCTGTTCGCGGTCCCGGAATCTCGTTGGTGGATCAATGCCTTGATTGGCTTGCCGCGTCGAATCCGTCGGAGTCGTTATCCTCATACTGTCGGTTTGCGACTTTCGAAGTAAGGCGCAAGCTCGTTCGCGTGCAAGCCAGGTCCAAGATTCGCAATCTCGACTCGCTGAGAGTCCGGTTCCTCTACCCGAAGTGAGCCAAGTCGCCTGGGATCGAGCCGCCGAATTCTGGGCGATGGTCCGCCGGGCCGGACTTCCCACGGCCGGCAGTGCCGAACTCGATGTCGATGCCATCCTCGCCGGCTTGGCGGACACTCTCAGCCAGCCCGGTGATACAGTCACCATCGCCACGAACAATGTCCGGCACTTCGTCCGATTCCCCGGAATTGATGCCCGCGATGGTCAACCATCTCATGAGTGACAGTCGAGGAATTGACCGCCGTGACCCACAGGAGTCACCATCGAGATGACATCCTTGTCAAGTTTGCCGCACTGTGCGTCAGGGCGCCGATACGCGTCCCAGACCGATCCCGAAGCGGATGCGATCTGAAGGGATTCGGCGAGGGAGCGATACCGGCCGCCAGCCAGGGCATCGGCCAGGATCGCCGATCCCTGGGCGGCATGCTTGACCCAGGCGCCGGGGAGACAGGGCAGGGGGATGAGCTCGCCGAATCGAGCGAGGGCCTCGGTCGTCAGCCGCATGATCTCGGGCTGTTCCAGTCCGCGACCCGAGAGGTAGATGCGCTCGAAGGGTGTCACCGCCTGCAAGCCGGCCGTGTGCTTGAGGAGCGATTCGCGAAAGGCATCGGGGCCGATCGCGCCCAGGTCGGCGAGTCCGCCACGGAAGAGGTCTTCCTTGGAGAGCGGACTGCGCCAGTAGGCGAGCTCGCCATCCCAGGAGCCTCCGGACCGCAGCCCGATCGGGCCGCGGGTCCCGGCCGACGCGTCGACCAGTCGTCCCCGATCGACGACGAGGATCGCCGAGAAGGCCGTGCCGATCTCGACCACCGCGAACGTCGAGCGATCGAAACCGCCGCGCTCGATTGCGTCGAACCAGAGCGCCAGCGCGGCCACGGCCACCTTATCGGCCGTCCCGACATCGACGGAGCCCGACCTTGCGATGCGCGGGGATCGTCGGGAGATGCAGCCCGCCCGGCAGGAAGACCAGCGGCATGCCGCGAGCGGACGAAGGCTCGGACCCAGGCCCGGAAGCCGACGACTCCCGAGGCGCTCCCGCGCTCGTCGGGTCGGACCAGCGACATCTGCTCGAGGTGGTCTTCCGTCAAGGCGTCGCCGCGGACCAGCGGGAGTCCGTAACCCGAGGGTGCGGCGATCAGGTCGATCGGCGACCATCGTTCGAGCAGCCGCGTGAGGATGTCCGGGATCGTCCCGGAGCTGCGCGGGCACGAGGCGCACCTGGTCGGCGACGGCGCCGTCGTCGAGCAACAGGAGGTCGAGGCTGCTCGTCCCGGGATCGCTGCCGACGACGCGGAGCACGGTCGTGCCTCGATGGGTCGGTTTCGTTCAGCTCAAGGATCGGCCCAGCTCGAGCACTTCCTCGGCGTCGAAGACCTTGTCGTTGGAGGTGAACAGTGCCTGGATCGCCTTCTTATGAATTTTCATCTTGGTGCCGCCGACGCCCAGGGCACCCCAGGCGCGAACGGTCCCGCGCTGCGGCATCCTTGTCGGTGGCTTCAACCCCCTCGATGCCCAGGGGAGGCACGGCGTTCAAGTCGATCAGGACCCGGAGATCGGGTAAGGCCTTCCAGACCGAGGCCGGGAGGATCGTGACCCCCGCGGCCCCCGCGCTGATGATCACCGACTGGCCACGGAGTGAGTGGGCCAGGTCGTCGGCGTCGGCCGTGGCGAACGGTGTCACCTCACGGCCGGTGGCCTGGACCAGGGTCTCCGCCAGCTCCCGGGCCCGGTCGATGCTTCGCGATCCGACGGCCACCTTCGCGCCGAGGCGGGCCAGCAGCCTCGCGGCGCGATGGCCGACCGGTCCGGTCGCGGCCAGGACCGCGGCGGATACCCCTTCGAGCGAGCCGCCCGTGCGCCCTTCAAGGCGGCCAGGACCGCCGCCGCCGCCGTCGTGTTGGCGCCGTTGGCGTCGAAGAGCACGGAGACCCGGAACGGCCCGAAGAAGGTCTTCTTCACCGTGTCGAGGATCGCCTCGCCCGCCGACACGTTCGACCCGCCGATGAAGATCGCCGTCGCGTGGAGGTCGGCCGGTCCCCGGGTGAACAGGGCGCCGTAGACCAGGTCCCGGACATTGGCCGGCGTCACGCCGCCGTGTCGAAACAGGTGGTCGGCGCCGGCGTCGACCGCCACCACGGCGTCGAATACGCTGGGCTGCGGGTCGGTGTCGAGCTGGATCAGGATCTTCGGCTTCGTGGTAGCCATCGCGGCCATCCGCTGAGGGACCAGGCTTGTACAGCCGTTGTACCGAACGGTCTTCATGTCGGGTGGCTATCCCAAGCCGCATACCACGGACGAACGGAATGAATTCCGTTCTACGGCAACGGATCAATCCCGTGTTCCCCAAGCCTTGGATCAGCCGGCGAAGGGGTGCTTGACCGTATCCTTCTGCGCGGTGATCTCGGCCGCGGTGGGGATGCTCTTCATGGCGCGCTGGATCGAGAGCTTGGTGGCCTCGTAGTTGTACTTGAGGATCTTGGCGTTGTCCTCCGCGGCGGGATGGATGAAGACGCCGCAGACGATCACCAGGTCGTCGGCCTGGTCGGCGGGGATGGTGTTGTCCGCGACGCAGTCGGCCACCGCCTTGGCGACCGCGTACTGCGCGGGGCCGAACATCTGCACGACCTGCTTCATCCCCTTGATCGTCACCTTCGTGATCAAGACCGTCGCGGGCTTGGCGATCAGGTTGGGGGTCAGCACGGCCAGGAGGTTGGTGTGGCCCTGCGACTGATTGGCCAGCGCATTGGCGAACGCGGTCCCGACCGGCCCCGTCTTGTCGCCGATGAGCAGGTCGATGTGGGCGATCTCGTTCCCATCGCCGACGAGGGCCTCACCGATATTCATGAGGATGCTGCTGGCCATTGCGGTGTTCTCCGTGGTTGAGCGATCTGTGGGTGCGTATCCCGGCCGCTGTTGACCCGAAGCTGGTCCCACGCCAGCCCCGGCGCCGCGACCTTTGCGTCGCGTTTTGGACTCGAATCATACGACGTCCGAGTGGCGACCGAGCAACCCCCACGCCTCCGAGGGCCTGTTCGCTGGAACGGTTTTCCGAAAAATAAAGATTGTCCTTGCCAGACCGAGGTGGTTCAATAACCATTTGACAGGCAGGCAACTTCGTCGCCTCGGCCCTCGGGGTTCGAGTGCGTGTGTGGATTCCTGATTCCTTTTGGGGAGACCGACAATGCGGAAGCTGTTGGCGCTCGCGGCGGTTGGCGTGCTGTTCTCTGGCGTGGGCCTCTTGAGGGCCGACGACAAGGAGAAGACCACCCTCAAGGGTGACGGCATGTGCGCGAAGTGCGCCTTGAGGAGAAGGATTCCTGCCAGAACGTCGTCATCGTGACGAAGGACGGCGAGAAGAAGACGTATTACATCGTCCACGACAAGGTTGCCAAGGATGCTCATGCGAAGCATCGGTTTCTGCCAGGCCAGCAAGGAAAAGCCGGCCAAGGTGAAGATCACCGGCACCTTCAAGGAAGAGGATGGCAAGCTCATCTTCACGGCCGAGAAGATCGAGAAAGACGAGAGCTGATCGAAGCTCCGCATTTCTCCCGGCGTCGGGCCGGAGCCGATTGCCGCTTGAGCTCTTGATCATGGGGGCGAGCACCCGCGCCGCCGCGTTTACCGCGATGCGGTGCGGGCTCCGCCCGCGCTGCGTCGATTACTTCGCCGATCGCGATCTGACCGCGGTCTGCCCGGTCGAACGGGTCGAGTCCAGGAATTGCCGCCCTGGGCTTTCTCGCCGCGGCCGAATCGCTCCCTCCTTCTCCGTGGTTCTACACGGGCGGATTCGAGAACGACCCCGACCTGGTCGAACGGATTTCCCGACGACATCACCTCTGGGGCGTCGGGCCTGAGGTTTTACGCGCGGTCCGCGACCCGATCGTGGTTGCGCGTGCCTTGAAAGAGGCGGGAATCCCTGCGCCGAGGTGTGCCGCGATCCGAGCGGGCTCCCCACCGATGGGAGCTGGCTCGTCAAGCCGATCGCCTCAGGAGGCGGACGCGGCATCGAACCCCTCACGGATCGATCGATTCCGGACGTCGTCTTCGTGCTACTTCCAGCAATTCGTCGACGGCCCGAGTTTTTCGGCCCTGTTCATCGGGCAGGGGGGCCGAGCTCGGTTGATCGGGATCACGCGGCAGTGGATCGGAATCGCAGGCTCTCCATTCGCCTACCGGGGGAGTATCGGCCCGTGCCCGATCTCCTCGGCCCTGGCCGGAGCGCTCATGGCTGCTGGGAGACCGGCTGGCGTCCGCGTTCGGCCTCGTCGGTTGGTTCGGAGTGGATTACGTGCTTCGCGAGGGCATCCCCTGGCCGGTCGAGATCAACCCTCGCTATACGGCCTCGCTCGAGATCCACGAGCTGGCTTCGGGCCGATCCTTGCTGGATGAGCATCGTCGCGCCTGTGAGGGCGGATCGGACGAGGAGCCCGGCCGGTCCGCAGCCACCGGTCCCGTCCGCGCTCCGGTGATCGCCAAACGCATTCTCTACGCGCCGCGACGACTGTCATGCCGGAGGTCGGCGAGGCCGAACTGAGCTCGCGATCCCTTCGAAGTGCCTTCGATCGCCGACGTTCCCGCCCGAGGTACCTGCGTCGAGCCAGGAGAGCCCGTGATGACCGTATTCGCCACCGGCGCCGATCCGGCCACCTGTCGCGCGCGATTGAAGCGGATCGAGCGGAACTGGCTCGAGCGGCTCGGATTCATCGCGGACGATGATACGGCCGACACACCCTGATCGATGGCTCGACCTTGAGGTGACGATGAACCTCCTGTGGATCGACTACGTGATGATCGCGCTGCCGGGAATCCTGCTGACGATCTGGGCTCACGCCCGGATCGCTCGGGCCATGGCCGCGGGCTCGAAGATCGCGGTCGCATCGGAACTATCCGGTGCCGAGACGGCCGCTCTCGTCATGGAGGCTGGCGGCGTCCCCGGCGTGGAGATCGAGACCGGCCTCGGGTGAGCTGAGCAACTACTATGATGCCGCCCGTCGATCGCTGCGATTATCCCGGGATGTTTTCGAGGGTCGATCGCTGACGGCCGTGGCCGTGGCCGCCCACGAGGCGGGACACGCGATCCAGTACGCCGCGGGCTATCCCGGCCTGATCGTCCGCAACGTGGTCGTGCCCTTGGCCGGTCCTCGGCTCTCAGGTCTGCTGGATCCTGCTGGCGGCGGGATTCTGGCTCGGCATGATGCGGTTGATCGTCCTGGCGATCGGTCTTTTCTGGCTTCTCTTGCTCGTCCAGCTCGCCAACGTGCCGGTCGAGCTCGACGCCAGTCGCCGCGCGCGGGAGGTCCTCCGCTCCCAACGGCCTCGTGACCGCCGAGGAGGGCGAACTAGTTGCACGAGTTGTCGAACGCCGCGGCCTGGACTTACGTGGCGGCGGTGTTCTGGGGTAACATGTGGCCGATGGTACGTCTTCAGATAAGCCCCGTTGTGGCAAGGTAGAAGCAGGAAGCTTGAAGCGGGAGAAGGCGGCACATATCTAAATCCTCGTAACAGGAAAAGTGAGTGACCTCGCGGGTGACACGATAAAAAGCGTGTCGAGAGTGGGCGGATTTCGCCCCAAAGGGGCAGTCACAAATCAGCCCGGGGCATCGCCCCGGCGAAGGGAAGCACCCCAGCTATGACCAGCCCTGAAAGGGCGGTACAGGCGAAGGTCCTGGCCCGGACTGCGTCGCCCTTTCAGGGCTCGGTTGGGGTGGTCGCCGCGTCCCCGGGGCATTGCCCCGGGCTGGATGTTGCGGCCCCTTCGGGGTCGATGAGAACGCCGCATCCGACCTCAGATCTCGACCTTCACTGTCCCTGTGGCGATGGCCGCTATTTATTGATTACAGGCTCTTCAGATAAGCGATCAAGTCGTCGAGCTCCTTCTCGGTCAGCTCTCCCCGGGCGGTCACGCTCTCGGCGCTGTGCGATTCCTCGAGGGCATCGCGGAGGGTCTTGGAGCGGCCGTCGTGGAGATACGGGTCTTTGTCGTAGACGCCGCGGAGCGAGGGCGGGTTGTATCCGCGATAGGCATCATCGGGCTCTTCGAGTCCGACGATGTGAATCTTACCGTCGGTGAACTCGGGGCCGCCGTGGCAGTTCGGTGCAGCCGGCCTTCTGGGATCGGAAGACCGTCTCACCGCGCCGAGCGGCCGGAGTGAGTTTGCCGTCCGGCTGCCGGAAGGGATTCCTGGGATAATCGAGCGTGTCCAGGAACGCCACCAGTGCCTTGACGTCCTCCGCCGAGGGCTTGGGTGCCTTGCATGCTCTTGGTGAACGACTCGACCATCGCGTCGTCGAGGCTGGTCTGCCAGCCGTGCCAGGTCCAGGGCCTGGTCTGGGTGACGCGGCGGAGGGTCGGGACCTTCTTGCGGCTCCGGAGAGGGAAGTGCTCCGATCCTGCCGGCCGTCGTTGAGCGTGTCGAAGTCCAGTCCGTTGGTGTGTCCATCGCTGTGGCAGGTGTTGCAACTGTACCACTGGTTGAAGGAACGTCCGGGCGTCGTGGAACAGGATCTCGCCGCGGCGGGCCAGCGACGGCGTCTTGGGGCCGCCCAGGTGGATGGTACGGATCAGCTTTGCCGAGTCCGCATCGACGACGTCGACGGCATCGCCGAGGTAATTCGCCACGTAGAGGGTCTTGCTGTCGGGGGCGAAGGCCAGCTCGGTGGGCCGGCCGCCGACCTCCACGCGACGATATCGGCCGTCCTTCTTGAGCAACTCGGGCGCGATCAGGTCGCGCGAGCTGCCCGCTCGCCAGGGGAGCCGCTTGCGGTCGGTCCGGAAGATCATGACTTCGTGGGTCCCGCCGCAGCTCACGGCCAGCAGCTTCTGGTCAGCGACTGATCGCCACCCCGTGGGCATCGGCGGCGGCCTTGCCCTGAGGATCGAGCGTGAGCGTGGCGAAGGCGGGCTCCGAGCCGGCCAGGTCGATCCGGGTCAATCGCTGGCCGAGCACCCAGCCCAGGTCGATGTTGTTCCGGGTTGTCGGGAACCTCCGATTCCTCATGTTGGCGAGGTAGCCCGTCTTCCCGTCCGCGCTGAACGCGACCTGCCGGAGGTTATCGCCGTCGATCGGGAGGGTATGAACGACCTTCCAGGCTCGTGTGTCGATGACCGAGACGTTCTGAGACCGGGCATTGCCGACGAGGAGCCGCGACCCGTCGGGGGACAGAGCGATCCCGCGCGGCTCGCGGCCGACCGCCAATCGGCCGGTGACCTTCCGCCCGTTCAGGTCCACGCGGACGACCTCGTTGCTGACGCCCACGGTCACGAATGCCGTCGCGCCGTCGGCCGCGATCGCGACGCCCCGCGGCTCGGGCCCGACTTCGATGCGGCCCGCCACGGTGATGTGGTCATCCTTCAGGTCGAGCACGGCCAGGTCGTAGCCGTACCAGTGGGCAACGACACCGCGACGGCCATCGCGCGACAAGGCCACGCCCGCGGGTTTCTCACCCGTCTTGAGCTCGTGGAGCACCCGGCCGGATTTCGTGTCCACCAGTGAGACGGTGCCGGCGGTCTGGTTGGCGGTGAGCAGCCGCGTGCCGTCGGCCGACAGGGCCAGCGCGATCGGCGAGCGATGCGGCTCGTCGCGCGTCGGGGCCGTCGGCGTCGGAGCTCGGGTTCGGGCTGGCGCTTGTCTCCTCCCCGGACCAGCGTCCAGGGCGACGACCATCGCGACTGCGATCGCCATCGAGATGACTAGCCGGGTCGGAAGTCGTCTGTCGATCATCGGTGAACGCTCCAGGCGGTCGGCGAGTCGCTGGGAGGACTCGGGGGCGGATCGGCGCCGGCTCCGTCGGCCGGCGCGGTGGGAATCACATCCGGTCTACCACATCGATTCCAAGCAGAGCTGAGGCCAAATTTCAAGATCCTGGCGGTCAAGTCGCAGAGCGCGAGCCGGCTGTCGCGCCGATCGGCCGACTCCGCCTTGAGGACCGGGCATTCCTGGAAGAACGTACTGAAAGCGTTGGCCAGATCGAAGAGGTAATCCGTCAGGATGTTCGGCTTCAACTCCGAATACGCCAGTTCCAGGACTTCCGGGAGGCGGAGCAGCCGCACGCCCAGGGCTCGCTCGGCGGGATGGCTCAGTGCGATCGTGGGGTGTTGCTCGCGGATCGTCTCGGGCGCGACTCCTCCCTTGCGGAAGATGTTCTGGACCCGCGCGTAGGCATACTGGAGATACGTCGCGGTATTGCCGTTCTTCGCCGTCATCTTCTGCCAATCGAAGACGTAGTCGCTGATCCGATTCTGCGAGAGGTCGGCGTACTTGATGGCATCCCAGTCCCACAACCACGGCGACCTGCTCGTCGCTCGGCGGGTTCCAGCTCGGGGCTATTCTCCTTGACGACCTTGAACGCCTCGGCGGTCGCCTCATCCAGGAGCGACTCCAGGCCGACGACGTCGCCCTTGCGCGTCTTGAACGGACGGCGGTCCTGGCCCAGGATCGTGCCGAACCCCACGTGCTCGAGGTCGATCGAGTCGTAACCCCACTTCCGGGCCACCTCGAAGAGCTGCTTGAAATGATCGCCCTGGCGATGGTCGACCACGTAGAGCGACCTGGTCCGGGTGCCAGGTCTCGCACGCGATACTGGATCGTGGCCAGGTCGGTGGTCGCGTAGGTGAAGGCCCCATCCGTCTTGCGGACGATGAACGGGGCCTCGGTCTGCTCGACGTAGACGACGATCGCCCCATCGCTCTCGACGGCGAGTCCCTTCTCCTGGAGATCCGCGACGACCGACGCGAGCTGGGGGTCGTAGAAGCTCTCGCCGAGCTGGACGTCGAATCGCACGCCCAGTGCGGTCGTACATCGCCTGGATCGCCCCGAGGCAATGGGGCATGAACTGGCTCCAGAGGGCGCGGTTCTCGGGATCGCCGGCATGGAGCTCGGGCCGTCTCGAGCCGCGCGGCATCCTTGACGGACGAGTCGCCCGCCTTGATCCGGTCGTTGACGAGTCGATACAGCCGCGCCAGCTCGCCGACGGGATCGGTCGCGAACTGTGCCTCGTCGCGGGCGTTCTTCCAGCCCCAGAGGATCATGCCGAACTGAGAGCCCCAGTCGCCGAGGTGATTGTCGCGGATGACGCGGTGTCCGTTGGCCGCGATGATCCGCGCCAGGCTGTCGCCGATGACCGTCGATCGCAGGTGTCCCACGTGCATCGGCTTGGCGACGTTGGGCGAAGAGAAGTCGATCACCACCGTCTTGACCCGACTCCGGCGGGGTCAAGCCGAGGTGCTCGTCGACGAGGAGGTCGCCGAGGCTCGCGGCGACCCAGGCATCGTCCAGCCGGACGTTGAGGAACCCGGGCCCGGCGACCTCGGGCGGTCCGGCGATCGGCGACGAGGTCCACGGTGCCGGCCAGTTCCTGGCGCGAGGTCGCGGGGCTTGCGCCCGATGGCCTTGGCCATGCGCCATGCAGCCGTTGGCCTGGTAATCGCCGAACTTGGGATCGGTCGCCGGGCGCACCGCCTGCGCGAAGGCGGCCCGATCGGCCCCCTCCGGCAGGACTGAGCCGAAGATCGTCCTCAGTCTTTCGAGTACGTTCATCGGCCAGACTCGCCCTGCTTCTCGACCGCCCGGATGGGCTGAGGTTTCCTGGACGGCCCCCGGAGTTTCGGCGGCCGGCTCTTGCCAGTCGAGCTGGGCGCATCGCCCCAGATCTCTTCGAGTGCGTAATAAGCCCGGTCGTCGGCCGAGAAGATATGGACGACGAAATCGCCGTAGTCGATCAAGGTCCATCGGCCTTCTTCGGACTCTTCGAGCCCGAGCTTGGCTTCGCCGAGCTTCTTCATCTCCTGGTCGATCTCGCTGGCGATGGCATGGCTCAGCCGCCGGGAGACGGCCGTGACGATCACGAAGAAGTTGACGATCGCGGTGGCCTTCCGCAAGTCGAGCAGAAGGATGTCCTTGCCGCGATTATCGTCGGCGATCCGGGCGCAGATGCGAGCATGCTCGAGCGCCACGCCGGCGCGGCTGGGCTCGCGCCGCTCGGTGGCGTGATGGGGAACATCATCTTGGCTGGAATGCGTCCCGCGGGTTCGCAAGGACCTCGCGCGACGGTCTGGGACGGGTTCGGTGATGGGCACGCTGTTCGTCGTGTTTGGTTCTACCATTCCATTCTTCCGCTCAGTCGGGGGCGATTGAAGGATCGAACCCCTGGACTGCACCTCCTGGGACCTGGGACCAGGACTGACCCCCCGCCGGTCAAGACACGCTCTCCTGGCGGGTGGTTCAGATCTAAGTCTAACCGGGCGATCCCCCTTCTGCCTATCGGAGTCTCAGGTTCGGTTCCTCGTGTTCACTTCTTCTTCGCCCTTCGACTCGCGATTGGCCGAGGATTACGATGAGCAATATGACAGTCCAAAACCTTCCGCGACCTCCTGGCAGATCGTCCGTTCAAGCCGTTTCGACTCGTGATGTCGAGCGGTCAGACGTACGAGGTCCGCCATCCGGAGATGGCGTTTCTCACTCGCACGGCCATCCTGGTCGGCGTTGACATCGCCGATGACGGCGTACCGGCCGAGTTCAAGATCTGCTCCCTGCCGCACGTCACGGCCATCGAGCCGATCGGTCCCTCTCGACCGGGACGCGGGAAGCGGAAGCGAACTGAGGGGCAGTCCGGTTAGACCTTTGGAGTTAGCCCGACAGACTCAGTCTCCGCGACTGAAGACTGCCACAGGTGGCGCGTGCTCTCGATGCGAGGGAGCATGAGGCGGTCGATCTCATCATCCGAATAGGCTTCGTTACCAAAGCAATGCTGCCCTCGATGTCCCTCACTTGACGTAAGGGCAAGAGAAAAGCCTTCCAGAAATACCTGATGGAGACCAACGTCGAAGGAACATCGGACTCGAAGTGATCCCGGATCTCAGTCACAAGGGTTCGGACCGACGCACCTTCACTGGCGAGCTGGTGCAAGCGTGCGATGAGATGATCGTCGATCGTAGGCTGATGGTCGAAATGAATACAGCACCCCCACGGGGACTCGAACCCCGGTCCCTTGGCTGAGAACCAAGTATCCTAGGCCGCTAGACGATGGGGGCGTCAGAGTATGTAATATCATACACGGCCTGCGATGCAATCAAGGCGGTTCGGCGGGTCTCAGTTCATGAGAAAGAGCAGGCGATGATCCGGGCGACTGTGAGCTGGTTCGCGTCCACTTCCACCCAAGACTTCATCGGGGAGGTCTATGCTGGCTTGTTGGCCGGACGGAACTATCCCGTCGCGGTCATGAAGATTTACTGGAGACTGAAGGGGCCAGAACCGATGACAGGTGCGGCGATTCGCGACTTGCCCTGTTTCGCCTGTAAACACTTCGACTGGTCGAAGTCCGGATTATCGGTGTGCCGCCTTCCCCGGAGGAATCCCCAAGCCGATCCTGATGTTCCACCACGATCATTCCGGAGCCTTATCCCAGACGACCGTGGCATCCGGTTCGAGCGGGCCAGACCCCGTCGTGAAGCCAAAGCCTCGAGTCGCGTCCTCGCCGCGCTGATCTCCGCCACCCGTCACTGCCGACATTCCAGCCCATCTCCGTCTTTCGCGATGGGTGCGCTCTTCCCAATCAGGATAGGAGCCGGCTCCGTCCAGCGATCCATCGTATCTCGGGAAAAAGTTGATCGCTCCGCCCCTGAGGCGCCCTCAGAAAGGGAAAAACAACCAAGCTTCTGAGGGAGGCAATCACCATGGCGGGTGCACCGATGGGTGGCGCGTTGCGACAGATCCACCGCTTGTTCGTCGAGGGGACCGTGGCCGGTCTCCCCGACGGCCAGCTCCTGGATCGGTTCCTCACGAGGGGCGATGAAGCCGCGTTCGCGGCCCTGGTCGAGCGGCACGGGCCGATGGTGCTGGGCACCTGCCGCGCCGTGCTCCGCGACCCGGATGATGCCGAGGACGCCTTCCAGGCGACATTCCTGGTGCTGGTCTGCAAGGCCCGATCGATCCGGGGCCGCGACGCCCTCGGCGGCTGGCTCCATCAAGTCGCCCATCGGATCGCCATCCAGGCCGGTGCCCAGGTGGTCCGGAAGCGTCGGCGCGAACGGCTCTTCGGTCCGATGGATGCGACCGAGGGCCATCGTGGTCAGCCGGATGAGGAGTGGCGAGCGATCCTCCACCAGGAGCTCGCGCGGCTCTCGGAGAAGTATCGGCTGCCCCTGTTGCTCTGCGACCTGGAGGGAAAAACCCACGCCCAGGCCGCCACTCGAGCTGAATTGCGGCGAGGCGACCGTCCGGCGGCGGTTGGCCGGCGCCCGCGACTTGCTCCGATCCCGCCTCACCCGGCGCGGCATCGCCATGACCGCCGCGGGCACTCGCCACGACCCTCGGCCGTTCGGCCCTGGCGAAAGTCCCGACCGCCTGGATCGAAGCGACCGTGAAAGCGGCTGGCCAGATGGGTTCCGCGGCGGCTCGGATCGCGGTGGGCGAAGTCGTCTCCAGCACGGCCGCGGACCTCGCACGCAAATCGTTACGGGTCATGTTATTGAGTCAATTGAAGGCGGGCGCGTCCGTTGCGGTCTTCTTGATCGCACTCGTTGGCCTCGCCTGGGGAATCGGGACCTATGGGCAAGACAAGGCGCCTTCAAGAGACGCTCCGCGAATGGAACGTCCTCATGCGGCGCCTGCGGCAACTCCGGCCCGGGCCAAGGCCGATAAGCCGGACGATCTCCACGAGCTCGTTACCTATCAAGGACGTGTCATCGACCCGGAGGGGCGTCCCTTTACCGGAGCCGCGTTACATCTGGTCAGTGACAGCCTCCGAGAATCCGGCACCCCGCGGATCCGAGCCAGGAGCGGGCCGGATGGCCGATTCCGTTTTGCCGTTCCCAAGTCCGATTTCTATACCTTAACCTATGCTGATGGAGATGCTCCCTGGGCCAGCGCATCCGTCCTGGCGCAAGCGTCGGGCTATGCCTTTTCCATGTCAAAAGATCGCCCCGACGCCGGAGAAATGACCTTGCAGCTCGCTCGTGATGACGTCCCCATCACCGGACGAGTCATCGATCTGGAAGGCCATCCCGTTGCCGGAGCGACGCTCACGGTTATCGGGCTCAACGCTCCCGCCCAGGGATCGCTCGATGGTTTTCTCAAGGCTGTCAACGACGGGAAGGATGTCCGCGACTCCGAGGACTTCTTCCAGGACATTCTCCCGCCCTCCGAGGCCGTCCCGCCGTTCATCCCGCCTGTGAAGACCGGCGCGGACGGACGCTTCCGCCTGTCCGGCATCGGCCGCGAGCGGATCGCCACCCTCGAGATCCAGGGTTCGACCATCGAGACCGTCCAGGTCGGGGTCCGGACCCGACCCGGGGAAACGCTCCGCGTTGAGGTGTATGATGAGGAGCGGTTCACGATCTACGGCACCACGTTCGAGCATGTCGCCGGCCCGTCCTGCCCGATCGAAGGCATCGTGCGCGATCTCGACACCAGGAAGCCGCTGGCCGGTATCATGGTCCTCGGCGAACGGGAGTTGTTGTTGGCGGAGTTTCGATCCGTACCGAGGATCACCGACGCCCAGGGCCATTATCGCCTGGAGGGATTGCCTCGCGGCCGAGAGGGGCACGTGGTCGCTCTCGCGCCGGTCGACTTCCGTCACGCCGCGAAACGTGACGCCACGCTCAAGCTCCCACGAGACGAGGACCTCCCGTATGTGGGGGCTCGCGTCGAGGTCGGGAATCCGGGCGGGATGGGGACCCTCAAGCTGGACATCAACCTCAAGCGCGGAGTGTGGGTGACCGGACGAGTCATCGAGGCGGACACCGGCAAGCCGGTCTATGCCACAGTCGAGTACTGCGCCTTCGTGGACAATCCACACCTGGACAAGCTACCCTGGCTTTTCGTGAGGTCCGCATCGAAGCTCATTACGCGGGGCGGGATGGAGCCTTTCGCTTCGTCGCCTTACCCGGTCCCGGGGTGCTCGCGGCCCGTGCGACGGAGGATGTTTATATCCAGGGTGCGGGCGTTGATACGTTCAAGCACAAGCCGGCAAACGGGTTCCTCGAAACTCATCCCAGCCTCGCAGTTCCCAGGGATCATCATGTCCTCGCCGAGATCGACCCGGCCCCGGGTACGGTGTCGATGAACCGGGACCTCCTGCTCCAGCGCGGCCGGTCGTTGACCGTCACGGTGCTTGGGGCCGACGGCAAACCGCTCACCGGCAATCAGGTCGCGGGGTTGGGGGACACTGAAGTGGGTCGCTGGGAGACCCCTTCGCCCGAGGCATCGACCTATACGATCCACAGCCTGGATCCGGGCAAGGGACGGACGCTGAGATTCTTGAACCGGAAGCAGAGATTGACGGGCGAGCTCGTCCTGCGCGGGGATGAGACCAAGCCCCAGACGATCACCCTCCAGCCCTGGGGCGAGTTGACCGGCCGGATCGTGGACGAGGACGGACAGCCCAGTAACGCGGGCGACGAGCTCTACACCGAAAATTTTCCCGGGGAGCTCCCCGCGATCGGTAAGAACGGCCGGTTCCGTGTCGAGGGACTCATCCCGGGGAAGTCTTACACCCTTCAGCTTCTCAGGCAGGGCATGGGGATCAGTTTCGTCGTCACGGATGTGAAGGTCGGGCCGGGAGAGATCAAGGACCTCGGCGATGTCGTGCCCCAAGTGCCGAAAACCCCGTAGGAAGATTCTGGCGGACTCCTCGGAAACCGCGGGATTCCGCCCGCTTTCCGGAATGTTGATCGTCCTGGCCGGGCGCCCCTCTCTTATGTGAGGATAAGAGATAGACCCGGGAGGACATCGATCATGGCGACGGCTCCGATTGGCACCGCATTGCGGCAGATTCAGCGTCTCTTCGTCGAGGGGAGAACGGCGAGCCTGCCCGACAGCGAACTCCTCGAACGGTTTCTCTCCGAGGGCGATGAGGCCGCATTTACGGCCCTGGTCGAGCGGCACGGCCCGATGGTCCTGGGCACGTGC
The DNA here is from genome assembly GCA_963842405.1 of uncultured Isosphaeraceae bacterium. GTDB lineage: Bacteria > Planctomycetota > Planctomycetia > Isosphaerales > Isosphaeraceae > CAVZRC01. The sequence continues at coordinate 66,314 of CAWJGW010000032.1, read as the reverse complement.
CGGGCCGTGCTCCGCGACGCCAACGCCGCGGAGGATGCGTTCCAGGCCACGTTCCTGGTCCTGGTTTGCAAGGCGCGGTCAATCCGGGGCCATGCCGCCCTCTCCAGTTGGCTCTATCAGGTCGCGCATCGGATCGCCCTTCAGGCCGGTGCCGAGGCGGCTCGCCAGGCGGGCGCGCGAACGGCAGATCGGCGAGATGCGTGCCGAGTACACACCGCGAGACGAGCCGAATGACGAGTGGCAACAGATCCTCCACGAGGAGGTCGCTCGGCTCTCGGATAAGTATCGGCTTCCCTTGTTGCTCTGCGACCTGGAGGGGAAGACGCACGCCCAGGCCGCCTGCGAGCTCAACTGCGGCGAGGCGACGGTCCGTCGGCGGCTGGCCGGCGCCGCGATTTGCTCCGCTCCCGGCTGTTGCGACGCGGCGTGACCCTGACAGCCGTGGGACTCGCCGACGCATTCGGCCGATCGGCCAGCGCCGCAGTCCCCGCCGCCTGGATCGAGACGACTGTCAAAGCGGCCGTGACCTTCACCTCGCGGGCCGCCCGCATCGCAATCGGCGAGATCGTCTCGGCCACGGCCGCGGACCTTGCACGCAGGTCATTACGTGCCATGGTATTCGAGTCAATTGAGGGCGGGGGCCGCCGCCGTCGTCTTCCTGATCGCGCTCGGTCGGGGTCGCCTGGGGAGTCGGGACGTACTGGCAGGACAAGGCAGGGGCGCGTGAGGCTCCTCGAATGCAAGGGCCTCGATCCACTCCGGTCGCATCCCCGGCCCAGGCCAAGATCGCAGCGCCAGCCGAGCCCAAGGAGACCATCACGTATCGGGGTCGGGTCCTCGACCCGCAGGGTCGTCCCTTCGCCTGGAGCTGTCGTTTACCTGGTCACTCACGGACTCAAGCACCCGGACAACCCGCCGGTCCGAGCGTCGAGCGGTGTCGACGGCCGGTTCCGCTTTGATGTTCCCAGGTCGGATTTCGACACGACGCTCGATGACACTCCGTGGTCCTATACCACGATCGTCGCTCGTGCCCGGGGATACGGCTTCGGCGTGGCGAACGACGACGGCAGATCGAAGGATTTGACCCTGAAGCTGGCGCGCGATGACGTTCCGATCTCGGGTCGGATCCTCGGTTTGGAGGGCCAGCCCATTGCCGGTGTCATCGTGAAGGTCCTGGATCTTGGGTCGCCGATCGATGGATCGCTCGATGCCTGGCTCAAGGCGGCGGATGAGCGGAAAGAGTATCACGGGTTCGATGACACCGGTTTCTTCGCCGGTCGGATGGTTTTCCAGCCCAACCCGCCCGTCATTCCTCCGGTCACCACCGGTCCGGATGGGAGGTTTCGCATCGAGGCGATCGGGCAGGAGCGAGTCGCCACCTTGCAGTTCGAGGGGCCGACGATCGAGACCGTCCAGGTCAAGGTGCGAACCCGGCCAGGCCCGACGATCCGCATCCCACCCCCACGTCCCGTGACGATCTATGGAGCGACGTTTGAGCACCTCGCCGGCCCGAGCCGGCCGATCGAAGGAGTTGTCCGCGACAAGGAGACCCGCCGTCCACTGGCCGGGGTGATCATCTCAGGGCCCCATTGGGACCCGCTGGGAAACCAGACGGGGTCAGGCTACCTACACATCCAGACCATCACCGATCAGGATGGGCACTACCGTTTGACCGGCCTGCCACAAGGCCGAGAACGATTCATTCTGGCGGTTCCACCTTCGGACATGCCGTACTTCGAGCAGAGTCGTCTCCGTGGAGAACCGAAAGCCGATCTCGAGGTTCCCCGGCATGAAGATCTCCCCTATCTCCGCGCCCGCATTCCCGTCGATGGATCTCATGGAACGGGACCATTGCGACTCGATATCGGCTTGAAGCGAGGCGTGTGGGTCAGCGGCCGGGTCGTCGAACCGAGCGACCGGACAATCGGTTCGTTCCCGCGTGGAGTATTTCGTCTTCACGGACAATCCTCACTTGAAGGAAGCCCCCGGCTATCGCGATGCGATGCTCCTCACTCCCCATCTCACCGGCAAGGATGGGATCTTCCACCTGGTGGCTTTCCCGGGCCCAGGCGTGATTGCCGCCCAGGCTTCTGACGCCCAGGACCGGTATCATGCGGGGCGCGGGCCTCGATAGGTTCCGACATGACATCAATGGCGGGGCACTGCTGACATATCCGTACGTCGCGATCAGCGAGGGTTATCACGTCCTGTCCGAGATCGACCCGGCGGTCGGTACGGCCTCGCTGACCCACGATCTCCTGCTGGAGTCGGGGCGATCGCTGATCGTCACCGTCCTGGGACCCGGAGGCCAGCCGCTAACCGGGTGCATGATCCGCGGCCGGACGGACTTCGGCGACTGGGAAGAGGCCCCGATCGCAGACATCGTCTTACACGATTTTCGGGCTTCGGCCCGGCAAGGCGCGGGAGGTGACATTCCTGAACGAGAAGTTGAAGCTGACCGGTGTGCTCAACCTCCGCGGTGACGAGACGAAGCCTCAGGTGGTGACCCTCCAGCCCTGGGGAGTTCTCGAGGGCCGGGTTGTGGACGCCGACGGCGAACCCTTAGTGGAGTCGAGCTGCACGGGTTTCGACCGATTCGATCATGGTTCCCCAAACTCGGCAAGGATGGCCGATTCCGCCTCGAATGCCTGGTCCCCGGCAAGCCGTATGAATTGTTCCTCTTTGGCAACATGCGGAATCAGGGCACAGTCGTGAAGGGCGTGACCGTTGGGCCTGGAGAGGTCAAGGATCTCGGCGACGTCGTGCCCCGAGACGCCGAAAGATCGATGAGCAACCTCGGCGAACTGACGCGACAATCTCCGAATTCCGCCCACTTTCCGGAATGTTGATCAGCCTGGCCCTCCCCGGCCCTCTCTTGTAAGGATTACGATTGAGGGCTGGGAGGACTTCGGTCATGGCCGACGCACCGATGAGCATCGCGTTGCAGCAACTCCGCTACCTGTTCGACGAGGGTACGACCGCCGGTCTCGCCGACGGCCAGCTCCTGGAGCGGTTCCTCGCCCGCGGCGACGAGGCTGCGTTCGCGGCCCTGGTCCGTCGCCACGGTCCGATGGTCCTGGGCACTTGCCGCGCGGTGCTCCGCGACCCGAACGACGTCGAGGACGCGTTCCAGGCGACGTTCCTGGTCTTGATCTGCAAGGCGCGTGCGATCCGGGGCGGCGATGCCCTCGGTACCTGGCTCCATCGGGTCGCGCATCGAATTGCCCTCCAGGCCGGTGCCGAGGCCGCGCGTCGGCGGACATGCGAGCGACTGGCCGCCGGCCTCCGCAACGGCGACCGCCCTCGCGACGAGCTGGGCGACGAGACGCGGCAAGTCCTCCACGAAGAGCTTGCGCGGCTCTCGGAGAAATACCGGTTGCCGTTGTTGCTGTGCGACCTGGAAGGAAAGTCCTACGCCCAGGCCGCGACGGAATTGAAGCTGGGGCGAGGCGACCGTCCGGCGACGGCTTGCCGGTGCCCGCGACTTGCTCCGCTCCCGGTTGGTCCGGCGCGGGAGTGACCCTGGCAACCGGCGGACTCGCCACGGTCCTGGGCCGCTCGGCCCTGGCGAAAGTCCCCCCGGTTGGGTCGAGGCGACCGTCCGGGCCGCCGGGCCGATGAGCTCGACCGCGGCGCGGATCGCAATCGGCGATGTGGTCTCGTCGACGGCCGCCAATCTCGCTCGCAAGTCGCTGCGGGCCATGTTATTCGGTCAATTGAAGGCGGGCGCCTCCGTGGCGGTCTTCCTGATCGCACTCGTCGGGCTCGCCTGGGGACTCGGGACGCAGGGGCAGGACAAGGCAGGGTCCCGAGACGCTCCCCGGATGCAAAGTCCTCGAACGGCGCCTGCCGCTCCTCCGGTTGCAGCCACCGCCGAAAAGCCGGCCGATAACCAAACCGCAGTGAGTTATCGAGGGCGAGTCCTCGATCCGTTGGGGAATCCCGTTACGGGGGCCAGGTTATACGTCGTCCAGAGGGACCTCAAGCAGCCCGCTGGCACGCCCGTCCGCGCCATCAGCGACGCCAGCGGGCGGTTCCGGTTTTCGATCCCCAGGTCGGAATTCGATACGTCTTACTGGGAGACTCCCTGGTCCTTCAGCACCGTCCTGGCCCAGGCGGAGGGGTACGCATTCGGGGTTGCGAACGATCTGGGCGATGGTCGGGAATTGGCCTTGCAACTGGCCCGCGACGACGTCCCGATCTCCGGTCGGATCATCGACCTGGAGGGCCATCCGGTCGGCGGTGTGATGGTGAAGGTCGTCGCGGTTCGCATTCCGGCCAAGGGATCGCTCGATGAATGGCTCAAGTTGGTCGAAGAATTGAAGGACCCTGGCCGCAACGGCTATCCTGATCTCGTCAATCCGATGGTTGAGCTGCCGAGTCCGACCGCCATCTCGCCGGTCACGACCGCCCCGGACGGCACATTTCGCTTCGAAGGCATCGGCCGCGAGCGGATCGTCAAGTTACAGGTGGAAGGGCCGACGATCGAGACGAGGCAGATCGACGTCGTCTCCCGGCCTGGAAAGACGGTCCGCTTCCCAACATCGCCAAACCGTCAGAATGACGAACCGGTCACAATCTACGGGGCGACGTTCGAACACGTTGCCGCCCCGACGCGACCCATCGAAGGCGTGGTCCTCGACCTGGATACGGGCAAGCCGCTGGCAGGCATCCTGGTCCACAGCGACCGAACCATGACCAACCGTGGCGGCGAGTGGCGCGTCCAGGCGATAACCAACGATCAGGGCCATTATCGCCTGGTCGGCCTGCCCAGAGGCCGGGAAGGGGACCTGGTGGCGATTCCCCCGATCGATATGCCGCCATCCGCTCTTGAAGAAGGCCGGCTCCCAGGTCCCCCGGCCCGAGGACTTACCCTATCTGCGCGCCCGGGTGGCCGTCCCGGAATCCCGCTCCGATCTGACATTGCGCGTCGACATCCGTCTGAAACGGGGGGTCTGGGTGACCGGCCGGGTCCTCGACCCGTCCACCGGCAGACCGGTCGGAGCCCACCTTGACTATTTCGCGTACGACGACAATCCCCACCTGAAGGCATCTCCCGGCTTCACATGGGCCCGGAACTACCCCATTCTCACCGGCAAGGATCGCACGTTTCACCTCGTTGCGTTTCCCGGTCCGGGCGTGCTGGCGGCCAGCGTCTCTCCCGGCGGAAAGAATCGGTCCACCTACGTGATGGCCGCCGGGCTCGACCAGTTCAAGCACGCGCGGGACCCTCGAATCCTGCCCACGCAGCCCAGCCTGGCTGCTCCCTCGAATTATCAGGTCCTGGCCGAGATCGATCCGGCGCCCGGCACGGTTTCCCTGACCCGTGACCTCGTGCTCGAAATCGGGCGGTCGCTGACTCTCACGCTGCTCGATCCTGAGGGCAAGCCGCTCAGGGGCACACTGATCGCCGGTCTGAATGATGCAGGCCACTACTGGAGAGGGACTCCTCCAGAAGTCTCGACTCACACGATCACAGGTCTGAAGCCAGGCAAGACGCGTCTCCTGAGCTTCCTGGACGAGACAAGGCACCTGGCGGGCGAGTTGGTGCTCAACGGCGATGAGACGACCCGCCGTACGGTAACCCTCCAGCCCTGGGGTACGCTGACCGGTCGCGTGGTCGATGAGGACGGCGAGCCCTTGGGCGAGGGATTTCTTTATCCGACCCGGTTCCGATCGGGCTATCCCAGGGTTGGGAAGGACGGTCGGTTCCGGGTCGAATGCCTGGTCGCCGGAAAGTCGTATCAATTCGATTTTTTGTTGGAGTCCGGGCGCCGATTTGGAGGCACACTTCTCAAGGATGTGAAGGTCAGTCCGGGCGAGGTCAAGGACGTCGGTGATGTCGTGCCCAAGCCCCGGAAGAATCAATAGAGCCCTTCACGATTGGTTTGCGCATACAAGCCCGAAGCGCCAGCGAGTGAGTGGCTGGTTCCCGCCGGAACGCACTCGCTGGCGCGTCGGGCTTGTAAGGGGCGTTTCTGATACGAGCCCAGAGCGCAGCGAGTGAGTGGCTGGTCCCCGCCGGAACGCACTCGCTGGCGCGTCGGGCTTGTAAGGGGCGTTTCTGATACGAGCCCGAAGCGCCAGCGAGTGAGTGGCTGGTCCCCGCCGGAACGCACTCGCTCGCGCGTTGGGGCTTGTAAGGGGCGTTTCTGATACGAGCCCGAAGCCAGCGAGTGAGTGGCTGGTCCCCGCCGGAACGCACTCGCTGGCGCGTCGGGCTTGTAAGGGGCGTTTCTGACACGAGCCCAAAGCGCCAGCGAGTGAGTGGCTGGTCCCCGCCGGAACGCACTCGCTGGCGCGTCGGGCTTGTAAGGGGCGTTTCTGATACGAGCCCAAAGCGCCAGCGAGTGAGTGGCTGGTCCCCGCCGGAACGCACTCGCTGGCGCGTCGGGCTTGTATCAGCCACTTCCTTGCCGAAAGTGTACTCCATCCAATCGTGAATTAATCTAGATATTTACATGATATTATGTGTAGAACGACCGGAGGTCGTGAGGCCCACCGAGGGCATGCCGGGGTGGTTCCCGGTGGGCCTCGCCGCGTTGCGGCTCGACCCGCCCTACGGCTACGGCACTTTCCCTTTTGCGTGGACCTAGGGTCTCAATTCTTCGGAGGTCATGGATTGTCAACCTTGTTAACAAAGTCAACAGGGTTTTCCTTGAATCCTTGAAGCGCCTGTATACTATGACTTGAATGGCGTTCGGGGCAAGCATGTGGTATGCTGTCAATCTTGTAGCGAGGGGGACCGTATGACCGTCATGGCGGAGGTCAGAGACGTGGGCAAGAAAAAGAGCGTGGGAGCGCCCAAGAGGTATGGCACCCTTGTGCGTGTGTCCGACGAATTCGCCAAAGCCTTGAGCGAGGTGACCAGGTTCGAGGGATCGAGCGTGGCCGAGTTCGCCGACGCTCATTTGCTCCCGATTGTCCGCAAGCGGTACCGGGAAGCTGTGCTCAAGGAAGCCCGTAGGATGGAAGGCGGTGAGAAATGAGGCTTGATGATCTGAGGCAAGTCAAGGATCGGCGGCCGTTCGAGCCGTTCGAGATCCATCTCGCGGACGGACGGGGCATCCCGATCCGCCATCCCGACGCGATGGCCTGGCAGGGGCCGGATTTCGCGCCGGTCTTGCACATCGTTCACACGGACGGCCGATGGGAGGTGGTCAATTTCGCGGCGATCACTTTGCTATCGCCGGCACCGTTGGCGGCATCGCCGGCGGGGTCCTCGGCCGCGGAAAACAGGCCATGACCGTCTACCTGTCTCGGGCCGATGGCCTGGTGGTCATTCAGGCAATCGCCGAGTCCGCCGACGGAGACACCGTAGGCGAACTCACCCTAGAGGTTCACCCCGGAGAGTCCGCGCTGGGCAAGTCCTACGCTGAATGGGTTGGTATGCCCGAAGGGCCGGTCGACGTGGATTGGCTTTAGGCGACCGGTGGGTGGTAACTCACCCAAAACCACCCTTGCGCAAAGCCTCATACCAGCCCGACGCGCGAGCGAGGGTCTTTCCCATTGTGCTGCAAGGAGTTACGGTGACCCTCGCTGGCGCGTCGGGCTGGTATGGCCAGATCCTCTCGCGGGTACGATAATTCCTGCCGGTCGCCTTAGTGGGCTGTCAACCGTCGATTGATGGGTTGGTGTACCGCCTTTAGGCGGAAAGGACCGGCTGAAGCCGGGACTCCAACTTCTCAAATCAAGATTGACAAGGCCCTCACAGCCGGTCGGTGCTGAGCACGAACGCCGCCCAGAAAAACGGCGGGGTGCGCGGCCGGCTCGGCCCCCGGGGCAGGCGCCGGTTCGACTGAGTCCTCCTCGGTCGAGGCCCTCTCGCAGCATGTAGAGCTGCGCCTCGCGCAAGGCCGCGGGCGGCGGCAGGTTCTTGCGCCAGAGGTTCTCGTAGAACCGGGCCATCAGCGCCTGCGTCGGCTTGTCGCCCACCGACCACAGGCTCGCCACGACCGCTTGCGCGCCGGCGACCTGGAACGCGCGTTGCAGCCCGAGCAACCCCTCGCCACCGGCCGTCATGCCCAGCCCGGTCTCGCAGGCCGAGAGCACCGCCAGCTCGCACCCGGAAAGGTCCAGCGAGGCGACCTCCAGCGCGGTCAGGATGCCGTCGTCCGCGCCGATCGGGGCCGGCCGGCGGTTGGCACCGGCCAGGGCGATGCCCGAGAGCAAACCGGGATGGAAGCCGGCGATGGTCGTGCCCCCGAGCGGGTCGATGCCGGGCCGCGACCGCGAGCTGGGGCCCGGGCCCAGCGCCGAGCGGAGCGTTTCGGGGGCGAAGTAGCCGTGCGTGGCCAGGTGCAGATAGCGATGCTTCGGCGCCTGGCGGCGGAAGGCGTCCTCGGTCGCGTCGGGGCCGTCCAGTTCCACCGCCTTGCCGTCGGGAAAGCGGCGGCGGTAGTAGCGTCCAATGGCTGCGATCTCGTCGCCGGTCGAGGGCAGGGGCGTGAAGTCCGCGAACAGTCCCGCGCGGTCGGTCACGGCGGCGGTCCGGCTGACGACCTGCGGATCGGCCTTGCCGGCAGCGCCGCCGTACTCCACGTCGCCCACGAGCAAGAGCGTGGGGGCTGGCTGAGCCGGCGTCCCGCCCGGCTTCGTCTGGGCCGTCGTGTCGAGCATCCGGGGCACGGGCACGACGGCGAAGGTGTAGTCCTCGATCAAGTACGAACCCGCCTTCTTCCCCGGCAGCGCGGCCAGCGGGACGGAGCCGAGCACGCCATCGGGCGAGACGAGCACGGTCGCGGTCCCCTCCAGGTGCGGCTCCAGCGGCTCCCAGACCAGCTTGCGCAGATCGCGCGCCGGGCCGTCGAGGGCGGCCACCGGCTGGCGGAGCAAGGCCCGCCAGCCTTCGACCGCCTTGGCGATCGGCGCGCGGGGCCCCAGGTCGATCCTGACGATCGGCCGGTCGCGGCGGACCACGAAGGCGAGCAGGTGGGTCTCTGCCGTCATCTCGCCCTTGCCTCCGGCCGGGGGGCGGAAGTGGGTGTATTCGAGGAAGTCGATCAGAGCGGCGTCGCGCGGCAGAGACGCCTGGACGTCCTCGGGCCGGCGCCGCGCCTCGGCCTGAGCGGCGCGGAAGGTCGCATCCTTCCCGGCCAGCTTCGACTCGAGCTCTTCCTTCTCGCGAGTCAACTCGGCCACCTGCGCGCGCCAGGCGTCGGCCTGCTTCGGGTCGGGCGTGCCCAGCGCGAGCGTGGCCAGGCGGGTGGTGGTCTGCTCGAGTCGGACGAACAGGCGCGCGTTCTCGGAGTCCGGATTGGCCCGTCCGAGCCGCCGGAGCAGGCCGAGGTGCCGCTGACGTTCGAGAACGGCCCCCTTGCTCGTGAGCACATGACGATAGGCATGCCCGGCAGGGACCTTCGCCAGAGGACCGATGGTGAGATAGGCGTCCAGATCGGGTCGGAGATCCGCCGCCATGGCCAGTTGCTGACGCTCGGCCTGGACTGCGGCGGTGAGGTCGAGGTTACGCTCGCCGATCTCCAGGGCTTGCTCAAACCTGGGCGCTGCGCCGGCGAAATCGTGTTGGGCAACGAGCACGAACGCCAGGTTGCTCAGGCTGGTGGCGTAGTCGGGGTGGCGCTCGCCCAGAACCGCCTTCTGGATCGCCAGCGCCTGCTCGTAGAGGGGCTTGGCGGCGGCGTAGTCCCCCTGCGAATCGAGCAGGGCCGCCAGGTTGTTCAGGCTGGTGGCGTAGTCGGGGTGCCGCTCGCCCAGAACCGCCTTATCGATCGCCAGCGCCTGCTCGTAGAGGGGCCTGGCGGCGGCGTAGTCCCCCTGCGACTGGAGCAGGACCGCCAGGTTGTTCAGGCTGGAGGCGTAGTCGGGGTGGTGCTCGCCCAGAACCGCCTTACGGATCGCCAGCGCCTGCTCGTAGAGGGGCTTGGCGGCGGCGTAGTCCCCCTGCGACTGGAGCAGGACGCCAGGTTGTTCAGGCTGGAGGCGTAGTCGGGGTGGCGCTCGCCCAGAACCGCCTTACGGATCGCCAGCGCCTGCTCGTAGAGGGGCTTGGCAGCGGCGTAGTCCCCCTGCGACTGGAGCAGGAACGCCAGGTTGTTCAGGCTGGTGGCGTAGTCGGGGTGGTGCTCGCCCAGAACCGCCTTATGGATCGCCAGCGCCTGCTCGTAGAGGGGCTTGGCGGCGGCGTAGTCCCCCTGCGATCGAGCAGGAACGCCAGGTTGTTCAGGCTGGTGGCGTAGTCGGGGTGGTGCTCGCCCAGAACCGCCTTGTTGATCGCCAGCGCCTGCTCGAAGAGGGGCTTGGCGGCGGCGTAGTCCCCCTGCGACTGGAGCAGGACGCCAGGTTGTTCAGGCTTGGCGTAGTCGGGGTGGTGCTTGCCCAGAACCGCCTTACGGATCGCCAGCGCCTGCTCGTAGAGGGGCTTGGCGGCGGCGTAGTCCCCCTGCGCCTGGAGCAGGAACGCCAGGTTGTTCAGGCTGGTGGCGTAGTCGGGGTGGTGCTCGCCCAGAACCGCCTTACGGATCGCCAGCGCCTGCTCGTAGAGGGGCTTGGCGGCGGCGTAGTCCCCCTGCGTCTGGAGCAGGAACGCCAGGTTGTTCAGGCTGTCGGCGTAGTCGGGGTGGCGCTCGCCCAGAACCTCCTTACGGATCGCCAGCACTTGTTTTGCGGGAGCCACGGCCTCGCGAGCCTTGCCGGCCTTATAGAGTTGAACCACCTGAGCGTTGAGGCGGACGGCCTCGTCCAGTTTCCGGCGCTGCTCGCTCAGGGCCGCTTTCGTGTCGGCCTTCTCGTCCTGGCCGAGGGCCGGAGGCGTTCCCGTGGTGAGGAGCAGGAGCACGAACAGGACCGCCGTGAGGGGTCGGGCGATCCGGCCGTCGCGATTCAGGCTCATGACGACGATCCTCTCTCGTTCGCAAACGTCGTGGGCGGTCCGGTCCGGTCCGCGCTGTGCGAGGGCAACCGCTCCCCCGCACTGCAATCAAGATCGCGCAACATTTTATCCATCTTGACCGCGTGGTTGCGTCACGTCAAATGGGGAGTGGAATCGCGGCCCGGGCCGCTCGATCGCATGGGCCGGTCCGCAAGATGGTCCGGTTTTTGCCCTTCTCAACATCGGCGTTTCTTTTTACGCTGTTGCGGATGAGGATCATCCCTCGTCCGGTGGGGTGGTCCGCAACGAATTGTCCCGTAATCGCCCATGACCCCGGTCCACCCATGCCCAAGATCGTCGTGAGAGACCGCTCGTTTTACTATGAGGAAATGGGAGACTCAGGGCGATCCGCTCGTCTTCCTGAGTGGGTTAGGAGGGGACCATCGGGCGTTCAGCCGGACGCAACGTCATTTCGCGACCCGATTTCGCACTCTGAGCTTCGACTGCGCGGGACGCGGGGCAGAGCGATCGGTCGGAGAGTCCGTACACGACGGCGGACATGGCTGACGATGTGGCTGGCTGGCTCGATGCTGTCGGGGCGATCCCGGCCCATGTCGTCGGCCAGTCGTTAGGGGGCCTGGTCGCGCAGGAGCTGGCTTTTCGCCATCCCGGCGCCGTCAAGAGCCTGGTGCTCGCCTCGACGCACGCCGGGGGAGATCCCTGGCGTAAGGCCGTCATCGATTCGTGGGTCGTGATGCGAAGGCAACTCGATGTCGGTGCGTTCACCCGGGCCGTGCTGCCCTGGCTGGTCGCCCCGCCGTTCTACCGACAGGCGGGCCAGGTGGAGGGGATGATCCAGTTCGCCGAGCGGAATCCCTGGCCCCAGGAGCCCGAGGCGTTCGCCCGCCAGGCATTTGCGGCCGCCACACACGACGCCAGGGATCGGCTCGCCGCGATCCGGGTCCCGAGCCTGGTCCTGGTCGGCGAGCTGGACCTCCTCAACCCGCCTCGCGTGGCCCGCGAGCTGGCGGAGCGAATCCCGCAGTGCGCGGATGGTCGTCCTTCCTGGCGTCGGCCACATGCCGCATGTCGAGGATCAACTGGGTTTCCGCCGGGAGGTCGAGCAGTTCCTGGGTCAACAGAACGCTTGAGTGGACCGCGCGGGTTTACCGTCACCAATCGTGCGGGACGGGATCAGGAGAGCAGGACATGAATCTCCCTCGGGCCAGCGGCATCCTCCTCCATCCGACTTCGTTGCCCGGCCGTTTCGGGAGCGGCGACCTGGGCCCCGAGGCTCACGCCTTCGTGGACTTCCTGGCCGAGACGGGACAGAAGTGGTGGCAGACGTTGCCGTTGGGGCCGACCGGTTATGGCAACTCGCCCTACCAGTCCCCGTCCTCGTTTGCCGGCAACCCGCTCCTGATCAGCCCGGATGGTCTGGTCGAACGGGGCTGGCTCGACGCCCGGGACCTCGCCGATGTCCCGCACTTGCCCGCGGACCGCGCCGATTTCGACGCGGCGGCCGAGATCAAGCTGGCACTCCTCCACCGCGCCTTCGACCGATTCCGGACGGGGGGAGCGGATCCGGTCTTCGAGGTGTTCCGCGCCGAGAATCATGTCTGGCTGAACGAATACGTCTTCTTTCAGGCCCTCCGGGACGCCCACCACGGCCTGCCGTGGTACGAATGGGAGCCGGGGCTCGTCACGTCGCGACCCCGCGGTCTGTGCCCGATGGCGCAAGGAGCTTGCCGACGGCTTGTCCTTTCATGAGTTCGTCCAGTATGCGTTCGAGATCCAGTGGCGGCAGCTCCGAGCCGCCTGCCAGGCGAAGGAGATCCAGCTCATCGGCGACGTGCCGATCTTCGTGGCGCAGGACAGCGCCGATGTCTGGGCCCATCCCGATCTGTATGACCTCGACGAGCAGGGCAAGCCGCGGTTCATGGCCGGTGTGCCGCCGGACTATTTCAGCGAGACCGGCCAGCTCTGGGGGAACCCGCTCTATCGATGGGAGGTCCACGCCCGCGACGGCTATGCGTGGTGGATTTCCCGGCTCCGTTCCCTGCTCAAACGGGTGGACATCATCCGGATCGATCATTTCCGCGGGTTCGAGGCGTACTGGGAAGTCCCCGCCGGGTCGGAGACCGCGGCGACCGGGCGTTGGGTCCACGGGCCGGGCCGCGACTTCTTCCAGGCCATCGGCAAGGAGCTAGGCTCACTCCCGCTCATCGCCGAGGACCTGGGCGTGATCACGCCCGACGTCGAGGCGCTGCGCGACGAGTTCAACTTGCCGGGAATGCGCGTCATCCAGTTCGGGTTCGATGCGGACCCGGGCTCGGAGAAGCACCTTCCCCACCGGTACGTGCCGCATTGCGTCGCCTACACCGGAACGCACGACAATGAGACCAGCTACGGTTGGTATCACTCGACCGCGGTCACAACCACCCGGCCACAGGCGGAGGTGGAGGCCGCCCGGTCATTTGCCCTCCGCTACGCCAACACCAAGGCCGACGAGATCCACTGGGGACTCATCCGCGTGGTCTCTGGCCTCGGTCGCCGACACCGTGATCTTTCCCATGCAGGACATCCTCGGGCTCGATAGCCGCGCTCGGATGAACTTCCCCGGCAAGGCCGAGGGGAACTGGCATTGGCGTTATCGCAAGGAGCAGTTGGATCAGGAGGTCCGGGACCGCCTGGCCGAGCTTACCGCCCTGTACGGACGATGGAACGGAAATGTCCCCGCGAAGTGGGACCCGCGCTATCGGGCTTGATAGCAGAGTCCAAAGCGCCAGCGCAGTGCATTCCGAGCGAGTCATCCGCATGGATGCAGACATGGTGGCGAACTCCGATCGACTTCCGGCTCGTATCAGTCAGCTCATACACCCCCATGAATGTATGACATGAGATGCTGATTTTCCGTGTGGACCTTATCGTGGAGGGCCTTGATGACGTCGCCGACCGAGACGATCCCGACGAGTTGTTCGCCGGTGGTGACCGGGACCTTGGCGATATGTCGCTCGCTCATCTTTCCCATCACGTTGTTGACGTCGTCATTGAGCTGGCAGGTTACGGGGTTGCGGGTCATCACTTCGGCGATACGCAGCCGTCCGAACCCCTCGCCACGGTTATGGATGATTCGGAGGACGTCGCGTTCGCTAAAGATTCCGACCAGGTGTCCGTCGCCGTCGACGACGGGGAGGGAACCAATGTTGTTTTGAACGAGCTTCGCAATGGCCTCGCTGACGGTCGCCTCGCCATCGATCGTGACCATGCGGCCCCCCTTGGCTTCCAGAACGTCCCGGACCAGCATAGGGCTCTCCCTGGTAGGCATGGAACGAGCGCAGCCAAGGGCTCCAGGAGTCCGCCGACCGTGCTCTGGACCTGAGAATTGGAAATGAGACTTAGCCTCATCGTGGCACGATTTCCTTGCCATTGCAAATAGTTTTTTCACGATCCGGCGAGATCCGGAAAAAGTGAGTCTTGAACCGGGTCGCGCATCGAAATCACGAAGGAATTCGGAGCCGGGCACTCGTGGGACGGCGTCTCGCGAGGAGGCGGTGAGCGAGCGGAAACAGATTGGGAGGCCCTGGGATGGATACCGGTGAGATGAAAGCAGCCGCGGCCGGACGCGCGTGGCGGGGGATGGCTGCTGGGGCTTCTCCTGGCGGCCACGTTTCTGATCCGGCTCATCCACATCGATCAGCCGATCGTCGAGAATTACGTGGGGCGACAGGTCCCGACGGCCATGGTGGCGCGGAATCTCGAGCGGGGCTCGGGGCTGCTCCGGCCGCAGCTCGATACGGCGCCGTTTCCCAACTATTTCCTGGTCGAACCGCCGTTGTATGAATTCGGAGTCGTGGCCCTGAGACGGATCACGGGATTGACCTTGGAGGCAGTCCGGGCGGGCCCTCTCGGCGCTGGCGACCATGGCCGCGGGCTGGGGGCTCTTCGAGTTGATGAGGCGGAGGGGATGCCGGCGCGCGGCGCTGTTCGCCGTCGGGTCGTTCGCGGTCTTCCCGATCACGATTCGATATGGCCGCGCCTTCCAACCCGATGTCGCCATGCTGGGCGCCGCCGTGGCGGGCCTGGCCTGCTGGGATCGGTTCGAATCGGGTGGACGCCGGTACTGGCTCGTCGCCGGCTGGTCGCTGCTGGCGCTGGGCTTCGCGATCAAGATCAGTGCCGCGTTCCTGCTGGCTCCCCTGGTTCTTCGGGGTTCTTCGGCACGCGTCGAATGACCGGCATCCTCGCGGCGTGTGCGACGCTCCTGCCGGCGCTCTTGTGGTACGTCTGGGCCGACCACCTCGTCGCGGGGGGAGGCGGTTCCCGGGCATCGGCCGACAACCGCGCCATCTGGCTGGGCCTGCTCGGGCCCTCCGCCCTGGCGAGCCGCGGCACCTGGGAGCTGGTGTTCCGGTTTCTCTTCATCCGGGCGTTCACGCCGCTGGGGATGATCCTGGCGGTGTTGGGCTTGTTTCATTCTGGAGAAGGCGGCTCCCACCGGTCCGGTTCCAGACGATCATGCCATACCGGCTCTGGTGGACCTGGGGCTCGCCGCATCGGCCACGCTGGCGATCCTGGCCCAGAAGCTGCATCACGAATACTATTTCCTGATCCTGGCGCCGGCGGCGGCCGCGGGGATCGGCTATGCGCTGAATCGACTGGCCGCCGTTAGCCGACCGAGCGCCTTCGCCACCTTCGGGGTGCTGATCGTGCTCTGTGTGCTTCAGGCCCGGTCGACGTGGCGGATGCCGGACGAGTGGGAAGGCCTGGTCGCGGCGTCTCGGGCCGTTGCGACGGAGACACCCGCCGATGCCTGGGTCGTCGCGCCGGAGGCGCTGCTGTTCCAGGCCGACCGCCGCGGATGCCGGCTGGAGTGGACGCCTTCCTCCGTACGACGGGCGGCCGGGGAATGGGGTGCCGCGGGAGAGGTCCAGGACCCGCTCGACCTGGTTGAATGCTACCGCCGCCAGGGGGCTCGCTATTTCGCCGATCTTGGCGACCGTCGGGCCGACCCTCGGCGAATGGCCTTGCACGACGCGGTCCGCCAACGATACAAGGTCATTGTGGATCGCCCCGAGGTCATCATCGCTGACCTGGTCGTTGTCGAGAGGCATCCGCATGCCCACTGATGTTCGGCCGGTAACTATCCCTGATTTCGCGTCGTGGAAGTCGCAACGGCGCCGGATCAGCATTCTGACGGCCTACGACTTTCCCACCGCCCGGCTGCTCGATGGGGCCGGCGTCGATTGCCTGCTGGTCGGCGATTCGCTGGGGACCGTGATCCAGGGCTGGGAGACGACCCTCCGGGTCACCCTCGACCAGATGGTCTACCACGCGGAGATGGTCGCGCGGGCCGCGCGGCGTGCGCTGGTCGTGGCGGACCTGCCGTTCCTCAGCTACCAGGTTTCGCCGCGACAGGCCCTCCGCTCGGCCGGCCGGCTCCTCAAGGAGACGAACTGCCAGGCCGTCAAGCTGGAGGGGGGCACCGGCATGTCGGCCACGATCCGGTCGCTGGTCGACGCGGGAATTCCCGTGATGGGACACGTTGGACTCCAGCCGCAGGCCATCCGAAGGCTGGGTGCGCACAAGGTCCAGCGCTCCGAGCGAGCAGATCCTCGCCGATGCCCAGGCCGTCGCCGCCGCCGGGGCCTTCGCCGTCGTCCTCGAATGCATTCCCAGCAGCCTCGCCGCCCGGATCACCGAGCAAGTGCCCATCCCCACCATCGGTATCGGCGCCGGACCGCATTGCGACGGCCAGGTCCTTGTCGTCCACGACATGCTCGGGCTGATCGAGCAATTTCGGCCCAAGTTCGTCCGCCACTACGTCGAGCTCGGCCAGCAGATCCGCACGGCCGTCGCGGCCTATGTCGCCGACGTCGCCGAAGGACGCTTTCCGGGCGAGATCGAGAGCTTCCGATAGCCCAACCCCTGGCCCCGGACGGAGGACACCCTCGTGAACGCGCCGACCCAGGACGAATTGATCCAGAAGAAGTGCGTCCCCTGCGAGGGCGGAGTCGCTCCGCTTTCCCGCGAGGAAGCCGAGGCGACCGTCCGCAACGTCGAAGGCTGGACGCTCAACCCGGATGCGTCGCAAATCACCCGATCCTGGACCGATGAAGGACTTCATGGCCGGGATCGACTTCTTCAACGAGGTCGCCGCCCTGGCCGAGGAGGAGAACCACCACCCCGACCTCCACCTCGAAGGCTATCGCAAGGTGACGATCGCCCTGTCGACCCATGCCGTCAAGGGCCTGACCGAGAACGACTTCATCCTGGCGGCCAAGATCAACCAAGTGCCGGTTCAGTTGAAACGGTGATCCGATCGACTCGATGCTCGCTCAGGCGTTCCGCGCACCTCGGATTCCAAAGCACTTCGCGAATGGCTGGCTCCTACGAGCCCGAAGCGTCCGCTCGTGCATGGATCGGCTCCTACGAGCCCGAAGCGTCCGCTCGTGCATGGATCGGCTCCTACGGGATCGGCTCCTACGAGCCCGAAGCGCCAGCGAGTGCATGGATCGGCTCCTACGAGCCCGAAGCGCCAGCGAGTGCATGGATCGGCTCCTACGAGCCCGAAGCGCCAGCGAGTGCATGGATCGGCTCCTACGAGCCCGAAGCGCCAGCGAGTGCATGGATCGGCTCCTACGAGCCCGAGCGCCAGCGAGTGCATGGATCGTCCCTGCCGGAATGCACTCGCTGGCGCGTCGGGCTCGTATCAGGCCCTGAGTTCCAGCTCTTTCAGGTGGTCCCACCTCGCGCCGAGCACGGACTTGCTGTCGCAGCCTAGCCAACTGTCGAGCTGCGTGGCGTAGACGCGGCGGAAGTCGGTATGGAACTTCAGGTCGTCGGCGTCGAGGTCCGCCAGGCTGGGGTGCTTGCCCACGACGCCACCCTTGACCGACGGTCCGGCCACGAACAAGCACGAGGCGGCGCCGTGGTCGGTGCCCCGGCTGCTGTTCTCCTGCACCCGGCGGCCGAACTCCGAGAACGTCATCAGTCGCACCCGGCGGTCGTGGCCGTTGGTCTTCAACGTCTGGAAGAAGCCGCTCACCGCGCTGGCCAGATCGGCCAGCAAGCTGTTGTGCGAGGGGCCCTGGTTGGCGTGAGTGTCGAAGCCTTCCAGGCTGATGTAGAAGATGCGCGTGCCGAAGCCCTTGGCGATCAGCCCCGCGATGAGTTGAAGCTTCTGCGGAGAGGTCGTTTCGCCTGCCGTGGCACGGCGTTGGGCCCTTCGAGTAACTCCCGGAGTTGCTCGACCGCGGTCAGCGTTTGCACTTGCCGCCGTTGCACGAACGAGAGCAAGTCGTCCTCCCCGGCCTTGCCGGCCGGCGCCGCCAGTTCTCCCAGGAGCTGGCGTCGCGCCTTCTGCTGCTCGACCGTTCCCGCCACCCAGCTCGAGTCGGAAGGAGTTCTGATTGCTGACGGTGACGGCCCCGCTCCCCGGCACTCCGCTCAGGGCGAGCGGCAGGCGGCTCTGTGCCGATGTGCAGGATCGGCACGCCACCCGAGTGGTTGTCGGTTTCCACCGCGGCCCGGCTGAGCCAGCCGGTCTTGTTCGTTGCCTCTGGGATCGGCCGACTGCCAGATATCCATGGCCTCGAAATGCGAGCGCTCCGGGTTCGGATAGCCGACGCCCTGCACGACCGCCAACTGTCCTTGCTCCCACATTGTCCGCGAAGCCCTGCATGCCGGAGTGAAGCCCGACGTGGTCGTCCAGGCGGATGACGACGTCCTTGGTCTGCCGCAGTGTGGGCCGGGCCTTGTGGTAGAGATCGTCGGCGTAGGGGATCACGGTGTTGAGGCCGTCGTTGCCGCCGGTCATCTCCAGCACGACCAGGATGTTGTCCTTCCCGGGAGTCGCGGCCTGCGCGGTTCGGGACACGAACTGCGGGACCATCGCATTCAGTGCGACTAACGACGAGCCCTTCAACGTGTGGGTCAAGAACTGCCGGCGATTCAACATGATTGGTGTCCCCTGATAGATGATGAACGACGATCACGCGAGCTGGTATTCCGCCATTGTCAGAATCGCATGGACGGCCTCGCGGACGCGGCGAGACAGGGCGGGGCCGGTGGGATTGCCCTTGGCCAGGAAGGCCACGAGCTTCGCCCGCGCCTCGGAGCGGACGCCGCCGGGTACGTACAGATCGAGAAGGGCGCAAACGATCGCCTCGGGACGACTCACCCCTTCTTCCTCCAGGAGCCGGGCCGGGTCGAAAGCCCGGGGCGGCGCCGGCTCCTCGGGGGGCTCGGCAGGCGCGACCGGCTTCGTCGGTTGGCCAAACAGTCGCCCCACGAAGCTGGGAGCGGCGGGGGCGGGGGCGAGTCGGCCGTCGGCTCCGGCGACGGGGTGGTCCAGAGCGTGCCCATCGCCAGGGCCTCGGCGAAGTTGTCTCGCTCCAGCACGGTGGCCGTGTTCAGCCAGGCTGAGCCACCCGGCCATCCTTTGACGTTGGGGGGCGCGAACAGGCCCTGTCCCATCGCGGAGATCCGGCCCACGAGCACCTGCTGCGGCAGCGATCGGTAGTCCGTTTCTTCCTCGCCGTAGCGTCGATAGACCGCCTGCACCGCACCCAGCACGTATTCCACCGGTCCCTTGATACGCTGCCGGAAAGCGTGGCCGGAGTAGAAATGCCGGGAGGCCAGGATGGTCCTGACCAGCTCCTCGATGTCATAGTCGCTCTTGCGGAACGACTCGCACAGCGGCTCGAGCAGGGAGTCGGGCGGAACGGTCTTCTCGCTGACGAGGAATTGGTAGAGCTTGCGGATCAAGAATCGCGCCGTCGCCGGTTGCTCCAGGACGATGCGGACCACGTCGCCGCCGTCCCAGGCGCCGGTTTGACCCAGGACCGTCTTGGGGCCATCGTCGTGCAAGCGGGCATCGAATGCGAAGCCGTTGCCGTCGGTGCGCCAGCCGGTGAAGGCGCGGGCGGCCTCGCGGACATCCTTCTCGGAGTAGTTGCCGACGCCCAGGCTGAACAGCTCCATCAGCTCGCGGGCATAATTCTCATTCGGCTTTCCCTTGACGTTGCTGTTGGAATCCAGCCAGACCAGCATGGCCTCGTCGCGGCTGATTGCCTGGAGCAGGGGACCGAATCGACCCAGGGCATGCGTCCTCAACAGGCAGTTCTGGCGAAACATCAAGGTCGGGTCCTGGACCTTGGCGAGGCTCGTCGCGAAGTGGTTGTGCCAGAACAGTGTCATCTTCTCGCGGAGAGGATGTGCGCCCTGGAGCATGGCGTAGAGCCACCAGCCGCGGATCTGGTCGCCGTACTCGTCGCTCTCAGCGGCAAGGCGACCGACATCAATCAGGGTCTCGACGATCTCCTCGGCGAGGGGCCTTCTTCCGTGGAGCAGCAGGTCGAGGGTGCCCCGCGGGCCGAGGCGTTCGGCCTCGAGGAGGTCTTCTCGGCTCGGGCCGAAGCCCGCGCGGCGATAAAGGTGGGCGGCCCACTTGCGTCCCCAGGGATCGGCGGCGGACGGCTGCCAGGGCTGCCAGGCCTCGGCAGGGTCGATCTGGTCCAGCGTCGGGAACGTCACGGCCATGATACACCTCAATGTGAGTCAGACTGGAAGGCAATGCGCCGACCGACATCACTTCTGAAGCGTGACCTCGTAATGGACATTACATCCCGATTCTTTCTTCTCTCCTCGACGTGCGACCGCCGCGGAGATGGGCCGTCGCCCCCGTCACCGTATAAACGAACGGCTTGCCGGTGACCGGGTCGAGGGGCAGCGGCACGGAGATATCGGACAGCGTTGCCGGCAGCTTGCCGTCGTGTTCCGCGGCGAACAGGCGCAGGGCCTCAACGTGTCGGAGCAAGGCGATCTGCTGCTCCAGCCCCGCCTCGCGCCCGGCGGAGATTGATAATCTGAGGCAGGAGATCCGAGAACAGCCCGTCCCCATCTGGTGCCCGCTCTGTCTCGATCGACCAGGGAGTCGATCTGCCAGAGCGGTAGGGCCATGAGCTTGATGCGCTCGTCTCGACTGGATCTCGAAGTCGCGTTTCTCGTCCAGCAAGATGACCTGCAAGGATGGGAATCTCTGGACCAAACCCGCTGGTAAACCGGCCTCGACAAGACGGCGGCGGGCGGCGGCGACCCCTCCCGGAGTCCTTGACCCGCGCTTGTAACCGGCTCCTCGTGCTCCGAGGCGACCGGCCCGCCTGTTCGCGTGCAAAGCTCATCAGGCCGGACAGGCGGCTCACGACCGCTTCCATCTCGGCCTCCGGCATGGGGGCGTCGTCGCGGATCGGCTTCAGTTCCGCCGTCGACCAGGGTGCATTCTCCCTGCACGCCCTTGCGCAGATCCACCAGAGGGCAGGGCAGATCGGTCAACGCCCAGTAGAGGTTGGGACACCCCGGCTGCTGCACCATTTCGCCGAGGGTGCCGAGGCTCAGGTGTCGCTGCCGACATCCCGACCAGGTTCGCGATCGCGGTGGGATGCTCGCCCAGGTGACGGCTCATCGCGAACATGGTCTTGGCGGAGCGGATCGCATCGTCGAAGTGCCAGCAGGCCACCTCGGCGCGGAACCGGACGTGGAGTACCGCTGCGAGCACCTGGAGCGGACCCAACTCGGCCGGCAGCACCTCCATGGCTGCCGTCCTGGATGCGATCGAGAAGCTGCCAGTCGAGCGAATCCAGCCTGGCCGCCCAGTCTGCCTGCCGAAGCATCCGATCCGCCATACGCCAGCAGCTTGTCTAACGGCAGCTCCGCCAGCGGCATCGTCTGGTATCGCGGTGCGATCGGCGGCGTACTCCTTCGTGAAGAAGAAAGTCCGCTGCTCCATGAAGCACTTCACGTAACCCTGGGCGGCGTTGCCCGGTTTCAACTCCCGGACTTCCGGCAGGAGCTGATACTTGAGGGCGGGTTTCGGCGCTCGCATCGGCCGGACCGTGAGATGAACGGCCGCGTCCTCGGCGAACGAATGGAGAGGGAACGCGACCAGTATCAAAGAAGCAAAAACGACGCGAGTCATCGCGGAATGCTCCATGTGTCACTCTCTGCAAATCGCTTGATTCTCAGGACTGTAGCAACGGAACCGGGTATGAGTTCCTGGCGGCCTGAAGGGCCGCGGGAACCCAGCCCAGGGAGAATCCCTGGGAGCCTCTTTCATTCGTTTCGCTATTTCTGGAAAGTAATCTCGTAGTGGATGTTGAAGTGCGAATTGTTCTCCTCGCCCGACGGATGACTGCCGCGGAGATGAGCCGTGCCGCCCTTGACTTCATAGCGGAACGGCTTGCCGGTGAATGGATCATCGAGAAGCGGCACAGCGACGTCGGACAGTTTCGCGGGGAGCGTGCCGTTGTGCTCCGCGGCGTAGAGGCGCAGGGCCTCCACATGTCGCAGCAAGGCAATCCGCTGCTCCAGACGGCCGCGCGCTCGATGAATGGCGTTAGTCGCCGGCAACAGAAGCATCGGCAAAGAGCGACGGCTCCTTTCTTTGTCTTGACCTGGCCGGGAGCCATCGCTTCGATCCGCCAGCTCGGCAACGACGTCGTCTTCCAGATGTCGTCGAAGCGTTCGTCGCATTCCCGCTTCTCGTCCAGAAGGATCACCTGGTCGGGCGGAAACCGTTGAGCCGCTCCTCGGAATGCCGCATTCCACGAGACGGTGTCGTGCGGCCGCGAGCTTCTTCTCGTCCCTGGTCAGGGCGTCCAGCCACGCCCTCACGCCGACCTTGGGAGGCCTGCCCGCCTGCGGATCCAGGAATAGTCGATCCAAGGAGGCGATGAATTTCCTGAGCTGGTCCGCGCCCATCGGGCGTACTGTCGGGCAGATCGCGGAATACCCACCACATGATCAGACGTTCGCCTTCCATGCCCTCCTCCAGGGAGATCAGGGGGCTGGGCATGGCTGGTGAGGGCCCAGTAAAGGTTGGGGCAGCCCGGTTGACCCAGCATCTCCTCGAGGGGTTGATCGCGATGTTCGCGATCGCGATGCCCACCAGGTTGC
Organism: uncultured Isosphaeraceae bacterium; assembly: GCA_963842405.1. GTDB lineage: Bacteria > Planctomycetota > Planctomycetia > Isosphaerales > Isosphaeraceae > CAVZRC01. The sequence goes on along the minus strand of CAWJGW010000032.1, from coordinate 43,531 downwards.
CGATAAAAGTCGGATGCTCTGCCCAGGTGCCGCGAGATGGCGAACATCGTCTTGGCCGTGCGGATCGCGTCGTCGAAGTGGCCCAGGGCGATCTCGGCACGGAAGCGCACCGCCAGGGCCCTGCGCCAGCCCGCGGATTTGCTGGACTTCGGGGAGCAGCAAGTTGATCCCTTCACTCTTCAACTTCAGCAGGACCTGCCAATCCGGGTTGTCGAGCCGGGCCGCCCGGTCCGTCTGTCGCAGCGCGAATCGGCCGTATTCCTGCAACTCCTGACCGGGCAGCTCCTTGAGGGGCATGGCCAGCAGCTTCTCGCGGTGCTCGAATGCCTCCTTGTCGAAGAAGAACCGCTCCTGCTCCAGCATGCACTTCATGTAGTTGAGGATCGGATTGCCGGGATTCATCTCCTTGAGCTCCGGCAGGAGCCGGTATCGTAGAGCCGGCCTGGGAGCCGGCGCCGGCGATACCGTTCAGCCGGATCAGCGTTTCCGAGGTCGAGGTCGTCTGGTCGGCCGCCGGGCAAGGAACGGCGAGCACGGCCAGCGCGATGCAACAAGAGAGGATTCGTCGCACGCGATGTCTCCTGGAAAACCGAAAGAACGACGTAGGTCATTCGGCGAAAAACTCGCCGAAAAAACGAGCCTATAGCAAGGATACCGGGTATGAGAATTCCGCCCCGAAGGGGCCGAACAGATCAGCCCAGGGCAACGCCCTGGGACCGGCACGTCAAACCGACCCCGAGCCCTGAAAGGGCGGCACAAGGCCAGGGAGATGTTTCGCCCTTTCAGGGCTCGGGTATCTCCATTGGACCCGATCCCAGGGCGTTGCCCTGGGCTGATTTGTGGCTGCCCCTTCGGGGCGAAAGACAAAGATACCGGCATTCCTGCTACAATCTCGAAAAAACAGGCTTACCGCCATCGATGACAATTGTAAAAGAAAAATCTGACAAGTGTCAAGTAAGCGGAGACGCTCGTTTGACCGTATTCCGAAAGCTGGGAACGACGAGGATGCCACTGGCCCCACGAATCGGCTTGGAGGCAACGGCGACGACGGGTAGGGTCTTCCTCGGTAGGATCCCTCCGCAGTGCGCACATCTTTGGAGATTGCGGATTCCCGATTGCGGATTGCGGATTGCAAATTCGGATGGTTCGGACATCCGCAATCCGCAATCCGGGATCTGCAATCCCTCTTTGGTTGCGGTCGCGGACCGCGTTAGGGTCTCGAAATTGGTCTAGCGGGCCGTCCTTCGTGAGATGGATGATAGCGACGTGGGGTAGGAGTTGGGCGTTGTCCACGGTCGGGTCAGTGTCGCTCAGCCAGGCTCTGTTTGGCATTTGTCCAACATACAAGGGACAACGGAAAACATGAGATTTGACCACCATCTCCACACCGCCCGCCACTCACCGGATAGCGAGATCGACCCTGGGGAACTCGTCAAACGCGCCCTGGCGGTCGGCCTGGACGGGCTGGTGATCACCGAGCACGACTACCAGTGGGAGCCGGAGGAGCTTTCCGAGCTGGCCGTGCTCGCGGCCCCGCTTCGCGTCTTCTCCGGCGCCGAGGTCTCGGCACGCGAAGGCCATTTCCTCGTCTACGGACTCCCCTCGCTCGAGGAGGTCCCGCCGGGCGTCGAGCTGGCCGAGCTTCTGCGGATCGTGCGCCAGCATGATGCCGCGATCGTCGCGGCTCACCCGTTCCGCTGGGACCAGCCCTTCGACGCGATCGTCGCCCAGCACGGACCGGTCTTCGACGCCCTGGAACTGGTCAGCAATAACGTAACCGCCTGACACGCGTTCCCGCGCCGAGGCCCTGCTCCGGACTCATCCCATGGGGACGACCGGCTCGAGCGATGCCCATGAGATCCAGACCCTGGGCTGCTATTTCACCGAGTTCGACCGGCCGATCCACTCGATCCAGGACTTCGTGACCGCCTTGAGAGAGGGCCGCGTCCGCCCCCGCCACCGCCCCGGGGCTCGACTGAGCAGTGGACCGGTGTCCTCGGGGTAGTCGCTTGGGTCCCTCTCAGAGCTTGCGAAAGAATCGATGGAAGATTCCAGATTGCGAATTACGAATTCCTAAATGCCTTTGAAATCAGGCTTTATACCTATTCGCAATTCGCAATTTGTCATGCGGAATCGATTTCTTCACAACCTCTCAAATGAGACGGCGGATCATCGCCGTGCTCGGCCACCCCTCGGCAGTTCGCGGAGCCGGCGCTGCAGGATCACGTATTCCTGTCGGACGTCTCGGACTGGCCCGTGCCAGTCGCTCCTCGATCTGCCTGCTTCTCCTCGTCCGAGAGTGGACGGTCCAGTGCGCCCTCGACCAGTGGCCGGAGTCCCCGGATTTCGTCGCGCGCCGGGCCGTCGAGAACGCGCTCGAGGATCGTCAGACTCCGTTCGTACACCGGTCAAGTCGCCCCCTCGCTTGACGAGCCGGCTCATGTGGGACAAGTCATTGACGGCCTTGCAGAGATTGATCCGAGCGAGCGATCAGGTTTCTTTCCCGGCGAGCGGGGGCCTCCCGCCGGTCTGCGATGAACTGGGCGGCCCCACAACTCGCCATGATCAGCCCCGCCACCACGCCCAGCCCCCAGGCCGAGGGCTTCGAGCGATTCGCCATCAGGCGGCGATCGGCCAATCCCAACGGGGCACCCACGATGGCCCCGCCGGCATGACCCCAGTTGTCGATGTATCCCGGCAGCAGGATCCCCATGATCGCCGTCAGGACCAGGAACAACGTCATCAGCCGGCTCAAGGATTTCCCCCATCGATCGCGCACGCGCCAGCCGACCACGGCGCACATCCCGACCAGGCCCATGATGACCACGGACCCGCCCCCCGAGTGCACCTCGGGGTTCGCAACCGATCCCGTATCGGATCACGGTCGAGACCAGGTTGCCTCCACCCCCCAACAGAGCATAAATGAACACAAACTGATGCGATCCATACCACTCCTCGACCATCGAACCGAGCTGGTACATCGCCAGCAGGTTCAGCCCGAGGTGGATCAGGCTGAAGTGAATGAAGTTACAGGTCATGAGCCGCCAGACCTGTCCCTGGCCCAGCTCCCGGAGTGTGAGGTCGCCGAAGCGACTCGCCGCCCGGGGAAGCCGAGCAACAGCCATCGCGAGGGCGTCAAGAACGGGTTACGGTCGGCGAGCTCACAATAGGTCATGGCCGCGAAGACCGCGACCCAGATCGAGCAAATGGCAGATCGTGGCGGGATAGTCCCTGAGCTCGCGGGCCAGCTTGCGAAGCGTCATGCTCACTCCCGGATGGTCGGTTGACCTCAAGGAACGCAATGGGGCTGCGCAGGGTTGGGGTTCTCGGTGAGTCGGGCGGACGTCTCGGATCGGGCCGGATTGCGGGGGCCGGGTCGCCAGCTTGGATTGCCCTGCCGGCTCGGCCATGGACACCTCACGGCATCGGATTGGCGGCCGATCATTCAGGCCTGGGTCGATGCAAATGTCGTCCCGAGGAGCGGCCTGAGAGGCTGTGAAGAAATCGATTCCAGATGACGGATTACGAATTGCGGATGGATATAAGCCTGGTTTCAAAAGCATTTATGAATCCGCGATTCGTAATTTGCAATCCGCTATCCGATTCTTTCACAAGCTCTGAGCCGCTGGAGGCGTTCGGCCCAGGATCTCATCTTCCACTGCGGGCACGAGGTCGGAAGTCGGCAGGCCCGCGTCGAGCATGACCCACGTCTTGCAGCCGGCATGTTCCGGGCGTTTCCATGATCGCAAAGGCCGAGTCGCGCCGCCAGATGCGGGCCACCAGGATCCAGAGGCCCGGCGTTCGGTAATGGAACCGCTTCCGCACCGTCTCCTCGGTGAGGACGTGGAACTGCTCCGAGCGCCGGCAACCGCGACTCGTCCTCGAATGTAGCCGATCATCTCGACCCGCGCCAGTGCACGGATCGCGAGAGATCCGTCGGGGCCGGCCCGCGGTGGCAGCGGCCCGAGGGCGGCCGTCCTCAAACCTTGCTGGGCCTGGTGGACGGCTGTGGGATAGAGCCAGAACTCGTCGTGTTCCGGCACGAAGACGCCCGGCCCGGAGCCCTCGCGGATTCCCCCTTTGCGGAGAATGATCGACTGGACGCCCTCGGTCAGGGCGTCGCAGACGCCAGCCCATTCCTTGAAGGCGACGGCACACGATCCGGTTTGCGGGACCACCTGGTTATTCCCATTCCACTTTCGGGAGCCGGACCATCAGGTCGGTCACGGCCGCCCTGGGTGACTTGCCCTCGAACAAGATCTGGTAAAGCTCGCACGGTGATCGGCATCTCCACCCCGCGCTCGCTCGCAAGCCAGTAGACGCTCCGGGTGGTCGGCACGCCCTCCGCGACATTCACCATCTCCGCGAGCACTTGATCGAGGGTCTGTCCCTTGCCGATCCGCTCGCCGACGGCGCGGTTGCGGCCATAGGGGCTATAACAGGTCGTCACCACGTCGCCGACCCCGGCCAGTCCATAGAACGTCTCGAACCGGGCCCCGAGGTCGACGCCCAGCCGGGCGATCTCCACTAGGCCCCGCGTCAAGAGCGCGGCCTTGGCATTATCGCCGAAACCCAGTCCGTCGCATATCCCCGCGGCGATGCCCAGGATATTCTTGAGGGCACCGGCCAGCTCCACGCCCATCGCGTCGGTGCTGGTGTACACCCGGAACGTCTCGTGGCTGAGGGCGTCGCGGATCGACGCGTTCAGCGGCCCGTCGGCGCCCGAGACGACCACCGAGGCCGGCAGCCCCCGCGCCAGCTCCTCGGCATGACTGGGCCCGCTCAGCACGGCGACCGGGCGCGGACCCAGCGCCTGCTCGATGATCTGGCTCGGCCGCGCGAAGGTCCCGTACTCGATCCCCTTGACCACGCTCAGCGCCGGGACCGACGGCGGGACCTCCGCCGCGAGCCGTTCCAGCGTGGCGCGGAGGAACGAAGTCGGGATGGCCGCCACGATGAGCGCAGCCCCGTCGGCGGCCTCGGCGCCTTCCGACGTGATCCGGACCAGGTCCGGGACCCGGATCCCCGGCAGGTGCCGCTCGTTCACGCGCGTCCGGGCGAACTCCCGGGCATGACCCGGATCACGAGACCAGAGCCGGACCTCGACGGCCGACTTGGCGAACAGCAACGCCAGCGCCGTCCCCATGCCGCCCGCACCCAGAATCGCGACCGGTCCGCTCATCGACTCATCATGACCATGAAGCCATCCTCCTGGCACCCGCCGAGCCGCCGACCCTCTTCCCGCGTGAAGACGGTTCTATTATAAAGCCCACCGGCGACCGCGACATCGAGAACTTCGCGCCAGAGCAATTGACCTGGACAGCCTTGCTTCGGTAGATTTAGTTCGTGCGTGGAACTATTCTATGGCAGATATAATTGACGAAATTGACCGTAAGGCAACCGATCTCGGCGATCTGATGCGGGAGATTTCCGAGCAGTTCCAGACCTTGAACGCCGGTGCCGCCTGCCAACCGTCGATGGAGCTGAGCATTCAGGAGTTCCGCGTCGTCGAGCACATCGGCAAAGCGGGGCCGCGGCATGATGCGCGAGCTCGCGGAGTACCTGAGGCTGGCGGTGAATTCCGTGACGGCCCTTGTGGATAACCTGGAACGTAAGGGATTCGTCAGCAGACACCGATCGGACGAAGACCGTCGTGTGATCCGGGTGGGTTTAACCGCAATCGGCCACGATGCCTTCGAGAATATTGCGGCGGGAAAGTCGAAGTTCTTTCGAAGCATGTTGGAATCATTGACGGAGGAAGAACAGACGATCTTCTTGCTCCTCTTCCGGAAGATCGCACGTGCCGGGCGGTCGGAAATCGTCGGCTGATCGTCCCCGAGGTTTTCCTTCCGGAGTCCGCAACGGCGATGGTTCTCGATCCTTCGATCGAAACCCGACTATCTCCGATTGGGTATTGAGTTTATCGTGGAGAAAGCCGGCGGGGTCGTCTTCGAGGAGTCACAAGCCAGGTTCCGACGGCATGCCCTGTTCGGATCGGCCCCGCGTTTCTCTCAAACCGACCGGTCCTGGGTCGCCTGGATGCGATCCTCGATCCCTTTCGAGGGTGTTGTCACTCATGGGACGTCTCTGGCGAGGGCTGAAACAAGGGTTGAAGAGTCTGATGCTGCACAAGCTCCGGTCCGGCTTGACGGCCCTGGGCATTGTCTTCGGCGTGGCGGCGGTGATCTCGATGCTCGCGGTCGGCGAAGGCTCCAGCCGCGACGCCCAGGCGCGGATCGAACAGCTCGGTGCCACAAACATCATCCTTCGCTCGGTCAAGCCCAGCGATGAAACCCAGCAGCCGACCGGTGGACGTCCCTCGCTCGTCCTCAAGTACGGCCTGACCTACAGCGATTACGAACGCATCCTCGAAACGGTGCCGACGATCAAGAGGGTCCTGCCGATCCGCGAGATCCGGAAGCAGTTCCGATATCTCAACCGCACGCTCGACGGCCGCATCGTGGGTACAACCCACGAGTATGCCGATTTCACCCACCTGGAGATCGTCAAGGGCCGGTTCCTCCAACCCGCCGACAATGAGAAGTTCAAGAACTACGCCGTGCTTGCCGACGAGACGGCCAAGACCCTCTTTCCTCACGAAGACCCGATCGGCGACACGATCAAGCTCGGGGCCGATTACTACACCGTCATCGGAGTGACCGCCGAGCGTGCCCAGTCCGCCGGCATCGGCGCCAGCCTCGCCGCGCAGGACTTCAACAAGGACGTGTACATCCCCCTCAATACCTGCAGGGTGCGGTTCGGCGAGAAGATCATCGATTTCCGGTCGGGCCAGTTGTCCGCCGAGGAGACGCAACTTTCGCAGATCACCATGCAGGTCCGGGACATCAGTGAGGTGGGGCCGACCGTCGGGGTCATCAAGGGTGCCTACGAACCCTATCACCCCAAGCAAGACGTCGAGATCACCGTCCCCTACGACTTGCTGGAGCAGGCCCGGCGCACGGCTCGTCAGTTCAGCATCATCCTGGGCACGATCGCGTCGATCTCGCTGCTCGTCGGCGGAATCGGCATCATGAACATCATGCTCGCGACCGTGACCGAGCGGACCCGCGAGATCGGCATCCGCCGCGCCATCGGCGCCAAGCGTCGCGACATCATCCAGCAGTTCTTGATCGAGACGGTGGTCCTCTCGAGCGTCGGCGGCGTTTCGGGCGTCCTGGTGGGGATCCTCATCCCATGGTTCATCGTTTATTTCATCCCCGACCAGAAGACGATCATCACCTTGCAGTCGGTCGCCCTTTCGTTTTGTATCTCGGTCGGAGTCGGAATCCTCTTCGGAATCTACCCGGCCCGGCGTGCGGCGATGATGGACCCGATCGAGGCCCTCCGCCATGAGTAGAAGTGGACGCGAGCGGAGCACCCGATGAGTGACAACGGCAAGATCGCCATGGTCACGGGCGCGGGGTCCGGGATCGGCCGGGCGACCGCCCTGGCCCTCCTGAACGATGGTTACTCGGTCGTGCTGGCCGGCCGACGGCGCGAAGCCCTGGAGCAGACCGCCGCGGAGGCGGGAGCCGCCTGGCGGCCGGACGCTCGTCGTCCCGGCCGACGTGAGCGATCCCGACTCGGTATCCGCGCTCTTCGAGGCGACGAAAACTGCGTTCGGCCGTCTCGACCTGCTGTTCAACAACGCCGGCACGGGCGCACCGGCGGTACCTCTGGAAGACCTGACGTTCGAGCAGTGGCGGCGGGTTGTCGACGTGAATCTGACCGGCGCGTTCCTCTGCACCCAGGCGGCGTTCCGGCTCATGAAGGAGCAAGACCCGAGGGGCGGCCGCATCATCAACAACGGCTCGATCTCGGCGTACACGCCCCGGCCGAACTCCGCGCCTTACACGGCCACCAAGCACGCGATCACCGGACTGACCAAGTCGACGGCCCTGGACGGCCGGGCGTACGACATCGCCTGCGGGCAGATCGACATCGGCAACGCCGGCACCGAGATGACGGCCCGGATGAAAGACGGTGTGCTCCAACCGGGCGGCGGGACCGCCGTCGAGCCGACGATGGACGTGGGGCACGTGGCCCGGGCCGTGGTGTACATGGCCAGCCTGCCGCTGGATGCGAACGTCCTGTTCCTGACCGTCATGGCCACCAAGATGCCCTTCGTGGGCCGTGGCTAACGATAACGACGTCCCCGTGGTAATAGCGGATGAATGATCTCTCCGCGCGCCGGCCCGAGGCGATCGCCAGGTACCTCGAGAGCGTCCCAATCCGTAACCCAGGAAGAATTCGCGCCTGCCAAGGTCCGCCAGTGCGTTGCGAATCGCGACGCGAATCGTCCGTATCCTGTGGACAGCGAGCACGCGAACGAGGAGAATCCAGAGCAGTCGTTGACTCGAGCGAATCGATGAGAATGGCCGGCGACGCGGACCGTCGGCAGGTGCGGATCGTCGGGCTCGCCGATCGCGATCCGGGGATCGGGGAACGGCAAATGCCAGACGATAATCACGTTCTCTTGAGATTGCCGATTTCCGAGGTCATCGACGCCTTCCATCGGCTCTATTACCACTCCCTCGCCTGGGACAGGAACACGTTCCTGGGCTATCAGATCAAGCAATGTCCATTTGATCTCCACGCCTACCAGGAGCTCGTAACCCGACTCCGACCGCCGTTCATCATCCAGACCGGTGTTGCCGGAGGCGGCTCGGTCTTGTACTTTGCAACTCTGCTCGACTTGATCCGTTCTGTCCCGGATGCGATTGTCATCGGCATCGACGTTCATCTGAGCGAAGCTGCCAAATCAATCGTTCATCCTAGAATTCGATTGATCCAAGGCAGTTCGACGCATCCGAACACGATCCGCGCCGTGGAGTCCCTGCTGCCAGGCCGGGGGGGAATGGTCGTGCTCGACTCTGATCATTCCCATCAGCATGTGATGAACGAACTCAGAAGCTATCGCGAGTATGTCCAGATCGGTTCGTATCTCGTCGTCGAGGATACGAACATCAACGGCCATCCCGTCCTTCCCGGGTTCGGCCCGGGTCCCTACGAGGCGGTGATCGATTTTCTCTCCGAAGATGGCCGATTCGTCCGTGATGATTGCCATTGGAAGCCCAATCTCTTCTCGTTCCACCAGCACGGATGGCTCAAGAGGATGAAGTGATCGGTGGGCGACAGGGTGGCGGCGACCCCTCCGCGACCCCCTGTAACCTCGAGGATGCAACGAAAATGAGCGAGCCACTGTATCTCGAGGACATCGTCGTCGGACAGAAGTTCGGGACCGGCACCGTCGCGATCAAGATCGAAGAGGTCAAGGCGTTCGCCACCGAGTACGACCCTCAGCCTTTCCACCTCGACGAGGTGGCCGCTCGTGAGAGCCTTTTCGGCGGACTGGTTGCGAGCGGCTGGCACACAGCCGCCTTGACGATGAGGCTGCTCGTCGAGGGCGAGTTCCAGCCGGTCGGCGGCCTGATCGGCCTCGGCGTCGAGCAAATCCGGTGGCCCCGTCCCGTTCGACCCGGCGACGTGCTGCGAGTCGAGAGCGAGGTGCTGGAGATGCGGGAGTCGAAATCGAATCCCGACCGGGGCATCGTCAAGGTGCGAAACACCACGTTGAACCAGGATGGCGAGCCCGTGATGATCCAGGTCGCCAACTTGATCGTGCCGCGGCGTCCGACTTGACGCGAGCCACGTCCAACTCTTCGCAGGTGATCGACCCTCAGTTCGAGCGCCTGCCCGGCCAGAGATTGGTTTCATGTCCCGGCGAGCATGTGTATGATGTAAGGCCCTGAGTTCGAACTCGGCGCGAGTTCCACCCTCAACAGTCGGAGGCAGCCCCGATGGGACCGTTCGCCACCGATCGCAACCTGCTGTTCGGCATCCTCGCCTTGCAGATGGACTTCATCTCCCGGGACGCTCTGATCTCGGCGATCAACGCCTGGGCGCTCCAGAAACACAAGCCATTAGGACAGGTCCTCGAAGAGCAGGGCGCACTCGCGCCGGCGGATCGTGCCTTGCTCGAACCGCTGGTGCAGCGGCACATCGAACAGCATGGCCATGACCCGTCGCAAAGCCTGGCCTCGCTCAGCTCGGTCGAATGGATTCGTGCGTCGCTCGAACCCGTGAGCCAGATTCATCCCGAGATCGTGCCGAGTCTACAACGGCTCGGTTCGCCCCAGTCGACGGCCCCGGCCGAGCCCCGTGCGAAGGCAGCCGACTCCGAATTGACCAGCCCGGCGGGTTCGCGGTTCCGGATCTTGCGATTCCACGCCAGGGGCGGCTTGGGTGACGTCTTCGTGGCCAGCGACGACGAGCTGCACCGCGAAGTGGCACTCAAGCAGATCCAGGACCGTCATAGCGGCCATCTCGAGGGCCGGATCCGATTCGTCCGAGAGGCGGAGATCACCGGCGGTCTCGAACACCCGGGAATCGTGCCGGTCTACGGCCTGGGACACTACGATGACGGCCGTCCGTTCTATGCCATGCGGTTCATCAAAGGGGACAGTCTGCGTCAGGCGATCGATCAGTTTCATAGCAAAGCAGTCTCCGGCCTGAACCCCGGCGAGCGAATGCTGGAGTTCCAGAAGCTCCTGCGGCGGTTCCTGGACGTCTGCAATGCGATCGCGTATGCGCACAGCCGGGGCGTGCTCCACCGCGACATCAAGCCCGGCAATATCATGGTCGGACCGTATGGAGAGACGCTCGTAGTTGACTGGGGTCTGGCCAAGGTCGTCGGCACACCGGAGTCCTCGGTCGAGGCGACACTCCGGCCGCCGTCGGCCAGTGGGTCAAGCGAGACACTTCCCGGTTCGCCGATCGGCACGCCTCCGTTCATGAGTCCCGAGCAGGCCGCTGGCTCGATCGACCAGCTCGGGCCGGCCAGCGATGTCTATAGCTTGGGCGCTACACTCTACTGCCTGCTCACGGGTAAGGTGCCGGTCGAAGGCGCTGAAGTCGAAGAGGTCCTGCGGCGCGTCCAGCAGGGCGAGATCCCGCCGCCGCGACAGATCCAGCCGGACGTCCCAGGGGCGCTGGAGGCGATCTGCCTGAAGGCGATGGCCTTGAAACGGGACGACCGCTATCCGGCGCCGCGCGCGCTGGCCGAGGACATCGAGCGCTGGCTGGCCGACGAGCCGGTCTCGGCCTGGCGGGAACCCTATTTGATCCGGGCCCGCCGATGGATGCGCCGGCACCGGACCGTGGTCGTGACCGCCGCCGCGACCGTGCTGGTCGGTCTGTGCGCGTTGGGGTTCGCGTACTGGCGCGAGTCGGCGTTCAACATTCGTCTGTCGCATGCCAATCACCAGCTCGATGACGCCAATCGCCAGGTGATCGCGCAGAACGAGCAGTTGGAGACGACCAATGCCAAGCTGGTCAAGGCCAACGACCAAGTGACCCGAGCCAAAGTCGAATCCGACCATCGGCTCGATCAGACGCTTCATGCCATTGAAGACTATTACACCGGGGTCAGCGAGGAGGCGTCCTTCTCAACCAGAGAGAGTTCCGCGTACTCAGAACACGCCTGCTGGAAAAGCCTCGCCAATTCTACGAGAAGCTCGCAGCCGAGCTGGAATCCGTTTCCCCTCAGGCCAGCTGCGAGCTCAAATCCTCCTCGCCCGCGGCCGGTCGAACCTGGGGCACATCTTGCAAATCTCGGGGCGACATGACGAGGCCCGCAAACAGTTCGAGGCCGCCAAGGAGCTGTACACGATCCTTGAACGAGCTCAGCCAGGCAATCCCGATCATCTCAAAGGTCTGTCCTCGAGTTCTGGCAATCTCTCCATCGTGCTCGCGTTTACGGGTCAGACTCAGGCGGCGAGCGATGTCGCTCAGAAAGCCATCGACATCGCCTCGAAGCTGGTTAAAGACTATCCCGAGGACCCGACCCTCCAGAGCGAGTTGGCCAGGCATGATCAGATCCTCTCCCATGCCCAATTCTTGCTGGGAAAGTCGGACCGCTCCATCGGGCTCCTTCGTGAGGCGATCGTGATCCGGACCAAGTTGACCGCAGCGGCTCCCGATAACCTGGAATACATGGGTCTCCTGGCTCGAACCCACTCGATGCTTGGCCAGCGGCTCAGGACTACTGGTGACCTGGGTGGCGCGGGGAAGTCCTTTGGTCAGTCGATCGACATCTTGACGCGGCTGATCGCCGCCCATCCCGATCGACGCAACGATCGCATCTCGATGGCGTTAACTTATAATGACCTGGGTAATGTGGTTCTGGACCAAGGCAACTTGAACGGGGCGATCGAGATCTTCCAGAAGGCAATCGCGATCGGCGAAAAGCTTGCCGCGGAACATCCCAATTACCTCGATTGCTCTTACCAGGCGGCCCTGGGCTACGACAACCTATGTCGAGCATTGTTGCTGCGACGGGACAATCCAGGTGCCCGCGATGCCGCGCGCGGCCCTGGCGATCTGGTCAAAACTGACCACAGAAGACCCTACAGCAACGGAATACCAGCGCGGATTGGCCGACCAGTACTCCAGGCTCGGACTCGCTCTCTTGCAGATACGTGGCTGGACCGAGTCCAAAGAGGCTTTCCAAAAGTCCATCGACCTGCTAACGAAGCTGGCGGCGGCTCATCCTGATGTACCCGATTATCAGAGCCGGCTAGCAGGGAGTTGGGGCAATCTCGGGTTGCTCGCCGCTCAGACACGGGACTACCAGTCTGCGGCAGATGGATTTCAAAGAGCCTGTCAGATCCATGAGAAGCTGGTCTCGGCCCACCCGAATCTCGTGGAGTATCGGACAAGTCTCGGCATCGGAACGCATCTTCTCGGGAAAACACAGATCTCGCTCGGTCAGTGGGAGAAAGCGATTGTTACTCTCGCCGAGCCATTGAACACCAACAGGCTGCTCTGTCGCGAGCTCCACTGAATGCGTCGGTAAAACGCCGTCTCGGCCTGGCCTATCTGGACTTGGGGGGGTCGCTGGCAACCCTCGGTCGTGTTGCCGAGGTGATTGAAACGATCCGGAAGCGCCGGGCGTTGGGAATGGAGAATTCCATCGACATCTATAACGATGCCTGTCAGATCGCCCGCTGCGTTCCGATCGAACGAGATACTCCGGCCAAGGAGGCGGTCGCCGCGGAGGCGGTCACCACGTTGAGGGCTGCGATCGCCGCGGGATGGAACAATGCCCTACATACCAACCGCGACCCCGACCTGGCTCCGCTCCGCGACCGCGAGGACTTCAGGCGGCTCGTCGCCGAACTCCTCGATCGATCGTTCCCGACCGACCCGTTCGCCAGGTGAAGTCGCAAGGCAAGAGACGATGTCGATGGCGGCAATCGAATTCAACGACGATTCATGAGATTGTGCCTCAATTCCTCCGATCGCGATCTCCCAGGCCGCCCTTGAGGGGAACCTTGCGCTCGGCCTTCGGCACCGGCGGGGTATCGTCGGCTTCATCTTCGCCTGCATCCTCGTCCAGCGCGGCCTGGGCTTTCCTGGGGTCGGGCAGGAGGGAGAGTGCGATCTTCTTGACCTCCGGCTCGACCTTGAGGATGCGGACCTCGACTTCCTGCTCAGGTTTGACAAGGTCGGCGACGCGGCGTACCCGGGTCGGCGACAGCTCCGAGATGTGAATGAGTCCCTCGACGCCGGGCTCGAGCTCGACAAACGCGCCGAAGTCCATGAGCCGGGTGACTTTCCCCTTGACCATCGTGCCGCGCGGGTATTTGTCGACAACACCCTCCCAGGGACTCGGCGTGAGCTGCTTCAAGCCCAGTGAGAGCTTGCGCCGTCTGGTCGATCTTGAGCACTTTGACGGTGACCTTGTCGCCGATCTTGACCATGTCGTCGACTTTGGCAACCCGCGACCAGCTCATCTCGCCGATAGGCAGCAGTCCGTCTACGCCACCGAGATCAACGAAGGCGCCGAAGTCCTTGACCGAGCGGATGACCCCCTCGCGTACCTGGCCTTCCGCGAGCGTGGCCCAGGTCTTCTCGCGCAGTTCGGCCCGCTCCTGCTCCAGCAGTTCGCGGCGGGAGACCACGAGGTTCTTCTCGCGGGGTTTGGCCTCCGTGACGATCGCCTTGAATTTCTGATTGACGAAACTCGCCGCGTCCTCGACCGCGCCAGGTCGATCTGGCTGATCGGCATGAAGCCGCGGATGCCGTCGACGTTGACTTCGACGCCCCCCTTGATGACCTTGGTCACGCGAGCCTCGACGACGACGCCCTTCTTGAGGTTGGTCCAGTCCGCCTCGATCGCCGCGCCCTTGAGGTAGAGGAGCAGGACGCCTTCCTCCGGGTCGAATCGATCGACGACGACATCGATTGTCGAGCCTGGCTGAGGGACCTCCTTTCCCTCGAACTGGTCGAGTGAGATGATCCCCTCGCTCTTGCCCCCCAGGTTGACGAAGATGGTCTTGCCGCGGATGCTGATGACTTTGCCGGTTCGGGCGCCGGGGCTTCCTTCTTGCCCGCGTTCGGACTGAGCCGACGGCGTTCGTGCGGAACGGGGGGCGCGGGGCGACGCCACCTCGAAGCTCTTCGGGTCGAAGCCGCTCAAGACAGCCTCGAGCTCTGCCTCCATGTCGGGGTCCCATTGCCGCTTCAGCGGGATATCCGCCGACAGTGGTTCGCCAGCCGTCCGGCGGATTTCCTTGGCGAGGGCGGTGTCGATCGCCTCGTCCGTGTCGGAACGGCGTCGGGCCGGAGTCGGGCCGGGCGTTTGGGGCTGTCGATGGAGACTTCAGAGGCGGATTATCGTTGGAGTCGGCCATGAGATCACTTCCTACCAGTTCGATCATCGTTGCGATCTGGTCTTTCGTCTCGGGATGTCGATCGCTAGGAGCCGCATGTCCATCCAGCTCGTCCAGAATCTGCTTGCTCCACAGCTCGCGAGCGTCTCACAGCATCCTACTCCCGCGAGAGCGTCGAAGCTTCGAAAACTTGATTCGTATTGATCACCAGATTAGCGTCTCTGGAGGCTTGGGCCAAGCGGTGCTTTCACCCAACGGAACAGATGGGCCCCGAGTTGGAGTTCGGTTTTCGCTCGATGCCATGTTATTATACGCTCAATAAGGACCAAGGCCCTAAAGTCGAGGATGATGAGACGCGCGGACCTGCCGCGCTGGGACGCTAGAAGAACTCGGGAGACCGACAAGGTCAAACGATTCAGGCGCTGAGAGTTCGAGCGTGTCAGAGCTTCTTGCGTCGAGGGAGCTTAACGAGGTCGATCAGCACCTCCTTGTGCAATCTGGAATTCGAGCAGCCTCTTCCTTCTCGGCTTTGAGGTTCTGAACAAAAGGGAGCTAAGAGCATGTCGGAAGCGGAATCGATCTTGAATCCGTCGGAGCTGAGAACTCTCAGGCGGTACCCCACGCCGACGATCTCGAACGCCATCGAGCTGTTCAACGTCCGGCCGCGTCATACGGGCTTCTTGCCACACACGATCCGATGCCTGCTGCCGGCTCTTGGCGCGATTGTCGGGTACGCCGTGACTTCGAAGACGCGGGCGGCCCCTCCCGAGGCGAACGAGCCGAAAGAGGACCTGCTGGGGAACTACTTCCGCTACGTGGACAGTCATCCCGGTGCCGAAGATCGCGGTCGGCCAGGACCTTGACGACCCGCCCGGGTTGGGAGCCCAGTTCGGCGAAGTCACCGCCACCATCCATCAGAAGCTCGGCTGCGTCGGCCACATCACCAGCGGCTGCCCACGCGACCTTGACGAGGTTCACGCCCTGGGATTCCAGCTCTTCGGCTTGAATCCCTGCGTCAGCCACGCCTATGTCCGGCTCGTCGAGTTCGGTACGCCGGTCGTGATCGGCGGGGTCGAAATCCATGGCGGAGACCTGATTCACGCCGACAAGCATGGTGTCTGCTTGATTCCGCATCAAGTGGCACATCGGCTGGCCGCCGCCTGTGCCGAAGTCGAGCGCCGCGAACGACCATTGCTCGAGTATTGCAGCTCGGATGACTTCGATCTGGAAGAATACATCAAGCTGCGGAACGTCGCACACGCCCAGATCCTGGAATGAGGCTGGCCTCCCACTTTGGTTTTGGGCCGAAGCTAACGGTCCGGTCGAGCCGGGCCGCCATGACGACTGCCTGACGCGCGCCTCAACTGACGCGACGAGGATGGGGAGGAGTGACAGCGACCGCTTCGTAACGCTGGTTACGGCCGACCGCTTCGTCGGGGCGGATCTCGTCGAGGCGTTTGCCCTCAACGTGCCAGCGCCCCTTCCGGAATTCGAACAGGGCCGTGGCGTGCCTCGGTATCTGGAGCAGGTCGAACGGCGCGGGCTCGAAGTGGACACAGACCAACGCGAGCAGGTGACGGGTCTGACGGTCGCGGGCCCAGAGGACCTCGTCATGCCAGTGTGCCGAATCCCACTTCAGCCGCTCGCTGGGATCAGATCGGCTCACCGCCGAGATGAAGCGGGCCTCGAGCCATTCACGCTGTTGATGGAATAACTCGCGGGCGTGGTCGACGTGCACGTCCTCGACGATCTGACGAAGAGGCCGTCGGACGACCACCCAGGCCAGGAGTATACAGACAGGCAGAATGCCGGCCCAGATCAGCGGTCCCATGATCGAATCCCCGGCCTCTTCCTTGGAATGGCGAGCAAGACATTCATTGTAGGATCGAATCGTCGCCGTCCGCAAGTGACGGATTTCCTGAGAAACCATTCGCCAGTGGAGCAGACACACCGATGGATTCGATCGGCGCGGAGTCGAGGGAGCCGGACATCATGCTCCCGGAAGTTCGGCGCTCACATGTCCATCGCGGGGGGTTGCGACCGCGCGATCTGGGCGGCCCACGCGGTCCCCTTCGAAACCGTCCAACTCTTTACCAAGAATAACAATCGGTGGAACGCGCCCTCTCTGACGGACGCGCAAGCCGAGGCGTTCCGCTCGGCTTTGCGTCAAACCGGCATCATCCGCCCGGTGGCCCACACATCCTACCTGATCAACCTGGCTAGCCCCGACGATGGGCTTTGGAAAAAATCGATCGACGCAATGACCGTGGAGGTGGAGCGCTGCGAGTTGTCTGGAGATCATCGACGTGGTGCTTCATCCCGGCGCCCATATGGGTGAGGGAGAAGACGGCGGGTCTGCTCGCGGGTGGCCTGCGCGCTGGATGAGGTCCACCGCCGGACCGAAGGGGTCGGACGTCGTGATCGACCTGGAGACGACAGCGGGGCAGGGGACCTGCCTGGGCCACCGCTTCGAGCACCTCGGAGCGATCCTCGACCGCGTCGAGCGGCCGGAGCGGCTGGGAGTCTGCGTGGATACTTGCCATATTTTCGCCTCGGGCTATCCCTTGGACACGCCAGCGGAGTACGATGAAACGATCGACCGGCTGGACCGGTCCGTCGGCCTCGATCGAGTCCGCGTCTGGCACCTGAATGACAGTTGTCGGGAGCGCGGCAGCCGCGTTGATCGCCACGCGGGGATTGGGGCCGGTCGCATGGGGTTGGAGCCGTTTCGACACCTTGTGAACGATCCGCGGTTCCGCGATTTGCCGATGATCCTGGAGACGCCCAAGGGGACTGAAGATGGGGAGGACCTCGATGTCCGCAATGCGCGGATCCTCCGGCAGCTCGTCCGGCCCGGGCGTCGCTCCCGGATCGCCGGGCGATCCTGACCGGTGATGGGATCCCCCCGTCCCGTCCGCGAGTCGTCGGCGATCGACGATGAGCGGAACCGTGGTGAAGTGTGTGGGTCATGTCTAATCCTCAACTCAATGGACAGGTCGTCGCGCAGGCACCTCCGGTCGCTCCGGCGGCAGCTGCGGTCGAGCCGGGCTGGTTTCTCAATCGCGAGCTGAGCTGGCTGGATTTCAACGAGCGGGTACTGGAGGAGGCGCGAGACCCGTCGAATCCGTTGCTCGAGCGGCTGCGGTTCCTGGCGATCTGCGCGTCGAACCTCGACGAGTTCTTCGAGGTCCGAGTCGCCGGCCTCCAGGCGCAGCTCTACGAGAACCTCGAGCCGCAGGACCCACCCCCCGATGGCCTCGGGCCCCTGGCGCAGCTCATCGAGATTTCCCGGCGCGCACACGACTTCGTCGGCCGGATGTACGAGGTCTGGTATACCGAGGTCCGGCCACAGTTGCTCAAGCATGGGATTCGTCTCTGCTCACCGCAAGACTTGACCGAGGCGCAGACTTCGTTCCTGGATACGTATTTCGACGCCCAGGTCTACCCGGTCTTGACGCCCCTGGCCATCGACCCGGCTCACCCCTTTCCGCACGTCCACAATAAGAGCCTGAACCTCCTGTTGCGGATCGAGTCCGAGAAGCCGCACGCCCGCCCGCGCTATGCCGTGCTCCAGGTTCCGTCGGTGCTCAACCGCCTCGTGCAGCTCCCGGAGGAGGCGGACGGCCAGCGACGGTTCGTGCTCCTGGAGGACGTGATCGGGCCCCGGCTCGATGCGCTCTTTGGAGGCTTTCGCGACCACCGAGCGGGCGGCGTTCCGCGTGACGCGGAACAGCGACCTGACGATCCTGGAGAACGAGGTCCGCAGTAGCCTGCTCTCGACCATCGAAGAGACGCTCCGCCAGCGCAAGTGGGGCGACGCGGTCCGCCTGGAGATCTCCGATCGGGCCGACGAGGGCCTGCTCGCCCAGTTGCTCTCGGCCTCGGCCCTGGAGCTGGAGGAACGCGACGTCTACAAGGTCCCCGGCCCGGTCGACCTGACCGTGCTCACGGCCATGTGGAAGCTCGAAGGATTCCGCGATCTCAGGGAGGCCCCATTCGAGCCGCAGCTTGCCGGCCGTACTCGCCAATCGCAAGAACGTCTTCGCGGCCATCAGGGACCAGGACATCCTCGTCCACCACCCCTACGAGTCGTTCGGTTCGGTCGTCCAGTTCCTCGAGCAGGCCTCGGAAGATCCCCAGGTGCTGGCGATCAAGATGACGCTCTACCGCACAGCCGATGCCAACCCGATCATCACGGCCCTGGCTCGTGCGGCGGAGAACGGCAAGCAGGTGACCGCCCTGGTCGAGCTCCAGGCCCGGCTCGACGAGGAGAACAACATCGACAAGGCCCGCATGCTCCAGAAGGCGGGCGTGCACGTTGTCTACGGGATCGTCGGGCTCAAGACCCACTGCAAGGCGGCGCTGGTCGTCCGTCGCGAACACGATGGGATTCAGCGGTACGTCCACCTGGGCACGGGGAACTACAACCCGATGACCGGCCGGCAGTACACCGACCTGAGTCTCTTCACCTGCCGGCCCGAGTTCGGCGAGGACGCCAGCTCCCTGTTCAACTTTCTGACCGGGTACTCGCAAGGGCAATAAGTGGAACAAGCTGATCGTGGCGCCCAAGCACCTCGCCAACCGGCTCGGCGCACTGATCGACCGCGAGCGGATCAATGCCGAAGCCGGGCTCCCCGCGCGGATCATCGCCAAGATGAATTCGCTGGTCGATCCCACGATCATCGAGATGCTCTTCCGGGCCTCGCAGGCCGGCGTGCGGATCGACCTGATCGTCCGCGGGATCTGCTGCCTGCGCCCGGGGATTCCGGGCGTTTCCGACAATATCCGCGTCATCAGCATCATCGACAAGTACCTGGAGCACTCGCGGATCTCCTACTTCCAGAACGGCGATGATCCCGAGGTCTTCCTCGCATCGGCCGACTGGATGCCGCGAAACTTCCGCCGTCGCGTCGAGATCATGTTCCCGATCGAGAATCATCAGCTCAAGCGGCGGATGGTCGATGGCATCCTGGGCGTGCTGCTCGCCGACAACGTCAAGGCGCGCGAGCTCCAGTCCGACGGGACTTACCGGCGCGTTCCGCCGCCTGGCCCGAACGATCCGGTCATCCGCTGCCAGGTCGAGTTTCAGAACATGGCCCTCGAGCTGTGCGAGACCAGCCCGATCAGCCATCCTGCGACTGCCTTGGGCGCAACGGTAGGGGCGTGATCGCTGTCCGTGATTCGGATTTCATTTGCCTCTGCCACTAACCAGGTAACGGATCAACCTCGGAGTTGCGACCCAGAGGAGGTCATAGCAATCGGGGGACGACTCCGAAGGCACGAGGGCCGCGATCCCGCCTTTCTTCAAATCGCAGACCTGCGGCCCCGATTGCGGGGAACCGAGAACCAATAGCGTGATCAGGTCGGACAAGGCCGGATTGTGGCCGACGATCATGAGTCGGTCTTCGGTGCGAGCCTTCAGCCACCTTTGGATCGCCGCGGCGTCAGAGCCGGCCCGGAGGATGTCCGCGGTTTCCAGCAGGTCGTTCGCGTCGAGCGCGTCGGCGACGATCTCGGCGGTCGATCGGGCTCGCGGCAGAGGGCTCGTGACGATGCGGTCGAGCTTCAGGTCCAGCCGGCGCAAGCCGCGGGCGATCTCGCGCATCCGCTTCTCGCCCTTCGGGGTCAAGGGCCGCTCGTCGTCCGGGATGCCCGGATGTCCCCGGCTCGACGGCGATCCCATGTCTCAAGAGATAGAGTTCAATCATCATTGTCCTCGTTAATCGGCTCCGATCCTCCTGCGCCCCGTTTCCAGCTTGCCGCCTCCTCGCCGTCGATCCGGAGGGTCAGGCACTTGGCGCTGCCCCCGGACTTGATGAACTCGGAGAAGCCGAGCGGGCGCACCGCGAACCCGGCGTCTTCCAGGGTAGCGGCCAGCTTGGGTGCCCCCTCGTTGAGCACGACCGTCTTGCCGACCACCACCGCGTTGCAACTGAAGGAGGCGGCCTCCTCGGCCGCGACCTCGATCAGGTTCGGGATCCGGTCGCGCAGCACCGAGCGGCCATACTCGTCGAATGCGCCCGGATAGTAGAGTGCCCAGTCCGGCGCCAGCGGGCAGAAGCAGGTATCGAGGTGGTAGAACCGGGGGTCGACCAGCTCCATCGGCAGGACCTCGACGCCGAGCCGCTCGCCGACCCACTGGTGACTTCGCACGTCGCTACGGAATCGATAGCCGGCGAAGAGCGTGTCGCCGCAGAAGAGTGCGTCGCCGGCCCCCTCGAAGAGCCAGCCCTCAGGAAGGCTGACGACCTCGAGACCGCGACGCCGCGCCCAGTCCTCGAAGTGAGGAGACTCACCCTGCCGGACGCCGAAGCGAAACCGCGAGCTGATGAAGGTGCTGTGGTAGACCAGCCCGGCATTGGCCGTGAAGACCAGGTCGGGGAGGCCCGGGATCGGATCCAACAGATCCACGATCGCACCCAGCTCCTGGAGGGTCTGGTGGAGCGCGTTCCACTGCCGGCGCGCTCGTGCGGTGTCGCTGCCGACTCGAACATTCATCCAGGGGTTGATCTCGTACTCGATCCCGAAGTAATCCGGCGGACACATCAGGATCCGGGGCGTGCTCGCGTTGTCCATGGCGAATCGATCAGGTGGGCGATGCCACCCGAGTTCACTCCTCGGCCGATGTCAGCCCCGCGACCAACGATCGCAAGAAGGGCTCGACGTCGGTCACCAGTCCGATCGTCTGGAACGTGCCGCGGTCGTTCAGCTTGGTCACAGTCGCCGGGTTGATGTCCACGCAGACGACCTTGACGCTTGCCGGCAACAGGTTTCCCGTGGCGATCGAGTGCAACGCCGTCGCGATCAGGAGCGCGAAGCCGACGCCGTGGATCGCCTCGCGCATCCGATCCTGGGCCACGAGGGTGTCCGTGATCACCTCGGGAAGGGGGCCGTCGTCGCGGATCGAACCGCCGAGGACCACGTCGATGCCGGCCCGGATCGACTCGATACATGATCCCGGAGGTGAGCACGCCGCTCTCGACCGCGCGGGCGATGCCCCCGAGGCGACGGATCGTGTTGATCGCACGCAGGTGGTGCTCGTGGCCGTGCTCGATCGCTTCGCCACGCGACATCGAGACGCCCAGGCTGGTGCCGTAGAGAGCCTGCTCGATGTCGTGGGTCGCCAGGGCGTTGCCCGCGAACAGCACCTGGACCCAGCCGTCCCGGATCAGACGTGCGGCGTGACTCGCCGAGCCCGTGTGCACGATGGCCGGCCCGCCCACCATCAATACCTTCTTTCCCGCCGCGCGAGTCGCGCGGATGGCGTCCACCACCCCTTTGACGCTCACCGCCTTCGGCTTCTCGCTCGAGACAGTCGAGTTCATGAAACCGAACAGGCTGACCTCGCGCGACCGCTCGATCGGCAACACGCGCACTCCGGCGTGGCCGACGACGATCGGCATTCCGAGCTCGACGTGGCACATCGGGATACAACGCAACCGGCCGGACTCGCGATCGACGACGATGCCGCAGTCCATCTCCTGGTCCTCGACGTCGGCCCATCGGCCGTGGATCCGAACCTGTGTCGGCTGGCTCGTCGTGCTGTAGAACTCCTCGGGGAACGCGCCGGCGATATCGGCCGGAACGACCTTGGCGTCCTCCGGATGGACGGGCGAGGCACCGTGCTCGACCACGTCTCCCAGGATCGCGCCGAGCGTCTCGTGATCGTCGGCCTGGATCGCGATTCGTGCGTAGCTCGGATCCGACCGGCGCACGCCGATCTTGCACTCGCGGATCTCGAACGTCCCGCCCATCAGGAGGATCCGATCCAGGATCTTGGGCAGGAGCAACGAGTTGACGATATGGCCGCGGACCTCGACCTCCTCGACCACGCCCCCGGACCGGGCGGGACCGCCGGAATCCGGCGGCGCGGCGTGTCCTTCTCGGCCTTGGTGCTCTGTCATGTTGATTCTCCTTCCCGTTCCTCGGATTCCCGCGTAAGTGCCGACCGGGCCAAAGCCCAGTAAGGGAGAATTCCGGGGATTCCGCCAGGTAACCGAGCGATTCGGCCTGGCCCAACTCCTGCGATTTCCTGCATCCTACGCGGTTGAATTATATCCGCAATCAGCGCGGTTGTACCCTGGGTGGGGTGTCGAGGCGTTACCTGCCGACGGGACGGTCACTTGCTGACGATGAGGCGGTCCATTGAGCGCCAGACCGGGAGGGGGTCAAGAATGCCCGCAAGCTGGTACTCGGGCTCTTGACCCCTCTCGCCTCGTCCCCAGCCGATCCGGGGGTGCACCTCCTGTGATGGCTTCGTTCGGTCGATTTCGACATCGATCGATGAACGCCCCGCCCACATAATCAGACATAAAATCGACACAATTCTCATAATCGTGGCTTCGTTTTGTCGATCCCGGGTTCTCGGGACGTCTCATTTGGCTTCGTTCGGTCGATTTCGACAGGGATCGTCCCAAACCGGCAGAATTCGCCCTTTTGGCAGCTTGGCACTTGAGGCGGACGCGTGGCCCTGATTCCACTCGTTTGCCACGCTTCGGCGCCGAAATCTCGGCGCCGAAGTGTCGAGTTGGGGAACGGGTGTTTGGGACGATCTGGTCCGACATCGATTGCTGGACGGCTTGCTGACATAATCAGCCATAAAATCGATACAATTCTCATAATCGTGGCTTCGTTTTGTCGATTTCGCGTTCTTGGAACATCACAGTTGGCTTCGTTCGCTCGATTTCGCCATCGATTGCTGGACGACTCACCGACTCGATCGGCCATACAATCGATACAATTCTCATAATCGTGGCTTCGTTTTATCGATTTCGGGTACTGGGGATGCCGCCAGTGGCTTCGTTTGCACGATTCCGCCTCGAGAACTGTGTGGGATAGGGGCCAGACCGCCGTCCTTGTGGGTGGTTGATAGCCGGCTTGTGTTCAGCCACTCACAGGTGGCGAAATTTCACCACTTGCGGACCCTGTTGCACTCGGTCTCATGCCTGATTGCGTCGCGAAGTTGAGCGCGAGAATTATTGGGGGCGCATGGCACAGACTTAGCTATTTTAAGTATTCCCCACGTTTTGGATGACAGGAATTCGGCTCAGGAATTTCCTGAGATCCTCTCACTTGACTCCGCGAGGAGGTCGAGTCACGAGGCAGATGACTTCCAACGACTCCAGAATGCGAGCATCGACACCTTGATGGCGGGTCAGGACGCAGTCCGAGGATCTGGAAGGCCGACTCGATCGGCGTGTCACCAAGGAACGGTGGTCGGCCGATTCGTAGATCGGAGAAGATCGCGCCCAGCCCATAGACATCGACAGCCGGCCTGACTTGTCACGGCGAGTTTGTTGACGTATGATAATTGTACGAGAACCGGTCGTGTGGCAGTTTATCTGGAAAGACTGACACAGGGTTCACGTTGGCAAGGACTCGAGACCATACGCTTCCTGCCTGCCTCGAGCCGGAATTGCCTTGGGGCCGAGAAGTTGTTTTCGTTCGGTTAACCTGTCCCTGGACCCGAGAATCAGAGGATCACATTGTCATAGATCAAGTAGTTTATGGCATAGCGTTCGATGAAGAAAGAGAGGGAGGCCTACATGGTTGACAGAGGAGGTCTTGGTGCCGCCTTTAACTGACCCAGATCGACTCTTGGCCTACCGGGACGCGGTTAGCAACTGGAATTTCAGGGACTATATCCAGTTTCAGTACTTCCCGAATTTGGGGATTATAAGGGTGGCAGGGGATGGCCAACTCAAGCACTTCTCCGATAATGACTTGTGACAAGTTCCTTCATTACGGAGGCTACTATGCGCAAGTCCACTACCCCACTGACACCTGCCCAAGTTTACCGCTTTGCGGTCGATTTCTGCCAGCCGCACCTGGACCTCAAACCCGCCGGCAAAGTCACCGCCACGATCCTCCTGACGGTCTTGTTCGCCGCCGCCGCACGGATCTCCTCGATCTCCGAGACCTGCGGCCGACTCCAGGATGTCCCGTGCGAGAACACCTACGCCAAGGCCCTCTACGCCAACCTGTTCTGTCTCGAGCACCTCAAGCGCAAGGTCAATGCCGCCTTCCGCGCCGACTTGCCCAGGGCCCTGCGCCGGACCCGCAAGCGACCGCTCCGCGTCGGCATCGATCTGACCCTGCTCCCTTATTATGGCAAACATCCGCTCGACAGCCGCGAGATCTACCGGTCCCAGGCCAAGGCCGGCACCCACTCGTTCTTCGCCTACGCCACCGCCTACGTCGTGCTCCACGGCCAGCGGTTCACCCTGGCCGTGACCCCGGTGACCCGCTCCGAGTTGCTCAAGGACGTGCTCCAAGAACTGCTGGCCTTGGTGAGCAAGGCGGGGATCAAACCCGGCTTATTGCTCCTGGACCGCGGCTTTTACAGCGTGGCGATCATCCGCTACCTGCAGCAGGCCCGACGGCCGTTCTTGATGCCGGTGATCTGCCACGGCCGCAAGGCCGACCATCCCAAAGGACCCAGCGGGTCGAACCTGTTCAAACTGATGAAGAAGAGCGGGTGGTTCACGCACACGCTCCAGGACGCCAAGAAAAAGAAAGCCACGGTGTCGATCTGCGTGAAACGCACGCGGTGGAAGGACCGCCATGGGCAGAAGAAATGGGACACCTGGGTGTATGCCTACTGGGGGATCACTCCCAAGCGTCCGGACTGGGTCAAGTTGACCTACCGCAAGCGATTCGGGATCGAGACCAGCTACCGGCAGATGAACCAGTGCCGGATTCGGACGACGACCAAGAAGTTCAACGTCCGGTTCTTCTACGTGGCGATCGGCCTGCTGCTGAGGAACCTGTGGGTGTGGTTGCATCACGTCGTCCTCTCGAGTCCGCGCCGGGGTTGCCGGCGGTACAACTGGGACCTCTTGCGGGTGAAGCGGATGCTGCTGTGGCTGGAGCAGGTCGCCGCAGATTTATATGGTTTGGTTCTCACAATAGCAACCGAAAGGAATATACCACAATCGGTTGCACCTTAACTCACTGAAATCGTTAATTCGGGAAGTACTGAGTTTGAGTTGACGGAGGAAGCACATCACTGGATTCGCCGAGTGCTTGCTCCCATTACTCTGAAGGACATCGGGCGCCTGATGTCTGAGTACGTCAAGGCTGGCGGAGAAATCGATGAGGTGCCTGAAACGCGTCAAGAGTGGTCTGACCAGTACGAATTCCATCACGACCTTCGGCTAACGATTCACAAAAAGAGTGTATACATCGAAACCCGCCTGAACTACCGGCTTCCGGTAGTTCCCGACGAATCGTGGATTCTTGTGGTGAACATCCATGAACGCTAATCATTCAAAAACGAAGCGTCCCTTTGGTGCTGAACGGCCATTCCCCTGGCGATGCCGTCATTGCGGCGAGGGTCAGGTCGTCATGACCAAGATAGGCTACGATGCCGAAGTACGGCATGACGGGCGCTTGTACACGTTCACGATCCCCGATCTGGAAATCCCGGTCTGTCAAGCTTGTGGCAACAAGGTATTCACGGAAAAAGTCGATGACCAGATCAACGCGGCGCTTCGCTCGAACCTGAACCTACTCACGCCTGAGAAAATGCGCGAAGCGTTGGGGCGAATCAACTTGACGCAGAAAGAGGCGGCCAATCGCCTGGGAATCGCAGAAGCGACCCTGTCTCGTTGGCTGAACCACACGCAAATTCAGTCGAGAGCCATGGATAACCTGCTACGTGTTTTTTTTGCCTTTCCACAAGTGCGGACTGCCCTGAGCAGAGACGGACAGGATCCTCAACTTGGAGCTACGGATATCTCTGGGCTAGGCCAGTACCATCACTGACATCGCCTTTTCCTCCGGTGCGTCGTCAGTGCCCGAACCCGCTCCGCTCGTCATGGTTTTGACGGCGCCAGGAGCAAAGCTCAACCAGAGGTTCGATTCCGAGTTGTCGCCACCCTTGGCGACAGGGATCATCTGCTCGATCTCCAGGCGAGCCATCACCAGCCGCTGAGGACTGAGGCAATACCCGCAACGTTGGCGTGCCGCCTGACGAACGTGTCGCTCGACCTCGACGGGAATGTAGTCACGCGGCATGATCGGCGTCGGCTTCGGTGTCGGTCGGCGGCGTCCGGAGGCCACGGGTCACGGCTTCCTTCCAGGCGCGGGCCTTGAGCACCAGGCCGCGTCGATACTCGGCCATCAGGTCGTCGAGTCGTGCGCCCCGCGGTGTCGAGTGTGCCTTCGCGGGCATCCGCGAGCCGATCGCTCAATTCGGCTTGCTCACTGGCCTCGAAGGTCGCGTCGCAGAGTCTCAGCAGTTCGTCGTTGGGTAAAGCTTCGACGTTTGGCTCGGAGACGGCTCGGTTGATCCAGTCGATGACCGCATCCTCGAGGCGGCGATTGCCTGCGGCCGCCAGCCTGCGCCCCGCCGCGACAGCTCATCCGGAAGGTCGATGGTGACTTTCTCGCTCATTGGGTCGGGACTCCCTGATCCCATGCCTTGCCAAACCGACCAGCGATGGCCATCACTCCATGGCAATTCCGCACACCTCCGATGTTACCACTCCGAGACCCCGCCGAGTAGTTCGGCTGGGTCGGTAGCAGCCACTTCTTCCAGGATCGCTTTCATTCCTTCCCTGCGCAATCGGACAAGCAATTCCGGATGGTCTGCCGCTACGTCGCGCGGAACGCCCTGCGAGCCAGGTTGGTGGGACGGGCTGTCTCGATCCAGACGCTTGGCCAGTTCAAAATCGGTGAGCTTGAGCCGGGCCAGGTCGAGAGGCTCATCCGCGGGGCTGGTCACGAGCACGTTCGCGGACTTCAAATCGCGAAATCTGCATCCGCCGGTCGATCTGGCAGGAACAAAGTAGATCGCGTATCATCGAGTGGGCAGAGGTTCCGCGACGGCCAGGAGATTCACCATGATCGACGAGATGACTCAGAAAAGGCTGGTTGTTTCGAACGATAAGGACGCCGGGCCTTATCTCATGGTGACGCTGAACCAGCTCGATGTAATCCGTGAAGCGCTCGACCGCCACAAGGTTCGCTACTGGGTTGATGGCGACGCGATCTCTCTGGACAACGAACCGTATGTCACCTGGATCAATTTCGGCAGATGGGCGACGCGGCCCGGATTCAGGCGATCCTCGACGAGATTGGCTGATAGCCGGACACCGAGCCATGCCCCTCTCCGACGACATCCGCGGCCTGGCCGATCAAGTCCTGGATCGCGTGCAAGCGGCCCAAGAATTCTACGTGCATTCCCGGCAAGCCTGGCGACTCGTGCAGAAGCTTGCCGGCAGAGGCCGTCCGGTTGGGATCGTCGATCTGGCCACCAAGCGGCAGTTGCCCGCCGGTGATCTGGAGTTACGGGTTCAGAAGTACGTGACCGTTCAGCTCGCCGAGTCAACCTTCAGGGAACTGTCCAGCATCCTTGAGGACTGGATCTTGGGCCTGATCCGGCTCTGGCTGACGGCGTACCCCGAAGACATGGATCTGAACTTCGACCCGGCCACGTGGAAAAATGTGGTGTCAGGAAAAATGTGGTGTCAGTTCATCTTTCCGCCTGAAGAATGAACTGGCCAGACCGATTTCCGGCTTGGTGTCAGTTCATCTTCCGCCTGAAGAATGAACTGACACCGATTTCCGCTGTGAAGAATGAACTGACACCGATTTCCGCTGAAGAATGAACTGACACCGATTTCCGCCCAGCCGGCGTCGCGATGTCGGCAGGGGGGCTCGCAGAATACCTCATCGCATCTCAGTCGGCCGACAGTTTGTCCGGTGGCAGCTTGCGACCCGTAACATAGTCGACCACGTTCTGGCCAAGTTCGACCGCCGGGTCACGGCGGGATTGGCCGGATTGTGATGTGCCTGGTTCCAGTAGCAAGACAAGTCCGTCGGGGAGTAGATCACCACGGTCCGGCCACCGCGGTCGATGCCCCAAAGCGGATGGATCTTGGTTGAAGCCGTCGCTTGCCCGCTCCGGCCTTCCAGATCGGATGATCGTCGGCCAGGGTTCGAAGTTCCTCATCCCTCCCGGGGAACACCTCCTTCATCAGCTTCTTGAAACCCTGGTCGAATGTGGGGCTGTCACAGCACGCGTCGGCAAAGATGACACCGCCTCGCTCGACGTATTCCCGCAGCTTCTGCCTCACGGCCTGACTCAACTCTGGGGCTTTATGTCCATTGAAGAAGAGGATCGGTGCCCGCGTCAGGTCGGAGACACTCGCCGTCTCTGGCGTTCACATACTGCCAGGTCAGAGGACTGCACCAGTCGCGGGAGACGACATCGACGAGGTTGCGGACGTCGTCCGGATCGTTGTTCCAATCGACGGCCGCCGGATTGTAGAGCTTGTGGATCAAAACCGGCATGCGTCCCTTGGCCAGGAACGACACCGCGAGGCTCGTCGCAAGGATGGGATCGCCGCTCGATCAAGGCCTCGCCAAAATCCGTTAGGCTTGTCCTGGGTCCGGACGAGTTCCTCAGCCCCCATTGCGAAACCAGTCGTTGGAGCCGAGGAACCCCAGACAGTTGGCTGGCACGCTCCAGCCCGTAGAGATGGATCAGAAGCGAACCCAGACAGCCGGCCAGCACGCTCCAGCCCGTAGAGATAATAGTATTTCCACACTTGGCCGCCGGCGTAATTCTGTTTGACCGTGAAATTCCGGGACAGCCAGTCTTCCCAGCCTCCAAGTTCTGGTTGGCTCCCCCTTTGCCGCAATTCAGGATTCCCCCGCCCTGGAGAAACTCTTGCCCTGGGACCGCCGCTGGCCGGAATGATTAAGCTGGAGACCCCGGGCAGGTCATGCTCGCGGAAGATGCGGGGGAATGCAGAGGTGTACGCCCAGCTCCCGTCATTCTTCTGAGACCGCTCCCAATAAGCCCGCGCCAGTCCCAGACCTCCGGCTTGACCGGCACACCGGCCTCGCTGGCGGCGTGCAGGCCGAGCAGGGCATACTGGGTATTGGAGTTATCGCCGGGCTGGACTTGACATCGGAGTAGCTCCACGTGCCGGGCCAGAAGACCCGAGTCGCCGGGGCGGATCTGGGCCCTCTCCAGCCACTCGACGTTGGCGGCGATCCGCAACTGATCGCGTTCGGGTTCGGCGGCCGCGAAGACCATGGTCTGAAACGAGATCGCGTAAGTGCTACGCAGGTCATCGGGGCCGAAACCGCGGAGGTACTCGAGCGCCTTGCGGATCGTCGGCGAGTCGGGCTTCTCACCGGCGGTCAGGAGGGCGAGGGTTACCAGGCTGGTC
The DNA here is from genome assembly GCA_963842405.1 of uncultured Isosphaeraceae bacterium. GTDB lineage: Bacteria > Planctomycetota > Planctomycetia > Isosphaerales > Isosphaeraceae > CAVZRC01. The sequence continues at coordinate 13,671 of CAWJGW010000032.1, read as the reverse complement.
GTACCCGGTTTTGCATCGGCCTCGATCTCCGCCCAGGAACCGTCATCGCGTTGTTCCCGTTTCAGGAAAGCGACCCCTGCCCGGATCGCGTGCTCCACGCTTTGCCCGAGCGCCGAGAGCTTGTGTCCGGAGCCGCCTCGACCGGTTTTTTCTCGCGTCCATCGAGGACCAGCGTCTCCGGTTCCCGCGCCTTGGTTTGTGGCTTCTTGACCTCGTCGCCAGCCACCGGCGGGAGGGTTAGCTGCCGCCTGGAGGCTTAGCCGCCGCCTTGGGAGGTTTCGTCGGCTCGGCAGCTTGATCAACGAGAGGCTCGACGGCCTTTTCCGGCCGGAGACCTGCGTCCCCTCCTTTGGACATTGGGGGTAGGGCCGTGTCCCTCGCACTCAGCCTATACAGAAAGATCACGCCAACAAGGTTGACTGAAACTGAAAATAAGAGGAATATCACCATAAATATTATTAATAGATTTAACTTCAATTTGCGTGATAAATTATTGATGTTTTCACCAGAAATCGCCAACTCGCGAGGATTTACGGGGGTCTCGGGTTGATCTCCTAGTTGGATGGGAATTCCGCCGGAAATCGTCTTCGCTCGTGCGGTGACAGGCGCATCTCTGAGCTAGTCGGGCTGGATAAGGGTTGCACAACGTAGACAATCGATTCGGCATGAAAAGAATCTTTTGAAATGATCGTTCCGACGGGAATCACGAATCCTTTCCCGCATCCCTTGCATCTCGCACGTCGCCCGGCGAGTTCCTCCTTGCACTTCATCGACTTTCCGCAATCGCACTTGAACTCGATTTCCATGTTTCCTGTCCCCGGCAGATGGTTGATTTGGTTCTCGGCGGCACCCCGGGACCGATTCTCATGGCATCCACGTAGGCCGATGCCGCAACGGGCACGATGACCTACCGACCCTCACGTCCCAACATTGGACCGGCCTGCCTCGAATCCAAGCATCAACGCTTTCGATACCGACGGAATCCCCATTATGACGACGTTGGGTGATGCGCGCAGTGGCCACCGAAAATATAATTTTGCGGCTCCGGCATGGTCAGCGGATCAATGAGTCAAACCGTTGCTGTCAGACAACCGCCGAACACCTAGGCTGGCCCCTACGCGGCGATCGGCTTGGGAAACGCCTCACGTCGAACGGCTCCTTGAACGCACCAGAACGGCGTATGAACGGCATAGGCGCCGCACCGAGGTATAATATCAGAGACGGGTGGCCAAGCGGGTTCAAACCGACTGGTCCGAAGCGGACCCGACATCACGTCCCTATGCGTGCTCTGTCGGGTTCGGCCCGTTCATAGGGGTTACTTCATGTCGTCCGAACGCATTCCCTCAGTCAACGAGCTGGCCGAAGTCCAACGAGCCGTCTGGGGGCTCTTCGAATTGTCCAATTGGCAATGTGGCGGCATGAGTGACCAAGAGGAAAGAGTTCTGCCTTACATTGTCCCTCTGGCCGACGCTCTGCGCCTGTTACCACCCCTTAGTTGACAGGATCGAAGGGTGGCCCACGAAGATGAAGCGTGCCCTCCCACGTCTCATCGAATGGTTCGACTCGCTTGTCAGCCAATGGGGATGGGAAGGATCGCCCAACCCGAGCCCATGCGATCCGCCTACCCTGGAGCAATCGAAAGACTGGGTTCGCGAGAACTTGGAAAGACCGTTGTACGAGGCCGCGGTATCAGTCTCGGATGGGTGGAATAAGCCAACGCTGTGTCCCTACGACGATCTGGCCGACGAAGGCCGAAAACGTGGCATTGTGGCGACGATGTCTCTTGACGAAGCCCTGTCGCAATTCAATCCGGCAAAGGCGAGGCTGAACAACGAACCACGGGTCGGACGTTGCTTCCAGTTGTTTCGTATGAAGAACACCAGACATTGGTTGCAATCTTCGGCCATTTCAATCCGTGCGTGATGGAAGTTGCACAGGAGCAATGCGCAAGTTCTCGCTTGGAAGTCCTCAACTCTCAGCAACCCGTGGCCCCCACCGCCCGGCCGCGCCGCATCGAACGGATGCGCAAGCCGCTTCGCCTGCATCGGGGGACGCGGTCCGCCCGCCCGCGGGGGATCAGCCCTCTCCACTCTCGGGGACATCGGACCGCCCGCCCGAGGCCGCTGGCCGCACACTAGCCACTTCTGAGGGAAGGAGAGGTCGAGGCGACAAACATGGAAATGGCGGACAAGACGTCGCCTGATCTGGCCTTGTGGTATGTTTCCTACGCTTGGGAGGACGAGAGTACGTCGCTAGTCAATCGTCTCTGCGGAGAGGCCAAGCAACGGGGAATCAAAGTGCTCCGAGATGTGACCGAACTTCGCTTCGGCGAAAGCATCAGCCAGTTCATGCAGAAGGTTGGAGCGGGAGATCGTGTATTCGTGATCCTTAGCGGGAAGTACCTGAAATCCCCAAGTTGCATGTTCGAGCTCTGGGAAGTGTGGCGGAATTGTAAAATGAAAGGGGAAGAGTTCCAGAAACGAATCAAGGTCTATCGCCTGAAGGATGCTAAGATGATGACTACGACCCAACGCTTGAGCTGCGCCGAGTATTGGAATAAGGAATTCACAAGGCTAGACGCTCGTGTTCGCCGGATAGGCACTCACCGCCTAGGCGAGGTGGATTTCAAACGTTATAAGCTCATGAATGATTTCGCCAGTCACGTTGGAGACATGCTTGCACTTATTGCCGACTCGCTGATTCCAGGGAGCTTCGAGGAGTTCAAGGAATATGGGTTTAGCGATAGGACGACCAAGCCGCGTATGGATTAGGGATCCGAGATCGAACGTAGCAGCTATGTCAGGCCGGTGCGCGGCTGGCGATGGTGCTCGATGAGGTATGGCCCGATAAGTAAGGGCGTATTAGTACCCGACTGGAATACCGCATTTGTAGCAGATCCACCTCCCGTTCCCCATTCTCGTCAAGCGGACATCTTTGTGGTTGGGGCAGAATGGACCGTCTTTGCCCTTCGAGGTTATGCGATAGATTCGCCCTTGCTCGACGACCTCTTCTGCGTCTAGGTAGTGGGACGCCAGTTGTTCGCTCAGCTTGTCTTGTTCCTTGGTGAGTTCGGCAAGTTGAGAACTCCAGTTTGCCAATTTGCTTGTCCTTAGCAAGACCATCGCCTTCCAGGAGTTGAATCTGTTTTTCCAGAAGCCCTATCAGTTCCTTTGCTTTGTCGTTGCTTCCAAAGAGTTTGCCTAGATACCTTGATGTGGCCAAGTGCTGTTGCGATCGGCGTGAGGTCCACGACCACTCTCCTGTTCGCTGCGAAGGATTTCTTCGTCCTTGCACGCCTAGTCCCTAGTGTCGGCACTCGCCACATCAGGTCCGCGCCGGTCTCGATCACACGAGTGTTCACTATCTTGAGTCCGTACACCCCCCAGAACTTAAGTCTCAAGACACCCTCGGAATGGGACAGGTCATACACCGTGACGACAACGCCCTTCTTTTCGCGGCGAACAAAGGGGACATTGCGAAATCCCGACGCAGGTCTGGGTGATTTGGATAAGGCAAGATTCTCCACGTTCAGCAGTCGTCCGAATTACTTAGCGTCCCCCCCGTTCGCACGCCGCCTGAGTGGAGAAGCCTCACCGACTGGACTCGATATTCGTGACCGAGGTCCCCATGGCCGCCGCGGCGTGAGGTGTATCCAAAGGGGTCGGGGTGAAGCGGTAGACACTTTTCCGGGGCCGGCTCAGGGCAGAGAGGATGAGCGGCTGGAGCGATCGCCCGGAGGCGCATGGCTTCTTCTCAATCAACCAACCGGCTAAGTCTTTTGCGGGATAGATGTATACCTCTTCAACCTGGAGTTCCGCCGAAATTTTTCCCGCGGAACCGCGTCGGCATCGGGCCGGGGTATTTCTGGTTGATTTCGAGGGCGGCCTTGGCGAGCGGATCATCGCTCCCGATGAGCCTGACCTGAAATGGATCGATGTACGGTGTCTGCATCTCTTGGACGAGCCGAAGGATCTCCGCGAAGCCGAGATCATAATGGGCGACATCGATCTTCGGAGACACGATGTAAAGAGCCCATCTGCCCTCCTCGGAAGGATTGAGCCAAAATGCCGCCTCCACCGGCATGTATTCGTGGAACCTTTGGATTAGATCCGCCCCGGCATCGATTTCCTCGATCACCAGTGGATTCGTATCCATGGCAGCACCCCGTGGACGTTATGAGTGACTGCTTCGTACATCCTCTTTGCATCCGCCTCGGGCATGAACTGGTATCGCATCTTTCGCTCCACTTCTGGGCGTGCCCCCAGTTTACGCCGAAGGCCGGATTGGCGTTGGCCTCGGCGAGACGGATGGCCTCCAGGTCGCTGGCACCGACCAAAGTACCGATATCATGCGTCCAACTTTATCCGCGAATACCTGCATGGGCCGACGGTTGCCGGTGCGCCTCGCCGCAGTCTGCATTGACACGCTGACGCCCGACCGCCACTTCCTGATCGACCTGCACCCCGATCACCCAACGTCGCACTGGCCGCCGGCTTTTCCGGGCACGGCTTCAAGTTCGCCTCCGTCGTCGGTGAAATCATAGCCGACCTCGCGGACGCCGCCGGCCGCCCGGATTGCCATCGACCTGTTCCGGTTCGACCGTTTCAAGGCAAAGTGAGGTAGCGCCTTCCACCTTCCAGGCGGTCACCTGGCGGTGGAATTCGTCCCACTCGGCGGCCCTTCGGCCCGCAGGAAAATAGCTGGCGATGGGGCCCAGACCGGCGAGGATCACCTCGTCGCGCTCCAATTTGTCCGGTATCACCGCCAGCGAACGATGCAGCCCAGAAACTGGTGTCGTTTCAAACAGTCGTTTGAACAGGCTCTGCTCAACTCAAGGTCAATGCGCCGGTCGCCCACGCCGCGAAACTCCCGGCCATCGGCATCACCCCGGTGAGCGACTGCGGCGCGAGATCATAGCGCGGACTTGCCGGGGAGCCAGTTCCGCACGGACCCAGGCCCGTAGGCGACGTGCCCACTGGGAGCCATCGCGGGAGTCTTCCTGGAGCACCCAGCGGCCGACCTCCTCGGCGCGCACCGGCAAGAACCCGCTTTGCTCGGCACTTGGTAGGTCCCGTCGGCCGTCAGTCGCTCGATGACGACTTCCCGGCTCTTACCGTCGAACCGCCAGACCTCGGCGACCTTCAGGGCGGCATAGAATGTCCGGCCGGTCGATTTTCGAGGGAGAGATGTCGACCTCGATAGCCAGGTCGGGATTGGGGTACTCGGCCACATCCCGGGACATTCGCGTCATCGCCTCAGCCGCCTCCGCGAGCTTCTCTTAGGCGAAGTAATAGCACTCGTCGGATTCAAGGCCGCGTGCGACCTCGGGCTCGTTTCCATGTCGTCTGACCCAGGCCCGTGCAGGGAATCTCCAACTCCTCAGCCGTCAACTCCACGAATCGAGCCATGCGTTTCTTAACCCCATCGTGAAGCGGGCTGAGAGACATGATCTCCAGATCCTTCCCATCGTAGTCGACGTGGAGGTTGGCACCCTCCGGAATCGAGTCCACGAGTTGCTGGTAGAACGCCCAGTCCACGTTGCGGATGACGAACCGCTCATCGGGAACCGACGTCCACTGGTAGAGTTGCTGGAGGGTGGGGATAGATCGAGACGCATCTGAAAGTGGTGGGGAAGGTACCAGCGGAATTCGTCGTTGTCGAGCTCATTTCGCCTCCAGTCCGTAGCCAGTCAAACGGAGCATGGGATGCTTCCACGAGCAGAGACCCGAAGACGCTGGCCCCCTCACGGATTCCCTCTCTCGATCGACGGGAGGCTCTCTTTGCGAAAAGCGACGCGGGGCGTGCCGGATCCGGAGACCGGGAGCGAGGATGACAGGGCTCGAACCTGCAACCTCCGACGTGACAGGCCGGAAACGGAGGATTTTCGCCGCGTCTCTTAATCGTTGCTGAGAAAGAACTTACGATCAGCCAGGCGGTCGCGTCACTTTCCTGATTTTACAGGCTTTTTCAGTGATTTGCAACCAATTGTCTGAAAGAAGGAGAAACAGCCGAAAAGGGGACGGAGCGAATTACCAAGCTCCTGCCAAATCGTCCCCCTTTCTCCAAGCGACTCCCCGCGAGGCCAGCGGTTCAGGCGTGGCCGGGAGGCCGAAAAGGAGACGGAACGAATTACCTGGGTGGAACCGAGCACGGAACGAATTTCCGGCCTCGCGCCGAACGGAAAGTCAGAGGCTCTTGCGCGCGTTCGCGACGCGACGGGTGGACTTCCGAGCGATTTGCGGTGTCGTCCTGTTGGCTTCGACGAGCGTGTATGTGCCTTCCTCTGGCCGTTGAGTGATGCGACCTTCCCCGATGATGACGACGAGCGTGCTCGCAAAGTGCCTCTTGAGCCCCTCCCAGCACTCAAGAGTCACGAAGTAATCCTGGGTCGCGGCGTAACGGTTCTTGTCTCGCCGATCGAGCGGCTCGAAGACGGCCATGTAACCCGTCGGATTGTCGTGGGGCGTCTTCTTGAAGTAGGAGGAGATGAAACGCATGCGCTCGCCGACCTGGAAATCACGCCGGATGCCCGGTATCGGGGCGTCATCAACGTCCCTGGGTCGAGCGGAGAACGACTGGATGCAAACCATCTCGCCGCCGGGTTCGGTCTCGGTGATCGCGCTCATGATATCCGCCGCTCGCGGCTCAAAAGTGATCCGGACCGAGTTGAACTTCGCCGTCCGGCCGGATGTTGGTATGTTTGCCGTTGGGATGCTGGACGTCCCAAGATCGCCCTGGCTCGCAGGATGTCTTCCTGGAAGTGCTGGAGGGCCGTGGCCGGCACGTCATGCTCCGCTCGAAGGAAATGCGGAAGGACCGACTCTGGCTCACTCCGCGTACCGCAGTTCGGGCTCATTGTAGCGGAGGACCCTGTCCTCCTCGTCGAACCAAACATTGCGATCTTCGGGATAGATCACATTCCAGAGATCGACGACCTCCTCCGGCTCGATCCCCTGACGGATGTGGTCGACGATTTGTCGGATCAGCGGCGAACGGGCCGATCCCGTCGCGTCCGGGGCCTGGCGATCGGGGAAAAGCTCGGTGTAGATCTCCGCGAGGTCGTCGGCTTGGGCCTGTTCGACGGCCTTGACCAGCCGATCGATCGCTTCACCTGTCGTGATCATCGGCATGCAGACATCTCCGCTTCAGGTGCTTTTTCCTTCAATCTTACTTGAGACATTCTACCTTCTCGCCGGGTTGGATGCCAAGAAGCGGCGCTGGGGGACCGGAAACAGGGACGGACCGGAAACAGGGTCGCAACTAGTTTCCGATTCTAGATGGGTCCCTGTTTCCCTACGGGCTGGTCAGAGCCATCGTGCGAACCAGCGAGGGATCTTGGTGCCCCAGTCCGGGGTGCGAAGACTGACACGCATCTGCTCGGGATCGATGGCAACGTGGAGTTGGTTCTGCGTCAGGGCACGCAGGCCGAGCGCAGGCAGACGCGGCCCAATCTCATCCGGGTAAATGGCGATGCCCTCCTCCAGCTTGAGCGGGAAGGGCTCCCTGTCCCTCAAGGTCCGTTCCCCTGGCCGATACCTGTGCAGCCAGACCGAGGCGGCATGCAGAGGGATTCGATGCTGCCGTTCCCGAATGGCCCCAATGATCCGCAGCGCTCGGGCTGGAGGCCGGCCCAACGCAGGAGGTGCCCCCGGCTGATGGAGAGGTTGTGGTTGTTCCCTATGTCCAGGATGGCGGGAAAGCACGGCGTGCGCGGGTCCCATTCCCACAGCACCTGTAGGCCGACGCTGACTGCGACAACGATCTGGTATGGCTTCACCCGCACGCTCCCTCCAGGCACAGAGGCGAGAGTGGGAGCGGAGGAGTAGGGCAAGCGGTCAATAATCTTCACGGTTCGGCGGGGTCGTCTTCCCGATGGTGGGGGCTAAGGGGCTCGACGTCCTCGGGTTCCCACGGGGGGAGCTCTCGGGGACGAATTCGGCCGAGGTAGAACGCATCATCGGCGATTCCACGACGACAGCACTCCCGAATGAGCGTCTCGTAGGTGCCGACGCCGATCCGCTCGCCTCCGTGGTAGCACACCCACCGCCCGAGCAGCCTCGGTTGGGACAGGAGCTGGGGTAGGTCGCACAGAACGTCTGCTGGGAGCGGAGGATGACCGGAGGGATATCCGGGACAACTTCAGCAACCCGGTGCTGGCTGGGCTCCGGCAAGCTTTCCACCAGGGAGCACATCCGTTGGTACTTCTCGCGGCAAGGAGGACGTAGGTGCGTTGCGTGTCCGGGTCGATTACCTCGACCGGCCCTTGGGCCTGCTCTTGGACCGCCTGCCGCTGCTGTTCGGTGAGTTCGACCATCATCGGTGAATACGGCTCAAAAGCGAGGATGACGGGGCTCGAACCCGCAACCTCCGGCGTGACAGCCCGGAAACGGAGGATTTTTGCCGCGTCTCTTAATCGTTGCTGAGAAATAACTTACGATCAGTCAGGCGGTCGCGTCACTGTCCAGATTCTACAGGCTTTTTCAGTGGTTTGCAACCAATTATCGGAAAGAAGGAGAAACAGCCGAAAAGGGGACGGATGTTACCAAGCTCCCGCCAAATCGTCCCCCTTTCTCCAATCGACTGCCCGCCAGGCCAGCGGTTCAGGCCTGTCCGGGAGGCCGAAAAGGAGACGGAACGAATTACCTGGGCGGAAACGAGCACGGAACGAATTTCCGGCCGTGCGCCCAACGGAAGGTTAGTGGCTCTTGCGCGCTTCGCGATGCGACGGGTGGACTTCCGAGCGATTTGCGGTGTCGTCCTGTTGGCTTCGACGAGCGTGTATGTGCCTTCCTTTGGCCGTTGGGTGATGTGACCTTCCCCCACGATGACGACGAGCGTGCTCGCAAAGTGCTTCTTGAGCCCCTCCCAGCACTCAAGAGTCACGAAGTAATCCTGGGTCGCGGCGTAGCGGTTCTTGTCTCGCCGATCGAGCGGCTCGAAGACGGCCATGTAACCGGTCGGATTGTCCTGGGGCGTCTTCTTGAAGTAGGAGGAGATGAACCGCACGCGCTCGCCGATCTGGAAATCACGCCGCATGCCCGGTATCGGGGCGTCATCAAGGTCCCTGGGTCGAGCGGAGAACGACTGGATGCAAACCATCTCGCCGACGGGTTCGGTTTTGGTGATCGCGCTCATGGTATCCGCTCGCGGCTCAAAGGTTATCCGGACCGTGTCGAACTTCGCCGTCCGGCCGGACGTTGGTATGTTTGCCGTTGGGATGCTGGACGTCCCAATATCGCCCTGGCTCGCAGGATGTCTTCCTGGAAGTGCTGGAGAGCCGTGGCCGGGACGTCATGTTCCGCTCGAAGGAAATGCGGAAGGACCGACTCTGGCACACTCCGGGGGAAAATGGTGTCGTTTCAAACAGCTGTTTGAAACGACGCTCCTTGCACGTCGCGATCACCGATCAGCGTACGAGGCGGGGAGCCAACTCGGCCCGAACCCAGGCACGGAGCCGCCGTGCCCACTGGGATCCGTCGCGTTGATCTTCTTCGAGCACCCACCGTCGGACTTCTTCGGGGCGCACCGGCAAGAAGACGCTCGAGTCGGCGGTCCGGTAGGTTCCGTCGTCGCCCCGACGCTCGATGAGAATCCGCTTCTCATCGTCGTCGAACCGCCAAACCTCGGCGACCTCCAAGGCGGCGTAAATCCCCGGCCGATCGACCTTCGAGCGAGAGATGTTGACCTCGACAGCCATATCGGGATTGGGATAATCGACAACATTCTTGGACCATCGCGCCATGGCCTCGTTGACCGTCGCCAACTTCTCGGGCGCGAAGAAATAGCAGTCGTCGGCCTCCAGGCCGCGGGCCACCTCAGGGCGCTTCCACGTCGTCTGACCCAGCCCCCTGCAAGGGATTTCCAATTCCTCAGCCGTCAACTCCACGAAACGACCCAGAGACTTCTTCACCCCGTCGTGAAGTGGGCTAAGAGACATAATCTCCAAGTCCTTCCCGTCATAATCGACATGGATGTTGACGCCCTCAGGGATCGAGTCCACGAGTTGCTCGTAAAAGGCCCAATCCACGTCTCGGATCACGACACGATGATCGGGCTCGGACGTCCAGGTGGAAAGTTGCTCCAACGACGGTACGGCTCGAGCGGAATTCGGTAAGGGCGGAGAAGGCACTAGCGAAGGGTCTGTCGTCGCCGAACTCATCTCGCCTCCATCCCGTGGTAAGCAAATCGGTGGACGGGGGATGCTCTATCTACGCATGGATCTGGGGCCGCCGGCTCTGTTACCTCGATCCGCCAACAGCCTCTCGCGATGGAGAGCGTGTCGGATCTCGGAATCGCGAGCGAGGATGACGGGGCTCGAACCCGCAACCTCCGGCGTGACAGGCCGGAAACGGAGGATTTTCGCCGCGTCTCTTAATCGTTGCTGAGAAGGAAATTACGATCAGTCAAGCGGTCGCATCACTTTCCAGATTTTACAGGCTTTTTAGTGCTTTGCAACCAATCGTCTGAAAGAAGGAGGAACCGCCGAAAAGAGGACGGACCGAATTACCAAGCTCCAGCCGAATCGTCCCCCTTTCTCCAATCGACTCCCCGCTAGGCTAGCAGTTCGGGCCTGGCCGGGAGGCCGAAAAGGAGACCGATCGCTTCACCTGTCGTGATCATCGGCATGTAGAGACCTCCGCATTCGGTGCTTTTTTCCTTCATTCTCACTTGAGATCTGCTACCGATCGCTCTTGTCCTCGGCTTCTGGTGGCTCCACGCCATATTTCTTGGCTTGTTGTTCGACGTATCGCAGCATACCGGCGTTTTTGCGGTCTACCATTTTGATCGCCTTTTCGGCCGTTGACTTGGCCTGCTCTTTGTCGCCGGAGGCGAAGTACGCAGCCGCAACCGTCAGGGTGCCAATCGCGTCATTCTCGCCCTCCACCGCGGCTTTCGCAGCGGCCACGGCCTTTGGCCCGAATTCCTTCACCTTGGCTTGATCCCCGGCGATTGCGTAAACCTCGAGAAGATTGAGTAAAGTGGCCGGATTGTCTTGATCGAGCTCGTACGAAGCTTCGACTGCCCTCTTTGCCAGCGCCATTAGATCGGCGTGCCCCTTCGCGGAATCGTCCCGGAGCGCAGTCGACACGGATCGGAGGCCGGACGTGTCACCGCGTGCGACGGCTTTCGCGATCAGCTTTTCGGCAAGCTCTTTCGCCTCGGGAAACTGTTTCCCTCGCACGAGCAGCCCGAGTTTCGACTGGATCATGTACACGTTATCCGCGAACGCTGGCCACTTGGCGTCGAACATGGCCAGAGCCTGGAGCCCGGCCTCGGCGCGATTTGGTTTCGTCATCATGACGGCATACGTGGCGTCGAAGTCTTTGTCAGCCGCGGCGAGTGTTTCGGCGGCCGCTTTCTGGTCCCAAGAGCCGTCCAAAACCTTTGGCAGCACGAAGTCAAGGAAGAGGGGGTGGCCGATGTAGGCGATTCTGCCTTGCTTGTCAACGACGAATGAGCACGGGATGCCGTTCTGCCCGGAGGCTTTCATATACGCAGTTGTGAGTTTCCGTTGCGCTGTCAAAGGCAAAGGTGTAGCCCAGCTTGGCGCCCTGCTTGGCGACGAAGGCGTTTACCTTCGCCTCTTTGTCGTTGGCCTCGGAGGCGAGTCCGATGAAGGTTACTCCCTTCTCGCGATACTCGTCCTGAAGATCGCCCATGTGGGGCATGATCTGTATGCACGGCCCACACCACGTCGCCCAGAACTCGACGATATAGACCCGACCGGGTTCGAATCCCTTGACTTCCGCACCATGCAGCCACGTCGAGACGGCCAGAGGCGGAGCCGGATCACCCACCTTGAGCTGCCCTTCCCCAGCCATCGCGACGGTTCCAACCGAACTGACTACAACTACGCTGGCCACAATCAAGGAAGCGAATCTACGTCGTCGCATGGGAATCTCCCGAAGAGTTGGTTAAACTGGACAGGCGGGCCGAATTCAGATTGATTGTAATTGGCCAGGGGGAGAACCACAAGGAAGCTCGAAGTGACTCGTCGGAGCAAAATAACATATTTGATATATAAGATTATATTATTAATATTTGAAGGGCGGAAAGGGGACACTAAATCGAATGGCACGTCCTGTAGACGCAAGATGAGAATCCCAGGACTGTTGAGCCACGCAATCACGAATTCCATAGGTCTCAGAGGCCCTCATGTCCCCTTGCATGGTCGCTGGGGGGATGAAAAGAGACCTCTCTTGTCGGATGATGGGGTGTCGTTCGACCCTAATCTGCAAGGAGGTCTCCCATGGCTCAGTGTGCCACACCGCGGCTCCGTTTCCAATTCCATCGTCTCCAGACTCAGCCTCCAGCCCAACCCGACTTGGGCCTCGAGGCCGTCCTGCCCGTGGCCACCATCCAGCAGGCCCTTCGCGAGGAGGGCGGCATCTGGAAATCGATCGTCTACACCCCGTGGCTGACCTTCTGGGCCTTCTTCTGGCAGGTGCTCAGCCCCGATCGCTCCTGCCGCAAGCGCACTCAAGCGGTTGTCCGCCTGGATGGGACTCCGCGGTCAGAAGCTCGACGACGAGGACACCAGTCCGTATTGCAAGGCCCGGGCGCGGCTGCCGGAATCGGCGTAAGCGGCTGATGCGTCTGGTGGGCTTGCAGTCGCACCAGCAGGCCCCCGAGGACTGGCGGTGGTGCTCTCGCCCGGTCAAGGTGGTCACGGCAGCACCGCGATCATGGCCGATACCGTGGCCAACCAGAAGGCCTATCCCCAACTCGCGTCCCAGAAGCCCGGCCTGGGTTTCCCGATCCTCCGCTTCGTGGTGATCTTCTGCCTGGCCACCGGGTCGGCGTTGGAGCTGGCCCTGGGCAAGTACCAAGGGGAGCAGACCGGGGAAAACGCCTTGTTTCGTAGCCTTTGGGACGATGCGTTCGAGCCCGATGACGTGGTCCTGGGAGATCGCTACTATTGTTCTTATTTCGATATTGCGATGCTAAAACAGCGGAGTGTGGACAGCGTGTTCCGGCTGCATCAGCGGCGGCCGTGCGACTTCCGGCGTGGTGGCGGTTGGGCCAGGAGGATCAGGTTGTGGAATGGTTGCGGCCGGAGCGACCGGAGTGGATGAGCGAAGATATTTACAATACTATTCCTGAGACGATGGAGATTCGGCAGGTGCGAATTCACGTGGGGAAGCCGGGCTTCCGCACCCGCGTGTTGGATCTGGCCACAACCCTGTTGGATTCGGAAATTTACAGGAAATCGGATCTTGGTCTATTGTACCGGCAGCGGTGGCATGCGGAGCTGGATTTGCGGTCGATCAAGATCGTGCTGGGGATGGACATGCTGCGGTGCAAGACCCCGGAGATGGTGGGCCAGGAGATCTGGATGAGGTTGTTGGGATACAATGTGATCCGAGCGTTGATGGTGGCGGCGTCGCAAGAGCACGGGCGCGATCCGCAGCAGGTGAGTTTCAAAGGAGCGTTGCAGACGTTACAGGAGTTCGCCGTGGGGCTGCGAGAGGGGACGCCCCAGCAACGGCGGTGGTTGTGGACGATCCTGTTGAGTGCGATCGCGGCCGACGCGGTGGGGTATCGCCCCGACCGAGTGGAACCCCGGGCTCGGAAGCGTCGGCCCAAGCAGTACCCGTTGTTGACCATACCCCGACGACAAGCCCAAGCCGCTATGTGAAAAGCAGGTTAGAGCTACAGGACGTGCCATTC
>CAWJGW010000031.1:0-328245 GCA_963842405.1 uncultured Isosphaeraceae bacterium | reverse complement strand
CTGTCGTGGACGAGCATTCAGAAACCACGCTGGCTCCCGCCGAAAAGGCATCTCCCAGTCCGGCCAGATCTTTCGCATTCTCTGCTCGTGGGAGAGGCCGAGCAAGGTGGCGACGCGGGTCCTGGCCAAATTGGCGGTCCAGACAGACTCCGAGCTGACTGGTATTTTCTCGAGCCGGGCGACCGCGGCGCGGGGGTCGAACGACGCCCAGGCCCTCGAACACGCTGCCCCAGGTCGCCGCCTCCCGGTCGTCAACCTGCTCGATCAGGGCTCGAGTCGGCTCGAACAGCGCGGCGGCCAGCTCGCGGTCGTACCAGGCGAGGTGCCGGATCAGCTCGATCGGGGAATAGTAGTAGTTGTTCGCGCGCGGATTCGCGAACGGAGGACGTGCGGCCACGTATCGCCAGACGACCTCGGGCACCCGCGCCGGGTCGATCCGTTCGACGACATGCAGGAAATCCCCGGCTCGGAACTGGAGCCGTTCAGGACTCTCCTGCATGAGCCGATCGATGCCTTGCAGCCCTTCTTCCAGCGACCGGCGCGAGGCGGACTCATCCCGGTCCTTCTCACCGAGGGCCATGTACACGAACACTTCGGGGCAGCAGCTCGCCAAATCTGAGCCGCGCGATTCAACTGCCGGGCTCGCGCCGAATCGACCTTGGCCAGTTCCCAGCACATCGCCCCGGGGCTCCCTTCCGAAACACTCCGCATCGCTTTCCAGAACCGCACGCACTCGGCCGGATCCGGTTCCAACAAATGCCGAATACCGTAGACGACGATCATGGCTCCCCCAAAGCGGGCGCCCTTGAGCTCCTTGGCGATGGCCAGGGCCGCGGGCGAGTCAACCAGGGAGAGCTGCGCGGCGAAGGCAGCTCGGACATACACCTTCTTATCCGTCATCTGGTTGGCGAGGCGGAGGCCCTCGGCGAACAGCACCCTGGCCTTGTCAACCTCGCCCAACTTGTACAGCCGCTCGGCGGCATCACCCAGATGCCGGAGCCGATCATCCGCGTCCCGAGCGGCCTTGGCCTGCGAGCACGGCGCGATCGAGCAGCGCCACCTTGCGCGGGCGATCGGCGGCGGGGAGACCATCGACCACCTCCATCAAGGCCGAGGCGCGCTGGGAGGGGTCGGCGATCGACTCGGCGACCGTGGCGGCCTCCTCCGGGTCGCTGCCGGCCAGCGCCTCGGCGATCTCGGTCCGCATCCGGGACTCCCACACTTTGGCCGCGAACGTCGCCGATTCCAGCTTCTCGAGGGTCCCTGTGGGATCGAACGCCACGAGGCCAGCAAGGTGGAGTACCACTGCCCATCGCTCCCCTTCTGCATGTCCATCTTCCACACGGGCTCGATGAGCCGCCGCGCCATCGCCCGCGACTCCTCCAGCGGGATCAGCTCGGGGAGCATCTTCATCTCCCGCAACGGCCGCTCACCAGTCCGCGTCAGCTCGACGGTGACCTCGCGCTCCGCCTCCTTGATCAACTGCCCGTGGAACCGGAACCCTTCGGCGCGCACGAAGACGAACACGGATCCTTGCCGAAAGCCGCCGAGGGAGAAGCGGCCGTCGGCGCCGGACCTCGTTGCCGTCGGCTCGGGGCCGTCGCCCGTCTGGAAGACCGCGACATCCGCGACTGGCTTCCCTTGGCGATCGACCACCCGGCCGCCGACGGTCCGCAACGCCCGCAACTTCATCGTCAGCAGTGTCCTCGGCTGTTCGCCGATCGCAATCCAATCGGAGAGGATCGGCTCCTTGCCCGGGGCTCGGACCGCGATCCGGTACGTCGAGCCGACCAGGAGGTTATCCGGAGTCTGGAATCGTCCGTCGGCCTTGGTCCGTAGTGGTCCTCCCCGCAGGTCGACCGAATTTGGCCCGAGCCAATTCCCTTCGCCCCTCGACCAGATCTCGACCACTTGATCGGCCACGGGCTGGCCCGCTCCATCCAGGATCCGGGCGGAGAGACGGCTGGTCTTCTTGAGCTTGATCGCGATCACCGGCTCCACGGAGCTCCGACCCGGCGAATCGACCAGCAAGAAGTCCTGGGTGCCGATCGGGTCGGCCGCGACCCGTGCGGCGACCAGTTGATCGCGGGCCGCCAGGTAGTTGAACGTCGCCCGGCCGTCCGGCCCGGTGATGACGGCCAGGGGAGCGGCCATCGACTCGGGAATCTCGGCCGTATCTCCGTTGAAGATGTGGAGGACTCGCGGTGTGACTCGCGCCCCGGCGATCGGCTGGCCGTCGGGGCCCTCAATCTGAATGGTCCGCGGCTCCGGCTTCCGTAGGATGACTCGGTACGGCCTCCGGCGAAGCGATCTCGCCGTGAGGGCCGACCCGGGCCGATAGGCCAGGAAATTCATGCCGCCGCCCAAGCTCCCCCCATATCGCGGGAGCTTCAAGCGGAACTGGCCCTCCGCATCGGTCCTGGCCTGGGCCTCGGCCTGGTATTCCTTGCCCGACAGGCTGGGAGGGACATAGCAGACCACCGGGACACCGGCCACGGGCTTGCCCTGGTCGTCGACCACCTCGCCGGTTTGTGTCCGGTCGGGTTGAGCCTGGGCGAACACCATCGCCGTCAGCAGCGGACTCAGCAGCATCAGCATCGAAAGGCCCTCCTCGATAAGGTGCTCGCAATCGGCCGGTCTTCCCAGAAAGAGCGTCATTCCGACATCGAATGGCTCGAGCCGCTGATCGGGGAGCATGTCGTAGTAGACGAACGTTCAAAAACCGCGCCTGGCGTCCGCCGAACATGACCGCCCAGTCAGGCCAGAACGTTTGCAAACGCTGCTGGTAGGTTTGGCCGAGCATGGTGGCGACGCGGATCCTGGCGGCGTTCGCACCCCGGCTCGGATCCGATATGACGGGCACCTTCTCGAGCCGAGCGACCGCGGCGCGGGGATCGAAGAACGACCAGGCCACGAACTCGTTCTCCCAGGTCGCCAGTTCTCGGTCCTCGATGTGCTCCATCCGGGCTCGACTCGGTTCGAGCAGAGCGGCGGCCACCTGGCACCGGTTTTTTCCACGTGGACATTCAGCTCGGCTCGCCCAGCCGCAGCACGCCGCAGGTGTCCTCGTAGCTGGCCTCCAGCTCCAGCGGCACGGCGAAGTCATCCGTCAGCCACAGGGGCAGCGTGGGCAGGGGCTGACCGATGCTCAGGGTGTGATTCCAGGCTTCGACTCGCCAGCCGGCTGGACCTAAGGGAGTGCCCGGGTGCGTCCAGCGACAAGCCACGGCGTAGGTCCCGGGCGGCTCGGGCGCGAGGGCCGGGTCCGACTGCTCCAGGAACTCGAGCAGCTCGCCATACAGGTTGAAGTGCCGGGTGGTGACCAGGTCCACGATGACGACCGAAACCCTTCGCTGCAACAGTGCAGCGCACTTGGCCACGAACAGCCGCCACGTCTCGGGCCGATCCTTGTTGGCCGGGCTGACGATCTCGATGGCAGCCACCAGCCGCCGCTGCCTCCGGCTATCGTAGATGAGCACCGCGAACTCGTCCTGGTCCGGCAGATCGGTTGCTGCCTGAAAGGTAGGCCGGGGTGGTGCCCAGACCGCGGGCCGGGTTGCGACGGCGACCCCGCCGGTCGTCTCCCCGCCGGTACTCCCGGCATGAGGCTCGCCGCTGCTATCGGTGTCGTAGGTGGACACATCGACCTCGAAGGAGGCGCCCTGATGAACACCCGGCTCGGCCCGGAAGCGAGCTGGCAGACGCCGGTTCAGGTGCATCACCATAACCGTAGGCCAGGCGTGGTGCAGGCTCTCCCACGAGGTGATATTGTCCAGCGGCGGGCGGAAGTGGTCGCGTAGAGGCATGATCGCTTGCTCCAGGTTGGCGAATGCTCCCCTGGGGGAATACTTGTTGGCTCAGAGCTTGTGAAAGAATCCAATGGAAGATACCAGATTGCGAATTGCGAATTCATAAATGCCTTTGAAATCAGGCTTTATATCCATTCGTAATTCGTAATTTGTCATCCGGAATCGATTTCTTCACATCCTCTCAGGGAACCCTCGCTGCTCGCCCGGCCGGCAACCCAGGAGAATCGCAGCTCGCAACCAGCCCCCAGCCGCAGGACTCCTGCCTTCTCACGGCTGACGAGCCTGCTGACCTCCGCCGCCCGCTCCAGCGGGGTGTCGGCGAACTCGAACCGGTCCTCCCAGGCGGGGAAGAACCACGGAAGAAGGCCTCGGAGGATTCCTCGAAATGTACGGACAAGTGTTTTCGGCTTGTGAACGCTCACCGAAAGGGGACAAGCAAGGGCACCGATGCACGCACGACCGTCACTATACCGGTTCCCCTCGCACCCAAGAAAGCCCCTGGCCCGAAGTGTGGTCAACACGGCCGCCGCAAACGGAAGCTGCCGTCGCGCAGGGTTCGCCCCGTCGCCTGGAAGGCCGTCGTCTATCGGGAGATCACCCCTGGCGGCTATCATAGTGAAGTGCGATTGCTGCACCGCTTTCCGTAACACCACTGAGGCGAGCCCCTACCGGGCAAGAACCTCGTCGCGTCGCGTAAGCCTGTGGTGGCGTTCGGCGAGGGGTGTCATCTTTCAGTCTCCGCGCCGATTGCTGATGAACCAGATCAGGTTATCCCACGTCATAAGATGATGCGGCACTGGTCCGACCGATCGCGGCGTGATCTGCGGGAGTCCAGCCATGAAATCCACCTGGTATGAACCTCGCTTCGGACCTGACATTGCTGGCGGGGTGGGCGTCTGCGGGAGTCCAGCCATGAAATCCACCTGGCACGAACGGCACACGGTCCGGCGCCGGTCTTACCGAGGGATCGCGGCCAGGGACCTGGCCAACCTGGGGGCACCGATCCTGGTCCGAAATCCGCGGGCCATCGCGACGATTGGTGCTTGGTTATTCGGCTTCGCGTGCTGCGTGGCATGCATCGCCAGTTTCGGGGTTGAAGCGGCCCTCAGGTCGCGGACGTTGGGGGACCTCGGTGCTTCGATATTCTTTCTCGGCATCAGCTTGGCTCTGCTGTACGAGTTCGTACGCGTGATCTTCAGCCGCGAGCAGGTTCGGCTCGATTCGCGGAGCCTGGCCTATACCTGGGTCGATGGATTTGTGCGGAAGCAGAGGGTCATTCCACTCAGCGAGATCCGGAGCATCATGCCCTATAGCGTGATGGTCAACGGCGGAGAGAATCAGCCGTCTCACCCCGAGTACGGCCTGGTGATCGAGACGGTTGGCCAGCCGTTGCGCGTGGGCCAGGGCCGGGATCAGGACGAGACTAACCGACTCCAGGAATGGATCGAGCGTCATCTCCAGGAATGGGATCCGAACTGGGCCAACGCCCCGGACTGCGACCATTGCGAAGTCATGGACGGGTCGTCCACACGGCCCGAGGCTCCTTCGGACAGCACCATCCTTTGCCGCCGCGAGTGGGACCAAACGGAGTTCATCAAACGTCGTCCGACGAATTACTGGTTCGCCGTTCTGCCGCGCTTGCCCCTGGTCCTGAGCGTTTCGGCGATGATCGGCACGATCATCTTGAATCCGTCCGAGCCAGGGCCTGATGCGTTCCACTGGCTTTTCCGGATTCTCGTGGGATCGGCTGGCCTGTTCCTGCTGGTGCCGTGGGTTTCACTGATGGTGCGCCGTCGGCGCTGGGTCGTGCGACCGGGCGAGATCAGAACGTCTGTTCCCATGCTCGGCCTCGCCTGGCAGCGGACGACCGAGATCGAGTGGCTGGCTCGGATCGAGCTCCGCCGGCTCTGGAGGACATCGAAGCCCTGGTTCGCAGATCGGATCGGGTTCGGCTCGCCGGCGCCAGGCTTCGAGCTGGCACTGGTCGACCTGGATGAGTACGACGTGGCGATCTTTGGACCGTTGACCGAGGGAGAAGCCCGGTGGATGGCCGGAATCATTGCCGAGGTGCTCAAGGATGCCCTGCCCAAGAACGGTCAGAGCTTCGACCGCTGGAGCGTTTCCGTCAACGCGCCGGCCAACGGCTCTCAGGCCATGGGAGATCCTTATCTCGACGAGCCGATCATCGCCTCAGACTCGAGTGGCTCATCCGAGGTCACGAAGGTGACAGGGCCCCGTGAAATCTCACGTCACGAGGATGTGGGACCCATCCAGAAGGTTTCGGCTTGATCGGGGAGGTTGCAATCATGGGACCCGCAGAGCCCAACCCAACAACGGTAGAACAACTTCCTCATCCCCAGCAGTTGGGCGAGAGCGAGGATCAGGGAGACGATCCGGCTCTGATCCTGGATCGAAAACCGCGCGTCGCTGTCGTGGGTGTTGTCTTGCTCCGGCTCATCTGGATCGTCGTTACGATCGCTGTGGTGATCGCAGTTTCCTTGGCCTTCAGGGAGTCGCTGAGGGACGGCATTGGCGTGTCTGTGATCCTCGTTGCGCGTGGTCATTGATCTCGTACCTCGGATACATGGCGTTTTTCAGCCGCGAGCGACTCCGGCTCGACTCTCAGGGTCTGGATTATCTTCGAGTCAACCTGCTCGTGCGAAAGAAGAGATCGATCCCGCTGGCGGAAATCGAGAGCGTTTCCCAATACAGTATCATGGTGACGGACCATTCGGGAGCGCGTCCCAATACATACACAAAAAAATGCCACCCCGAGTATGGCCTGGAGATCGAGACACTCGGCCTTCCGTTACGCTTCAGTCAAGGACGTGACCAGGACGCGGTCGGCCGGCTCCAGGAGCGGATCGAAGGACGCCTCCGCGAATTGAACCCGGACTGGGTCAACGCCTCCTGGTGCGACGATCGTGAAGTGCTGGACGCGTCTCGCGTGCTGTCCCAGCCTCCTTCAGACAGCAAGATCTTCTGCCGGCGCGAGTGGGACCACACGGAATTCACCCGACGCGTTTCCGCGGATTGGTTCACGACGCTCCTCGCAGCGAGCGTGATCGGTATCGTAACTCTCTGCATCGTCTTCACGCGAGTCTTCGGTAAACTCGATGAGTTCTCTCTTCTCTACACGATTCCCGGGGGATTGGCTTGCCTGGTCCTGGTCCTGCCTTGGATTTCCCTGATGCTGAGCCGCCGGCGGTGGGTGGTGCGTCCGGGTGAGATCACCACGATGATTCCCTGTTTCGGCCTTGGCCGGTCGCACACAACCGAGGTGGAGTGGCTCGACCGGATCGAACTTCGCCGGATCTCGACGAGCGCATGGAAACGGTGGCTCCGGTATGGTCTGGGATACGGCGAGGGGGTGCCGGGCTTTGAGCTGGCATTCGTCGATCTCAACATGAATGTGACGGCGGTCCTGGGGCCGTTGACCGAGGGAGAAGCCCGGTGGATGGCTGGCATCATCGCCCAGGTGCTCGAGGATGCCCTGCCAAAGAGCGGTGAGAGCTTCGACCGCTGGAGCGTCTCCGTCGACGCGCCGGTCAAAGGCTCCCAGGTGATGGGCGATGTCTATCTGGACGAGCCAATGACCGCTGAAGGTTCAAACGGGTCTTCCAGAGTTGCGAAAGCGCGGGCTCCGAGCGAATAAGATCTCGGCGGCCCGGTGATACGAGAGGACGATGATGAACGTGGAACTCAAGCCTGACCTGGAGCATCGCCTGGAAAGGATCGCTCAAGAGCGATTGCTGACCCTGGCGGGACTGGTCGAGGAGGCGATGATCGCCTATCTCGATTCTTTGGAAAGCGACTCATCAGCCTGGGTCAAGGCCACGCAGGAGCTGCTGCCCAAGGCATGGCCGGCCGACGACTTCACGGACTGGAACCCACTCGACAGTCGCTAATACTACTCCGTTAGATCCTACGAACTCTTCGGAGCCTTTGTTCGTATGATCATTATGAGCAAGACTTACACCCCCGAACTGACGCCCGAAGTCGTTGAGCGACTTCGGGATTATGCGGACCTGTTCCACGACGGATTCTCCCACAAGAAGCAGGCCACCTGGAGCGGAGTTTATCTCCAGGGGCTGCTCCATGACGGCGAACGCAAGAGCATCGAGCCCCTCTCCGGTCGCGTCACACTCCCGCCAGACCTGGACGTCAAGGACCCAGAGCAGGCCCTCCAGCAGTTCGTCAACCAGAGTCCCTGGGACGACCAGGCGCTCGCCCGCAGCTATCGAAAACATCTGGCCCAGACCTTCGCCAGTCCCGAAGGGATCTTCGTCTTCGACGACACCAGCTTCCCCAAGCAGGGGAAACACTCCGTCGGTGTCCAAAGGCAATATTGCGGGGCCCTGGGCAAGAAGGCCAATTGCCAGGTGGCCCCCTCGGTCCACTACGTCAGCCCCAAAGGCCATTACCCGTTGGCGATGCGGCTGTTCTTGCCCGACTCCTGGATCAAGGATCCCCAGCACCTGGAGGAGGCGGGTGTTCCGGAGGCCTTCCGTCGCGCCCAGACCAAGGGCGAAATCGCCTTGGAATTGCTGGACACGGTGCGCGGCGAAGGACTGCCGGGGTGGCTCGCCGTGGCCGACGCTGGCTACGGGGTCTCGGAGGACTTTCGCAAGGAGTTGGCCGCTCGCGACCTGGCGTACATCGTGGGTGTCACCGGCGAGATGGTCGTCTTCACCGAAGAGCCAAAATGGGAGCCAGCCGGGGCGGCGGCGCGGCCTGAGGGGACCGGCGGGCGGCCGCGGCAGCGGCCCCGGCTGGCCGAGGGCACTCCCCAGGCCCGTGAGCTTGAAGGACCTGGCGGCCCGGACAACCCTGCACAAGGTGACCTGGCGCGAGGGGACCAAGGGGAAGCTGTCGGGCCACTTCGCCTGGTTGCGGGTCTGGCCCGGCGGCGGCTGGGCTACGGGCAACTGCGCCTTTGCCAAGCCGATCTGGCTCTTGATCGAGCACCAGGCCAACGGCCAACTGAAGTACGCCCTCAGCAACCTGCCGGCGGACACCCCGCGGCTGCGGGCGGTCCGGCTCTGGAAGAGCCGTTGGCCGGTGGAACAAGGCTACCAACAGATGAAGGAGGAAATGGGTCTGGCTCATTTCGAGGGCCGCTCGTGGCGTGGCTTCCATCATCATGCCTGCCTGGTGATGCTGGCGTTCGGTTTCCTGCTCCTGGAACAGCTTCGCGAGAAGGAGCGACCGGCCGCGCCGGGAAAAAAGGAGGTAGGCGCCGCAGATCACGCTGCCGGCGATCCGTCGAGCCTTACAGCGGTTGCTGAGCCCACGGCGCAACCGGATTGCCCCTATTGCCACCCTTGTGCTCATCTCTACAATCAGCAGATGGAAATTCTAACGGAGTAGTACTAGAGCGTTTCACGGTTGACTTGCGCACACGCGCCCGAAGCGGACCTGGAATCCCCCCTCATCCGCCCTTCGGGCACCTTCTCCCCGAGGGGAGAAGGGAATGTTGGAGGCCCTGGCCGAATCCTCAGACCGTGAACCGGTCGTGAGGCGGTCGCCCTCGCCCCAACGGGGAGAGGGTTGGGGTGAGGGGGGTCTGGGCGTGTGCTCAACCCAAGCGTGGAGCGCTCTCGAATCCAAGGCACCCGGTGGGCCTCACGACGCACTGCGTCGTTCGACACCATCCTACTTGGCCGGGCGTCCATCTGTTGCCGTGTTGCCGCGCATCATCCAGGCCCATCGGAAGAGGTTCCGGGCGTCGGGGTATCGGCTGTCCGGCGAGCTGGAGCCGCCCAGCACGACGACGATCAGGTGATCCTTGCCGCGACGGCCGCTGGCCACCAGGCAGGTACCGGCGGCCTGGGTCGTGCCTGTCTTGACGCCATCGTAGCCCTCGGTCTCGAGCAGGTGGTTGGTATTGGTCCAGACGACGTTGCGGCGTCCGCCCTTGGCGTCGATGAGCGTGCAGCCGTGCTTCCGGGTCGAGACCACCGTGGCGAACATCGGCTGGGTCAGCGCGTGGCTCGCCAGCTTGGCCAGGTCGCGGGCGCTGGAGCGGTGTCCGGGGGCGGGTAGTCCGTTCGGGTTGGCGAAGTGCGTCTCGTGCAGACCCAATTCGTCGGCCACGCGGTTCATCTCGGCGACGAACCGGGGCAGCGGATCGGCCTGGTCGGGTGCGTCGGAGGGCGGCTTCAATCGGCCGCCGAAGTGCTCGGCGAACGCCACGGCCGCGTCGTTGCCCGAGGGCAACAGGAGCCCATATAACAGCTCGTGGACCGGCAGATGCTCGCCCTCGCGCACCTCCGACGACGAGCCCTCCGTCCGATCCGCTCGCTTCGAGAAAGTCAGCACCTCGTCCCGGACGGCCGGGTCCTTCGCCATCAGCCGCACGACGATCAGGGCCGTCATGATCTTGGTCGTGCTGGCCATTTCCAGCACCTCCGCCTCGCGGTGGCCCCAGAGGACCGAGCCGGTCCGGCCGTCGGCGATCGCCCACGCCTTGGACGTGACGAACGGCGGGCCGTCGAGCGGATCCGCCGGCTGTTTCGGCGAGCACCTGGGCGTTGACGACCTCGGGCGCGGGGACTTTGCGCTCCGGAGGTGATTCTTTTCGCACCGCCTTCGGAGCCTGCGCCTGGGCCGATCGATCCTCGGCGATCCAGAACGCGCTGATCGCGATCAGCACGGCCGCGAGCCGATGACGAGAGATGCCGCGATTCGTTCTGTCTACACCGCCGTCAAGTGGGACCGCCATGGTATTGTCCATCACTCGCCGCAGAACAATGAGAGAAGAGTTTTCACCGCGGAGATCGCGAGATCGCAGAGAAGAAGACAGAGAATCAGAGTAGACTGAATGCATAAGATAATCAGAGAAGAAATGTTTTCACCGCAGAACACCGAGAAAAAACGAGAGCGTTCTTGCTCTCTTCTGATGTCTGGTTCTTCCTCGCATTCTCGGTCTTCTTCTCTGCGATCTCTGCGTGCTCCGCGGTCTCCGTTCTCACGGTCGCGGGAACTGGGCGCGGGGACCTCCGGCGCGGCGAGCGAGAGCAAGAATGCCTGGAGCTGGGCCTGTTCGCGGGCGGGCAACTGCCGGTATCGCTGGGCGGCGGCGGTGGCCTCGCCGCCGTGGAGGCGGATCGCTTCGTCAACGTTACCGGCCCGGCCGTCGTGGAGGTAGGGGGCCGAGTCGCGCAGGCCCCAGAGCGGCGGCGTCCGCCACTCCTCCTCGGCGGCGATGCCGGTGCGGCGAGCCTCGTGTCCGGCGGCCGGGTTGATTCTGGCGGGCGGAGCGTCCGCTCCCGCCAGGAACGCGCTGTAGGATGGTGTGTCGGCCAGCTCGGGACTCATCGCGTGGAGCAGCAGGTCGCTGTAGATGCCCTCGGTGCCGCCCAGCTTCTCGACGTGGCACTCGGCGCATCCGATCGACTTGAACAGGGCCTTTCCCGCCTTGCGGGCCTTGTCGTCGCGAGGATGGGCGGTGGATCTGGACCTTCGGCGCCGGCAAGGAGCGGACGAAGGCGGTCAGGGCATCGCACTCGTCGCGGTCGAGGTCCAGCCCCGGCGCCTTCAGCGGCGGGACGCGAGGGTCGGCGGCCTGGGCATGGCCGGGAACCTCGAGCCCCATCTCGACGGCCGCGGCCGACAGGACGAACTCGCGCAAGGTCGCGGTCTGGGCCTTCCAGCCGAACCGGCCGATGCGGCCGTCGGCGAGGTGCCCGACCCGCCCCTTGACCTGCGGCGAGCCGGGGTGTCTCCGACGCGCAGCGGCCTCGATCGCCGCGTCGGGGATCGCGTCGATCAGGCCGACGCCGAACAGCGGGGTCGGGTTCCGCTGCGACGATCGCATCGCGATCGTGCCGTGCTGGCCGAGGACCCACTCGCGCCAGACCCGGTAGTCGGCGTCGTTGCCGTACCGGTGCAAGACCACCCCGGTCGCGTCGCGGAAGCCCGGATGAATCCGCACCAGCTCGGCAACCTTCGGCGCGACGGCGCCGGGACGGCGGGCCGTCGTGCTCGTCGGGTCGCCGATCCGGTACTCGAATCCGTCCGGTCCGTAGTTGAACGAGAAGGCGTAATAGAAGCCGGGCGAGTTTTGAGGATTACCGGCGGGCGTGGGCGTGATGATCTCGATATTCGTGCCGGCCGATCCGCCCCCGCCGCCGGAGGGGCCCTGGTGGTGGCATCCGACGCACGATCGCTCGTTGTAGACCGGCCCGAGCCCGTCGCCCCCGTGGCTGCGGCGATCGTTGGGAGTCCACTCGCGGTCGAACAGCTCGCGGCCCCGGGCGATCGCATCCCCGTCCTTCGCCTTCGCCTTGGTGCACCGGCCGCATCGGCGGCCTGCGCCGGTCGTTCGCATGGCGACGAGGACCACGCCAGGAGCACGAACAGCCAACCCGCCACGCTAAGTGCACCGGATCCGAATTCGCAGGGCGCATGTATCGAAGTCTCCCGGAATTCGACCGAGACCTCTGCTGATCCCTCATCCCTGCACCGTAGCCGATATTGTATCTCCGAATCGGTTCGGAATGGAACGGGTGGGTTCTCGGGCCGGCACGGGGCTGCAACCCTTCAGACGCTGCCGGTCGTCTGCTCTATTCGCGCGAATTCCCAGCCCGTCTTGCCCGATCGGGCGATCTCGTGTAGGTTTCCGGTCCGAAAGCCTGTGTGTGCGGGTGGAGCAACTTCGCGGGATAGCCGGCTGGGACGCCCGTTCTGGATGACCCGTTGACCCGGGAGGCCGGCATGGATGCCAGCAACCGCGATGTTGGGGCTGTTGCGCGCCTGCGCGAGATCCGGTCGGAGGCCAGCACGGCCGGTTCGCCGCTGGCCGGACTGCGCGTTGCGCTGGTGCACGACTGGCTGACCGGGATGCGCGGCGGCGAGAAGTGCCTGGAAGTCCTGTGCCGGGCCTTCCCCGATGCCACGCTTTACACCCTGATCCATAAGCGGGGCTCGCTCAGCCCGGCGATCGAGTCGATGGCGATCCGGACCTCGCCGCTCCAGAAGGTCCCGGGCGTGTTCCGCCACTATCGCCACCTGCTGCCGATCATGCCCATGGCCGCGCGGGCCTGGCGGCCCAGAGACGTGGACCTGGTGGTCAGCCTGAGCCATTGCGTGGCCAAGGCGATCGTGCCGCCGGAAGGCGTCCCGCACGTCTGCTATTGCTTCACGCCGATGCGGTACGCCTGGCAGGGTCGGGAGACCTACCTGGAGAGCTGGTCCGATCGGCCCGTGCGGCGATTCCTGGCCCGGACGATGCTCGTCGCGGCTCCGGCGCTGGGATCGGGCGACGTCGAGCCGGGTCTCGCATTTCGTGGCGATCTCGGAGACGGTTCGCGGTCGGATCACGCGATGCTATCGACGCGACAGCCGGGTGATCCAGCCCCCGGTGGATGCCGCGTTCTACACGCCCGACCCGACCGATCGGCCGCGCGACGACGGTTATCTCGTCGTCTCGGCGCTGGTGCCCTACAAGCGGATCGATCAGGCGGTGTCGGCGTGCACGGAGTCGGGTCGCCGGCTGACCATCATCGGCGAGGGCCCCGAGCGCGCCCGGCTGGAGTCGATCGCCGGGCCGAGCGTGCAGTTCCTCGGCTGGCAGCCGGACGAGGTCATCCGCGACCATTATCGGCGATGCCGTGCCCTGCTCTTCCCCGGCGAGGAGGATTTCGGGATCGTGCCCATCGAGGCCCTGGCCTGCGGCGCCCCGGTGATCGCGCTGGGCCGCGGCGGCGCGGCCGAGACCGTGGACGATTCCGTCGGCCGGACTTACCCCGAGCCCACCGCCGCCGGGCTGCTCGATGCGATCAACGCCTGGGAAGCGCAGGGCTGCCCTCACGACCCGATCCTGGCCCGCCGCCGCGCCGAGGCGTTCGCCCTGCCGCTCTTCCGCCAGCGGTTGCTCGGCTTCCTCGCCGAGGTCGTGGCGAGCTCCCAGCATGCCGTGCCGCCGGCGCCTCACCTGGATCTTGGTTGATCGAAGCCCGACGTTCGCCGCAAAGGGTGATGGACAGCCGGTCTGGAGGGATTGCCCCGCTTGACCACTTTCCCTCGTGGGCATAGCATTGCAGCGAAGGAGATCGACTTCCATGAAAACCGAGACGAGAACCACCGATAAGAAGGCTCGGGTGACGCTTCCCGCAGGCTTTTGCGAACGCGACCGTGATCGTCGAGCAAGTTAGCGACACGGAGGTTCGGATTCGCAAGGCGGTGGTGATCCCTGAGGACGAGGTGCGGTTTGCCGAAGAGATGCGGACTCCGCTCAGCCCCCGAGATCACGACCAACTCGTCGAGCTGATCAACAATCCGCCGGAGCCAACCGAGGCCCTCCGACGCGCGTTTGCCAAGTATGGTAAACAAGACGAATGATCGGCGGATCGAACGGCTAGGAATCGCCTTCACACCAAGCGACCGACTCACATCATCCGCATCCCCCAACTTGGGCACGTGAACTATCGAGGCCACAAAGGCCCCTCCGATCGGTTGCGAACGCGTCCTGAATAATTGGGGCAATCGGATCGTCTCTCTATTCAACGATCCCTTTTCCTGAAACACGCGGCGGCGGGACGCTCGCCGACGCGCTCGGTGTCGGGTCGCACGGCTCGGAGTGCCGGGTCAGTCGCTGCGCGCGACCGTCGCGACCCACGCCCGGACATGCCCGCGGACCGCCTCATCGTGAGGTCCGCGTCGAAGCTCGTCGAACCCCGATCGATCGGGGCTCGGACTTGGTGCGCCGAGGGAAAAGGCAGTCCGCGAGCCTAGGGCTCCCCTGGCTCGCCTGGTGGACATCAAGGAGAATTGCCCCATGCGTCACGACGCGATTGCGAGAACGATGTCCGGAATCCGCGGAAGGGCCTGGCTGAGTGCCGGCTGTTTGCTGGTGTGGTGTGCTCGGTGGCCGTGGCGGGAGGCCGCGGCACGCGGTCCAAGACGACGTACTCCCGAGAGTTCTACGAAGGCCGGGAGCTGTTCGTGAAGGTCTGGGAGCCGGGAAAGCCCAGCCCGACCGGCGGCGACGGCCTCGGGCCGCTCTATAACGAAACCTCGTGCGTGGCATGCCACCACCTCGGCGGCGTCGGCGGGGCGGGTGGGAACGATCGCAACGTCCTCATGCTGACGGCCGTCGCCAGCCCAACCCAGAGCGGAGAAAGACGGCAGGGTGTTCGTGGGCGACCTCAAGGACCTCCACGCCGGATTCCAGGGCGGTTCGAGCGTCGTGATCCACCGGCACGCGACCGACCAAGGCACTCGAGGGGCAATTGAGCGGGATCCAGTCCTACACGGCGGCGGACAGTCGCGGGGAGATCGTCGGGCTGCAGGCAGTCGACGCGGAACACCCCGTCGATCTTCGGCGCGGGGCTGATCGACGCCATCCCCGACCCGGTGCTGCTCGCGGCCGAGAAACGGAAGTTCCCGGGGTTCCCCGAGATCAAGGGGCGGGTGAGCCGGTTGCCGGACGGCCGCCTCGGGCGGTTCGGGTGGAAGGGCCAGACGGCGGCCCTGCACGACTTCGTCCTGGCCGCCTGCTCGAACGAGCTGGGCCTGGAAGTGCCCGGCCATCACCAGGCGAGTCTCGCGCCCACCGGGGAGGCCAGCGCATCCCGGCCGAAGCTCGACCTGGATGAGGAGCAGTGCGATCTGCTGGTCCAGTACGTGCGCGAGCTGCCGCCGCCGGTGCTCCGTCCCGCGTTTGAGGCCGCCGCGACTCTGGGATACCCCGTCTTCGTAGTCGATCGGTTGTGCGACGTGCCATGCGACGAAGCTGGGAGATGTGGATGGCCTCTACAGCGACATGCTGCTGCACGACATGGGTCAATCCCTGGGCGACGCCGCCACGTACTACGGCAGCTCGACCCCGCCCGGACGGCGGGATGATCTGGCCGCGGCCAAGGATGCCACACGGCCAACGGGTGGGGCGGTCACGACCGAGTGGCGGACGCCTCCGCTGTGGGGCGTCGCGGACTCGGCCCCTTACCTGCACGACGGCCGGGCGAGTTCCCTCGACGAAGCCATCCGGCTCCACGGGGGCGAGGCCGCCGCGACGTCCTCTCGGTACGCGAGGCTCTCCCGGGTTGACCGCTACGACCTGCTCGCGTTCCTCCAATCGCTCACGGCCGCGCCGAAGCCGCGGAAGTCGTCCGCCCCTGCCGCCAGGCGGGCGTCCCGCCGGCCGAAACTGCCGGCATCATGTGAAGACGGCCCGGATGGTGTGGAAATCCCGGGGCCGGGCGGAGAGAATCGTTCGGGGGCCTGGCTCCGGCACGCGCCGGGGAGGCGGCGTCCGGACGGACGTGCCCGGCGCATCGGCCAGAGGCCGGGTGATCGAGGCCCCTCATCGTCAACGTCACAGGGACGAGGGGCCTCGATGATCAAGAATGAACGCCAGGTATGGTCGCGATCGCTCCAGACCATCCGACTCTTCTTCTCATCCGAGGTCCGATGGATCGCCATCGGCTGGTTCGCCCTGCTCCTGACCTTGCTCATGTCGCTCAGCGGACTGAACGTCGTCAACAGCTACGTCGGCCGCGACTTCATGACGGCCATCTCCGAACGCAGGATGAGCGGATTCGTCCGCTATGCCTTCATCTACGCGGGCGTCTTCGCGGTATCGACGGTCATCTCGGCGTTCTACCGATTCTCGGAGGAGCGGCTCCGGCTGCTCTGGCGCGGCTGGTTGACCCGACTGCTGATCGATCTCTATATGTCCCGCGACCGGTTCTATCGACTCAAGACCCAGGACGAGGTCGACAACCCCGACGAGCGGATCACCGAGGACGTCAAGTCGTATACCCAGACGACGCTCTCGTTCTTCCTGATGTCGCTGAACGCTCTGATCACTTCGCTGGCGTTCCTGGGGGTGCTGTGGTCGATCACGCCGGAACTGGTGCTGGTCGCCCTGCTGTACGCGGCGGTCGGCTCGACGCTGACGATCTTGCTGGGACGCACGCTCGTGCGGCTGGACAACCTCCAGCTCCAGAAGGAGGCCGACCTCCGCTACCACCTCATCCAGACCCGGGAGACGGCCGAGGCGATCGCCACGATGGGGGCCGGCAAGACCGTCCGCGAGTGCCTCCGCGCCCGCCTCAACGATGTGGTGACGAACAACAAGACGATCATCAAGGTCACCCGGAACCTGAACTTCTTCGTCAACGGGTACAACTACCTGATCCAGCTCATCCCGCTCTTGATCGTGGCGCCGATGTACATCCGGGGCCAGGTCGATTTCGGCGTCGTCACGCAGTCGGCGATGGCGTTCTCGGCGTTCCTGGGGGCGTTCTCGCTGATCGTGACCCAGTTCGAGACGCTCTCCTCGTTCGCCGCGGTCACGGACCGGCTGGACACGATCGCCCAGGCGATCGAGAAGGCGCGGACCCCGGCGGCGTCGGCGGTCCAGATCGTTCGAGGAGGAGAGTCGGGTCGCCTATGAGGGGCTCTCGCTCTGGTCGCATGCACGAGCACCGCCCCCTGGTCGAGGACCTGTCGCTCGCGATCCCGCACGGCACCAACCTGCTGATCACCGGGCCGGACATCGACCGCCGAGACGGCCCTGTTCCTGGCGACCGCGGGGTTCTGGGAGAACGGAAAAGGCCGGATCATCCGGCCCGGTCCCGAAGGGATCTACTTCGTGCCCAAGCAGCCGCTCACCGTGCGATGCGGGTTGCGCGCCCAGTTGGTCGGCACCCCGCCCGCACGGCCGTTCCCCGACGAGGAGCTGCTCGCGGCACTGGAGAAAGTCGGGCTCGGGGCGATGGTGAGGCGAGTGGGTGGACTCGACGCCGATGTGCACAGCCCCAGCGCCCTCAGCTCCGGGCGAGCAGCGACTCCTCATCTTCGCCCGGGTGCTCCTGGCGGCTCCTCGGTTCGTGTTCATCGACCGGATGGGAGGAGAACTGACCCGGGAACAGGTCGCGAACCTCTACGGCCTGCTCAAGGAATCCTCGATCACCTACCTGACCATCGGCGACCGCCACGCCCTGCTGCCCTACCACGACAGGGTGCTCGAGGTGCAGGGCGAAGGGCGATGGCGGACCAGCCTGGCCCAGGGCCCCGACGCGGTCGACGGCCTGGCGACCCGGCCATCGGTCTCCGATTCGACCGCGACGTCGACTCCATCGGGCGCACACGAATGAGCGATCTCCTCCACGACCTGGAATCGTGCCTGCAATATCGGATCGCCTACGGCGAGGCGGCCCGCCTGGCGGAGATCGCCCGGTTCGACCACGCCTTCGGCCGCGACGCCGCGGCGGACGTTGGTGGCGAACCCGAGGCGATCCTCGCCGAGGTCGCCCACCGCCTTGGCCTCGATACCGCGCACGAGGTGATCAAGCTGGCCGTCGACGACGCCATCGAAGGCCGTCGGCCGAGGTGGTGACCGGAAATTCAGCATCCCACGGCTGACGAGGAATCGCCGCAATCGGGACATTCCATCGAATCGGCAAGACCACTTTTGCCGATAGAAGAGGCAGGGTTCATCGAGTCGTCGTTGCCGGTTGCGCGGATGGTGCGCGCGTTGTGAGGGCTTCACAGGGAGGCCGGCCGTGAAGCGACTTGACACCCTCGGCCTTTGGTGCGTTCTGGCCATCACTGTGATCGGATGTAGCCACGCGCCGCGACGATCGGAGCATGCCCCGATCGCGGGGCAACGCGGGAGCTGAGGCCGGTCCCGTCCGCCCCGGGGACGTCGGAGCGCCCGGATTCGCCGCTCATCATCCCCTGACGACGATGGCCGTCACGTCGGGGCCCGCGCCGGTCCCTCCCGATCTGACCGGGCCGCAGCCGGTGGATGCGTACATCCGCCAGGCGATGGCCGAGAACCGGACGGTTCAGGCCGCCTACCACAACGTCGAGTCGCTCAGGTATCGGATCCCCCAGGTGACGGCCCTCGAAGACCCGGTCGCGTCGAACACGGTCTTCCCGATCCCGAGTGTCGCGCCGCAGTATTCGATCATGGGGTACAACCCCTACAACTTGACGCTCGCGCAGCAGTTCCCCTGGTTTGGCACGCTGAGGCTCCGCGGCGAGGTGGCCGAGAAGGACGTGCGGATCGCCCTGGCCGAGCTGGCCGCCGCCCAGCTTGACGCCATCGCCGCCGTGAAGCGCGCGTATTACGACCTTTACTCCAACCAGAAGACCGCGGCGATCCTGGCGGACACCCGCACGATCCTCGAGGACTTCCGGACGATCGCCGGTCAGCGCTTCAAGGCCGGTGGCTCGGAGCAGGACGTGATCAAGGCCGAGGTGCTGATCAGCGAGCTGGATCGGGACCTGGCGAGTTACCAGCAGGGGATGGCCTCGGCCCGCGCCGCCATGGCCCGGCAGATCCATGTCAGCCCCGAGGCCGACCTGCGGACGCTCCCCCAGGTCACGCTCGCCGACGTGCCGGCGGAAGTTGACCCGCTCTACCAACTGGCCATCGCCGTCCGTCCCGAGCTTCGCGGCCGTCTGGAGTCGATCGCCCGCGACGAGAAGGCCGAGCAGCTCGCCCGCAAGCGGGCTCATCCCAACATCACGCTTGGCCTCACCTACATGGACATGACGCGGCAGAATGCCGTCTCGCCGACGGCGACCGGCTCGCCCAACGTTGGCCTGTTCGTCGCGTTCAACCTGCCGGTCAACCAGGCAAAGTATCGCGCAGGGGTCCACGAGGCCCAGGAACGCACCCTCGCCGACGCCAGGCTGCTCGAAGCCCAGCAGGACGAGGCGTATAGCGAGATCTACGACCTCTTGGTGCAGGCCAGGGTCCAGCGGAACGTCGTCCACCTGCTGCGCGACTCGATCTTGCCTCGCACCAGGGAGGCATTGGAGCTCGCCAAGACCGATTACGCCCGGAGCAACGTCGATATCGCGACGCTCCTCTCGGCCATGCGAGAAGTCCTCCAGGTCCAGGTCCAGATTGCCCAGGTCGAGGCCGAGCTGGGCAAGGCCCTGGCGATGCTGGAGCGAGCCGTCGGCTGCCAGCTCAAGGATCATCCCGTCGTCGGCGAGCGTGCCCCCGATCTCGCCCCGTTGCCTTGAGCCAGATTCGCCGCGTGGATCTCCTACGGCATGGACATCGACATCCCCCCGGAGGACGTCCCCGGGCTCGGCGGCTGCCGGAACGGGTAGCCGATGCTCGGCGGCATCACGCTCATGACGCCCGGCCGGGTCGTCCGCTGCCGCATCCCCGAGATTGATCCCATCCCGACGGTGAGCGATCCCATGCTGCCCCGGGCTCCCGAGGTCAGGAACGATCGGCTGCCGGGCCCCATCCCGCCGGACATGGAAGACAGGCTGAACGATGACCGCACCGGATCCATCGTCGCGTTCGTGCGCGGGCGAAACGCGAGCGCGCCGCCGCTGGCCATGCGATACGGCATGAAGCCGCCGAATCCTCCGGTGTACGGGATCAGGGCTTGCGACATGGTTTCAACGGATTTCGCTCCATAACCTCCCAGCGATCGTCCATTGAGATCACTTTGGGCCTTGGCCGACCCGCGCCGTGGATCAGGAAACCTACAGAAAGAAGTGCCGTCAAAAGGCTCGTCCGATCTGTCAACTGCATGATGCCTCACTCCTACTGAAATGTAGAGCGCTTCACGCATGATTTTGCGCACAGCTTGAAGCGCCTGCCGCTCATACTAACCCGACGCGCCAGCGAGGGGAAAGGCGTCGGACCCTCGCTGGCACGTTTTGAAGTTGCGCATTTTGGGATTTTGCCCCGAAGGGGCCCGACAAATCAGCCCAGGGCAACGCCCTGGGGACCGATCAACGATCCCAATCCACCAAGCCCTGAAAGGGCGTGACACGTTAAGGCGACTACTTTTTTGTCTCAATCGCCTGCGAAGAACCATCGCTGGGATTGAGCGCCCGGTTGGGCCCTTTTCAGGGCATGGGTTATTCACATGCATCGGTTCCCAGGGCGTTGCCCTGGGCTGATTTGTGGCTGCCCCTTCGGGGCGTCGGAAGAAAGCGCAACTTCAATTTTGACGCTTCTTCGGGTTGGAATGACGTGTGCGCAACCCAAGTGTTAATCGCTCTAGCCATGTCACCCCGTGCGCGGCTACCCCGCGCCCACCGCGGGCCGAAGCCTCATCCCTTACGGCAGGAGGTCGGCCACCGGGATCTCTCCGACTTCGACGCCATCGATGATCACGGTCAGGACATGACCAGGCGCCAGAACGTCCAGCGTCTGGTAACCGGAAGGACCGGGATTGGAGTACACCTCGACCTGGCCGTCGACCAGGTTGACGATCCAGTAGAAGGGGATGCCCGCCCGGCCGTAGATCTCCGACTGCTTGCGGTCATCGTCCAGGCTGGAATCGGAGACCTCGACCACCAGGGCAACGTCGGCTGGTCCTGGGCTTCGTCGGCTGTAATCGCGGATCGCCCCCCGCACGACGGATTGAGCCGGCTCGGGTTTGCTATCTCGACCCGGGCTGGGGATCCGGATGGGCTTGCGCTCGGACGTGCCAGCCGGGCGGGATCACGCGGCCGAGCTCGGCCCCGCAGAGGAGATCCGCCGTCGATTGTGGGGGGCTCTCGGTCATCCTGGCCACCAGGAAACCGTTGATCAGATGGACGCGTTCCCGCCCGGTGAAGAGGCCGGCATCGATCATCCCCTCGTATTGCTCCAACGTCAGGCGATAGAGCGATGACGGGACCCACCCCGGATCCACCGGCATGGGGGAGGATCGCGTCGGTGCGACTGTGGACATGGGATTCCTCTCGAGTTTCAGACCCACCGAGTTAACTTCGCCATCCTTTTCAAGGACTCAGCTCCGGTCCGCCGCGCCTCTGGTGTTCTTGCTCGTAGGGCCGTAGCGACTCCCGCAGGGCTTGCTCGGCTTACTCGGCGGCGTCCAGCTCTTTCGGCTCGAAACGCCCTCCCTGCGCTGGTTGAGACGATTTCTTTGCCCTCAACTCCTGGGTTTTCGACTGCGCCTTCAGCAAGTCCGCCCTGCCGGAATCCACCAGCCATTCCAGGTCCGAATCGGACAACCAACGATGATCGTCGAAGCCCAGAGTCGCGACGGCTCGGAACAAGCGGACATGGAGATCGCGCACGAACTCGTGATTCAGGACCGCAATCCTCCTGGCGTCGACGAACGACTCCCGCTCGGGACCGCTGGGTGGAACACGGATCGTATGAAGCAGGTCGAATCGTGCCGCGAACCGCCCGCTCATGCCGGGGACTTGCCCCAGGTAGAACACATCGGGTGATTCCGGCCCATCTCGAAGCCTCGTCAGGAACGAAAGGACCACCTCGAAGTTATTCGCGTCCCGCGGAGGGCTGTCCTTCAGTTTCTCGATACCTGCGACGATGACCGTCTTCTTGTGCTCGATCACGCACGGCCGTGATAACACGAGGCATAGGTGGTACGGGGACTTCTCTGATCGTCCACGTTCCTCCCCCACCCATCCGCCGTAAGGAAGAGATCGAGATCCTTCAGGATATCGCCTTGAGACAACGGCGATCCGGGCTGGGGAACCTCAATGATCGGCATCGGAGTCCTTGAGATATTCTCTCACCGCTCGTTCTGCTATAAATACGTTCATATTCCAGTCGTATTTCGTTGGCTCGATGAAGTCGGCCGTCGGATACTCCTGGACTTGTTCCGCGGGTTGCGAGCTCTCCGCGTCGCCTCGCGTACCGATCGACTGGTCGGCGGTCTGGATGTTCGGGGGCGGCTCCTGGCCACCCCTGACGGGGTCAGTTGAGCGGAGCGCCGGCCGGAATTGATCGACCAGGATGATGACCTCCGCCTGCCGCCCTTCCGGCAACTCGTCCGAGACCACCTCGATCCGGCCGCCGGGCTGGATCGTCACAGTTTGCTTGATCGCCGTCACGGTCGCCTCCTCATGCGTCGCGGACGTGCCCGAATCGATGCCCACGGCACCGAGGCGGGCCCACCCCGTGTCAAGTAGAACTTGCCGGGGTCGAATAGGTCCAGGGACCAAGGGACGAGCCCGATCCACGACGTCCATCATCCTGGATTTGCCTCGGTCGGACAAGTTCAACGTGACTCACGTTCACCAGGGCACCCGCGATTGTTCGATCGACGGCCTCCCGGCGATCGGTTCCCGATCGCCATCCCTGGCTGGCCGGTCTCACATTTTCAACCTTGTAGCGATAGATCCGTAGGACGCCTCGACGAGGGCCGAGCGAACTCCTCGGGGGTGGGCTGACGTAAGTCCCTGTGGTTCACGTAATATGTTGGAGAGGATAACCAGAGAGAGGGAGTCACATCGGGGTCCGGAAGAGGAATCGTCATGCCCCACAATCCCGACTCGAACACCTGCGCCTCGGGTCGGTTTCCGTCGACTCACTGGAGCCTCATCATCCGAGCGGGATCGCCTGGATCGCCGCAGGCCCGCGCGGCCCTGGCCGAGCTCTGCTCCGTTTACTGGTATCCCATCTACGCGCTTCATCAGGCGAAAGGGCAACGGACACGATCAAGCCCTCGACCTGACCCAGGAGTTTTTCGCTCGCTTGCTGGAGAAAGGCATCATTGCGGCGGCCGAGCCGGGCAAGGGCCGATTCCGCGCGTTCCTGCGCACCGATTGCCAGCACTTCCTGATCGACCAGTTCCGTCGAAAGACGGCGTGGGGCGGCGGGATCCCGACCGTTTCGATCGATGCGCAACGGGCGGAGGACCGCTATCGCTTCGAGCCGGCCGACACGCTCACGCCCGACCGCCTGTTCGACCGCGCCTGGGCCCTGACCTTGCTCGAAAAGGTCCTCGACCTGCTGGCCGCCGAGTACGCGGCGAAGGGCCATTCCGAGTTGTTCGACCACCTCAAGATCGTCCTCACCCAAGGGAAAGGCGCGGTTTCGGCCGCGACCCTGGCTGCCAGGCTCGGCAAGACCGAGGAGGCCGTGCATCATGGCCGTTCACCGGCTCCGGAAACGTTATCGCGAGATTCTCCAGGAGCAGATCGCCGCCACCCTCGACGACCCGTCCGAGATGGAAGACGAGATCCGGTCGCTGTTTGAGGCGATCACGGCCTGATCCCCAAGAATTCTTGTTAGGTCGTTGGCGGGATTGCGTATGAGAGAGGTGTCCGGAACCGACTCGTCAGGGAGCCCGCAAATGACCGAACCGCAACGATGTCCGAACTGCGGCCGCGAGATGCCCGCCCACGCCCCCCAGGGCCTGTGCCCGGCCTGCCTGCTCGGGGAAGTCCTGGACGATCAGGACGAGAGCCAATCACCCCCGGGCGAGCCGAAGTCGACGGCCGGCCCACCTGGGGAGCCAGCCGCGACAGCCGACGACACATCGACCCACGCCGACGGCACAGCCACCCCCGTCTTCTCGGAGCAGTCTGGTCCGACGAGCGATTCTGCACCCACCGCCAACTTCGCACCCGGCGATGGGCCGGCCGGCGATGAGGGTTCCGTCGATCCAGGCACCCGGATTCGCTACTTCGGCGACTACGAGATTCGCGGGGAGCTGGGCAGCGGCGCCATGGGCGTCGTCTACAAGGCCCGCCAGATCAGTCTCAATCGCCTCGTGGCGCTGAAGATGATCCGGGCCGGCGCGCTCGCCGGCGAGGCGGAGCTGAGGCGGTTCCAGAACGAGGCCGAGGCGGTCGCCCGGCTCGACCATCCCCACATCGTGCCGATCCACGAGGTGGGGGAGCACGACGGCAAGCGCTATTTCTCGATGAAGCTGATCGGTGGCCCGTGCCTGAGCCAGACACTCGCTTCGTACACCGCAAACCCGCAAAACGCCGCGAAGCTCATGGTCACGATCGCGGAGGCCGTCCACCACGCCCACCAGCGCGGCATCCTCCACCGCGACCTCAAGCCCTCGAACATCCTCCTGGACGAGCAAGGCCAACCGCATGTGAGTGACTTCGGCCTGGCGAAGCAGGTCAAGGGCGATGGCAGCCTGACCGACTCGGGCGCAGTCCTCGGCACGCCGGCCTACATGGCTCCCGAGCAGGCCGCCGGGAGCAAGAGGCTGGTGACGACCCTGAGCGACGTCTACGGACTGGGAGCGGTCCTGTACGCCCTGCTCACCGGTAAGCCGCCGTTCGGCGGCGACTCGGTCATGGAGACGCTCGACCGGGTGCGCCAGCAGCCGCCGGTTCCCCCTTCCAGACTCAATCCGAAGCTTCCCCGA
The DNA here is from genome assembly GCA_963842405.1 of uncultured Isosphaeraceae bacterium. GTDB lineage: Bacteria > Planctomycetota > Planctomycetia > Isosphaerales > Isosphaeraceae > CAVZRC01. The sequence continues at coordinate 303,356 of CAWJGW010000031.1, read as the reverse complement.
GATCTCGAGGTCATCTGCCTGAAGTGCCTGGATAAGGACCCCCAGCGGCGCTACCCTTCCGCGCAGGCGTTGGCCGCCGAGCTTCGGCGGTTCCTGGGTGGAGAGCCCATCCAGGCACGGCCGGTGAGCGCATTCGAGAAGGGCTGGCGGTGGTGCCGCCGGCGTCCGGTGATCGCGGGGCTGACGGCGGCGCTGGTGGTGGCGGTTCTGGGGGGGCTGATCGGCACCAGTCTGGGGTTGCTGGCCGCGCTCGATGCTCGTCAGGACGCCCTCAACCGCGAGCAAGACGCCCTCAAGGCCCAGGCCAAGGAACGGGAGCAGACCGAGCTGGCCGAGCAACGTCTGCAAGAGATCCTCAAGGCCCAGGCCAAGGAACGGGAACAGACCGAACTGGCCGAGCAACGTCTGTACGACGCCCGAATGAATCTCGTCCAGCGGTACTGGGAGAACGATCATGGCGACCCTTGCAGAAGGGGCTCGTCGAGCAGCTTCCGGCCAATCAGGGCGGCATCGATCGCCGCGGTTTCGAGTGGTTCTACTGGCAAAGAAAGATCTCCTCGGGCCACATCTACCTCAAGGGGCACACCGGCGGTGTCACGAGCGTGGCGTTCAGCCCCGACGGCAAGCGGCTCGCCTCCGCCAGTCGTCGACCAGACGGTGAAGGTGTGGGACGCCGCGACCGGGCAGGAAACCCTCACCCTCAAGGGGCACACCAGCGGTGTCACGAGCGTGGCGTTCAGCCCCGACGGCAAGCGGCTCGCCTCCGCCAGTTGGGATCGGACAGTGAAGGTGTGGGACGCCGCGACCGGGCAGGAAACCCTCACCCTCAAGGGGCATACCGGCGATGTCACGAGCGTGGCGTTCAGCCCCGACGGCAAGCGGCTCGCCTCCGCCAGCGTGGACCAGACGGTGAAGGTGTGGGACGCCGCGACCGGGCAGGAAACCCTCACCCTCAAGGGGCACACCGGCGGTGTCAAGAGCGTGGCGTTCAGCCCCGACGGCAAGCGGCTCGCCTCCGCCAGCGGGACCGGACGGTGAAGGTGTGGGACGCCGCGACCGGACAGGAAATCCTCACCCTCAAGGGGCACACCGACGGTGTCACGAGCGTGGCGTTCAGCCCCGACGGCAAGCGGCTCGCCTCCGCCAGCGGGACGAGACGGTGAAGGTGTGGGACGCCGCGACCGGACAGGAAATCCTCACCCTCAAGGGGCACACCGGCGTTGTCACGAGCGTGGCGTTCAGTCCCGACGGCAAGCGGCTCGCCTCCGGCAGTTGCAGGATGGGACGGTGAAGGTGTGGGACGCCGCGACCGGGCAGGAAACCCTCACCCTCAAGGGGCACAACGGCGATGTCGCGAGCGTGGCGTTCAGCCCCGACGGCAAGCGGCTCGCCTCCGCCAGCGGCGACGGGACGGTGAAGGTGTGGGACGCCGCGATCGGGCAGGAAGCCCTCGCCCTCAAGGGGCATGCTGGCGGTGTCACGAGCGTGGCGTTCAGCCCCGACGGCAAGCGGCTCGCCTCCGCCAGCGTGGACCAGACGGTGAAGGTGTGGGACGCCGACGACCGGGCAGGAAATCCTCACCTCTCAAGGGGCACACCGGCGCTTGTCGCGAGCGTGGCGTTCAGCCCCGACGGCAAGCGGCTCGCCTCCGCAGTTAGGATGGGACGGTGAAGGTGTGGGACGCCGCGACCGGGCAGGAAACCCTCACCCTCAAGGGGCACCACGGCGATGGTCTGGAGCGTGGCGTTCAGCCCCGACGGCAAGCGGCTCGCCTCCGCCAGTGACACCGGACGGTGAAGGTGTGGGACGCCGCGACCGGGCAGGAAACCCTCACCCTCGAGGGGCATACGGACGAAATCGGAGCGTGGCGTTCAGCCCCGACGGCCAGCGGCTCGCCTCCGCCAGTTGGGATGGGACGGTGAAGGTGTGGGACGCCAGCCACCGGGCAGGAAACCCTCACCCTCAAGGGGCACACCGGCAGTGTCACGAGCGTGGCGTTCAGCCTCGACGGCAAGCGGCTCGCCTCCGCCAGTCAGGATAGCACGGTGAAGGTGTGGGACGCCGCGACCGGATGGGAAATCCTCACCCTCAAGGCGCATACCGGCGGCGTCCAGAGCGTGGCGTTCAGCCCCGACGGCCAGCGGCTCGCCTCCGCCAGCGGAGATGGTACGGTGAAGTTATGGGACGCCTTGACCGGGCAGGAAACCCTCACTCTCAAGGGGCACGCCGAGGCCTGTCGTGAGCGTGGCGTTCAGCCCGGACGGCAAGCGGCTCGCCTCCGCCGGGCTGGATGGTACGGTGAAGGTGTGGGACGCCCGGCCGCTGGACGCCGAACCCGCGAAACCCGGCCCAACCCCTCGTTGAGGGACCCTCGCAACCACCCCTCGGATTGCGACCGGAGTCGCGTCAGATCCCAATGCTTCCCCGCGAGTCGCGATGGTCCTTCGGCACGCCATCGAGTGCCTCGATTCCAGGACGCCTCCGGCCGACGCTCCACACGCCTCATTCCTTCAGGGGAGATTCACGTTCACCAGGGGCGTCCGCGATTGGTTGTTCGGGCTATCCTTCAGAAGCCCGAGCCGCACCAAGCTTTCGGCGGTGGCCACGATGGACTCCTCGTTCGAACGCGGTGCCCAGCCCAGCAGCCGCCTGGCCTTTTCGTTGGTGGCGTTCTTCATCTTGCCGAGCTCGGGCAGGATTTGCTTCACCGCCGGATCACGGATCGCGGCGATGCGCACCAACCAGTTGGGCAGTTGCCGGGTCGGCACTCTCTTGGCCGACGCGCCCATGCGGCTCTTCAGCACCATGGCGATATCGCGTATCGACAGGAAATCGCCAGCGACGGCGAGGAAGCGTTCGCCCTTGGCGGCGGGATGAGTCATGGCGCGGATGTGCAGGTCGGCGACGTCGCGCACATCGACGACGCCGAAATAGAGCCGCGGGCAGCCGGGCATGGCACCGTCCATCAGGCGCTGCACCAGCAAGATCGAGGTCGAATAGTCGGGCCCCAGGACCGGACCGAACACGCCCACCGGATTGACGACGGACAGTTCGAGGTCGCCGCCTTCGTTGGCGATAAAATCCCAGGCCGCGCGTTCGGCCAACGTCTTCGATTTCACGTAGGGGAGCACGTCCTTGCCATTGGAGTCCGTCCAGTTCGTCTCGTTGAACGGCGTGTTCTGCGGCTTCTGGCCATAGCCGATCGCCGCGAACGAGGAGGTCAGCACCACGCGCTTGACGCCGGCGTCGCGCACGGCGCGCAGCACGCGGAGCGAGCCTTCCCGCGCGGGCACGATCAGCTCGTCTTCGTGCTTGGGGAGGTTCGGGGGAAAGGGCGACGCCACGTGCAGCACGTACTCGCAGCCTGCGACGGCTTCCGACCAGCCCGCGTCGTTTTCGAGATCGGCGGCAATGACGGACAGGCGATCGCCCGGCTCGGCGCCGCCTTCCTTCAACAGGGCGCGCACGTCGCCCTGCGCGCTTCAGGCTCCGCACCGTGGTGCGCACCTGATGGCCCGCGGTCAGGAGCTGCAGGATCGAATGGCTGCCGATGAAGCCCGACCCGCCGGTCACCAGAATTGTGCTCATCGCCGCCTCCTTATTGTTCCGTGCTGAGTTGGGCATGCTCCGATTTCGTGGACAGCCGGCTTATCTAGCCGTTTGTGATGATTTTTCGGCTCATGAGCCAAGATTGGTGGGCGCTGCCGCGATCCTCCAATGAGCCCGACGCGCCAGCGAGTGAATTCTCGGGCGTGTTCCCTGGCTGGCGCTTCGGGCTCGTACGAACGGAGTTCACCAAATCTCGGCCCATGAGCCGATTTTTCTTACCGAAGCAATAGCATACCGCACACCCGAATGTCAGCCCTGACTCAGGCCGCAGGCCGCGAGATCAGGTATTTCGCGCTGCGATCACGATCCGGAGACGGTAGACTGGAGATGAATCAAGACTGCGAGGAGACGATTCCATGACAAGAGTTGCGTTGTTCCGGGAAAACGCCGGTGCTGAGGAAATGGCCTTCCGGGCGGTGACGGTTCGCAATCAGGCCATGGGCCGCAGGGCCGGAGAGGCCCTGGATGCGTTGAGTTCGCAGCTCCCTGATGAGGAAAGTGACACGCTGATCATCGTGCGCAACCTGGTCCCCGATCGTTTCTTCACCGCCGAGCAAAGGCGACGCCTGGCACAGCTCATGGCCAACTGGCGATCAGCGCGCGACGCGGGTAGATCGCTCTCCCCGGACGAGCAGTCCGAATTGGAACAGTTGATCGACGCCGAACTCCGCGCCGCGACCGAGCGCGCCGCGGCGATGAGCCATGAGCTAGCGCCATGAACCCGCTCTATCCGCTCATCGCCCAGCGGGCCGGCCATCGTTGCGAGTATTGCCGAGCCCCCGAGGCGATCTTCAACTTCCCCTTCGAGGTCGAGCATATCATCCCATCTTCACAAGACGGGTCCGACGACGAGTCGAACGCCGCGTTGGCTTGCCGATCCTGCAACCTCTATAAATCCGATCAGATCCGGGACTCCGATCCCGTCACGGGCAAAGTCGTCCGGTTGTTCCATCCGCGACGGAATCGCTGGAACAAACACTTCCGGATTGAGAGTGAGTCGGGAGCCATCCTGGGCTTGACGCCCACCGGTCGAGCGACGATCGCTATCCTCCAGATGAACCGCCCGATTCACTTGGAGGCGCGGCGACAATGGATGCGACTGGGATTGTTTCCTTAGCGATTTCACCGTGGGCAACGCTAGTAGGCGGAACTCTCGATCTGGCCGTCCAAAAAGGATCTCTTATTCACTCGAGATCATCCACGATTGGTCGGTCGATGGCCTCCCGGCGCTCGGTCCCCGATCGTTGTTCCTGGCGGTCCGCCTCACGTCATGGATTTTCAGGATCCGGGCGGCGCGGAACCCTCGAAAGTTTCTATAATCAGGGATGTCGGGGCAGGCCGAGGGCGTTCGGGGTGCGCGGGCAAATGGAGAAAGGGCCGGTGGTGAGATGCCGAGCAAATCACGGCGAACGAAAAAAACGCAAAACGAACCCAGCGTCCGCGACACTTCGGCGCCGAAATCTCGGCGCCGAAGTGTCAAGTTGGGAGAGCATGAGTCAGGGACGATCCCATCTATTCCCGTGACGAACCGAAAACGCGCAAAACGAAGCCACAGTTGGAACGATTGAGCAAATTATTCGGGATTTGCTGGAGCGGTGCCCCGGCACGGCAACAGCGAAGCACGCAAAACGAAGCCACGATTGTAGGGGTCGATTAAAATATTCAGGATGTACGGAAAGGTGGATCGGAACGTCGTGAACAATGCACGCCGAACGAACCCAGGCCGGGGGCGACTCGAGTCCGCGTTCTGAGTAGACCCAACTTCATGACTGCGGTTCCCGCTTCCCCACATAGCCGGGATCGGACCGACCGAGGACCAACGCTAACATGAGAACGATCCTGCTACTCGCGACCGGTTTGATCCTGTCCGGATCGACGGCGGCCAACGCTGATGACCCCGGCAAGTCGAAGGCCGGCGCTCGTTCATCTGGGGTTTCCGCTGGGCAGGCCGAGTTCTTCGAGGCGCGGATCCGCCCGATCCTGGCCGAGCATTGCCAGCGGTGTCATGGCCCCAGAAAGCATGAGTCGGGCCTGCGGCTCGACACGCGGGAGGGCGTGCTGAAAGGGAACGACGCCGGGCCGGTCGTGGTGCCGGGCCAGCCCGACGAGAGCCCGCTCGTCGAGGCGATCCGGTACGACTCGACGGTCAAGATGCCGCCCAAGGCCAAGCTGCCCCAGCAGGCGATCGACGACCTCACAGCCTGGGCCCGGATGGGTGCCCCGTGGCCGGAGCCCGCGCCGACGTCCGCGGCGTCGCTGGCCGAGGGCCGCGATGGCTCGACGGCGGTCTCCGCGACCGCGATGCGGCACTGGGCGTTCCGGCCGGTCCAGGACCCTCCGGCACCGAAAGTGAAGGACATCGCCTGGACCCGCAATCCCGTCAACCGGTTCATCCTGGCCCGGCTCGAGGCCCAGGGCCTCACCCCCTCGCCGACGGCCGACAGGCGGACCTTGATCCGCCGCGCCACGTTCGATCTGACCGGGCTGCCGCCGACTCCCGGCGAGGTCGCGGCCTTCGAGGTCGACGGCTCGCCCGACGCTTACGGCCGGCTGATCGATCGCCTGCTGGCGTCTGCCGCACTACGGCGAGCGGTGGGGCCGATACTGGCTCGACGTCGCCCGGTACGCCGACACCAAGGGCTACGTCCTCTTCCAGGACGCCGACTTCCACTGGGCCTATACCTACCGCGACTACGTCGTGGCCGCCTTCAACCGCGACTTGCCCTACGACCAGTTCATCCGCGAGCAGCTCGCGGCCGACCGACTGCCATCCGAGACGAAGGCGAGCAAGCCACCGCTGGCGGCCCTCGGCTTCCTCACCCTGGGCGGCCGGTTCATGGGCAACTTCCACGACGTGATCGACGACCGGATCGACGTCGTTTGTCGGGGGCTCATGAGCCTGACGGTCAGTTGTGCCCGATGCCACGACCACAAGTTCGACCCGATCCCAACGCGCGACTACTACGCGCTCTACGGCGTGCTCGCCAGCGCCCGGGAGCCGATGATCCCGCCCGAGGCCGCCGAGTCGCCGCACACCGCGGTCTATGAGAAGTTCGTCCGGGAGCTCAAAGCCCGGCAGCAGAAGCTCGCCGAGTTCGTGTCGGCGAAGCACCGCGAGCTGGTCGAGTCGGCGAAACGGCGGGCCGGCGAATACCTCCTGGCCGCGCAGCAGGCGGACGACCAGCCCACCACCGAGGACTTCATGCTGATCGCCGACGGGACCGACCTGAACCCGTCGATGCTGGTGCGATGGCAAGCCTACCTGTCGCGGACCCGCAAAGGGCACGACCCGGTCTTCGCCCCGTGGCACGCGCTGGCGGCCCTGCCGGAGCGCGCGTTCGCCGACCGATCGAGACCCATGATCGCCCGGTTCGCCGCCGACCACACGGTCAACCCGGTCATCGCGCGGGCATTGGCCGAAGGATCGCCCCGGTCGATGGCCGAGGTGGCACGGACCTACGGCGATGTGCTGAACCGCGTCGAGGCACTCTGGCAAGACGCCGCGCGCCGAGCGACGATGGACGGACGGACGCCCGGCCCGCTCCCCGTGCCGGCGATGGAGTCGTTGCGTCAGGTGTTCCACGGCCCGGACAGTCCGCCCGAGGTCCCGATGGACCCCTTCGGTACCCTGGGGCTGCTTCCCGACCGCCCCTCGCAGGCCAAGCTTCAAGAGTTGCAAAACGCCCTGCAGAAATGGCTGACCGGAGGCCCTGGCGCTCCGCAGCGAGTCTTGAGCCTGGAGGATTCGCCCGAGCCAGTCGAGCCCCGGGTGTTTCTCCGCGGCAATCCCAACAACCTGGGCGAGCGCGTCCCGCGCCGGTTCCTCGCTGTTCTGTCAGGCCCCGATCGGGAGCCGTTCCACGACGGCGGCGGCCGGCTTGAGCTGGCCCGCGCGATCGCCGCCCGCGACAACCCGCTGACCGCCCGCGCCCTGGTCAACCGCGTCTGGATGCAACACTTCGGCACGCCCCTCGTCGCCACCCCGGGCGACTTCGGCCTGCGAAGCGAGCCGCCCGACGCACCCCGAGCTGCTCGACCACCTGGCCGCGCGCTTCATGGACGACGGCTGGTCGATCAAGAGGCTCCATTGCCGGATCATGCTCTCGGCCGCCTACCAGCAGCGGAGCGACGATCGGCCCGAGGCCCGCGCATCGACCCCGAGAACAGTCTCTACTGGCGGATGAACCGCCGCCGGCTCGACTTCGAGGCCACCCGCGACGCGATGCTCGCCGTCGACGGCCGTCTCGACGGCCGCATCGGCGGACCGCCCATGCCCGGCCTGACCGGAAACGGCGTCGCGCCCACCGGCGGACCCTCTACGGCTTCATCGACCGCCTGAACCTGCCAGGTCTCTATCGCACGTTCGACTTCCCCGACCCGAACGCGACCAGTCCCCGTCGCGACCAGACGACCGTCGCGCCGCAAGCACTCTTCCTCATGAACCACCCGTTCGCGATCGAGTCCGCCCGCGCCATCCTGAACCGCCCCGAGATCGCCGCGACGCGCGACGCCGACGCCAAGGTCGAACAACTCTACCGGCTGATCTACGCCCGCGCCCCGACCGCCGAGGACGCCGCGATGGCCCGCGAGTTCCTGGCCGCGCATCCCGCCGGCTCAAACCCCTGGCCCGCGCTGGCCCAGGCGCTTTTGATGGCCAATGAGTTCGTGTTCGTGGATTGAGGCGAAGATGGACGGGATTCGGACCTTCGGAAGCCGAGACCAAGACGTTATGATTGACAATGCGGAGCTTCCATTCAACCGAGGCGATCTTCAGGAGATCAGCCATGGCCAAGATCATCGTTGATTCAACGACGTCCGCACTGCTTCGCTGGGTCAAGGAGCCGGTTGAGCTTTTCGACGAGGAGGGCTGTCAACTCGGGACGTTCACGCCGGTCGACAAGAAATCCCTGTATCGCGATGTGGAAATCCCCTGTACCGAGGAGGAGCTTCGTCGCTTTGCGAAAGAAAAAGGGGGGCGCACGCTCGCCGAGATCCTGGCAGACTTGGAGAAGCGCGCCGCGAATGATATCGTGCTTTGTGATTTCTCGAAGGCCACCGCCCAGACCCCCTCACCCCAACCCTCTCCCCGTTGGGGCGAGGGCGATGAGCGGTTGTGGTTGCCCTGCTGAGTGGGAAGACACGGTATTCTTCACCTCGCCCCTCCGGGGAGAGGTCGGCCGAAGGCCGGGTGAGGGGGACCGAGGCTGACGACCGCGCTTCGCCGTCCTGAGTTCGGCGGTGTTCCGCGAGAAGTCTCACTTCTTGTAGGGGCGTCTGCGTCGGCCCATCGGCTGTGATGGAAGTCTCGATTTGGATGCCCCTCATTCCAACTTTTTCAGGAGATCAGCGATGTCCAGCGTAGTCCTCGATTCCAAGTCACTCGAACAACTCCGGCAAGGCGGAGGACGAGTGGAAATCCTGGACGAGGCGGGGCAATTGGCCGGCTATTTCATACGCCCGGATGATCGTTTGCTTGAGGCTTCCCTGTATCGAGACATCGAGGTTCCCTTCACGGATGAAGACCTTGATCGCTTCGAACAAGAGCCCGGAGATTACACCCTGGACGAGATCCTGAAGGATCTGGAGAAGCGGTCATGAGTTTCACGGTCGCCCGGAAGCCGGAGGCCCGGCGTCAGTTGGCTACGATCTGGACTGATGCAACGGATCGGAATGCCGTCACCCGGGCCGCCGATGCCATCGACAAGGCACTCAGGAGCAATCCGGAAAACCTTGGCGAATCTCGCAGTAAAGGTTCGACGTATCTGGCTTGAAGAACCACTCGGTGTGATCTTCCGGGTCTCTCCTCCGGACCGCATGGTGACCGTGCTGACAGTCTGGACCTACGAGCGAAAAGGGAAAAGTTGATGCAAACTGATCCGCCCACGGGCGCGGGTACGAAGGCAGGGAGTCGGAGTGCGGCGGTTGAGCCCTTGCTAGAAGCGACTGCGGCGCCCCCCCGCGCCTGACGTCGATCGACGCGCTGCGGGGCTTCGACATGTTCTGGATCGTCGGGGGCGACCATGTCGCGCGGGTGTTGTGCAAATGGTGGGGCACGCCGGAGGCCCTGCGGCTCGGCGACCAGTTCGAGCATGTCGAGTGGGAAGGCTTCCGGTTCTACGACCTGATCTTCCCGCTCTTCCTGTTCCTGGTCGGGGTGGTCTTGCCGTTCTCGTTGCGGAAGTACATGACGGCCGACCATCCGAAGAGTGTGGCGCTGGCTCGGACCGCGCGGCGGGTCGTGCTGTTGTTCCTGCTGGGTTTGATCTACAACGGTCTACTGGACTTCGAGTTCAGAGACCTGCGAATCACGGGCGTCTTGCAGCGGATCGCGATCTGTTACGGGATCGCCTCGCTGATCTTCTTGTTCACGAGGGTCCGCACCCAGGCGATCCTGTTCGTTGCGATACTGGTCGGCTACTGGGCCATCTTGATGTATGTGCCTCGCCGGAATCGAAGATGGCCGGTGATCTCACGAAGCAAACCAACCTGGCCGGCTATCTCGACCGGCATTATCTCCCGGGCAAGATCTACGATTCCTACTATGGCCGCGGCGACAACGAAGGGCTGCTCTCGACCATCCCTGCGGTCGCCACCGCGCTGCTGGGCGTGCTGGCCGGGCACTGGCTGCTCTCGAACCGCAACCGCTGGATCAAGGCACTCGGACTGGCGTTCGCGGGGCGGCCTGCCTGGGGTTGGGCATCTTGTGGAACAGGGAGTTCCCGATCATCAAGATCCTCTGGACCAGCTCTTACGTTCTGGTCGCGGGCGGCTTGAGCCTGCTGCTACTGTCGCTCTTCTACACGATCATCGACGTGATCAAGCTCCGCGCCTGGGCATTCTTCTTCGTGGTCATCGGCGTCAACGCGATCACGATTTATATTGCGAGAGACATCATTCCCTTCAACACAATCTCAAAGTACTTCCTGGGCGGCGTCGCGCAGTACTCGGGATCGTTCCGACCGGCCGTCATGCCGATCGGCACCTTGGTACTCGAGTGGCTGTTCCTGTTCCATCTCTATCGGAACCGGATCTTCCTGAGAGTGTGAAACGCAAAAGGAGCCTGAACCATGCCATCGCCGTTTCCCGGGATGGACCCCTATCTGGAAGGATCGCTGTGGATGAGCGTCCACGCGCAGTTGGCCTCGGTCTTCGTCCGGCAGTTGAACCCTCAGATCCTGCCACGATTCATGGCGATGCAGACACGGCGCTTTGTAAGAGAACGATCGAAAGAGGAAGGCATCATGATCGGGGAGAACCTCCCCGACGTGTCCGTCCAGAGACAACAGCCGGCCGAGCCGGGCAGCCGAGCCAGGGAACCCTCGTCCCACCGTTGCGCATGACGACCATCATGCGGACCCCGGTGCCTCACGTCACGGTTGTGATCCGCGATATCGAGCACCACAAACTCGTGGCCGCGATCGAGATTCTCTCTCCAACCAACAAACGGAGAGGGAAGGCGCGAATATTCCGAAGGCGCGATCGCTTCCTTCGGAGCGCTGTCCATCTCTGGAGATCGACCTGCTCCGGAAGGGCCGTCGCGTCCCGATGGAAGAACCACTGCCCCTCGTTCCGTACTTCGTGTTTCTCAGCCGAGCCGACCAACGGCCGATCACTGATGTCTGGCCGATCCTCCTGGATCAGCCTTTGCCCGAGGTTCCCGTACCGTTCTGCAAGGCGACGCCGACGCGAAGCTGGACCTGCAGCGGGCTTTGATGGTGGTTTACGAAGAATATGGACTCAATTATGCGATAGACTACACTAAGCCTCCCGAGGTTCCCCTCTCCTCTAAGGAAGCCGCCTGGGTCGACGAACACCTCCGCGCCGCGGGGTTGCGTCCTTGATAGGAAACACGAGGAGCCAAGCCATGTCGCACGATTCGTCGCCCAACTTCGATCCACTCCTCGACCTGACCCGTCGCGAGTTGCTCGGCCGGTGCGGCATGGGGTTTGGCATGATCGGCCTGGCGGGCGTCCTGTCCGACGATCGCTCGCTGGGCCTGGTCTCCAGCGGCCCGCGCCGGGTCGCTCAGCCCGATGGCGCCGAAGTCGCCCCAGTTCCCCGGCAAGGCCAGGCAGGTCGTCCACCTGTTCATGAACGGCGGCCCGTCACAGGTCGACACCTTCGACCCCAAGCCGATGCTGGCGAAGTACCACGGCAAGACCCTGCCGAGCCCGAGTCTCCGCACCGAGCGCAAGACCGGCGCGGCCCTGGGCTCGCCCTTCAAGTTCCGGCAATACGGGCAGAGCGGCATCGCGGTGAGCGAGCTGTTCGCCCGCACGGCCGAGCAACACATCGACGACCTCTGCATCATCCGCTCGATGTACGCCGACGTGCCCAATCACGAGCCGTCGCTGATGCTGATGAACTGCGGCGACGGTCGATTGCAGCGCCCCAGCATGGGGGCCTGGATCACTTACGGACTGGGCTCGGAGAACCAGAACCTGCCCGGCTTCATCGCGATGTGCCCCGGCGGCTATCCGATCGTGGCGACCCAGAACTGGCGCGCCGCGTTCCTCCCCGGCGCCTATCAGGGGACTTATATCAACACCCAGCACACGAGCGTCGACAAGCTGATCGAGAACATCCGCAACGACGCGATGCCCTTGCCCGAGCAGCGGAGGCAGCTCGACCTGGTGCGCCGGCTCAACGAGCGGCACGCCGCATCTCGCGCATGACCCGGCGATCGAGGCGCGGATCCAGTCCTTCGAGCTGGCCTATCGCATGCAGGGCGAGGCGGCGGAGGCTTTCGACATCGACCGGGAGCCCGAATCGATCCGCACCCTGTACGGGCCCGGCACGCAGGCCCGTCAGCTCCTGATCACCCGCAGGCTGCTCGAGCGCGGCGTGCGGTTCATCCAGGTCTGGAGCGGTGCCAGCCAGCCCTGGGACGATCACGAGAACATCGCGGCCCACCATCGCCAGCTCGCCGCCGAGTGGGACCAGGCCATCGCCGCGTTCCTCGCCGACCTGAAGCAGCGCGGGCTCTTCGACCAGGTGCTCGTGATCTGGGGCGGCGAGTTCGGCCGGACGCCCGTCGCCGAGCTACCGGCTCTCTCCGGCCGCGACCACAATCACTACGGCTTCTCGATGTGGATGGCCGGCGGCGGCGCCCGCGGCGGTCATGTCCACGGCGCCACCGACGAGCTCGGCTTCGCCGCTGTCGCCGACAAGGTCCATGTCCACGACCTCCACGCCACGATCCTCCATCTCCTGGGATTCGATCATGAGAAGCTCACCTACCGATACGCCGGCCGCGACTTCCGCCTCACCGACGTCCACGGCCGGGTGGTCAAGGAGCTCCTCGCATGAGGCCAACATGGTCACTCCGCTCCCCTCGTCACGTTGCGGGATTCGTCCGATCCAAGGAGTGTGCTCGATGCGATCGACTTGGTTCATGCGTTGCCTGATAATGCTCACAGCGTTCGGCGCCTGGGTATCGCCCCCGGTCAGCGCCGGCGGAAGGACGCGGCTCCCCTCGTGTCGCGATCCTCGAGACGCCCGACGCCGGCATCCAGCCCCAGGCGATGATCGACGAGCAGGGCGTCATCCACTTGCTCTACTTCAAAGGGGAACCCTCTGGCGGCGACCTCTTCTATGCACGTCGAGGCCCGGATGAGGATCGCTTCTCCTCACCGGTCCGGGTAAACAGCCAGCCCGGTTCGGCGATCGCGGTCGGGACCATCCGTGGCGGTCAGATCGCGCTGGGGAAAGGTGGCCGGATCCATGTCGCCTGGAACGGCTCGAATGGCGCCCGACCAAAGAATCCATCCGGCGGTTCGCCGATGCTTTACTCGCGGTCCGACGAGGGGCGGGGGCGTTTCGAGCCGCAGCGCAACCTGATGCAGCGGACCTCTGCTCTCGACGGAGGAGGGACGGTCACCGCCGATAACGCGGGTAACGTATACGTGCTCTGGCATGGGCGGACCGAGGACGCAGAACCGGGCGAGGCAGGGCGGCGGATGTGGGTAGCGCGCTCGAAGGACGACGGGGCGACGTTCGCACCCGAAACGCCTGCCTGGGACCAGCCAACCGGCGCCTGTGCCTGCTGCGGCACCCGAGCTCTGGCCACCCGAGACGGAACGGTGCATCTCCTGTATCGGGCGGCTACGAAGAACGTCGAGCGGGACATCTACCTGCTGACTTCCGACGACCGCGGCGGCCACTTCCAGGGCAGGTCGGTCCACCCTTGGAGGGCCAGCATCTGCCCGATGAGCAGCGCCTCGCTCGCCGAGACGGGCGCGGGCGTCCTGGCGGCCTGGGAGACTCAGGGCCAGGTCTACTTCTGCCGGATCGATCCCAGGACGCACGAAGCATCGTCACCGATCTCGCCGCCGGGCGGTCGCGGAGATCGCAAGCACCCGGCCGTGGCGGGCAACGCTGACGGTCAGACCATCCTGGTCTGGACCGAGGGCACCGGCTGGCAGAAGGGGGGCTCATTGGCCTGGCAGGTCTTCGACCGGCTCGGAAGGCCCATCGGCCTGGAGGGTCGGATCGAGGGCGGGGCACCCGTCTGGGGCCTGGCGAGCGTCGTCGCCCGGCCCGACAGTGGGTTCACGATCATTCATTGATTCCGCTATCCAAGGCAGCGGTGAATCAATATTGTCGCAGGGAATCCATCAACTTGTCCGATTCAGCCGAAGTTCTTCCTCAGCAGCTCCAGGCTCTTGGGTACACCGGTCTGGGCGTCCTCGTTGCCTTCGAACTCCAGCGAGATCCAGCCTCGGTAGTTGTGCTTCCGCAGGATCTCGGCGATCCGGGAATAGTCCAGGTCGAGGGCGTACCATCGGCCGCCGCCGAAGTAGGTCTTGGCCTGGACCAACGCGATCGGGACCGAGCTCGAGGCCATGCGTTCCATCTGCTCGTAGGTGTTTTCGAGGAAGTTGCCGGTGTCGAGCGTGATCTGTAGCCAGGGCGACTTGATCGTCTCGACGATCTTCAGCACGCCCTCCGCCGTACGCCCGAGGCCCCAATGGTTCTCCAGCCCGAGCACGACTCCACACTCCTCGGCGCGCGGCAGGAGCTTCTCGAGCGCGTCGATCACCCACTTGAACGCCTCTTCATCGGTATGACCCGGCAGCGAGGGCTCGATCCCCTTGTGGGCCATCAGCTCGTCGAACGACTTGGTCGTCCCCCATCGGCCTGTATTGATCCGCATCGTCGGGATGCCCAGCCGATAGGCGAGGTCGATCTGGTAGAGGGTCTTCTGGACATTCGTCTCTCGCTCAGACCGATTGGGGGTGACGAAGCCTTGATGCGTGGACAAGCCCATCAAGGCCAGGCCGAGCGAGTGGGCCTGTCGCTTGATCTTCTGGAGGGTGGCGTTCGACTCGTCGGCCATCTGGATGTGGAGGACCTCCACGCCGTCGAATCCCATGGCCGCGGCCCGGTCGATGCACTCCGAGATATCCAGGCGGCGATTGCGGAACTGCCAGAACGAATAGGTCGAGACGCCGATGGGGTTGCGATGCGCGTGCGCCGGCGGCGCGCCGGAGCCGGGCTTGGTATCCTGGAGCAGCCGGGCTCGAGCGGACGGGCCGCCCGCCAGCCCGATCGCCGTCCCGAGTCCCAGCCGCTTGAGGAAAGCCCGACGGTCCCCGTTCGCTTGCTGGTCTTCGCCGAGTTGATCGCTCATGATTGGTGTCCCTGGAAGTCCATGGTTAACAGGCGCCGTGCTCCGAAACGACATGCTACCTCGCTGGTCGCGTCATGGCCAGCCACTGGGCCCGCGGCCGGGATCAGCCGAACCACTCGCTCATGTCCTGGGAGGGATGAACCGGGAAACGATGGTGGCCAGGCGATAAACTCGCAAGGCGATCAACGGCCGTTCTGGTACTGAGTTCGTGCCGGACAGATCAGTCCCAGTCGGCTCAAGAACAAGTAGGAGCGCAGCGATGGTCAATCCGAAAGTCTATGCCGACTTCCACAATCTTGACGATTCCAATCGATTGAGATTGACGTGTGTCGGCACGAAGGAAGACCTGGCACGTCAGTGTATCGAGTTGCAGGAGGGATTGGTCCTCACCTTCTCCATGGATGACTTCGACGACCAAGGCCAGCCCGACGAACTTCGCACGGAGGGCGTTGTCCATTACGACGAGAGGAAGTCCACCTGGGTCGCATCAGTCGATTGGTCGGCCGTTCGTCACGCTTCGGATGAGGGGAAAGGGGCCGTCTCAGGCCTGATAGGAAGCCTCACCATGCTCTCGCGACGTGCGATTCACGAGTCTCTGGCGTCTGGTCCTCAGAATCGACGGACGACAAGGCCCAGGAGGTGAGCCGATGCAGGAAGAACTCCTCAGCCTGTTGGCACCCCGGAAGGGACACTTCCGGCTGGAATCCGGCCACCACGGCGACCTCTGGCTGGAGATTCCTCGGCTTTACCTGCGCCCCGGCCGCCTCCGGCCGTTCGCCGCGGAGCTGGCTCGGCGACTGGCCGCGCACGGCATCGAGGCGGTCTGCGGCCCCCTGGTCGAGGGAGCCTTCCTGGCCGCAGATGGTGGCCGAGGAACTCGATGTGGAGTTCTATTACGCGGAGCAGTTCACCCGGCCGCAGGAGGACGGCCTGTACCCGGTCGGCTACCGCATCCCCGAGGCCCTCCGATCGAGCCTCCGTGGCAAGACCATCGCGGTCGTGGACGACGTGATCAACGCGGGGTCCGCGGTCCGCGGGGCCTTCGCCGACCTCCAAGCCTGCGGTGCGACCCCGACGGCCATCGGCGCCCTGCTGGTTCTCGGTTCCCCCGCTTCGAGCTTCGCCGCGAGCGAAGGCGTCGCGCTGGAAACCCTCGCATCCTTGCCGAACAGCCTGTGGGAGCCGTCGAGCTGTCCCTTGTGTGCGTCGGGTGTGCCGCTGGAGGGCCTGGTCTCCGGAGAGACCGGTCACGCGGAGCGCGATGAAGCGGCCCCGATCGTTCCGCAGTATCTCTCTCCCACGGTCGACCATGTCGCGTCACATCCGACCGCGGAGCACCGCGACGACCCCGCTCGTACGAACGAGCGGTTCCGCATCGTCCGGCCTCATGCCCGAGGCGGGCTGGGCGAGGTCTTCGTCGCGCTCGACCCCGAGCTGGATCGCCAGGTCGCCCTGAAAGAGCTCCGGGCCTACCACGCGTATGACCCGGTCAGCCAGGCGCGGTTCCTCCTGGAGGCCAAGGTCACCGGGCGGCTGGAGCACCCGGGGATCGTGCCGGTCTACGGCCTGGGCCGCTATGCCGACGGCCGCCCGTACTATGCGATGCGATTCATCGAGGGGGAGACGCTCGAGCCAGGCAATCGAGCGGTTTCATGCACCGGAGGGACCGCTGCGCAACAAACCCGGTCGAGCGGGAGATCGCGTTCCGTCGCCTGCTGCGCAGCGTCGTGGACGCCTGCAACGCGGTCGCCTACGCGCACAGCCGCGGCGTCGTGCATCGCGACCTGAAGCCCGAGAACATCATGCTCGGGCGGTTCGGCGAGACCCTCGTCGTCGACTGGGGGATCGCCAAGC
Source organism: uncultured Isosphaeraceae bacterium (assembly GCA_963842405.1). GTDB lineage: Bacteria > Planctomycetota > Planctomycetia > Isosphaerales > Isosphaeraceae > CAVZRC01. The sequence goes on along the minus strand of CAWJGW010000031.1, from coordinate 286,261 downwards.
CGTTCGCGGATCCTGCTGGCGAGGCGGCCGATGGGTCCGCCATCGATCCGCCCGCGGACGATTCGTCGTTGACCCGTCCCGGCTCGGCGATCGGGACCCCGCAGTACATGAGCCCCGAGCAGGCATTGGGCGAGCTGGATCGGGTCGGGCCGGCCAGCGACGTCTACAGCCTGGGAGCGACCCTCTACTGCCTGCTGGTCGGGCACGGCCCCTTCTCGACCGGCGGCGTCGCCGACGTGTTACAGCGAGTCAGCCGCGGCATCTTCCCCGCGCCGAGACGGCTGCGGCGGTCGATCGATCCCGCGCTGGAGGCGCTCTGCCTGAAGGCCATGGCGCTCCAGCCGGAGGACCGCCTCGCCACCCCGCTCGCCCTGGCCGAGGGCATCGAGGCCTGGATGGCGGATGTCCGCTACCGCGGCGAGCAGGAGCAGGCGACCCATGACGTGAAGCGGTCGCTGGCCCGGCTCTGCATCGAGCGGGCACACAACCTGTTCGGCCGGGAGCTGCACGGCGAAGGGATGCTCTGGCTGGCCCGTGCCCTGGAGAATGTCCCGACCGGACTCCCCGGGCCTCGACCGCGTCGTCCGGGCGAGCCTGGGCGGCTGGCATGCCGGGGCGAAGCTGATGGAACGCACCCTCTCGCACGGCGGCGGCGTCCACGGCGTGGCGTTCAGCCCCGACGGGCGGAGCCTCGCGACCGTGTGCGCGGATCGGCTGGCACGGCTCTGGGACCTCGCCAAGGGCACGCCGCTCTCGGCACCGATGAGCCACGACGGGGCTGGTCCACGCGCTCGCGTTCAACCCGGACGGGACGGATGATCGCCACGGTGAGCCTCGACGGGGCATTGCGCCGATGGGATGCCGTCACCGGGACCTCCATCGGCGTCGCCATCCGTCACGAGGCCCCGGTCACCGCCGTGCGATTCAGCCCCGACGGTTCCACGATCGCGACCGCGAGCCGGGCGGACCTTCCCTGCCTCTGGGACGCCACGACCGGGCGTTCGATCGACGGGACGTCGCCGGCCGGGCACGATGCGCAGGTCCTGGACATCGCGTTCCACCCCGACGGCACCCTGCTCGCGGCCGCGGGCAACGATGGCCGGGTGTGGTTCCGGGAGACCGCGACCGGGAGGCTGCTCGACGCGACGCTCCGGCACGAGGCGGCCGTCCCCGCCGCTGACGTTCCGCCTGGACGGCCGGACGCTCCTCACCGGCTGCCGCGACGGCCGTGCCCGGCTCTGGGACCTCACCGGATGGACCCTCCTGGCGGAGTTCCCTCATCGGGCCGAGGTCGGCTGCGTCGCCGTCAACCCCGCGGGCGGGTCGGTCGCGACGGCCTGCCACGACGGCACCGCCCGGCTCTGGGACATCGGCTCGGGCAAACCGATCGGCGAGCCGCTGGCGCACCGGGCGCGGGTCGATTGCGTTGCGTTCAACCACGACGGCTCGATGGTCGCGACGGGGAGCCAGGACGGGTCCGGCCGGCTCTGGGATGCCGGCACCGGCCTGCCGATCGGCCCGCCCCTGGAACATCGCGGCGCCGCCTGCCTGCGCTGGCATTCAGTCCCGACGGGCGTCGGCTGGCGACGGCCTGCTCCGACGGGCATGGCGCGATGCTGGCGAGTCCCCGCTCCCATCCCCGGAGTCGCCGAGCGGATCGCTTGCTGGGTCCGCGTCGCGACCGAGCTCGAATTCGACGAGGGCGACGCGATCCGTCGCATGGACCAACTGGCCGTCTGGGAGCTTCGCCGCCACCTTCAGGAACTGGGCGGGCCGCCCGTCAAGTGAGGCCGTCGCGCTCGGCGCGGGTCTCCGACCCCGCCGAAGGTCTCCATCGCGAGAGGAATCGTGATCCCAATGAGCGTCAACCCACCCTCCGACCCCTCCAGCACGTCCTTCCGCGAGCTGGTATCAACCCCGGATCTGGCACCTCGCGCTGCTCGTCCTGTTCGTCGCGATCGCGATGGCCGACATCCAGGACCAGCGCATGCATGAGCCGGCCCTCATCGCCCTGGCCGCGGGGGGCTTCGCACTGTATGGGCTCATCGGCTGGATCGGCTGGTGGGTCGCCCGTCGTCGGTTCGAGGCACGCCTCGGGCCGATGTTGCTGTTCGTCCTCTATGCGATCGCCATGGGCGCTGTTCTTCCTGGTGGCGACCGTCATCTACCTCACCATCGAGTATCTCTATCGCAGCGGGCGACTTTGACCGGCCAACGACCTCGATCCCGTGTGGTGATGATGGGTCTTGCTGGTGCCACGCCTTAAAGCCCGTCACTTGTCCCTGATGATCTCCGGTTTCTGCTTCTCCGGCAGCTTGAGTTTGGCCGGCAGCTTGGGGAGTATCTTGTCCCGCTTCTCCTGATTGTCCATTCCGCTTCCGTCGAGGAAGGTCCACGTCTTGGCGCCGTCCGGCGAGATGCCCAGGAGATACGACTTGGCGACGATCTTTGCATCCCGGACAGCTGATCTCGGTTGTCGTTGGCACCACGACGAAGTGTTCTTTCCTTCTGTCAGGAAGTCCGAAGGCTCGGCAACCGAGACCGACCGGATCGTGATGCCCTGTTGCGCTCATCTTCTTGAGCTCGTGCGCATGGAGTCGATCATCTTGTCGCGACCTCCCATCAACTCGACGAGCTTCGGGTAGGTCAGATCGACCACCTTGGAGTAATCCCCCTTGATGACCGACTCGCCGACCTCCTGGGCCTTTTTCTTCACGGCGGACTTGGCCTCGTCGTCCGCCCGGGCCGTGATGCCGCACAGTACGAGAAGGATTAATGGACCAACTGATCGAGACATTATAGGACCCCCATGTTTTCGTGCGGCTCGAGTACCGGCAGTCTGGGCAAGATCAGGCAACTTGTACGGTCTGGGTGCCCACAAACTGCGAGTCCAACTCGGGTTCTCCGTCTTCCAAGAGCATCTTGATCACTTCGGAGAGGTTGCGGCTCAGCTCGTCGAGCGTCTCACCCTGGGAGTGGGCTCCGGGAAAGCCGGGTACATATCCGACGAGCAAGCCCGTGTCCGAGCAACGCTCGATCACAGCGATAAACTCCCTCATCACAACCTCCGAGCCCTCACACCACATGCTGCCCAACGCCAAGATCGGCCGACCGGCTCGCCGAGTAAGCTCCGGATTCTACCAAAACGGAATCGAGACGTCCCCTCGATCTTCAATCATTCGAGATCTGGAGACGCAATCGGCCGCCGCGCACGAGCTTCTTCGCCATTGCGATCACTCGCTCCCCGGACGGTTCTTGACACGTCGGGCCGCCCGCCTACCAATCCTGCCGATGAAAGCCGCCAACACGTTCTCTCTCGAGCACGATGACCTCGACGCAATCGAGTTCGTTGAACGCCTCGGCCGCCAATCTGCGGAGCCTTGTCTGTTTCGCTTCATCCCTTTGCTCAGGCATGACACCGTCTCGATCGTCCTTGGCGGCATGTCGGATGGATGACAAATCATGCCCATCGCGAGCAACCGGACCGTCGCCAGGTGGAAAGCATGCGAAATCCTTGCTCAAGACCTTGACCTCGCGACAAATCCTTGGGACATTCGTATAGCAATTCGCCGGGAAGCGAGCAACTCGGTGCGAATGAGCCGGTACGCACAAGACCTCCGGAATGATTGGATCTCCATGAAAATCGGCGATGAGGCGATTCAAACACCGAGGGTTCCAGTGAATCAGAGGGTCGGGGAGCACTCCCCTTGGCAGCAGGGGTGGCGCCTCACGGAGGAGCAGGCCGCGAGGTGTTCCGCAATCGCTCGATTGTCTCGCGGGAAGCCAAGAAGCGAGCCTTGAGCGGGAAGGGCCCTCCCCCCAGCCACCCCATCAACGTCCCCAGGTTGAATCCGAACGATTTGATGCCGGCGATACCTGGCCACGGTCTCCAGGCGCTCTCGCTCTTCAGCGGCGGCGGCGGGCTCGACTTGGGATTTGAGCGAGCCGGTTACGATCATCTCGCTTCGTTCGATATCTTGGAGATTGCTGGTGAAACTCTACGCACCAACCGCCCCGGTTGGACCATCTTCGCCGGGGAAGAGCAAGGAGACGTGAGGAGGGTCAACTGGCGTCCCTACCGAGGTCGCGTTGATGTCTTGCACGGAGGGCCTCCCTGTCAGCCGTTCTCGATGGCCGGTCGTCAGTTGGGCAGCGGCGACAGCCGAGACATGTTTCCAGAGTTCGTGCGGGCCGTGCTCGAGAGCGAGCCACCAGTCTTCGTGATCGAGAACGTCGCCGCGCTGACCCGGCCGAAATTCGGTGCCTACTTCGACAGGACGGTGTTTCAGCCATTGCGCGGGGCCTACTCCATCGCGCGGTTCGAACTAAAGGCGGCAGGGTTCGGAGTCCCCCAGCACCGAACCAGACTTTTCATCGTCGGGTTTCGGTCGAAGGGAGCAGGTGAGCGTTTCCGCCCTCCCGTAGCGACACACGAGTTCCAGCGGCGAGAGACGCCGAACGGATCCCGATCCTTGTTCCCGGATATCGAACCGTCTGAGGACTCACACCCGCGTCAGTTAACGATGGGGGCACGGGAGGCTTTAGGATTATCGTTCTCAGGAGGCGACGACCTGGCACCGACCATGAGGAGCGGATTCACCGGCCCTCGCAAGACCACCTCGGTCAATAGCAGTGTGTCCGCACTGTCCGCCTGGGGGAACCTGGGAATCTGGCCACATGGGGTCGGCTCGAGCCGCGAAACCGCTCACCTGTTCGTGCCGCGGAACGGGCATTTCCGCCTCGCGACTCAGGACTGTGCCATTCTGCAGGGTTTCCCTGAGACCTGGCACTTCGAGGGAGCCGTCTACGCGGTGCTGGGTCAGATCGGCAACTCGGTCGCTCCTCCAGTCGCCTACCATCTCGCTCTCGAAGTCGCTCGTGCGCTCGGCGGTGTCGAGCGGTCGAAATCAGGCATCTAATGTCTTCCAGTGCCCTCCCGCTCGCGACGTGGATTCGCCATGGCTTGGGTCACAGCCCTGACAAGGTCGCCGTGAGCTTGCCGAGGCTCAATCGACAACTCCACGAAGTCCTCATAAGCCTTCGGCCGAATATGAGGATTGTTCAAGGTCGCCCCCCGCTTCGTCAGATAGACCCAGCGGTCGGCCAAGATCTCCAGCATGCGATCCTTGGAGAAGCCACCATCGCGATCCATCCTCTCTTCGTACTCCGTTTTCTTGTACTGCTTCTTCTGAATGGCCTTCGCTTCATCGAGGGTGTATACTTCTTTGTCCTTGAATTCACGGATGAGCACCGACTCGAATAGCGAACGATCAACTTCCAGGGCGAGGTCAGCGAGATCGAAGTCCAATTTTACCGATTTTTCAATTTTCGCAATCCAAGGTTCCATTTGCGCCGGCGATGCATACAAGCACATCCTGAGATCCGTCCCACCGTTTTGAAAGAAGCCGATCAACCAGTGTTTTCTGCGCCACCTGGCGAAATGCTTCGGTCCCACGTCCCTGGCGGTTGTGATGCCTTTCTTCGTCGCCGACTTCAGCTCGAACTCAATTCGTGTGCCATTCGGTAATGTCAACACGCCATCAGTGCCGATGCGGCCAGCCCCAACGGGTCTCTCGAGTGCGTAAGGGCCTAGCAGATGGGCTTCTCGGGCATCATCCTGAACCGTCTTGTACTCGGTTGCCACGAGCTTCTTCGCCATTGCGATCACTCGCTCCCCGGACGGTTCTTGACACGTCGGGCCGCCCGCCTACCAATCCTGCCGATGAAAGCCGCCAAAGCGTCCTCTCCCGCGATCACGATGGCCTCGCCGCGATCGAGTTCGTCGAACGCCTCGGCCGCTAATCCGCGGAGTATTGTCAGCTTCTCTTCATCCTTTTGCTCAGGCATGCTTCGCGCTCCTCATTGCTTCTCCACGATACTGCGATCTACGAGAAATGTCGACCGAGATCAATGGGTCCACTACCGCCGTGCGGGACGGGCGGGCGGGTTCGCCGCCGTCGCGCAGGCCGGGCAGACGAGCCGGCCCTGGCGGGTGACGCCGAACGCGAAGGTCGGATGATGGCACTCGGGGCAGACGGCCGCCTCGACGGCTTCAACGAGCGGGTCCCAGACCCACTCCAGCCGGTCGATGACCGACCCCGACGACGAGACCACGGCCGTGCGCAGGAGCAGTTTGGGCTGGTGGATCACCAGCAGGTTGAGCAACTTCAAGTGGACCTTCAACTGGCTCTTCCGCTTCAGCTCGGCACCGCGCAACTGCTCCTCTCGCTCCAGTCCCTCGATCCGCGCGGCGAACTTCGCGGGATCCTCGTCGCGATTCCGGGCCTTCTTCGCCTGCTCTTCGACCTCGTCGCGGAGGTCGGCGTAATAGCGGCCGATCCGCTCGAGTTGCCGGTCCAGCCGCTCGTGCAGCTCGCGGTAATAGGTGTTGGCCAGCGCCGAGAGGGTCCTGACCACGCGGTCGCGGGCGATCGGGTAGGCCGAAGCCAGCCTCGGATGCGGCGCCTCGGGCAGCGGCGACCACGGCTTGTCGGCCAGATGGCCGCGATCGAGCAATTGCTCCAGGTGGCGCACTTGCCGGCCATGGTGCACGTCGACCGCCACCGTCAGCAGGTCTTGCTCCTTCTGGTCGCTGACGAACGTCGCCTCGAACCAGAAGACCGCCTGGGGGAAGTGCATGGGACGCGTCCGTTCGATCTTCAAGCCGTATCCCGGCGGCAGCGTGACCGCCCGGCGCAGCCGCTCTTCCACCCCTTGCGTGGCCAGGTTCAGACCGACCCTGTAGAGCTCGACGTGCCGGCCTCGATTCACGGCGTCGGCCAGGAGGCGATCGACCAGCGGCGTCCCGTAGCTGGCCAGTTGCGAACCGGGATGTTCGGGGATCGCCTCAGGATCGAAGACCAGTCGCACCAGTTCCGGCTCCCCGGCGGCCTGCTGGCTCGGCAGCATCAGGTCGTAGACCTGCGGCTCGATCTCGTCCCACATGCCGCCGCTGACCACCGCGTAATCGCGGAGGAACTCCTCGAGCGGCGACAGGGAAGAACCCGGTGTTTGGAGATCAGTGCTCATTTTTGGGTAGTAGCGAGTAGGGACCTCAAGAGATTGTCAGTTAGCAAGAAAAGACCGGTTCTTGTTTTCACTCGCCACTCACGACCCGCCACCCACCACCATTCTTCATTGATCCGGTGCAAACCGGTTGCCGAAGAGCTTGTCGTCGATCGCTCGCTGTTCGAAATAGGCCCGCTTGGCCTCGAGGAGGCGGTCGCCCAGGTCCTCGATGCGGCGGGCGAATTCATCCTGATCGGCCGACTCGGCCCAGAGGTCGGCTACGACGTCCGGGAACTCGCGTTCATCTTCGAGGTTGCCCAGGATCATGTCGACCTCGCCGATGACGAGCTCGAACATGTTGAGCTTGGCCTCGAGGAGATGGAGCACAGCGGCCTCGACGGTGTCGGCGGCGACCAGGTTGAAGACGTGGACGTCGTGGGTCTGGCCGATCCGGCTGAGCCGGCCGATCCGCTGCTCGATCTTCATGGGGTTCCAGGGCAGGTCGAAGTTGCAGACGGCGTGTGCGAACTGGAGGTTGCGGCCCTCGCTGCCGGCCTCGGTGCAGAGGAGAATCCGCGCCCGGCCGCGGAACCGCTCGATGGCCGCCTCCTTCTCCAGCCGCGACAGTCCGCCGTGGAACACGGCGACGTCGTGCCCGGCCTGCTTGAGCCGGCGATCGATCATGTCCTGCGTCGCCCGAAACTGGGTGAAGATGACCATCTTGTCGCGGTACTCGCCGACCAGCCCGAGCAGCCGGTCGACCTTCGTGCTATCCCGCTGCGCCGGGCGCGCTCGGCCAGCTCGACGAGCCGCGCCCGATCCGCCGCCGCCAGCTTCGGATGCTCGGCGACCTTCGCGAGCGTCCCGGCCGCCGCCTGGCTCGAGCTGCCCATCGCCATCTGGAGACTCAAGAGCGCCATCCGGTTGAGGACCGCGCCCTCCTTGTCGCTGGGCTTGTCCTTGACCTTGGACTTCTCCTTCGGCCGGGCCTGCGACGCACGGAGATGCCCTCGGACGAACTCGGTCACGTCCTGGTAGAGAGAATGTTCCGGCGGCGAGAGGGACAGGCTCTCGGTCTTCGCCCAACGCCGGGTGAACTGCAAGCCGACGGTGCTCCGCCGGTTGCGGATCATCACCTCCGCCAGCAGCGCGTGCAGCTCGTCCACGTGGCGCGGGGTCAGCTTGTCGTGCCTGTCCATGAAGTGCCGCTGGAACTGCCGCGCCGTGCTCAACAGCCCGGGCTCCAGCAGCGTGACCAGGTTGAACAGCTCCTCCAGGTTATTCTGCACGGGGGTCGCGGTCAGCAGCAGGATGAATTGCTTCTGGAGCTCGCTGGCGAACTTCCAGGCTGAGTGTTGCGATTGCGCAGGTGATGGGCCTCGTCGACGATGACGATGTCCCACCGTCGGGCGAGGATCGCCGACCGGTGCGGCTCGCGCTTGGCGGTATGGATCGAGGCGATCACGCGGTCGAACTCGCCCCAGGCGGCTTGCCCGCGCTCGCGGAAGGCGGGGTCGTCGTGGCTGACGAGCTCGATCGAGAACTTGCGACGCATCTCACCCTGCCACTGCTCGATCAGCGACGGCGGGACGAGGACGAGGACCGACCGGGCGAGGCCCCGGATCATCAGCTCCGAGAGAACGAGCCCAGCCTCGATGGTCTTGCCCAGACCGACCTCGTCGCAGAGCATGGCCCGGCCGCGAAACCGCCTCAGGACGGTCTTGGCCGTGCGGATCTGGTGCTCGAGCAGCTCGATGTCGCGGACCATCGGCAGGGCAATCAGACGATCGAACCCGGCATGCGTGGCCAACCGGGCCGCCTGGATCGCCAGGTCGAATTGTTCGAGGCCCGCCGGTGCCGGGCTGGCGCTCTGGACGACCGGCCAATCGGCCGGGTCGAAGTCGATGGGCACACCCTGTTCGGTCACGACTTCGCCGTTCGGCGGATGCGGCGCACCCGGCTCGACGATCAACCGGAACCGGCCCGGTGCGCGATACTCCAGCCAGAGCGCCGAGCCCGCGGATCGGGAGACGGCCTCGCCCAGCTTCGGCACCACGAGCGAACTCGTCGAGAGGTCGAGCGTCAAGTCCAGCGGACGCCCCGTGGGGTCCTCGATCTGCTCGATGGGGAATCCGTCCGACCCGACGACTCTGGGGAGGCTCAACCGGCCAGTCGAGCCGATCGGCGCGACCTCGAACCGGTCGCCAAGTTCCAAATCCGCTCCCGGGAAGACTGAAGCATAAGAAAGCGACATGCTCACGCGCTACAGAGATTGAATTCCGTAGTCCCAGGAGTTGCCGGCCGAGCGAACGAAGCCAGATTGGATAGACACAGGCCCACCTTATTCTAACTGATAGAAGTCCCGTGTTCAAATTCGGAGAAAGATGCATCCACGGAACGGGACCGTCACCCACCGCCGGGAATCGGGGGAATCAGGACGCGCGACTTTACAGGCGGCTCTGGGACGAATAACATCAAGGTGGACAATTCACGGCGTTGCGCCGCGTGGTCCGCAGAGGTTGTGTGGGACTGCCGGCTCGACAGGTTCTCCCGGCCCTCGTGCCGTGCCGGGAGCGGATCGAAACGCGGAAGCGAGGCCCGAAATGGCTCAAGCCATCGTCAACCCGGAAGATCTCCGCCGATTTGCCGCAAGGCTCAAGCAATTCAACAATGAGATGATGACCCAGTTGACCACGTTGCACGGTCAGCTCAGCGGTCTGGGCCAGTCCTGGCGCGACCGAGAACACGACAAGTTCGTCGAGGAATTCGAGCAGACCCTTCAGGTGGTCAAGCGGTTCGTCGACTCGACCAATCAGCACATCCCATTCTTGCTCCGCAAGGCGGAACGGATCGAGGAATACCTGCAACAGCGCTAATTCGTCACTGGTCATTGGTCATTGGCAGTCGCGATCCGGATGGAAAGGGTCACTGGGCAGCCTTAGACCTTGCCGAGATCTGAGTAGGGTGGGTGAACCCACCAGTCATTGGCTTGGTAGCGGTGGGTTCCACCCACCCTACAGAATCGGACACCGTTCTCGGATAGTTACATGGCGGGAAGATACGTCGGACCCGGGTTTCCCGACCGGGACGAATGACCAATGACTAATGACCTAGAGGACAAAGAGTATGAGCCGAACAGCCAACGTCTTGTCCGTCCAGACGCTCAAAGACTTCAAGAACACGATGATCAACTTCGCGGAGGAGGCGCGGAACGCACTCGGCGGCGTTGACATGGAGCTGCGGAAGATGCGCGACTGGCTCGAGCGCGACCAGCTCGGCTACTGGCAGGCGCAGGTCAAGAAGCGGTCAGGAGGACCTGATGCAGGCGCGGTCGGACCTGCACCGCAAGAAGATCTCGCAGCAGGGGAGCGACGCCGTCTCCGACGCCGACGAGAAGGAACGGCTGCGCGAGGCGACGCGCCGGCTCCGGGTCGCCGAGGAGAAGGTGGCGATGGTGAAGAAGTTGATCCCGATGCTCCACCACGCGATCGCCGAGTACCACTCGCACTCCCAGCCGCTGGGCGACCACCTCGCCGGCGGGTTCGAACGCGCGCTGGCCTCGCTCGAGAAGATGGCGCTCTCGCTGGAAGCCTACCTGGCGACGAAGGTCCCGACGGCACCCCGGAACGCACCGGTCGAATCCGCCGCGGGCGGCCCGACCAGCACCGGCGCATCGGCCACGACCACCGCCGCCGAGTCGCCCAGCGGGCAGGACGCAACCGAAACCCAGTCGGCCAACGGCGAGGCGACCGGTTCGCCGGCGCCGGTCGGCGAGGCCCTTGTCTCGGGGAAAACCTCATGAGCGCCAACTCCGGACGGCTGCAACACGCCCTCAAACACCTGCGGGAACAGTGGGACATCGCCCAGGAGACCTGGGCCGACCAGAACGCCCGCGAGTTCGAAAAGCACTACATCATCCCGCTGGAACAGAACGTCAAGCACGCGATCATCGGCATGGAGAAGCTCTCGGAGACCCTCAGCAAATCCGTGCTCAGTGTAGGGAAGATTGACCCGAAGCGGCGCGTCCGCAGTCGCTTCGCGGGTGGTGTCGAACGATGCGCGGCATCGTGAGGCCCACCGCTCGCGACTCCGGTGGGCCTCGCCGCGATTGACTCGCGACTTGCGCACGACCACCCTACCGATCACTTGCCACCACATCAGGATCATGCATCATGCCCGAGTCGCCACTCGTCCAAATCGAGACCACGTCGCTCAACGACCTGGAAGCCTTGATCGCGGTCCGGGCCAAGGATGAGACCGAGACCGAGACGGGATTCCGCCGGCGAATCGACCGGGAGGAGAAGGAGTACCAGGCGGGGTCGCAACAGCTCGGCGGCAAGTTCAAGAGCGACCTGCAAGCCATGGAGGCCGAGTTTGCGCCGCGCGAAGCAGTCGGTCCTCCAGACGTATCAGCGCGATTCGCAGGCGTGCGAAGTCCGAGTATGCCCAGACCAAGCAGCAGATCGACGACCAGTACAAGAAGGAGCATCGCAAGGCCAAGAAGGCCAAGGAGGAGACCGGCTGGCACGCGCTGACGGTCTTCGAGGGGACCCGCGACGAGGGGACCAAGTGGCGCCGGGCGACCGAGGCCAACTGGTCGGTCGCGATCGAAGAGCTGCACGTCCGCCAGGAGGAGGCGAAATTCCTGCTGAAGCGGTGCGGCCGGCTGTCGCAGGCCACTCCCGAGGAGGAGGAGACGATCATGGCGGCGGTGGCCGCCGATCGTGCCGCCCGGCCGGCCGCCGGTGCCCGATCCCGACGCAACCGAGGCCGAGGCCGTCGACCGACGCGAAGCGACCGCAGGCCGAGACGACCGATCAACCGGCGAGCGACGACCCGCTCTCGCGACTCCGGGCCGACCTGATCCTCATCGAGGAAGAGCTCCACGCCCTGGACGCCCTCAAGCTCCCCAAGTTCTTGCAGCCCCAGAACTTCGTCTGGCCGTTCCTGCTGCTCGGCGGCGGCGTGGCCGGCGGCGCCTTCGTCGGCATGCCCGCGATCGGCCCGATCGGGGCCGGCATCGCCGGGGGCGTCGCGGCGATCGGCGCCGGGGTGGGGTCCTATCTCGGCCTGGCTTCGAAGGCCCGGCTCAGCGTCAAGCGCCATGCCGTCCCGCTCCGCAAGACGCTCGCCGACGCCGAGCAGCTCGTCGAGCAGAACAAGGATTGGATCAAGAACGAGTACGAGGCGAAGCTGAAGGAGTTCGAGGAGAAGCGGACCAATCGCGTCCGTGAGGCCGAGGAGAAGATGGCCGGCATCGTCGCCGAGGCCGAGCAGCGCCGCCAGGAGCAGCGCAAGGCCGCCGACGAGAAGTACCCGGCCAAGGCCGAGCAGATCCGCCAGCGTCGCGACGACGATCTCAAGAAGGCCGAGGAGAAGTACCCCCCGCTCATCGACGCGATCAAGAAGAAGTACGCCCAGGACAAGCAGCAGTTCGACGAGTCCTACCGCAAGATCAAGGAAACCACCCAGCAGGCCTACGACCAGGCCTGGCAGAAACTGATCGACAACTGGACCGGCGGCATGGCGCGGATCGACGAGGCCCTGCGCGGCGTCAATGACGAGGCCGCGCGGCGATTCCTCGACTGGGACCGGCCGGATCTCGACGCTGGAAGCCGCCCGCCGAGGTCCCGCCCGGCACTCCGGTTCGGCATTTTCTCCGTCGACTTGAACCAGTTCCCCAACGGCATGCCGCGCGACCCCCGGCTGAAGTCGGTGGCGACCCACTTCGACCTGCCCGCCCTCCTGCCGTTCCCCATGCATGGGCTCGATGCTGATCCGGGCGGCCGACGGCGGCAAGGACCAGGCCGTCCCCTTGCTCCAGTCGGCGATGCTCCGCTACCTGACCTCCATCCCGCCCGGCAAGGTCCGCTTCACCATCATCGACCCGGTCGGCCTGGGCGAGAACTTCGCCGCCTTCATGCACCTGGGCGACTACCACGAGCTGCTGGTCACCAACCGCATCTGGACCGAGGCGTCCCACATCGAGCAGCGGCTGACCGACCTGACCGAGCACATGGAGAACGTCATCCAGAAGTACCTGCGCAACGAGTTCCAGACGATCGAGGAATACAACACCATGGCCGGCGAGGTCGCCGAGCCGTTCCGGATCGTCGTCGTCGCCAACTTCCCGACCAACTTCAACGACAACGCGATCCGCCGGCTGGTCAGCATCGTCAGCAGCGGTGCGCGGTGCGGCGTCTACGCCCTGATCCTGCTCGACACCAAGCTCCAGCTCCCCTCGGGCTTCCAGCTCAAGGACATCGAGCAGCACTGCGTCAACATGATCTGGAAGGACAACCGCCTGAACTGGCGCGAGCCGAACCTCGGCAAGTACCCGCTGGCCCTCGACGCGCCGCCCGATCAGGTCCAGTTCTCCAAGATCCTCCATCGGGTCGGCGCCGCGGCCCGCGACGCCAACCGCGTCGAGGTCCCGTTCGAGTTCATCGCGCCCAAGCCCGACCAGTTCTGGACGTTCGACAGCGGCAAGATCGTCGACATCCCGCTGGGCCGCGCCGGCGCCACCAAGCTCCAGCACCTCATGCTGGGCAAGGGGACCTCGCAGCACGTCCTGACCGCCGGCAAGACCGGCTCGGGCAAGTCGACCATGCTGCACGCGCTGATCACGCAACGGCGCGCTCCGATACAACCCCGACCAGCTCGAGCTCTACCTGATCGACTTCAAGAAAGGCGTCGAGTTCAAGGTCTACGCCGCGATGGAGCTGCCCCACGCGCGGGTCATCGCCGTCGAGAGCGAGCGCGAGTTCGGCCTGAGCGTGCTCCAGCGGCTGGACGTCGAGATGAAGGAACGCGGCGACCTGTACCGGGAATACGGCGCGCAGGACCTGGGCGGCTTCCGCGCGGCGCGCCCCGAGTCGCCCTTGCCGCGAATCCTCCTGGTCATCGACGAGTTCCAGGAGTTCTTCGTCGAGGACGACAAGATCGCGCAGGAGGTCTCGCTGCTGCTGGACCGCCTGGTCCGCCAGGGTCGTGCCTTCGGCATGCACGTGATCCTGGGCTCGCAGACCCTGGGCGGGTCGTACTCGCTGCCCCGGGCGACGCTGGGCCAGATGGCCGTCCGCATCGCCCTGCAATGCAGCGAGGCCGACGCCCACCTGATCCTGAGCGAGGACAACACCGCGGCCCGGCTGCTCACCCGCCCCGGCGAGGCCATCTACAACGACGCCAACGGCATGATCGAGGGGAACAACCTCTTCCAGGTCGTCTGGCTCTCCGACGAGCGCCGCGAGAAGTACCTGGAGCGGATCCAGGAGATGTCGCGCGAGCAGAACATGGTCAAGCCGCCGCCGATCGTCTTCGAGGGCAACCTGCCGGCCGAGGTGAGCAAGAACCCGCTCTTGAACCGCCTGCTCGACGCCACCGAATGGCCCGAGGCCCCGCGAGGCCGATTCGGCCTGGCTGGGCGACGCGATCGCGATCAAGGACCCCACCGTCGTCGTCTTCCGCCCGCAGAGCGGCAGCAACGTCCTGATCGTCGGCCAGAACGACGAGGCGGCGCTGGCCATGCTGATGATGTCGGCCATCAGCATCGCCGCGCAGCACCCGCCGGTCGGCCCGCAGGCGTGCCGCCTCTACCTGCTCGACGGCAGCCCGGTCGATTCGGCCTCGCACGGCAAGCTCGGCAAGCTCGCCGACATCCTGCCCCACCCGGTGAAGAACATCACCTGGCGCGAGCTGGGCGCGATGTACACCGAGCTGGCCGCCGAGATCACCCGCCGGCAGGGCGACGCCTCCGACGACCAGGCCCCCGATCTTCATCTTCATCTACGACATCCAGCGGTTCCGCGACCTGCGCAAGTCGGACGACGACTTCGGCTTCTCGCGATACGACGAGGACAAGCCGATGCCGCCGTCGAAGCTCTTCGGCGACGTCCTCCGCGACGGCCCGCCCCTGGGCATCCACACCATCATCTGGTGCGACAGCGTCAACAACCTGAACCGGACCTTCGACCGACAGGGCACGAAGGAGTTCGAGAATCGCATCCTGTTCCAGATGAGCTCCAACGACTCGAGCACGCTGATCGACACCCCGGCGGCCAGCAAGCTGGGCGAGAACCGGGCGCTGTACTACAGCGAGGAAGAGAACCGGACCGAGAAGTTCCGGCCTACGGGCTCCCCGAGGCGGAATGGCTGGACGCAGGTGAAGCAGAAATTCGCCGCCCGCCCGCTCCCCGAGGTCCCCGTCGTGGCCCATGGGAATGGAGCGCCGGCGGATGGAGCGGGGCCGGCAGAACCCCACCCGGCGCCGGTCCCGGCCGGCGATCGCGCGGTCGGTGACGGCAACGGATCGGCCGATGCCAACGGTTCTTCGGAGCCGCCGATCCTCGACTGGCAGTTCTCGATGGAGGACGAGCCAGCCGACCCCACCGTCGAGAACCTTTGAGAGGAGACACCGATGTCGACCGAGACCCAGCCGCAGTATCAGCACCTGGAGGCGCGGCCCGGCTCGAACTACCGCCAGCTATGGCTCAAGGGCCGGCGGATCCGAGCCGCGGTGGTCTACGAGGAGATCCACGGTCCCGACCCGCGCACTCCCGAAGAATTCGCCGAAGAGACTATCGAAATCCCGCTCGAGGCCGTCCGCGAAGCGCTCGATTATGCGACGCGGAACATGCCGCTGATCGAGCAGGAGCGGGAACGCGAGGCTGGCCAGGCTTCGCGCCGGAGGTCATCTGAACGGAAGCCGGGCCAGCTATGAGGTTCCTGGTCGACGAGAACTATGCATAGCCGCGCAAATTGCCTCACGACTCCGGGCTCAGGGGCACGATCCCGTCCTCGCCATCGACGTCGGACTGCTGTCGGCCGCGGATCCTCGGGTGCTGATCTGGGCGATCGCACAAGCTGTACCCGTCTTGACCCGCGATGCATGAGGACTTCCAAGATCTGCATGACCTGCTCATGGCCGCCGGTGGTCATCATCCGGGGATGCTCGTCGTCCGCTTCGACAGCGACCCGCGCAACAATATGACCGACCGGGGATCGCGACCGCGATCACCAAGCTCGAATCATCGGGCGTTCCCATCCCCGATCACATTCACGTGCTCAACCACTGGCCATCAGCACCCCGCCCGCCCGAATGTTGCAGCGACCCGACTGCGGACGTTCGACCACCCTAGCTTGTCTTCCTCGACAGCGAGCTTCTCGAAGTGGGCAAGAAGGCGGAGACGCCAGACGCCTGCCTCCTTCATGCGAAAGGGTCGTCCCGAGCCTTCGCGATCGCTACCAGCACGGGGCGGCCCAAATCGTCGTTCGCCCGGCCGAAAGCATCTCGACCGGGACAGGCGGGCGGCCGGTCCAGTCCGGCGCGGAATCCACCGCACCGGCAGGGCTGCGGCCACGCGGAACCCGAGGTTGTTGTTCCGGTTCTCCGGCGTCGTTCCTGTTGCGGTTCGCCGGGCGGCAGTTCCTGGGGTCGTTGTTCCAGCTACCGCCCCGGATCACCCGGTGCGAGGCCTTGGCCGTCCACCGCGAGCGATTGTAAGACCCGGCTCCGCCAGCGCCAACTCGCCGTCGAGCCCGCCCGCGTGAACGCGACCAGCGCCGTGGCACGCTGCTGCAACGATGCCTCGTCGAGCCGGCCGGCCTCGTGCTCGCGTTCCAGCCAACGCAGCCTTCGCCGGAAGCGAACCCGGCTCCGTCGGTTCAACGACACGTGGCTCGGGTACACCCGGCATCCCAGGAAGTCCATCCCGATCGGCAGCGGTTGATGTACGGCTCGGGTTTCAGACCCAGGGACAATTCCCGCTCGACGAACTCACCGATCGGTCGCGGACGACGGCCAGCCCGGCACGATCGTCGCCCCAGACGACGAAGTCGTCCATGTACCGGACGTAGCCGCCGGCTCGGAGTCCCTCCTTGACGAACCGATCGAGCCAGCCCAGGTAGAAGTTGGCGAAGTGCTGCGAGGTCAGGCTGCCGATCGGCACGCCGCGGCCCGGCGCGACCTCGTAGCTGGCGATGATCCGGCCGAACAGGTCGAGGAGCCGCCGGTCCTTGAACTTCCGCCCCAACCGCCCGAGCAAGATCTTTCGTGCTCGATGCTGTCGAAATACTTGCGGATATCGAGCTTCAGGAACCAGGGGTATCGCCGCGCGAACTGCTTCGCCCGCTCGACCGCCGCCTCGCGGCCCTTGCCCCGCCGGCAGGCGAACGTGTCGGCGATCAGGAACCGCTCGAACACGGGCTCGCAGACCAGGGTCAAGGCGTGGTGCAGCACCCGGTCGCGGAAACACGGGGCCGTGATCATCCGCTCCTTCGGGTCGAAGATCGTGAACTGGTGATAGGGGCCGACCGCGTAGGTCCCCTCGGCCAGGTCGCGTGCCAGCTCGGCCAGGTTCTCGTCGAGCCGCAGCGCCGAACGCGGCCGCGTCCGCTTGGTCCGCTTGCCGCGGGCCGCCCGGGCGTACGCCTCACGCAGGGTCTCCCGGTCGAGCACCTGCTCCATCAGCCGGCCGGCTCGCTTCATGCTCTCCGTCCCGGTGTTCCTTCAGGCACTCGAGAAACCGATCCCCGTACTTCTGGATCCGCGCCTCGCCCACCCCGTCGATCCGCCCCAGGTCGGCCTTGCTCGCCGCCCCCTTCTGCACCATCGCCGCGAGCTGCTCGTTGGTGAAGATCACGTAGACCGGCACCGCCTCTTCCTTCGAGATCGCTTGCCGCAACGTCCGCAGCTTCACGAACGCCGCGAACTGCTCGGGGCTCAACACCTCGCGGTAATCCACCTTGCCCCGCGGCTCGCCCGGCAGCCCGCGCCGATGAGCCCCGACGACGAGGCCGTCTCCAGGTAATCGACGCAGAAGCTCCAGTACGACTCCGTCCCCAGGTCCACCCACCGCCGGTCCACGCTCAAGACCCGATGCCCACGCAGGAACCGATTCAGCTCCTCCTCGGCCGCGCCGCTGTCACGCACCGGAACCTGGAAGAACCGATACGCCATCGACAACCACTCAATGAACTGCGATGCATGCATGCAATTATTGTGTTTTGGTCGCGAAAACCACCCGAGACCAGCCCACCACCATCGTGCCCTTCCGCTCCGGCTCGGTCTGGGGTCGGCTCCGCTTCGACCCCAACCGGCCTCCGCTCCAGGGCACTTGCCTGCTGACCTGCTTGGCCCTATTCCTGGACTGCGGCCACGCGGAACCCGAGGTTGTTGTACCGGTACTCCGGCGCGTACCTGTTGCGGTACGCCGGGCGGCAGCCCCTGGGGGCGTCGCTCCAGCTACCGCCCCGGAACACCCGGTGACGAGGCCCCGGCCGTGTTATGCGGGTCCTCCTTCGGCGACGACTGATAGAACTTCTCATCATACCAGTCGTCACACCACTCCCACACATTGCCGATCATGTCGTACAAATGCCAGGCGTTCGGCTCGAACGAGCCCACCGGCGACGTGTACGCAAACCCATCGTCACCCCGAATGCAGATCTGCACTCGGATTCACCTTCTTGTACGACGCATCAGCGACGTTGGCAACGCGGACCAGGCTTTCGGGGTCATCGTCACCCCCGTAAAGCCCCCGGGTGCCGGCCCGGCAAGCATACTCCCACTCCGCCTCGGTCGGCAAGCGGTAGCCGCGCTTTTTCTCCGTTTTCCTGCTCGTTGAGCCATCCGAGAAACGCCACCGCATCATTGTGGCTCACGCAGACGACCGGATGGTCGTCCCCCTGAGCGAATCCCGGGTTCTTCCAGTTCTTCTTGGGGTCGAGCTTCCATTCCTTCCCGTCCCAGGCATAACTTCCCTCGCCGGTCTTCTCGGCTTCGGTCTTGTAGCCACTGTTCTCGACGAACCGACGGAATTGCCCCACCGTGACTTGATGCGCCGCCAGGTAGAACGGCCGGGTGATCTTGACCGGATGCTGTGGCTGCTCGTCATCGAACCATTCGCGCTTGGTATCGGGAAACTGCTTCACCAGCTTGTCAATCTGTGCCTTGGTCGAGCCCATCAGGAACTCGCCGGGCTCGATGCGCACCATCGTCATGCCCAGGGAGTTGGTCGAACCGAGGCGGTCGGGTGGGCTGCGGTGGATGGCGGCGAGGCTGGCGGGTGCGGTGCGGTACTGGTGAGCGGGAGTCCGGCTCGGCTCCTGGATGGCCCTCAACCCCAGCAGCACGGCGGCGAAGTCCTCGGGGCGACGGTCGATCCGCTTCGCCGTGCACCGGCCCAGGAAGTGTTTCCAGGATTGTGGGAGAGAATCGAGATCCTCCTGGTCGGGATACGGCTCGCGGAACAGGGCGAAATAGCACATCCGCCCGAAGCCGAAAACATCCGAGTGCGGCCCGATCTCCTTCGACCGATTCGGGTCCAGTTGCTCGGGGGCCGCGTAGTGCAGCGTGCCCGCGACGGCGCTGCCGATCATCGACCGGTCCAGGCCGGCCGCCCGTGCTTGCGAGGTCTGGACCAGGCTGCGCCGTAGCGACAGGCCGAAGTCGATCACCTTGACCTCCCAGCCGCGCACCGTCTTTCGCACGAGGAGATTGCCCGGCTTGACGTCGCGGTGCCACACCCCCGCTTCATGAGCCGCCTGGAGGGCTTCCGCCGTCTGGACGGCGACCGGCAGCAGGTCGTCCAGGGTGAGCGGTCCGTGCCGATGGACGTAGTCTTCCAGGGAGAGGCTATCGGGGAAGTGCTCGATCTCCAGGTACGGTCGTTGCTGCCGGGTCGTGTCAACGAAGTCGCAGCTATACAGGTTGATGATCCCGGCGTGCTTCAAGCCGCGAAGAATCCGGGCCTCCCGAAAAATGGTGGCGACGTCCCGGTCGATCCCGGCCACATCGAAGGTCTTGATGACGACCCGATGTTCCAGGTAGGTATCCCGGCAGAGCAACGCGACCCCGAACGCCCCGGCGCCAGGATCCGCTCGACCTGGTACTTGGTCGTGGGCCAGACGGCGAACCGGCCGTCGGCAGCGGCGGCCTTCTGCAACTCGGCGAGTGCCTCGTCCCACGATTTCAGCTCGAGCGCGGCCCGGTAGGCGGCGTGGTGGGCCTCGGCTTTCGCTGTCGGTTCGTCGAGGTGCGAGGCCGCCTCGCGGGCCTCGCCCAGAGCGTCCTGGAAATCACCGGCAACGATCTCCAGCCGGCTCAGGTCGAGCCTGAGCTGCGGAAAACGCCGCCGCTGGTCGTCGCTGAGCGCGCGATACCGCCGCTTGACCGCCTCGATCAAGGCCCGCTCGTGCTCGTCGCGATACGAGACGCTGTGACCGGACGTCAGATCCCGGCGTAGCAGCTTGAACTGATCGGTCAGCCCGCGGACGTCCGCGTGCAGGTTCAAGACAGCGTCGTGGGTCTCGACGACGACGACTTCCACGCGGGCCAGCCCCTCCAGGGTCTCTTCGAGCGTCCGGCCGTGACGCTCCTGGATCAGGGCCAGGAACGCGAATCCGTCCTGGACGCGCCGGTCGATCGCGATCAGCTTGACCCAGGTCAGCTCCCGGGCCAGGACCGGGTCTTCGCCGACGGCCCGTCGGAAGTAATACTGGGCGGCCATCGCCAGCAAGGGCTGACCCCGCGTGGGGGTTACCGCCAGTAACCGGCCGAGGCGTCGGTAGCCCAGGCGCTGGAGCTCGCGGGCGATCTCCTCGACGACGTTGCACTCGGCGGCCAGCAGGGCCTCGGGGTCATCGAACCGGGCGAAGGGGCCGACGTCCTCGGCCAGGCCCTCCGGAAGGAACCCGTCGCTCGCCGTCAGATGCCCCTTCTCTCGGGCTTGACGCAGTTCCTTCAAGCTGGCGGTCAGGTAGCCGGGGTCGTCCTCCTTCACGGCGGACGTGAGGAACGCCTTCACCTGCTCGCGCAAGGCGTGGTCCTCGGCGGACGCGAACCGGTCCCATAACCGCTGTCCGCCCAGGGCGATCTCGATCGTCTTCCACGCCCGCTCATTGGACCGGGCGAGGGCCTCGGTCAGCTTCTCGCTATGGTCGGTGAAGTGACTCCGAACTGTCTCGGCGACTTTCCTGGCCCAGTCGCCGGCGATCTTGCCAGCGGTCTCCTCGGCGATATGACCCAGGATCCTGGCGCCGTCCTTGACGACCACCTCGGCCACGGTGCCCATGACCTGTGGATCGAAAACATGCCTCACGGCCAGGATCGAGGTTTTCTTGTAGATCAGCATCGCTCGTTGGCCATGAAGTGGGGACTCAATCGTACCGACACCCGCCATGGATATCGTGGTAGGTCCCACCAAAGGACGATCCAGCCATCCAGTATGAACCAGCAAGCCATTCGTCGCGAGAGGGTCGATTATTTCAACTGCCACAACGGCGGCCTGTATGCTTCGCGTCCCATTCCTCGGTGACGGCGTATCCCGACCCTGTCGCGTCACCAGCACAGGTGCGACTGCTTCGCGACGTCTAAGCCACGCGACGGACCTTGATCTCGAGCGTCCCGATCCGGTGCCGGTCGATCATCCTCGCGCAGGTGCTCGAGGTCCAGCGAGGAGTCCTCGCGCCACGACGAAGACGACGACCGTACGGTTCTGGACTCCCGCCCTGGCAGGCTATGCAATAAAATGATGGGGGCGTCCCGCAATCGAGAACTATTGAGAGGAGCCGCTCATGGCGACCGAGACTCAGCCACAGGATCAGCACCTGGAGGCGCGGCCGGGCTCGAACTACCGCCAGTTATGGCTCAAGGGCCGGCGGATCCGAGCTGCGGTGGTCTAGGAGGAGATCCACGGCCCTGACCCGCGCACTCCCGAAGAATTCGCAAAAGACTACGAAATACCGCTGGAGGTCGTCCTCGAAGCCCTCGATTATGTGACGCGGAACATGCCGCTGATCGAGCAGGAGCGGGAACGCCAGGCCGCCAGGATCCGTGCCCGGGAATTCAGGGAAGCCGGGCAAGCATGAGGTTCCCGATCGACGAGAATATGAGCGACCTGAAGGTCAGGAGACGACTGATGCCGACTCAAGAGCAACTCCGTCAGCACGTGGCGGAGTTCGAGCGCCAGTATCCCGAATCCTTGTCCGACCGGCTTGTGTGGTGGGCTCGCGTTCTCGGCATCGACCGCATCCGGCTCTTTCGGCTTCTGGGCCTGTCGGGCTCTGAGGCGGCTCGGACACCTCTAGCAGCTTTGCCTCAGGTCGTCGACTCGCACGAGGATCGAGCCGAGGTGGTGGACGATATGCTCGGCCAACTCCTGGCCTCGTTCGATTACGACCTGCAAGCACTCTGCAGTGCACTGCACCGTCCTGTGGAGCCGGCGACGCGGGAGAAGCCCCGGATCCGTCGTCCGCCCGGCGTCGTCTTTCCGCTTCCCTACACGCCCGGTCCGCAGGCACGGCGGGGAATCCTACTCAACGAGATCGTCGCGGGCGGACCGTTCGCCTTGCGCGCGCTCTATGACGTACCTGTCCAGGCCAAAGACTGGTGATGGACGTCCAGGCACGCGGACCGGCTGAGCCGCCCGTGGCAACACGATGAGATGATCAATGTTCCACACTCCGACGGCCGGGACCCTTTATTATCGGGTCACGTGGAGGGGCATGAGGCGTTCCGGTGTCCTTTCCGGGATGGGGTCCTACTCCACGCGTGGGGCGGGGCGTTACCACCGGCCACATCAACGCACCGTCTACGCGTCCGACGACGCCTTGGTGTCGATCACCGAGATGGCGTACTACCAGGCCCTGGAGTGGCAGGAGCGGATCGGCGGCGGGCGGACGGGGCCCCGATCCGCCCAAGCCGTCCGCCGACCTACCCCCTGGTGTCTTCCCACCGGCTCTGGTGCTTCACACTCACCGCGCCCCCATCGGTGATCGACGTGGATGACCCGATCGCCTTTGCCACGTTTCAGCACGCGCCGATCGTGATCCTGAATCCCGGCCAGGTCTACAACGCGACCCAGTCCCTGGCCGACCAGATCCGCGCCTTCACCCATCCCCACCATCCGCGCGGAGGGGTCAAAGCGCCCTCCGTCCGCACGCCGATCTCGGGCGGTCATCAACCCACTCAGTACGCCCTGTTCGTCATGCACGGGCTGAGGCTGAGCGGTCAAATCGCCTGGCGAGCGGATTTGACCTTGGCGTTCCTCGATCAGGCCGGAAATCCGGTCAACCCGGCCACGCGAAGGGTGGCCTGGACCCGTCCGCAGTTCCAGCTCCACGGCCTTCCGGCCCCTATCCCCGCGTTCGCTCCTCGCCCCGGGTCTCAACCGTACCATCAGGGTAGATGGTACCCGATCGAAATCCAGACTATGTGATACTCAGCATGAGATCCATGGTGACGCCGACGGCCACGCCAGCAGCCGCCGACGGCCAAGGCAATAGTTCTTTGTAAGTCCCGCTGGTCGAGTCTCACACCTCGTCGATCTCAGTCAATGAAGGCTTGAGGATCGCTTTTCTCTCCTCCAGCGTCGATCCAACGTCGAGCGCGAGGGTCCTCTACCATTCACGCCATCGATCGCCCAGGTTCTCGTAAGAGCCCAGCCCGCCGGCATGGACGATCGCCTCGAATTCTTCGCAAATATCCTCCCGCTCTTGCGTTTCGATGAACCTCCCGAATTGGGCGTTGAGCTCGTTGAACGATTCAATACGGCGCTGAAGGATGGCCAGCCGTTCCTCCTCCGGTGCGTCCAACCCGAGCTCGAGAAGTTGCTCGATCGTGTGCTTCATGATCGTTCGGGAAGCACGGGTCGCCCCGGCCGGTGGTATCCTCCACCGGCTGAAGAACCGGCGCCCCCGTAACTCTTCAAGGGTGACTCGGCCAGGATGCTCACGGCGCCGCTCTTGAGCAGCGAGAGTGCGCTCGTGTTGTGCCTTCTCCTCGATGGCATCCTCGGCCAGGAGGGCGTCGCGGTCGTTGTCCCATCGCCATTGAATTGGTGGTTGAGCCATGATGTATTCATAAAATCCGTATGCCATCCAGGGGTTTGCTTGCTCTTCGGACGTCGGCTCGATCGTTCCGATGGGAATGAGCGGACTCGGCGGCTCATCGGAAATCCAAAGGGCGTTCGGCTCGCCATGCCACAGGTGATGGGTCAAATGGAGAATAGGTCGCAGGGCGGGATCGTCGGCGGCCGGGACCTGCTCCCCATCCAGGCGGAGCCCGCCACGTAGATCGCGCGTCGATGCCAGAACTCCGCCGGCTCGCTCGTCGTGTCGAGCAGCACCCGGCAAACGGAGAACAGCCCGTTACCGAGCGGGAACGCAAAGGCGTCGCCCGCCGTGGGAAGTTTCCGCTTCTTCTTGCATGCCATGCGGCCTCCGACCTTCTCAGTGACGACCCGATCGCGTGAAGACCCTCCTCGCCAACGGCGTGCCGGCATTATAGCAGACCAACCAACGCCCTCACGTTGTGTTCGATGCCAGCGAGACCCTTTGAGCCAGCACGGCCCGAGCAGGAGCAGGACCAGTCCCACCAACAATCAGCAGTGTGGCCGACTCCGCGCCCCGGGGCTTCAACCGGGCGCAGAGCGCCTCCGGCGTGAGATCAACGCCCCGTACCTTGATCTCCAGCGTCCCGATCCGGTGCCGCTCGATCATTCGTCGCAGGTGCTTCAGGTCCAGCGAGCAGACGTCGCGCACGGCGAAGGCGCTCAGGAACGGAGTCTCGACCAGATCCGACGCGGTCAGGTAGTCGACGCCCTCGGCGACGCGTGAAATCCCATATGCCCGTGCGAACCCATCGAGCAGCCCGGCGCGGATCAGCGACGGATCGGGGTCGTAGATCCACGACGAGAGCGGGGAGATGCCGGCCAGCGCTGGGCGCGGGTCTCCCAACTCCGCCTCAAAATCGGTCCAGGTCACGCCCTCGGGCAGCCGGGTCGCCCGACGCCGACAAGAGGCCAGCTCGCCGAACCAGACCGTCGCCTCCTTGCACTCGCCGCGCAGGCTGATCAGCTCGACCTCGAATCCGGGACCGGGGAAATGTCGCCGAAGTTGCTGGCAGGGCTGAGCTTGATCGCCCCGGCGGGAACGCTTCGGACGATCGACTCCCACGATGAGGGGCCAGGCGCGTAATCCTCGATCGCACGTGCCCGACGATCGCCGAGTGCCCGGCGATCCGGGTCGAGATGGACCCACGCACCGCGAGGGATCGCGAAGGTCTCCGCCCGGGCCTGGACCGCCAGCACCCGATCGCCGACGTCGTAGACCGCGGCATTCCAGTGGATTCGCCGGCACATCCCCGGATCGAGTTCAACCGCCAGGACTTGCGATTGCGCGGCCAAAGCCATCGTATCACCGCCGATCCCCGCGCAGAGATCCACCACGAACGGGCAGGAGCCGAACCGCGCGGCCTTGTCGCGCGCGACCGGCTCGGCAGTCGATTGCTCGACACCGACCGACTCGACCCACATCCGCTCGCCGCGCTCGAATTTCTCGGCGGCCTTCCGCCTCGCCAGGGACAACCGGACCGCGGCAGCGACGGCCTCCGGCGCGGCCAGCTTCCGAAACCGGGCCAGGTCCGCCGGTCGGATCGACCGGACCGACGCGACTTCGGCGAGCAACCGGTTCCCCGCATCGGTCGTCAGGACCCAGTACTCGTCGTCGACGCCCGAACCGTTCTGGACTCGTGCCCCGGCAGGTTCTGCACTAAAATGATCGGGGCGTTGCATGGCGAGCAAGTCCTTCCGCAGGCTGGCGCGAGTCCTGCGATGCGACATCGAGATTCCAAATTCCAGATCAAGACAAAATCAGAATTAAAGAGTAGAAATTTGGAATGCTGCAATCTGCAATCCGCAATCCTTTCCAGCAGTCGAGCCAGGGAGACGATCTTGTCCGACCACCGTGAGCGTCCGATACCCGAAGTTCCCTCCATTGTGCGCGAGCCGCTCTATCTGGGCCAACGGCGGATCCCCTCGCGATTCTTCCTGGCGCCGCTGGCCGGCTATACGAGCCTGTCGTTCCGGCTGGCCGTGCGGGGCTGCGGCGGGTTGGGCCTGGCGACGACGGACCTGGTCAACGCCCGTTCGTTGATCGAGGGACGTCGCCGCGCCCTCGAGCTGGCCGAGACGTGCGACGAGGATCGTCCGCTGTCGATCCAGATCTATGGAGCAGTCGCCGCAGAGATGGAGCAGGCCGCCCGATGGGTGGAAGGGCAGGGGACCACGGCGGTCGACATCAACATGGGCTGCCCGGTCCGGAAGGTGGTCAAGGGTGGTGGCGGCTCGGCCCTGATGTGCCAGATGGATCGCGCGGTGGACCTGGTGTCGGCGGTGGTCGCGTCGGTGCGCATCCCGGTGACCGTGAAGATGCGGCTGGGCTGGGACGACGAATCGCTGACGGCCCCGGCCCTGGCCCGCGCGTTCGAGCAGGTCGGCGTGGCGGGCGTGATCGTCCACGGCCGGACGCGGCAACAAGGGTTCAAGGGCTCGGTGAACCGCGCGGGGATCCGGGCGGTGGTCGAGGCCGTCGAGCGGATTCCGGTCGTCGCCAATGGCGATATCCGCACGATCGCCGACGCCGCGACGACGTTCGCGGAGACCGGCTGCGCGGCCATCTCGATCGGCCGCGGGGCGCTGGCCAATCCCTTCTTCTTCCGACAGCTCGACTGCTGGAGCCGCACCGGCCAGCCCGGCCCCGATCCGTCCTACGACGAGCGGATCGACCTGATGTGCGACCACTTCCACGGGCTGGTCTCGCGTCGCGGCGAGCGGTTCGGTTGCTTGCAGTTCCGCAAGATCCTCAAGTGGTACTTCCACTTCACCCGCATGCCTCGGCCGCTCTACCACCGGCTGCTCAACCTCTCCAGCCCGGCGCTTTTCGACGAGGTCGTCGCCATCGCCCGAGCCGACGGCCCCGATTCCCCGATGCCCAGCCATTACGACGTCCATGTGCCCGTCCCCTCGGGGGCCATCGACAAGTGGTAGAGTGGTAGAGACGGTCGATTGGCTGAGAACTCGGGTCGGAGTAGAATAGCAACAGATTCGATGAGAAATCGCACCGCCGATCGGTAGGTTGGATCATGAGCAACTTGAGAAGCTTCCTCGAAGCGCAGGCCCGGAAGCCAGTGGGGCTTCCCCTGAGTCACCCGAACCGCTCGCAGAACGGACCGGCCCGGAAGCGCCGCGAGACGAAGACCGAACGCAAGGCAAAACTCGAGGACTGGAAGCGGGCGGTGGCGTCATTTGTTGACCGGCTGGAACGCTGGCTGCGCGAAGCTGACGAAGACCATGCCTGACCATCGATCGCATCCCCATCACGATCGGAGAGCGGCGGTTCGGCACCTACGAGGTCGAGGGGCTCCGTGTCCGGCTGGGTATGGAGGAGTTTCGCGTGGACTCTTTCGCGCTCAACACGCTGGCCTCGATCCTCGGGGACGAGTCAGGGACGTCCTACTATGGTGAGGTCAGGATTTCCGGTGCGTATCGGAAGTATTCTCTCTGCCGGCGCAAGACCGAACAGGGCGATAAGTGGGTGATGACCGACGATGAGACCTACGAGCCCCAGGTTCTCGATCAAGCAACCTTCGAGGATGCGGTTTACAAGCTCCTGAAATGACCAGTGCCGCCAGACCGGCTTTCGTTGACGTAGCCCATCCAGGCGGCCGATTGGCCGGAGAACGCGGCCGAAGTAGAATAGCGGTTCGTCTCGTGGCGAATCGGGATCGACTTCAGCCGATCGGCAGGTGGCATCATGAGCGCTGACATACCGGACTCGAAGCCGAAGGCTCACCGTGCTTCGACGAGTCCTCCGCACCAGGTGGAGGGAGGATCCACCATCGAGCCGGATGTGGGATCCCAGGTTCCGTCGTCGATCGTGGGTGGTCGATCTCCCGCGGACGAGACGACGCTCCCCGGCCAGCCGTTCTCCGGGTCGCCGACCTTGCCCGGGCTCCCCAGGGAGTTGCACGACCATCCTCGTTACCGGGTCGTGGCCATCCTCGGCACCGGCGGCATGGGGTCGGTCTACCGGGCCGAGCATCGGCTGATGGACCGCCCCGTCGCCTTGAAGGTGATCCGCGGCGACCTGCTGGGCGACTCGACCCTGGTCGAACGATTCCGCCGCGAGGTCAAGGCGGCCGCGCGCCTGGGGTCGCACCCCAACGTCGTGGCTGCGTTTGACGCCGAACAGGCCGGCGAGACGCACCTACTCGTCATGGAGTTCATCGAGGGGACCGACCTGGCCCGGCTGGTCGATCGCCGCGGGCCCTTGCCAGTCGGCGAAGCGTGCGAGTATGTCCGTCAGGCGGCGCTGGGGCTCCAGCACGCTTTCGAGGACGGAATGGTCCACCGCGACATCAAGCCGCAGAACCTGATGCGGACGACCCGCGGACAGGTCAAGATCCTCGACTTCGGCCTGGCCCGGTTCGCCAGCGAGGTCAGCTCCCAGGGCGGACTGACTGCCGAGGGAGCGATGCTGGGCACGATCAACTACATCGCCCCCGAGCAGATCGACGACTCCCGCAGCGCCGACATCCGGGCGGACATCTACAGCCTCGGCTGCACGCTCTATCACCTCCTGGCCGGCCGAGTGCCGTTCCCCGACGGGAACCTGATCCAGAAAGCCATCGCGCACCAGGAGTCGGCACCGGTATCGCTGGCCGAGCTCCGCGCCGACGTGCGGCCCAAGCTGGCCCGAATCGTCGAGCGGATGATGGCCAAGAAGCCGGCCGCTCGGTTCCAGACTCCCGGTGAGGTTGCCCGGGCACTGGCCCCGTTCGCCGACGCCCAGGCCACACGGACCGCCCCGACGAGCCTCGACCGCGCCGTCGGCGCCGGGATGTCCACCGTGACGGCGAAAACGCCCTCGCTCGCTCCGACGGCCGGCAACGAGCCACCGCGGTCGTGGCGATCGTCCCGCTCCGAGCCCCGACGGCAGCGCACGTGGATACCGATCGTGGCGGGTGCGGGACTCCTGGTCCTGGGCGCGGCGGCCTTGACCGCGATCATCTCCCGAGGCCGGGCGGTGGTCCAGCCGCGACCGGACGTCACGGGCCCGTCCCCGACGACGGCATCAGCTCCGCCGACGACTTCGATCCTCCCCCCGACCCAGACACCGCCGCCGACCTCGGCGCCGCCCGGCCGCGGAATCGCAGTCGGCCTCGGACCTCGACACCGGTCCCGAGCCGGCCGGCGAGATCGCGCAGTTCGAGAGCCCACACGACCTGACCGCCGCGGCCTACCTGCTCCCCGGACGGCCGCCGCGTCGTCTACGTCACCGGCAGCCGCTTCGAAGGCGGTCAACGGGTGCGCGGGACGGACCCCGCTCTCTGGATCGGCGACCTGTCCGATCCCAAGCATCCGCGGAAGTTCACCGGCCACGGGCCGGGCGCGATCCACCTGGCGGTCGGGCGCGACGGCCAGCGTGCGTTGACGGCCAGCGTCGACAAGACCCTCCGGCTCTGGGACCTCGAGACCGGCAAATCGCGGCGCATCTGCCAGGAGGAGGCGGCTCTCGGCCCGGTCGCCTTCGCGCCTGACGAGCGCCGGGCCGCCTATGTCTTCGGCCAGACGGGCATTCGTCTCTGCGACCTGGAGACGGGCCGCCCTTTGATGACGTTCCCCGGGCATCAGGAACGGATCACCGACATGGGCTTCTGCCCAGATGGCCGCCGGATTGTGTCCTGCGGCCTCGACCACGCGATCCGAGTCTGGGACGTGGAGACGGGAAAGGAAATCCAGCGGATGAATCACGGGGATGCCGTGATGAGTCTCGCCGTCTTCCCGGACGGCCGCCGAGCCCTGACCGGCAGTTGGGACACGACGTACGGCGTCTGGGACCTGGAAACGGGCCGGCAGCTCCGCCGGATCGTCGGGATCGCCAACGAGCGGAGGGCCCGCGTCGCCGTCGCGCCCGATGGCCGCCGTGCCCTGTTGGGCTCGCACAATCTCGTGCGGCTCTGGGACCTGGAGACTGGCGCGGTGGTCAACCACCTGCAAGGGCATACCGGCGGAGTCTGGTCCGTCGCCTTCTCCCCCGACGGCCGGCGCGCCGTCTCGACCGCCCTGGACAATACCGTCCGGGTCTGGTCACTGCCGACGGGCACCGCCCCCGGCGCGGAACCCCCCGTCACCGAGGTCGCCGAGTTCCTCAGTCCTCGGCACGGAAACGTCGCGACCGTGGCCGTCTCCCCGAACGGCCGGCGCCTCCTGACCGGCTCCTGGGACAAGACCATGGAGCTGTGGGATCGGGACTCGGGCTCGATGATTCACCAGTTCTCGGAGCATGGGGGTAGGGTCCTGTCGGTCGCCTTTTCTCCCGATGGCCGGCGCGCCATCTCCGGCGGCGAAGACACGGTGGTCCGGCTCTGGAACCTGGAATCCGGCAAACGGCTCCACGCGCTCCGGGGGCATACCGAGTGGATCTTCAGCCTGGCCTTCACGCCCGATGGCCGGACGGTTCTCTCCTCCGGCGGCGGGGCGTCCCACGCTCAGGGCCCGGGGTGGCGCGACGGTACCGATTCCGCAATCCGGATCTGGGACGTGAAGACCGGCCGACAAGTGGGCCGGCTCGAGGGGCACAAGGGGGCCGTCCGGAGTGTGGCCGTCTCTCCCGACGGCCGCCAGGCGCTCTCCGGCGGGTCGGACCTGGCCCCGATCCTCTGGGACCTGAAGACCAGGCGTGAAGTCCGCCGGTTGCAGGGCCATCAGAGCCGAGTCGAGTGCGTCGCGTTCCTGCCCGATGGCCGCCGCGCGGTCTCGGCAAGCCTCGATCGGACGATCCGGTTATGGGACCTCGACAGCGGGATGGAAGTCGATCGGTTCCGGGGGCACGACGCGGCCGTCACGGGGCTCGCCGTCTCGCCCGATGGCCGAAGCCTGCTCTCGGCGTCCCTCAACGGTCACGAGCTGCGGCTCTGGGATGTGCCCACCCGCAAGCTGGTCCATCGGCTCGACTGGGGCAGCGCGATAGCAACTCGCGGCGCCTTCACCCCCGACAGCCGCCACGCCGCCTGGGGCGGGCCGCTAGGGATCGTCCGGATGTATCGGCTGCCGGCCCCCGACCAGGACAAGACTGCTCACCCCGCAGCAACGGCCCAGCCGTCCGTGGACCGGCCCTGACGACACCGAGGTCCACGTCCCCTCGAGAGCGGAGCTATCGACAAGTGGTGAGGAGGCCCCATGGCCGAGACGTCCGCCACGTTGCTGCAACGGCTGAACGATCGCTCGAATTCCGTTGCGTGGAAACGCCTGGTGGATCTCTACACGCCCTTGGTCGGCTCCTGGCTGCGTCGCCACGGCGCCTCGACCGAGGACGCTGAGGACCTCACTCAGGAAGTCCTCGGGATCGTCGTCCGCGAGGTTCCTCGGTTCCGGCACAACGGGCGCGTCGGGGCGTTCCGGAGCTAGAGCACTTCACGAATGAGTTGCGCACACCACGGCGCGGGTCTGGTGCGTGCACGATCCGAGCGTTAATCACTCGAGAGCCGGGCACCTGGTAACAGGTGAGGGAACAGGTCTGTCAACCGAACCCTCGATTCATCAAAGCCAATTTAACCAATAAAAGATTTTGATATTCGAATCTATGGTGTCCTGGATGCAAACCGATCGTGAACCGCTCTAGCTGCGGACGGTCACCACCAACGGCCTCCGCCAGTCCTGGCGGTCACGTCGCCTCCGACTTCAGATAACCAACCCGCCGGACCTCGACACGGCGCTCGATCAACTGGAGGATCCAGCCAGCGACCTGAGCCGCCTCTGGGACCGGGAGCACGACCAGCACGTCCTGTAACGCCTGCTCGCTTTGCTCGAGCCCGAATTGCTGGCCCTCCCGGACCAGGTCGCCCATCGGAAGGGGGTCTTCAGCCTGCTCAACTGGCGGTAAAACGGTCGAGGCAACTGTCGCGACGGCCGCAGACGAGTGGCTGGCCCTCAATGGACCAGGGCCAGGCCGGCCCGACGGAAAGTTGGCTGTGACACGTCTGGGCATTGAGTGTTGCAATGGAAAACTTCGGTAAAAAAGAAATGCCGAAGTTCTGGAGTTTGGCATCGAGATTGCTCCTAGAGTTCTCGTCAATCTACCTGTTCCCAGTCAAACGACACGATCGGAGTGATCCATGGCAGATACCAAGGAAAAAGTCAAAGACGCGATTGATTCTGGAGCCGAGAAAGCCAAAGAGGCGACCGACAAGGTCGCCGAGAAGTCGAGTCAGGCCGCGAAGGACATTGGCAACAAGGTCCAAGACGCCGGCCAGAAGATCAAAGACATGGGCAAGTGACGCAGTCATCGCGCTCAGCATCAGCACACCGTCAATCGGGGTTTTGTCCAGCTCCGTTGACGGTGTGCCTGTACCCAACCGTGTGATTTCACCAGTTTCCTGGCTCGTTACCGAAACTCTCCGACAAACATAAAGGACCAGTCCGTCATGCTTCGCTTCGCAATCGTCTTTGCTATACTCGCCCTGATCGCCGGGGTCCTCGGTTTCGGCGGACTCGAGAGCGAATTCGCTTACTTCGCGAGGATCCTCCTGTTCGTCTTCCTGGTGCTATTCGTCGTCTCGTTGGTCATGGGCCAGCGTGCTGGACGGGTCGTTTAGATCGATCCACCCTTGGATTGCACATCGGCGATCCGCTGCGAACGTAGACGGCCAGAGCGACCGCAGTCCATCGATAACACGGTTCCTCATGGTGGGGACATCCGGCCAACGCGGGTCAATCCGGAGGTCCGGCTGTCCTCGCCGATTTTCGACCGATCGAGGGTGTGCTGACCGGGCCGGTCACTCTAATCCTCTCCCCACGCATCCACGCGATCGACCTGCGATTCCGGGAGGTGGGAACCGTTGCCGGGGCCACGACCACGGGGGTCTTTCCGCTGTAGACGACGAGCGGACGCCGCGTAAGATGGTTCGGCCCTCGACACCAAGCCGATGTCACCGTGATAGGTGCCATCGACAAGACACAGCACCGCATCCGCCTCCACGGCATCGATGCGCCGCAGACCGGGCCGATTTCGGTTTGCAACGGCAGCCAAGGAGAAGAAGGGGAGCTACCGGCAGGCGGGGATTGCAGACGATCAAATACGAACGCCCTCCTGCGAGTTCGAGAGGGCGTTCGTCTGGCGTAAGTCCAGCTACTTATTCATTGCCTTCGCGACCCGTACACTACGGCCGCCCCCACAATTCCTCCGCCACAGAGCAGATAAAGTAGGGAATACTCAATCGCCGCGAACACTATCGGCAATTGCACAAGAGTCTGCATGGGTCTCTCCGATCGAAAGAACGCGTGTTGTTGAAACCATCCCAGCTTGGACAATTTGTCTCGGCTGCGATGCAAAATGGTCTAGTCTCAGTAAGCTTGTCTTTCGAAATAGAAAGCAATCGGCATGCCAGAGGCAATGCACCTGCCCAAAATCCTGCCCACAGGCGGCTTGCTCAATGCGGGCGCGGCTAGGAAGCCATTGATCGCTCATCCTGGCTCCGTTGAAGAGCCCCGGGTGGCTGGCCCTCGATGGACCAAGGCCACGCCACCCTTCGGCAAGCGAAAGTACGTCAGGCTTTCCAGTCTGACGCCTCTCGGAAGTCAGGCTGGAAAGCCTACATGCGGTTCTTTGTCGCCGGGGTAACAAATCATCCACCCGACTATCGGGTCAAGTGGATCTCGCCCAGGTCGACGGTCTCGCCGGGCTTCGCCTTGAGGTGCTTGAGGATCGCCTCCCTGGACTTCTCCGGGACCAGGAAGTCGCCGGGCCGCGACCGCGGGTGGATCGCCACGCGGACGCTCAACTCGGGGTTGATCCCCTCGACGCGGAATCGGCCGTCCTTGTCGGCGGTGAAGACCTCGCCATCGGGCCAGAGGCCGATGTTGCCGGGGAGCATCTCGCCCCGGTGATCCTGCGGCCCAAGATGGATCGTGGCACCGGCAAAAGGTTGACCGTCCCGATCGACCAGCCGCCCGACGGCCGCGCCACAAGGGGCGAGTCGGACCTCGACCGGTCCGTCACCCGGCTCGATGAGGACCGCGCCGGCCAGTCGCCGGGCCTTGTGGATGAACGAGACCGTGCGGGGCTTGCCGGACTCGAGGCCGACGGCCTCGAACGTCGCGTCGTAGAGCGAATTGACCTGCCAGTTGGCGGCCAGACCATAGGCGATGACGCCGTCC
This sequence comes from uncultured Isosphaeraceae bacterium, assembly GCA_963842405.1. GTDB lineage: Bacteria > Planctomycetota > Planctomycetia > Isosphaerales > Isosphaeraceae > CAVZRC01. Next base: position 252,257 of record CAWJGW010000031.1, on the reverse strand, counting down.
ACCGGCTTGCCGTCGGGGCCGATCAGCCGCCCCTTCCGCGAGGCGCCTCGGGTCAGTTCCATGTCGAGGGTGAACGTATCGACGTCGGCGGGGACATCCACGATCCGGTAGGTGTGGCAGGGTGAGAGGATGATCTGGAGGGCCCCGCCGTCGCCGAAGTCGCTGATGCCCTTATTGCTATCTGCCGGGGAGAGCCGGGCCCGCGTGTAGGGGAGGTCTTCCCCGACCGCATCGGCATAGAAGATCGCCGGGCCCGGGGGGACGGTCATCCGGAAGCCCTCCGGACCGAAGCCGGACATGATGTCCCCGTCGCCCTCGTTGACGTTCGACGGGAGCTTCATGTAGTAGACATGTTCCCCGGCCACACCCTTGCCCGTGGCCTTGTCGATGAGCTTGCCCCGGATGCTGACACCTTTCAGCAGCTCGAAGGTCACCGCGATCGGCTTCAGGCCATCGGTGTCGGCGACGTCTATCGACCTCTGGAGGTAAGGTTGACCCGGCCTGGGATTGGCCTGGACCTGGTAAGACGCGACCTTGGGCAGCCCGTCGAGGCGGAACCGGCCATCCTTGTCGGTGATCGCTCTGGCATACGCTCCGGTCGCCTGGACGATGGCCGAAACCACGACCCCCGCCACGGGACGATTGGTCCCCTTGAGCCGGACCACGCCTTCGATCGGCTTGGCCGGGCCGGCGACATGGTCGAAGATCGCGCCATGGAGCGGATGAATCCGATGATGAGAATAACGGATCGCTCGGCACCGGCTGCGGCCGGGCGGAGGGCGGGGCAGGGCGGGTCATCGCCCACAGCTTGCCGCGCTCGATCCCGGGTCCGTCGAACTCGACCAAGACCAGCCGGTCCCGTCCCGCGCCATCGATTTGGAAATGGCCGTCGGGCCCGGTCTTGATCGTTCTCTGGACCCAACGGGATCCCTTCTTGGTCAACATGGTGGCGGTGTAGAACCCCCCGGAGAGTCGGTCTTCGCGGATTGTTCCGGTCTCGAGCAGGGCATCGAGGTCACCCGCGGGCGGGTCGTAGATCCCCGAGACCTTGACGTTGACGCCGAGGATGGGACGGCCCTGCATGTCGAGGACGCGACCGCGGAGCGGCACGTCGTCCGGGACGAGACGCAGCTCCACGTCGTCCACTCCGACCTTGAACGTGCCGGACCAGGCCGCACCGTATCCGGGTGCGACGGCCGTCAGCTCCGCCTTCTCCAGCTTCCAGTCGCGACGAGGAATGAACCTGGTCGCCTCGCGCCGCTCTTTCTCCGTGTCGAGGTCGAACTGGAATCGGCCTTCGGCGTCGGTCCGGGCCATCAGTTCGATTTTCCAACTGAATTCTGACTGGCCGACGTAGATCGACGCACCCGGGACCGGCTTGCCGTCCGGGGCAATCACACGCCCTTTGATCGGGACCTTGCCCGGCATCGCGTCCTTCGGCTTCGGATCGTCCGCCGGCCGGGCCTGGGCCTTTGCGACGACCTTCATGGCGGCGGCCGGGCGCTTCGATTCGTCGCCGGTGCCGATTGATGTCCAGGCCAGGAGGCCGGCCGACGCGACGACGGTCAACAGGACCGTCATCTGGATGAGCTTGATCATGAGCATCCTCCGCAACACCTGATCGCTGAGGGCGACCGCGGCCGAGACCGCCCCGGCCGCCGTGGCCCCTTTTGCTGTACTGCTCAGACTCATCGCGGCACGAGTCGTCGCCGCGACCCAGCCGGCTGGTGCCGCCGTGGCCTCGCGTGCCAGGAGGACAGCCAGGGCCCCGGACGTCGCCGTCACCCCGCGACGGGCCAATCGGGACTTCAACAACTCCCGCGCCCGTGCCAGCCGGCTGCCGACCGTCCCGATCGGCCACCCGAGCTGGTGCGCGACTTCTTCGTACGACAGGCCCTCGAGGTAGCAGAGCGCGATCGGGGCCCGGTACCTGTCCGGGAGCCGGTTGATCTCCTCGTGGATCATCGGCAGGAGTTCGCGATCGATCTCGTCCTCCGGCTTCCTCGATGACGCGGCTTCGGCGGCCATCGCCTCGTCCTCCCACGACCGTTCGCGGCGACGGGCGGCCACGGCGTTGGCCCGGATCGCAATCCGGTAAGCCACCCGGTAGAGCCAGCTCCCCAGCGATCCACCACCTCGCAGCCCGCTGGCCTTGCGGAAGAGGACCAGGAACGTGGCCTGGAAGGCATCCTCGGCGTCGTTCACGTCCTTGAGCACGCCCCGGCAGACGGCCAGGACCATCGGCCCGTGCCGCTCGACCAGGATCGAGAATGCCGCCTCGTCACATTGGGCGACAAAACGATCCAGTAACTGAGCATCCGTCAACCCCGTGAGGGTCCCTTCGTCGAAGAGCCGACGAATCTGCCGCAGTGCGATGCCGGATCGTCCGCTTGCCATCGGACCTCCTCAAACGCCGTGTGCCGTCTGCCCTCCACACTATAAGGAGACCACAAACGCCCGGCGACATCCGGATTTTCCAAAAAGAATCATACTGACCCGACGCGCCAGCGAGGCACCGACGCCTTTCCCCTCGCTGGCGCGTCGGGCTAGTATGAGCGGCAGGCGCTTCGAGCTGTGCGCAAACCATTCGTGAAGCGCCTCAACGGACATCTGGTATCCTGTCGTCCGGGAATCCATCCCGACAAGGCGCGGTCGATCGACCATGGAAAGTGGATCGAACCGGTACCAGAACTCGACGACGGTGATCGCCCATGACGAACCCTACGGAAAACGATCCTGGCAAGGTCACCGGTAACCCGCAGGATCGCACAACGGGCGAACCGCGGCCGGCTCGCGAGCTGCTGCCGCTGGTCTACGACGAGCTTCGTCGGCTGGCCGCGCAGCGGCTGGCGAAGGAGGCACCCGGGCAAACCCTCCAGGCCACGGCGCTGGTCCATGAAGCGTACCTGCGGCTGGTCGGCGTCGACCCGGATCGCCCCTGGGACGGCCGCGGCCACTTCTTCGCCGCGGCGGCCGAGTCCATGCGACGAATCCTGGTCGAGAACGCCCGCCGCCGTCACCGGCTCAAGCGCGGCGGCAACCGAGCCCGGGTCGACCTCGACGCGGCCCAGCCGGTCGCTCCCGAGACCGACGATGACCTGCTGGCCCTCGACGAGGCCCTGGAGCAACTCGCCCAGAAGGACCCGGTCAAGGCCGAGCTCGTCCAGCTCCGCGTCTTCGCCGGGTTGACCCTCGCCCAGGCGGCCGAGGTCCTCGGCCTGTCGACCTCCACGGCGGACCGATACTGGGCTTATGCCCGGGCCTGGCTCCGCGTCGAGATCGCCGGCCGCGACGCGACCGGGCCGGGGCCGAATCCATAGCCTTTTGGAAAAGTTGGGGAAAATCGAAGGCCCCTGGGGTATTCGGGCTCGGGACGGCGCATTGTGGGCAGAGTCGATTCACGAGCCCACGAGCGAGGGCCGACCCGGCCACACGGGAAGCTGCTTCGCGCCGGCTTCTCACCATCAAGGGGGTGTTCGATGTCACTCTTCCACACCAAGCGACGGACCACGAGCAAACGATCGACGGTGCGGCTGCGTCCCCGTCTCGAGGGGCTCGAGGAGCGGGTGGTCCTCTCGACCTTCCAGGTCAACACCACGCTCGCCACGGTGCCCGCAATCCTCAAGACGAACCATGTCACGACCAACAACACCATCTCAAACATGAACTAAAGCTCGCCACGGTGTCCTCGATCCTCGAGACGAACCAGGACACTTCCTCAAGCATCTTGCCGCGATCGGCCAGCATGGACGCCGACCCGTCCGCAGAGATCGTCTTTCGAATACGGCTCCTTCTCGGTGAGCTATAGCCTCCAGAGTGTAGATTGATGCCCTGACGGCCTCCTGTCGCACCTCCCGGCCCCCACGATCGGGCCGGGGAGGCACCGATCGTGCACGCTACGCCGACGCAAGACGAACAAATTCCGGAGTGAGAGGACCGTTGAACGGTGAAACGAATGTTCGCCTCACCCTCTCGGATCAAGTACAGTGTCGGTCGATCCGACGTCGATCACCCGCACGGGACCCAATCATGACCGAAGAGACGATCTTCGTCGCGGCGCTGGAGAAGGCGAATCCGGCCGAGCGCGCCGCCTACCTGGAGGGCGCCTGCGGCGGCGACGCCGAGCTCCGCCGCCGCGTCGAGGCCCTGCTGCTCGCCCACGAGCACTCGGGCGACCTGCTCGATCCGTCCGCCCGCGACTCGGGGGTCGACCGCCCCTCCGACCTCCGATCCCGACACCGGACCGATCGATCACCAGCCCGGCGCCCGGCCAATCGCCGAGAGACCCGGGCACCCGCATCGGGCCCTACAAACTCGCTCCAGCAGATCGGCGAGGGGGGCATGGGCGCCGTCTACATGGCCGAGCAGACTCGAGCCCGTCCGCCGCCGCGTGGCGCTCAAGATCATCAAGCCGGGGATGGACAGCCACCAGGTCATCGCCCGCTTCGAGGCCGAGCGCCAGGCCCTGGCCATGATGGACCACCAGAACATCGCCCGCGTCCTCGACGTCGGCACCACCGACAGCCGGCCGCCCCTTCTTCGTCATGGAGCTGGTCCACGGCGTGCCGATCACCCAGTTCTGCGACGAGCGCCACCTCACGCCCCGCGAGCGACTGGAGCTGTTCGCGCCCGTCTGCCGGGCGATCCAGCACGCCCACCAGAAGGGGATCATCCACCGCGACATCAAGCCGTCGAACGTCCTGGTGACGCTGTACGACGACAAGCCGGTGCCCAAGGTGATCGACTTCGGCGTGGCCAAGGCGATCGAGCAGCGGCTCACCGAACGGACGCTGTTCACCCAGTTCGGGGCCCTGGTGGGCACGTTCGAGTACATGAGCCCGGAGCAGGCGGAGATGAACGCCTTCGGCGTGGACACGCGGAGCGACATCTACTCGCTGGGGGTGCTGCTCTACGAATTGCTTGACCGGCAGCACGCCGCTGGGGCGAGAGCGGCTGCGGTCGGCGGCCCTTGCACGAGCTGGTGCGGCTGATCAAGGAGGAGGAGGCGCCGCGGCCGAGCGTGCGGCTGAGCAGCTCGGATCTCCTGCCGAAGATCGCGGCGGCCCGGAAGACCGAGCCGGACCGGCTGGCGAGGCTGGTGCGGGGCGAGCTGGACTGGATCGTGATGAAGTGCCTGGAGAAGGACCGGACGCGACGGTACGACACGGCCAACGGGCTGGCGCACGACGTGGAGCGTTACCTGGCTGACGAGCCGGTGGAGGCGTGCCCGCCGAGTGCCCGCTATCGGCTGGGCAAGTTCGCGCAAGCACAAGACGGCCCTGGCGACCGGGGCGGCGTTCGCCCTGCTCCTGGTGGTGGGCGTCGTGGTCAGCAGCGTGCTGGCGGTGCGGGCCACCTTGGCGGGTCGCGAGGCGCACCGCCAGCAGATCGCCGCGGAGACGGCCGAGCAGGCGGCCCTGGAGGCCAAATCCGAGGCCGACGCCCAGCGCGACGCGGCCCGGCTGGCCGCCTACGCGACCGGCATGGGGCTGGCCCAGCGCCCTGGGACGACAACGATGCCGAGCGCACCCGCGAGCTGCTCGCGGAGCTCCCCCTGGAGGTCGGCGGCCGCGACCTGCGGGGGTTCGAATGGCACTACCTGTCCCGCCTCTGCCGGTCGCGGCCGCTGACGCTCGAGGGCGACGAACGTTTCGGGGTCTACGCGGTGACGTTCAGCCCCGACGGCCGCCGCCTGGCGACGGGAGGTCACGGCAACGCGGTGAAGCTCTGGGACGCCGAGACCGGCCGCGAGCTGGCCCGCCTCGCCGGCCGTACCCCCGTCGGCCATGCCGACGCGGTCGGGTGCCTGGCGTTCAGCCCCGACGGGCGGCTCCTGGCCTCGGGGGGCTGGGAGGATAAGTCCGTCAAGCTCTGGGACGTCGCGACCGGCCGCGAGCTGGCCTCGCTCGGCGTCCATACCGACCACGTCCTGTACGTCGCCTTCAGCCCCGACGGCCGCCGGCTGGCCTCCGGCGACAACGCCGGCGACCGTCAAGTACTGGGATGTCGCGACCGGCCGGGAGCAATCCTCCGTCACGTTCCCGATGCGCGGGATCCGGAATGTGACGTTCGGCCCCGACGGTCGAAGCCTCGTCGCGGGGGGCCTCTCCGGGACGATCAAGGTCTGCGACGGCGCCACCGCCGAGGAGCGGCTCTCCGCCGGGGGCTTCCCCCCATTGTTCGCTCACGCGGCCTTCAGCCCGGACCGCCGCCGGCTGGCCCTGGGGGGCGAGGGCAACACCCTGAAGGTCTGGGACATCGCCACCGGCCGGGAGTTGCTCTCGCTGAAGGGTCACGCCGACCGGGTCTTCGCGGTGGCGTTCAGCCCCGACGGCCGCCGCCTGGCCTCGGGGAGCAACGACGCCTCGGTGCGGCTCTGGGACGCCGAGACCGGCTGCGAGCTGGTGACGTTCAGGGGCCACACCAAGATGGTCGTCCGCGGTGGCGTTCAGCCCCGACGGCTGGCGCGTGGCCTCGGCGGGCCTGGACGGGTCGGTCAGGGTCTGGGACGCCGCCGCGTCCCCGGATGTCCTCACCCTCAAGGCTCATCCGAGCTGGCTCGGGCCCATCGCCTTCAGCCCCGACGGCCGCCTCCTCGCCGCGTCCACCGGGTATGCCTACTACTTCCAGCCGCGGGATTACTACGTGAAGCTCTGGGACGTCGCGACCGGCAAGGAGGTGGCGACCCTGGGCGGCCGGACCGCGTACGTCGAACTTCCTGGCGTTCAGCCCGGACGGCCGCCGCCTGCTCGTGGGATGCGGCGAATCCGCGTTCACGCTCCAGGTGCGGGACCTGGCGACCGGCCGCGTGCTGTCCTCGCGGGAATTCCCGGCCGTGAAGGAGAGCGACGGCCATGACTATGCCTGGCTCAGCCGGGACGGGCATCGGCTCGCGACGGCGACGCCGGACGGCCATCACACGGTCTGGGATGCCGCCACCGGCCGGGAAGTCGCCTCCTTCCGCGGCCCGAGCCGTTCGGTCGGCCTGGTCTTCGCACCCGACGGCCATCGCCTCGCCACCGGACACCGCGATGGCACGCTGAGGCTCTGGGACGCCGAGACCGGGCGGGAGCTGCTCTCGCTGAAGGGTCACGCCTCGTTCATCGGCCCCGTGGCGTTCAGCCCCGATGGGAACCGGCTGGCCTCGGCCGGCGGCGACCGGACGGTGAAGCTCTGGGATGCCGAGACCGGGCGGGGGCTGTTCACGCTCAGGGGTCATACCGGGAGCGTCCTCGGCGTGGCGTTCAGCCCCGACGGCCGCCGCCTGGCCTCGGCCGGCGACGACCGGACGGTGAAGCTCTGGGACACTGCGACCGGCCAGTTGCTCTCCTTGCTCGAAGGCCGCGGCGCCGGGCTCGCCTTCGTCGAGTTCAGCCCGGACGGGCGGCGCCTGGCGGCCTGTGCCCAGCGGGACGGCTCGGTCAAGGTCTGGGAGGCCGACATCCCACCCGAAGACCTGGAACGCCGGGCCGCCGAATCGATCGTCTCCGACCTCTTCCATCAGCTCGGCCTCCGCACCGACGTGCTGGAGCGGCTGGAGGTCACGCCCGACCTGAGCCCCTTACGGCGGCGGGTGGCCCTCGCCGCCGCCCGGGTTCATCCCGAGGACGCGTCGGCGCTCAACGCCCTGGCCTGGGAGCTTATCAAGTCGCCCGACCGGGACCGGGCCGATTATCGCCGGGCCCTCCGCTGCGCCGAGCAGGCCGGCCAGCTCGACCCCGGGAAGGCCGCCTTCGTAACCACTCTGGGTGTGGCCTACTACCGGGCCGGAAATCACGAGAAGGCGGTCGAGACGCTCGAGCGCTCGAACCGGGTCCGTTCCTCCCACGGCGGAGGTGCTTCGACCGCCGATCTCGCCTTCCTCGCCATGGCGCAGCGTCGCCTCGGCCGCACGCCAGAGGCCCGGGCGAGCCTCGATCGTCTGCGGGAGAGCCTGAAGGACCCGAGTCGGGTGCAAGGACGCCGAGGCCCAGAGCTTCCTGCGCGAGGCCGAATCGCTGGTGGACGGCGCCGCGCACCGGCCGGCCCGTGAGCCGGCCGGAGAATCGCGGTTGCGTGTGTCTCGGAACCGAATATCGGTGAAACGAGCGGGGCCGGATGGTACAGTTGCGCCGGGTGCGATGTCGATCTCCCGAGCGAGGTCCCGCCATGAGTGAAGAAACGATCTTCGTGACGGCCTTGGAGAAGACCGCCCCGGCTGAGCGCGCCGCCTATCTCGACGGTGCTTGTGCCGGCGATCCCGACCTCCGCCGCCGCGTCGAGGCCCTGCTGCAAGCCCACGAGCAGTCGGGCGACCTCCTCGATCCGCCCGCCCAGGACCCGGGCCCGAGCACTCACTTCGATGTCGGCTCCGCCGTCGTCTGGCCGCTGACCGGGCTCATCTCCGAGGGGTCGGGCACCCACATCGGGCCCTACAAGCTCCTCCAACCGATCGGCGAAGGTGGGATGGGCGTCGTCTACATGGCCGAGCAGGAGGCGCCCGTCCGCCGCAAGGTGGCGCTGAAGGTCAACAAGCCGGGGATGGATACGGCCCAGGTCGTCGCCCGGTTCGAGGCCGAGCGCCAGGCCCTGGCCCTGATGGACCACGACCACATCGCCAAGGTCTTCGACACCGGTACGACTGACCGCGGACGACCGCCGAGCTCTGGGAGAAGCAGCAACGCACCGACGCGGGAAGCCTGTACCAGGCCGCCGTCTGCCGGGCCGTCACCGCCGCGGTGCTGAACGAAGTGAAGGCTCCCGGGGCCGACAGGGTCCGGCTCGCCAGGGACGAGGCGGACCGGGCGTCGGTCTGGCTCAACAAGGCCGTCGCCGCCGGCTACAACAACTTGGACGAGATGAATTCAGACAAGGACCTTGACATCTTGCGCGACCGCGCGGATTTCAAGAAGCTGCTTGCGGAGCTGAAAACGAAGGAAGAGAAGCCAAAAAAGTAGTCGGGACTCCTCTGGACCAACGCTCCTCACGCGGGCAAACTGGGCATGATTGCGATCAGACTTCCGGCACGGAGTATACAACAATGTTTGGCATCTTGCCGACGCGGGTCCACGGGTTCCTGGACTACCTGATCGGGTTGGCCCTCGTGGTCATGCCTTTTGTCCTCCAGCACGGGGCGGGGCCGCAGACGTGGCTGCCGGTGGTCCTGGGAGGCGGCATGATCGTCTACAGTCTGCTCACTGAATACGAGATGGGGATCGTCCCCCTGATCGGCATGCCCTACCACCTCATTCTGGACGGGCTCGGGGGGACGTTGATGGCCAGCTCGCCCTGGCTGTTCGGGTTCGCCTATATTGTTTGGGTTCCGCACGTGGTCCTGGGCCTTGCCGCGGCAGGGACGTCATTGATCACCCAGACCCAGGCCACGCGACGGACATTTGCAGCCGATTTCGGGGCTTCCCCTTGAGAGGAGAGCCGTTCCCGACCTCGGCCTCACTTCTCGAGCGAGATGAACGCACCCGCGTGGCGGGCCGGGGCGAAGATCGCGGCGGCCGCGCGGCGGAGTTCCTGTTCGGTGATCGCGTCGAGCGCGCGGTTCAGCTTGGCGGGGTCGATACGGAGTTGCTCCCGCCGGGCCAGGGAGAAGGCCACGCCGTAAGGATTCCGCGCGAGGGCGAAATCCGGGAGCTCAGCCGTGCCCAGGAAGAACCCGAACATCTGGCGGGCGGAAGTCCGCTCGTCCTCGCGAAGCTGCGGCGTGAGGACGTCGGCGACGAACGCTTCCAGCCGCGCGAACGCTTGCGGGCGCCCTCCCCCGGCTTCGCCGGTGCGCTGACGCCCAGCACGGCCGGATCGTCCAGCAGGGGGAAGTAGACCGAGGCGCGGCCGGGCCCGCCGCCGGACTGGCCCGAGGCCGCGAAGAGCCGGGACAGCATCACGAGGAACGACGCATAGAGCTCGCTCCCCGGCTCGGGTGCGGCGTAGGCGAGGCAGGCCACGGGCTCGGCCTTCGGTTGCAGCGACCTGACGGCCAGCTCGCGCACGGCCCCAACCTTCGCCACGTCGGGCTCGGCCGGAACCGGTACCGACTCACCGGTCGGAATCCTGGCGAAGTGCACCATCACCGACGCGCGCGCCGTGCCCTCGTCCACGGCGCCGGCCAGGACGAGGATCGCGTTCCTGGGCTTGTAATGACGCTCCCAGTACGATCGAACGTCGTCGAGCGTGATCGACCGGATGTCTTTGGGCTGTCCTCCTTTTCGCCCGCCTCGCGGCGACGGACGGATCAGCTCGCGGGCGTTGTTCACGGCGCCCAGGGCGGGGATCCGGCCGAACATGTTGTCAACCTCGTCGAGCAGGCGGGGCTTCTCCCGATCGAGATCGGCGGCCGACAGCCGCAGGTCGCTCATGCGGGCCGATGCCTTGGCCAGCTCCTTCTCGCGTTGGCCCTTGGGGAAGACGGCGGCGAACACGGTGTAGCGGTCGCCGGTCTGCGGCGTTGCACCCGGACGGATAGCGCTGAAAAAGGCGTCCGCCGTGCGAGCCGGCCCGGGCCCGGCGGCCGCGGTGATGTAGACATGCTCGACCAGGTGGGCGAGCCCGGAACGCCCCTCGGGGTCGTGGTCGCCGCCGATCTTGTAGAGGACCAGGAGCGCCATGTCTTCGGCCCCCTGGATGGGGCGGACCATCACCGTCAGGCCGTTCTCCAGTTGGAAACGTCCCGGTGCCGCCGGGGTCGAGGCCGGAGTCGGCATCGCGCCGAGGCCACCCGGCCCGAACCGCTGCGACGCGCCCATCCAGGCGAGTGCCCGCCGGACGAACGGGTGATGGGAGAGGGCGGCCCTGGCCTCTTCGTCGTTGGCGTGGCGAGCGAAGGCCCCGCCGCCGACGGCGTGATCGCGTGCGATCGCGGCCCCGCCCGCGGCGTCGTGCCACGCGACGGCGGCGCCGCCGACGGCGGCGTCCCAGGCGATGGCGACGCCCCCCGCCGCCCGCCAGCCGACCCCGAGGCCACCGCACGCATAGACGCCGGCCCCCAGGCCACCAATCCCCAACACGCCCACGCCCAGCCCGCCGATCGCGACCAGTCCCAACGCGAGCCCGCCGAAGCTCAGCACGCCAAGGGCACGCCCGCCCATCGCGATGAATCCTCGGGCCGTCGAGCCGATCGCCAGGAGGATGCCGCGGGCATCGTCGCCGATCGCGATCCAGCCGCGGCGACCCGGGCCCGGCCTCGCGGGCGGGGGAATCGTCACAACCCTCCCCGCGTGGTGGCATCGGGGCACTGAGGTTGATATCGATCAGCGGGAGCCCGAGGAAGGTCGCCTTGCTGCGGAAGGTCCGGTCGCCGACCCGGTTGGCCATCGCGGTCCAGCCGGCGCGAGCGCCGTGTCGTTCGGGACATCGGCCGGGTCCGCCTCGGCGCGGATGCGGTTGACTTGCCGGATGAGCCGGACGCACTCGACCGCGATGCATGCCGTGAATGCGACGAACCAGGCGCCCCAGGCGATCAAGTACTCGGGGCGACCGCCCAGTGTGGAGGCCAGCGCGAAGATGCCGATGGCGAACGCGATGGAGATCAGCAGCATGCGTCGTCCGGCGCGCAGGGTCGCGTCGCGCTCGCGACGGGTCGGTGCGGCCTGGGCCGTCATCCAGGTGCCGAACCACCCGCCCCACAGGCCGAAGAGGGTCCCCAGGATACTCCCGAGCACTCCTCCCGTTGCCCCGGCCCCCGCCGCTGCCTTCCACGCCCCCGTGCCGGCGGAGGCCGCGGCGAGGGCGCCCTTGCGCCCGCCGACTGGGCCGCCAGTCCGGCCATGACCGTCACGCTGAACTTACGGCCGGCCGGCTGCGCCGCAGCCCACCCTCGACCAGATCGGCCACCTGCTCCCGCAACATGCCGCGCCCGCGCGACAGCCGCTGCTTGACGGCGTCCTCGCTGAGCTCGAGCGCCCGGCGACTTCGGCCACCGACCGGTCCTGGCGGTAGAAGAGGATCAGCGGCTCCCGATAGGACGCGGGGATTCGCTCCAGCGCCGCCCAGACGAGCGTCTCCTCCTCCCGGGACACCGCGGCTTCCGCGGGGCTCGGCTCGTCCGCGGGTATCGCCGTCGCGGCGTCCAGCGCGTCGGCGGATTCCGCCGCGCGCGACGCCTTGCGCCGGGCGTTCTTCCCGAGATTCCGGGATCCCGCACAGCCAAGAAGCCAGGTGGCCCGGCTGCTCCAGCGATCCCCGCTGTCGCCATGCGGTCCAGAATGTCTCCTGGGCGACGTCCTCGCTCAGCGCCAGGTTGCCGCAGGCGCTGTACGCCACGGCCGATACCAGCGACTGGTGACGCCCTACCAGGACTTCGAACGCCGACGCACTCCCCTGGAGCACGAGCTGCCAGAGCTTGGCATCGGAATCGGATGCGTGTTCAGTGCATGGAGTCATCGTCATCATGTCCCTCGGCCCCCTATCTTGGCGTCCTTCACGGGCGATGCCAACAAGCATGCCCTCGAGAGAGTGGCGCCGAATGAGGTGGAGGTGACAGGAAAATCGACGGACCCATGGGGAAGAGGGTCTTGGCCGGCATGGGTAACGGGTCTGGTGTCGGTTGCCGCCCATCGCGATGAGTTCAGTAGAGTTGACGCTCGTTTTCTTCGCGGGGGCGCCGAAACTTCTACGGCTCGCGATAGAGCTCGCCCCCCTTCATGACGAGCTTGACCTTGCGAAGGGCCTTGATGTCGCGGGTGGGGTCGCCCTCAACGGCGGCGAGGTCGGCCAGCAACCCCGCCTTGACCGAGCCGAGCCGGTTGTCGAACGCAATGGTCTTGGCGGCCACGGAGGTTGACGCGCGGAGGGCCTCCGCCGGTTTCATGCCGAATTCGACCAGGAGCTCGATCTCTCGGGCACCGTCGCCGTGGGCGAAGACGCCCATATCGCTGCCGTTGGCAATTGTGACGCCCGCCGCGAGCGCTCTTCTTGAAGGTCGCCCGTGCTCGCCTGAGGCGGGGCGGCTCGGGGCCGGTCCCCGGCTCGATAGCCGCTGTACCGGGCCGAGGCCTCGAAAGCGGCCAGGGTCGGGCAGAGTACGACGCCTCGCTCGGCCATCAGCTTGAACACCTCCTCGTCGCCGCCGTCGCCGTGCTCGATCGTCGCGACGCCGGCCAGGGTCGCGCGGCGCATCCCTTCCTTCGAGGTGGCATGCGCCGCCACCGGGATGCCCACCGACCGCGCCGTCTCGACGATCCGCTTCAGCTCCTCTTGCGAGAACGACGGCCGGACCGCCGCACCGCCCATCGCTGTGTCGGCATAGACCTTGATCCAGTCCGCCCCCTTGCCGATCTGGTCGCGGACGACGCGGATCAAGCGCGTCCACGCCGTCGGCCTCCTCGGCGCCCTGCGGAATCCGCCACTCGGGCGCGAAGCCCTTGGGCGGCGTAGCTCCCCGTCGCCACGATCGCCCGGGTCACGACCAGCATTCGCGGGCCGGGGACGATCCCCTGCTCGACGGCCTGCTTCAGTCCGACGTCGGCATAACCGGCCCCCTCGGTCCCCAGGTCGCGGATCGTCGTGAACCCGGAGAGCAGCGTGCTCTTGAGGTGGTTGGTCGCGCGGCAGACGCGCAGCGCGAGCGCCTCCTTGAGCACCTGGTCATTCCAGAGGGCCTCGTCGTACGGGTGGAGCAGGACGTGAGTGTGCAGGTCGATGAGGCCCGGGATCAAGGTCATGCCGGGCAGGTCGATGACGCGGGCGCCCTCGGGGACCTTGACCTCGCCCGCCGGCCCGGCGGCCTCGATCCGATCGCCGCGGACGACGACGGCCCAGCCGTCGTGGGCCTCGGGATTGACCCCGTCGAACACCCGCGCCGGCTTGAGCACGACCGGGCGCGCGCACCGCCTCCGGCCCGCGCACGACGCCCGCCCCGCCCGGATGGGCCTTGCGCCCAGGCTGACCCGACCAGCATCGACAGACACACCACGAACACCACCGCCATCACACGCCGCGCCATGATTGCTCCCTTTCTTCCTCAGGTCTCGTCCCTCGCGTCAAGCCCGTGAATACGGTCTGAGCATCATGACAATCTCGACGATCCGATGCCAGGAACCTCGGAACGTTTTCCTCGAATCGGTGAATCTCCTGTTCCTGTTTCTACCACTCAGTGATAGAATTCTGAGGATCATGAATAAATTGACCCAGAAGCAAAAGGAAGTCATGGCTACTCACAAGCGATCGAACAGGTGCGCACCATCCGCGAATGCCACGGGGAAATTGTCACCGGCGGGGGCGAAGATCGTCGGCGCGTTCGAGGAAGCGATCGCCCTGATGCAGACGAGGGAACCTCTGGAGCGACATTTCACCGTCCGCACCTATAAGGTGGAGTTTACTCCCCGTGATTACGGGCCGGACGACGTGCGGCGAGTCCGCGGACTGCTGGGCATGAGCCAGGTCCTCTTTGCCCGGTTCCTCGGCGTCGATGCCAACACGGTGCGATCCTGGGAACAAGGGACACGTCCCCCCAGCTCGATCGCGCGGAGGTTCATGGATGAGATCGAAAGCGATCCCGCTCACTGGCGGCAGCGGATCGTCCAGGGCGCCATCGGAGTCGAGCCCGATCCGGTGAACCGATAGCGGCTCGCGGGCCGGGCCATCCCTCTCGGCACGACGGGACCGCATGGTACAATCCTCTCGTTGCCGTTGTCTGGATCGTCAGGGGATGAATGCGCGCCCGAGTCGTGCCCGAGGAGAGTCGAAGTTGACAATCATGAGAATCGGGATCGTCAACGACACCGTGCTGGCTCGCGAGGCATTGCGCCGGGTGGTGCTATCGTCGCCGGAGCACGAGATCGCCTGGACGGCCAGCGACGGCGCCCAGGCGATCGCGATGGCGCGTGAGGACACTCCGGACCTGATCCTGATGGACCTGTTCATGCCGGGAATCGATGGCGTCGAGGCGACGCAGCGGATCATGGGGGAGTCGCCGTGCCGCGATCCTGGTGGTGACGGCGACGGTGAGCGGCCACCTGAGCAAGGTCTATCAGGCGATGGGGTATGGTGCACTCGACGCGATCGACACGCCGACGCTCGGGCCGCGCGGGGAGGTCAGCGGCGCGGCGATGCTCCTGCACAAGATCGAGCTGATCGGCCGCCTGCTCGGCAAGCCGGAGAAGCCAGCCCCGGCTCGGACGCTCGGGGCTCCCTTCCGGCCGACCGAGGCGCCGAGGGCCTCGGTCGAACGGTCGCTGGAGCCCCTGGTCGTCATGGGGGCCTCGACTGGCGGCCCGCAGGCCCTGGCCGAGATCCTCGCCCGGCTCCCCGCTCGGTTCGAGGCCGGAATCATCATCGTCCAGCACGTGGATGCGGCGTTCTCGCCCGGGCTGGGCCATTGGCTTGCCGAGCAGGCGCGCCGACCCGTCAAGCTGATCGAGGAAGGGCACCAACCCGCCGCCGGTGAGGTCCTGCTCTCCGTCACCGACGATCACCTCGTCCTGGGCGAGGACCAGCGTCTTCGCTATTCGCCCGAGCCCCGGTCGGCCTGCTACCGACCCTCGGTTGACGTGTTCTTCAACAGCGTGGCCCGGAACTGGCCCCGGCCGGGCGTCGCGGTCTTGCTGACCGGCATGTTCCACGACGGTGCCCAGGGGCTGCTGGCCCTGCGCCGATTGGGCTGGCGAACCATCGCCCAGGACGAGGCCTCCAGCGTCGTCTGGGGCATGCCCAAGGCCGCCGTCGAGATCGGCGCCGCCGAGGAGGTACTTGCACCTCGACCGGATCGCCGAACGAATCACGCAGCTAGTAGTCGGTAGTCAGTAGTCAGTAGTCAGTGAAGATCGAAGACAGTAGATAGCCTGTGACCGATCGATCCGGTCCTGCTGACTAACTGACTACTGACGAACAAGGGAGCCCCGTGAATGAGCAGCGAACCGACCCTGACCGAGCACAAGGTCACCGTCTTGCTGATCGACGATCAGCCGATGATCGGCGAGGCCGTGCGCCGGATGCTTGCCGGCGAGCCGGACATCGTCTTCCATTATTGCCGCGACGCCGCCAAGGCCCTCGATGAGGCCCACCGGCTCGAGCCCACGGTGATCCTTCAGGACCTGGTCATGCCCGACATCGACGGCCTGACCCTCGTGAAGACGATCCGGGCCAACGAGCCGACCCGCGAGACGCCGATGATCGTGCTCTCCACCAAGGAGGAGCCGACGGTCAAGGCCGAAGCGTTCGCCCTGGGGGCCAACGACTACATCGTCAAGCTCCCCGACCGGATCGAGCTCCTGGCGCGGATCCGCTACCACTCCAAGGGCTACATCAACCTGCTCCAGCGGCAACGAGGCCTATACCCGGCTCCAGGAGAGCGAGCGGCGGCTGGCCAACGAGATGAAACAGGCCGAGATCTACGTCCGCTCGCTCCTGCCCGAGAAGCTCAAGAAGGGCGCGATCCGGACCGACTGGCGGTTCGTCCCCTCGGCCGAGCTGGGGGGCGATTCGTTCGGCTACTACTGGCTCGACGACGACCACTTCGCCTTCTTCCTGCTGGATGTCAGCGGCCACGGGATCGGCTCGGCCCTGCTTGTCGGTCTCGGCCATGAACACCCTGCGGTCTCAGGCCCTGCCCCAGACCAATTTTCGACAGCCCGGCGAGGTGCTCGCGGCGCTCAATAACGCCTTCCAGATGGACCAGCAGAATGGCCTGTTCTTCACCATCTGGTACGGCGTCTATAACAAGCCGGCACGGCGGATCGACTACGCCGGAGGCGGACACCCCCCTGTCCTGCTCATGAACGGGCCATCGGGCGAGCAGGCCAAGCTGGAGACTGCTCGAGTCGCTCGGCCCGATGATCGGCGCGGTCCCCGATCTCACCTTCCGGGGCGGTAGCATTTCCCTCGACGCGTTCGCCAAGCTGTACCTCTACAGCGACGGAGCCTACGAGATCGAGAAGACGGATAAGACCATGTGGCCGTTCGACGAATTCGTCGACTTCATGAAACAAGGGCCCCACGAGGCCGCCGACGGTGCGATGATGGACCACCTCATCGCCCACGACCGGATGCTTCAGGGCCGCGAGGAGTTTGTCGACGACTTCTCGATCGTCGAGTTCCGGTTCGGGTGAGCCGACACCGCGCCGGCCTGGGTGGTACCCGGGGAGAAGAGAATGTTGTGGGCCTTGGCCGAGTCCTCAGACCGTGAACCGGTCGTGAAGCGGTCGCCCTCGCCCCAACGGGGAGAGGGTTGGGGCGAGGGGGGCCTGGGCGTGTGCTCGAGCCAAGCGTGAAGTGCTCTGGCCGTCTCCGACCGGAAAACCCCGGGGCGCGGCTCGCGTCGCGCCCCGACACCCGCGTTGCGGCCGACCGGCCTCGACTGGTCCGCGGGTGCCACCTCGAGGATTTCTCCACGCTCGGACCCTTCCTTTCTGCGACTGGCTCCGCCTACAATCTCCTCACACCCACGCGAAACCCTGCGACGGATCCGGGAGCCCACTCCATGCGAAGCGATCGGATGACCAGCAGGCGGAATGCTCTTCGGATTGTTGCGGCTTCCTGCGTCTTCGCAGTCCTTCTGCCGTCCGGTATGCCCCCGGCTTGGGGCCAGGGCACGCCGGCATCCCGCTCCGCGGACGAGGCCCTCACCCGGTTCAAGCAGGTGGCCGACGCCTACAAGGCACTGGCCGCCTACTCCGACGAGGGCCAGTATCGTCGTCGCCATGACGATCGGACGGAAACCCCGCCGAGAGGCCCGGCCGCTCCGGCTGACCTTCATCCGGCCCAACAAGATCGACCTCGACGCCGGCTCCATCCGGCTGATCAGCGACGGCAAGACGCTCACGACCGTGGTCCGGCCGCTGAAGAAGTACACGACGGCCCCGGCCCCCGCGACGATCGGCATCGACACCTTCCGCGAGGGGCCGACCGGCCCCTGCTCTTCGGCGGCCCGACCGGCGCGCCGACCTTCCTCCTGCTCAACCTGCTCTCGGGCACCAGCCCCGATATCCTGCTCGACGAGATGGGCGGCACGATCCGCTCCGAGACGGCTCGCGGCAAGCCGCCGAACGCCGATCCGGATCGACCTCCGGGACGGGCCGGACTTGCTCCTCCGCGTCGACCCGGCCACCCGAAGCTGCTCTCGGCCATCGAGCTGAAGATCGCCCCGGCGCAACTGGCCACGGGCCGCCGCCCAGTCAGCCGCCCTCGATCGAGCAGTTCGGCTGGACGGCGGGCGCCATCGCGACGCGGCTCCCCGCCGATCGCTCGTTCGCCTTCGTCGCCCCCGAGGGGTTCAGCCCGACCCCGGACCTGAAGGCCAGGCCAGGCGATGCGGCGGCCGGGTCGCAAGTACGCGTTGGAGGAGATGATCGGCAAGCCCGCCCCCGACTTCACCCTGACCCTCCTCGACGGCCCCGGCAAGACCCGGACTGTGACCCATCGCGACCTCGCCGGCAAGATCGTCGTCATCGATTTCTGGGCGACCTGGTGCGGCCCATGCATCGTCGAGCTGCCCGAGATCCAGAAGCTCGTCGACCATTACAACGGGGCGAAGAAGGACGTGCTCATCGTCGCGCTGAGCCAGGACATGTTGCCCGAGGAGATCCCCGCGCTTCGCAAGCTCGTCGAGAAGACCCTCGCCGACAAGGGGATCCACCTGACCGCCGGCCCTGCCGGCCGGATCGGGCTGGACCCGAGCAACACCGTGGGCCGAGCCTTCAACATCGAGGGGTTCCCCTCGCTGGTGATCCTCGACGGCAAGGGGATCGTCCGATCGGCTTACGTCGGCTATCACTCCGACACCGACGAACCGCTGCACCAGTCGCTGACCAAGGAGATCGACGCGATCCTCGCGGGCAAGTGATCCGGCCTCAGATCACGATCAAAGCGCTTGCCGAGCGGCTTGACCTCGGTCGACCCCTCATGCGATAATCCGAACCTCTCGGTCGAGACGATGGAGCCGATCCCCGAAGGCTGGGAGCGGCCGGTCCGATCGATCGAGCGCATACCCGGGAGCCCTGCCATGGCCGACGCCAACCGCGACCTGCTGTTCGGCCTGATCGCCCTCCAGAACGGGATGATCGACCAGTCCCAGCTCGTCGCCGCCTTCCAGGCCTGGACGCTCGAGAAGGATCGCCCGCTGGCCGAACACCTGGTCGGCCGGGGCGATCTCGAGGCCGACCAGCGGGCGATCATCGAGGCCATGGTCGGCCTGCATCTCAAGAAGCACGCCGGCGACGCCGAGAAGAGCCTGGCCGCGATCCCGTCGGCGGCCTCGACCCGCCAGACCCTGGAGCGGATCGCCGACCGCGACCTGGGCGCCAGCCTGGCTCTGCTCGCGCCCGCCACTCGACGGCGACGGCGCGATCTCGCGGCATCGCCGACCAGACCGGGATCGTTCGCCGGCGTCGACCTGGCCGAGACCGATCCGGGCCCGACCCGCCGATCGCGACGCGGGGGAAGGCCGCCGATCGATGGATCGGCGGGGCGATATCAACTCCTCGGCGAGATCGCCCGCGGCGGGATGGGGGCCGTGCTCAAGGGCCGCGACCCCGACCTCGGCCGCGACCTGGCGATCGAAGGTCCTCCTCGATCAGCACCGCGACCGGGCCGACCTGGTCGACCGGTTCGTGGAGGAGGCCCAGATCTGCGGCCAGCTCCAGCACCCCGGCGTGGTGCCGGTCTACGAGCTGGGCAGCCTGCTCGGACCGCCGGCCGTTCTTCGCGATGAAGCTGGTCAAGGGGCAGACGCTGGCGGCGCTCTTGGCTCGGCGAGTCGTCGCCCGCCGACGAGCTGCCGCGGTTCCTCGTCCATCTTCGAGGCGGTCTGCCAGACGGTGGCCTACGCCCACGCCCGGGGCGTGATCCATCGCGACCTCAAGCCGTCGAACGTGATGGTCGGCAGCTTCGGCGAGGTCCAGGTGATGGACTGGGGCCTGGCCAAGGTGCTTGCCCCGGGACGGCCAGCCGGCGCGCACAGCCGGAAGCGCAGCCTGTCAATGAGACCGTGGTGGCGACGCTCCGGAGCAAGGGAGACAGCGACCTGTCCGCAGGCCGGCAGCGTGCTGGGGACGCCGGCCTACATGGCGCCCGAGCAGGCCCGGGGCGAGACCGAGCCGTCGATCGCCGGGCCGACGTCTTCGCGCTGGGCTCGATCCTCTGCGAGATCCTTACCGGGTCTCCGGCCTTCGGCGGCGACTCGCCGCTGGAGGTCCTCCGCGCGGCCAGCCGGGCCGACACGGCCGCCGCGCTGGATCGGCTGGGTCGCTGCGAGGCCGACGTCGAGCTGATCGCCCTGGCCCGCGACTGCCTGGCCGCCGAGCCGAAGGACCGCCCGGCCGATGCCGGCGTGGTGGCCGGCCGGATCACCGGCTACCTGGCCGGGAGTGCAGGAGCGGCTGCGGGCCGCCGAGCTGGCCCGCGCCGCCGAAGCGGCCCGCGCCGAGGAAGCCGAGGCCAAGGCGGCCGCCGAGCGCCGGGCCCGGCGGCTGACCCGCGCCCTGGCGGCGACCGTCCTGATTGCGGGCGGGCTCTTCGGCGCCGGCTGGCGGTGGGTCGAGCTGGATCGACTGAATCGGACAACGCGAGGCGACGGCGCGCGTCAACGCCGCGGTGCAGGCAGGCGACGCGGCTGCGCGGCCAGGCGCAGGGGGCGGCGGTGGGCGACCTGGCCCCGTGGGACGCCGCGTTGGCCGCCGCCGAGAAGGCGCGCGACCTCCTGGTCGCGGGCGTCGAGCCGGGCGTGCGGAAGCAGGTCGAGGACCTGGCCGCCGACGTCGCCGCCGAGCGCGGCCGGGCCGGCGGCCGCCGCGGAAGCGGCCGGGCGCGATCGCCGGCTGCTCGACCGGCTGACCGACATCCGCTCGGCCAAGGCCGACGACCGGCTGGGCGACGGCACCGATGCCGCCTACGGCGACGCGTTCCGCGAGGCCGGATATCGACCCCGACGCCCTGTCCCCCGAGGAGGCTGGCCGACGCATCAAGGCCCGCCCCCCGGAGACCGCGACCGCCGTGGCCATGGCGCTGGACGACTGGGCCGCGATCCGACGCGATCTGCTCAAGGACGCGGCCGGCGCGAAGCGGCTGGCCGCGGCCGCCCGGCTGGCCGACCCCGACCCGTGGCGGAACCAGCTTCGCGACGCCGCTGGAGATCGCCGATCGCCCCGCGCGCCGCGCCCGCCTGACCGGCCTGGCCGCGTCCGATCGAGGACCGAGACGCTGCCGCCGATCAGCTCTCGACCTGTTGGGCAAGGCCCTCGGCGACGTCGGGGCCTGGGCCGAGGCCGAGTCGGTGCTTGCGCCAGGGCGTCCGCGCTCACCCGAGCGACGTCTGGCTCAATTACGACCTGGCCCGGGCGCTCGAGAAGCTCGTGCGCGGCGAGGAGGCCGTCCGCTACTACACCGCCGCGCGGATGCTCCGCCCGGAGACCGCCCACGACCTCGCCCACGCCTTGAAGAACAAGGGCGAGAGTGAGGAGGCGATCGCCGTCTTCCACGACCTGGTGCGGATCCGACCCGGGAATGGTCGGCATCTCGCCTGCCTGGGCGTCTGCTCTGCAACAGCGCGGGCGAGCCGACGAAGCGCGCCAGGTTCTGACCGAGGCCGTCGCGGTCCTGAGCCGGACCATCTCCGCCCGGCCCAATGACTACTATGCTCGCATCAATCTCGGCAATGCATTCCTCGACCTGGACCGGCTCGACGACGCCCTCGCGATGTACCGCGAGGCGGCCCGGATCCGGCCGGGAGACGCCCGGGCGCCGGTCGCCATCGGAACGGCTCTGAACTTGTACAAGGCCGTCCGGGGAGGCGGCTGTCAGTTATCGCGAGGCGCTCCGGCTCGATCCCGATGACCCGGAGCGCGCTTCAAGGTCTCGGATCGGCCGTCTGGACACTGGGCCGGCACGACGAGGCGATCGAGCTCTATCGTCGGGCGCTGCGCATCGCTCCCGACGACCCGTACATTCATAACCATTCCGCTCGGCCCTGAAGCCAAGGGCCGGCTCGACGAGGCGGTCTCCGAGGCGCGCGAGGCGGTGCGGCTCAGCCCGGAAGATCCGAATATGCTCTGGACCCTCGGGCAATGTCTTCGTCACGCCGGTCGCTTCGACGAGGCCGAGGCCGCCTATCGCGAAGCCCTGAGGAATCGCCCTGACCACCAATTATCGCTCAACTCGCCTGGCCTGGCTGCTCGTCGCGTACCCGGGACACGAGAAGCACGATCCGCGCGAGGCCGTGGCCCTGGCCCGCAAGGCGGTCGAGCTCGGTTCGCTGTATCCGACGAACGTGAACACCCTGGGAGTCGCCCTGTACCGCGCCGGCCTGCTGGACGAGGCGATCACGATCCTCCGCCGGTCGGCCCTGCTCAACCGGGGCAAGGACGCCAGCGACTGGTTCTTCCTCGCGATGGCCTGCTGGCGGCGCGGCGAGGTCGGCGAGGCGTCGGACTACTACGTCCGGGGCGTGACCACGCTGTGGCGGTTCCCGCAAGAGGAGCCCGACTACGACCGGTTCTGGGCCGAGGCGGCCGAGCTCTTCGGCGCCTTCGGGCCCGGCCCGGTCCCCTTCCGGGTCAAGGCCGATCCCGAGGGCGCCATGGTCGAGCTCCGTCGGGCGGTCGCCGCCGGTACCGTGGACCGTCGCCGACTGGAGGAAAACCCCGGCTTCACCCCCCTGCGATCCCGGCCCGACTTCCGGCCGCTGCTCGACCGGGCGGTCCCGGCCCCGCCGCCATCGCGATGACACCCTCGCCGCCCAAGGCCCATCGCACGCGGGAATCGCGATCGACCCGCCGGACGATAGACTCTGCTGGAGTTGGGGGTCGGGGTCTAGCTCCGCCGATTGGGGAGCTTCCCGCCCGCGTCGTCAGCCGGTATAACCAGGTAGGAGACCGGCTGGTCGCAGGTGCGATCCCCGCTCTGTATGTTGGAACCCGCGTGACCATGTCCGGCCGACACAGCCATTCCCACAGCGAGGAATCGAGTCCATGGCCACGAGCACGGCGACGACCGCATCGACGCATCCCACCACTGATGGCGGCGGGGAGGGTCCGTTCGCGCCGATCCCACGCCGTCCGCTCGGCCGCACGGGCCACGAGGTGACGCAATTCGCCCTCGGGGGCGAGGGCGTGCTCCGCACGCACGGCCGCATGGCCGAGGCGGTCGCGGTCATCCACCGGGCTCTCGACCAGGGCGTCAATTACTGCGACACGTCGCCCGTGTACGCGGGGAGCATCGACTACTACGGCGCCGCGCTGGGCGAGCGGCGTCGCGATGTCTTCCTGGCCTCCAAGACGCACGACCGCACTCGCGACGGCTCGCTCCGGCTGCTGGATGAGAGCCTCCGGCGGCTGCGCACCGACCACCTCGACCTCTGGCAGCTCCACGACCTGCGCACGCCCGGCGACCTGCACGCGATCTTCGGCCGCGGAGGGGCCCTCGAGGCCCTCGTCCAGGCCCGCGAGGAAGGGCGCGTCCGGTTCCTCGGTCTCACCGGTCATCAAGACCCGGCCATCCTGCTCGAGGCGATGAGCCGGTTCGACTTCGATACGGTGCTCATGGCGCTCAACGCGGCCGATGTCCACCGCCTCTCGTTCGCGCGGACGGCGCTGGTCGAGGCGGCCCGCAAGGGGATGGGCGTCATCGGCATGAAGGTCTACGCCGCCGGCAACCTGGTCCGCGCCGGTTCGAAGGCGCTGGCGACGGCCGAGGCCATGGGGTATGTCCTCAGCCTGCCTGGTGTCTCGACCGTCGTCATCGGCTGCTCGACCCCGGACGAGGTTGACGAGAACGCCAACATCGCCCGCGCGTTCCGCCCCTTCGACGAGCCGGCACTGCGCAACCTCGAACAACGCACAGAGCGCCACGCTGGGAACTTTTCCTCCTACAAGAAGCCCGGCTGAATCATCGCGGACCGCAGAACCTGGCCCCGTAGCCGGAGGGTCGGTCACACCTTGACGATGTGTCTGATGGGCCGAGATTGGTGAACTCTGTTCCTACGAGTTGACGTGCCCGCGAGTGAACACGCCCGAAAACTCACTCGCGGGCGCGTTGGGCTCGTATGAGGATCGCGGCAACCCCCCACCAAGCTTGGCTCATGAGCCGACGATGCTCCACGTTCCATGGGAGATCCTTGCCTTCGGCAGGCTCTTTTGAAGCTCACGCACTCCAGCCTCACTGACCTTGGTGTTGCTGAGGCTGAGCTCTTGCAGGCCGGTCAGCCCCTTCAGATGAACGAGCCCGGCATTCGTCACTGTCGTTCCTCTGAGGGTCAGCGCCTCGAGGCCGGTCAGTCCCTTCAGATGAACGAGCCCGGCGTCGCCGATCTTGGTATGGGAGAGGGTCAAACGCTGGAGGCGGGTGCATCCTTTCAAATGGGCCAATCCGGCGTCGGTGATCGCCGTACGTTCGAGGTACAGGATCAGGAGGCCCGTGAGCTCTTCCAGGTGGGCCAGTCCGGCGTCGGTGACCGCGGTGTTGTCGAGGTTCAGCATGAAGAGGTTGGTCAGCCCAGTCAGGTGCGACATACCCACGTCCGTGACCGAGGTTGTCGAGAGCGACAATGACACGAGGTTCGTAAGTCCTCTGAGAGGGACGAGTCCGGCGTCGGTGATCCGAGTGCTGTCGAGGCTCAGATCTTCGAGGTTGGTCAGGCGTTCGAGATGAGCCAGCCCGACATCCGTGATACGGGTGCTACGGAGGCTCAGATCTTCGAGGTTGGTCAGGCGTTCGAGATGAGCCAGCCCGGCATCGGTGATTCCCGTGTCGTCGAGAGTCAGACCTTGGAGTTTGGTCAGGCGTTCGAGATGAGCCAGCCCGGCATCGGTGATTCCCGTGTCGTTGAGCTTCAGGTCTTGGAGTTTGGTCAGGCCTTCGAGGTGAGCCAGCCCGGCATCGGTAATCCTCGTCGAGTCGAGGTCCAAGGCTTGAAGACCCGTCAGCCTTTCGAGATGAGTCAGCCCGGCGTCGGTAACCTTGGTTTGGTTGAGCCTCAGCCTTTGGAGGTTGGTCAGTCCCTTCAAGTGAACCATACCGACATCGCCAACCATCGCGCCGAAGAGTGTCAAGGATCGGAGGTTCGTGAGACCTTCCAGCTTCACGAGACTGGCATCCGTGACCTCGGGGGAGCCCAGGTCCAGCTCTTTGAGGCCGGATAACCCTTTCTGGTTTGCCAGTGTATCGTCGGCATTTCGCGTTTCCGGGGCTTTTTCAAAGACGATCTTCAGCTTGGGCAGACTCTTCTGGAGCTCCTGTATGCCGATCTGGCTGACCCTCGTGTAATAGAGGCCCAGCCGTGCGAGGTTGGTCAGTCCCTTCAGGCTGCGCCAGCCCCGAATCCGTGATCTTGGTGTTCGTGAGTATCAACATTTTGAGGTTGGTGAGCCGCTTCAGGCTGCGCCAGCCCCGAATCGGTGACCGCGGTATAGGAGAGGTCCAGATTCTGGATGTGAGTGAACCCATCAAGGTGGGTGAGCCCCTCATCGTCGATCCGGGTGCTGGCGAGGTTCAGGTCTTCGAGTCCAGTCAGACTCTTCAAGTGCACAAGTCCGGCATTGGTGACCGCGGTTTCGGAGAGATCCAAGCCCTGGAGATGAGTCAGGCCTTTGAGGTGAACCAGCCCGGCGTCAGTGATCGGGGTGCCGTCGATCGCAAGATATCCGAGGTTGGTCAATCCTTTCAGGTGAGCCAGGCCGCCGTCAGTAACACTCGTACTGGCGAGAGCGAGCGAGCGAAGGTTTGTCAACTCGCGGAGGTGTTCCAGGCCCGCGCTGGAAACTGCCGTTCGAGAAAGGAAGAGGTCCTTCGAGATGGTTCAGCCCCTTCAGATTCGTCAGCCCTGCATCGTGAATCGGAGTGTCCAGAAGGAACAACATACTGAGGCCGGTGAGGCCCTTCAATTTCGCCAGGCTAGAATCGGAGACCTGAGTCTGGTTGAGGCTCAGCACCCTGAGGCTGGACAGTCCCTTCAAGTGATCGAGCGCCGCATCGGTGATCCGGGTCGAGTCAAGGCTTAGAAGACTCAGGCGGGGTAGTCCTTTCAGGATGACCAGGTCGGCGTCGGTGACCCGGGTGCGGTTGAGGTTGACGATCGTGACCGGCTTCCCGGTCCGGATCTCTTCCGGGTCAAGTTTCCCACCGAGTTCCCGGATCTTGAGGATTGCCCGGTCCTGGTTGGCATCCTTCTGCTGGCTCCGGGCGGCCGGCATGATGGCCCCGCAGGCGAAGAGGATGAACACGATGCTCGTCCCGAGTGCCCGTGCCCACCAAGACTCCCTCGCATCGAACGTCGGTCTGTTCATGAGCGGCTCCTTCCGGGGATCGAGATGCAAATCAAACTGGCCGATCGTTGCCGGCTTCTCGATTCCTGTCAATGTCGATGACAGCACGCGGGGTCCGAGCGAGCGTCCGAGCTGTCCCGCCGATTCGGGTCGCCTTTCGTCTCGAGGCTCCTCATCAAGCACCGTCATGGAGCCTTCGAAAAAACGAAACGCTCCTCGCACCGCGAGGTGGGAGGAGCGCGTAATCGGGAAGAAGCGTTGACAAAAGAGATTCGAGGCCGAGAAGTCGAAGGAAGCCGGTCCGAAAGAAGCGGCCTGACCCGAAGGCCGAGATGACCGGTCCATCAAGGAAGCACGGACGACCCGATCGTCGGGATTCAACTGCTCTTGGGTGTCGAGGCAGCGGCGGTATCGAGCGTCTTCAGATGCTTCGTGCCCGCGTTGGAGATCTGGTAGTAGAAACCACCTTTCTCGTGCTTCTTCCCCTTCTTGATCACCTTGTGCTTGAGCAAAGCCTCGAGAACCTTGTTCTCGGGCTTCTTCGCGGCAACGTAGCCAAGGGGGTCGGTGGTCCCGTGGACCTTCTTGAGCATCTCGGTCTGGGGCGGGGTCAGCTTGGGGCCGGCCGCCTTTTTGGGGGCGGCCTTCTTGGGTGCGGCCGGGGCCGCGGCCATCGCCTTCTTGGGCGCCGCTTTCTTCGCGGTGCTGCCCTTGGCGGCGGCCTTCTTCGCGGTCGCCCCGTCCTTCTTCGTCTCGCCTGCGGTCTTGTTCATTGCCATGATCGGTTACCCTCTGACGGTGATGAAACCTCGTTGATCGGGCAATCTGCCGATCTTGCGTGGAATCATTAGTTAATCTATCAGATCAGGCAAGACATAAAAGGTCGAATTCCCACGATTTTCCGATTTTTCGGGGAAATTTTACCGTTTATGCGGGCAGTGCCAGAGCGCGCGGGTCCCTTCAATCGGTACATGCTCGGATTCCCATCTCGCTATCTCATGACCCAGTTGGCGAAAAAGCCCGGGTTTTTCGCGAGTTTTGGAGTGGCGTCCGTCGGGATAGCCGGGTGTCGCGAGAGCCATCGATCCTCGTCCGCGCGGACCAGAGGACCACGGGAGGTTCGCGCGGGCGATCGATCGTCGCCAGGTCTCACTCTCCGGTCTTCACGTCTTGGCCGCGTCCCGCATGCCGGGTCGAGTGGTCAGTCCCAGGTGGTCAGGTACACGACGAGGATCAGCAGCGCGACGACGACGAAGACGGCGCCCTCGGCGAACACGCAAGCCAGGATGAACAGGCAAACGAACATCGTCATCCCACGAGGTAGGAGGCGATGCCCAGCAGCGTATTCTTCAGCGGATTCGAGGCGGCCGGCGGGGATGCTTCCCCAGCTTCCACTGCACGGCCTGCAAGCCGAAGAGGACGAGCACCAGGATAGCCGAAGGCGGACCGATCGCTGTTGCTCAACTCGGAGCGAAGGGTCACGGTCAACGTGAGGCAGGCGAAGGCGGCGACGGCGACGCCGACCATCAGGTCGCCGATCATCATCCGCCTGGGCCGAGAGATCGAGAGCCACCGGAATTCTTCGAGCGGTTGTTCGCGTCCCATCGGCATGGCCTCCTCACGGGGTCCTCGTGCGTTCGCGATCATGCGCTGGATTGTAGCCCTTCGCCGGTCGTCAGGCCAGATACTCGGGATGGTTGATCGGCGATGAGCGAGGCCCATGATCAGAGGCCTTGCCGCCCGGCGCCATGGCTGGGCAAAGGCCCGCGCACGTGATATCTTCAAAGGTCGTGGGGGATGGCCAATCGAAGTCTACCGTGATGGACTTCGACAGGCGTGCCGCAGCTCCTCGGAGGATGTCATAGTCCGCGAAATCGTTGGTTTCGAGCAGGCCGATCACACATCCCAACCCGTTACACATTGAGTCTGCCATCTGATCATGTCCACCGATGAAGGAAAGCTTCCTGTTGAATCGGAAAAGAAAGCGCGGGCAAGTCCGCACCAAGCTTCCGATCGACATCGAGCGCGAGCTGACCCCGACCGATCGGCTCGAGCGCGCGATGAACGAGTACATCAAGGCGCTCGAGAAAGACAATCGCCGGCTCATCAGGAAGGTGAACGAGCTCCAGGCCATGGTCGACCGGCTCGCCCCGGAGAATGCCAGGCTCGAGGAGGCTCATAGCCATGCAGTGGCCAACAACATCCTCGCGACGGTCCTTGTGGCCATCGGAGGTGGCGCGATCCGATTCGCGACGGTCGCCGGGGGCGCGTCGAAGGCCGTAGCCTGGGTCGGGGCCGCCCTCCTCGGGGGCGGCGTCGTGATCCTGATCTTCGCGATTCTCCGCGGCTGCGCGACGAAGCCGGCTCAGCCGAGTTGATCGGGCGTCGCGAGCGAGTTAGACTCGCGCTTGGGCCGACGGGTTCGCCGCACGTGACGGGACACGGGGCGTCGGCCGTTCTCGATCTTTGTCGGTTGGGTGACGACCATGTCAACCTTATTAACCCGGGCTGCCGACCGCGATGAGGCCATCGAGCGGCCGGAGGCGTCCCGGGCCTCGGTGGTGGTGCCGGGGGTCGAGCTGCGTCCGATGGTCGGCGAGCACAACGGCGCGCGGGGACTGTTCACGGGCCTGCTGAGCCTGTCGCCCGGCGCGTCGTATCCGTTCTACACGCGGCCGGTGTCCGAGGCGTTGGTCGTGCTGGAGGGTGAAGCGGCCCTGGACGTCGAGGATCGGCGATACCGCCTCGGGCCGTTGGACGCCGCCACCGTGATGCCCCAGCAGCCGCGACGGTTGGTGAACCTCTCTGCCGATCGACGGCCGTGTTCCACGTCGCGCTGGCGTCGGCGTCGGCCGAGCAGCGATGGATCAATGGCCGGTTCCGGCCGGTCGAGCAGCCGCTCGATGCGACGGGCCGGGCGGAGTGCGAGCGGATCTGCCGCCGCGCCGATGCGCCTCCGTTCGAGCTGGCGCCCTCGCGATGTTCCAGGACCTCTACAACGCCCAGCTCGGTTCGCGAGGGATCTGCGGCGGCTACGGACTCTTCCAACCCGGCGCACGGCTCCCCTGTCACCGCCACGAGTTCGACGAGTCCATCACCATCGTGCAGGGGACGGCCACCTGCGTCGTCGAAGGTCGTCGCCACGAGCTCTCGGGCTGCGCCACGGCCATGGTCCCCCAGGGCCGATGCCACTACTTCATCAACCTCACTCTCGAGCCCATGGCCATGATCTGGGTCTACGCCGGTGACATGCCCGACCGCATCGTTGTGGACGAGTCGCTCTGCATTAATAGTGGGCAATAGTCATTGGTCATTGGTCATTGAGTCATTGGTCATTGGTCAGATGAATGTCGAGTCCGAGCGGTTCGGAAGGGCGGCGTGCGAGCATCCTCTTGATTATTAATGTTCCCGGTCCTCCGCCTACGGGTCGCATTGGACCAGGACTTGCGAGCGCTCTTCATATCGGGTACAAAAAATGCTGAACGAAGAGCACGAAGATGTGACGGTGCTCGATCGTTTCGGGCGGGCGTGTGGTGTCGGTGGTGAGCCGATCGCTCGACCGAGATCTCCCGGTTCGATTCGCCGCCGATCCTGCCCCACGCTGCCGCCGGAACCCGCGGGTTGAACGCCCCGGCGGCGGACAGCCCCGCCTGGATTGATCTCGAGAGTAGACCCCCGCGTATCGTGAATGGCTGGCCTACCCATGCAGAGCAATCCTTCGCCCACAAGCCGTCGTCTCGGTCGGCGCCACCGACACGCTCGCCTCGGCCATCGGCTCGGGGGGATGGTGCCGTTGTGGTCCTTCTTGATGTTGATCACCCTTGCTGATCGCGGCCGCGCCGGACCAGAAGGGCGAGCAGATCTACCGGCAGAAGTGCGCCTCATGCCATGGGGCATCGGGGGAAGGGACCGACGAACATTATCCGCGTCCGCTGATCGGCGAGCGCACGGTGGCAGGGGCTGTCGCGGATCATCGCCAAGACGATGCCCGAGGATGCGCCGGGCGATTGCGTGGGCGAGGATGCCGATCGGGTCGCCGCCTATATCTATGAGGCGTTCTACTCGAAAGCCGCGCAGGCCCGCAATCCGTTCCATGCGGCCCGGATCGAGCTGTCGCGCATCACGGTGCGACAGTACCGCAACGCCGTGACCGACCTGATCGGCAGCTTCCGCAACGCTGGCCGATGGGACGAGTCGCGGGGCCTCAAGGGCGAGTACGCGGCGCGGGCCCGTCGAGGACGGCGCGGCGGCGGTGGGGGCAACAACCTGAGCGCGCGTCAACCCGGAGGTCCGGTTCGATTTCGGGATCGGACAGCCCCATCCCCGAGCAGAACGCGGTCAAGGACCTGTCCCGGCGATGGGTCCGGCTGCCGGTGCTGCTGGTCCCCGTGAACGTGTTCCGGCAGTTCTCGCAAGAGTTCCGCGTGAACTGGCAGGGCTCGGTGCTGGCGCCGGAGACCGGCGAGTACGAGTTCGTCGTCAAGTCGGAGAATGCCATCAAGCTGTGGGTCAACGACACGGTCCGGCCATTGATCGACGCCTCGGTCAAGTCGGGGAACGATACCGAGTATCGCGAGTCGATCCACCTGCTGGGCGGGCGCGTCTACCCGTTGCGGCTGGAGTTCTCGCGTGGGAAGGAGAAGCGGTCTTCGGTCTCGTTGTTGTGGAAGCCCCCGCACCGAAGCGTCGAGGTGATCCCGCGGCGGAACCTCACGCCCAACGCGTTCCCGGAGACCTTCGTTCTGAGGACGCCGTTCCCGCCCGACGATCGCAGCGTCGGATACGAGCGCGGCACGTCGATCTCGAAGGCGTGGGACCAGGCGACGACCGACGCGGCGATCGAAGTGGCCGGCTACGTCGCGGACCACCTCAAAGACCTGGCCGGGGTCTCCGACAGCACACCGGAGAAGGAGCGGGAGCCGAAGCTCCGCGACTTCTGCGGGCGGTTCGCCGAGCGGGCATTCCGGCGTCCGATGTCGGCCGAACAGAAGACGTTCTTCATCGACCGGCAGTTCAAGGCGAGCCGCGACCTGGCGACCGGCCGTGAAGCGGGTCGTGCTGCTGGTCCTCAAGTCGCCGCGGTTCCTCTATCGCGAGCTGGGCACGGGCAAGCCCGGATGCCTTCGACGTGGCGTCCCGGCTCTCGTTCGGACTGTGGGACTCGCTCCCCGACACGCCGCTGTGGGAGGCCGCCGCCTCCGGCCGGCTCGCCAGCCGCGAGCAGGTTGCCGACCAGGCCCGGCGCATGGTCTCGGACCTGCGCGCCCGCTCGAAGCTCCGCGAGTTCTTCCTCCAGTGGCTGCGGGTCGATCAGGGGCCCGAGGTGGCCAAGGACCCCAAGCTGTTCCCCGGCTTCGATGAGGCCGTGGTCTCGGACCTCCGCAGCTCGCTCGAGTTATTCCTCGACGACGTCATCGGCAGCGAGGCCGCCGATTTCCGCGAGCTGCTGCACGCGAACTACCTCTACCTGAACGGGCGGCTGGCGCGGTTCTACGGCGCCGATCTGCCTCCCGACGCGCCGTTCCAGAAGGTCGATCAGAAGCCGGGCGAGCGGGCCGGCGTCCTGACCCATCCCTACCTGCTGGCCAGCTTCGCCTACACGGCGTCGAGCTCGCCCATCCATCGCGGGGTGTTCGTCTCCCGAAGCGTGCTGGGACGGGTGCTGCGGCCCCCGCCGGAGGCCGTCGCTCCCCTGGCCGCCGACCTCCACCCGGACCTGTCCACGCGGCAGCGCGTCACGCTCCAGACCAGGCCCGAGTCCTGCCAGTCCTGCCACGGGATGATCAATTCCCTGGGATTTACCCTGGAGCACTACGACGCCATCGGCCGATATCGAGACCGGGAAAAAGGGCGGCCGATCGACGCGACCGGCTCCTACGAGACGCGGGCCGGCAATCGCGTCGAGTTCGACGGCATCGCCGCGCTCGCCGCGTTCCTGGCCGACAGCGAGGAGACCCACACCGCGTTCGCCCAGCAGTTGTTCCACTACCTGGTCAAGCAGCCGATCCGCGCATTCGGACGTCAGGAGTTGCCGAATTTGCGCCGCTCCTTCGCCGCGAATGATTATAATATCCGTAAGCTGATGGTCGAGATCATGGTGTCGTCCGCGCTGGCACCCCGGATTCGGCGGTAGCCAGAAAAGGTCAGGCTCCAGCCTGAGTCGCAGTGGAATGCCACGAGAGACACTGGATGTCCACGTTTGGACCATGTTCAGCCGATTAGGGCTGGGTGCAACGCCATCGAATCGAGCTCATCGGTGGAGTTCATCGACCTTCGAGTCGTAGCCTTCTTCACCGTCTTCACTCGCCCCGCGTAACCCGCCCTCGCAACTTCCTACCGGAGCATTGACATGGCCCAGAGAAGAACCAACCGGCGCGAGTTCATTCGCGACATGGGCATCGGCGCCGCGGCCGTCCCGTTCATCCTGAACTTGCCCAGCCTGGGTTTCGCGAATCAGGCGGTACGGAAGCAGCGGCTGGTGATCATGTTCAGCCCCAACGGCGTGGTGCCCTCGACGTTCTGGCCCGACCAGGAGGGTGAGAAGTTCGAGCTCAAGGAGAGCCTGAAGCCGCTGGAGCCGTTCAAGAACCGGTCGCTGATCCTCCACGGGCTCTGCGACAAGCTCCGCGGCGACGGCGACAACCACATGCGCGGCATGGGCTGCTTGTTGACGGGCATCGAGCTCTTCCCGGGGAACATTCAGGGCGGCTCGGACACGCCGGCCGGATGGGCCAAGGGGATCTCGATCGACCAGGAGATCAAGGGCCACCTGCAAGGTCGGAAGGATACGCGCACGCGGTTCGGTTCGCTGGAGTTCGGCGTGATGGTGCCGGACCGGGCCGATACCTGGAGCCGCATGGTCTACGCCGGCCCGAACAAGCCGATCGCCCCGATCGACGACCCCTACCAGATGTTCGCCAAGCTCTACGGACGGATGAAGGACCAGGAGAGCCTCAAGAGCATCCTCGACGATCTCCAGGACGACCTGAAGAAGGTCCGATCGGTGGTCAGCGCCGAGGACCGGCAACTGCTGGAGGAGCACGCCACGTTCGTGCGCGAGATGGAGCAGGAGCTCAAGCAGGACACCCCCGGCCGGGACGTCGGGCATGCGGTCCCCGAGCTGGAGCCGGGCCTCAAGCACGAGAACGCGCAGATGCCCAGGATCAGCAAGACGCAGATCGACCTGATGGTCAACGCCTTCGCCGCCGACTTCGCCCGCGTGGCCACGCTGCAATTCACCAACTCGGTCGGCGGGGCGCGGCTGAAGTGGGTCGGGGTCGACGAGAGCCACCACGAGCTGTCGCACCACCCGGACAGCAACAAGAAGTCGCAGGAGAGCCTGACCAAGATCAACAAGTGGTACTGCGAGCAGATGGCGTACCTGGCGAAGCGGCTGGCCGAGACCCCCGAGCCGGGCGGCAGCGGCAGCCTGCTCGACCACACGCTGATCGTCTGGACCAACGAGCTGGGCAAGGGGAACTCGCACACGCTCAACGACATCCCGTTCGTCCTCGTCGGCAACGGCCTGGACTTCCGCATGGGCCGCTCGCTCAAATTCCGGAGCGTCGCCCACAACCGGCTCCTGCTCGCGCTGGCCAACGGCATGGGGCATCACATCCAGAAGTTCGGCAACCCGAACCTCTGCGGCGACGGCGTGCTCTCGGGATTGGTCTGAGCGGGGTCGGTGACTGTCGATGAGTACGAGCGGATCGGGCAACTGCTCGACGATCTCCGCGTCGAGCTCATCGACGGCCAGCTGCGCACCCGATCGCGGTCGACGACATCCTGCCCTGACGGCCCCCTACGCACGGGTATCCACGAAGACTTCCATGAAGCTGATCATCGCCGTCATCCAGCCCACGAAGCTCGAGGCCGTCAAGGAAGCGCTGTCGCAGGTCGAGGTGTTCCGCCTGACGGTGATGGACGTCCAGGGCTTCGGGCGGCAGAAGGGGGCGGCCGAGGTGTATCGCGGGCACGAGGTGACCGTCAACGTGCTCCGCAGGATCGAGCTGCAGATCGCCGTGAACGAGGACTTCGTCGAGCCGACGATCAACGCGATCCTCAAGGCGAGCCGCAGCGGCCCCGACGGCATGATTGGCGACGGCATGATCGCCGTGCTCCCGCTCGCCGATTGCGTGCGAATCCGGACCGGCGAACGTGGCCCGGAGGCCATTTGATGGGCATCGGTGCGGTGATCTTCGATTTCAACGGTGTGCTGGTCGACGACGAGTCGGTGCATTTCGCACTGTTCCAGGAGGTGCTGGCCCAGGAGGGGGTGGCGATCACGGAACAGGACTATCACGAGCGTTACCTGGGCTACGACGATCGGGGTTGTTTCGAGGCGGCCCTGCGCGATGGCGGCCAGTCGGCCGACCGGGCCCGGCTCGACGATCTGATCGCCCGGAAGGCGCGGCGATACGTCGAAGTCGCCGAGCAGGGCTTGCGGTTCTTCCCCGCGGCGGCCGAGACGTTCCGGGCCGTGGCGTCGCGATGGCCGGTGGCGATCAACTCGGGGGCCCTGCGGCCCGAGATCGAGTACGCCCTGCGGCGGATGGGATGCCTGGAGATGGTCTCGGCGATCGTCTCGGCCGAGGATACCGACAAGTGCAAGCCCGACCCCGAGGGCTACCGGCTGGCCCTGGCCGCGCTGCGGGCGCGTCGCGGGTCGTCGGCCACGGGCCTCGGAATCCCCGGGGAACTCGCGGCCGTCCGACTGCCTGGTGATCGAGGACAGCCTGGCCGGGATCGTCTCGGCCAAGGGGGCCGGGATGTGGGCCGTCGGCGTGGCCACCACCTACGATGCCGACTCGCTCCGACGGGCCGGCGCCGATGCGGTCATCGACGCGCTGGCGGTCGCGACGCCGGAGTGGATCGAGCGGCGGTTCTCGGCCACGACCGGGTAGTCCCGTGCAGCCGAGCCTGAGCCAACGCCTGGCCGTCCACGCATCCGCCTCGCCCCTGGCCGGCCCGGCCGGTCGGCCTGGCGCTGGTGATCACCGACCTGGACGTGGGAGGCGCCGAACGGGCCCTGACCGCGCTGGCAACCCGGCTGGAGCCCGCGCGTTGGCGCGTCGGGGTGTTCTGCCTGGGAGGGCCCGGCCGGCTGGCCGAGGTCATCCGCGAGGCGGGCGTGTCGTGCGAATGCCTGGGCGTGAGCCGTCGCCGACCGTTGCAGGCGATCGCGAGGCTGGCGGGGCGTCTGCGCCGATTCCGTCCGGAGCTGGTGCAGAGTTTCCTGTTCCACGCGAACCTGGCATCGCGGCTGGCTGCGCCCTGGGCCGGCCGGCCGTGGGTGGTCGGCGGGCTGCGGGTCGCCGAGCGACAGAGGCGCTGGCACCTCGCCCTCGATCGCCTGACCGCGCGGCTGGCCGTCGGGTCGGTCTGCGTTTCGCACGGCGTGCTGCGGTTCAGCCGCGACGTCGGCGGGTTGGACCCGGCGCGGCTCACCGTCATCCCGAACGGGATCGACCCGGCGCCGTACGACGCCGCGGAGCCGGTCCCGCGCGCGGCGATCGGGGTCCCTGCCGACGCCCATCTGGCGCGTGTACGTCGGCCGGCTCGACCCCCAGAAGGGATTACCCGACCTCCTCGACGCGGCCGAGCGGGTGATCGACCGCGGCCCGGCTGGCACCTGGCGCTGGCCGGCGACGGGCCGGACCGCGATTGGCTGCTCGCGCAACTCGTCGCGACGACCCGCCCTGGGCGACCGGGTCCGCTGGCTGGGCGCCCGCGACGATGTCCCCGGCCTGCTCAAGTCGGCCGACGTGCTGGTGCTGCCTCGCTCTGGGAAGGCATGCCCGAACGCCGTCCTCGAGGCCATGGCGGCGCGTCGGCCTGTCGTGGGCACGGCCGTCGAGGGGACGGAGGACCTCATCGTCCCCGGGCAGACCGGCTGGCTCGTCCCGCCCCGCGACCCGGATGCCCTCGCCCAGGCCCTCGCCGAGGCCGCCGGTGACCCCGAACGCTGCAAACGCTATGGCGAGGCGGCCCGCCTCCGCGTCGAGCACGAATTCTCGATCGATGTCACCGTCGCGGCCTACGAACACCTCTGGGCTGGGGTGCTCGGCTACATCAGCCATTAGTCGTTAGTCATTAGTCATTGGGCAGTGGGCAATGGTATAGGTGATAGGCGATGAGGCTCCAGCGGGCTCGCCGCTGTCTTCGACCACTCCCAGACTGGTCTCCGCAGCCCGCCTCGTGCCTGGACCGGTCTTCCAACTGACCACTCCCCACTGACCTCAAGCATTTCCCATCGTCCGCGCCGTGGCCATGGGCAGGCGGTCGCACCATCCTGGGATACTTCAGATAGATGCGTGAGATGGCCCTCGTGCAGTCCTCCGGCTGGAATGTGGCTCATCGCCTGGGTGCGGATCGCCTTGTGGAGTGCCCGGGTGAACGCGGGCGACAGGGTCATTCCCCGCTGGGCGTGGATGATCCCATCCCCGCGCCGACCAGCGTGATCCAGAGCAAGGACCGGGTCTCGGGAGAATCGACCAACGCGGGGACGAATCGCCTCGCTGCCGGATGCAGATGCCAGGAGTACGGGACATCATTCCAGAGTCTCGCCTCGCCGAAGCGATAGGCCACGTACAATGACCGGAGACACCACGATCAAAGCGAACTCGGCCGGACCTCGGCGCACGCCATCCACCAAATCATCGTCGATCTTGTGATGGAACAACGTCAGTTCATGGCCCCCCGGGCCGAAGGAGAACTGCGACCCTTCGGGCCAGGCTCGGCGTCCTCGCTGGAGGAGCTCACCAACCCGGTACACGGGGGCGACAGGGCGATCAACTCGCAAGTGATCGCGGCATGCCCCAATCGAACAGGCCGGTTCGAACTTTGCGGAATGCATCATACTCAGCTCGCTCCCTTTCTAACCCTTCAAAGCATCGTCGTCGAATGCTACATCAACGTACTGAATCCAGCCCCGATCTCGTCCGTGCCGCGGATGATCATCGACCTCTCCGTCACACTAACCCGCAGCCCGCTTCAGGGGCACGACCGAAATCCCTCCGACTCGGAAGCCATCGTTCGTCAAGTCAAGTTTTTCAACTGATCTCGTGACCACACAATAAGTTCAGGGGATGGCCCGATTGGGCGGCAGGCAGATCTTTCACTCCTTCGCTCGCTGGCGACCATGCACAATGAATTGATGCAAGCATATGGCGTGACGAGAGCCGAGGGCCGTGCGTGCGGGCAACTGTCGATCCAATCACAATTCGATGAATCGCTGGAAATCGAGTATAGGAACTGATTCGGAATCGGCAAGACCGTTGAGAGTGCCCGAAATGGCGGATTTTTTGGGAGCGTTCGACTTCCTGGCCGGATGGATGGGTGATTTGGGTGATTTATGGTTTGTTTGGAGTGTTCGGGAAAATCGGTGTTGTAGGATCAGTCGCTGAAGGATCCTGGTTGGAGCTTCAGAAAACGTCCATTTTCTTCGGCAATCATTCATCGTTGTTTGGACATTTCCACACTGTCAGGTCTCCTCCACCACCAGAGAGATGCAGGAGTGTGTGGGCTGATCGATTCGAGCAAGGTGGGTATTGGTCCGCGTGCCGAGACGAGCCGTGGAGCGGCAAGGTCCGCTGGAACGAGCGCCTTGCGTGGGGAGATCGGGCGAGCACGGCTTGTCCTCGACATATCCGGACCGAGTGAGTATTCGGGATTGCATAGATGCCTTCGTCTGGCGAACAGAAACGCCCGCCCCGCTGAAAATCCCTGGTTTTCCTAACGGAGCGAATCTCCGTGCTCGCTGGATCTCGGCTCAGACGTCAAGTCCTCGAACCGCGATCCGCGGCGGACAAAGGGGAGATGGCCGTGATTCACAGCCGGTCAGGACCGTTCTGGTGCCACTCTCCGAGGGGCCTGGATCGCCGCGGAATCCCTTGAGGAATTCGGTACTTTCGCCGATCGTGTCACGCGCGCGTAGTTGTAACTTGACGCTTTGATTCCCTTTGTTAGAATTTAAAAGCAAGTTGTGCTCTGTGTCCCGATCGCTAAACTTCCCGGATTGGTCTGATTTTGTAATGGATCAGCGTGAAATGGAATTTCCCGGCTTGGCGCTCGGCGAGACTTGCGTGGAAAAGCCACGAGTCGCTCGAGGTCTCGCCTGATCGATGAAGAAAAAAATCCAGCCGGCGTCTGATCGATGAAGAAAAAAACCACCGGTGTCTGATCGGTGAAGAAAAAAAACCACCCAGCGTCTGATTGCTAAACTAAATACCAGCTCATGGGATTTCTGTCTGAAGTCGAACACCCTTGGAAAGTGAAGATCGAGAATCTTATTCTGACAACTTTGATTCGGTGTCTGCTTTATTGAGCGGCCCGGTTGAAGGAGGTTGGAGCTGACGATTGTCTGGTGTTGTTCTCGGAGGCGGTCTCCTCAACTCCTCGACATTCAAGGTCAGGAGGTTCCCCAGTCACTTCCGAGTCATTTCTCGAGGATGGTTCACCGGGGTTTGAGGTCGCCTTTCGGTTGGCCATCCGCATCAAGGAAAAGCGAGGACATCAATGGAACTGTCGAAACGGATCCGAGATCTTCGTTACGCGAAGGGCTGGGGACCGGACGAACTGGCCAGTCGTGCCAAGATTTCGCGAACGGCCCTTTATCAGATCGAGCGGGGCAACACGAGCAAACCTCAGGCGGGTACCTTGCGGAGGATCTCTCGGGCGTTGGGTGTGCCGCTGGAAGTCCTGCTGGAGATCACGCCGATGTCGTCGGGCCAGGATCTCTCGGGGGAACCCCTGGAGAGCGAGGCCTCGGCGTCCGCGCCGGTGTCGATGGTGGCTGGGGCACGTGTCCTGTCGCCGGATCGGGCGGGTGAATTGATGGAGAAGTTCCGGTTGCTACTGGGTTCGCCGCTGGCCGAGGGGGTCGCCCGGATCGTCGAGGAGTCGTTCCGGCTCCTTCCGATCATTCCTCCTCCCGCCCCGGGCGAGGCCACGGGCTACGCGCCGGCGAATGAGATCGAGCCCCTGCGTCGGGGCCGCGGTCGCTCGCGTACCCCCTCCTGATCCGATTCGGGCTGGCGGCGGCCATCCCGTTGTAAGCGACCCCATGGCTCAAGCCAGGGGCTTTCCGGTTCACGTGCCGGCCTTGCGGCCAGCGGAAGCATCGTGCTTCAGGTCCCCAATTCAGGCCGGCTGAGATGGAGGGTAGGCACCGTCC
Organism: uncultured Isosphaeraceae bacterium; assembly: GCA_963842405.1. Classification (GTDB taxonomy): domain Bacteria; phylum Planctomycetota; class Planctomycetia; order Isosphaerales; family Isosphaeraceae; genus CAVZRC01. Next base: position 212,906 of record CAWJGW010000031.1, on the reverse strand, counting down.
ACCGGTGGTTACTCATCGTGTGTTTGGTAGGCGGTGCCCACGTTACTCGGAATCCGCGGGCCGGCTGAAGCACCGCTGCATTAGCGCGGGCAACTCGGCCGAGAACTTGCTGCGGGGTAGCACGACTTGACAGCCGGCCTCCCGGGCCGCATCCAGGAGCTCGGCCTGGACATGCGGGCCGACGGCGACGTACCACGTGGCGGACCCGGTAATCTGCCGGTAGGCATCCAACGATGCCGGCGCGGCCACGTCTCCGGCGGTCAAGTCGAGGAAGACCACGCTCGGCTGCCATTGCTGGATCAGGAGCCGGGCCTGGGACGGCTCGCGCGCGTAGCAGCATCCGATAGCCGAGCACCTCGGCGGTCCCCCGCACCTTGTCCGTGAAGAACAGGTCGCGGCTGAGGATGATTCCCACTCGATTGCTGGCAGGGTCTGGTGCGGTATCGTGGGTCCGGGGCTGCCCCTCGGGTTTGGGTAATTCCATGGTCGTCTCCCAGAGCAGATCCATAGGTGGTTGGCAGTGTCCTCGATGACGCTGTTCATACCCGATGCTGACATCCTGAGCGGCGGTCATCAAGCACCTACCTCTCGGCATCAGCCTTCCGGTTACCATCCAGGTGAACCGGCCCGGCTCGCGTGACGAGGCGGGACCCCGCCTCCCCGATCGCAGAAACTGGGTCATGCCGCGATCCGTGCCAACCGATGTCGTGAATCGAGTCGAGGAATGGGGGACTTGATGACTGGACCGACCTCGACGGCCCAACCTCAGCCGCAGAAACGGCCGGTCAACCCGTGGGTAATCGCGATTGCCGTGACGATCGCGACGTTCATGGAGGTGCTCGACACGAGCATCGCGAACGTGGCCCTGCGCTAGATCGCGGGCGGTCTCTCGGCGGCGGAGAGCGACAGCGAGTGGGTCATCACAAGCTACCTGGCGGCGAATGCATCGGTGTTGCTGCTGTCCGGGTGGCTCTCGGCGTACTTCGGGCGCCGGCGGTATTACCTGTTCTCGGTCCTGATCTTCACGGTGAGCTCGCCTTTGTGCGGCCTGGCGACGAGCCTGGAGCAGCTCATCCTGTTCCGGATCATCCAGGGGCTCGGCGGGGGTGGGTTGCAACCGGTGACGCAGGCCGTGCTGGTTGACATCTTCCCCGAGGAGAAACAAGGGGCGGCCCAGGCGTTCTTCGGAATCGCGGCTTTGATTGCGCCGGTGATCGGCCCCAATCCTGGGCGGATACATCGCCGACAACGATTCCTGGCACTGGATCTTCTTCATCAACATCCCGGCCGGGCTGCTCGCCCTGACGGTCAACTACTTCCTGCTGGTGAACCCCGACTACCTCAAGGCCGAGCGCGCCCGCCTGCGGAGCCACCGGCTACGGTTCGACTACATCGGGCTCGGGCTGATCGTCCTGGCGATGGTTTGCATGGAGCTGCTCTCCTGAGTAAGGGGCAAGAGTGGGACTGGTTCGGCGACCCGTTCCAGCGGGTGCAGTTCCTGACGATGGGGTTCGTGATCGGCCTAGTCCGAAAAATCGTAGTTGAGAACCGATGAAGTTGACTGTCACGCTAGAATTGCCCGGCCTCACCAGATTCCCACTCAACAGGAGGGCTCTCGCCATGCCAGGCAAGGCGGCCAAGGTGACCATCACCGAACGACAACGCGACATCCTCACCACGCTCCGCGACGCCGTCACGGCCCCGTCGCATCTCCGGCAACGCGCCGCCATCATCCTCCTGGCCTTCGACGGTCTCCGCAATGAAGACATCACCGAAGAGCTGGGCCTGGGCGGACGCCAAGTCGGACGGTGGCGACGGCGCTGGGCCAAAGGTTGGTCCCGCTTGATTGACCTCGAGTGCCGCGAGACCAAAGCCGACCTGCGCCGGGCGATCGAAGCGCCTCCTCACCGACGCACCCCGCCCCGGAGCCCCCGGCAAGTTCACCCCGGAGCAAGTCACGATGATCCTCGCGGTCGCCTGCGAGCCCCCCGAGAAGTCCGGCCGGCCTATCACCCACTGGACGGCCCACGAGCTGGCCGACGAGGTGGTCAAGCGGGGCATCGTCGTGTCGATCTCGACCTCGCAGGTCAGCCGCTACCTCCGCGAGGCGGCCCTGCAGCCCCACAAGAGCCGGTACTGGCTCAACACCACCGAGAAGGATCCGGTCCGGTTTCAGGAGCAGGTCGAGGCGGTCTGCGAGACGTACCTGGCGGCGCCGGCGTTGGAGCGAACTCAGAACACCCATACCGTGTGCGTGGACGAGATGACGGGCATCCAGGCGCTGGAACGGATCGCTGCGACCAAGCTGATGATCGCCGGCCAGCCGGCGCGGATCGAGTTCGAGTACAAGCGCCACGGGACGTTGACGCTGATCGGTAACTTCCAGGTGACGACCGGGGAACTGATCGCGCCGTCGATCGGCCCGACGCGAACCGAGGCCGACTTCGCCAGCCACATCGAGCAGACGATGGCGACCGACCCGGGCGCGTCCTGGGTGTTCGTCGCGGATAACTTGAACATCCACTGCTCGGAGACCTTGGTGGAGGTGGTGGCCGAGGCGTGTGAGATCACGACGCCGCTGGGGAAGAAGGGGGTACGTGGGGTCCTGAAATCGGTGGCGACTCGCCAGGCGTTCTTGTCGGAGGAGAGTCACAGCGTCCGGTTCGTGTACACGCCGAAGCACAGTTCGTGGCTGAACCAGATCGAGGGGGTCTTTGGGGTGATCATGCGGAAAGTGATCCGCCGTGGTTCTTTCAAATCGGTGAAAGATTTGCGTGAGAAATTGGTGGATTTCATCGACTACTTCAATCGCGTCTTCGCGCATCCGTTCCGCTGGACGTACACGGGTCGTCCGCTGATGGCGAAGCGCGTGGCGTGAAAGGGGTCCGACAATCATCGGAACAGAAAGTCGGGTTAAGCCGTGTTCGGCCCAGGATTTCAGGTCCGGTTCTTGAGACGCGGTGTCCTGCCTCTTGCCCGAGACGCGGACGTAGATGGCGACGTGCTTATGGGCGATCCGTTGGTCCTGCGACTTCGGGCCATAGGTAGTCTTAGGCATTGCTTGCCCCGATGGATCAGAGAAGGCATCGAGCCTACCTCGGGGGCGGCCGGATTGGCAAGAGAAAGCTATAGGATTCTCGTTACGGTTTTCCCGGCCCAAAAGCCCGCGATTTCCAGCGTCCGACCCCGCGAATTCGACCGGGGACTTTCTCTTTACACTTTTCCCCGACGGGCGTGGGAGGGGCTTAACCCGACTTTCTGTTCCGATGATTGTCGGACCCCTGAAATGGGGCAAAGTAGCGAACGAGAGCAATCTGGCTGCGTCATTGGCGTTCAACTGAGGGTTTTCGGACTAGTCGGCTTGATCTTCTGGGAGTCGCGGCATCCGGCCCCGGTGCTGAACTTACGCCCGTTTCTCGACCGGAACTTCGCGGCCAGCGGGCTGATCGCTTATGTGGCGTTCGCGATCACCTATGCGAGCCTGGTACTCCTGCCCGGGATGCTGCAAAACCTGTTTGGGTATAACGCCGTCTGGTCGGGGCTGGTGATGTCGCCGGCCGGGCTGTTCTCGATCCCAACCCTGGCGATCGTCGGATACGCGCTGGGAAAGAAGGTTGAACGCGCGCTGGATCATCGTCGGCGGGGCGATACTGATGGCAGTGGGATCTTACTGGTATTCGCAGATGAACCTGGAAGCCAGCCCGGGGCAGATGGTCTGGGGCCGGGTGATCCAGCAAGTGGTCCCGGCCAGCCTGTTCGCGCCGTTGAGTGTGGCGGCGTTCCTGTACCTGCCCAAGGAGCTGCGCGGCCCGGCCGCCGGCATCTTCGCTGCCCTGCGCAATGAGGGCGGGAGCCTGGCGACCACCCTGGGCCAGACCATCGTCACCCGCCGGACTCCGTTGCACACCGAGCGCCTGGGAGAAAACCTGAACGCGTACAACCCTGCGTTCAACGAGACCATGCAGTAGCTCCAGTCGTTCTTCTACCAGATCACGGGCGACCCCGAGGGCTCGAAGGCCATGGCCCTCCAGGCGCTCGATGCGATGCGACAGCAGCAGAGCTCGGAGCTGGCCTTCCTCGACGCCTTCTGGCTCTTCGCGGTCACGGCCCTGGCATTGATGCCGCTCTGCTTCCTGATGCGGAAGTCGGTGGCCGAGGAGGGGTGCATATCGGAGCCGAATGAGGCCCTCGCCTCGGTCGGTCGCCCGTCCCGTAACAAAGTCAATCTGGTATAATCCGCAAGGTTTCTCGACCAGCGCGATGACTGATGAATCAGTCGCCTTCAGGAGATATCGACATGGCCACCCCAATACCCTCGAGGCCCGACCCGACCGAGTACGCGCCACCTTATGAGACGTATATCAGACTCGTGCCGGAGCCGGATATCCTCGCGCAACTCGAGAAGCAGATTGGGGGCACACTCGCTTTGTTGCGCGGTGTCTCGGAGGCCGAGGCCGAAACGCGGCATGTTCCGTACACCTGGAGCGTCAAGGAGGTCGTCGGACATCTCATCGATTGCGAGCGGATCTTCGGGGTCCGCGCACTCCGTTTCGCGCGCGACGATCCGACCCCGCTTCCCGGCTTTGACGAGAATCCCTACGTCCAGCATGCCCGCTTCGACGTGCGACCTCTGGACAGCCTCGCGCAGGAGTTCGAGCTCGTCCGCCGGTCGCACCTCCTCTTCTTCCGCGGCCTGGAGGGCGACGACTGGCTCCGGAGTGGGGTCGCCAACGGCCATGCGGTGACGGTCCGAGCCCTCGCCTATATCATCGCGGGGCACGAGCGGCATCACGTCAATATCTTGCACAAGCGACTGTCTCGATGAGCGGCTCCTCTGATCTCACGGCAGCGCGCGACGTACGGCTTCGGCAACTTCCTCGAGACTCTGGCTGCTCTGGATCAGCTTACCGTCCGGCCCGATCAAGAAGTAGGCCGGCGCGGAGCTGACCGCATAGCGCGCGAGGACGGGATTCTCGGGCTGGCCTCCCAGTGATCCCTGGGTCCAGGGCAATTTGCGTTCCTGTACGAACCGCCGGGCCTTGTCCGGGTCGTCGTCGAGATTCAGGCCGAGGACCACGAGGCGCTTGCCGGCCCCATAGGTGTCGTGGAGCCGCCGCATCGCCGGAAGGTCGGCGACGCACGGGCTGCACCAGGTGGCCCAGAAGTCGAGGAGGACGTACCGTCCCCGGAGGTCGCTGAGTTTCACGGTCTCGGCGGAGAACGCCGTGAACGCGAGGTCGGGGACCACCTCGCCGGGTCGCGGGCCTGGCCGGACCGGGACCGGGACCGCTCCCAGGTCGAGCGTACCCTTCCGGGCCGCGTCCTCGGTAACCTGGACGCGGACGGTCTTGGTGCCGACCGGGCTGATCAGGCATCCTCCCTCGGCTGGCTTGTAGAGAGCGATGACGAAGTGATAGTCCCCGGCCGGGACGCCGCTAATCTGGAACCGGCCTTCCTGGTCCAGCGTGGCGATGTAATAGTGCAGGGTCTGGAGGTAGGCGAGGCCCTCGAGGGTCATGGTCAAGGCATTGCCCCACCTATCTCGTGGACGTTGGCTGAGCCATCGCAGCTCCGCCGGAGGTTCGATGCCGGGCCCCTCGCGTATCAGGTAGTTCAGTGACTGGCGGAGGTTGATCTTCAGCGACGAGTCGCCGGATGGGATGACCCGGCCCGTGACCGATGTCCCCGCGCCACCGAGCTCGACCTCGACGCGTTGCCCCGGTTGGAGGTCCATCGGGACGGATTGGCTGGACGTGCTCGGAGGCGCTTTCCAATCCGAGGTCACACTCGCCTTCATCGGCGGGACTCGGGGGAAGACGAAGCGGCCTGACCGATCCGTCTGAACCGAAAAGAGGTCCTGGATCTGTGGGGATGCGGCGAGGTGGAGGCGCACCGGCTGGAAGAAAACCCACGTCGAAGCTACGGGCTGACCGGCCTGCATCAGCCGGCCCTCGACCCGGGCCCAGGCCCTCGAGCGCCAGTTCTCCCGGCTGTTGACTGGGTTCGCGGTCCACCTCGGCGTAGCCATCGTCGTGGATGGCGACGACGACGTAACGCTCGAACTGGGCGGGCAACGAGAACGCGCCCTGACCGTCTGTGAGCACGCTCTGGTTGGACATGCCGTCCTCATTCCCCTGTGGGATGGAGAGGGTCTCCGAGGCCGTGGACAGGTAGACCCGGCGCCCGCGACGGGCCGGCCCTGCGCGTTGACGACCCGGCCCCGCACCGGATGGCGCCGGTTCGAGCCGGAAGTCGAAGGTCGCCCTGGGAAGACCGACGCGGAAGGCATCGCTCATGGCCGTGCGGTAGCCCTCGGCCTCGATCCGCACGCGGTGGGCGCTGTCGCTGCGGTCGCCCTCGATGGCATAGGTGCCGCCATGGAATACTTTCTGATGTTGCCGATCGACGATGAACCGCCCGGGGAAGAGCTCGAGGACCGGGATCGCGGTGACCCGGTCGATCGGCCGCCCCGTGGTCGCGTCCGTGACTTTTCCCGTGATGCGGAGGATCGCCTGGAGCGCGATCGTATGCTCGGTCCCGTCCGCGACGAGCGCGGCCTCTCGCGTCACATAGCCCTCTTTCCAGAACTGGTACGTCACGGAGTCGTCCGGCGCCCAGGTCCACTGGTAGAGGCCCGCATCACCGGCCTGATTGGGTATCTGGGTGTCGAGGACGGTGGAATGCCGGTGATTGTAAGAGCGCCTCGCCGCTTCGCCATTTGTCGACCATGATGGAGACGCCCGGGATCGGTGCCCCGGTGCGGTCGACGAAGCGGACTCGCAGCTCCTTGCCCGGCTCGAGGTCGAAATCGACCGGCTTCAGACCGGGCTGGAGGTCGACCTTCTTCTGAGCCGGCATCCAGCCCGGGGCAACGACGGTGATCGTCAGCGGCCCGCGCGGGAGCGGTGGCAATCGGTAGATGCCGCGATCGTCGGTCCGCACCTCCTGGCTGCCCCACTCCGTGTAGGGATGCTCGCCCCGGACCACGACCGCCCCGGCGACCGGCTTGCCGTCCGGATCGGTGACCGTCCCCGTCGTCGCGAGGCCGCCCCGCATCGTGATCGTCGCCGTCCGGGCGCGAAGGGCCTGCATGGTCACGCCCTGTTCCTTCTGGAGCGTGCCCCAGTTCGGGTCGGAGACGTAATCGGAGTGGCCGACCTTGAGGAGGACACTCCACGTCGTCCCCCGCCGGGACGTTATCCAGCGTCCATCGCCCTTGTGCGTCGGTGACCGGTCGGACGCCGTCGTACTCGGTTGCCAGCCACCCGTCGGGGCCGGTGCGGCCGTCTCGCTCGCCTCCGCTTTTGAGTCGCACCTCGAAGGTGGCGCCCGGGATCGGCTTGCCATCCTGGTCCCGCACGATGCCGCCGATCACGGTCCCTCGCTTGAGCCGGAAGGTGAACTCCGCGGGCAACGATTCCTCCGGGTTGTCCTGCTCCTCCCAGTGGGCGAACAGCGGCACGTAGCCCTTGGCCCGCGCCCAGATGCGGTAGATGTACATCCCCTCCGGCAACTCGAATCGGGCCTCGCCGCGGTCGTCGGTGAGACGATCGAGGTTGCGGTCGTTGACCGGTTTTCTCGTCCACACGCCACGATGGACGTTGACTCCGGCCATCGGCCGGCCGTCCGGTCCGATGACGTGGATCAGCATCGATCGTCTGGTAGTCGTCGTCGGCTTCGCGTTGGTCGCGGCCTTCTTCGACGTGTCATCCGAGCCGGGCTTCCGTGCGGCCGATTGCTGCGGTCCTTCTGCTGGAGTCTCAACGGTGACCGCCTCGGACGATGATCGCACCTCGCCCTCCGCGGCGATGAATCGCGTCGCCGAGGCGATCGTGCCGCCGCAGATGAACAGCAGTGCGACGAACCATGCCAGCCAGCGACTGCTCCCCGTCATCGTGCTCCTCCTTTGATCCAGGAGTCCCGCGATCCGCCGTTCGAGCGCACCCTTCCAGTGCAGGATTCCGACCGACGCTCGCAGTGGCCGAGCTTCCCACGACAGCTCGGCCAGGTGCAGCAGTGTCTCGCCGTAGCTCAAGGCGTCGCGGTCCCGCAGCACATGGTTGTCGCAGAGTTCCTCGCGAGCCTGGCCCAGCTCACGGATCAGGCCGTGCACCGTCACGATCGGCCAGTACAATGCCCGGGCCAGCTCTTGCAGGAGCACGATCAGGTGGTCTCGCCGACGGATGTGGGCGACCTCATGTACGAGCACGTCCCGCATCTCTTCGACGCTGACCACTTCGAGCAATCGCTCCGGGAGGACGACGATCGGCTGGCGGAGCCCGACCGCGAACGGCGTCATCACGCGTCGCGAGACCACGACCTTCGGGAGTCGTCGGACGCCCAGTCTCCGGCCGACGTCATCCAGGAGGGCCTGGAGCGAAGCGTTGCGCATCGGGCTCGACGAGCGGCGGAGCCGACGGATGAGCCAGTAGTTTCGCGCCAGGTTCAGCAACAGGAGCACGGTCCCGCAGCACCAAGCCATCAGGATCAACGTCGCGGCGAGGCGGTAGGCCGCGGGTAAGTGGGCACTGTCGTCTGCTTGTGGCGGGGCGGGACTCCAGAGCTCGCTGGCGTCGGACGTTGGATCGTCGCGAGCGCGGTCATCGTACCCGCGTCCGTTCGGACTCCGATCGGCTGGCTTTCGATCGCGATTCGCGGGTTGTCGCTCGCCTGCTGCCAGGGCGCCGGCATGCGCAACGGCTCGCGACGATCGAGGTGCGGGCTCGGCCCAACCGGCTGCGCGGGCAGGAGCGGGATGGCGATCAGCATCATCCCTGACGCGGTGAAGACCGATGCCAGGAGCGGCATTCCCAGGCAGCAAATCAGCGCCGAGGAAAGGACGAGATGCCGGGTCGCCGGCCGCCGGGGCAGCCGCCACGAGACGACCCACGCCGCACCCGAGAGCAGCGCGACTCCGAGCGCGACGATCAGGAAGAAGTCGAAGGCCCGGTCTCCCGGATACCATTGCAACAAGGTCGGCATCACGAATCCTCCTTATTTTTCTTGGTCGCACGGGCCCTGGCGAGCATCTGGCGGATCCTCGATCAGCTCGCTTGAATTGAGACCTCTATAATCGATCAGCGCGGTGACCAGGGCTTCCGCCGATCCGCCGCAGACCGTCTCGACGACCTCCTGGACCTTCTGCCCGATGGTGGCCTCGCGAGGCTGGGCCGCCGCGTAGAGGAAGGTCCGCCCCTCCTCCCGATGCACGATCCAGCCCTTCTCCTCCATGCGCTCGAGCAGCGTGCGGACCGTGTTGCGCGCGACCTTTCGGGTTCGCGAGAGCACCCGTCGCACCTCGCTGGCGGAGATCTCGTCACGGTCCCAGATGATGTCCATGATCTCGCCCTGAGCCGGAGTCAACTCGGGCAGCTCGCGTCTTTTTTCGGCCATGGGTCCCCCTTGGCTACAGTCTGTCGTCAATGATGGCGACAAACTGTCGTCATGTCAAGGGCATGGGTTCGGATTTGCCGGTTGGATTGGTGGTCCCGACACCCGGCGGGATGGTTGGGTTCGAGCCGGCTCTGCGGCGTCGGGGCCGCCGTGAGGTCACCACCGGACTCGACAACGGCCGTCGGCATCGATCCCAGTCCCCGTCGGCAGATGGTCAGCACTGTCGATCCGTACCCGATCGCCGACATGAGCCGAACGCTTTAGGTAGCCGGCAGGAGTGGAACAGGGTACGCCCGAACCTGGTCATCGACTGTGACGAGTTTCATGCCCTGCTGGAGCGCCTGCGCGATCAGGATGCGGTCGAAAGGGTCGCGGTGCGAGGGCGGCAAACTGGCCAGGCGCGAGAAGGCCGCCTCCTCGATCGGCAGGGTCGCGATCCGGTGAGCCTGACGTTGCCGAGGGAGGTATTCCGCCGGGGCCTCCGGGAGGAGCAGTTTCCCCAGGGCGTACTTGATGACGGCTTCTCACACCGAGGCAACGCTCAGGTATACCTCATTGGCAGGGTCACGGATCGCATCCCGGAAGGCCACGGGCAACTGCGGATCGGCACTGATGTACCAGAGGAAGACGTGGGTATCGAGCAGAAGCCTCATGGCCCCTCGAATTCCTGGAGGATGTCGTCGGGCAATGGGCGGTCGAAGTCAGGGGGCACGGTGAAGCGGCCGGCGCACAAGCCGAACGGGCGGGGCTCGGTGGCCGGCGCGGCCACGGGCCGGACTTCCGCGAGCGGGTGTGCGCCGCTGACGACCAGGAACGATTCGCCCGCCTCGACGCGGCGAAGGAAAGAGAGGACGTCGCGCTGAATGTCTTGCACGCTGATGGTACTCATACGGTCATTGTAGCAGAATTGGTCGGCCGAGCAAGGCGGAGACGTTCAACGATCCACCGTGCGGCTTCAGGCGATCGAAGGTCGATCTGGCCTCGCGAGTTGTGATGGCGTCCGGTTTGCCCAGAGTCAGCCGCTCGATCGCGCACGGCCGGCGAAACCGCCAAGGCACGGATTGCCGACCGGTGGCCTGGCTGCGGGAACGCCTCGCGGCCGGTGGCCACATCCCAGAGGAGGATCGCCGACTCCACACCAGTCGAGGCCAGCGTCTTGCCATCCGGGGCGAACGACAGCGAAGCGACCCATTGATGATGCGCGGGCATCCCGTGCCGTTCCTGACTCCGGGCCACGTCCCACAGATGGATCGCGGCGAGCCGCGAAATCCCCGCGGTACGCCACGCTTGCTGTACCCCCGGCGAGGATCGATCCATCCGACGAGAACGCCAGGCAGCCGCTTGCCTGTCTACCATCGGGAGGCCGAGCCTGATCGCGCCGATTTTAATACGGAATTGAAAGCCTGATAACGCCTTTTACGTTCGGTTGGTTCCCCGGCTCGGTTCAAGAACTCACGAGATCATGGCGCCGGTACTGTGCCCAGGTATCGGAACGCTGTCCGTCGGCTGACGCCCAGGGCTGTGGCGATTTCCTGCACCGTGAGACCGCGGCCACGGAGTTCTCGAGCACGACGCGATGACGCCTTAGTCGTGCCGCGCTCTCGGCCTCGATACACGCCCCGCTCTTTCGCCTCCGCGATCCCCGCCGCTTGACGTTCGCGCAGGTACTCCGATTCGATATCCGCCAGCCCGAACAGGACGCTCGCCACCATCCGACCGACCGTCCCGCTCAGAGGCCGCCGGACCCGACGAAGAGCTCGCGTCCGTCACCTTCTCCCCGACGGTCGATCTCTGCCTTTCAGCTCCGATCGGCAATAGCGATCATGATCGCTGTCGGAAGCGAACCGAGCGAGAGCGTTTGATGTTTTGCCTCCAATCCGCCGCTCATCCCGGGTGCGACCCATCGAGGATCATCGATGCCGCACTCGGGGTGACTGATAAACGTAGGCTACCGCGTTCGCTCGGGTGTCGGTCTCCTCACGCGTTTGCCGTGGCGGGATGGGTCCATGGAGAGCGATAAGGGCGGGTCAGTCGACGGTTCGCCTCCCCATCGCCGAGGACTTTGCCGGCCTGCGGGTCCCAAGTCAATGTCCTGCCGAGTTGCAGCGACAAGTTGGCCAAGAGACAACTCGTCGTCGAGATGTAGCCTTCCGCGATGTCGGCCACCGGAGTCCCGCGCGAGGCGATCGCGGCGAGGAAGTCCTTCATGTGCCCTCGGGTCGCTGGCGCGATGTGCTTCTCCAGGCCCTTCTCGGTCTTGTCCTCGGGGTACTGCTCCAACTCGTACGTGACATCCCTGTGGATGGGGGTGCCCCCACCCATCGGGATGAAGTCATACCCAAAGACGCTCTCCTTGAGCGTCCCTTTGTCGCCGTAGAACGTGGCTCCCCAAGGGTACGTCGGATCCCGCTCGGGCGCCCCACGTGCGATGTTGCCAGTTGACCGTCAGGTCGCCGAAGTCGAACGTGACACTCTGGGTGTCGGGGATATTCGCCTTGCTGGCTCGGTCCACCCGGATGCCACCCGTCGAGCTGATCCGCTTAGGCCACCCCAGGCCGAGCATCCAGCGCACCATGTCAAGCATGTGGATGCACATGTCCCCCACGATCCCGTTGCCGTACTCCATGAAGGCGCGCCAGCCCCGGGGGTGGGCGATCGGATTATACGGCCGCATGGGTGCCGGCCCGGTCCACATCTCCCAGTCGAGATAGTCGGGCGGATTGCTGTCAGGCGGGTTGCCTCGGGCACGCATGTGATAATAGCAATAGATTTCGACCAACCCGATCTTGCCGAGCTTGCCTTCTCGGACGATCCGATCGCGGGCCTCGATCAGGTGGGGCGTGCTACGGCGCTGGGTGCCCACCTGGACGACCCGCCGATGCTTGCGCGCCGCGGCCAGCATGGCCTGGGCCTCGGCCACATCCACACTCATCGGCTTCTCGACGTAGACATCGGCCCCGGCCTCCACGGCGGCGATCATCGCCAGGGGGTGCCAGTGGTCGGGCGTGGCGATCAGGACGATATCGAGGTCTTTCTCCTTCAGCATCTCGCGGTAGTCGTTGTAGGTCCGAGGCTTCTTTTTCGAGACCTGGCGCGTCGCGACGATTTCGGCGGCCTCGGCCAGCATCTTCCTGTCGACGTCGCACAGGGAGACGACCTCGACAGGCGCCACCTGGAGGAGCCGGAGCAGATCGATCTTGCCATACCAGCCCGAGCCGATCAGCCCGACTCGCTTCGTCCCTGGTGCGGTGAATGCCGCGGCCGAGGCAGGCTCGCCCGTACGCGAAAGGGCCAACCCGCTCGAAGCCGCTCCGACTTGGAGAAATTCGCGCCGATTCATGACATTGCTCCCCGGCACTGTGGTTGGTGGTGAACGTTGGTGAAACCCCTACACAAGATCGCGCCTCGATCCTCGCATGTCAACCTGCCGGGCCGCGACCTGAACCTCGCGAACACAACGAACCGCTCAAGTGGTCCCACAGCAACTACTTCTGTGCTCCCTTGTTCGCCTGCATCATTGTGTGCTCAGACTAGCGAAAAACCTCGTCTAGTACTACTCCGTTGATTGGGACCGACGCAGGCCGCCATCATCGAAAGTGCGGGAGAACCCGTTTTACGCGTGCTCAGTTCCATGCCGTCAGATTCGCTAACCGATAGCCAGGCTTACGCCATCTTCGGCTTGTACGGTCCCAAGAATTTCGGGCCGTTGAAATGTATCATGTGATCGGGAGTGGTCGCGATCCACACCTCTGTCTCCCAAGCGACGTCCGCTGCGTATTTCCGGAAATCGCTGATCGACAGGAACGCCGTCACGTAGACGCGCTCGGCCGGGCATTTCCCAAGGAATGACTCGATTTCACGATGCCGCTTCGGTGATACCGGCCCGTGCGAAGTAACCGCCTCGATCATAAAGAGCTATTTCTTTTTCGGATCGAAGAGCACGATATCCAGCAGCTTGTCATGTTCGGTGATCGGCACGCCCAGCCAGACAAGATGGTCGCGCTGGAAGACGACATGCTTCTTTGCGGTATCGCCGACGTAGAGCACGACGGCGCCGGGAGCGAAGCGGGGGCCGAATTCCTCGATGATCGCCACCTGCAAAGCGTTATGCTCGCCAGGAGAAAGATAGACCGTCGATCCATCGGGCAGGCGGAGCGGGATGCGATGCGTGTCCCGCACATGCTCATAAGCCGCCTTCAGAGTGCCGAACTGCTCGATAAACCGCTTCACCGCGTCGTCAAAGGCTGGCGTGCCGTAGGCTTTCGGCACTTCCGCCGCTTCTTCGGTCAGCATATAGGCCGTCTTGGGGCTATTGGTCGGCCGGTCCGGATCGTCAGGGTTGCGGTCCACGACGCGGGCTTGCTCGAACTGGTGGATCGTTTGGCGGCGGATGGTCTCCCGGCTATTTGGCTCGTAGTCCTTGTCGTACTCCACCCGCATGAATTTCATGATGTCCACGGTCCGTAGCAACGGCCGCTGGACCGCCGCCCAAGCGTCATCCGGCCCCAGCTTCGCCAGGGCCAGGAGTGTCAGGGCGGACCGGTCATTCTGCTGGCTACGTGGCAGGCCCAGGGTGGCAAGGATGGCCGTCGCTTCCTCGATCTTGTTCACGACAGGCTTTCCATCAGGTAAGACCCCACCCGGCCGTTGATCCTCAGCGTTTCCAATACGATCCACTCGACTTCCGCCGATCGGAAGTCATCGGCTTTCCGCAGCCGCTCGCCGATGGCCGCCACCTGATCGAGATCGGGAAAGTTGATCGACCGAATCTCCGTCGCATTCACCTGCGTATTCCCACTGATGATGCGGAAATAGCGATCCAGCAGGGCCGAGTTGAAGAGAGCGGCCAGCCCGTAAACTTCCGGCTCCGTGAGATCGCGTTCGGCGTGATACACGTAATTGATATGATTTTCCAACGCCAGGTAGGGCCGCGACTCCCTCGCCTTCAGGAAACAGCTCGCCGTCAGGCGTCGGCGTTCCTCTTTCGCACTGAACCGCCGGAGCAGGACATAGTTCCGCGTCGGCACCAGATGCTTGAGCGAGGCGGGGCATACGCGGAACGCCGTCGGCTTGCCTCGCTTCTCGACGGGCCAGATCGTCTCGAATGGCTTGACGTTGTGCGGCTCGATGAGCGGCGCGGCGGCCTCGCCGTCCGGCTTCGGCAACAGGTATTCTTCGGCCCGGAACAGGACCACCGGCCCGGTCGATATTTGCAAGCCCAATCCGGCGAAGCGGTCCGGCCAGGATTCGACCGCCTCGATGATTCTCGCTTCCTCAGCCGTCGCCGGGATGCGGAGGACCATACCGCCGGACGTGTCGTCGAGAATCTTCGCCATCGGCAGCGTCAGCCCATCCAGTTCCTTCGGAATATCCCGGCCCAGGCTGGTGGTGATCGTGACGGTAAGCTCCGCGACGCCCAAGCGTTGCGTATGCATAATCACGCTTTCCTGCAAGACGTTATCGAAGGTGCTCCGGCGGCACTCAAAGAGATGGATATGGCGCACTGCCATCCGCGAGAAGAACCAACGGCGGAACGGCCGGAAGTAGAGGCCATTGCAGAAACTTCGCGGCGTGATGGCGACCAGTTCCCCGTTCGGCCGCAGCAACTCCGCCGCCCGAGCCATGAACAACATATAAATGTTCGTATTGCCCCGAAACGCTTCCGCCATGGCCAGCGCATGGGCGGAGTCCGCACCGATCTTGAAATACGGCGGATTCATGATGGCGGCATCGAACGGACCCACCGGCTGGCTGTCGTCGAACAGACGACGTTGCGGCCCCTGGCCCTGGGTCTCCAGGATGAAATCGCCGTCATGGATCGTATAGCTGGCATCGTGCCCGGCCTCCTGGAGAGCCCGTCGGCAATGCCGCATGTTCTCCTCGAGCAGCGGCCGTAGCGTCGCGTCATTCTCGTACAAGGTGATTTCGACTTGCCGGGGAGAGCGAAGCGTCAGAATCCGCTCGCAGACCGACGCCGCCAGCGAGCCAACGCCTGCCCCGGCGTCCAGCAGCCGGAAGTAGTCGGGAATCTGGGTGAACAGGCCCGCCATAAAGCTGCAGACGCCCGGAGGGGTAAAGACCTGCCCTCTCTCCTTGCGTGCGTCCGGATCGGTCGCGGCCTCGTGCCCCTCCTGAAGGGCGGTCGAAAAATCCAACAACCCAGCGTGCTTTATTCGACTTGCGGTCTGCATTGCCCCGGCTCTGCCCATATTCATTGAATCTAAATGCATTTTACAAATAACGCAAATTTAAACGGCCATCGGCAGCATGGCCATCTCCTCCCGAGCGGTAACCTGCTCGGGAGTTGCTGAAGGGCTCCGGCATGCTTCGTCTTCGGTGAACAGACCCATCGATCTTATCAATTGTACCGTTATCCGCCAGGTCAGTTGCTTGGCTAAGGTCTGGATTACCGCGACCGCTTCCCCGCTGCAACGCATACGGACGCAGGAAGGCGAACACGTCGAAGCAACCTTCCTCGACGGCCGCGGCTGTATACAGCGCCCTCTCACTCCGAGTCCAGGTAAAGCTCGGAGTCGTCGTCCGCATCGTTGTGTTCGCCAAGCCAGTCAAGATGCTGCATGCTCATCCCCTTCGGCGCCAGAGACGGCCGAAGATCGTTCTTGGGGTCGCATGTAATAGAAAAGCTGATCGAGGATTAGCAGGCCGATCAGCGAGCTTTTCAGCGAAAACTTCTCGATCGGAGCAACACCGTGGGAGACTGTATGACGGGACAAGTCCCTCGGGCTGCGTGGGTCGAAACCAGCGAAGTAGACATCCCAGGTGAAGGCGCGGGGATGCACACGCTGGGCCGCCGAGTTCGCAGGCGGCCCGCAGGGCGGCACGTGGCTCGTCCCCGTTGACCGGTCTGGGCTGTAGACACCATCCTGGGCAAAGCGGTTCGGTCGTTCCCTCCTTAGGTCGATGCCACAATCCGACCATCCACGGGCCGTTGACGCCGCCCGAACTGCCGCGGACCGCCTAATATGTGAAAATGCCACAATCCGACCATCCACGGGCCGTTGACGCCGCCCGAACTGCCGCGGACCGCCTAATATGTGAAAATCTTCGCTGGGAGGCCCTTGGGATCATCTAGGCCCTTGGGGTCGGCCCTTGGGCCCTTGGGGTCATGGGCCTTGGGGTCGGACGTATAGCTATAAATCTGCCGGTCTACCGATTCAGCCGATTTTCCGTCATTCTTGAAAATCTTCGCTGGGGCAAGAAAGAGGAGATAGGCAATTTATAGTTATACGTCTGACCCCTCCGCCTCTTGGCGTCCTCGCTGCCGGAGACGACCGAGCGGCCGTCGGGCGTGAAGGCCACGGCGTTGACCGCACCGCGATGGTCCGCGAACCGGCGGAGCTCGCGGGCCGTGGCGAGGTCCCAGACGCGGACCGTCGCCTCGTGGGTTGTCCGTCGATCGCCGCTGCCCGAGACCAAGAACCGGCCTCCGGGGGGAGAAGGCCAGGCTCTGGGTGCTCTCCTCATGACCTTGCAGCGTCGCGACTTCCTGCCCCGAAGCCAGCTCCCAGAGTCGGATCGGTGGATCGATCTTCCCTCCCTGAGAGTGGGCGACGATCCCTCCCGAGGCTGCGAATCGTCCGTCGGGCGAGAGCGCGTTGGGCCAGCGAAACGTGTCGGAGCGGATGGCCCAGCGCACCGGCTTGCCCGTCGCGATGTCCCAGATCCGAGCGCCACCTCTCTCTGGCGATCACCTGCCTGCCGTCAGGGCAAGAGAAGCCGCAAGAGACAGCCCACTCCCCGTCTGGATTCTGGAAGGTGACGAGCAACTGGCCGGTCTCCGCATTCCAAACGCGTTCCTCGGCGGCGACCGTCTTGCCGTCGGGAGACCAGGCGAGGGCACGGAGGGGCCTGCTGTCGTCGGCGCGAGAAGCGGCGGATCTGCCGTCGCTGGGACACGCTCCAGAGCGCGAACCTCCTGCCGAGGCCGCCGCCCACAAGCAAGGTCTTGCCATCGGGAGCCAGGGCCCACGAATCCGCGAGGACCGGGAACCGGGCGATGATGCCGAGCTCGCGCCCGGAGGCCGGGTCCCACTGCCGGATCGTGCCGTCGTAACCGCCAGTGAAGACTGTCCCATCGGCCGGCGAAACCGCCAAGGCACGGATTGGCGACCGGTGGCCGGGCTGCGGGAACGCCTCGCGGCCGGTGGCCACATCCCAGAGGAGGATCGCCGACTCCACACCGGTCGAGGCCAGCGTCTTGCCATCCGGGGAGAACGACAGCGAAGCGACCCCTTGCTGATGCGCGGGCATCCAGTGCCGTTCCTGACCCCCGGGCCACGTCCCACAGATGGATCGCGGCGAGCGCGAAATCCCCGCGGTCCTCCACGCTTGCTGTACCCCCAGCGAGGATCGATTCATCCGGCGAGAACGCCGGGCAGCCTCTTGCCTGACTGCCATTGGGAGGCCGAGCCTGGTCGCGCCGATTAGAATGCGGAATTGAAAGTCTGATAACGCTTTTTATGTTAGGTTACGGCTTGAGGCTTCCGATCGAAGGCGGGCTCGACAGCGCGGACATCCATCCACTTCGTGTCGAGTGACGAGAAATCGGCTGCGAGTGAAACGGTTCGTCCGCGAGGTCGAGCGGAGATGGCAATGGTCGCTCAACCGCCGAAGCCAGAAAGCCGGTATGGATAACATCCGGTTCGCGAAGCTCTTGCGGTGTCTTCCCCTGCCGCAGCCGACCATACTCAACCCCTTTCGGGAAGTACCCGCCTGATGGCCTCTGGATACTCTCAGGAAGAGCCGAGTGCGAGAAAGACGCACGCTCGGATCTGTGAGGGCGGTGCCGGGCAACCGGCACCGCTACTCGACAAAAACCCCGGCGTCGAACTCCCCCGCGGAGGATAAACGCAGCATGAAGACGCACCCCGCCTCGGGCCCGCTACGGACGTCGAGCGTCCCGCCGAACGCGGCGGGCGATCTGCTGCGCGACCGCCAAGCCAAGCCCTACCCCCGCGTGTCCGGCACGCCGCGCCTGCTCGCCGCGGAAGAATGGCTCGAAAACGTGGGGCAGATCCTCGGCCTCCAGGCCGCAGCCGCGGTCTTCGACCCCCAGCATCACCGATCCCCCCTCGCGCCACGTCCTGACGACAACCGGGGTGCCCGGTGCGCTGTACTTGCACGCATTCTCGAGCAGGTTGTCGACGAGCTGAGCGAGCAGCGGCGGATGGGCCAGCACGTTCAACGGCCCGCTGTCGGCAACCTCGGCGCGAAGGTCTGCGGCCCGCGGGTGGGTGGCCCAGCGGCGGAGGTGGTCGGACACCCATCCCTCAAGGTTCAGCACCTCCGGTTCGGGCCGTACACCTTCCGGCTGGGCCAGCAGGAGCAACGACTCCACGATCTGCCGCAGCCGGTCGGCCTCGTTCTGGACCCGTTCCAGGACCCGCCGGTACTCCTTCGGTGAACGGTCGCGGCGGAGCGCGACCTGGACCTGCCCGAGCAGGCGCCGCCAGGGGCGTGCGAAGCTGGTGCGAGGCGTCACCGGCGAAGCGGCGTTGCCCATCGTACGCGGCGTGCAGCCGGACGAATGCCTCGTGCAGCCGATCCAGCAGGTCGTTGAAGGCCAGCCCCAGCCCATCCAGCTCGTCGCCGGTGCCGGCTATCGGTAGGCGTTGCCCCAAGTCCTCCGCCGTCATCGCGGTCGCGGCCTTCGCCATGCGAATCATGGGCGCCAGGGCCCGGCGGCACAGCCACCGGCCGGTTGCGAGCGAGACCGTCCAGACGCTGAGCGACAGCACCGACAGGGCCAACCCGAGCCGGCCCAGCGTCGCCTTCACGGGGGAAGGTGGCAAGCCAACGACGAGCACCAAGGCCGGGTACTGCACCTCGTAACCGGGCTCGTCGTCCGGGTGGCCGCGGCCTTGTTTCAGCAGATCCTCGAGTTGCAGACGTCTGCGCCGCGAGTCGCCAGCCGGGGGCCGTCGCCGAAGGCCGTCCCGTCCGCGGGGTTCGAGGGCCAGGTCGCCGGCGTCCAATCGGAGGGGAAGCTCCCGGGACCGGCGTTGGCCGAGTGGTCCACCATCGCACCGCGACCGTCGCGGATCGCCCATCGCACCGCGCCGGGCCCGGGCTCCACGCCCAGGGTCATCTGGCGGTCGGTAGGCTCCCATTCCAGCCCGCTGGGCTCGATGTCCACCGAAGCCTCCAGCGTCTCCAGGGCATGTTGCAGCCGCTCGTCGAGTTGCCCGACGAGATAAGACCGCGCGAGCCAGTACAAGGTGCCGGAGAACCCGGCCAGGACCAAGGCCAGGGCGACCAGGAAGAAGGCCGAGAGGCGTGTGGCCAGGCTCATTGCACGCCCTCCGGCTCCGCGACCGGCGACTCGCCGAAGACGTAGCCCCGCCCGCGGACGGTATGGATCACGCGACTGCCGTGGGCCTCGAGCTTGCGCCGCAACTCCATGATGTGGACCCCGAGGGTATTGGACTCCGCGTCGTAGGGCTCCTTCCAGACCCGCTGGTAGATCTCGGGGCGGGTGAGCAGGCGGCCGGGGTGGCGGAGGAAGACGATGAGCAGGGCCAGCTCCTTGCCGGAAAGGTCGAGGGTCCGCCCGGCCCGCTCGGCGCGCTGATCGGCCAGGTCCACGGAGACATCGCCATGGGATAGCAAGATATCCGGCCGGTCGTCACGGCGACGGATCAGGGCGCGGACGCGCGCCAGGAGCTCGTCGAAGTCGAACGGCTTGCACAGGTAGTCGTCGGCCCCGCTGTCGAGGCCGAGCACCCGGAACTGGACCTGGTCGCGGGCCGTCAGGAGGAGTACCGGTGTCCCTCGGTCCCGCTCGCGGAAGCGGCGGAGGAGCGTCAGCCCGTCTTGCCCGGGGAGCCACCAGTCGAGGAGCACGAGGTCCCAGGTCTTGTCCTGCAAGCAAACCCAGCCGACCACCCCATCGACGGCGTGCTCGACCTCATACCCCTCCTCGCGCAGCCCCGTCACCAGGTAGTCGGCGATGTTCTCTTCGTCCTCGACCACAAGGATGCGATTCATCCCGCCCGCCTTCCGGCACACCGCTCTTGGCCCACGACGTGACCACTCCATCGATTCTACCGACTCGGGGGATCAGGAAGAATCAGAGAGAGTTTTTCGACGTTAAAAGCGATTCGGACGGAATCCCTTGTACCAGGGGGGGTTGCATCCATCTCGTGTTTTCAAGCGATCGCGCCCCGGCCCAAGGGGTCACGGCGCCTGGCCGATGGCCCGTTTGAGCTGGAACTGGGCCCGGTTGTAGGACAGGACCGAATCGAGGTAGTCGAGGCGGCCCTGGGCCAGCGCCTGGATCGGCTGCAAGACCTCGATGGGGCGAGTCGCGCGGCGCAGTCTGGCTCCCTGGCGGATGTTGACGAAGTTGAGCCTGAGCGACTCGATGGCCTCGACGAGCGTTTCGCGGGCGTCCTCGATCTGGCGGGCGGCGGCCAGGCGGGTCTCGAAGGATGCGACGATGTCGGCGCCGACCTGGGTCTGGGTGCGGTACTTCTCCAGGTTGGCGATATTCGAGTTCGGCCGCCCGGCGGCGCATGATGGCGACGTCGGTGAAGCCGAGGTTTTGGAGTTCCCAGAAAAGGCCGACCTCGGCGTCGCCGCGAGGTCCGAAGTTGCCGAAGAACGCATTCGCACCGCCCCCCAACCCGCCCCCCGCGTATGTCATGAACACGCTCGGGACGAACGGGCGGAGCCGCGCCTGCTTCCGCCGGATGACGGCCGCCTGAACCAGGGCCTGTGCGCTGGCCAGCTCGGGGCGGTTCTGCAGGCCCTGGATGACCAGGTCATCGAGCGGGATGTCATCGGGGATCAGGTGGATGATGCACTCGGGCGGCTCGACCGGGGCCATGCACGACCTTCGGGTCGAGCACCAGCAGGCGGATCAGATTGGCGGAGGCGACGAGTAACTGGCCGCTGGCGAGCTGGGCATCGCGGCGCCGGTGTTTCACCTCGGTCAGTGCACGGCGATGGTCGGCCTCCAGGCCCAGTCCGAGCTTGGCGTAGGAGCTGGTGATCGCCGAGAGGGCCTCGGCGTTCGCGGCGGCCTCGCGGGCGATGGCCAGCCGCCCGGTCGCACCCTGGAGGTCGAAGTAGGCCTCGGCGATTTGCAGCATCGAGTCGTTGGTCGCGGTCCGGAGCCCGGCCTGGTTCGCGGTGAGGACGCGCCGCGCCGCCATGGGCTCGAAGATCGCGTCGGAGATCCGCACCGTCGCGGTCATGCCGTTCACGGAAGGAATGCCGGTCCCCGGCGGCGGCCCTTGGATGGTATTCGCCAGCGCCGCCGTTCCACCGAGGAACAACGCGCTGCGGTCGATCGTCTGGACCTGGCCGGTGACCGTCTGGATCTGGCCGTCGGACCGATACCAGCTCGGCCCGTAGAAGAGCGACGGCAGCCAAAGGCGCGCGCGCCGCCGTCAGGTCGGCCGTGGCCGCGAGGATCTGCTGCCGGGCGACGGCGATATCCAGGTCGCGCGCTCCGGTCAGTCTCAGCGCGTTGGCCAGGTCGATCGGCTCGACCACCCGGCCGGGGATCAGCTCGGTGTCGACCGGCAGGCGTGGCGGCGGAGCCGGCGTGGCGCCCGAGTCGGTCCGGGCTCGGCGGCCGAGTCGGGCACCCTGGCCGACCCGGCAGCGGGGTCGCCGTGGGGACGGACGAGGCGGCCGTCCCCTCTTGCGGCACGCCGGCGATCGACGTGATGCCGTCCCAGTCGGATGCGACTCACCTTCGGATCCGTCAGCATCGAACCGCCTCGGAGGCGGAATCACGGTCTGGGATTTCGACGGCACGGGCTCGGGTGCGGGAGTTTGGCCGCGTGCCGGGCCGGCGACGAACGCCCAGGCCGTCAGCATCACCAGCAATGCCGACGCGCAGGCTGCCGTCGATGCCTCTCGTGCTTCAAGATCCGTCCCATGAACAAGACCCTCCTGGCCTTCGAAGAGCATTCTCGAGGGCGCAGGGCCGCCTCGTTCGGCTATCCGTGATTATTCGGTCTTTTCCGGTTTCTTCTCTGAATTCGCGTTCGACTTGCGAGTTCAGCGACGTGCAGCCGGCCGCGGATTCGAGCAGGCCGAGCCGAGCGAATGCCAGTGCCTCGGCTCCTCTAATCCTTTTCGTCCATCAACGCGTCCAGCCTGGACCGTCGTTCGATAAATTTTTTCTTATCATTTCGCAATCCGTTTTGCGGAAAGGATTTGTGAAGATTGAGTGAAGCCGATTGCCCGCGGTGGAGCCGGGTCGAGACTAGACATGAAACGGAAACCTTGCGAGAATCTAGGATGACGGACTGCGGTGGATCGCGATCGCGTTGCAGCGAGTTCTGGAACTGGTCGTCTGTCCCATTCATGCATGGGAGGTCGATGACGTTGTCTCTCGGAACTCGAACGACTCGCCGGCGGCTGCCATGGCGGCGTCTGGCCGGCGTCGTGCTCGGCGTGGCGGTGGCCGGCGTCGGGATTCTGGCTGCTGCGCGGGCGGTGCGCACTCGAAGGAGGTCGGATCGAGCTCGGCGGCGGAGGCACGCGAGCAGCCGGTACCGAGCGTGAAGGTCGTCCGGCCCCAGCCGGGAGGCATTCCGCGGACGATCCAGCAGCCGGCGACCATGCATGCGTTTGAGTCGGTCGACCTGTACGCGATGATTTCCGGCTATCTGAAGACCCAGGAGGTCGACATTGGGTCTCGGATCAAGAAGGGCGAGGTGCTGGCCGAGATCAACGTGCCGCGGGACGCGAAGGCGTACGAGGAGGCGGCTGCGCTGGTGGCCCAGGCGAAGGCGCAAATCGACCAGGCCGAGGCGCGGATCAAGATGGCCGAGGCGCAGCGGGACGCCGCTGCGGCCGCGGAGACGGTGGCCGAATCCGATCTGGACCGGCTGGTCGCCCGGCGAGCAGTTTGCCGAGAAGCAGTACGCGCGGGTCAACGGCCTGGTCGCCGAACAGGCGGCCGACGCCAAGCTTGCCGACGAGCAGACGAGCGACCTCGCGGCGGCGGTCGCCGCCGAGCGGACCGGCTCGGTCGGAGATCCTCAATGCCAAGGCGAAGCTCCTGGCCGCCGAGGCCGCCATCGATCAGGCCAAGGCCGATGCCGCCGAGGCCAGGGCGAATCTGGGAGTCGCCGAGGCGCGGCTGGACCGAGCGAAGGTCAACCTCGATTACGCCAAGATCGTCGCGCCCTTCGATGGGGTCGTGACCCACCGGACGTTTCACCCGGGGGCCCTGATCCGCTCCGCCACCGAAGGAGGACAGCAGCCCCTTCTGACGGTCAAGCGGACCGACGTGATGCGGGTCGTCGTCCTGGTTCCGGACGGTGACGTCGTCCTCACCAAGGTGGGCGACACGGCCGTGGTCAGCGTCGATGCCCTCGGCGGCCGATCGTTCACGGGAACCCTGGCTCGGATCGCCCGGGCCGAGGACGCCGAGCGGATGATGCGCGTCGAGATCGACCTGCCCAACCCCGAAGACGTCCTCTGCGACGGGATGTACGGCAAGGCCATCGATCAACCTCGAGCAGGATGCCAAGAGCCTGGCGGTGCCGGCGGCCTGCGTCGTCGAGCACAGCGGCCGATCCGGCGGGGTTGTCTTCGTCGTCCGCGACGGGATCGCCCGGCGCACCGAGGTCAAGCTGGGCGGCGACAATGGCACCCAGGCCGAGATCCGCTCCGGGATCAGCCCGGACGATCTCGTCGTGCTTCCCTCCGGAACGCCTCTGGAAGACGGCATGCGCGTCGCCGTCGCCGACTGAACGCATCGCTGATCCTGACCGCGTCGACGGCCGATTGTCAATCTGCTGAGCCGTTCTCGCATGCTCAGCGATTGAGCCTGTACCGCGGTTCATGACGCACGGGAGAACAGCTCGACCGATGGACGGCCTGATTCACGCTTCGCTGAAGAACCCGATCGCCGTGACGGTGATGGTCCTGTCGCTGGTGGTCCTGGGCGGGCTGTCGGCCTATTCGATCCCGATCGACATCCTGCCGGTCTTCAAGAGCCCGGCGGTGCAGACGCTGGTCTTTTACAGCGGGATGCCGGCGGCCAGCATCGAGAAGAACATCACGGCCCGGCTGGAGCGGGGCGTGGGCCAGGCGTCGGGCGGCCGGCGGCTGGAGTCGCGGTCGATCGTCGGCATCAGCATCGTCCGCGACTACTTCCGCAGCAACGTCGACCGCAGCGGTGCGCTGACCGAGGTCAACTCGCTACGCCGGGTGGGAGTACCCGACGATGCCGCCGGGCACGCTGCCGCCGGTCGTGCTGCCGTATGATCCGACGAGCGTGACGCCGGTCTGCCTGGTCGCGCTCGACAGCGCGACGCAGGGCGAGGCGGCCCTGTTCGACGTCGGGCGGTACGAGGTTCGGCCGCAGATCATGTCGCAGCCCGGTGCGCTCGCGCCGCTGGTCTATGGCGGCAAGGTCCGCGCGATCATGATGTATCTCGACCGCGTCAAGCTCCAGGCCCGCCACCTCTCGCCGATGGACGTGATGAAGGCCGTCGACGAATACAACGTCTTCCTCCCCACCGGCAGCGCCAAGTTCGGCACGACCGACTATGCCATCGACAGCAACTCGATGTTCGACGTCGTCGCGCGGATGGAGGATATCCCGCTGCACAACGAGCACGGCAACGCCACGTTCCTCCGCGACGTGGCGACGCCCAAGGACGCCAACTTCATCCAGACCAACGTGGTGCGGGTCAACGGCAAGCGCCAGGTCTACGTCCCGGTCTTCCGCCAGCTCGGCTCCAGCACGCTCGACGTGGTCAACAATCTCAAGGGGGCGATCGATAAGATCCAGGCGCGGTTGACCCGCCCCGGGATCGACCTGAAGGTGGTGCTGGACCAGTCGGTCTACGTCCGCCATTCGATCGAGAGCCTGGTGGAGGAAGGGGTGCTGGGGGCGGTCCTTTGCTCGCTGGTGATCCTGTTGTTCCTGGGCGAGTGGCGGATGACGGTCATCGCCGTGTTGACGATCCCGATCGCGGTCCTGGCGTCGCTCGATCGGCCTTTACGCCTCGGGCAACACGATCAACGTCATGACGCTGGCCGGGCTGTCGCTGGCGATCGGGCCGATGGTGGATAGCGCCATCATCTGCCTGGAGAACACCCACCGGCACCTGGGCCTGGGCGCCACGCCCGAGGAGGCCGCGTTCCGCGGGGCCAGCGAGGTGGCGATGCCGGAGCTGGTCGCCAGCCTCTGCACCCTGCTGGTGCTCGCCCCGCTGGCCTTGATGCCCGGGCTGGGCGAGTTCCTCTACCGGCCGATGGCGGCGGGCGTGGCCTTCGCGATGATCTCCGCCTACTTCCTGTCGCGGACCTTCGTCCCGTCGCGCTCCGCGCAGCTGGCTCAAGGCCGCATGCCGGGACACGGACATGGAAATCGAGAATGGAAACGAACACGAGCGATGACCATGATCCGTTCGGCTCGCTGCCGCCCGCCGATGACCGGCGAGCCGCTCGCCGCGGGCTGCTTGCGTCGCGCTCTTCGCGCGGTGGGAGGCCTTGATCGAG
This sequence comes from uncultured Isosphaeraceae bacterium, assembly GCA_963842405.1. Lineage (GTDB taxonomy): Bacteria > Planctomycetota > Planctomycetia > Isosphaerales > Isosphaeraceae > CAVZRC01. The sequence continues at coordinate 187,016 of CAWJGW010000031.1, read as the reverse complement.
GCGGGGATTCGCCTGGTACGTCCGGCTGCTCAATCGCGCGATGAACTATCGACTCGCCGTGGTGCTGGTCGCGGTCGGGCTGCTGGTGGCGACCCTCGGCGGGCTGGGGACGCGGCTGCGCCGCGAGTTCTTCCCCGAGGTCGATTCCGGCGCCTTCGAGATCTACGCCCGGGCGGCCAGCGGCACCCGCATCGAGGAGACCGAAAAGCGGATCGCCAAGGTCGAGCAGTTCGTCCGCAAGACGATCGGCGAGGACCTCCAGATCATCATCTCCGAGCTCGGCGTCGTCGCCGACCTGTCGGCCGCCTATACCCCCAACGCCGGGCCGATGGACGCGGTCGTCAAGGTCCAGCTCAAGCACGAGCGCGAGCACTCGGCCCAGGAATACGTCGAGCGGCTCCGCACCGGGCTGGCCAAGGACCCGAAGTTCCACGACCTGGAGTTCGCCTTCGACGCCGGCGGCATGATCCGCTCGGCCATGAACGAAGGCAAGTCGTCGCCGATCAACATCCGGCTCGCGGGCAAAAACCTGCCCCAGGCCCGCGCGATCGCCGAGGCGATCAAGCGCGAAATCGTCCAGATCGACGGCGTGGTCGATGCCCGGATCATCCAGCGGCTCGACTACCCGGAGTACATCATCGACGTCGACCGCGCCAAGGTGGCCGACCTCAAGCTGAACCAGACCGAGGTCATGAAGAACGTGGTGGCGGCGCTCAACTCGAGCATCCAGTTTCACAAGAAGAACTTCTGGATCGACCCGGTGAGCAAGAACCAGTACTTCGTGGGCGTGCAGTATTTCGAGGAGGACATCGACTCGGTCGAGACGCTGCTCGACGTGCCGATCACCGGGTTGGGCCAGGACAAGCCGATCCCGCTGCGGAACATCGCCACCCTGCGGCAGGTCGACCGTGCCCACGGAGATCACGCACAACAACCTCCAGTCGACGATCGACCTGACGATGGGGGTTTCCAGGCGCGACCTGGGCCACGTGGCCGACGACGTGGCCCGCGTGGTCGCCCGCTTCGGCGTCCTCCAGCCCGATGGGTCGTGGATTCCCTATGATCCCGACGATCATTCCGCCGACCGCAAGGTGATCAAGGGGGCCATGATCGAGCTCAGCGGCGAATACTCGCGGATGCAGGAGACGTTCCGCAGCCTGGGCTTCGGGCTGATCCTGGCGACGCTGCTCATCTACTTCCTGATGGCGGCCCTGTTCAAGTCGTACCTGACGCCGCTGGTGATCCTGTTCGCCGTGCCGCTGGGGCTGGTCGGCGTGGTGACGATGCTCTATCTCACCAACACGGCCATCAACGTGCAGTCGCTGCTTGGGCGTGATCTTCATGGTCGGCATCGTGGTGTCCAACACGGTGCTGCTGGTCGACTTCGCGCAGAACCTCCGCGATGCAGGAAGGGCTTGACGCCCGACCAGGCGATCCGCAAGGCGGCATCGATCCGGGCGCGGCCGGTCTTGATGACCGCGCTGGCGGCCTTCTTCGCCCTGATCCCGATGGCGCTGGCCCTGGCCCGCGGCAGCGAGGCCAACGCGCCCCTGGGCCGCGCCGTCATCGGCGGCATCCTGGCGGGACTGGTCACCACGCTCTTCGTCGTGCCGTCGCTCTACTCACTCGTTGTACGCGACGAAGGGCCTATGTAATGGCACCGGCCAACCCCGTGTGAGGGGCGTCTCGCGGACCCCCAGGCCTGGACCGTGCCTTCTCGAAGCCTACCGGCGTCCGTGATCGGGGATCAGTGATGTCACGAGGGAATGAGGGAGAGACAGTGCCCGGACCGGCGAGCCGGCGCCCGGCCTGGCCGCACAGGACGAGGTCTGGCATGAGATCCTGGCTATGGCCACGGAGGTCGAATCCATGCTGATCCGGGCCGTGCAGGCCCTCCGCGAAGGGCGAGCCGAGTTGGTGGCCACGGTCAAGGCGCAAGAGGCTGCCATCGATCAATGGGAGGTCCGCATCGAGAAGGAGTGCTTGCGCGTACTGGCACTCTACGAGCCCCTGGCTTCGGATCTCCGGCGGGTGGTGTCGGCACTCAAGCTCCGGGCGGAACTCGAACGAGTAGGCGATCTGGCGACCAAGATCGCGCGGAGAACGAAGCGATCGCTTCGGGATTCGGCCGCCCCGCCCATCCCCGCCTCTCTGGACATCCTGGCGAGGATGGCCATCACCTCTCTCGAACAGGCCGTTGCGGCCCTGAACAACGATGATGGGGTTGCGGCACGGGTCCTGATCGCCGGTGACCAGGGAATTGACCGCCAGTGCCGAGTGGCGTTGAGAGAGTTGAAGGACTCGTTGCGGCACGAGCCCGAGCAGGTTACGGCTTGGCTACGGCTGATGAATTCGGCTCGGAACCTTGAGCGCGTCGGCGACCATACCGTCAACATCGCCGAAGCCATCCTTTACATGAAAGGGTAGTAGCCTCGGGCTCGCGGACCCCAAGGTTGATAGATGGTCGGCAATGGCGAGCAGTCCCGCGACGCTTGAACGGACAGACACGATTCCCCCTACTGGTATGATCCAGGCAAGATCGATCGTCATCATGGTGTAGCTGAAACTACCTCCTGCAGGACTGACCCCACCCCACAAGGTTGATTGATCCACTGGCGGATGCGAGCCGACGATTCCGGTTAAACCGTGCTCGATAGATGATCCGACCGGCCGGATCAGTACCCAGACGGACCACGCGCCACCGTGGGGAGCCACGCGCGAACCCCCTATGTAGAGCAATCGTAATCGGTTGCGCTCGGCCGGCCGCTATGGAAGTCGGGCACCAGCCCTCTGCCCTGGGCGGGCAAATCCCTCCGGCCTTCCCGTGACGGGGACGTGCGGCTGCGCCTGGCCGTTGAACCTCCGGCCGGTCTGCTCCGACCCTATAGGAAAGGGACGGCAAACGGCCGGACCGCCCTTCGGCCGGTCCATTTCAGCGGAGGGTCCATGCAGAGCCGGGCGCAGTTTGGCACGGGACGAGTGGCTGGCACTCGGATGTCAGCGCGGGCGGCCGGAGGCGTTCGAGGAACTCATCCGGGAGATGGAGCGACCCCTGTTGTACTATGTGACCAAACTCCTGCGGGACGACGAGCGGGCGCTGGATGTCCTCCAAGAGATCTGGTTTCGGGCCTTCCGGACGATCCGCCGGCTCGAGGATCCCCGTCGCCTCCGCCCCTGGCTCTACCGGATCGCCCACGGGCTCGTGGTAGACCTGATCCGACACGATGTCTCCCAGTCGCAGGCCGAGCGGCGCGGGCGGTGACGCCTGACGCCGCCACCGAGGAGTCGTTCACGGCCGAGGACGCCGCCGCGATCCACTGCGCCCTGGACGCGATCGGCGCCACGCATCGTGAGGTGCTGATCCTCCACTTCCTGGAGGACATGCCTCTCGCGGACATCGCAGCGGTCGTCGGCTCCCCTGTCGGCACAGTCAAGTCGCGCGTCTATTTTGGCAAGCAAGCGTTGAGAGAAATCCTGCTCCGAGGTGGCTATGGAACCCCATGACGAACCGTTGCGAGACCGGCTGATTGACGAGCAGTGGCCGCCTCCCGAGAAGCTCGCCCACTACCGGAAGGAGGTCGATGTCTTGCTGGAGCAACTGCGCCGGCGCAACTGGTGGGCGGACGCCGTCCGCGCCGTGTTGACGATCCTGGGAGCGATCGTCCTGTTCCCGCTCGCGGTCCTGTTCGGGCTGATGTTCGTCTACCTCTTGGTGGGGGGGTCGAGCCGCGCGGCGGCCTGGTTCCCTGCCACAGCCGGGTCCTTGTGCCTCGCCGGGGCGGTCGCGCTGGTGCGCTGGTCCTTTCGGCGGCGCGGGGATGACTTGCTGCTGGAAGTCAAGCGGTTACAGGCCCAGGGGCTCGAGCTCGAGGAGCAACTGCGGCGTCGGGATGGCCGCTGAAGCCGCCGCGAAGCACGAAACCGCAGACAACGACCCTTGATCTCCACGAATTAGCGGCACGCAGCCGGAAGGGGATTGAAGAGAGAAGCGATTGATCCACGAAAGACACGAAACGAGAAAAAACCATTCGGAGATGCACTCGTCTACAAAATCCGGAATGACCATCCACCAGAACCGGTCGGCCTTCCTGGACTCGGTCTGGTTCTCGCAATCCCGGAAGCTCTTTTCCTTTTTTCGTGTCTTTCGTGTCTTTCGTGGATCAATCGCTTTTTCCCAAATTCTCTCGTGGTCTTGTGCATCGACGGGTCGGCTATTCGTGCGGCCCCTGGGCCGTTGATTGCGGTTTCGTGGACGAGTCTCTCGAGGGTCGGAGTCATCGGACGATCGAATGGGCCGCGAGCGGGGACCAGCCAGCGTGATCGACATCGACTTTTTCGAGTTGGATATTCTCCGGGTCGCCCCCGAGTTGCGCGGGGCGTCATTGGCCCCGCTCGGCGTGGGCATGGACAACCGGGCTCTGCTCGTCGCTGACGAGCTCGTGTTCCGGTTCCCCAAGCACGCCGAGGCGGCGGAGCGTCTCCAACGGGAGCTCGCCCTCCTCCCCAGGCTCGCCACCCGGCTGGACCTTGCCATCCCTGTCTGCAACGTCTGCGCAAGATCCCGCAGAAGATTATTGAGCTTTACCGCGCCGGCCGTAAAGCCCCCGGCTTCAGCCGTGGGGATATCAGGCCGCCCCCGAATGATGATAATAATGAACACGTCTATCGTTCCCCGACCGAACCGGGTACCATTGGGACGTTCTTTGGCAACTCGGGATATCGGCGGTTGGTGGGGAAAGGTCCCACCGTCAAACATCGACCAAACCAAAGACATTCGCCCTTGCGATAACCAAGCTGGGCGACCGGTCATCCTGGCTCGTCGTGAGGCGCCCAGGGTTCGAGTCACGTAGGGCGGGGCACGCCCGAACGTCGTTCGCAAGAACGAAACGCTCAGGGAGACAGTGTAAGACCTGGCTTGCCAGGCTGTTGTCGTCGAACTGAGAATCCCCCGGCTTTAGCCGTGGGGAGTGTCAAGTCCTTGACGTTGCCGCATTCGCAACGGCAAACAGCCCTCCCTTCGATGGAGGCTGGAAGCTCTAGGATTGTCCAGAGATTTATCTTCATCCCGACTTGGACCGAACGGGGATGGATAAGGAAAGGCATGATGCATACTCCGTTGTGTTTAGCGGAGTAAGCATAGTACCATTACATTGAATAATCCAGATATTTCAATAGTGTGCCAGAAAAGTGGACGGTATAGTGGGAATGTCCCAGCTCATGGGCCACGCGGATGGTTCCATGCTCGCTCGCGTGTACGGGCACCTCGACCAGAACGTCGATTTTCTGAAGAAGGCTCTGGTTGATTGAGATCGGTAAGCAGCCTATTGCCCGCTCCCGGCCACGCGATATCATGGATGAAGAGTGAGGATTTGCTCCGGCTTGCCTTTTAGGCTCTGTCGAACATGGTAGAGGTTCTCACGATTGCGATTGCCGTCGTCATACTTGCCGCCGTCGCGCGGTGGCACCGTCCCGTCCGTCCGATCACTGCGTTCTTCCTGGCCTCGCTCACCGTGGTCTGGGTCTGGGCGAACCTTCGGACCACCGGCTGGCAGGAAGTGTGGAACGAGCGCGCTCCTGAGGGGTTGGACCCAGTCACAAAAGCCATGTTCTATCGCGGTTGGCCTCTCGCCCCCTTCATGCTCTGCATTATGCACGGTCTCAGATTCCGTCCCGGCGGCCTCGAAGGATTGGCGTTGGTCTTCGACTGGCTCGTTCTTTTCCTCGTCCTCTCTCTTGCGAGATTTGTATGTGAACGATGTTCTCGCCGGCGAGACGGCCATACGCGGCCTGTGGACACCTTGCTCCATCGAGAGAGATTTCGGGAAGAAGGCGATCAAACACCCTAGACGGTCTCAAGTGGATGGTGAGCCGCTCGGTGTTCCGGTGTTCCGGAAGCTATGGAACTTCTCAGCGGGACGAAGCGTCAAAAGGTACAGAAGGCCAGACCTGGTCAAGGATGCCCGTGACTGCGTTCGGGTGGAAAGTCGAGTACCGCCCTGGGCGGTGGGGCACCGACGTGAACGGCGCCTTTGATCGGGTGACCTTCGGGCTGAATATCTACCCTCCACACATTCGAGGAAGGGCGCGGTGGCCGGAGCGACCGATCAAGGGGGACGAAAAGAGGCGGAACCACGAGCCGATGCGCCTCGAGCGTCAACGGCTTGGTCAATACCGGAGATCCGGGTCGTCAAGGACGATCAGGGACGCTTGCGGATCGACCAAGCCGACCCCGCCACCTACGGCGCGTATGCCGCCCGTCAATTGCTGGCGACCGCCGAGGCCGACCCGAGGTACAGGGACGGAATGACCAAACGTCCCTCAACGCCCTCGATCAAGATCACCTATGTCAACGACGTCGGCGAGCCTCAGGAGATCGGCGTCCAAGAGATCTTCTGCCGGATGGACGGGGATGCGCTGGTCCTGACCCAGTTCAAGAATGCAGATGGTGAGAAGGTAAAGGACCTGCCCATTACAATCCCCCGCCTCGGCGAGCTGGACGCCGATGTGGACGACGCGGATCGGCTCCATGAGCTCGCCCTGGCCGAGCTCGGTGACGTGCCGTTACCGCCCGCCGAGATTGAACCGGAGTATGAGGCGGCCCGGCCGGCGCCGGCTCGGGAGCGGCGGCTCCCATCCGGGCCACTTCGGCAATATGACGAGGCGGCTGATCCGGCAGCGGGCACGCTCAAGACCCCACCGGCCCCTGAGCCGGCGCCGCGCGGCCCAGCAGTGATGCCGCCTGTCACAAAGGCGACGAGAGCGACCGCCGGACCACCGGCCGGTTTGACGGTGCGGCGCATCGACGACGGCGAGGCGGCCTCACTGCGTACGCTGATCGAAGCCAAGGCGGGGCAGACGCGGTGGGCCAACGGGATCCTCATGCAGGCAGCGGAACGCCACCCGAGCGATCGAAGGCTGCAAAACGAGCACCTCGCGAACCTCCTGAAGGTCTCTCTCGATCCGTCACGGGCCGAGTCCCTGACGCCGCTCGCCGCCGCATTGCGCGGTGTCCTCGAGGAGGTGCACGCATACAAGGCAGGCGTGTTGGACCGCGATCCCCTCAAAGCGGAGAAGCTCGCACTCCAGCCGTTCGCGCGTACGGTGCTCGACCCGACACCGGTGGACGACGGCCAGGTGAAGATTGTTTCCGGCACTGCTCGGAGAACCCCGGCTCAGATTCTGGCGAAGCTCGAAGATCCGAAGCTCGCCCGGGCCACCCGCGTGAAGTTTCTCCTCGAAATCGTCCCCGAGCTGATCGAGACCTGGCGACCGGACAAGGAGAGCGACCGCAGCGAGGCGGCCAACGAAAACAGCCCCGCGATCGTGCGCAGGCTGTTCACGGTGGCGAACGAGCAGCGTCAGCAGCGGAAGTTCATCGACGACGGCTCAGCCTTCAGGAAGGCGACCGAGAGGTACGCGGGACTCGAAGGTAAGTTACCGAAGGACTCGGCTACTAACGAATCGTAGGACGCTTCGAAACGTAAGGCGCGTCCGCCTCGGGCACGCCGATGAGGAACAGCACCGGGGCGATGCGGTTGAGAAGATACAGGGGCGTGGCCTGGTTCGGCGACACCCCCAGGGAAAAGGCGCCCTGCGAGGAGTCGCCGCTGGCAGGCAGCACGAAGTCGCCGAGGCTGACGTTGCGCGCCAGGACAACGCCGTCGTAGGGCGCGGTGATCGTGAGGTAGTCGACCAGGGCCGCCAGCCGGCGCTCCTCCGCGATCGCCACTGGCACCCTGGCATCGGCGGTACTGATGTCGGCCTCGGTCCTGTCCACGGTCGCCGCCGCCGCCAGGCGCTGGGCGTCGCGGGTCAGGACCGCCACTTGCGAGGCTTCGAGGAGTGCCTGGCTGGACTCCAGTTGCCGCTACGTTTCGGTGAGGACATCTAGAGCGATTCACGATTGGATGGAGTACACCTTCGGCAAGGAAGTGGCTGATACAAGCCCGAAGCGTCCGCTCGTGAGTGGCTGGTCTCCGCCGGAATCCACTCGCTGGCGCTTCAGACTTGTAGAGCGACCGGTGCACCAAGTGTGCGCAAGCCAACCGTGAAGCGATCTAGGTCCATTACGTGCTTTGCGACCAAGGCGGTTAGCCGATTGACCTCGCCGTCCCAGCGTCTTCACGATCGCTGCGCCGACCCCTGAAGGGCTCGGGACCGGAAAGCGGTTGCGGACACCGCATCCGATTCGTGGCCGCCTCGCCGATTGCTTCTGGGAACGACCCTCGATATCATGAGGCCGGGTGCAGGTGCCAGTGCCCCTGGTATGGTTTCGCCCAGCGCTACGGCCAGCTCGCCCGGGGGATGGGTGATGCCGGAGCGCGGGCGGGAAGTCGGTGAGCTGTTCGAGGCTGCGGTCCGGATCGACCCCGCCGGGCGGGAGGCCTGGCTGCGCGTCGCCTGCGGAGGGGACGATGAGCTGCGGACCGAGGTTGGCCGGCTCCCGGCCCAGCACGAGCAGGTGGACCGGAGCGGGTTCCTGACGCCCTCCAGGCGGTGGGTCCGCCCTCGGATCGGACGGCGAGCGGGCCCCCCGCGTCGAAGCCCCCTCGCAACGGCCGGAGCGGGCCAGTGGGTCCGGGGACGCGCCGGCCAACGAGAGCAGGGGCTTGGCTCCCAGGCGGGCGATCGCGTCGCAGAAGGAGCAGCAGACGATCTCCGAGCTCTCAGACGCCGTGCGGGCACGACGGTGCGAGCTGCCGATCGTCTCCATCCTCATCCTGGCGGTCTCGACGCTCTGGAGTCGTGGCGTCCTCGGGCGGGAGGACGCCACGATCGCTCGTGTGGACGGGACGATCATCCTGGCCCTGGTGGGCCTCATCGCCCTGCTCTGGAGCCGGTGCCCGATCCCGCTGACCTCACTCCAGGCCCTGGAGCTGGGGGCGGTCGGCCTGCTCGCCGGCCGCGTCACCTTCGTCGAATACCGGCTGATGCTACGGTTCTCGCAGTGTGGTGACATGATGACGGCGCTGATGATTCTGAAGAATGTCGTGCTGCTGACCGCCGTCCTGATCCTTACCTACGGGCTCTACGTCCCCAAGACCTGGCGCCGCGCCCGCCGGTGGCCGGGCCGCTGACGCTGTTGCCGTTCGCGACCCTCTCGGTACTGGCGATGCAGCAGCCGGCGGCGATGGCGTGGCTCTGGGAGGGTTGGCTCGATAGCCAAACCCTGCGGGCCCTCCTGTTCGCCTTCGGCGCGCTGATCCTCGCGATCCTGGCCGTCGGCTCGGCCTACGGGGCCCGCACGATCTTCCGGCGGCGCCGGCAGGTCGCCGAGGCCCGGCAGTTGGGCCAGTATCGCCTCAAACGGCGGATCGGCGCCGGCGGAATGGCGGAGGTCTACCTGGCCGAGGACCAGCTCCTGAAGCGCCCCTGCGCCGTGAAGTTGATCCGGCCGGGAGTTGTGACCGACCCGCGGGCGCTGGAGCGGCTCGAGCGCGAGTTTCGCCTCACGGCCAGGCTCTCGCACCCGAACACCGTTGAGGTCTACGACTATGGCCGGGCCGAGGACGGGACCTACTACTACGTCATGGAGCACCTCAAGGGCCTGAGCCTGGCCGAGCTGGTGAACCGCCACGGCCCGCTACTGCCCGGCCGAGTGGTCTACCTGCTGCGGCAGGTCTGCGGGGCGTTGCGCGAGGCGCACGCCGCCGGCCTGATCCACCGCGACATCAAGCCGTCGAACATCTTCGCCGCGCCCCGGGGGGAGCTTAGGGATGTGGCCAAGCTGCTCGATTTCGGGCTGGTCCTGCCCACGGCGATCCTCGGCGAGGCGACCTTGACCGTGGAGGGGCAGATCCTGGGCACACCGCATTACATGTCGCCGGAGCAGGCCAAGGGCGGCCATGAGCTCGATGAGCGAAGCGACATCTACTCGCTGGGGGCGGTGGCCTACTACCTGCTTACCGGTCGGCCGCCGTTCCAGGCCAACGGGAGGGTCGCCGTGCTGATCGCCCACGCCCGCGACCCGGTCGAGCCCCCGTCGCGGGTCCGCCCTGGCATCCCCAAGGACCTGGAGCGTGTCGTGCTACGATGTCTGGCCAAGCCCCCTGATCAGCGTTTCCCTGACGCCGAGGCCCTGGAGCAAGCCCTGGGCGCGCTGCGCCTGCGCGGGGGATTGGGACCAGGATCATGCCGCCCGGTGGTGGCAAGATGCCGACGAGGGCTAACGCCATGGTCCAAAACACGTTTGCCAAACCCAATTGTGGTCCAGGCGAGACGCCTGCACATCAGGAATTGCAGGCGAGATGCCTGCACCACAAGAATCAGGACGGACCAAACGGGGACGCCCCCGCCACAATTGGGTCGGTGAGGATCCTGTGATCCTCCGGATCGATCATGCTCGAGGTGGCTTCCGGTTGGCCGCCGCGACGCGCGTACCCCACTGGCGCATCGTCGGGCTGCAGTCGGTCGGGTCGATGTCGACCTCGATCAGGCAGGGACCGTCGTGGCCCAGGGCCGTCTGGAATGCGGCCGCCAACTCGCCGGCCGTCCTGGCGCGGAGGCCCAGGCCCGCCCCCTCGCGGTTGGTCAGCACGGCCATCAGCCCGGCGTAGTCCCAGTTCTTGATCTTGTTGTAGGGCCCCTGGTGGATCGCGTCCTCGATGATGTAGCCGTGGTTGTTCACCAGGACGATGATCGGCCGCGTCCCGTGCCGGATCATCGTCGAGACCTCCTGCGCCGTGAGCTGGAACGAGCCGTCGCCGATCATGGCGATCACCCGCCGGGGCTCCTTGAAGCCCAGCTCGTAGCCGAGCGTCGCGGGGACCGACCAGCCGATCGAGCCGGCCTGGAACTGGATCTCGAAGCGGCAGCCGTTCGGGAGGCGCGTCTCCAGGCCGTGGAACCAGGAGTCGCCCGTCTCGACCAGCAGCGCCGTCCCCGCGCCCAGGGCCGCGCGGACCTGGCGGGCGACCTCCTCGATCTTCAGCCGCGCGTCGGCGGCTGCGGGGACGGCCGGGGCGTCGGGCTTCTGTCCGTTGCGGAACGCGCGGAGCGCGGCGTCGTTTCGGCGCACCTTGGCGGCCAGGGCGGCGAGGAAGTCGGCGAGCGTCACGTCGGCGTAGGTCGCGCCGGGCAGGCGGATCTCCTCGGGCATGGCGAGGACCATCCGCTTCGGGTCGAGCGCCGCGGTGAACCCGGTCGTCGCGTAGTCCGAGAGGATCGTCCCGGCGAGCAGGTAGGCGTCGGCCAACTCCACGGCCGCGGCGACTCCCGGCCAGCTCACGGGCCCCCAGTAGATGCCGATGAATCCCAGGTGGGTCTCCGGGAACATCCCCTTGCCGCCGGGCACGACGGCCACGGCGTAGCCCGAGGCGTCGGCCAGCGCAGGAACCCCTGGGACGAACCGGGGCGGCGGAGCTTCGAGCCCGCCACCTGCACCGGCCGCCGGGCGCGGTCGAGCAGCTCGGCGGCGTGCGCCACGGCGTCGGCCAGCGCCGCACGGTCGCTGACCGGCGCGACGTCGAACCGCTTCGGCCGCGGCGCCGGGACGGCCAGGGAGGCCAGGTTGCAGGCGATCTCCAGCATCACGGGCTTCCGACGCCGGACCGCCAGATCGATCGCCCGATCGATCAACCCCGGCGCGTTCGACGGCGTGCTCGACGGCGAAGGCACCGGCCGTCACCTCGGCGTAGATCTTCCGCTGGTAGTCGTAGCGCACCTCGCCCAGCGCGTGATGGATCAGGCGGTCCTGCGGCCCGGAGTCGCTGTTGATCCCGCCGACGATGACCAGCACGGGCAGGTCCTCGGCGTAGGCACAGGCCACGGCGTTGAGCGCGCTGAGGCCGCCGACGCTGTAGGTCACGACCAGGGCCGCGACCCCGTTGGAGCGCGCATAGCCGTCGGCCGCGTACCCGGCGTTCAGCTCGTTGCAGCACCCGATCATCTTGAGGCGGGGGTTGGTCAGGAGCTGGTCGAGCAGGACCAGGTTGAAGTCGCCGGGGACGACGAAGTAATGCCGGACCCCGGCCTGCTCGAGCCGGGTCGCCAGGTAGCCGCCGACGGTCACCGAACCCTCTCGCCCCGGGGGCAGGGCCTGCGCCTCGAGCCGCCCGTCCGCCGCCACGACCTCCGCGCCAACCAGGGCGACGGCCGTGGTACCCATGAACTCGCCCCTTGTCCAACGCATTGTGATGTCTACCTCCAAGAAGGGTGCGTGCCACTCCCAGGGCACAAGCGAGAGCCTACTCTCCATTTTCAGTTCACGCCAGCATTAAGAGGCTATCCGGAAAGCCCCGAAGATCCAGACAAATGTCGTGCCGGTAGACAACATTTGGTCTGGATCAGCCTTCTGAAACATATGTCCGACCGCGTTTTTTGCGTGCGAAGGAGGCGGTCGGACATATGTCTAGAAGGTAGGGGCGACAGCGACGTCGCCCCCATTCGGGGGCTCAAATGGCTTTCCGGACAGCCTCCAGGCTGTGTGAATCATCGCTGGGCTTCCCCGGGGCTCGATCAGCAACGAACTCACCCGCCGGGGACAGTCCGCGGGTACTCCGGCGTCCACTGCGCGGCCGCGACCCGGTCGCGCAGTTCCTCGGGGCTCGTCGGCGCCGCGACCCCGGCCCGCTGCGCCTCCAGGCCGACCGCCGTGGCGATCGCCCGGGCCACGCCGCGGACGTCCTGGAGGGCGGGCAGGAGCGAGCCCGAGGGATCCGTCCGCGCCGGGGAGTGCTCGCCCAGCGCCCGGGCGGCGGCCAGCATCATCCCGTCGGTCACCCGCCGGGCCCCCGATGCGACCACGCCGAGCCCGACCGCCGGGAAGATGAACACGTTGTTGCACTGGGCGATCGGGATCGTCCGGCCCTCGTAGTGCACCGGCGGGTAGGGCGAGCCGGTGGCGACCAAGGCCCGCCCGTCGGTCCAGCGGATCAGGTCCTCGGGGCTGGCCTCGGACCGGGCCGTGGGATTCGAGAGCGGGAAGATCACCGGCCGCTCGACCTTGCGGGCCATCTCGCGGACGATCGGCTCGGTGAACGCGCCGCCGACGGTCGAGAGGCCGATCAGGATGGTCGCCTCGATCTGGCCGATCACGTCCGCCAGCCCGATGGCGCCATGAAAGGTCCGCGGCCAGTTCGCCACGCGCTCGGCCGGCTGGGCGTACACGCGCTGCTCGGGCGTCAGGTCCGTGCGCCCGCGTGCAGCAGGCCGTCCTTGTCCACCATCCAGAACCGGCCGCGGGCCTCGGCCTCGGAGAGGCCGTCCTGCACCAGCGCCGCCCGCAGGTAGTCGGCCACGCCGACGGCGGCCGACCCGGCGCCGAGGAACACGATCTGCTGGTCGCGCAGCCGCTTGCCAGTCACGCCGACCGCCCCCAGGATGGCGCCCAGGGCGACGGCCGCCGTCCCCTGGATGTCGTCATTGAACGTCAGCAGCTCGTCCCGGTAGCGCTCCAGGATCGGGCGGGCGTGCGGCGTCGCGAAGTCCTCCCACTGGAGGCAGGTGTTCGGCAGCTCCTGCTGCACGGCCCGGACGAACTGGTCGACGAAGTCGAAGTAGGCCTGGCCCGTCACCCGCTCGTGCCGCCAGCCGAGGTACTCGGGGTCATTGAGCCGCTCGGCGTTGTTGGTCCCCACGTCCAGGACGATCGGCAGCGTCCGCTCCGGGCGAATCCCCCCGATGAGCGTGTACAGGGAGAGCTTGCCGATGGGGATGCCCAGGCCGCCGGCGCCCTGGTCGCCGATGCCCAGGATGCGCTCGCCGTCGGTGACGACGATGACGTCCACTTCGGCATTCGGGCGATTCCGCAACATCGTGGGCATCGAGTCCCGCAGCGGGTAGGAGAGGAACAGGCCGCGGGGCCGGCGGTAGATGTGGCTGAACTGCTCACAGGCTTGCGCGACCACCGGCGTGTAGACGATGGGCGTCATCTCCTCGATGTGGTCGAGGAGGAGCCGGTAGAAGAGGACCTCGTTGGTGTCCTGCAAGGCGCGCAGGTAGATGTGCCGCTCGAGGTCGTCGTCTTTCCGACTGTAGGCCTCGTAGGCGCGGACCACTTGCTGGTCCAGGCTCTCGACTTGAGGCGGCAGCAGCCCGTGCAGGCCGAGCCGGCTCCGCTCGCCCTCCGTGAATGCCGTGCCCTTGTTCAGGGCCGGGTTGTTGAGGAGATCGACGCCACGGGGGTCGTCGGCGGGAGCTGATGGTCCGGGTCGCTGGAGCGTCGTCATTATTGGGGCCCTTTCTTCTCTCCAGGTTCGGTCCCTGACGTTCCGGGTGCTTCGGCCCCGGACGGCGCCAGGAGCAGGACGGTCAGGCTCGGCTCCGCGCGCCCTGGGCGCCGTGGATGATCACCCCCTCGATGTCGCCGGTGGCCGACGAGCCCGCCAGGAAGACGCCATAGAGGCTGGCGGCCCAGTCCAGCCGGCCGTAGGCCTCGTGCAGGGTGCCATCGATCGGCATGTGCCTCCGATGACCACGGCGGTTAAGATCTTCGGAGGCTCGCTCCCTGGGGGCTACGCCGGCAAGAGCCGGCTGGACCCCAGCCACCCGGTGATCAGGGCGCGACAAAAAACGAAGAATTCCGGCGGGGCGATTTGGTCGGTCAAGTCCAACTTTTCACCGCGCCAAGGCTACCTTTCCGGCGATGATGCGGGTAGAATGGATTTTCTCACACTACGAGGGGTCCCCCCCCGACCCAGGGTCGCCGGACAGGCCGGCTCCTACCAATTCCCTGGGTGCGTGCGCAACCGTCTGGGAGACGCTACGATGCGGCAGCGTGACCGTGAGCGCGGGCGGCAAGCCGCCGGCCTGGGTTTAGTTACGATCATGGCCCTGGCCATCAGCACGAGTGCCGCCTCGGCCGCCGATCGCCAGCGTTTGGAATATAACCGGGACATCCGGCCGATCCTGGCCGAGAACTGCTTCCCCTGCCACGGGCCGGACAGCGCCGCGCGGAAGGCCGACCTGCGGCTCGACCGTCGCGACGCGGCCATCGAGGCCGGCGCGATCGCCCCGGGCGACCCGGAGTCCAGCGAGCTGATCGCGCGGATCAACGCCGAGAGCCGCGATGAGCTCATGCCGCCTCCGAAGTCCACCAAGACGCTGAAACCCGAGCAGAAGGACATCTTGCGGCGCTGGATCGCCGCCGGTGCCGAGTATCAACCGCACTGGTCGCTGATCCCCCCCAAGCGGCCCGCGCTGCCGAAGGTCAAGAACGAGTCGTGGGTCCGCAACCCGATCGACCGCTTCGTGCTGGCGAAGCTCGAGGAGAACGGGCTGCACCCCGCCCCCGAGGCCGACCGCCGCACGATCGCCCGCCGGCTCAGCCTCGACCTGACCGGACTGCCCCCCAGCCCCGACCTCGTCGAGGCGTTCGTCAACGATCCCGCACCCCAGGCCTATGACCGGCTGGTGACCCGATTGCTCGACTCGCCCCGATGGGGCGAGCATCGCGCCCGCTACTGGCTCGACGCCGCGCGATATGCCGACACCAACGGCTACCACTTCGATAACTATCGCGAAGCCTGGGCCTATCGCGACTGGGTCATCAACGCGTTCAACCGCAACCTGCCGTTCGACCGGTTCACGATCGAGCAACTGGCCGGCGACCTCCTGCCCGGCGGCACGCTCGACCAGCAGGTCGCCTCGGGGTTCAACCGATGCAACGCGACCACCAACGAGGGAGGCGTGATCCCCGAGGAGTACACGGTCCTCTACACCCGCGACCGCACCGAGACGACCTCGCAGGTCTGGATGGGGCTGACGGCCGGCTGCGCCGTCTGCCACGATCACAAGTTCGACCCGATCACCCAGCGCGAGTTCTACGAGCTGGCGGCGTTCTTCAACAACACGACCCAGCCGACGATGGACGGCAACGTCAAGGACACGCCGCCGACCGTCTTCGTCCCCGGTACGGAGGACCGGCACCGCTGGGAGTCGCTCACCGCCGAGCTGGCGGGCGTCCGTGGCGGGCTGAAGGAGCGCAAGCAATCCGCCCGGCCCGACTTCGACAAGTGGCTCGCCGCGGCCGATCCCAACGCCCTGGCCGCCTCCGTCCCTGCCAACGGCCTGCGACTGGCCGCGAACCCCGGCGCCAGCGGTGGGCCCGAGGCCCGCTTCGAGGCCGCCGACTCGGGCGACTTCGAGAAGGACCAGGCGTTCTCGTTCGGGGCCTGGGTCAAGGTTCCGAAGCCGGGCATGACCGGCTCGGCCATCGCCCGGATGGATAATACCAACGGATACCGGGGCTGGGACCTCTGGCTCGAGGGGAACCGCGTCGCGACGCACATCATCCACAAGTGGCCCGACGACGCCCTCAAGGTCGTCGCGCGGGACAGGTGCCGGCCGGGCGTCTGGACGCACCTGCTCGTCACCTACGACGGCTCGGGCCGAGCCGCCGGGGTGAAGATCTACATCAACGGCGAACCCCAGGCGACGGACGTCGCGGCCGATGCCCTGAAGAACTCGATCCGCACGACGGTCCCGCTCAAGGCCGGCCAGCGGCACAGCTCGGACCGGCTCGACGGGGCGGTCATCAACGCCTTGCGGATCTACGGCCGCGTCCTCGCGCCGCGGCGAGGTCGACCAGCTCGCCTGGGCCGATCGCATCGCAACGATCGTCCGGACCCCCGCCGGCAAGCGGCAAGGCGCCGAGATCGAGGCGGCCTTCGACTGGTGGCTCCGCTCGATCGATCCGGCCGCGAAGGACGCTGCAAGGCAAGCTGACGACCCTCGAAGCGGAGGAAGCCGCCATCAAGTCCCGGGGCACGTTCGCGCACGTGATGCACGAGCGGAGCCGAGCCGGCGATGGCGTATCTGCTCCACCGGGGCGAATACGACAAGCGGCGCGACGCGGTCAAGCCGGACACGCCCGACGCACTGCCTCCGCTGCCGGCCGACCTGCCCAGGAACCGGCTCGGCCTGGCGCGCTGGCTCGTGCGGCCCGAGCATCCCTTGACGGCCCGGGTCACGGTCAACCGGTTCTGGCAGGAGGTCTTCGGCACGGGGCTGGTCCGCACCACCGGCGACTTCGGCGTCACCGGCGAGCTGCCGTCGCACCCCGAGCTGCTCGACTGGCTGGCGGTCGAGTTCCGCGAGTCGGGATGGGACGTCAAGCAGCTCTTCCGGATGATGGTGGAATCCGCGACGTACCGCCAGTCGGCCGCGTCCACGCCCGAGAAGATCGAGAAGGACCCGCACAACCGCCTGCTGTCGCGCGGGCCTCGGTTCCGGATGGACGCCGAGACTCATCCGCGACTCGGCGCTGGCCGCCAGCGGGCTCCTGGCCGACAAGCTGGGCGGTCCGAGCGTCAGGCCGTATCAGCCCGAAGGGGTCTGGGAAGCGGTCGCCATGCCGGAGAGCAACACGCATTTCTATCATCCCGATCACGGCGACCGGCTCTACCGGCGAAGCCTCTACACCTTCTGGAAGCGGAGCGCGCCCCCGGCCTCGATGGAAGTCCTCAACGCACCATCGCGCGAGGTCTGCACGGTCCGCCGCGAGCGGACCAACACCCCGCTCCAGGCCCTCGTCACCCTCAACGACCCGCAGTTCGTCGAGGCCGCCCGCGCCCTGGCGCAATCCGCCCTCAAGCCAGCCGGCCAGACCTCGGACGATCGCATCGACTTCCTCGCCCGACGCGTCCTCGCCCGGCCGTTCCGCCCCGAGGAGCTCGCGGTCGTCCATGCCTCGCTCTCCAAGCTGGAAGCGTATTATCAGTCGCACCCCGACCAGGCCGCGAAGCTCCTCGCGGTCGGCGAGTCCAAGGCCGATCCGGCCCTCGATCCGCCGACCCTCGCCGCCTGGACCATGCTGGCCAACGAGTTGATGAATCTCGATGAATTTCTGAACAAGTAGTGAGTCGAGCCGTGCAACGGCGATGGCCCACCGGGTATAACCCAGCGCTCGCGGTCACGAGCGACCACTACGAGGACCGATCATGAACCTTCTCCACGAATACGCCCGCTACGAGACTGCGCCGGCAGTTCCTGAGCCGGGGATCGAACGCCGTGAGCTGGGCGGCGTTCGCCGCGCTGCTGGGCCGCGAGGGCCTGGCCCCGTCGGCCCATGCCGCGGGCATCGAGCCGTCGCCCACGGGGAGCCATCCGCTCGCCGGGCGGCTGCATTTCGCGCCGAAGGCCAAGCACGTGATCTACCTGCACATGGTCGGCGGCCCGCCGCAGATGGACCTCTACGACTACAAGCCGGGGATGAACGCGTTCTTCGACAAGGACCTGCCCGACTCGATCCGGATGGGCCAGCGGCTGACCACGATGACCTCGGGCCAGAAGCGGTTCCCGATCGCGCCCTCGAAGTACAAGTTCGCCCAGCACGGGAAGTCCGGCATGTGGGTCTGCGAGCTGCTGCCCTACACGGCCCGGATGGTCGATGACATGGCCTTCATCCGCAGCATGCACACCGAAGCGATCAACCACGAGCCGGCGATCACGTATATGCAGACCGGCAACCAGATCACCGGCCGGCCGTGCCTGGGCGCGTGGGTCTCGTACGGGCTGGGCTCGCTCAACGACAACCTGCCCACGTTCGTCGTCCTGGTGGCCAAGCCGACCAACACCGAGCAGTTGCAGGCGATCTCGGCGCGGCTGTGGTCGTCGGGCTACCTCTCGGGCGAGCACGCCGGGGTCTCGTTCCGCAGCGGCGGCGACCCGATCCTGTTCATCAACAACCCGCCGGGGGTCCCCCCCCAGGTGCGGCGCGACACGCTCGACGGGCTCAAGGCCCTCAACGAGATGAATTCGAAGCTCGTCGGCGACCCCGAGACCCACACGCGCATCGAGCAATACGAGCTGGCCTTCCGCATGCAGGCCAGCGTCCCCGAGCTGACCGACATCGACAAGCGAGCCCGCGGCGACCTATGCCCTCTACGGCGAAGCGGCGAAGAAGCCGGGGACCTTCGCGCACTCGGCGCTGCTGGCCCGGCGGCTGGTCGAGCGCGGCGTGCGGTTCGTGCAGATCTACCACAATAACTGGGACACGCACTTCAACGTCGCGGGCCGGCTGCCCGACCAGTGCCGCGACGTGGATCAACCCTGCTGGGGATTGATCCAGGACCTCAAGGCCCGCGGGCTCCTGGATGAGACGCTGGTCATCTGGGGCGGCGAGTTCGGCCGGACGATCTATTCCCAGGGCGGCCTGAGCCACCAGAATTACGGCCGCGACCATCACCCGCGGTGCTTCACCATGTGGATGGCCGGCGGCGGCTCGAGGCCGGGCACGATCTACGGCGAGACCGACGAGTTCTCCTACAACATCGTCAAGGACCCGGTGCACATCCGCGACTTCCACGCCACCGTGCTCCAGCTCCTGGGCTTCGACCATCGCCGGTTCACCTACAAATACCAGGGGCTCGACCAGAAGCTCACCGGCGTCGAGCCGGCGCGGGTGGTCAAGGAGCTGATCGTGTGACGGGGGCCGAGTCAGATGCTTCATGAGCACTGAACGCGAGTTCCGCTTTCTGTCGATCTCGATTCCATCGCTTGTACTCCGGGTCGAGGATGCCGCCCGGCCCGTAAGCGTTATGCAATTGCCACCACAACAGGAGACCAAACGCCAAGGCCGCTATGACGGGGATAAGCAACGTAATGCCGATCACCAGCGTTCGCCTACGGAACCGGAGCCTACTCATCGCGTCAGACTCCTCGCTGAGAATCAGCCGCGCCGCAGACGCAATCCCGGTGCTCGCAGAGCACCCTATAAGTGTACGTCGTCCACGGCCCGATCGAGCTCCCGCAGCGCATCCAGGTATTTCTCGCCCCGAACAGGGTCGGACATGTACACGTAGGCGGCCATGCCGATCAGCGTCGAGAGGCTCTCGCCGTCCGGGGAGGGCTTCCCCTTGGCCCGGTTGTGGATGGCGGCGCGGAGCTGGCGGCGGAACTCGCGGGGCGCACGCGGCGGCTTGTCGCCGTTGACGACCAGGCCGGTGATCTTCTGCCGGCCGCCGCGGCGGGCGACCGCCGTCTTGTCCGGGTGGACCGAGAACCCCTCGTCCTCGACGATCCGACGGATCGAGCCCAGCAGCGTGCCGACGCGCGGCGGGCCCTGATGGTTCGTGCGGGAGGCTGAAGGTCAGGTCGTCGGCATATCGGGTATAGCGCCAGCCCAGCTTCTTCGCCAGCCCGCTGAGCCGGCGGTCGAGGCGGAGGCCCAGCGTGTTGGTCAGGGCCGGACTCGTCGGCGCACCCTGGGGCAGGCAGCGCGGGCCGAGCGCGACGTAGTAGGTCTTCCCCTCCAGCTCGACGATCTCGCGGGGCGACTCGGTGCAGATCAGCGCCAGCAGCGTGGCGACCTCCTCGCGATAGCCGGCCTTGCGGAAGACGCCCTTGACCCTGCGGCAGCGTCACGGTCGGGAAGAAGTCCTTGATGTCCACCTTCACCACGAGCTTCGGGTCGGCGTGCGCGGCGGCGTTCGTGAGCGTCGATCGGCCGGGGAGGAAGCCGTGCACCGAGCCGTGCACCAGCAGCTTCTCGACGATGTTGTGCAGGATCCAGCGCTGGGCCTTCTTCAACCTCGGCATCGGGGCCCAGATGGCCCGCGAGGAGCCGTCGCGCTTGGGGATCGTGAACCGTCGGTAATTGAGCACCGTCGCGGCGTCGCGGTGATAGGCCAGGCGGCGGAGCTCGGCGATCGTCAGGCCGAGGGCCTCGGCCAGTTGCTTGGCGGAGTCGAGCGGCGGCAGCTCGTTCTCGGCGGCGCGGGCCTCGGCGTTGGGCAGGTCCCACTTGTCGTGGCCCCGGCCTTCGGTCCAGAAGACCCCCTCGCCCAGGTGGACGATGTGCGTGGCCTTGTGCGCGTCCCAGGCCTCGCGGCTCAGACGGCGGCGCTCCTCCGCCTCGGCCTTGAGCGACTTCTTGTAGGCGTCCCGCTCGCGGTCGGACATCTTGTCCGTCTCGCGGCGCTGGACCACGAATCCGCGCTCGGTGAGCTGGGCGTCGACATAAGCCTGCACGCCGCCGGCCTGCTCGATGGCACGCCACAGGGCGATCGGGTCGGATAGCTGGATTCGCGACATGATCCGTTAGTCCTTTGCCCGTAAGGCTGGGCATCGCTCCACTGTCGTCGGGCTCTGCAATCATCCCGAGGCTGGCCCAGGCCGCACGACCGTCGGGCAGAGCTCACCCTACGGACTCGATGACCAATGACTAAAGCGAGAGAAACCCCTGGGCCTCCAGCTCGGCGGCCCTGGCGAGGAAGGCGCCCGCGCGTCCTCCACGCTGTCGAACGTGAGCGTCTGCAACCGCCGGGGCTGGTCGTCCTGGCCCCATCGGATCTTGAGCCGGCGACGCTCGAGCGAGACCTGGTAGACCTCCTCGCCGGCCGGTCGCCGTCGGGAGTAGGTCCGCGTCTCGACGGTGATCGCCTGCTCGGGATCGAGCCCCTTGAGCCGGCGGGCCTCCTGCTCGGCGTAGGCCAGCCGCAGGGCCACCAGGTGGACGCACGGGCCGGCCTTCAGCCCCTGCTTGCGGAAGGCCGTGCACGTGCAGTCGGCCCGGGTGACCTGGCCCTCCTCGGCCAGGAGCATCTGCGGGCGGTACTCGCGGCGGTCCTCGGTCACGCTCACCTGGCCGGTCAGCTCCAGGCCGGTCCCCGGGATGCGGTTCTCCGAGACGATCTTGACCGCCCCGCGGCGGGCCAGCAGGTCGTAGGCGATCCGCTCGCGGTTGTCGCGATACTCCAGCCGGGCCGGGTCGAGCGGGACGTCGGTCAGCGGGCGGAATCGGTAGACGTCGCCCGCGAGGTCGTACATGATCTTCCCCTGCTGGCAGCCGAGCTGAAGCGCCTCGGTCAAGGCCGGCCAGGCCAGGCCGGTCGCGCGGGCCAGCTCGCCGGCGCCGGCCGACCAGTGCTTGTGCAGGTGGTCGAGCACGGCGTCGAGCGGCTTGGTGGTCGTCGCGGTCTTCCGCGGCAGCAACAGGTCGAAGTTGAGCGCCTGCGACCAGTTGGCGGCGGTGAAGCCGGTCAGGCCGAGGGTCAGCGTCATGGCGGGCGCACGCAGGACCCAGAAGCTCGGCAGGCCGCTGCCCAGCACGTGGACCTCGACCTCCTCCGTGAACGGGAGGAACCGGTGGATCAGCGAGAGCCGGCGGCGGCCCCAGACGCGGACGACCCGCGCGGCCTTCCCCTTGAACGGGCCGGCCGTGCACGGGATCACCTCGTTCCACGGCTCGAGCACCAGCCGGGGCGGCTCGCCGGGGACCAGCTCGATCCGCAGGCCCCGCCGCTGGCCCTTGCGGTCGGCGTGCATCCGCAGATGCCGCAGGGCGTTGTAGAGATCCACCGGCGCCAGGTCGAACCGGTCGCGCGGCAGTGCGGCCGACGACTGGACCTGGAGGAAGCCCCGCAGCCACGAGTCGGGCACGCGGATCTGCTTCTCCAGCACCTCGCCCACTTTCGCCGTGGCGAACTTCACCCCCTCCTGGCCGATGCTCAGCCGGGTCTCGCGGTAGCTCCGCATCTGCTGGAAGCCCTGGTAGAGCGACTGGCTGAAGTCGACGTTCGTCGTGCCGAAGGCGGGCTGATCGACGTGCTCGAAGGCGTCGCGATCCACGCCGAGCTTGGCGTACGCCCCCTCGTCCTTGCTGAAGACCTCGAAGAGGACCTGGTCCGGGTGGACCGTGATGACCGGGTCGAGGATGACGAAGGCCATCGGGTCGTTGCTGCAGGAGCCAGGAGAAATAGGCCCGCTGGGCCTGCCAGGCATTCAGGCTCGACGACTCCCGGCGCATCCGGGTATAGGCCAGGTAGGCGGTCCGGTCCTTGGGGACGTAGCGGAAGTCGCTGGCGACGACGGCGTAGAGCGCGGCCATGGCCTCGCGGAACCGGAGCGGCTCCTTGATCGTCGCCTCGAACCGCACCGGGTCGCGGCGGAGGTTGCCGGCCAGCTCGAGGCGCGCAGTCCCCTCGGAGGCGACCAGCGTGCTCAGCCCGGCATAGGCCATGCGGACCTCGGTGGTCGCGGCCTCGGGGGCGGCCGGTTCCTGGGTCTCGTCGCGAGGTTCTTCGCCCGTGCTCATGATCGCACCTCGGCCTTCCGCGGACCGGCGGCCTTCTGCCTCGCCCGCTTCGATCGGCGGAGCCCGCGCCAGGCGGCCTTGCGGAATTCCTCGTCCTCGTCGGTCCGCAGCCCGACCCGGCGGAGCACCTCCTCGGCCGGCTCGCGGGCCATCGCGGCCAGCCCCTCGACGGCCCCCAGCCGCGCGGCCTCCGGGCAGCGAGCGGTCCTCGGCCACCGCGGCCAGCGTCGCCACTTCGCCGCGATCGATCAGGTCGGAGAGGACGACACCTTGATAATGGACCTGACGCGCGGCGGAACGCAGGGTCTCCTCGACCTTCACGCCACCGTCGAGGGTCAGCCGGTGGAAGCCGACGCGGTCGGAGAGGAGCCGGTCGGCCAGCTCGGCGGCCCGCTTCGGGTCGCGGCGGGCGATCGCCTGCGCGGCCGCGGCCCGGACCTCGGGGGAACCGACGAGCGCGGCCGACTCCAGGGCCGCGACGGCGACCGGGGACGGTCTCGCCCGGGCGAGGGCCAGCACGGCCGCCAGGCGGATCGGCCGGTACTCGGCGTCATCCGGCCGCGCGGAGGCGGCCTCGGCGAGGGCCTCGGTCGCGACGCCCAGCCGGCCCGCCGCCCAGACCAGGTCCCGCACGCAGGCGGTGAGCTCGTCGGCGAGCTCGGCCTTCCCCTCGATGCCGCTGGACGCTGCGGTCGAACGACGGCCGCTTCTCTTCCCAGGCCTTCCGCCACTTCGCCAGGGCCTTCGCCACCGCCGGGCCCGGCGCCGGCCGCCCTCGCGCCGGCCCGGCCCAGGACGTGGGCCGCCACCCCGGCCGTGGTCGGGTCGGGGCTTTCGAGGGCGGCGAGCGCCTCGGCGACGGGCGGCTCGGGCCGGTTCAAGAGGACGGCGGCCAGCGCGTCGCGCACCGTCGTCGGCGCACTTCGGCAGGATCTCGAAGATGCGGCGCGGCTCGCCGCGGTCGAGGACCCGGTCCAGGATCGTCCTGGTAGTCGTCCAGCGCACGACCGCATTTGTTCTGCAGCACCGCGTAGTCCGGCTCGAGCGAGTCGCGGCCGCAGAGGCGCCGGGCGGCGGTCAATGCCGTCGCTGAAGGACACCGTCGACTGGTCGCTCGGCCAGCAGCCGGAGCAGCAGGTCGCGGGTCGCGGGATCGTCGTTGTAGCCCAGCAGTTCGACGGCATCGATCGCGGATACGGCGTACGCGGGTCGGCCGCACACTCCCGGATGATCTGCCAGCCGGCGCGGGTGTCGAGCCATCGCAGGCCGTTCAGGGCATGCCAGCCGATCGCCGGTGTCGCCCTTGGCGTGTCGCTCCAGGAGCTTGAAGACCTCGTCGGCCCGCGGGGAACGGCCCATGTGGCCGATCGCCTCGAGGGCCTGCTCCTGGAGCGCGTGGCCGTCCTCGCCGGCGAGCTTCAGCAGCACGTCGAGCGCCCGCTCGTCGGCCAGCTCGCCGAGGGCGAGGACCGCGCGCCGGCGGATATCCAGGTCCGTGGCGAAGTCGATGCTCGCCAGCAGCATGTTCAGGCCGTCGCCGCGGCCGGCCCTGGCCAGCCCCTCGGCGGCGAGGAACTGCGTGACCGCGTCGCCGGTGTGCGCGACGGCCTTGCGCAGCGGCTCGGCCTCGCCCCCGCGCTTGCGGAGCCGCCAGCCGATCGCCTCGACGGCTTTCTGGCGCACCTCGTCATTCGGAGTGATTGATCAGCCCGGCCAGGACCGGGTCGACCGCCTTGCCCCGCGCCCATCGAGCGCCCGGGATCAGCCGGGCCAGGAACGTGGCGTCGGCCGGGGCCGAGACCCGGTCCATCAGCCGGGCGAGCACATCGTCGTGGCGCGGGAATTGCTTCTCTTGCCAGCGGTCGTCGGGCCGCTCGTCCTCGGGGTCCTCGATCCGCTGATCGTAGCCGCTGATCGTCACCAGGGCGTTGAAGACGGCCTCGCGCCGCTTCGCGTCCTTCTCCCAGAGGGCGAGCAGCCGGTCGGCCGACCTCCGGGCGACGGAACCGGCCCGACGGCCTTGAGCAGCTCGTCGGCCAGCGCGGTCCCGGCGGGATCGTTCTCGATCCGGTCGAGGAAGGCGTCCACGGCGCGGGGATCGCCCAGGGCCTCCATCACCTGGATGACCCGCTGTTGCTGGCTTCGGCGCGGACGGCGGCGGCCAGGATCGCCACCAGGGACTCGAAGGCGGCGGGGTCCTTCTTGTTGGCCAGCTCGAACGCGGCGGCCTCGCGGACCGCCTGGTAGCGCGAGGAGAGGGCCCCGCGGAGCGCGTCGCGGGCGGCCGGGTCCTTGTCGTACTCGGCGGCCAGCCAGTTGACGGCCTGGATGCGGAGCGGCTCGTGGGCCGCCTCCAGGGCGCAGGCTCGCGACGGCGACGGCGCCCCGACGTGCGATCAGGAGCTTGGCCGCCTCGATCGCCAGATCGTCCGTGCGCGCGAGCATCGCCCGCTCGAGGACGGCCGCGCCCTCGGCCTCCGAGCCGCCGCCGGTCAGCAGCTCGAGCCCCTTGACGCCGAGGTCGATGTGGCCGCTCGCCAGCGCCTCGGCCGCCAGCTCGCGTCGTCCCCAGCCCGACGGCCTGGGCATGCTCGAACGCCTGGAACCGGACGGCCTGGTTCGGATCGCCGAGCGCCTGGACGAAGACCGGCCGCGCCGCGGCGGCGAGATGCGGGTCGGAGCCGGCCAGCGCCAGCAGGCGGCTGAGGGCCGTCTGCCGGACCCGGACCACAGCCGGATCGGTCCCGCCGCCGGGATTGGCCCTTGCCCGGTCGAGCCGCCCTGCTCGCGGACCAGCCCGACATAAGCCCCGAAGGCCAGCTCGCGGAGCTGATCCCTCGTGTACCGCGGCGGGACCGGCTTGCGCGCCTCGGCCTGCCGGCGGAGCTCGGCGAGCTCGGCGGCGTATCGGGCCTCATGGACCGTCCAGGCCTGGTCGAAGGCGGCCTGCTCCTTCTCGTCCTTGAGGCGGCGAAGAGCCGGGCCGTCCGCGCCCGGAGCTGCGGGGCGCCATGGACCAGCAGCTCGGCGAACGCGTCCACGGTCGGGCCGCGATCTTCCATTCGGGCTTGTCGCCCCGGTCGTTGACCAGGCCCACGACGAAGGCTCGATGTCGTCGGATTGCGGATTCCCGGGACTCGGATCCGGAGGACGACCTCGAGGCTGCCCGGGCGGCCGTGAGGCGGATGCGGGGCGTCCGGCTGGCGAGGCAGGCCAGGCACCGCGCGGCGGTGCCGTCGGGGTCCTTCCACTCGCGCATCATCATGCAGGATCAAGGCGCGCGAGCGGACCTCGTCGCGCGGATCGTCGAGATAGACGGCGAGCCGGTCCTCGCCCGCGGCGCCGATCGCCAGGGCCGCGGCGATCTGCTCGCCGATGCTCACGACCTTGCCGCCCGCCTCGGAGAAGACCAGCGGGGCCACCGAGGCGTCGCCGGTGTAGGCCAGGCCCTTGGCGGCGTGGTACTTCACGGCCGGGTCGGCGTGCTGGAGCGCCTGGCGGAGGGCGTCGGTCGTCCCGGGCCGCGAGACCCAGACCAGGGCCCGCGCCGCCTGGAGGCGAATCGCCGGGCGCGTGCTGTCCAGCAACGGGATCAGGTGCGTCAGCGCCGACGGGTCGCCCAGCTCGCCGAGCCCGTCGAGGGCCGACTCGGCCAGCTTGACCCAGTCGTCCCGCCGCTCCTGCTCGGCCGGCTCGGGGGCCGTCGCCAGCGCGAGGAGCGGCTCCAGGGCCCGGGAGTCTCCGTGCCGGGCGAACGCCTTGGCGGCCCTGAGTCGGACGTCCGGATGCGCGTTGTTCGACCGCCTCCGCCAGCGCCGGCAGGGCATCCGCGTCGACCAGCGACTCGATCGCCGCGAGGCGGACAGTCGCGGTCCTCGTCGTCGATCGCCCGGACGAGCAGCGCCTGCGCCGCGGCCGTGTGCTTCTTGACCAGCTCGTCCACCGACCGCTTGCGAAGGTCGGGGTAGCGCGAGGCCAGCGCCGCCTCGAGCAACTCGAGCCCCTTGGTCTTCTTGAGGGCGAATTCGAACGCCTCGCCGCGGAGTGCCGGGTCGGGGTCGTTGAAGAACTCCAGCAGGAGGTCCCAGCCCCAGGGCTCGCGCGACCTGGGCCATCGCCTCGGTGAGCACCTCGCGGCGGACGTCCGCGTGGACGCTCCGCAAGGCGAACCGGAGCGTGCCCGCGCCGGCCCCGCCCACCCCGAGCCCCAGCGCCGACTTGAACGCCTCGGACCGGATCGCCGGGAAGCTGTCGTTGAGGGCGCGGGCCAGCAGCGCCAGGGCGGGCTCGGCCGGACCCTCGCCCTGGGCCTTGCGGACCTGCTCGACCAGGGCCTGGAGACCGCGACGGCGCACGTCCTCGTGCGAGGCGTTCAGGCCCGACTCGGCGGCGGCCAGCGGGTCGGCCTGGTGGAGCCGCGCCATCGCCGTGAAGGCGGCGTCGCGGACCTCGGCCTCCGGGTCGTGGAGCATCGAGCGGAGCCGCTCGGCGGCGCGCGGGTCGTCGAGCGCGGCCATCGCCCGGCAGACCTCGGCGCGGGCCGTCTTGTCCTCCTCGCGGCTGAGCTGGAGCAAGCAGGCCGAACGCCCGCGGATCGCCCAGGATCGCCAGCCCCCGCGCCCCGCGAAGGCTCGTGTCCAGCGCCCGGCTGGCCGTCGCCTGGAGCAGCGGCTCGAAGTCGGCGTCGTCCAGGGATGGCTCGGCCGTCGCGCGAGCGGTCGCCTTGGCGGCCTTGGCTTTCTTCTTACCTGACGGCTCTCCGGGGGTCTCGCTCGGCAGGGCCGGCGTCGACCCCCCTGCCAGCGGCGCGGATCGGGACGTCCCAGGTCCGGCCTTCCAGCTCGACGAGCTGCCGCTGCAACTCCGGGTCGCGCGATCGCAGGACCTGGAGCAGCCGCTCGCGCGTGTGGAGCGCCAGCAGGAATGCGGTCCGGCGAACCTCGGGGTCGGCGTCCTCGGCGCGACGGCGCAGCGCCGACTGGACGGCGGGCTCGTCGAGCAGCCCGCGCCGATAGAGCCGGACCAGGGCGGCCCGCCGGACGTCGGCATGCTTCGAGGTCAGCGCACGCCAGGTTCGACTCGGGCGATCGCGGGTCGTAAGCCGATTCGAGACCCACGACCGCCGCCAGACGGACCTCGGCCGTCTTGGCGTTGAGGGCGCCGGCGAGCCGCGCCAGCGCCTGGTCGTCGCGCGGTGCCAGCGACTCCAGCGCCTGCACGGCCAGCCGGCCGACGTCGGGCTTCTCGGCCTTCAGCGCCAGGTCGATCGGCCGGAGGTCGGACTCGCCCAGGTGCTTGCGCAGGCCGTGGAACGCCGAGACGCGGACCGCCTCATCGCGATGCCCGAGGAGCTTCTCCAGCAGGGTCGCGGCCCGAGCATGGCGCAGATGCGCCCAGGAGCTCGGCCGCCAGCCGGCGCAGGGCGTGGTCGGCGTCGGACTCGGCCTGCTCCGCGATCAGGTCGAGGGCGCGGGTGTCGGCGTAACCGGCGAGGGCCTTCAGCGCCTCCTCGCGACGGGTCGGGTCGTCCTGCGACAGCTCATGCTTGGCCCGCGCGTAGGCGTCATAGACCCGGTGCGACGAGTCGCCGATCTTGCCCGCCGCGTCGACCGGGAAGACCCGGATCGTGTTGTCGTCGCACGCCGCGACCAGCCGGGGCCGGTCGTGGACATGGACCATCGCCAGGGCGACGACGCGGCCGACCCCGTCCTTGGTCGTGGCCGGCTTGACCGCGCCCACCCTCGGCCACGACTTGATCGAGGCGTCGCGGCTGCCCGAGTAGAGCCGGTCGCCCGGCCCCCAGATCAGCGCCGTGACGAGGTCGGTGTGGTTGTTGCCGCGCCCTTGTCCTCGGGCTCGAGCTTGCCGCGGGCGTGGGTCGAGAGGAGCTTCTGGTCGGCCCCCGCCGAGAGGAACCGCAGCTCGTCCGGCTCGAACAGGATCGCGGTGACGGCCCCCTCGTGCAGCCGCTCCGAGTCGCTCGGCAGGAACTCGGGCTTCTCCTCGCGATCGAAGACCAGGACGGTCCCCTTCGCCGTCCCGACCGCCAGCCATCGGCCGGTCGGGTCGGCCGCCAGGCAGGTCCCCGGCTCGGGCAAGTCCAGCGACTGGACCGGCTTGCCGTCCTTGGTGGACAGGATGACGACGCGCGACTCGACCAGCGCGGCCAGTTGCCCGTCGGCCAGGGGAGCCAGGGCGATCGCCGGAGCGTCGAGCGCGGCGCCGAGCGGCTTCGGCTCGCCCGAGGCGATCGGTGCCCGGTAGATCTGGCCGTCGCCGCCGGCCACGAAGAGGGTCTCGCCGACGGCCGCGATGGCCGTGCCCCCCTTCGGCAGCGGGTCGGCGTCGAGCGTCAGCTTGTCCGCGTCGAGCCGGTAGAGGGCCGTGGGCTGGCCTTCGGGATGGACGGTGACGAACGCCAGCATGCGGCCGACGCCGACGGCCCCCTTGATGTCGCCGCGGTACGTGAGGTACTTCTCGGCCGTCACGGGCTGCCTCCTCCGCTGTCGAGGCGGAGCACGGCGTGGGTGTGGCGAATCCGGGTCACGGCCACCAGGCACGCGGCCCGCTCGCTCATGCCCCGGGAGATCATGAACTCCTCCAGGATCGGCAGGACGACCCGGGCGAAGTCGGCGTCCTCCAGGGCCAGGTCGCGCATCGTCTCGACCAGCGCGAGCTTCGCCTTGCGCGCCGGGAACGGCTTGAGCCGTTCGCCCGCTTCGCGCCGCCTCCGCATCCCGCTTCTCGGGCCGCGGCGGCGGGATCTCGAACAGGGTGCGCCGCAGGAAGCCCCAGAGGTCTCGCAGGCTCGCGGGCAGCTGCTCGGGCCGGGCCGGCGGGCCGGGCCCTCGGCTGTCGGCCTGGGCTTGCGCGGCCTTCTTCGCGGCGGCGCCGACCGTCGTCGCGGGCGGTACGTACGGCTTCCAGCCCTCGGTGATGCCGCGGTCGCGGTAGAGCGACCAGAGCGTCCGGATCACGAACGCCCGGACCCGGCGGTCGGGGCTCTCGGTCAGGCGGAACAGCTCCTCGGGCTGCCGGAACCGGGGCGAGCGGCCGATGAGCCGCATGCCCAGGGCGCGGCGTCGACTCGTCGGCCGACTCGCAGAAGCGGAAGACCGCCGACGGGGTCAGCGACTCGGGATCGATCCGGTATCGGCGGTGCTCGGGCGCATCGTCGGCCAGCAGGGCCTGGGCCACGAACTGGCGGACGTCGGCGTGCGGGTTCTCGGCCAGCAGGACCAGCTCGTCGGCCGGAGGCGACCATCGGGCCAACTCCCATCGGGCCAGCTCCAGCGCCAGGTCGCGGAGCGGCTTGCGGGTCTCCGCGAACAAGGGCTTGACCCGATCGAAGCTGAGGAACTCGGCGGGGACCTCGGCGCCGGGGTCGACGGGCCGGTCGGTCTCGGCCAGGGCGATGTCGGGATGATGGCGGAGGATGTACTTGATGGCGAACCGGCCGAGCGGGGCGTCGGCCGGGCCGGGGGCGACGGCCATCTCCCAGAGCCGCTCGGCACCGGCGAGGGCATCGCCCTGCGATGCCTGCGGCGCGTGGCCGGCGAGCATCTTCAGGAACGCGGTCTCCGAGATGATCCGGATGTTCGCGCCGGCCGCGTTGAGCTCCTCGCCCTTGAGCTGCTTCGTCGCCCTTCTTGCCGTGACCGTACAGGGGCGAGCCCTCGTCGCCGATGACGAGGTAATGCAGCTTGTCGGTCACGCTCGAGGCCACCGCGCCCTCCGCCGCGTCGGACCTTGTCCTCGGCCTCCTTGCGCTGCATCGTCGCCAGCTTGCCGGTGAACAGGAACGAGGCGCCGCCGAGATCGACGGCCGCCGGAGCCGCGGCGGTCGCCGCGGCGGCCTCGGGCTCGCGTCGGCGCGAAGTCGGCGGGCGTGAAGCCCTTGATCATCGTCTCGACGGCGAAGTTGTGATACCGCGGCTCGCCCCGGGCCGCCAGCTGCAACAGCCACTCGAAGCCCAGGTCGGCCGGCGCGAACCGGCGGACGTCGCCGAGCCAGCCGAGCACCTTCTCCGACAGCGCCTCGTCGAACTTCAGCTCGCGCGCCCAGGCGCGGCCCGTCGCGGCGGAGGGCGGCGAGCCACGGGTCGGCTTCCCAGTCGGGATGGAAGGCCAGCGCCTTGAGGAAATCGAGCCCGACGACCTGCGGCTTGAGCCGGCCCTCGTCGATCCAGGCGACGGTGGTTCCGAACGTGGACGGGCGGAGCAGCAAGCGGCGGAGGACGTCGCGGTCGAGCGCGTTGACGTCGAACCGGGCGAGCTGGGCCATGGCGAACTGGTCGACGAGGCCCGGGCGGACGTCTCCTTCGCATCGGCCGCCTCGATGAGGCCGACGAAGTAGCCCGGGCCCAGCGACTCGACCGGATGGATCTGGAGCAGCAATTTCTGGACGAAATCGAAGGCCTCGGCGTTCTTGGTGAAGAGCCGGTCGCGGAACCACTCGGGGGTCAGCTCGCGGGCGCCGAAGTGCTTGCGGAGGGCCGCCGCGGCCAGCTCCAGGCCATGTCTCGACTCCAGCAGCCGGCCCCACGCCTCCAGGCCGACCTCCTTGCGCGGGTCGCGCGCCTGGAGCAGGTCGGCGGCCAGCCGGCGGACGGCGAGCGTTGTCGTTGTCGGCCAGGCGGACGAGCTCGTCCACCGGCAGGTCGCGGGCGTGGGTGCGGGCGTACTCGGCGGCATAGGCGCCGGCCGTCGTCCGAGGGCGAGTCGAACAGGCGGAGCACCGCCTCGTGCAGGCCGAGCGACCGGAAGGCGCCCTGCTCGAACTTCGGGACGTTGGTCAGCACCCAGACGACGAACTCATCCACCGGCCGGCTGCCCACGCCCACCAGCCGGGCCACCCAGCCCGGCTCGACCTCGCGGAGCGAGGCGCGGAAGTCGGCCTTCAGGCAGTCGGCGGCGAACTGACGGACCCGGTCGCTCCGGGCCCGCTCCAGCAGGCCGAACAGCGGACGAGGGCTCCGCCGCCAGAGCGTCGGCGAACGCGCGATCGTTCAGGTCGGAACGCCCCCTCTTGAGATGAAAGCTCGTCCGGTTGTAGTCGCCGGTCTCGTGATAGAAGATGTGGTTGGCGACCCAGGTGCTGTTCCAGGGCGTCGAGTCCTCATAATACGCCAGCACGTCGGCCGCCGCATCGGCGTAGCAGGCGGGGCGCGTCTCGGCCGATCCGCCGCAGGTACCGCCAGGCACGACGGCGGAGATAGCCGAGCGTGCGGCCGGTGATCTCCTGCGGCGGCACTCGCCGAATCGACCCGGGCCGCCAGGGCGCCGAAGACCTCGGTGTCGTCGCGGGCCTCGGCCTCCTTGAAGATCCGCTTCAGCGCCCGCCACGGACCGTATCGCAACGGTACCCGGGCGATGATGTCCAGCAGGCACGACCGGGCGAACGGCCCGTTGTCTTCCCACAAGGCCGCGATGACTTCATGGAGCCGGAGCCGGTCGGGCAGCGGCACCTCGGCCGTCGGCGATTCGAGCGCCTTGATCTGCTCGATCCGGTAGTGCTTCTGCTCCTCGGCCGGCTTGCGTCGCGAAGGCCGGGCTGTGGAGCTCGGCCAGGAACTTGGCGAACGTCGGCGCACCCTCGCGCGGGGGCGTCTCGGGCTTCTCGTCGGGCTGGGCGGCAAGCTCGACGACCAGCTTGGTCAGCTCGGGGTCGCTCGACTCCCAGGCGCGTCGGACGTCGTCCAGGCGTAGTTGGCTCGACACGACAGTGTGCCTCAATGACGCGTAAGTTGCAGGTCAGGCTTTTCGGCCCGACGAACCATTCGTGTCAGGCCGGAAAGCCTGACCTACATGTTGAAAGGTAGGGCGGGCTGCCCGACGTGATTCACGAAGCAGCCCGCCCTGGGCATCTGGGAGACATCTACCACAAGACCTGGGACATCGAAGGCTCTCTGGCCCGCCCCCCGGTGGCGGGGAATTACGATAGCGGAACCACGTCCGGCGGGGTTGACCCAGGACCGCTATTGTAATTCCCCGCCACCGGGGGATCAGCGGGCCTGAAACAGCCTTCGTTGTGCAGCATGACCAAGC
This sequence comes from uncultured Isosphaeraceae bacterium, assembly GCA_963842405.1. GTDB lineage: Bacteria > Planctomycetota > Planctomycetia > Isosphaerales > Isosphaeraceae > CAVZRC01. The sequence continues at coordinate 153,994 of CAWJGW010000031.1, read as the reverse complement.
AAACGCTCGGGCGGCGCAACGCCGCCCTGGTGCAGAGCACCGAGCTAGACCTGTCCTCCCAGATGCCCGACCATCACGACAATGAACGGATGTTTTGTACACTAAGCTCCAGGCGTCCGCAAGGGGTTACCGGTTTTTTTTCGATTTCAACGAAATCGGCCGGCGACTTGGGGGCACCGCTTGTTGACCGAGAGAAACACACGGCTCGATAGGCAGGGCGGGCTGCCCCGCAATCATGGAGACAGCCCGCCCTGGGCATCTGGGAGTCTCATCTACCACAAGACCTGGGACATCGAAGGCTCTCTGGCCCGCCCCCCGGAAGTTACCCGGCATGCTGGCGGAACCACGTCCGGCGGGGTTGTCCCAGGACCGCCAGCATGCCGGGTAACTTCCGGGGGATCAGCGGGCCTGAAACAGCCTTCGTTGTGCAGCATGACCAGCCAAACGCTCGGGCGGCGCAACGCCGCCCTGGTGCAGAGCACCGAGCTAGACCTGTCCTCCCAGATGCTCGACGATCACGGCAAATCACGGACGATTCGTACGACACCCTCCAGGTGTTCGCAAGGGGTTACCGGCTTTTTTTCGATTCCGACGAAATCCGCCGACGACCGGGCGTACCGATTGTTGATTGAGAGAAACATGACGCAGGTAGGCTGCCCTACAATCAACGAGACAGCCCGCCCTCGGCACCTGGGAGAGATCTACTACAAGACCTGGGACATCGAAGGCTCTCTGGCCCGCCCCCCGGAATTCGATCGCCGGGCACGCGGAACCACGATCGGCGGGGTTGTTCCAGGACCGCGTGCCCGGCGATCGAATTCCGGGGGATCAGCGGGCCTGAAACAGCCTTCGTTGTGCTGCATGACGGACCAAACGCTCGGGCGGCGCAACGCCGCCCTGGTGCAGAGCACCGAGCTAGACCTGTACTCCAAAGATGCCGATTCGCGAACCGATCCACGATGAACGTTCGACTTCTACAGGATGAGTCGGACAACTGCAAGGGGTTGCCGACTTCTTATGGATTGGAGATCCGGAGAGTTCTTGTCGATCCCCACCCCACGATCTGGGGCGGGGCGGCTCAGGCGACGCGTGCGAGGGGCGGGAGCCCAAGATTCGCGGGGGCATCGCCCGTCGCGGATCGCTGTGCCGGTTGGCACTCGGTGGCACTCATTGGGCACTATTTCGCCGGGTGCCATCCCCGATCTCCAGGGCCGGAACGTTACACTCGGGGGTCGCCATCCCCGATCTCCAGGGCCGGAAATGAGTTAGCGCCGCGGCCCCGTGCAGGTCGGACGGATGGGGCCACGGGCGGTCCGGACCCGGTTGTCGCGCCCCTTCGCCGATGAGGATCCGACCGGCCCGACCGGTCCTCTGACGGGTCGATTGTCAATGGCCCCTGGCCCCTGCTGGAAGTGATTGCGCTCAATCCCCTATATATAATATAACGCAGGTTTACAATTTCATTAACGCGATGACCTCGGATTCGGACCGCCGGCCGCCGGAAGTCTCGAGCACAATGGCAGATAAAAATTTTGTGGGGAAAATATTTTGCGTACACTTGCCGGGTCATCTCGTGTCCACGCTCGGGCGGCCCGCGTGCCCCGGCGAAGCGTCGCGAGCGGACACACGCACACGGGTGCGTGGGAGCGAGCATGTCGTGTAATCCGCCACCGTCTCTCACCCGAACCCGATTCCCGTGCTTCCGTCTCGAAACATGGCGTGGACTGGCCGGCCCGTTGCCCCGGACGCCTCGGCCCTCCTATAGTAAGATCTCCTCGGTGCGAGAACTCCCCGATCGAACCCGACTCGGAGGACCCAACTGGTGTTGCGATGGGATATCCTTCCAACGATCGTCCTGTCGGTCGCGACCGCACTGCTGGCGATCAACCTGGACGCGTCTCCGGCCCAGGCCGCTGACGTCGAGCCAGTGCGGCTGATCTTCGATACCGACATCTGCGGCGACTGCGACGACGTGCTGGCCCTGGGCATGATCCATGCGCTCGAGTCGCGCGGGTATTGCCGGCTGCTGGCCGTGACGATCAGCGTCGACCACGAACAGGCCGCGCCGTTCGTCGACGCGGTCAACACCTTCTACGGGCGCGGCGAGGTCCCCATCGGCGTGGTGGGGCAGGGGGGAGTCGTCGAGAAGAGCGCGTTCCTCTCGCTGGTCGAGGAGAAGGATGCGAGCGGACGGTTCCGCTACCCCCATGACCTCGTCTCGGGGCGGTCGGCTCCCAGCGCCACGTCGGTCCTCCGGAAGACGCTCGCGGCCCAGCCCGATCATTCGGTCGCGATCGCCCAGGTCGGCTTCTCGACGAACCTGGCGCGGCTGCTCGACTCGCCACGCGGACGAGCACTCGCCGATGACCGGTATCGAGCTGGTGAAGCGTAAGGTGAAGCTGCTCTCGCTGATGGCCGGCGCGTTTCAACCGATCGACGTCGAGCTCCGCTATCGGGAATACAACATCGTCAAGGACATCAAGAGTGCCCAGGCGCTGGCCAGGCAGTGGCCGACCGCGATGATTTACAGCGGATTCGAGATCGGGATCGCCCTGCCGTACCCGGCGATCAGCATCGAGCGCGACTATCGCTATGTGCCGCATCATCCGGTCGCCGAGGCTTACATCAAGCGCAACCCACCGCCGCACAACCGGCCGACCTGGGACCTGACCAGCGTCCTGGTGGCGGTCCTCGGCGACCGCGGCTACTTCGACGAGTCGCCGGCCGGAACGGTGACCGTCGAGGCCGACGGCTCCTCACGGTTCGAAGCATCGTCACAGGGACGTCATCGTTACCTGATCCTCCGGCCCGAGCAGAAGCCGCGCGTGCTCGAAGCCTTGGTCCAGCTTTCCAGCCAACCGCCGATGCGAGGCGAGGCATCCAAGCCTTAAACCCGGAGCATGATCAGCGAACCTCGATGTCGCGTTCGGCGGCGGCGACGATTGTTTGCTCAGAATACGCGACAGCTCTCTCGCGGCCTCGTTCGATTCGCTGAATCGTCACTTCGCTGTTGTCAGAAACCGAGCCATGGGCGATGCTGGCCAGGCTCTCATAGCAGTCCCGGCTGTGCGTCGTGGCGAAGACCTGGACGTTGTACGTCTTCGAGGCGGAGTCCAAGAACTTCCACATGTCTTCCATCACCGTATAATGAAGGTCGGTGTCAATATTATCAATGAGAAGGATCCCGTCTCTCGAATGAACCAGAGCGAGCGCCAGGCTGAGGATATGCCAGATTCCTTCACCCATGCTGCGCGATGGGGATCCGGTCCTTGATCCCCTCGAGCTTCACGAAGGTGCTGGCCGGCGCGGGGATGTGATACCGGACATGGTCCTTCGCGACCTTGCGGAACCGAGCCGTTCTATCGTTGGTTCGGTGATCCTCACGGCCTTGGTCACCATGTCTTCATCCGGCTTCAGCACGACATCGCCGAAAAGTGCGGCGGCCTCATCCGGCGTCAGAGCAGATGACGAAATCCACTGGAGGGGCGAGCCATTTCGAGGGACCACCCGCGCAGCCAGGCTGATCGCGGCGGTCGAGACGAAACCTCGTTGACCGATCGGAACGTCGAACTTCTGGGACCCCTCGTTTGACCAGGAGAGTGAAAGCGTCAAAGCTGTGAGGAACTCCGGAGGCAGGTTGGCGTGAAGGAGGTCGCTCGGCGAGCCTTGAGGTTGAGGCGGCCGGTATTCATCACTGACCTTCGCAACCATCTCCACCACACCGGTCTCCGTATCAGCCCTGAGCCGGAAGTGTGTGCCTACTCCGATCTCGAACCTCGAAATAGCTGCTGGGCCTCGTAGAACTTCGAAGTCCCCTTCGCCGGCTCATCATGCTCGACCCAGATGACCTCCCCGCGCCGATTCAGGACCGTCCAGATGGCCGAGGGATTGCCATGAGCCATCAGGATGCTGAGGGCTTCCAGGACCGTCGTCTTCCCGCAGTTGTTCGTGCCGACGATCAGGTTGATCCGGCCGAGGTCCTTCATCTCGAAGCGACGAAACCCTCGAAAGTCCTGAATGCTCAGACTCTTGATTCTCATGGGAGGGTCACCCTTTCTTCTCGATCCTGGTCCCGCCTCATCATGGCATCCTCGATCTATCCTCGCCATGGATTCTCCGACCTTCATCGCGGACCACCGACTAATCCAGCCGCCCAAGGCCCTTGGCCCGGCTGCGCTCGAACATCTCGCCGAAGAACAGGATCGACAGCGTGAGGTAAACGATATTCAGGCCGAAGCTGATGCCAGCGACCAGAGGGGTAGCGGGCCGCCTCGGAGGATCTGGCGCATGCCCTCGAAGATGTACGTCATCGGCAGGGCGGACGAGATCGACTGGGCCCAGCCCGGCAGCGAGCTGACCGGATAGAACACGGCGCTGAACGGCGCCAGCGCGAAGCCGAGCATCCAGGCCAGGCCCTGAAGCCGCCGGCCGTAATAGATGATCAGTGCCGAGGAGGTGAATCCCATGAACCAGCCCGACATCATCAGCGCGAACAGGAACGGCAGGAGCATCCAGCCGACCTCGAAGATGTTGAGCCGATACAGGAGCCAGACGCCGCCGATGCCGACGATCAGCGTCAAGAGGTTCTTGATCAGTCCCAGGACGACCAGGCTGACCGACCATTCCCAGACGCTCAGCGGCGTGGCGAAGAGGTTGACCAGGTTCTGGTTCCAGAACTCCTCCAGCAGGTTGACCGAGATCTCGTAGTTGGCCCGCCAGACGACCTGCCAGAAGACCACGCCGGTGAGCACGACCATGGCCAGCCGCGGGACCTGGACGGAGGACGACTCGACCCATCGGGTCGTGATGCCCCAGAGCAGCAGGTCCAGGACCGGCCAGTAGATCGACTCGGCCCAGCTTTCGAGAGTGCGGGGGACCAGGTAGATGTGCCGCAGGATCATGGCGATGATCCGCCCGAGGCTCAGTCTCATGATGCCACCTCCTCGAGAGGCCCGGCCTGATCCTGGGCCGAGCCCGCGCGGCGGCGGTCCCGGCCAGCTTGAGGAAGTAATCCTCCAGGGTCGGCTTGCGGATCGCGATCTCGCGAGTAGCGCACCCCGGCCATGGCGATGCTCGCGAGGAAGTCGGCGACCCGGGGCTCGTCGATCTCGACCTCGACGATGCCGTCGTCGATCGAGCTGGCCAACCCAGCGGCCGCAACGTGGCCGAGGAGCTGGTCGAGACCCTGTGTAACACGGAGCCGGACGCGCGCCGACGCGACTGACGCCGCCAGCTCGTCGGGCCGCCCGCTGGAGGCGATCTTTCCTCGATCGAGGAAGATGACCCGGTCGCAGAGCTGCGCGACCTCGTCCATGTTGTGCGAGGTGAAGACGATGGAGACCCCCTCCTCGTCGCGCTGACTGCGGACGAAGTCGCGGACCTCGACGGCGATGTCCGGGTCGAGGGAGGCCGTCGGCTCGTCCAGGAGCACGACCCTCGGCCGGGCCAGGAACGCCTTGGCCAGCATCACCCGCGTGGTCTGGCCGGCCGAGAGCCCTTCAATCTGCCGGCGGCGGAGGTCCCAAACCCCGAACCGCGCGAGGAGCTCCTGGCTCCGCTCGCTGCGCTCGCGCGAATTCAGGCCGTACAACCGGCCGAAGACGTTCAGGTTCTCGGCGACGGTCAGCCGTCGGGGCAACTTCGAATAGGCGCTGGCAAACCCCACCTTGCCGAGGATCTCGGCGCGGGCGTCCGCCAGCGACTTGCCGAAGTACCGGATCTCGCCGGACGTCGGCTTGAGCGTGCTGAGCAGCATCTGGATCGTCGTCGTCTTGCCGGCACCGTTGGGCCCGAGCAGGCCGAGGATCTCGCCCCGGCCCAGCGCGAACGAGAGCCGATCCACGGCGGTCGTCGGCGGTCGCCCCGGATAGACCTTCGTCAGCTCGCTCACCACCAGCACGGGATCGGTTGGATCGGGCATAGGGATCAAGCGTCGGGTTTCGGGAAAGACCAGTGGAGCGGGCGTCGGGTTTCGGGAAGAGCGAAGTCGGAAGAACCTTCTCTCCGATTCCTGACTCCCCGATCCTCAACGAGATCGGACACCGCCGATGGCAGTCGGGTTCGCCACGATCGTTGGAAGACCCGCCGCAGTCGAACCATCGTAAGGTTTGCCGGTGGCGGCAAGAAGGGGGATCGTGCCACCCGCCCGTCGAAACACCCACGGCGATTCGGGCATTCCTACCAGTTGGTCAGGCACAAGCTCGACGAGTACAATCAGGGATAGAGCCTCGTCGTGGTCGGTGGCCCAAAGCGAAAGGTTCCTCCGGTGGAAGTCAAGAAACGAACTATTGAAGGCCGAGACTTCTGGTTTACGGTTGAGCACGTCTCCAAGGAAGATCCGGAAACCGGCGAATTCACTCCGACGGACCAGTATTACTGCGAGTTCTCCACGAGGGAGCCCGGGCCGATCGTCAGGGGAGAGGTGCTCAAAGACGACCGCGGGCGGGCGAAGCTGTTCCCGACCGCCGAGACGGCCCTCGAGGCCGGGATTCAGGAGCTCCAATCAAGGTTTCAGCTTCCTCCCAAGGCCTATGCCGTCGGGCTCCCCCACGGTAACAAGCCGAGGGAGTTCGATGCTTACGCCAAGCTTCTCCAGCAACAGGGGATCACCCTCGATGACGGCGCCCGCGTGGAAAATGCCTTCGGTCGCAAGTGGCTGCATATCTGGACTGACCGCGGCGAGGCCGAACAGTTTGCGAGCCGGCTTCGTCATGTGACTGGCAATCGAGACTGGGAGGTGTACGATTTAAGTCCGCCGCGTCCCCTGGCTGGGGGGCCGGACGGGCGATCCGGTTCGATCGAAATCCTGATCGGCCGCCAGCAAGACGGGGCCGCCTACAGCCTCCACCCGAACAGCCTGAAGCGGATCCGTCAGCGGTTTCCGCAGGTCCACCCGCGTTCAACCGTCTTCATCGGTGCCTACACTCAGCCCGACATCGATGCCGGCATGGAGTCGATCTACGATCAGGTCGCCGTCCTCTTGACCGGGCTGTCGATGAGGCAGATGGACGAACTCGGCGGCTACCGGATCCTCGACCCGCTCACCGGCCTCGCCCTCTATCAATCCGACACGGTCGCTGAGTAACCACTCAGCCAGATTCCGGCGCGGCCGGGTTCCGGCCGTCGGGTGGTTGGGGCTGTTCTCCCAGGTTCGCGCTCGGAAGGGCATCGCCGGGCATCACGGGATCGTCCGTATTGCCCTGAGTCTGTGCCGGAGCATCTTCCTCTTCAATCTGGAGCGGCGGCCACGGATCCCAGGCGTTGCGATAGCACTGGAAGTTGACCGGACCACATCGCGCGGCATCTTCGGTGAAAACGATCCGGAATTGGATGTACTCCTGACGGTCCGGTGGAACTCGGCGGAAGCCTGCCCCCTCGTTGAAACGCGCGAACAAGGTGGACCGGCGGATCACGACGAAGTCTGACTACCGGTTCTGAAAGCGAGCGGCGAAGACATAGACCAGGGCAGGCGTGTCGCTGGTCACCGACAGTTGTGCCAGCGGTACGTTAAAGAGGGCAAAGCAACTGCCGGCTTGTGCCTTGGCCGTGGCCGCTTTGACCTGCACCCGCGTCACTGTGTCATCGCTCCCCTTGACCACGAAGACATCGTCACCGACGTCCACTTCCGGAATGGCGACGTTGATCCGTCGGTGGAGGAACTCAGACATCACGGCGAGCTGACCGCTGCGGCCGAAGAAGGCCCGACGACTCCGTGTCTCGGCATCTTCCGCGCGTGGCATCTCCGCGCGATCCGCTGCCCCCGCACCGCCTGCGCCGATCAGCCCCTCTACTGTCGGGACGGGCTGGGGGGCGTCGCCGGGTTGCGCGGCTGCGGGAGGGACCGGGGGTCGTGACGCGACGGGCTCGCCCCCAGCCGAAACTTCTCTGACGGCGCCAGGTTGGCCGGATTCGGCGGCTTGGTTCTCCTGGTTCTTCTTTCGGCGAGTCATGATCACCACGGGCAATGGAGCCAGGTCGCACGTTCAAGGGCTGCACAGGGCCGTTTCCGCGGTCGCCGCCGCGACCGGTTCGAGCTCGGCGGCCGAGCCCGAATCAGAGCCTTGTTGCGGCTCATGGTCGTGCCCCTCGGCCGATCGGACGAGCTCGGCGAAGACCCCGCCGCGGTGGACCAGCTCGGCATAGGTGCCGGTCTCGACGATCCGGCCGTCGTCGAAGACGAGGATGCAATCGGCGTCGCGCAGGGTGGTCAGGCGATGGGCGACGAGGATCACGGTGCGGTCGGCCCGGGCCTCGTTGATCGCATTCTGGACCAGCCGTTCGCTGGTGTTGTCCAGGGCCGAGGTTCCCTCGTCGAGGATCAGGATCGGCGGGTTCTTGAGGAAGACCCGGGCCAGGGCGATCCGCTGCCTCTGACCCCCGGAGAGGTTCTGACCGCGCTCGGCGACGCGGGACCGATAGCCGCGGGGCATCAACATGATCTCGTCGTGGATGCAGGCCATCTCGGCGGCGCGGCGGACCGCTTCGATCGGTGGCGCCTTTGCTGCCGTAGGCGATGTTCTGCGCGACGGTGCCGGCAAAGAGGAAGGGACTCTGGCCGACGTAACCGACCAGCTCGCCGATGGCTTTGCGGGAGACCAATTCGAGTGGCACCCCGCCCAGGGTGGCCTCGCCGTCGCAGGGATGCACCAGCCGCATCAGGGTGCGGAGCCAGGTGGTCTTGCCACAGCCCGACCGGCCGGCCACGCCGATGGTCTCGCCGTGCCGGATGGTGACCGACAGGCCATTGAGCGCGCGCCGTGCCGGGCGCCCGGGAGCCGGGAACTCGACCTTCAGCCCCTCGGAGACGAACATGGGCTCGCCCAGGACCAGCCGTGGACCGTCCGCGGACGCCGGCGTCCGGAACGACCGATCGATCGGCACGGTCAAGAGCCCGATCAGGTCGCCGATCTTCAGGCTGCTCTCGTGCCCCTCGTCGATGAAGCGATGGACCTCGTTCAAGGGGGTCATGACGTTCAGGAACAGCACCGAGAACATCATGACCTCGCCGGGGCCGCCCCGGCCGTGGATGAACAGGTAGACGGCGAAGGCCAGGACCAGCACGTGGAAGAACCCCTCATTGATCGCCTTGCCGGAGCCGAAGAGCGACATCTCGAAGTGATGCTTCAGCTCCTTGGAGCGTCGCCGCTCGGCCACCCGCTCCACCCGCCGCACTTCCTGCCGGTGCGTGTCCGCCGCCCGCACGTAGTCGATGCCCCCGAGCTGCTCGACAACCGTACCGTCCATCGCCTCGCGGGTCCGGAGCAGGTCGAGGCGGATCCCCTTCTGCGTGATGATCTGCCAGAGCGTCAGCGCCAGCGAGAACGGGATCACCCCGACCATCGCCAGCGCGATCCCCGGCTGCTGCGACAAGGTCGCCACCAGGGCGAAGCTCCCCGTGAGCAAGGCCGGCACGAACTCCAGGAACGTCACCCGCAGGAACCGCACCAACCCCTCCACGCTGCGATTGATTCGGCCGTAGAGCGCCCCGACGTGGTCCTGGGCCAGGACGGTCAGGTCCACCTTCATCAGGTGCGCGACGACCCGAACATACATATCCTTATCGATGCGTGTGCAGGTATTCTCGACCAGGAACCGGCGCAGGACATTCATGGACTCACGGACCAGGTAGGCCGCCCCGATGATGGCCAGGTAAAAGGCGGCGACCCGGGTGAGTGTCGGCCGGGGTCTTCGCGGGGTTGTTCTCGGGATCCACGGAGTCGATGAGCTGTCGCAGGCAGAGCGGGACCACCGTACTGGCGGCGCTTGAGAGGCTCATGACCGCCAAAGTCGCCATCGAGAGCCAATTTATGCCGCCGGGGGATCAGCCGCCAGACCTGGCCGGCCGCGCCTGGCGATCATGCCCAGCTCGCGCCCGACGCCTCGGAGCCTCTCCCACTTCGTCGGCCTCTTCATCTCTTCCTCACATCCCGCCCCGCGGCCACTCGACCGGCTGAAAACCCGCGCCGGACGCGAAAACCGAGAAAAACCCACGCCGACCGTTCGCGGATTCCGGCGGTTTTGTCGTATCTATCTCTAGCCCGAGACGGTTGTCTCATCCCCTCTCACCTCGGGTTCATCCCGGAGCGAGGGGTTGAATGAGTTTAACCAATCTCCAACAATTCTCCAGAATCCCGCCGGCCCGGCGATTGTTGTCACGACCTCGCCTACGACGGAATTCGTCGGTCCAAACGCTAAAGAAGTGGCGCTTACCCACTACAGACGCTATCCTCAAGTACGAGCAATGGCACCTCAGACGAGAAGTCCCGACGATCGAATTCCACTCTCCATGGCTCTTGGATCACCATTCGGCACACCAATTGCCCACAGTGTTAGTCCTGGCTTTTTCTTGAGACGATCCGATGCCATTTCCACGAAGCCATGGTTGGTACGACTGATCCATCATCTACCCCGGCTTTCCGAGAATCCCGGAGCGTCCGCTGAGAGGGGCCGAGACGCTCTTGGCCTCGTCGGGATTTCGATCCGGCAAGTCCTTTACATCAAGCGATCACCGTGATATTAATAGTACTCCCCCGCAAGGAGCATTCACCTCAGATGGCGAAGCCTGACACCGTGAGTATCCAAACGACCAATCCTCGTCCCCTGATCGCGCCGGCGGTCGACCGCGTGATCGTGTCGCGGAACGATCGGCCCGGAAGCCGTCTCGCAACCGATGCGTTGCCGCTTGCCGGCCACGAAGAAGTCCTCGTCGTGGACGACCGAGCCGCGCTGCGGCCCGCCCAGGTCGTCGAAAGCAAGTTGACGCGGCTGCTCCAGGAGGCATCGCTCCCCGTGAGCCACCTCCAGATGAGGGGCCTCCTCCGCACGCGCTGAACCCGATCCTGACGTTGGTCATTGGTCATGGTCATGCGAGGAGAGGACCGCGCGGAACGCTTGCCCGCATCGTGGGCAAGCGGAGCCGGAGAGCGTAGCAGCGACGACTTCAGCACGTCCACATTTCCTTTCGCTGAGGGTGTTCGGTGGGCGATGCCCACCCCATCCGCAACCTCAAGAGGATTCGGTGGGTGATGCCCATCTTATCACGTTCATGACGACAACTCACGTAGTCACGTCTCATCCTGAATTCCCCGAGATGACGTCAGGTCGAACGCTGACCTACGTGGGGCGATCACAACGCGTACCTCATGGGTCCGTCCGTCGTCGACCAAGGGGATGACGGCCTCGTGCTGGGGCTGGTCGTTGACCCAGACGGCGGCACGGCCAGACTCAACGCCCTGGGGGTTCTGGACGGCGATCCGGTAAGTCGCCGTCCGGAAACGGTAGACAATCTCGAAGCCGGGCCATTCGGGCGGGATGCGGGGGTCGATGATGAGCCGGTCGCCGCGCCGGTACAGGCCGAGGATGGCTTCGAGGATGGTGCGGTAGAGCCAGGAGGCCGAGCCGGTGTACCAGGTCCAGCCGCCCCGGCCGACGTGGGGCGGGCGGCTGTAGACGTCGCCGGCGACGACGTAGGGCTCGACCTTGTAGCGCTCGACGCCCTGGGGGTCCTGGGCGTGGCGGATCGGGTTCAGGATCTCGAGCAACTCGAAGGCGCGGCGGCCCTGACCGAGCTCGCGCGAACCCCCAGACCAGCCAGGTCGCCGCGTGGGTGTACTGGCCGCCGTTCTCGCGGATGCCGGGCAGGTATCCTTTGATGTAGCCGGGGTCGATCGGCTCGTCGTCGAAGGGCGGGGTGAACAGGAGGATGAGCCGGCCGTCGCGGTCGACGAGGTATTCGTCGGCGGACTGCATGGCCCGGCGGGCCCGATCCGGGTTCGGCCGCGTCGGAGAGCACGGCCCAGGACTGGGCGATCGAGTCGATCCGGCAGGCGACGTTCTGGGCGGAGCCCAGCGGCGTCCCGTCGTCGAAGTAGGCGCGGCGATACCAGTCGCCGTCCCAGGCATTGGCCTCGACGGCGGCGCGGAGGGCCTCGGCCCGATCGCCGCAGGACGGCGGCGCGGTCGGAGTCGCCGCGCGACTCGACGATCGCGGCGAACTGTCCCAGGCCGGCGATCTCGAACCAGGCCAGCCAGACGCTCTCGCCTTTGCCCTGGCTGCCGACGCGGTTCATGCCGTCGTTCCAGTCGCCGGTGCCCATCAGCGGCAGGCCGTGGGCCCCGACGCCCTGGTGGTCGACGCGGTCCAGGGCCCGGAGGCAATGCTCGTAGAGCGTGCCCGGCGCATCGGCGACGGCCGCGAGTCCATAGTCGTCCTCCTGGCCGGGCTTCAGCGGAGGCGCCTGGAGATAGGGCACGGACTGGTCGAGGATGGAGACATCGCCGGTCGCGTCGACGTAATAGCTCGCGACGAACGGCAGCCAGAGCGGGTCGTCGGAGATCCGGGTGCGGATGCCGCGGCCGATCGGCGGGTGCCACCAGTGCTGGACGTCCCCCTCGACGAACTGGCGTGACGCCGCGCGGAGGATGTGGGCCCGCGAGTACTCCGGCGCGGCGTGGACCAGGGCCATGACGTCCTGGAGCTGGTCGCGGAACCCGTACGCCCCGCCGGACTGATAGAATCCCGACCGCGCCCAGTACCGGCAGGCGAGCACCTGGTAGAGGAGCCATCGGTTGGCCAGGAGGTCCATCGCGGGGTCGGGGGTACGGACCTGCACGGTGCCCAGCAGGTCGTTCCAGCGGGACTGGACCTCCTGGAGCGTCCTGGCGGCGCGGCCCGGCTCGCGGTAGCGGCGGACCAGCTCGCGGGCCGCGTCGATGTCGTCGGCCTCGCCCAGCAGGAAGAGGACCTCGGCCTCGGCGCCCGGCCGGAGCTCGAAGGCGGTCTGAATGGCGGTACAGGGATCGAGGGCGGCGCCCTCGCGGTCGGCCAGCTCCAGGCGGCCCAGCGCCGACGGGTTGGCGACCGACCCGTGACGGCCCAGGAACGACAGGCGGTCGGCGCTCAATGTCCGGGGCCGCCGGTCGACGTCGGCGAACGCCACGCGGCCGGCGAAGTCGGGGCGGAAGGCGTTGCGCGCCAGCAGGGCGCCGGTCTCGGAGTCGACCTCGGTGACCACGTGCATGGCGGCGGTGTCGCGGTTGAGACCCAGGACCCACTCGGCGTAGTAGAACGCCGACAGCCGGCGCGGGCGGTCGCTCGCGTTGCGGACCCGCAGGCGGATCAGCTTGATCGGGTCCTCGAGGGGAACGAACAGGGTCAGCTCGTGGACGATTCCGTGGGTGTTCCGCTCGAAGACGGTGTAGCCCTGACCGTGTCGGACCAGCGTCGGCTGGCCCGAGGGGACCGGCAGCGGGGTCGGCGACCAGATCTCGCCGGTCTCCTCGTCGCGGAGGTAGACGACCTCGCCCGGCGGGTCGGAGACCGGGTCGTTGCTCCAGGGTGTCAGGCGGTTCGACTGGCTATTGACGGCCCAGGTGAACCCGGAGCCGCCCTCGGAGATCACGAAGCCGAAATCCGGGTTGGCGACGACGTTGACCCAGGGAGCCGGGGGGAGCCGCGGGTGCGATGGCGGGCGGGTGGTGGGCCACCGGGCCGTTGCGGCCGGCCTCCGGCGGGGGCGGGCCCTGCACGAGCACGCAGTATTCGCGACCGTCGGGCGGTGAAGCCGCCCAGGCCGTTGAAGAAGAGCAGGTCCTCGGGCAGGCGCACCGGCTCATCGGGCCAGGCGGCGGGCTCGCGCGTGGCCGACAGGCGGGCGGGCAGGGGGTGTAGCGCTCGGTGCGATCGAGCTGGCTGGCCAGCGGGCCGCGATCGCCGACCAGGACGACGCGGGCGGCGGCCTGGAGCAGCACCCGCTCGTCCTCGCTCATCTGCGAGCTCTTGCGCACGAAGACCCCGCCGGGCTGGTCGATCCGCTCGAGACTGCCGGCGGCCCGGACGTTCTCCAGGATCTGCCGGTTCAGCTCGTCGAGGTAGCTGCCCGGCTCCTCGTCGAGCAGGACGAGGTCGAACTCGAGCCCGCGGAGGCGGAGGTAGGCGTGGGCGGCGAGGAGCTGGCGGACCAGCGCGAGCTGGTCGCCCCCGATGATCCGGGCCAGGACGATCGGCCGGTCGCCCGAGATGCCGAACCGCCAGAGGGCGGTCTGGCCCAGGTGGTTGCGGGCCAGCACCGACGGCTCGGCCCGCAGGGCGCCGCCGGCGAAGATGATGTGCGAGGCCAGCCGCTGGAACAGGTGCGCATCGGCGCCGGAGCGGTCGTGGTGCCGGTGCTCGACCTGGCTGTGGGCCCAGGCCAGCTCGAAGGCGCGCGAGACGGCGGCCGGGCTCCCGGAACTGGTCGGCCATGGCCATGGCCTCGCCGCGGGACTCGGCGAAGGCGGTGGTCAGCGCCACCACGACCGAGCCCCCCGGCTGCGAGGCGGAACCGGCGGCGGAGGCTGAGCACCGGGTCGAGCACCGGGCCGACGGTCCCCGAGAGGACCGCGCCGGCCTCCATCGCGACCGGGTTGGCCGGCGTGCGCCCGCGGCCGAGGAACCGCGCGCGGTCGGTCTCGTACTGCGTCTCGCCGACCGGCTCGACGCCCGTCGCCGAGTCGTCCACCGCCGCGACGTGCATGGCCCACAGCGGCTGCTCGGTGGCGGATCGCATCCGGCGCCGGGCCAGGATCGCCTCGGTGACGGGCACCCACTCCGTCTCCAGGAAGAGCTTGGCGAAGGCCGGGTGGCTGAGATCGGCGCCGCGCGAGGCCAGCACGACCTCGGCATAGCTGGTCAGCTCCAGCTCGCGCGGCGAGGGATCGTGATTGACCAGGGTCACCCGGCGGATCTCGGCGCGGTGCTCGGGCGAGACGATCACCTCCAGGACGGTCTCGATCCCGCGCGTCGCGGCGGCGGAAGGTGGCCTTGTCGGCGGCGAAGATGACCTCGTAGGAGTCGGGGTGCCGGCAGACCGGCTGGAAGCCGGCCGACCAGACCGTCCCGCGCGCGACGTCGCGGATGTAGCAGAACTGGCCCCAGGCCTCGCGCGCCGCGTCCTCGCGCCATCGGGTCACGTCCAGCCCTCGGCAGATGCTCGACCCCGAGCCCGCGTTGGTGAGCATGACGTGGTACTGCGTATTGGAGAGGATATGAGTTCGCGGCACCGGGGTGAACGGCGTGGTCAGCCGCCGGCTCATCGGCGCGGTGGCGGCGACGCTCGGGCCGCTCAGCCCTCGCCCGAGTCCGACGACCCGGTGCCCGACGCGCGGCCGGTTCCGTGGTCTCGACGATCGGCGGGTCGCTCGGGACTCGCTCCTGGAGCAGCAGGTCGATGGCCCGCACCATCGGCTCGGCCTGGAACCGCAGGGTCATCACGTCGGCGAACAGGGCGTTGGTCATCGCCACCAGGCTCATCCCCTGGTGGTGGGCCATGTAGGACTGGACGACGACCGATCGCTTGCCCTTGGGCATCCGCTCGGGGGTGTAGTCGATCGCCTCGTAGAAGCCGTATTCGCCCTCGGCGCCCTCCTGGGCGAGATGCCGGAAGTTCGCCAGGGCCTCGCGGGGCACGAGCATCGTGGCCATGGCCGTCGCGTACGGGGCGATGACCCGGTCCTGCTCCAGGCCCTGCTTGAGCCCCAGGCCCGGGACGCCGAACGCCTGGTACTGGTAATTGCCGTCGAGGTACTGGGCGGAGAAGCCCGATTCGGAGATCCCCCAGGGCAAGCCCAGGCTCCGGCCGTACTCGATCTGTCGCGCGACGGCGGTGCGGCACGCCTCGGCCAGCAGGGTGCCGGGCAGGCTGCGGAGCATCAGGCGGGGCATCAGGTATTCGAACATGGTGCCGCCCCAGGCGATCAGGCCGAGCCGCCCGGCGGCGCGGATGAACGGGCGGGCCAGCTGGAACCAGTGCCGGCGCGGGGCCTCGCCCCGCGCGACGGTCAGGTAGCTGGTCAGGCAGCACTCCGAGGCGAGCAGATCGTAGCAGGCGTTGTCGAGCCGCCCTTGCACCAGGTTGAAGCCGATGGCGAAGAGATGGCGATCGGACCGGTAGAGCGGCCGGAAGTCCATGGCCTCGGCCATGGCCTCGGCGGAATCGGCCAGGCGGCGGAGCCGGCCCAGCAGCTCGGCCGGGCGAGGATCGCGCAGGGCGGCCACGATCGCCCGCAGCCCCTCCGCGACGGCCGGCTCCGGTCGCCAGGGACTCCAGCGCGGTCGAGCTCGGCAACCAGATGATCGGCGCGGGCGACGATCGCGGCCGGACTCGCCGGGGCCAGGAGGTCCGCGCGGATCGATTCCCAGCGGCGAGCGCGGCCTCATCCGATCGGAACATCGCAGCCCCGCGGCGGTCCAGGGCTCGCAGGGCCGCGCAGCCAGGGAGCCGTCGCCTCCAGCTCGGCCCGCCACGCACCGACCTGCCTCGCCAGTCGATCCGCCCAGGTCGCCGGCACGACGGTCGTGCGACGCGGTCACCAGCGCGACCGTCGGCACGGTCGTTGACTGCGCCGGGCGCGGGTCTCCCGACCCCTGCGATGGGCGCGGGTCTCCCGACCCCGCCCACCCGCGACCGGCCAGCTCGAGGGCGATGCGCTCGAACGCCTCCAGCCAGGTATCCCATCCGGCCAGGTCGACCGGCGGTGCCTCGATCATGGCCGAGAGCCGTCGGACGACCTCGGCCGATCCGTGCTCGGCGGCCAGGCCGAGCGTATCGGCGAGTCCCTGGATCACCGACGGCCCGAAGACGGGCGCCTCGGCCTTCTCTCTCAGGCCATGCGCCAGGGTGATCAGACAGGCCATGAGGTTGCCGCTGTCGACGGTCGAGATGTAGCGCGGCGGCAGCGGCTGGAGGGTCTGGGTCTCGTACCAGTTATAGAAGTGGCCCCATTGCTTCTCGAGCCCGTTGAGCGTGTCGAAGGTGCCGCTGGAGCCGGTCCGCCAGGGTGCCCGGACCGATGTAGCCCAGGTCGTTGGCGGCGAGGGTCGACAGCAGGAGCAGGCCCTGATTGGTCGGCGAGGTGCGGTGAGCGAGCCGGCCGTCGGGGATCTCCTGGAAGTTGTCCGGGGGGAGCCAGTGGTCCGCGTCGGTGACGAACGTCTCGAAGAACAGCCAGGTCTTGCGGGCGACCCGCCGCAGGGCGATTCGCTCCGGTCCGGTCAGGTGCAGCCGGGCCACGGGCCTGGGCCGGCTGACGCGGAACGCCATGTAGGGGGACAGGAGCCAGGCGACGAGGAACGGGGCCGCCACGACGATCGCGCCCGGCCGCAGTACGCCAGGATCGCGACGGCGATCGCGATCGCCATCGCCGGGGCCGGCCACATGACCGCGGCGAAGTGCATCAGGCCGGTACCCAGCCGCTGCTCGGTCAACGCGGCCGTCTCCCACTCCAGGAGCTTGCGGTGGGTCACCAGCAGCCGCACCAGGGTGCGGCACGATCGCGTCCAGGAGCAGCACGGCCCGATAGGCCAGGAAGACCAGCTCCAGCCCGACCTGGCCGAACGTGGACGGGACCCGCTCCCACGACTTCTTCAGGGGGCTCAGCGACCGGCTGCGGACGCATCCGACCACGACGCCCAGGACGATCTGGAAGAACGGCAGTGCGAAGACGGCCAGGGCCGTCGCCGTCCAGAGCCCGGGAGAGCCGGGCAAGACCGTCCAGCCCAGCACCAGGAGCGTCAGGAGCGCAGGGGGCACCAGGCTGCGGCGGAGGTTGTCCAGCAGCTTCCAGCGCTCGAGGAGCGGCAAGTGTGGGTGGCGGGTGCGGACCCGTGGGGTGCCTGGGGTGGGGAGAGGAGACGGAATAAGGCCGATCTCACTCTCAAGGGACCCGCCGCCATCCGAGGGATCGCCTCTTCCCCGCCACCGCCCACTGCCCACTGCCGCGACCCGCCGAGCCAAGGCAGGAGCTGCCAATCGCCGCGGACCCATCGGTGCTCGCGGCGCGCGTAGGCGTGGTAGCGGGCCGGGAAGTCGTCGAACAGCTCGGTGTCGCTGAGCAGGCCGCAGCGCGCGTAGTTCCCCTCGATGAGGTCGTGGCTGAGGATGCGGTTCTCGGGGAACTTGTCGCCGGTGGCCTCCTCGAAGGCGTCGACGTCGTAGATCCCCTTGCCGGTGAAGGTGCCGACGCCGAAGAGGTCCATGTAGGCGTCGGAGGCCGCGGTGGAGTAGGGATCGATGCCGCCGGAGGTCGCCAGCAGCGCGGCGAACCGCGACCGCGTGGCGGCCGTCAGGAGGAAGCTGACCCTCGGCTGGAGGACGCCGTAGCCGGCGACCACCCGTCCGACGTGATGGGTCGAACCGGGGCCGATTCAGCGGATGGGCCAGCGAGCCGACCAGGCGACCGGCCGCGTCGCGCGGCATCTGGCTGTCGGCATCCAGCGTGATGACGTAGCGGATCTGCGGCAGGCTCGACGGCTCGGCGACTGCACACGGCATAGCTGGTGTCGCGGGCGCCGCGGAGCAGCCGGTTGAATTCCAGCAGCTTGCCGCGCTTCCGCTCCCAGCCCATCCAGCAGCCCTCCGACGGGTTCCAGAGCCGCCGGCGATGGAACAGGAAGAAGCGGTCCGGACCACTGCCGCCGTCGCGGTATCGGTCGTTCAAGCTGCGCACGCGCTCCAGGGCGTCGCGGACCATGTCCTCGTCCTGGGGCATGGTCTCGTGCGGGGCGTCGGTGAAGTCGGTCAGCAGGGCGAACCGGAGGCTCGGGTCGGGGTTGGACAGATAATGGGTCTCCAGCCGCTCGGCCAGCACCGCCGCGCTGGAGATCCGCGCGAGCAACGAGGGAATGACGATGAACGTCGACTGCTCGGCCGGGATGCCTTCCTTGAAGTCGAGCTTGGGAAGGACGCGAGGGGGCAGGAGCAGGGTGAGCAGGTGGTTGACCAGGCCCACGGCCAGCTCGGAGAGCGGCAGCAGCAGGACCACGACCGCCAGGAGGACCCACCACGAGACCGCCAGGGAACCTAGGCCCGCACCGATGGCCAGGGCCAGGAACGCGGCGAGCAACACCGCGATCCCGCCGAAGTAGACCGTGCCCGGATGGCCCAGCACCCAGTCGAAGAGGCGCTCGCGCCGACCGGGGCGATAGCCGAAGGCGGCCTTCAGGGCCGCCTGGCCGCGGTCGACCAGGTAGAAGCCGACATGGCCGCGGCTCGCCCGAATCGGCTCGAGATCGAACCAGACCTTCACCCGAGGCCGATCCCTGTCGGGCCATGTCGAGGGCGCGACGCGCCACTTCGATCTCGTCGGCGCCCGACCCCCGGGCGATCATCTCGACCATCCGCCGGTATCGGTCGCTGGTGGCGAACTCCTGTTGCGGGTAGAACCCCGAGGGGTCCTCGCGGAGGATCGCCTCGACCTGGCTGCACTGCTCGAAGAAGGCATTCCAGTCGATGGCCGAGAGCAGGCGGAGGCTGAGCACGCAGTTGCCGACCGTGACCTGGTTGGCGGCCTGGCAGTGGTGCTCGCGGCGGAGGACTTCGTTGGGGTCGGAGTCCCGCGCGGCCAGCTCGGCCTCGAGGTGCTCGAACGCGGCCTGCGCACCTTCCTGGTCGCGCAGGAGCTGCATCAGCCGGACCACGAACGGGTCGGTCAAACCGTCGAAGCTGGGGAGGGTCGCCTTCCCCCACAAGGGGGGAAGGGAAGCGCACGGCCCAACGCTCGGCGCGCTGGCGTTCCTCCCAGCCCCAGACCATCCGCTCGGCCAGGCGCCGGAGGTTCTCGAGGAGGACCAGGCGGAGCATGGTGGGCAGTGCCCAGAGCTCGCCGATGGTCAGGGGAGCGACCTCCTGGAAGGCCCGGACGAACCGGGTGATCCGCGCCTCGTCGAGCTCGCTGTCGCAGTGGGCGACCAGCGCCAGGGCCAGCGCGAAGACGCGGGGATAGCCGGCCAGTGGCGGCGTGACCAGCTTGGGCAGCAGCTCGTCGTAGCCCGGCGGCAGGTCGCGGTGCACCTCCCGGAGCGAGTCGTCGATGATGTGGAAGTTGTCCACGAGCCATTCGGCGTCGATGCCGGGCAGGCTGCGACGGTCCCCCAGGGCGACGAGCTGGCGGTGGACCTGGATGAGGACCCGCGTGTTCTCGACGAACCGGCGGAGCAACGGGCTGCCGGCGCGCCGGGGCGTCGCCAGGACGCAGGCCGCCGCCAGTCGGGCCGCGTAGCCCTCCAGCCGCTCCAGGCCCAGGCGCTCCGCGCGAATCGGGCCCTCGCTCCGGGGGTCGATCAGCACGACCTCCGCCGACTCGATCTCGGGACTCGACGGGACGGTCAGCTCGACGGACGACGAATTCATGCGCGCTACCGCACTCCTCACCTCAAGCGACTCTCCCGATCCCCGGCAACCGAAGATACCGGGAAGGCGAGCTCCGTCCGAAGTTCACGACCCGGAACAGGATAGACGTCCCTGGCTCAATGATTCCGCCGCGAAATCGGGCCGTGCAGCAGCGCGGAAACCGCCCGACACCGAAACCAAGAATGATGATTCTAGGGCATCGGCCGGTTAATGAGAACTCCGTTCCCGAGCGGGACGCCTGGCCGGTGGTGCCTGACGGGCGACGGTTGATGATTGATGGCTGGCCGGTGACGGGCGACGGGCGTCGCGTGCGGGATGGCGGGACGAATCGGTTTTTGGCTTCATCGACTGCGGATTGTGGGTCCTTCGCCGCGGTTTCCTCTGTGCGCCGACCGTGCTTCGGGCTTCATCTGGTTTTTTTCGAGATTTCCGGACAGGCGCCTGGTCATTTCGCCTAACTCGTTTGTTTCCAAAACAATGTGTCGAAGGCGAGCAATGGACGATTCCTGACGAACCAGCTCGATGGATTGCATGTTCAGGGAGGCAAGAGTTCGGATCCGAACTGAGATCGGTAGGTCGAGGGGAGGGGGTTCCTCGGGATGGGATACGTCGGCCACTGGTATCAAGCGAACCGACAGCCCGTTGAAAGCGGCATCGGCTCGCGGCAATCCCGTTGTAGGCAGAGGCTTGACGAGAGACCTGCCCGGTGACCGAGGAGTCTCGAGGGAACAACGACGTGATGATGGACATGGCGAAAGAGGCGTACAGAATAAGGAGCCCCCGATTCGCGTTGACCAGAATTCTCGCAGGAGTGGATAATTCGGAGTTAAGCGACCGGATAAACCAGACCGGAGGTGCCTCATGCTGGAGCAATCGACGGTTCCCGACTTCTTCCAGGAAGAGTCGCGGGACGCCCTCCACGCACAGGTCAGACTGGCTGACGCTTGAAGTCGGCCTCGACGCCTCGTTTCTTGTCAAGCTCCTGGAAACGGACGAGCCGACGCTCAAGAACTGGCGTCTCTTCAACGCCGACCTGCCGCCGGGGAGGGAGGACACACTTCGGCGTTTCTGGCAGATGACGCTCCACCTTCTCTCGTTTCTCAACTTTGACCTGGAACGAGTCCGAGAACTGTTTCAGCACGCGATACCGGCCCGCTCGAAAGACCAGGAGTCGGCCCTGGCCCGGCCGTGGAGTGGCATGACCCTCAAAGAGTATTTCGAGCGGCTCGGGGGCCTTGCGGTCGAGAAGGTGGATTGCTGGGTGACCGGGTTACGGTTCAGCGACCCTCACGCGGTTTGATGCTACGGAGTCGCCGATGCCGATCGGCCCCGGGCTGGGGATCAATGTCCCCTCTGGCGTGAGTTATTACCGGATCACATCGCTGGCCTTCCGTACGACCAGCAGCAAGCATCACGCGAAGGTGGTGAACGGACAGGGAGCTGTCGGCAGCCGCCACGGCGCCCGTTACAACTACCCGGGGGCACGGACGGTTTACCTCGCAGACACGCCGGAGACCTGCTTCGCGGAGAGGATGTTCTACTTTCACCGCGAGGTACTGACCGGTATTGACAGCCTTCACCTCGCTACCGTCCCCATCGTCCCACCGTTCCAGCAACGGTTCGTGCTTTGGGACGTGACCTTCAGGACTCCTGTGGCGAATGTCTTCGACCTGTCCGTCGCGAACGCTCCTGCAGCCGGTGTGTTCCCCTGTCTCCTCCTGAACCCGTCCCAGGATTATCACCACCTGAAAGACCGGCGAGCCGCGATCCAGGCCGCCGGGTACAACGGCCTCCGCGCCCCCTCCACTCGCGTTGTCGGGGGCGGCACTACGACCGTTCTGTTCGACGACCAGAGCAAGAACGTCGGTCGCATCACTCCGTACGAGGTCGCGTTCCGCCTGATCACCCCGGCCCGTCACCCGACCATCGCGTTCGCCAGCCACGCGACGGACCTGCTCGACTACCTTGCAGGCGAGGTTCAGGTGATCGCCCCGCCTCCTCCAGCCGCACTTCCCGCCCCGCTTCTCGCGTTCGCCGCGTGGACCCTCGTGCTATTCAACCACTGACACCCATTCCTTGCATCAGCCTAGGCTCGGGCTCTCCTCGACGAGTTGAATGAGGAGTCTGGATCGTGGCGGCATCAGAGACAACGACCTTCATACGGGCCCCGAGAGCGCGGTATCTTCAGAAGAACTTGAGTCACGCGGGGAGTGTCAAGCTTGTGTCGGAGCGCGATTTGCCAGTCGGACCAGGTTCTGGGCTGGGACGACTGGCCGAAAGGCGAAGGACGATGCTCGAAAACCTCTGGCTGATTCACCCGGAAGAGGCGATGTGCGACGCCTTCCGGATGCGCTTCGACGGCCTCCCGGGCATCCGCGTCATCCGCGCGAAGTTCGAGGACCTGGAACCCCACGACTGCTTCGTCACGGCGGGAACCTCGTTCGGCCTGATGACGGCGGGAATCGATGCGGCCGTGGTCCGCTTCTTCGGCGAGCCGCTCATGGAGCGGGTGCAGCACCGGATCATGGACGAGTTCTTCGGCGAGCAGCCGGTCGGGACGGCCTTCGTCGTGTCCACCGGTCACCCAACGATCTCGTTCCTGGCTCACGCCCCAACGATGAGGGTCCCGGGGAGCATCGAGGGGACGGACAAGGTTTACAACGCGACCTGGGCCGCCCTGCTGGCGATCCACGCCCACAACCGAACCTCGGAGCAGAAGATCGAGGTCGCCGTCTTCCCGGCAATGGGGACGGGGTTCGGGGGCGTGCCCTACAGCGAGGCGGCGCGGCAGATGGCGGCGGCCTATCGCCAGTACCTCGACCCACCCCACAGGCTGGACTGGGACTTCGTCGTGGAACGTCAGAAGGCCATCCATTACGATGGTGGTAAGCAAGTGAGTCGATGAGTTGTCGCGGCGCCCACGAAGTCTGTCGGGGCGGCGTGAGATACGGCTCGTTCGCTTCACAATCGATAAGTTAGGCGGCTCAGCAATCGTGGACGAGTCCACTTTCTGGATTTGCCTGGAGTATCGCGTCTGCGGCGAACTCGCGGGGTTCGCTGAACGCGACCTCCGCCGCCTCTGGTGCGATGGCTTCATTCCCGAGCAATATATCTTCGATGATCCATCTCCGCGTGTCCTCGGTCGCGCCTGGATCGGCATCGGTAACTGGCACCAAGAGGAGTGGAAATTCACACTCCTTCTTGACCGCTTCATCAGATCGTGCGCGAGCGTCGCGTGGTCTGATCTGCTACCGCCGCCGGATGTGACGAGGTGGCTCACCGTCGATCCGATCGGCAAACAACTCGTCGTCGAGCCGGCGGTTGCCGTGCCCGATGCCTGGTAACCTGGCGTTGCAACGGGCCTGGCGGGCCGCGGCGGCTTGTGATACAATCAAGCTTGTATTCGGCGGTCCGGTCCGCAGAGCTTTGGTGTTTGGGGGTGAGGACGTACGATGGCACTCGTCGAGGTCGAGAAGTGTATCTTCGACGAGCAGCAACTCGGCCTCTCTCACGGCTTCGAAACGCTCAATCTGGTGGTGCGCGAGGTGTTTGTTAATCATCTCCACATAGCCGGCGATGATCGACACGTCGTCGCGGACCGGATCATCGAGTCCTGGGTAGCCGAGATGCGCTCTCGATGGCCGAGCCGGGCGTTCCGAATCTACAAGCAAGCGGAACCACACGAGGTTACAATCCGCTTTCATTTGGTACGACCTGGGTTCCTGAATTGGTGCGAGGTAGGCATCGAAATCATCCTGATCAACGCACCAGCGATCGACCTTCCGGGGGATCCGGCCTAACCTCTCGCTCCAGGGAACCCCACGATCAGGCGACGGGCTCGGGGTTGGAGACCTACGGTCGGCAAAGTGGCAAGGTCAGGAGACCTTGCCACAGCTTGGTGCTCCAGGCGTACTGGTGGCGACGGAGGAGGCGCGGGCGATGATCGAGCAACGGTTCCCGCCGGGCTGGGATGAGCAACGTGTTCGGCGATTGCTGGACGAACTGGATAACCAGACAGAGGAGGAGTGGGTCGCCGCCGACGAGGCAGCGGCGGCAGACGGCGATGATCAAACCGTGGTCACAGTGCCGGTGGCGTTGCTGCCGGAGATCCGGCGGTTGCTGGCCAGGTACAAGCCCGTCTGACCACGATGCAGCGGCGATGGCACGTGGGAGCGTCTCGTGTAGAATCGACCCACAACCGTTGTCCAACCCGCGCCGCGTGGCATCGTTTCGGAGCCTGTCGCGTCATGATCCAGACGTTCTTCGTTCGTTCGGCCGCCGCCTTTGCGGCACTCGTGGTCCTGGTCTCGATCGGCAGTGCGGAGTCGGCCGCCGCGGATGACAAAGACACGAAACCGTCGTTTCCGATCGCGGCCGAGGCCCAGACGTTCGTCGGGCGGTACGACCGAATGGAGCTGGTGAAAGACGCCGTCTTCGTGAAGGTGCTGGAAGAACTGGCTGGGAGCAAGCTCTCGCCCGAGGCCAAGGCCGATGCCTTCGCCCTGATGCAGGAGCGGATTGGCTGGTTGTTCGTCGGCGCCATGCGGTTGTTTCCGAAGGCTGGCTACGCCCAGTCGATCGCCATGATTCTCTCGACCTACTTCCAGTACCAGGAGAAGATGCCGGCCGGTCTCGAGGTCGGCCCGCTGCTGGACCTGGCCCGGTCGGCGCGGGATGCCCATCCACTTCGCGCTTCCAACGCGCTGCTCCTGGCGACGATCCTCAATCACAAGGCCGCGAAGGACGCCGTCCGGAAGGCGATCGATGCCAAGGCGATCGCGAAGGCATCGGTACCGGCGATCGACCTGCACAACCTCTGCCTCGCCGCCGCCCTGGTGCGCGACCCGGAGACCATCCGGAAGCTCGTCCACCTCCTGCCCGACATCGATTCCGAGGAGAGCCGGGAAGACGTGATCTCGGCCACCAGCATCTACCAGGACGAGAAGCTGCGGGACAAGATCGAGCAATTCGTCCGGCACCGCTTTCCTGGCAGCTTCGACAACTCGGTCCAGACCGCGCTGATCGTCCTGGCCCATGCGGGGCCTCCGGACCATTTCCGCACATTCTACAAGTCGCTCGGCGACCTGACGAAGGACAAGAAGGACATCGATCGATTGAGAGACTTCTGGGACAAGGGCTTTCAAGACCCGCTCCAGGCCAACAATGCCGCCGGGACCGCCTTGAAGATCTGGGACGGGTTCACGTTCACAGTCGCCAACGACGGCGGCACCATCACCGATCGGAAATCCTTCCACTACTGGATCAACTTCAAGTGAGGACGTAGTCGAAAACCACCCGCACATCGCCTCCTCGCTGACGGTATGACCACCCCATTGACAACTGTCAGACAAGTCTTACAATTGTCATGAACCGTCGCGGATCCCGTGGTTTTCATCTCTGGAGGAGGTCACCGATGCGACGCTTGACATTTCCGATCGCCGCGGTTGTGCTGAGCTTGATGCCGTCCTCGGCCTGGGCGTGCTACGAACATGAAGCGGGGTGGTTCGATGAGATGCCGACGCGCTCCTGGCAAGTTCCCAGGAATAGCGCGGAGGGTTTCCGATGGGAAGAGGCGCTCGGCGCGTGGATCGTCGCCGCCGGTTCGGCGTCGCTCGCACTGGCCGCGGTCACGATCCGGGCCGTTTGCCGCACAACGGGCCGCGACCGACTCCATCCCCTCGATCTGGTTGACCCGGCACCGCTGGCCTTGCCGTTTGATTGGCCGAGCGACCGGACCATCCGCGTTGACCAAGGCCATGAGCCTCTGGGGCCGAACGTGGTCATCCGGGAGGACGGCGACAGTCCAGGAGTCTCCGAATCGCCGGCGGATTGGATTGCATCCGATTGCCTGGCGGCTTCGATTTCCTGAGCCCGGTTCCAGACCTCGCGGGTGTCTTCACGTCGCCGAGGCGACGACCGATCTCGCTGGACCGCCTCGGCACATTTCCCAAATCCCGGTATGATTCTGGCTGGCGGTCCGGCGACCCGGTCCGGGGAGATCGAGTGCGCGAGGCCCCGCAACCCAGGAAACGGGACCCGCGCCCGGCAATGATCGCACGCAGACGCTTTCATCGCGCGGTGTTCGTCGCCGCTGGAGTGTACAACATCGGATGGGGTGTCTGGTCCGCGTTGGATCCGCAATGGCTCTTCCGGTTCGCCGGCATGCCTCCTTTGAATCACCCCGCCATCTTCGCTTGCCTGGCCATGGTCGTCGGCCTCTACGGCATCCTTTATCTCGAAGTCGCTCGCGTCCCCGAACGAGGCTGGCTCCTGGCCGCGGTCGGTCTCGCAGGCAAGATCCTCGGGCCCATCGGTCTGACGGTGCAGATTGGCCGTGGCCTCTGGCCGATGTCCGCGAGCATCCTCTGCATCACGAACGACCTGATCTGGTGGTTGCCGTTCGGCCTCTACCTCAAGGATTCCTGGGCGTACTTCAAGGCCGAACTGGTCCCTGATCGTTCCGGCAAACGCGGAATCGACTGAGAGGTTGTGAAGCGATCCATTCGGGATAACCCATTCGGCTCATGGGCCATCGCACCGGGAATCCTGTCAGTTCGGCGATCCGTGTCAGGAACCGGCGGCCACGGGACGCCCCGCCCGAAAGCTTTGCAGCAGCTCGGGGTATCGCAGAAATCCCACGACCCAGATCAACGCCAGGATCACCGATTGGATCACGAACGACTCGCCGTGCTGCATGTGCGTGACGATTGCTCCACCCATGTAACCCGACAGGAGCAGGACGCCCAGCGAATGGGTCTTCGGGATCGCGAACAGGAGGGCGCTGACCAACTCCCCCACACCGATGAGGAGCACATAATTCCCCAGGCCCCATTCCCCCATCATCTTGACCACCTGCTCCCCGCCGAGCAACTTGCCGGCCGCACTGGCAATGAACAAGGCCGACAGCAGCCCCGTCAACACCCAGCCGGCGATCCACCGGCTTCGACTGATGGTACTCATCCGATTTTCCCTCAGATTCCATTCATCGTTCACGCCGCCGCTCCGATTGTCTCGTATGTTTTCCAGAATTCGTCAAGACGAGCACGGTCTCCGGGACGATCCCTTTCCGACGAGGCCGGTTTCAAAGATCGAGAGCCATGTCGATGTGCCATCTCGGTCACTCTCACTCCTTTCGATCTTGACAGATGTACAGAAAGACCCTAGCATCCCGCACGACGAGTGGCATCGTCAAGGGTTCGATCCGGATGCGAAGGGTCGGATCGTGTTCTCCGATTTCTTCAACCGATGTCCCAGAAAGAGGGTATCCGATGAGCCGTAAAGGTATGCGACTTGGCTGGATGGCGATGGTTGTGCTGGGAGGTGTCAGCATCCTGGGCGGGGTACGGCTGGCAGGTGCGGGAGACAGTGGTGAGGCGAAGGAGGGCGTGGATGCCAAGGCGGCTTTCGCGCGGCTGAAGACTCTCGCGGGCACGTGGAAGACCCAGATCGAAGGCCATCATGCGGCCAAGGCCAAAGAGAACAAGGATGGGCACGCGGAACCGGTCACGGTCACCTTCAAGCTGACCGGGGCCGGCAGCGCGGTGGTCGAGACGCAGTTCCCAGGCACCGGGCATGAGATGACCTCTGTGTACCACCTGGACGGCGATGATCTGCGGATGACCCACTACTGCGCCATGGGGAACCAGCCGCAGGTGAAGCTCGACCGCGCCCATTCCCGGCCCGACCACCTGATCTTCCTCTTCGACGGCGGCACCAACCTCGACCCCAAGAAGGACATGCACATCCACGGCCTCACGATGACCTTCCAGAAAGATGGGCATGTGACCAGCGATTGGGAAGGCTACATGGGCGGCAAGTCGGCCGGTATCACGTCGTTCATCATGACGCGGGAATGATTCTTGGTCGGGGTGCGGGATGCGAGGTGCGGGGAGGAACCAATCGATGGCAGCCGTTTAAGCTGGATGGGGCCAGCGTTGTTGCCCGACTCGTTCACGGTCGTTCCCGCACCCCGCACGCCGAAGCAAGCGGCCCGCATCCCCCGTCCGGCTCGATCCAAAATTCGCGCCCCGAGTCGAGTCGGTCCGCTCGGGACACATCCTCCGCTGGCCGACGACGCGTTCTCCCGTTGACGGGAATATCGTCATCCCGTAAACGCCATCCTGTCCGGACTTCTTCGGGTATATTATAATGTTCGATCATTGTGGGGAACCCAACCGCGTTTCCGTTGAGGGATGCAGATCCCTTTCGAAATCGAATGCGGCTTGTTCCGGACTGGCGGGTTTTGCCATATCTACCCCACGATGATCGTGTCCGCTTGGTCCATCTGCGTCACTCTACGATCCGCGAGCCCCGCCACCCCGAGCAGGGCGATCCGTTGCCAGGGGGTTACAGAGCGTGTCCAATCGGTTAGATTAGCGAACTATCGAGACGGTCGCATCAATACGGGGACCGAGGTGATGTGTCCGGACACCGACCCGGCGTGCTC
This sequence comes from uncultured Isosphaeraceae bacterium, assembly GCA_963842405.1. GTDB lineage: Bacteria > Planctomycetota > Planctomycetia > Isosphaerales > Isosphaeraceae > CAVZRC01. Next base: position 125,383 of record CAWJGW010000031.1, on the reverse strand, counting down.
GCTAGGGCGGCGGCATGGACCAGATCGCCAGGAAGGCATTGGACTTAGCCGGTAACGATAAGACCGTCTCGCATCATCGGGATGGCAGTTGACTCACCATGCGGAGGAGAGCGATGATCGAACTCGATTATTGGGACGAGCGGCGCGGGACCACGATCGCTCGCGTCTCGGCGCGCGATCCGGCGACGATTCCGGCTGCCGGGGATACGGTTTACATCCCAGGTGCCGAGCAGGCTGGCATCTATGTCCACCTCAGGGTGACGCTCGCGCCAATTCTATTACAGTCAAGAGGGAGCCGTCGTCACGATCCGGCTCCTTGCGAGGTCTTGCAGTAAGTAGGCCGGCCAGCCCTCAACCGGCTCAGATTTCGGTCGTTCCCAGGCCGCTCATCGCGGGTTCCCGCTTCAGAGCTGGGGCTTCCCCGGCTTCACGTCGCGGCGGTGGGCCGCGATGTCCTCGAGTAGCTGTCGGACCACTTCGGGATGCTGTCCGGCCACGTCGATGGCGCTCGGACGGGTCGATCGTCAGGTGGAAGAGCAGGGGCGGGTCGTGGGCCTGCGGTTTCTGCTGTTCGGCGGCGGGGTCGATCGTCTTGAGGTGGAGCTTCCAGGGTCCGTCGGCGCACGGCCATCAGCTCGGTGTCGAAGTAGTAGTAGACGCGATCGCGTGGGCTTGGTCCCGTGCCGCGGAGCACGGGGACGAGCGAGACGCCGTCGATCGTGCGGTCGGCGGGGACCTTGGCACCGGCCAGATCCAGGCCGGTGGCGAACCAGTCCATCTCGGTGGCCAGGTCCTGGACCACGCGGCCCGGGGCGATCGTGCCGGGCCACCAGGCCAGGCAGGGGACGCGCACGCCCCCCTCCCAGGTCGAGCCCTTTCCCTCGCGGAGCAGTCCGGCCGAGCCGCCTTGCTCGTTCTTGATCAGCCAGGGGCCGTTGTCGCTGGTGAAGACCACCAGGGTCGACTCGGCCAGCCCCTGGTCGCGGATCGCCGCCAGGACCTGGCCGACGCTCCAATCGAGCTCCTCGACGACGTCGCCGTACAGCCCGCGCGGGGCTCTTGCCGCGGAACGCCTTGCTCGCGTGCAGGGGGACGTGCGGGAATGTATAGGGCACGTAGAGGAAGAACGGGTGACCCTGCCGCGCCGCGACGGACCGGTCGCGGATGAACCGCATCGCCTCGCGGGTGTAACGCAGGGTGAGCGTGTCCTGCACGGCCGGCTGCTCGATGATCGACTCATCCCGCATCAGGGGGATCGGCGGCTGTTTCCGACTTCTGGACGTCCATGTCGTTGCTGTACGGGATGCCGAAGTAATGGTCGAAGCCGTGCCGCGTGGGCAGGTACGGCGGCAGATGCCCGAGGTGCCACTTGCCGATGCACATCGTCGCGTAACCCCGGGCCTTGAGCGCCTGGGCGAGGGTGATCTCCTCGTCGGGGATGCCGCCGGTGGAGTTCGGGAAGAGCACGCGGTTCAATCCGCTGCGGATCGGCAGCCGGCCCGTCAGCAGCGCCGCCCGGCTGGGCGTGCAGACCGGCATCGCGTAATACTGGGTGAGCTTCAGGCCCTCGGCGGCCATCCGGTCGAGGTTCGGCGTGCGGATCGTCGGGTGACCGTAGCAGCCCAGGTCGCCGTAGCCCAGGTCGTCGGCGAACAGGATGACCAGGTTCGGCGCGCGGACGTCCGCCGATTGGGCCGGGACCGGAGCCGCGGCCCACGCCGCCAGGAATGCCAGGATTCCGAGGTCGCATGGTCAATACACCCCTAGCTCCGCGAGGGTACACTCGGGCCGGACGGCATCGAGGTCAAGCCCAAGGCTCTCCGCGAGGATGAAGCGGACCTTCAGCTCGATCTCGTTGCGGGTCCAGCGATACCCGCTGTCTTTGTGCTCGGAGAAGCGCGTCATGTAGATCACCAGTTCTCCGACGTTCTTCACGCCGAGCGGCAAAGCCACGGCCCGACGCCGATTGGCCCGATAGACGGCGATGGCCAGGGGAACGGCCACGAGCAGGGCCGCCCGCTCCGCAAGGCTGAAGGCCGCCGAGAGGGTCCCCTCAGCACGGCCCAGGCCATGCGCCGCCTGTCCCGCTCCGAGAATTCGAGGGCCGGCAGACGCAGCCCCTGCCGCGCGAGATCGATCCCAGATGGCCCTCCGGCACGGCACGGGCAAGAGGGCTTCGAGCGGCGTCCCGGGCCGGATCGCATGGCGGTCGATGTCGATGCAGCTCAGCACGCCCGCCCGGAACTGGCAGAACGTTCGCATGATCGGGTTATATGACTCGGCCATGGCTCCTCCCGATGTCTCAGCGATGACGATCACTTCGGGCAGATCGAGCTAATCGCCGGTCTCGGATCATACAGCGCCGAACGACGCCGGCAGCGATGTCGTCCAGTCCTGTCCGGTCAGGAGGTGCGGATCGCCTCGATCCGCGATAGTAGGCCAGGATCAGAGCAGCCTTCGATCATGCGGCCAGCGAGCAGCGACGGTGTCGAAGTGCCCTTTGAAGTCGGAGCCGGCTTCAGCTCGGCAACTGCCTCCCGTCGGAAAATCGCTGGCTTGCCCAGCCGTCGGAGGAGGTTGGCAAAACGACCGCGTAGCGTGTCGAGGCCCGCGATGGCGCGATCTCCGGGATGAACAATGCAAGTAGGGCGGGCGCGCGGCACGATGTTGCGTGGAACTGGCCGTCGATCCCGTATGACATCCAGATTGAGACTTCCCGGTTCCAGGTGCCATCGCGCTGCCGCTCGCCAACTCACGCCAGGGCTCGAAGCGAAGCTCGGTGGCCCGATCTTTCACGCGCGAGGAGGTAGCGCCAGCAACACGACCTTGCGAGTCGCCTCGGCAATTCGCCGAGAGATTGAATCTTCGTCGGGATCGATGATTTCGTTCATGCCGCCGACCCGATGAGCGAGTGGAGCGCCATTGCCGCGCGGTCACGGCCGCAGAGATCGCCAAGTCGACATCATCGCAATTCGCGATCCTCGCTCTCGTCAGGGTCTGGACATCAGCGGCCTTCCTACCCTCGGAAAGCATCGGATCGACCTTCGACAGTGAGCGATTATATCCCGGCACCGATCGCGATGGCGAGCACGTCGACCGCCGTGCCAGCCCGCCGAGGCCCAGGCGATCCGATTCCCGATCAGGTCTTTGCTCTTGCGGCGTTTTTTGTGAGGATAGAGGTCGATTTCGCTAACCGGGTTCGGTCGGGGTCCCGTTCGACCTGACCATTCGACATGAGAGGTTCTCCGAATGCTCTTCTCTTATATCGGCCCCGAGACCATGATGCCGGTGGCCTCGATCATCGCCGCGGTCGCGGGCGTGTTCATGATGTTCGGCCGCAATGTCATGGGGTTCTGCCGCGGCATGGTCCGGCGCATCTTGCCCGGGTCCCAACGGAAGCCTGTGCCCAGCGTGTCCCAGAGCGTGGCAACCGGAGTCTCGCAAACCCCAGGGGACTCGCTGCCGGAGAATCCGGAAGCTCCGCCCGCGATCTGACACAAGCACTCGGGTTTCCGGATAACGCTCGATAACGAACGAGGATGGAGCCATCAAAAGAGTCATCGTCATCGGCCTGGATGGTCTGGACCCCAGGATCGTGTCGAGGTCTGCTCGAGGCGGGCCAACTGCCCAACCTGGCTCGGCTGAAGGGGCAGGGGGGCTTCGCTCGCGTCGCGACGACGCGCCCCGCGCAAACGCCGGTGGCCTGGTCAACGTTCGCGACCGGGACCAATCCCGGCGGCCATGGGATCTTCGACTTCCTCCGGCGCAACCCCAAGAACTACCTGCCCGACCTGGCCCTCAACCGATACGAGCAGAAGAACGCCTTCCTGCCGCCGAAGGCCGTCAACCTGAGGCGCGGGACGCCGATCTGGGAGTTGCTCAAGGCGGCGGGCCGCGGCGCGACCGTGCTGCGATGCCCCTGCACGTATCCGCCCGACCCGATCCGCGGCCGGATGCTCTCGGGCATGGGCGTCCCCGACCTCCGGGGCGGGCTGGGGACCACCACGTTCTACACCACCGACGCGACTCGGCCAGGCCCCGCGAGAGCGAGAACGTCCTGCATCCCCAGCCGGCTCGGCGACGGCGTGTTCTCCACCGACCTGATCGGCCCTCGCAATCCCAAGACGGGCGCCGACCTGCGCCTGGATCTCACGGTCCGCGTCGATCGGGCGGGACGCCGCGTCGTGATCCGGTCCGACGGCACGCCCAAGGAGCTGGAGGTCCGCCAGGGAGCCTGGAGCGACTGGCTGCGGGTCAAGTTCAAGCTGGGGATGCTCCAGTCGGTCCGGGGGATGGTGCGGTTCCACCTCGTCGCCTGCGAGCCGGAACTGGTCCTGCACGCCTCGCCGATCAACTTCGACCCCGATGCGCCCTTCTTCCCGATCAGCGAGCCGTTCGAGTACGCCAGCGACCTCGCCCGCGAGATCGGCCTGTTTTACACGACCGGCATGGTCGAAGACCACACGGGGTTGAACAACGAACGGATCTCCGAGGCCGCGTTCCTGGATCAGTGCGCGATCGCCTGGCGCGAGCGCGAGGCCATGATGCTCCACGCGCTGGAGTGGTTCGACGACGGGCTGTTCTACGTCCTGTTCGATACGCCCGACCGGATCCAGCACCTGTTCTGGCGGTACCGCGAGCCGGACCACCCGGCCAACCGGGGCGCCCCTCCCGATCCCGCCTTCATCTCGACGATCGACGACGCCTACCGCCGCTGCGATGCGATCGTCGGCCGGGCGATGGAGTTCGTCGACGACCAGACGCTCCTGATCGCGATGTCCGATCACGGATTCAACAGCTTCCGGCGCGGCGTCCATCTGAACGCCTGGCTGCATGAGAACGGGCTGCTGAAGCTCAAGGACGGCGTCGAGCCGGGCGAGGCGGCCGGCGACCTGCTCCGCCAGGTGGACTGGAGCCGGACGCAGGCTTACGCCGTCGGTCTGAGCGGGCTTTATCTGAACCTCAAGGGCCGGGAAGAGCAGGGGATCGTCGCTCCCGAGGACGCCGAGGCCCTCAAGGCCCGGATCGCCGGGGGCCTGGCCGGCATGATCGACCTGGAGCATCACGCCGACGAGAGCCGATCCGCCGCGTGCTGACCCGCGAGGAAGCCTATCGCGGCCCGTTCGTCGGCGAGGCGCCCGACCTCGTCGTCGACTTCGCCGAGGGATATCGCGTCTCCTGGTCCACGTCGATGGGGGGCGTTGCCGGAATCCTTCTACGAGGACAACGTCAAGAAGTGGAGCGGCGATCATATCATCGATCCGGACCGGGTCCCCGGTATCCTGTTCATGAACCGGCCGTTCCGGGGAGACGGGGCGCGACTGACGGACCTGGCGCCGACGATCCTGGCCGACACTGGGCGTCCCCAAGGGTCCGGCCATGGAGGGAGAATCACTGTATCATGAAAATCCTCGTCCTGGGCCTCGACTGTGCCGCGCCGGAATTGCTCCTCGGCTACGAGGACCTGCCGAACATCCGTCGCCTGATGGAAGTGGGCTGCTACGGCCGGCTCGAGAGCGTGATCCCGCCGATCACGGTCCCCGCCTGGATGTGCCTGGCGACCAGCCAGGACCCCGGCTCGCTCGGCGTCTACGGGTTCCGCAACCGGACCGACCACTCCTACTCCGGCCTGGGGATCGCCTCGTCGCGGTCGATCACCGAGCCCGCCATCTGGGACCACATCGCACGCGAGGGGAAGCGGTCGATCATCGTCGGCGTGCCCCCCGGGATACCCCCCGCGCCGGATCAACGGGCTGTCCGTGAGCTGCTTCCTGACTCCGGATACCGATAAGAACGTCTTCACTCATCCCCCCGAGCTCTCGGACGAGATCCGGAAGCTCGTGGGCCACTACCCGGTCGACGCCCACGGCTTCCGCACCGACGACAAGGCCTGGCTCCGCGACGCGATCTTCGCCATGAGCCGGACCCAGTTCCAGGTGGTGCGCCACCTGATCCAGAACAAGGAGTGGGACTATTTCCACTTCGTCGACATCGGGCTGGACCGGATCCATCACGGGTTCTGGAAGTACCACGACCCTCAGCACGTCCTGCACGAGCCGGACTCCCCGTTCAAGGAGACCGTCCACGATTATTACCGGCACCTGGACGTCGAGATCGGCAAGGTGCTGGAGCTGCTCTCCGACGACACGATCGTGCTGCTGGTCTCGGACCACGGTGCGCAGCGCCTCGATGGCGGCTTCTGCGTCAACGAGTGGCTGGTGCGCGAGGGCTGGCTCGTCCTCAAGAGCTACCCGAAGGAGGTCACGCCGTTCGCCAAGCTGGACGTTGACTGGGAGAAGACCAAGGTCTGGAGCGAGGGGGGCTACTATGCCCGCGTGTTCTTCAACGTGAAGGGGCGGGAGCCGCAGGGGACGATCGAGCCGTCGGATTACGAATCCTTCCGCGACGAGGTCAAGGCGAAGTTCGAGGCGACGGTTGACCGCGAGGGGAAGCCGATGGGCACCCTCGTCTTCAAGCCCGAGCAGATCTATCAACGCGTCCAGAACGTGGCGCCCGACCTGATCGTCCACTTCGGTGCGCTGTACTGGCGCTCGATCGGCGGCGTCGGCTACCCGACGATCCACGTGCTGGAGAACGACACCGGTCCCGACGATTGTAACCACGCCCAGTTCGGCGCGTTCGTCCTGGCGGCGCCCGAGAGCCCGCTGCACGGCGAGCTGGTCGGCGCCCGGCTGCTGGACATCGCGCCGACCTTGATGGACCTGGCCGGCTACGAGGTCCCCGCGTCGATGCAAGGCCGGTCGCTGGCCGCCGGAGTGGATCCGGCGTCTCCGGACGAAGCCGGTTACGACCCCGACGACGAGACCATCATCCGCGACCGCCTCAGCGGGCTGGGTTATATCGGCTAAGGAGAAGGCCGGGGACAGCTTCCCGATTTCCAGTTGCGCCGCCCGGCCCAGGTCTCCAGACCGCCGTCTTCTGGACCGCGGGTCGCCCGTTGGGGCGAGGTCGAAGACTGGCTCTTCGGCTGGGAAAACGCCATCCCGGATCGTGGCATTGGTTGGCGCTCAATTGCCATATTTCGGCGAGGGCGCCATCACCGATCTCCAGGGCTGGAAATGAGTTAGCGGTGCGCCGCGTGCCGTTTGGACGGATCCGACCGCGGGCCGCCTGGATCAGGTTGTCGCGGCCCCTGGCCCTTGCTGAAAATGATAGAACATATATATAATTATAATAAATTATATATAAAAATTATTAAAGATTGTACCAGGGACCTCAGCCAAGATCAGGAACCGAGACGTCGCGCGGCCACGATCGTCCCGTCCGCCCGATCTCTCGGAATCCCGGAGCAGGTCGACGGAACTCCCTTGAGGACGTGACCCTCGGAGGGGAGAATAGGTCGCGTGTCCCTGGAGCACACCGGGGCCGGGGCGATCGAGCGCGACGTCAACCCTCCGGCACCTCCTTTTTTCCGGGAGGACTCAGAAGCCGATGCGCGATCGCATGAGCCAGGTGGACGACCTGAGAGCGGCTGCCCGAGGGACACGGCGAGTTCCTGGGTACCGCGATCGCCTCGACCGCGGCGATCCTGAACCCACTCCGTCGCTGGCCGAGACGGTCAAACCGGTGGCGATCCGGGACGTGGACATCTTTCCCATCGAGATTCCGGTCTCAACCGCCGAGCACGGAGCCGGCCGCGACCATCATTTCTTCGTGGTGAAGGTCGTTACCGACGTCGGCGTTCGCGGCTACTCGTTCGCCGGCCCCCGATCCCGTGTCTTGCCCGAGGTCCGGAAACTGCTGGTCGGCCAGGACCTGTTCGCCATCGAGCGACACCTGCGCCACGGACTCATCCAGTGGGGTGGCGTCGAGCACGCCCTCTGGGACGCCATCGGCAAGATCGCCGGCCAGCCGGTCTACAAACTGCTGGGCGGCTCGTCCGATCGCGTGAAAGCCTATGTCACCTGCGTCTGGAAAGGAAAGCTCGATCAGTCGCATGTCCCGTATGATGAACAAGCCAGGATGGCCCTCAAGCTGAAGCGGGCTGGCTACCGGGGAATGAAGATCCGCGCCTGGCGGCCGAACCCGATGGACGACGTGGCCGCCTGCGGTGCGATCAAGCAAGCCGTGGGCCCGGACTTCGCCCTGATGTTCGACCGCACGGCCGACCGGCCCGCGGGCGTCGGTCAAAAGGTCTGGGATTACCAGACCGGGCTCGAGGTCGCGCGCGGGTCTGCAGGAGAAAGGCGCTACTGGCTCGAAGAGCCGTTCGCCCGCGAGGACTATCTCGGCCCCGCTCGACTGGCGGCCGAGGTGGACCTCCCGATCACCGGAGGTGAAGGATACCGCGGCCTCGGCGCGCTTCCGGGATTGCTTGATCCACAAGACCTACGACATCCTCCAGCCGGAAGGGAGCGGGTCGGGAGGCATTCTGACCTGCGTCCAGGTGGCCGCCCTGGCCCAGGCGTTCGGGCTCCCCTGCATCCTCCACGGTTCGATGTCGCTCCGGGTCGCCGGCTGGCTCCAGGCGACCCTGGCCATCGGATCCGAGTGGCAAGAGCTCGCGCTGATCTCGCCTCCTCTGCTGCCGGAAGAACAATGGTCGCCCGGCCTCAAGGTCCTCAAGAGCAAAGAGGTGTTCTCGATCCGAGGACGGCCTGATCCTGCGCCCCGGAACTCCCCGGGCTCGGTCTGGACGTTGACGAAGACGCGGTGGAACGGTTCCGGAGCGGTCAACACTAACCGGCGATTTTCCCACGGCGACAGGCTCCGAATCGTCGAGGTGCTTGTCTCCGCTTGGAAATCGCTCCCAGGACGATCCGAGGACCCCGTCGGATGCGTGAAACCGACCAGGGTCGGACCTGTTCTCTCCGGCCGGACCGGGATGAATGAGCCCGGTTGCCTGTCCCCTTTTTCCGTGAGCGGAGGTTCGCAGATGTGCGGCATCGTGGGGATGTTTTCGCCGACGGAGTGCGGTCGGCCTCCGAAGAGTTGCATCGCGCCACCCAACGGCTGACCCACCGCGGCCCGGATGGTCAACGCACCTGGCTGGACCCCGACCATCGCGTCGGCCTGGGCCACGCGCGGCTGAGCATCATCGACCTGGCGACCGGGGACCAGCCGATCGCCAGCGAGGACGGGCGCCTGCACATCGTGGTCAACGGGGAGTTCTACGACTTCGAGCGCATCCAGGATGATCTGACCAGGCGCGGCCATCGGCTCCGGACCCGATCGGACAGCGAGATCGCCCTGCACCTGTACGAAGAGCTCGGCACCGGCTGCCTGGAGCAGCTCCGCGGCGAATTCGCCTTCATGCTCTGGGACGGCCGCACGGACCAGCTCTTCGCGGCGCGGGACCGATTCGGGATCAAGCCGTTGTATTACGCCTGGCGGGGTGACGTCCTGGTCCTCGCCTCGGAGGCCAAGGCGCTGTTCGCGGCCGGCATCCCGGCCCGATGGGATCGCCAGCAGCGTCTTCCGGACCGTCCACCACCATGCGCCGCCGCAGGACCGCACGCTCTTCGAGGGCGTGCATCAGGTCCCGCCGGGGCACTACCTGATCGCCTCGGCCGGTGAGGTCCGGCTGGTCCGCTACTGGGATTTCGACTACCCGACGACCGACCGGGCCGGCTCGGCCGCGCCCGGATGCCGAGCATGTCGAAGAGTTCAGGCGGGCGCTCGATGAGGCGGTCCGCCTCCGGCTCCGCGCCGATGTGCCGGTCGGCTGCTACCTGAGCGGCGGGCTCGACTCGTGCGCCGTGCTGGGACTGGCGGCGAGGCATCGATCGGATCCGATCCGAGCGTTCACCCTGAGCTTCGACCGGCCGGAGTACGACGAGACGGCGATCGCGCGGGAGATGGCCGAACTGGCGAATGCCGAGTTCCACCCGATCCCGATCACGCAAACGGAGCTGGCCGACCACTTCGCCGAGGCGGTTGCCCACGCCGAGACGCTCGCCATCAACGCGCACGGGGTGGCCAAGTATCTGCTCAGCCGCGCCGTGCGGGATGCCGGTTACAAGGTGGTTCTCACCGGGGAAGGGTCCGACGAGATCCTCGCCGGCTATCCGCATTTCCGCCGCGATCTCTGGCTCTATGACCACGGGGCCGGCGGCGGAGATGCGGGTGCCGTCGAGGCGCTCCTCGGGCAGCTTGAGGTGCGCAACCTGGTCTCGCGCGGCCTCCTGCTGCCCGACGGCGAGGGGGCATCGCTGGAGGGCCTCCGCGCCGCGCTGGGGTTCGCGCCGTCGTGGCTGGAGACCGGCGCCACCCAGGCCCACAAGCTCCGCGCCCTGTTCTCGCCCGACTTCGACGCCGAGTTCGCCGGACGCGACGCCTACCGCGAGCTGCTCGAGGGCCTGGACGTACCCGGGCAGCTCGCCGGCCGTGCGCCCTTGAATCAGTCGCTCTACTTGTGGGCGAAAGGTGACGCTGCCGAATTATGTGTTGACGTTCCTGGGCGACCGCATGGAGATGGCGCACTCCATCGAGGGTCGGCTGCCGTTCCTGGACCACCACGTCGTCGGAGCTGGCCCGCGACCTGCCGCTTGACCAGAAGATCCGCGGAACGGTCGAGAAATACGTGTTGCGCGAGGCCGCCCGTCCGGTCCTGTCGGCGACCGTGTACGCCCGGCAAAAGCACCCGTTCACGACTCCCCCGGCTGCCCTGGACACCGACGGCCGGCTCTACCAGCTCATCCAGGACACGCTGCGCGGGCCGACCCTGGACGTCGCTGCCGTTCTTCGACCGATCGCGAGTCGTGGCGCTGCTCGATCAGCTTCCCGACCATGGACGACGGCCTCCGGACCGCCTACGACATGCCGCTGATGGTCCTGCTGAGCACTTGCGTGATCCAGGAACGGATCGTTTCACCGGTCTGAGATCTTGGCGTCTTCCTCCATCGGATTCCTGCGCCCTGCGCCAGTCTGGGGGATTCTCGATTCAAGATTCAAGATTCCCGATGGGGGTGCTTCCTGATCCGACGAAAAAGAAGGCTTCCCAAACAACGCAGTCTCCGCAAGCCTCTCAGTCTCCCCTTTTCCAACCTCTTATTTCTTTTTCCTCCCACATTGACAGAACTGGTCCTACGGGAGAAAATCACGGCGGCCTCCGCCGGAATGGACCTGTGTGGCCACGGAATCGAAGCCTGATTAGGGGCACAAGGTAGAGTGTCTCGCTCTCCTCTTCGGAGAAGCTCGATGTTCGATCCCGATCTCATGCTAAGAGATACGCAACTCAGTCATCCACGGCTCCTCTTCTATCCGAGTTGTGGACCGAGATGTATCGCCGATATCATGGGGGTGGATTGCAATCTGTTCGTGTTCGCCGACAACGGGCCAAGAGAATCCGATGCCCGTCGCTGCTTCTGGGACGAGATCGAAGCCGAAAGCAAGACGGTGGGCAAGCCACTTACTCTGGTGGCATCAACGGTTCGTACCCGAGTGTTTAGCATCCGCGAGAAGTTGGGCTTCCTGTTCTTCCAAGACAATAACGAGGTTTTGGCGAGAATCCGGGCGGCCATGCGGGCGATCGATTGCTTCATCGGAATTAATGATGGTTGCTGTGAGGGCGGAAACTATGAATGCGTTCACAGCCGCCCTTTTCTGCACAAGCTACTTTCAGCTTCTGCAGAAAAGCTCGTATATATTACCGATCACTCAGAATACATGGGATGTCATACATCATTCCGCCAGCGGTTCTCCGTTTACGCCTCGGACGACGACGGTTATGATTTTACGCTAAATTCTGTCTTAGTGAAGCACGAGAACCCGAGGGGGGTACACGCGGGTCTATCCATATTATGTTCATATGTTAAATGGGAGGTCGCGATCTACGAGCTATCTGTCCGAGTTTGAGAGATATCGATCGGTCTGGCACGGCAGCGTCGTCGCCCACTACGATGTCGTGCGCCGGAGGCGAGACGACGCCGACCATGACACCGCCGAGTCGCGGAGGACCGCCTAACTTCGCCCCGAAGCACACCCCGGGCCGAAAAGGGCACATTGCTAATTCCCGACGGGGTTTGGGCAATTTGGGAAAGAGGTTTTTTTCTCCCTCTTTCCTTCCACGACAAAGCACGCCGTTTGGGTCGGTCACTTGAGGGGCAGGAGACCCTCGATCACCTTCGCCAGATCGGTTCGAAGAGTCGGCGAGGGACTGGGAAAGGTGGCAGGGACCGGGAAAGGTGGCAGACCGGGAAAGGTGGGACCGGGAAAGGTGGCAGGAACCGTTTCTCATTCGTCCAACGGTAAGCCATTCGTGCGTGCTGATCCCAATACGACAAGCATGGATATTCGCCGAGGCGATTTAACGACCAAGCCCTCACTTCACCCCAGCGGTTACCGAATCGGTCATAGTCAGGTAGTCGTGAACGTGGACATCGCGGCTGATGATCCAAATCGGGAACCGGGAAAGGTGGCAGGAACCGTTTCTCATTCGTCCAACGGTAAGCCATTCGTGCGTGCTGATCCCAATACGACAAGCATGGATATTCGCCGAGGCGATTTAACGACCAAGCCCTCACTTCACCCCAGCGGTTACCGAATCGGTCATAGTCAGGTAGTCGTGAACGTGGACATCGCGGCTGATGATCCAAATCGGCGCGCTGGCGGGCAGTTTCTCGATAAGTCGCTCGCGGCAGGCTTCGGCCTCCTCCCGCGTGGCGAATCGAAGCTGCAGGCCGTCCTCTTCATTCAGCTTGGAAGCCCCCTGCTCCAACATCACCGACTGAACGTCCTCGGGGCTGATCGGATCTGTCGACCTCAAGCCGGCGATGATCTGATACGGCAGCATTCCGGCGGCGGTCGCCTCGGGCACAGTAAGCCCGCTCGCGAGCGCAATCTTCTCGCGAGCGTCCGCCCCTTCGGCCAACTCGTAAGCCCGCAGGATGATCGCTGAGCGCTCCTCCAAGGAGGCGTCGGCCCACTCATCCCAGATCACCGTTACTCGGGATTTCTTGGTGGCGAATTCCTGCTCGTAGACCAGCGGTTGCCCGTAGTCCCGTCCGCTCTTGAGCTCCTCGGCCAGCTTCCTAGCCAGGCCGGCATCGGTCGCGGTCATCGCCGACTGGACCCCGATTTTTTTTGCGGCATGCGATTGCCCTCAGAGGGAGTCCAGGTTGACCAAGAGCCATTCCGTTGCGAGGCGGACCTGTGTGACTTCGTGCTGGTAGGCCAGGTTATTGTGATACCGCAACGACTCGTTCCAGAGCTGACCGATCCGCTGGCCGCGCGCCTGCACCTGCTGGGCGACTGCGGCGGCGTACGCCCTTCCGGGCGTAGCCGCCCGTTCGGCAACCAGCAACTCGGCCCATGCCCGGACATTGTGGCCCGCCCCTTGGTGCGGCCACGCGATCATCATGACGGTCCGCCCGCGTTGAATCGCGGGCTGGAGATGACCTCCCCACGTGATCGGGGTCGAATCCGCTAGCGTCAGGGAGAAGTAGGCCGCCTTGAGGGACATTTCCGCGCAATCTCCCCACATGTAGATTGCTCCGGTTCTCCTCCCTTGTCCAGCAAGGGAGAGCCCGTCGTCGTAACGCAAGCGAGCCGCCGCTCGGAACTCCCGGATACATTCCGGCCGACACCTCGCTAGGAGACGCTTCGGCACGCTCGGGTTCCCCCGCGCCGTCCACGACCAAGCAACTCTTCGCCGAAAACCCGAACGATCGAACCACCATCCATGATTCTAGCCGCCCCCCGAACACGACGCAAGACACCAGAAGAGCCGCTCTTCCGCAACCCCTGCTGATGAATGACTTGTGCGCCGCACCGGCGTGAAACTCTTCTCTCGGTCGCTTTGACCAACCTGGTTTGAACGTCGTGACGAGCCCGTGATTCGACGTTCACAAGCGACGGCAGGGCCGACGTTCGCAATTTCTGGCCGTAGTGCCGGGCCAGAGCCGCCCGGTCAACGATGATCCAGGTTTCCATGCACGTCGTCATCAGCAGCACTTGCGCGTCACTCGCCCCGAGCGGCTGGTCCCAGCCGTCCCGGGCTTTCAGGTGTGCCCAGGCCGCCTCGATGTCGGCCATTGGGTCTTCACTATCAATGAGCAGCGCCACATATTCGCCGGCGATAGCGGTCTTGTGAGCGGTCTCGAAGTGGTCGAACGCGGCGTCCGCCCGCCGCAGGCGACAAGCCTCGGCATCCGCCCAGCGAAGCCACACTTCGCCAGGAGCTTGCGGAACCCTTCGCGGCAGCGAATCTTGAGCTGGGTGGAGTCGCCGCCCCCTTCCAGATAGATCGTGCTCACCAGCGGGTTCCCCCAAGTTGGCCGTCCATCCACAGCCGGCCGAGGCGGTATTTCTCTAACCAGACGGCCAAGGCGTCCGGGTCGGGCCGTCGCATCGTCGTTTGCCCCTCGTGCTTTTCACACACGACGACCGCGCCCGGCCGCTCCGTGAGCGCGTCCACCAGGATTTCCGAGTGCGTCGTCACGATGAGTTGAGTCCGTTCCGACGCGGCCATCAGTAAGTCGGCAACTTTCGGCAAGATGTCCGGGTGCAGCCCGAGTTCCGGCTCCTCGATGCCGATCAGCGGCGGCGGCTCCGGGTCGCACAGGATCGCCAGCAGGCACAGGTAACGGACGGTGCCGTCCGACAGCCGCGTCGCCGGGATCGAAAAGTCGCCCTCCGTGAAGAACACCTGGACCGTGCCGCCCTCGATGCTCACGTCGAAATCGGTCAGCCCTTCGTAGAGGTTCGCCAGGCCGGCGAGCAGGGCCGCCTTCGTCTTCGGCTGTCGCCGCAGGCGGTTGAGGAACATGCCGAGGTTTGAGAAATCCTCTTCCAGACGGTCGGTGCGCAAGTCGGACTTCTGCGGCTCGCGAAACACCGTGTTCCGGCCGAACGCCCACTCCCGGTACAGCCGAATGCGGTCATAGACGGTCGCCAGGTGGGTGATTTCCGGGAAGCTTTCCGGGTCCTGCCGCTGCGCCAGGATGGATGCGTCCGTCGCGACGTCGTCCCGGTTCAATTGCCGTTTCTTGCCGCTGACGGTGTTGATCACCGGCCGGCCGTGGCCGTAGTGGTAAATCAGGTCTGGCTTACTCTTGCCCTTGGCTGGCCGTTCGTTCTCGATCCGCTCGTCCTCGAGCCGGAACGACTGCTGCTCCTTTCGCAAGGCCACGCTATGCCGCAACGGCCAGCCGTCGGGGCGAGCCACGAGCGCTTCCACAGAGGCCGGCTCGTTCGGCCGACCCTTCCAGATCCACTCGCCGATACCCCCGCCGCGGGCGATCACCGGCCGGAATCCCTCACGGTTCGGGCATGTGCGGAGCAGGGCGATGGCTTCCAGCAGATTGGACTTCCCGGAGCCATTCGGCCCGATCAGGACGTTGAGGCCATTCAGCTCCAACGGCTCGTTATCCGGTCCGAACGACAGGAGGTTGCGCGGCGTGACCGCGTTCAGCAGCCGGGGGCCGTTCTGGTCTGTCGCTTCCATCGACCTCTCCGCGCGTCTGTCTGCCCAATGGAAAGACCTGAGAATTCTTGCTCGAGGCGATTGCCAGAGGCCAGGACGATCGGAAACTGCGGGGTTATGGCTAGTCTCGATCAATGATGGCAGTCTGGCGATTGCCCATTCTAGTCGCCTCGGAACACACCGCCAATGCTCAGAGCATAGGTTCCGATGTTCCGACGGCTGCAACATCGACGCCGTGGCCACATCGACGAATGGTTATAACTTAAAACAATTTCGAGTGATCAGGTCGCAGCCTGGCCTCGGCTCTTGGTTACGTCAGGCGGGCACCCAGCTTCGGCCGACGCTTCCGCCGGCCCGAGGCTCCCACCGCCACTTAAGCTAGTGGCATTTGTGTGTCGGACCGATGCGCGAGAAACCGCGGCTGTCACCCTGCCGGGTTCGCCTGCGGCCTCGGCGACAGTTCGTGTAAGGCTGAACACGGTAAACCGGACGCGAGCTGCCATCAGCGTCGACGATGCCGCATCCCGCGCGATAGAATTCCAGATGCGGGGTATCCGCCAGGAAGGAGCGAACGATGACAGAAGCTATCCGGTTCTACTTCCGAGGGCGAGATGCGAGCATCCCTCTTGGGGAAATCCCCGAGCAGGACCGCACTCCGCTACGGATACGGCGTAGTTTGGTGCAAAAGCACAGCCCCTCTTTCGTCGAGCAGCTCGACGAAGGTCGATTCGTCGCTGCGGCGTGGGAGGCAGGTGGGCAGATCCAGCTAATCCTCTGCCACCCTAATATCGCCAAAGGGTCTGCTGACCCTTTCGTCGTGAACACTCAGGTGCTTCCCCAATTGGTTCTGAGGCTGACTGGCTGGGACCAGGCTCCAAAGGCTTCTCGGCTTTTTCTGCGAGCGTTTGGCTCCGAGGCAGCCGATGTCGATGATTGCGTGGCGGCAAGGCGCGAACTTGTGGGTTGGCTTGCAGCAAACGGGCAGCCGGAGATGAGCCAGATCGTCAAGCATTACTCCACGTTTCCATTTGACGTGAAATCGGACGCCCTTGAAGTCATCAACATCTGGCGGAAAATCTCGGTCGAAGGGCAAAAAGAACAGATCGACCAGTTCTTGAGCGAAATCGATCAACGATTCGCGGGGGTGGGCTGGTCGCGCGATCCGGTCATTGAAGCTGAGCTCAACCGTGACGAACACCAGATAAACCGCCTCCATTGCTGGAGCACCAACCCGGACAACGGGCCTCGCGTCATGCTCTGCCTCAACCGAGCGACCGAGCGACGGGTTCGCGGGGGAACCTACGAGATCGAGGTCGGCGCTACGCTTGCGGATCTAGCCAGTGTGATTCAGCATATTCTCAGAGAAGTGCTCGAACCGGGGGCAACGGCTGTGGGGCTTAAGATTGCCTATCCTCGCCTGGGACCGATCAGCCGAGTTGGACCCAAAACTCAAGCAGCCATGACTGCCCTTGTCGAGGCTGGTGATGGACAATGGCCGCTTCCGCAGCAGGTAGAAGAGCGCTGGCGGATTCTTGTCCTTACGGCTTTTCGAGAAGATGTTGCACTCAAGCCTGAAGAGTTGACTGCCTGGTTTGCGGCTAGTGGCTGGGACGAGCGAGCTGCGACTGAGTTGACGAATCGGTTCTATGCCGATGTCTCGCTGATCTCAGAGTATCAGGAGGCAGAGGGGCAACCAGCATGACGCTGATTGCCGAGATTACACATGATGTCACCGCCAAACCGGCTCCTGTTCTATTCCTCGATAGCTGCATTCTGCTCGACGTTGTGCGGGCACCCTTGCGGGGCAATCCGGACGAAGTTAGGTTTGCTCAATTGTTTCTAACTTCAGTCCAGAAAAACCAAAGACCATTCATCTTCTCGTCGCCTCCCCGACCCAGAGAGAGTGGGACTGACCATATTGCCGAGACGGAGAATGATTGCACGATAGCGGTGAACGCTGCAACGCTGTGGCGTCGATATGCGGTCATATGGCGCTTCCCCAGTCGCATTCCTGCCGGCTGGCGTACTCACCCTGTCAACTCTGCTTCGGAGTCTGTCCGCCGATCTCCTCGCCGCTGCTATTCACCATGGATCACGACGCCGCTGCCTTGGGACGAGCTGTCGATCGTATCATCGCTTCAACACCCCGGCAAAGCCGGGCGGCAAGGGGGCCAAGGACTCGGTTATCCTCGAACATGCCGTGGAAGCGACTACGCAACTCAGAATTGCCGGGTTTACGGGAATCTGTATCTTTCGTCAGCTCGAACACCAAGGATTTTGCAGATGCAGGTTCCACCAACTTGCATGCGCAACTCGCACCGGCATTCAACGCTGTGAATCTGGAGTACGCGGTCAGCCTGACGCATGCTGAGAGCATTCTGACGGCGGCCGGTTGGGTGCCTTGAACTTGAATGAGCAGCGGCGGCGCTCCGATGCACTGTATTATGCCATTCGTGTGTCAGACCGATGCGGGTTAGATCACGACGCGAGTACCCAAAGGAAAACGCCATACGCCGAGCTGTCCTTGACGTCGCCCATCATCTCACGAACGTCAGACTGCGGGCGACCTGATACAGGCGCAATCCCCATTGCGGGAGACATTTCCCTATTCCCGATGTTTGTTCAACTCGACCACTCGATGAAACTCCGGGTTAGGCTTTGTTACCGATCCCTTCCCTCCTGACAAGGCGTGAGGGGATGCCCCCGCGCCTGAGCAGGTCACCGAAGTGGCTAGTGATTCCTACGTCTCCGATGAGGAGGACCCCGTCCCCAGCCTGTTGGACTTTGGGAATGAGTAGCCTCAGCGCCTCCAGCCCCAGCCCGACATCAAACTCGTGGAACCTCAAGGGCTGGCCAGGTACGATCGTGTCGGCAGTTGAAGCCACGCTGCCTTTATGCAACTGTACAACCCAGACCTCCCTGCCGTCGAAGACCCATTCCATTCTGACGGATCCGAGCTGGCGTCTCGCCTGCCGAAACAGGCCTGTCACCGCTTCACGCACCTCCGTTGGGAGGGTCTCGGGGGCTCGTTTCCCCAACATGAACTCATCTCCGCTCCCCGACACCCCTTCGATGAGGACATTGGCCTGATCGGAGGCGACGAGCTGCGCCCGAATAGACCGCCTCGACACCCTCCTGCGTCAAGATCGAAGCGATCCTGTATGGTTGGTGCGCAGTCCTCTTCACTGAGGAGGCGAAACGGGTCGGTCCAGCCCCGTCGCGTGGTGAACTTCCCGGGCTCCTGAGTCAGAGGGCAGGTTCGGATCCACGGCTCGGAGGTTCCCGTGGGTCTGCCAAAAGTGAAGGGCGAGAGCTGTCGGCCGACGACCGTAGTCCTGGGGACCGGGAGCCCGAACACATCGGCAGTGAGAAGCCCGAAGGCTTTGTCCCCGAGTAAGCTGCTGAAGCGGTTAGGCCAGGAGACATCGGGCTGGGCGTGGACTGCTCCGACCCGCTCGATCTCCCAGATGATCGTGTGCCCGTGACGGACACCGCGGCGCAGGGGGTGCAGGCTGAACTCGATCCGAAGTTCCGGCGAGAAGTCGAGGGCGGGACGGAAACCGTACACCCGAGCCAGGACTTCTCCCCCGATCTCGCGGGGGAATCGGCACGTCCCCGGTTTTTCCACGCAACGCGGAGTGTCCTGCGGCGCGAACTCGATCAGATTGCCCGCGACGACGCCGGATACCCCCCCATCCATCACATCCACGGTCTCGTTGACGATGGTGTGGGACCCCGCCGAGGCGAGCCGACACAAATGCTCGACGACGACTTCGACGTCAGTCAAACCATAGAGGAATTCGCCCCCTTTGGGCTGCTCGGGCTGATAGCTGCGGACGTTAACCGCGCCATCGGGACTGGCCTGGAGGAGCGCGGTCACGGCAACTTTGGCGGTTTGGAAGCGATGGTTGGGAGCGTAATCTCGGATGTGGCAGAACCGTTGCGGCAGGTCAGGATTGGGCGCGAAACTGACGAACTGCGCAACATTCGCTTGGCCTGCGAGATGGTCAAGGATCTCGTCCTTGTACAGTAGACCGTCCGTCCTAGTGTTGTTGTGTTGCCCGTTCACTTCGTGCCCTCCCTATACCGGCCTGAACTCGATCTCGCGGCTTCAGTCTTTGCAGGACGCTCTCCAGGAAAGGGGCCGCGAGCCCTTGGCTGTGGAATTCAGACAACGCGCCGATGATGAGCTCGTACCCGTCGGTTTGCGACAGCGGCTGCAAGTGTTCCCCCTGGGTGGCGACCCCGGCCGCGGTCGCAGTCAAGAATTCGAAGCTGCATCCACTGCTGTACTGCCAGCCTTCAAGGAAGATGACCATTGCCGCGTAGCGCCTGATGACGGCCGCCCAGAAGCCACGATACTCCTCCTGCGACCATCCAGGCCTGTCGAAAGACGAGGGGTCGATCACGGGCATGTGCAACGCTGTGCGGATGGCGGCGACCCGGAGAGTGGCGTCCGCGCAATTAGGCTCAACGACCGAACGCCGGTGCTCCTCCGCGTATCTTTCCAAACCCTCGATGCGCGCCCCGTGGTCAGCATACCATCTGAGGAAGCGATGACCCGTGGTAATTGGCACGGCGACGTACGCCGCTCCCTTGAGTGGCGCGACGCTGCCCAAGAGCCGGAGATAGCTTTCGGCCTCTGGCGAGAGATCGTGACAAACTGCAAGCTCATTCATCCACGTCCCCTAAACGCCAAACCGCCAGCGCCTCGAGCAGTCCCAGGATGTGCTCGTCCTGGAGATAGGAGTTCAGCGCGGTTCGCATCGCGCTGATCCCCTCCGTGTTGCCGGAGTTCAGCTTGTCGAATTGGTCGTCGGTCAACAGTCGCTTCGCGGCGCAGCTTCACAACCTCCCGATCATCGTCTGATAATGCGATCGTTCTCAACGCGTCGGTGACCGTACCGCCTGGGCCCGGGTCTTTGGCTTGACACATAATGTATACAAGTGCAAAAAACTCCTCGAATGGCTCTTGCACTGCGGGGAACACCGCGTCTTCCAGGTGTGGTGTTCTCTTTGTCCCTCGCCTGAAGCGGCTCTCATACGAAGCCAAACGAAGCCCAGGCTTTAGCCCGGCTGCTTTTTTCTGGAGGGCGTCGAGGACCGCGTCATTTCCCCGCCCGGCTGTCGGGAGTGGCGTTATTGCCGAGAGTACGAGTTCCTCCAACTCCCCATAGACAGTAGTTTCCTGGAAAAACTCCACAGAATCTGAGCAGACGTACCGTATTGAAAGCGGCGTCTCCTGGGCGGAACCTGCCAGGTGGTAACTCACCATCAGGCCCTGCACCAGGAGACACGCCATGACTGAAGCTACGCTGACCTGGTCCATCTGGCAAGCGTTGCTCAACGCCTTCGCTTGCTGCTTCACCCGCCGCGGCTTCCCCCACTTTGCCGAGTGGATCACCGCCATGGCCCTCAACGTCGAGGAGCATACCATCACCCAGTCGGTCCTGGCCTTGGACCAACCCGGGGCCTGGAAGACCCTGGAATGCTTCGCCGAGTACGGCGGCTGGCACTCCGACCGCGTCACCTGGGGGCTGACGCGTCTGATCGAGACCGCCCCGGGCCGCGTCTGGCACGGCTACCGGGTCTCGGCCGTCGATGACACCAAAGCCCATCGCTCCAGCCCTCACGTTTGGGGGACCTGCACCTTCCACGAGTATACGGCCCGCTGTCCCAACCGGGCCGGGACCGTCCGGGCCCACAACTGGGTGGTCCTCGGCACCTTGCTCCATGAACAGGCCAAGCCAGCCTGGTTCCTGCCGATCGCCGGCTATCTCTACTTCCGCCAGTCGCAGTTGCCGGCCGAGCCCGGTGAACCCGGCGGCACCGCGCCGTTCCAGACCAAGTGCGACCTGGCCGTCGCCTTGCTCCGCGCCCAGGCCCGGATCATCGCCGGTAAGCACTTG
Source organism: uncultured Isosphaeraceae bacterium (assembly GCA_963842405.1). Taxonomy (GTDB): domain Bacteria; phylum Planctomycetota; class Planctomycetia; order Isosphaerales; family Isosphaeraceae; genus CAVZRC01. The sequence goes on along the minus strand of CAWJGW010000031.1, from coordinate 104,089 downwards.
GGCGTCTTCGACGGCGGCTACGCGCTGCGGAGCGTGGTCCGGCGGTTGGTCCGGCCCGAGGACGGGTTGCCCCGGATCGAGTTCCTCACCCGGTTGCGCCACGACGCCCGGCTGTTTGCCTTGCCCCCGCAGGAGTCCCCCAAGGGGAAGCGCGGCCCCAAGCCGAAGTGGGGCAAGAAACTGCCCCCGCCCCGTCAAGGAGGCCGCTGGGCCGGGCCGTGGCACGTCGGTTTCGCCTTCGTCTACGGGCGGATGCGGCGGATTCGCTGGAAGGAGGTCGTCTGCCTCTGGCGGGTCTTGGGACACGAGGTGCCGGTCAAGGCGATCGCCGCCGAGGTCGAAGGGTACAAGAAGCGGTTCACCCTGGTGACCTCGGCGGTGGAGCTCACGGGGTCGCAGATGGTGGAGCTGTTCGCAGCCCGGTTCCGTCAGGAGGACGGCTTCCGCGACCTGAAGCAACGCCTGGGCTGGGAGGAGTGCCGGGCCTGGACCAAGAACCCGATCGAGCGGACCACCCAGGCGCAATGGGTGACGATGAGCCTGCTGCGACTGTTGCAGTTCCGCCTGGAGGCGACCGGGGAACAGGACTGGTGGATCCGGCCGCCCTGGAACCCGGACAAGGATCGGCCGAGCGTGCTGGACGCCGAGCGGCTTCTGCGGCGGCATCGCGGTGAAATTCAGCGCTTTCTCTCGGAATGGCTGGGAACTGCAGAGAAATCCGAGGGGGCTGTGGCATGAACCGAGTGTAAGGGCGTCCTCAGCGGGCATCGGATGGTGCTCCCGCAGCCGATGCGGCAGGTAGAACGGCTCGGTGACCAGGTTGAGCCACCGCGGCGACGCAGGTGGTGCGCACCGGGCCGCGATTGTGAAGTTTTTCTTGGAAACTACTGCATAGATCGCGAGGGGGCATTTCTCTGCCGCGGGACGAACGACCGCGTCGGGCATTCTCAGGGCGAAATTTTCGTTAAGAATCTCGATGAGCGTTCGGACGCGCTGAGGGAGATCGGGCGGGGTCACGAGCAGTTTCGCGTCGATGCGACCGGTACGTTTCGCCGCCGGGTCAATTCGATCGGCGTAGTTGGTGGCGATGAGGAATATCAGCCGCTTCCCATCACGAAGTTCATGGAGCTTGGTGAGCATGCCTGGGGTCATAAACTGGAACATGTCTCCCTGCTCGCGGTAGAGCTTCGAGTCCCGGTCCAAGATCAAGCGGTCGATCTCGTCGAACAGCACCACCGCTTGCGACTGTTCCCTCAGCACGTCGAAGATTGCCTTGGCCCGCATCTCCACCTCCGACACGCCTTGGGCCACGAAGTCGCTCGGGGTAATCACTATCAGAGGCCAAGCGAGGGCTTTTGCCAAGGCTTTCGCAATCCTGGTTTTCCCAGTACCCGGTGGACCGTAGAGGAGTGCAGAAAAATGCGGCGGCTTCTCCCTTGGTGCGTCTCTCCGTGTCAGGAAGTCATCTTTGATACGGCGGTAGATCCGGTATTCGCTTGCATCGGGGCAGTCGCTGAGAGGTTCGGATCCCTCGAACTGGGACGCCCAGTGATCGGCTGCCGCGCTTGAGCGCTTGCCTTGCGGAATCGATTTGAGGTGGGCCGCCGCCAGGGCTGCTTCCGCGATGTGTTTCTTCAGCATGCCTCGGAAGTGAAGCAGGTAAATGAGTACCTGGCTCGTCTCCCACGTGTGGACTCTGCCGGGCACGGAGACATGCTCGGAGTGCCACCCGAAGAATGGCTGGCTGGGCACGGCGGCCCCAGCCGCCCCAGCCGCAGTCTTTCCGCGGTCCACGCGGCTCTCCAGCCACTCAGTGTAGCGGGTGAACAGCGGGAGGTGCAGCGAGAATCGGTCCTTCGCTTCACCTGCTTGGGACAGCAACGCGCAAACCCGAAGAAGGCTGTTCGCAATTTCCACGCTCAGTGGCAGCAGCGCGAATCCCTGCGGTGTTGTGACGAACGGCTTCAGGGGCCGCCAGTACGGGTTCTGAAGCTGCCTCTCCTCGATCACCTGGAAAACCTGCTGGAGGATCTCCTCCTCGGCAGTCCCTGGGTGAGGGCCGCAAAGAAGGATGCCTTCAAGAGCGAAAACCAGTTCCGCCGCGTCGAACTGAGCGTTCGGCATGGCGTGGAACGAGAGCTGCTGATGGACGCGGCTGACGAAGTGGTCGTATACCCGAGTCCCGAACGTCCCCATCGATTCGTTCGCGTCCTCGGCAGCCGCTGCCGAGGGGGAGCCTGGAGCACCCTTCGTCCTCGACAGACTCAGGGCGAGATGCCAAGCTCGGATCAGCGGGAAAGGATGGTCGATTGCGTTGCGGTCCGGAGTGGGGAAGGCAAGGCAGGATACTGTGGGGGTCTTCAGGGCCGAGCTTACCTTCGCCTGCGCGCGTGGGTAGAACTTCGCGACAAACGTCGTGAAGGGCGCCTCGCTCCGGAGAGCGACCAACTCCGGCAGAGTCGAGGACGCGATCGCTCGGAGTAGTTCGGAACACCACGTCAGCGTGAAAGGGTCGTCGCCCCCGAACGACTTGGACTTGACTACCACGGCCACACGTGCCCCAAGACCGTTCGCATGTTCGATCAGCCGACGTACTCCGGCGCAGAAGGCGGCCTCGTGGCCGGCTCGATCCGCGGGCAGGGTATCGCTGGGGCTCTCCTCAAGCACCCCAGGTGCCAGAGGGCTTTTCCGGAGCAGCCCCAAGGCGAGCGCCAGTGAGTACAAGATCATGGCGCTGGTGCTCGACGAATAAGCAGGAATATCCGTCGGAAGCGGGCTATTCGATGTCAGTTCATAGGGCCAGCAGCGATCGACGTGGCAGTCCAAAAACGTACTCCACGCCGGCTTGGCTCGCGCGTCTACGCGCCCGACGATCCCGCGAAGCTCCTCATGCCGTCCGCGAAGGTAGGTGTAGAGGCTCTCCATCAATATCCTGCCTGGAGCCCAAGTACCGTGAGCTCAAACGGAGGAGGAACCCTGTCGCCTTGCCTGATATAGGACCACCAAAGCTGGGAGGCCCCGGGGGAGAACAGATACGGTCGCATCATTGTAGCCGCCAGAAGCAATTTCGAGGAGCCGAACTGCTCGTTTCGCTGGCTCACCCCAGCGGCGAGATATGGTATTAGGGCCGCGATCCGCGATGCACTCGGGGACAGCGAGCCCGTCCTGAACACCGAGCTGTTCCTCGAAGTTCATGCAGGGCGCAGTATCTCCAGCTTCCTCGACGGCGCGCATAGGACACGAGCCAGATGGCCGCGGTGCAGACTCGATTCTCAAGCTGGAATTTCGTCTGGCACACGTGACGAGACGCTCGCACGGCGGTCAACCCTGCTCGCCAAGATCCAGAACCGCGAACCTAGCGGACAAGGCAATAGGCCTTGCTGAACCGTGTCGGGGGTTGCGCGCCGTCGGTCACATCGACGAATGGCACTAGCTTAAGGAGGCGGTTTTTGCATAAACGGTTACAAAGAGGAAGTTGCGTCAAAGCGCGATCAATTGGCATAAGTTCCTGCGACAACCGGTGTTAGGTCAAACCGGGTTCCTTAAGCTAGTGCCATTCGTCACATCGACCGACGCACCCGGGAGGTATCTTCGCGACTTCACACGCTTCTACACGTTTGTCACCCTCGACTCGTGAACGGTTACTCAGGAAGAATTCCGAAAAAAATTTGCGGGGCGGACCGGGTTGGACTCTCATTAATGATAGAGCACCAGCACGAGGGGACTCCGACACATGGCCATCGAAACACTGGGCGCTGCCCTGCGACAGATCAACCGCTTGTTCGCCGAGGGGGTGGTCGCGGGGCTCTCGGACGCGCAGCTCCTCGAGCGTTTCCTCACGCAGGGGGACGCCGGGGCTTTCGAAGCGCTGGTGGGACGGCACGGGCCCATGGTCCTGAGCGTCTGCCGGGGGACCTTGCGCGACCCGCACGATGCTGAGGACGCCTTCCAGGCGGTCTTCCTGGTCCTGGTCCAGAAGGGTCGCACAATCCGGGGACGAGACGCCTTGGGTGGCTGGCTGCACCAGGTCGCGCATCGGGTCGCGATCCAGGCCAATAAGGCCGCGGCGCGACGGCGATCGCTCGAAAGGCAGGTGGGACAGATGGCCGTCGCGAGTTCGATGATCGGGCCGGCAGCCTCGGATGATTTGCTGCCGGCGCTGCACGAGGAGATCGCCCGGCTGCCCGAGAAGTACCGTCTCGCGGTCGTCCACTGCGACCTGGAAGGCATGACCCAGGCGCAGGCCGCCGGGCAATTGCACTGGAGCGAACGGACGATCCACCAACGGCTGGCCCAGGGGCGTGCCCGGCTCAAGCGCCGGCTGGCCCGACGCGGGCTGGCGCCCGACGGCGCGACTCTCGGCGCGGTGTTCCTCGCAAGGCGCGGGTTGCCGTACCAGCAGCCTGGAGCGAAGCGACCGTTCGTGCGGCGGTCGCCACAGTGAATCCCACAGTGACCGTCGGGGTCGTCTCGGCGGCGGCCAAGCAATTGAGTCAGGAGGTATTCAAGGTCATGTTGCTCCAAAAACTCACATGGGCATCAGCCACTCTGCTGGCAGCCGGCCTGATCGCCTGGGGGGCGTCGGCCACCCTGGTCTCGCTCGGACAGGAGCCTTCGAAGAAGACGGTCGCCAGCCCAGACTCGCCTGCTCAAGGAGAGGCCAAGGCTGCCGTCCCGCAGCCGAAACCGGGCCCCACTGATGCGGACGGCACATTCCCAGTTCGCGGCCGGGTGCTCGACCCCGCCGGCAAGCCGGTCGCCGGCGCCGCGATCCACGTCTGGCATTACCCGAAACATGGATGGAACTCCACCGATCCGGTCACGCACGGCCAGCGGGGCCGCGTGGCGGTGAGCGGCCCCGACGGCCGGTTCCACTTTGACCTGGACACGTCGCCGAGCGACTTCCCTTACCTGGACTATCCGGTCTGGCACGAGGCGAAGATCGCCGCCGTCGCCCCGGGTTACGGGCCGGCGTGGCTCGCCGCCGGCTCGCTGCTGAAAGGCGGCGAGGCACCGCTCGAGTTGGTCCGCGACGACGTGCCGATCCGCGGCCGGGTGGTCAACCCGCAGGGCCGGCCCGTCGCCGGGGTGACCGTCCAGGCCTATCGGATCGCCGCCGTCAACGCCGGGATCGACCCCGGTTCCCTCATGGCCGCCAGCGAGTTCCAAGATGACAGGGCGACGTCGTACTACACGGACCCGACCTGGCTGGGCCGCCAGGGTACCTGGACGACCGACGCCGTCGGACAATTCGAGGTCAGGGGCGTTGGGCGCGACCGGATCATCGAGCTCGGCTTGGATGGACCCGGGCTGGCACACCTCGACGTCCACGTCATGGCGCGGCCGTCGCAAACGCCGCCCAGGCTACGGCAGCAGCCGTCGGGCACGTCGCCGGAAATGATGTTGATGTCCGGCCCCGCGCCCCCTCCCCCGCTCTATGGCGCGACCTTCGAGCTGATCATCGGACCGAGCAAGCCGATCGTCGGCGTCGTCCGGATCAAGGGGACGGGCCGGCCCGCGGCGGGGATCACCGTCAGGGGAATCGAACCGACGACGAGGACCTGGATCTACGCAAGGACCGACAAGGATGGACGCTTCCGGCTGCTCGGCCTGCCCAAGGCCGGGGTGTATCAGCTCCGCACCGAGGCCCGGTCGGGCATTGAGCCGTACCTCAACGTCTCACCACTCACCGTCAGCGATACCGAGGGGCTCAAGCCGATCGAGACGACCATCGAGGTCCCCCGCGGCGTGACCATCACCGGGCGCCTGATCGACCGGACAACCGGCCGGCCCGTCCGGGCGAAGCACGTCAACTACATCAAGCTGCCGACGAACCCGAACGACGGTTATCCCGGCACGGGACATGGCGGCGCGGTCGTCCCGACGTTCAAGATGACCGTCCCGCCCGGCGAGGGGCTCATCTACGCCAGTGTGCGCGGGGCGGAGCCGCCCTATACCCGGGCCCGTCTCCGCAAGGAGGACAGGGGCAAGGGGATCGGCGGGCCCGGCGATGGTGAGGCATCGACCATCCGGCTGGACAGTCATCACGCCTACAAGTTTATCGACGTCCCCGCTGACGCCAAGGATTTCACGGTGGACCTCGAGCTGACCCGCGGCCTGACGCGCAAGGGCCGGGTGGTCGATCCCGTCGGCAAGCCGGTCGCCGGCGCGCGATGCTATGGACTCGACCCCTTGGGCTTCATCAAGACGCTCCCCGACGAGACCTTCGAGGTCCACGGTCTGGAGCCGGGCTATCCTCGCCAGGTCATCGTCGCGCACAAGGGCGCCGGCTGGTCGGCGCGATCACCCTCAAGGACGAGGACACTCACGAGCGAGGCCACGTTGGAAGTGCGGCTCGGGCCGCCGTGCTCCGTCAAGGGGCGATTGGTGGACGAGGACGGCCTGCCGCTCGCGGGCGCCACCCTCTCGGTCATGTCTTACGGGCCCGGCGACCACGACAGCCTGTTGACCGGCCCCGGCGCGCTGTGGCCGGACGACCAGACCTTCACCGCCGACTCCGACGGCCAGTTCGAGGTCGCGGGCCTCAAGCCGGGCGTCCGGTGCTCCATCGGCGTCCACATCAAGGCCCGACCGAATACCCGTATCGACACCGGCCAGGTCTTCCGGAACATCGTGCCCGAACGTCTCGGCGAGGTCCGCGACCTCGGCGAGGTGAAGGTCAAGGTCGTGGCCGAGTGATCGGTCCAGGAAGGAGATGACCGATTCGACTCGATACCGCCGGACCGGCCTCGAGCAACTCGTGGGCGGCTTATGTCCCCAACACCGACGCACCCTGGGAGCTGCGGGAGATCGTCCAATGACACGGTCGAGCCGGGTCACTCCGGCGACATCGCCCAGCCAAAAAAATTTTTGGCCGGATCGTCCTCTTTCCGCTCTCATTGATAGTAGAGCGTGAGAGAGGGGGGAGCAAGAGATATGGCCATCGAGACTTTGGGTGCCGCCTTGCGGCACATCCAGCGATTATTTGACGCGGGCGTGATCTCGGGACTGCCCGATGGCCAGCTCCTCGACCTCTTTATCGAAGAGCGCGATGAAGCCGCCTTCGAGGCGCTGTTGGCGCGGCACGGGCCGATGGTTCTGAGCGTCTGCCGCGGAATCCTGCGCGACCCGAGCGACGCTGAAGATGCGTTCCAGGCCACTTTCCTGGTGATGGTGAAGAGGGCTGTGACGATCCGAAGGCGCCACGTCCTGGGCGGCTGGTTGTACCAGGTGGCGCACCGTGTCGCGATCCAGGCCAACAAGGCCGCGGCCCGGCGGCGCGTCTGTGAGAGGGAGGCGGGACAGATGGCTTCCGAGACCACACCATCCGGCCCCGCCAGCGCCGAACAGCTCTTGCCAGCCTTGCACGAGGAGATCGCCCTGCTGCCGGAGAAGCACCGGCTGGCCGTCGTGCTCTGCGAGCTCGAGGGGATGACCCAGGCCCAGGCCGCCGTCGCGCTGGAATGGAGCGAACGGACCTTGCGCCGTCGCCTGGTCGAGGCCCGCGCCCGGCTCAAGTGCCGGCTCGTCCGACGCGGCCTGGCGCCCGACGGCGCGATGCTGGGAGCCGTGTTCTTACGTGAGGCGCGGTCGGCCGTTCCAGCGGCCTGGCGCGAGGCGACGGTCCGGGCAGCGCTGGACCTGGTTAACCCCACTCTCACCGCCGGGGCGGTCTCGGCGGCGGCTGGATCTCTCACTCGCGAGGTACTCAAGATCATGCTCGTCCAGGAGTTGAAAATGGCCAGGAGCCGCTCTGCTGATTGCCGGGCTGATGGGTTGCGTGGCCACGGCCGCCTTCGTTTCGCGGGGCGACGAGCCTCAGAAGCCGGCGCCGGCTGTCGTCGCGCGGCAAGCAACGCCAACCCCTGCGCCGCAGCCGGCTCCCGAACCCGACCCGCTCGACGCGGTCGGCACGTTCCCGGTTCGCGGCCGGGTGCTCGACCCCGACGGCAAGCCGGTCGCCGGCGCCGGGGTCTACGTACGCCACAATGCCCAAATTCAGTGGAACCCGATCGACCCGATGGCCGCGCGGCAGAAGGGGCGGGTGGCGGTGACTGATGCGGACGGCCAGTTCCATTTCGAGATCGACAAGGCCTCGAGCGAGGTCGCGTCCGAGGGCGGGCCGGGTTGGCACAAGGCCCAGATCGCGGCCGCCGCCCCGGGATTCGCACCAGCCTGGGTGGAGGCCGGCGACCTGGTCAAGACCGGCGAGGCGACGCTGCGTCTGGTCCGCGACGACGTGCCCGTTCGCGGGCGCGTTCTGGATTCGCAAGGCCGGCCCGTCGCCGGGGTGGTCGTCCGGATCCGAGTGATTCGGGAGGCCAAGGACGGGGTCGACCTCGACGCGATGCTGGCTTCGGGCGCGCTGGATGATCGTCAGATGGCGCGCGATTACGGGCTCTACCAGAGGGCCCCGACCTGGCAAGCGGATCCTGCGACACTCTGGCCGGGCGGCCGGGACGCCTGGACCACCGGCGCCGACGGTCGGTTCGAGGTCCAGGGGATCGGGCGCGACCGCATCGCCCGGCTGGACTTCCACGGCGGCGGGGTGGCCGACGGCACGCTCGACGTGATGGCCCGTCCCGCGAAGACTTCGCCCAAGGCGCGTGCCGGATCGTGACGCCAACAGGCTGATGTTCGGTTTCGGTAGGGAAGCCGCGTTCAAGGGCCGATACCCCCAGGGGACGCAGCTCGTCGGCGCGACCTTCGACTACATCGCCGCTCCGACCAAGCCGATCGCGGGCGTCGTCCGCGTGAAGGGGACCGGCAAGCCGGTCGAAGGCGCCGTCGTCTGGGTCGCCGACCCGGCGACGCATACTTCCGTCACCGCCCGGACCGACGCGGCGGGCCGCTTCCGCCTCGATGGCGTGCCGAAGGGGGAGTTCTACCAGCTACGCTTCAACCCGAGGCCGGGAATCGACCCGTTCCTCGGCCACCAGATGATCATCGATGACACCGAAGGGCTCAAGCCGATCGAGGCGGCGATCGAGGTGCCGCTGGGGGTGATCGTGACCGGGCGGCTGGTTGACAAGGCGACGGGCCGGACGGTCCCGCCGGCCTATGTCACGTACATCAAGGCGCCCGATAACGTGGGCGCCGGGGACGCCGCGCTGGGGTTCTCCCGGCTGGCCGATGCGACATTCGGGCTACGGTCCCGCCCGGCCACGCGATGATCGCCGTACTCGCGGCCGTCAGCACGAATGATGACCCGTACGTCTGCGCCCGACTGAGGGCGGAGGACCGGGGGAAGGGGATCGGTGCGTTTGGTGATGGCGAGACCTTCACGTTTCCGCTCAACGGCAATCACGCCTACGAGTTCATCAAGGTCCCGGCCGGCACCAAGCCGTTCGCGGTGCAGCTCCAGTTGACGCGCGGTGACACGCGTAAAGGAAGGTTGATCGGTCCGAACGGCAAGCCGGTAATCGGAGCGCAGCTCCTATGGTCAAATTAGCCGGTGGGGAAACATCCGGACGCTCGACACCGACTCCTTCGAAGTCTATGGGCTGGTGCGCGGCCGTCCTCGCCTGGTCATTTTCGCGCACAAGGACCTTCACCTGGTGGGCTCGGTCGTCCTCAAAGATGAAGACATCAAGGTGACGCGCCGCTTGTCGTGCGCATGGAGCGTGCGGGCTCTGTCAAGGGCCGCCTGGTCGATGCGGACGGCCAGCCTCTTTCGGCGCGCAAGCTCGGGGCCATGAGCTTTGACTCCGACGGCTCGAACCTGCCCGGTGGCCCGGATGGTCTCTGGCCGGACAATGAAACGTTCACGGCCGATGCCGACGGCCGATTTCAGGTGGATGGTCTGAAGAGGGACGTGAAGACTCTCATCAGCGTGACCGCCAGCTCGCGTCCGTACGTCCGCTTGAGCACCGGTGAGGTCCTCAAGAACCTGACCGCGGAGCCAGGTGAAGTTCGTGACCTGGGCGACGTGAAAGTCAACGCGGCTGCCCAGTAAGCCGGGTTCACGGAGCATTGCGGTGACATCTTCGTCGTGTCAGCCCCGGCTGCGGCGCGGCCCCCTCATCCGGCCCTTCGGGCCACCTTCTCCCCGAGGGGAGAAGGGCTCAAACCGGCGCCGACGGCTCATCGTCTTCCCTTCTCCCCCCGGGAGAAGGTGCCCGAAGGGCGGATGAGGGGCAATCCCGCTCCGGACCCTCGAATCCTGCGGCGCGGCCCCTCATCCGGCCCTCCGGGCCACCTTCTCCCCGCGGGGGGAAGGGCTCAAACCGGCGCCGACGGCTCATCGGCTCCCCTTCTCCCCTCGGGGAGAAGGTGCCCGAAGGGCGGATGAGGGGCTGCGGGACGGCCCGTCGAATCCTCCGGCGCGGCCCCCTCATCCGGCCCTTCGGGCCACCTTCTCCCCGCGGGGAGAAGGGGTCAAACCGGCGCCGACCGCTCATCCTCTCAACTTCTCCCCGCGGGGAGAAGGTGCCCGTAGGGCGGATGAGGGGGCTGCGGGACGGCCGTCGAATCTCAGACAGAGCCTCGGCCGGGTTTCAGGAGTTTGCCGATGCGATCACAAGTGTCAGTCGCGGAGTCGGGCGGTCAGTGGGCGTCTTATGTGCCGGATTCCCAGGCGCCCTGGGACCTGCGGCGAGTCGTGCACCTGCACCGCCGGACCGGCTTCGCCGCCACCTGGGACGAGATCCAGCGCGACCTGAAAGACGGCCCCGAAGCGTCGATCAACCGGCTGCTAGAAGGGACGGTCCCGATCTCGCGGAGTCCCCGCGGATTTCGCCGCGTTCGCCGACCGGCTGGCCGAGCGGGCGCTGGCCGCGCCTGAGCCAAATCGCCTCAAGGGCTGGTGGGTCTACCGCATGCTCTTCGGGCCGGACCCGCTGACCGAGCGCCTGACTCTCTTGTGGCACGACCACTTCGCCACCAGCAACCTCAAGGTCGACGACCTGGCCCTGATGCGGCGGCAGAACGAGACCCTGCGCTCGCTCAGCCGCGCCCCGTTCGGCCGGCTGCTGCACGCGATGCTCCGCGACCCGGCCTTGCTCGATCTGGCTCGACGCACCGGAGAACACCAAAGGGCACCCCAACGAAAACCTGGCCCGCGAGCTGATGGAGCTGTTCACCCTCGGGATCGGCCATTATTCCGAGGACGACGTCAAGCAGGCCGCCCGCGCCTGACGGGCTGGAAGCTCGTGGACGACGAGGCCCGGTTGGTCCCGGTGCGGCACGACGCGGCCACCAAGACCATCCTCGGCCGCAAGGGCGCGTTCGACGCCGACGGGCTGGCCGCGTTGCTCCTCGATCATTCCGCCACGTCCCGCCGCCTGGCCTGGCGGCTCTGCCACGAGTTCTTCGGCGAGGGCGCGATCGACGATCGGGCGATCGGGCGCGCTCGCCGAGGGACTGCGGGCCCGCGATCTGGACATCGGCTGGGGCGTCGCGACGGTGCTCCGCTCGCGCCTCTTCTTTGACGCCGCCAACCTGGGCCGGCGCATCGCGAGCCCGATCGAGTATATCCTGGGCGCGGTGCGGGCCCTCGAGATGCTCGACCCGTCGCCGAGCACTCCGGTGCTGGCCGACTGGTGCGGCCGGCTGGGCCAGGACCTGTTCTACCCGCCCAACGTCGGCGGGTGGCCCGGCGGGCGCAACTGGATCACGACTCGCTCAGCCCTCGGGCGGGCGAACTTCGCCGCGGCCCTGGTCGGTGTCGAGTCGGCCGGCCTGGGTACGTCGTTCGACCCGATCGCGCTGGCCGACCGCCATGACCAGCGGAGAAACTCGTCGTTCTTCGCGCGACTGCTGCTCGGTGCCGATGGCCCCGAGGTCCCACTCGATGCGCCGGGACCGGCCCGGCATGCCCTCGTCCGACTGCTGGCTTCCGCCGAGGCCCAGCGGATTTGACCCATTCTCTCAGGAGGTGAGATCATGATCACACGCCGAGACTTCCTCGCCCGCGGTCTGCGGAATTCGACTTTGATCGCGCTGGCGCCCACGCTGCCCGGCTTCCTGGCGCAGCACGGCGCACGCCGCCGGCCCCGAGAAGGACGGCCGCATCCTGGTCGTGTTGCAGCTCGACGGCGGCAACGACGGCATCAATACAGTCGTCCCGTTCAAGGACGAGGGGTACGCCAGGCACCGCAAGGCCATCCGCCTGCCCGAGAAGCGGCTGATCAAGGTCAGCGGCGAGGTCGGTCTGCACCCGGCGATGGGCGACGCGGGGAAGCTGCTGGAATCGGGCCGGCTGGCGATCGTTCCGGGCGTCGGGTATCCGAACCCGAGCCGCTCGCACTTTCGCAGCATGGCGATCTGGCAATCGGCCCGGCTCGACGAGCGCGACCACACCGGGCTGGGCTGGGTCGGCCGCGGCCTCGACGAGGGCCCGACGACCCGCGACGGCGCCCGGCCGCGCTCCTGATCGGAGCCGAGGACCCGCCGCCGGCCATTCGAGGCCGGCGCTCCGTCAGCGCCGCGCTGGACCGGCTCGACGACTATGCCTTGAGCGACAAGGAGTCCGAGGCCAAGCCGATCGGCTCCTCCACCGCCGGGGACGACCTGGGACAGTTCCTGCGCCGCAGCCTGCTGGACGCCTATACCACGGCGGACCGCCTGGAGGCGGTCGCCGGGGCCAGCGACGGCCACGCGCCCTATCCCGATTCGAACCTGGCCCGGCGGCTCGGCCTTTTGGCGCGGTTGATCAAGGCCGGGTTGGGCACGCGCGTCTACTATCTCCAGCAGGGCGGTTACGACACGCATGGCCAGCAGCTCCCGCGCCACGCCCCGTTGCTCGAGGAGCTCTCCGCGTCGCTGAGGGCGTTTCTCGATGACCTGGCGGCGTCTCGGTTGGCCGACCGCGTCCTCGTGCTGGTCTTCAGCGAGTTCGGCCGCCGCGTCGCGGAGAACGGTTCGCAAGGGACCGACCACGGCACGGCCGGCGCCGGTGCTGCTGGCCGGCCGTTGCGTGCGGCCGGGGCTGCACGGGGCCTACCCCAGCCTCACGGACCTGGCCGACGGCGACCTGAAGATGACGGTGGACTTCCGCCGCGTGTACGCCACCGTTCTGGAAGGGTGGCTCGGCCTGCGGTCGAAGGAAGCCCTGGGCGGGACCTTCGAGCCGCTGCCCCAGCTCCTCTCGTGAGAACGAGCGTCCTGTCCTCGACGCGGGGCGACCTGATCCGCCTCATCTTGGTCTTCCGCGACACCATCGTTGCCGCCCCATTGAAGCAAGACTTGACAGGATGAACAGGATGGACAGGATGAAGTCTTCCGCGAGACCATCGTCCCGGCCCCATTGAAGCGGCCTCGTTCCCACGCTCCGGCGTGGTAACGGCGTTCCTGGCACCACCGAGGCGTGAGGGCCGAGACGACGCAGAGCGTCGAAAGCCGACACTCCCACGCCGGAGCGTGGGAGTGAGGATTTCCCGGGGGCTCCGCAACCCTGGCGCGATGAAAAGTTGGACTTGACCGCCTCTCGCGTTCATCCCGGTTTTGTGGCGTGTGTCCCAGGCCCCTCACCCGGCCTGCGGCCGACCTCTCCCCGGGGGGCGAGGTATGAGGAAGCCGCGGCTCCTCGCAGAGCCGGGGGACGAAGACGACACCTCCCCTCGCCCCACCGGGGAGAGGGTGCCCGAAGGGCGGGTGAGGGGTCTTCGGAGGAGCGAACAAAAGCGGAGACACCACTCAAGGCGATTTCGCCCAGTCAAGCCCAACTTTTCATCGCGCCACCGCAACCCGCTCTCACACCAACCCGGCTCCGTTGCTACAGTCTCCAAAATCGCAAGATTTTCGACAGTGCCTTGAAAAATGACCGTGCGCGGAGTAGCCTCTTACAAGAGCTCTCAAATCACCGTCCCTTTACCCACTCGAGTCGCAATGGTCCCTTCGTTCCGCAGGCGAGCGAAGCATTGGGTCGCCAAGACATTCTGCATGCTCCTGGCCGCCGGGGGCGTTGCGCCCTCACCGGCTCGTGCGGGCTGCGGTCACGACGTGACATCGAACCTGATCCGATCGACCTGGGAATCGCTCTCCGACCTGGAATTGCTGAAGGAATTCCGCGACGGCTCAAGCCGACCCGGCACCGGCAGGCCCTCGCCGGGAATTGCCCTGCTCCGGCCCATCCTGCTCGCAGGGTCGGGACTTGCCGCACGCACCTGCGACACCGATTCCGGTAAGAGTGAGTGATCCCTTCTGCAACACGACCTTCGCAACGTGCGAAAACGGCCTGAACTCGACCAAGAAGCTGGCCGATCTCTCCATCTCGCATCCGCGGCACAGCACCTCTCCCCCCGAACGCCCGCCACGCCATCCTCGGCCGTGCACGCTCTCTTGATGGCTTCGTCGTAGTTGATCGTCTCTGATCGATCAATCCATGCGCCGGTGCGCGTACATGCCGCCTCGTTCAGGCTGGTCGTCGTGCGCTCGACCGTTGCGGCTCGAGATTGTCGATTGAACTCGGTCCGACGACACTCCGCGCCCCTTTGCCAGGCATAGCCCGAACTCCGCCGACGAGCCCGGTTCGGGGCTGGTCACAAAGAGTCCGCGCTAGCGGCGTGCGCCCTTCGACGGCCTCAATCGCGATCTCGAGGCCGGTCGCCTCGATCACTACGACAAATGGCTGGAGCTCGCTGAGGGCACCGAATGCGCCCCTGCATAACGAGGGTGAAAGGATCGTCTGCCATGAATAAGATCAACGACTTCTCACGACGATTTCTCGCCGATTTCATCGCCGTACGGCTCCGCGCGATGCGGATCGAGAAGGAGGCAATTCGGCGAATCACCCCGGGCGCGGAAACCTCGCCCCGGGTCGGGGAAGACCCCGCGCGCACGCCGAAATCAGCCAATACCCGGCCGGGGGAGATTCCCCCGATCGAGCATGACTCCCGTTTTCGCCCCGGACTCGGATCATCGCATTGAAAAGCCTTTTGTTTTGCATAACTGGGGCGAACGATCCAGGTCGTCCCGCCCAGCGATCAATCTCTTTCAGGAGTTCCCTCAAGATGGTGACGACATTACTTCGGAAACGCGCGGTCGTGGTCATGCTGGTGTGTGCCACGGCGGCGCTGGTGGCGGCCGATGACCCCAAGAAGCCGCCGGCCACACCACTCGAGGCACACCAGAGGGAAGCGGCCGAGGTGGTCGCGGCCCTGCACGAATCCTGGCCCGATCATCCCGAGTGGGTCGACATGCTGACCGGCATTCTCGAAGACGAGCCGATGAGTCCGAATTTCGGCTGGTTCCGCACGGCCGTGGCGCAGACCCGGTTCGACTGGGCCTCGACCCGCAAGCGGCTCGACCGCAACGGCGACGGCCGGATCGCGCGGTCGGAGTTCACCGGCAGCGACGCCGACTTCGCTCGCATCGACCGCAACCACGACGGCGCCTTGACCGCTCCCGACTTCGACTTCTCGGGCAGCTCGCTGGCCCCCTCGCCCGGAGCGTTCGTGTTCTCGCGCGCCGACCGCGACGGCAACGGCAAGGTCACGCGCGAGGAGCTCGAGGCGTTCTTCCGGGCGGCCGATAGCGGTGGTCAGGGCTTCCTGTCGCTTTCCGACCTCCAGGAAGCGTTCGCACCGCCTCCGGCACGCCGAGCCGCCGGCCCGAGCTCGGGCCGGCCGTCGAAGGCGATGCTCGTTCGCGGCCTCTTCCGCCGCGAGATCGGTTCGCTCGAGCCGGGGCCGAAGCTCGACGAATCCGCGCCCGACTTCACCCTCAAGACCAACGACGGCAAGGTCGAGGTCACCCTCTCGAAGCTGATCGGCCCCAAGCCCGTCGTCCTGGTCTTCGGCAACTTCACCTGCGGGCCGTTCCGCAGCCAGGCCGGGAACATCGAGAAACTCTACCGGCGGTACAAGGACCGCGCCACGTTCGTCATGGTCTATGTCCGCGAGGCCCATCCGACCGATGGCTGGCGGATGGAAAGCAACGACCGCGTCGGCGTGACGACGGCCCAGCCCCGTACCTACGACGAGCGTGCGGACGTCGCCCAGCAATGCGGCCGACTCCTCGGCCTGGGGTTCCCGATGCTCGTGGATACGATCGACGACACCGCCGGCAACCGATATAGCGGCATGCCCGGCCGCCTCTACGTGATCGACCGCGAAGGCAAGATCGCCTTCAAGAGCGGACGTGGTCCGTACCTGTTCAAGCCGGCCGAGCTGGAGCAGGCGCTGGTCCTCCTCCTCCAGGAAGCACCCGTCCGGGGAAACCAGGCCGATGCCTCAACGCCGGGCGGCGGTCAGGCACCCAACCGTGAGCTCGTCGGCCATCCTCGGCACGCCCGCGAACGCCGACATCGTCCGCGAACTGAACCCGCCCGCAAATCGTTCTCATCGAGTCCATCCAGAACAATCATTTTTCGAAAGGGAAGGACGTGCCATGAAGCCGAATCATCGTCGCAACGGATTCACCCTGATCGAGCTCCTGGTCGTGATCGCCATCATCTCGGTCCTGATCGCACTGCTTTTGCCGGCCGTGCAGGCGGCGCGGGAGGCGGCGCGGCGGATGCAATGCGTCAACAACGAGAAACAAATCGGCCTGGCGATGCACAACTACGTCCAGGCGCAGAACGCCTTGCCGGGTGCCGACATGGTGTACAACAGCAACAACCCCACCGAGCTCTCGGCCCTCTCGATGGCCCTGCCATACCTGGAGCAGACGACCATCTTCAACTCGATCAACTGCGGCTTCTCTTACCAGGACCCGACCAACTACACGGCCATGATGACGGTCATCAACGGCTTCATCTGCCCGTCGGACCTGCCGGACCCGATCCCTTCACTGGGCGGCCAGACGAACTACATGGCCAACATGGGAAGCGGCATCGTCTGGCAGGCGGCGATCGGCGGCAACGCCGGGCTGCCCCAGCCCAACGGCCTGTTTTACGGCGATAGCGCCACCACGTTTGCCGCGATCACCGATGGGCTGTCCAACACGACGCTCTACAGCGAGCGGGTCCTGGCGGATGGCAACAACGCGATCGTCAGCCCGATCGCGGATGTCTTCTTCTCGCCCTGGACCCCCCGTGACGCCCGACGACGCCATGGCAGATGTGCCAGGCCGTCAACATCTACGACCTGAACAACCAGTTCCCGCTGTTCATGGGAGCACCCTGGCTGAACGGGCAGCACATCTTCCTTCACGTCACGCCGCCGGACTCGCGGTCTTGCGGATTCTTCACCGCCCTCCGGGCGGTCATGCCGCCGAGCAGCCGACCACCCCGGCGGAGTCAACGTCTGTTTCGGCGACGGATCGGTCAAGTTCGTCAAAGACTCGGTCAACCTGCAAACCTGGCGCGCCCTCGGCACCCGAGCGGGCGGCGAGGTCATCAGCTCGGACAGTTACTAAAACGACAACCGACCCATTCCATCAATCGAGAGGTGACCGATGATTCAGCACGACGAAACCGACGGCATTCGTGCATCCCGCGTCCCGCCGGGGCGACCACGACGTGAGCTGGTACGGCACGCTGGGCGTGCTGGTCGCCTGCCTCGGGATGCTGGCGACGATGTTCTTCTCGGGCTGCGGTTCCAGCCACGCGCATGACGTGGACGAGATCACGAGCCCGCGAGGCTCTGAAGACCGCCCTGGACCAATGGAAGAGCGGAGCGGACCCCAAGTCGCTCCAGGGCTCCGCGACGCCGATGACCATCCAGGACTTCGACTGGATGGCCGGAGTCAAGCTGAACGATTACCAGCTCGTCGACGAAGGCCAGGCTCTACGACGCCAATCTCCGCGTCCAGGTCAAGCTCAGCCTGACCGGCCAGGGTAAGGACAAGGGCAAGACCACGAGAAGAAGGTGTGGTACCTGGTCGGCACCAGTCCGTCGGTCACGGTATTTCGGGATATGCTCAGGACGATGAGAATGTAACAAACCGGACGGATCGAGGAGAGACCGAACGGCCGGCGTGCGGTGCGCCGGCCGCGAATGATCGGGTCCCATGCAGTCCCCGTTCGACCCTGGCACAGCCGAACCGCAACCAAGGAGGAATTGCGGATTGCAGATTGCGGATTGCGGAAGCACGCAATATTGGAATCTGTCATTTGCAATTCCACAAGATGCGTACAAGGCGCGGTGGCCTAGGGAGGTCGGCTCTGATCGGTGACCTCACGACCATGGCCACGGACCATGTCATCAGCAACCAGGAGTGGATTCTCGCCAACCAGGAGTCGATCCGGGATAATCCAAAGAAGCTCGACAAGTACGAAGGTTTTGGTCAGGCACGACATCGACGAGGCCATTGACATGAGCGATCGATCGCGATCGCGTTTCGGGGTGGTGCTGGCCGTCGCGGCGCTCATCGCCTGCGTCGGAGTCGCGGCCGTATTCGTCCTGCGGCGTGCGGGCAACGGGCCGCGAGTCGTGGAAGGACAGCCTTGCCGCAGCCCGGCTCCGAGACTTACCGGGAGATGGTCTCGGCGTTCTACGCGGGCGTCGCCGCCCTCGACGTCGATGCGACCGAGCGGGCGAAAACGGCCCTGACGCGCGCGACGGAGCTGGTCCCCGCGGAGCCCGCGGCCTGGGCGGACCTCGGGTCTCCTGAAGATGCGACTGCGGGATTATGAGGCCGCGGCGAAGGACCTGGAGCAGGCTCACAAGCTGGCACCGGAGAGCGGCGCGATCGAGCGGCTGCTCGGCCTGCTGGCGAGCCTGTCAGCGGTCAATTCGCCGAGGCGATCGCGCACCTGCGGCGGGCGGTCGAGCTCGCGCCCGGCGACCTGAAGTCGCGGTTCGCCCTGATCAAGGAGGTCGAGCGCCAGGCGGAGCCCGGCAGCGACGCCGAGGCCCTCCGGATGGCGGGCGAGCTGTTGGAATTGCAGCCGGACAACCTCGTCGTGCTGCTGGAGCGGGCGCGGCTGGCCGTCAAGCGCGGCGACGCCCAGGCCCTTCGGCGATTCGGTCGCGCGGACTCGGCCGGCTCGCCCCGTCCTGGCCGACGAGGGCCCAGGAAGCTTACCGCGAGCTCGAGCAAGCCGCGAAATCCAACCCGCGCGTCGGCCGTGACGCGCGTCGCCTTCCTGCGCAACGTGCTGGTGCAGACCCCGGCCTTCCGTCAGGGCCTGGCCGCGGTCGAGACGCCGAGCGGGACGGTCGGCGAACCGATCGAGACGTTCCTGAGGCTGGCCCCGCCGCCTCCCACGCCCTCGCCACCGGATGACGGCCTCGCCTTCGCGGTCGAGCCGCTGGACGAGGCAGGTACGTCGCGATGGGACACACTCCTGGCCGTGCCGATGACGGGCAAAGGCCCGCCCGTCCTCTTCGTCGGCCGATGGCCGGGCCGTGCGGCGGAGTCGACGGGGCGGGGGCAGTCCTGCCATTCCCCGGCGGCCCCAGGCCGTGCCCCCGTCCCCGAACGGTGTCCTCGCCCTGGACTGGAACTCCGACTACCGGATGGACCTCGTCTTCGCCGGTGCCGGCGGTCTGAAGGTCTTCGAGCAGAAGGAAGACGGCACGTTCGCCGACGTGACCGCGGCCACCAAGCTCGATCCGGCCGTCCTGGCGAGCCAATGCCTTCGGCGTCTGGGCGGCCGACATCGAGATGGACGGCGACCTCGACCTGGTGCTGGGCGCCAGGCGAGGGCAAGGTGTCCGTACTGCGGAACAACGGCGACGGCACGTTCGGCGTCGTGCCAGCCCTTCGAAGGAGCGACCGACCTCCGCGACTTCGCCTGGGCCGACCTGGACGGCGACGGCGACCCGGACGCCGCGCTGCTGGATGCCCAGGGCGGGCTCCGCATCTACGCGAACGAACGCGCGGGCCGGTTCCAGCTACGGCCCGGACCGGATGGGCTCGGCACGCTCGCCGCCCTGGCGGTCGCCGATCTGAATAGCGACGGGGTCATGGACCTGCTGGCGATGCGAGCGGATGGGACCGTCCTTCGGATCTCGGACCGGGATGACGGGCCATGCCTGGGACATGGCCGAGGTCGTCCGATCGCCGGGGACCGTCGGGAATGCGCCGCGCCTGCTTCGTCGCGGACCTGGACAATAACGGGGCCGTCGACCTGATCGGCTGGGGCTCGTCGGGCGGATGGATCGCGCTCGCCGACCAGAAGGGTGGCTTCCGCACGCTCGACCGCGCCGGCGGGCCTCAGCGTCTTCGCCGTCGCCGACCTGAACGCCGACGGCCGGCTCGACCTGGCGGGTCTCTCGGACGACGGGACGGCCCGCCCGGGGACTCGGGCGGGGGACCAAGGATTACCACTGGCAGGTCATCCGGCCCCGGGGCGCGAAGGTCTTCGGCGACGGCCGGATCAACTCGTTCGGCCTCGGCGGCGAGGTCGAGGTCCGGGCCGGCCTGCTCGTCCAGAAGCAGGTGATCGCCGGGCCGATCCTCCATTTCGGCCTGGGCGATCAGCCCAAGTCCGACGTCGCGCGGATCGTCTGGCCCAACGGGACCACGCAGGCGGAGTTCGACGCCAAGGCCGATCAGGACGTGGTCGCCGAGCAGCGGCTCAAGGGCTCCTGCCCGTTCCTGTTCGCCTTCGACGGGACCGCGGTGCGATTCGTCACCGACTTCATCTGGAGGTCGCCGCTGGGCCTCCGGATCAACGCCCAGGACACGGCCGGCGTCGGCGCAGACCGAGGACTGGGTGAAGATCCGCGGCGACCAGCTCGCCCCGAGGGACGGGTCCTACGACGTGCGGATCACCGCCGAGCTGTGGGAGACCCATTACTGGGACCACGTCGCGCTGATGGTGGTCGACCACCCGTCGGGGACCGAGGTCTTCGTCGACGAGCGGTTCGCCCGCCAGCCGCCGCCCCTGGCGGTGCATGCCGACCGGGCCGCTCCATCCCGTCGCCTACGCCCGCGACGATCGGGGCCGCGACGTGACCGAGGAGGTCGTCCGCCCGCGACGGCCGATACCTCGACGGCTTCGGCCGCGGCTTCTACCAGGGCGTGGCGCGCGACCACTGGGTCGAGGTCGAGCTCGGCGACGACGTGCCGCGCGACCGGCCGCTCCGGCTCGTCGCACACGGCTGGATTCATCCGACCGACAGCTCGATCAACGTCGCCATCGGGCAGGGCGGCCAGGTCAAGCCGCAGGGCCTGGTCCTGGAAGTCCCGGCCGCCGACGGAAGCTGGACGGTCGCGCGGCCCGACCTGGGCTTTCCGGCGGGCAAGAACAAGACGATCCTCGTCGATCTCGACGGCATCTTCCCCCCGAGCGGTCCCCGCCGCTTCCGGCTCCGGACGAACCTGGAAGTCTTCTGGGACTCGCTCGCCGTCGCCGTCGCCGCGCCCGAGACGCCGCTGAAGACGCAACGGCTCGCCCCGCAATCGGCCGAGCTGCGGCCTCGCGGCTACTCGCTGATGACCCAGGCCGACGCCAGCTCGCCCGAGCTGCCGCAGTACGACACCCTCACCGGCACGGGCCAGCGCTGGCGCGACCTGATCGGCTTCTACACGCGGTTCGGCGACGTCCGCGAGCTGCTTGAAGGCGGTCGACGATCGCTACGTGATCGCCAATGCGGGCGACGAGCTGGCCCTCCGCTTCCCGGCGCCGCCACCGCCGCCGGAGGGCTGGGTCCGCGACTTCGTCATGATCGGCGACGGCTGGAACAAGGACGGCGACTACAACACGGCGTTCTCCAAGACCGTGCTCCCGCTGCCGTCGCACGCGACGGCCGGGCTACGACACGCCCCCGGGCGCGCTGGAAGACGATCCGGTGTATCGCTTCCATCCGGAGGATTGGCGGGAGTATCATACACGTTACATCACACCGAGCGATTTCCAGAGCGGGCTCAGGCCGCGGTCGGATGCTCGGCCGCCGCCCGGAGTCGGAGTGAATTCATGAGGCAGTTCGCTCGGGTCGGAGTCATCGTCGTCTTCGTCGGCCTGCTCGATCGCGCTGCGGGTGCTCAACAACCTGTCCACGCCCGCCGCGACGACCCGGCGCCGGACCGCCGCAGGCCGCAACGCGTCGACGGATCGCAGCCTGGCCCGCTATGGGCTCGACCTGCGAGAGGTGTCCAAGTCCGCCGGGCATCGACTTCGTGCACCATGCGCCGAAGCTCGACGCCAAGCTCGACCACATCATGCCGCAGATCGCCTCGATGGGGGCCTCGGTCGCCGTGGCCGACTTCGACCGCGACGGCTGGCAGGACTTCTACGCGACCGACAGCGGCGAAGGGAGCCGCAACCGGCTCTATCGCAACCTGGGCGACGGCACGTTCCGCGACGTGGCCGGGTCGCTGGGGGTCGCCGACGTCAACCAGCGCCGGCACGGGCGTCTCGATGGGCTCGCTCTGGGGCGACTACGACAACGACGGCTATGAAGACCTGTTCGTTTACAAGTGGGGCCGGCCGGAGCTGTTCCACAACGACGCCGGGCGGGCCTTCACGCGGGTCACCGACAAGGCCGGCTTGCCCGTCGTGGGTCAACGCCGGCTGCGCGACCTGGCTCGACTACGACCGCGACGGCCGCCTCGACCTGTTCCTCGCCGGCTACTGGGACGATCGGCTCGACCTCTGGCATCTCGAAGACCACGAAGATGATGCCCGAGAGCTTCGAGTACGCCAAGAACGGCGGCCGGAAGTACCTCTTCCGCAACAAGGGCGACGGCACCTTCGAGGACGTCACGACCGCCTCGAGGCATCGACAGCCATCGCTGGGCCCTCTGCGCGGCCGCCGCCGACCTGCGCGGCACCGGCTATCCCGACCTGTTCGTCGCCAACGACTACGGCGTCTCGGAGCTGTTCGCCAACCAGGCAGGGCAAGTCGTTCCGCGAGATCGGCAAGCCGACCGGCATCGGCTTCGCCCCCAAGAGCGGGATGAACGTCGCGTTCGGCGACATCTTCAACCAGGGCCGGCTCTCGGTCTATGTGACGAACATCTCCGAGGAAGGCGTACTGATCCAGGGCAACAACCTGTGGGTGCCCAAGGAGGGGACCTCGGGCGATTCGCTCCAGTATGAGAACCTCGCCGGCTCGCTGGGGGTCGAGCTGGGCGGCTGGAGCTTCGGCGCCCAGTTCGGCGACCTGAACAACGACGGCACCCAGGACCTGTTCCTGACCAACGGCTATGTCTCGGCGGCCAAGGGGACGAGCTACTGGTACGAGTTCTCCATGGTGGCCGGCGGCAACAGCTCGATCATCTCGGACGCCAAGAACTGGCCGCCGATGCAGGGCAAGAGCCTCTCGGGCTACCAGCAGAAGAAGGTCTGGCTCAACGACGGCGCCGGGCACTTCACCGAGGTGGCCCAGGCGGTCGGCTACACCGATACCCACGACGGCCGCGGCGTCGCCCTGGTCGACCTGTGGAACCGGGGCGTGCTCGACGTGCTGGTGGCCAACCAGCGCGGTCCGCTCCTGGTCTACAAGAACACGGTGCCGCCCGATCGATGCGTGGGTCGATTTCGAGCTGCACGGGACGCGGTCCAACCGAGGCGCCATCGGTGCCCAGGTCCGGCTGTTCTGGAACGGCCAGGAGCAACTGCAAGAGGTCTGCGGCGGCTGCGGCTACTCGGCCCAGAACCAGCGTCGGCTCCACTTCGGCCTGGGCAAGGCCCCGCGGATCGAGAAGGCCGTCATCCGCTGGCCCTCCGGGTCGGTTCAAACCATCGAGGCCCCGGCCGCGGGGCAGGTCCACCAGGTCGAGGAACCCCGATGACCACGACGACCTCGAACCCGACCCTCGCTCGCCGCCGACATCGCCCGCCGGGCGACGTCGCATCCTGAGCCTGGATAACCGCTTCCTCGCGCCGGTGCTTCATCACCGGCATCCTGCTCGTCGGCCAGCTCAGCTTCGGCATCCTGGAGAGCTACGACCAGACGCTGCTGGCGATCGTCAGCAGCATCGTGATGGAGCTGATCCTCGGCCGGCTGATCACCGGCAAGTGGCCGCACCTGGCCAGCGCCTACATCACGGGGATCAGCGTCGGCATCCTGATCCGCTCGCCGGCCTTCTGGCCGTATATCCTGTGCAGCCTGATCTCGATCACCTCGAAGTACGCGATTCGCTGGCATGGCCGGCACCTCTGGAACCCCTCGAACCTGGGCGTCAGCGCGATGCTCTTCCTGGCCCCCGCCTCGGTCGCCAGCCTGAGCATCCAGTGGGGCAACGCGGTCTGGCCCATGCTGGTCATCTGGCTGCTGGGCTCGCTGATCATCTGGCGGCTGCAAGCGGTTCCACATCTGCGCGACCTACGTCGCCTCGTTCCTGGTCCTCTCCGGGGTGCGCAGCGCCATCACGGGCGATCCCTGGCTGGCGGCCGTCGCGCCGATCACCGGGCCGATGTACCAGCTCTTCGTCTTCTTCATGATCACCGACCCGAAGACGACCGTGCGGACCAAGTGGGGCCAGTGTGCTCGTCGCCTTCCTGGTGGCGCTGGTCGAGGCGATCCTGCGGCTGAACCGCGTCGTCCATGCGCCGTACTATGCCCTGTTCCTGGTCGGCCCGGCGGCGAACGCCCTGGAGATCTGGTGGGACTCGCGCCGGCACGCGGACCGTGCGAATGGCGGCGATCCTTCAACCACGGCAAGCACGGAGATCCACGGACAAGCGGATCCGGATCGACGTCCCCATACCGTGTCGCTCCGTGACCTCCGTGGTTAACTGTTATCTCGAATCAGAGAGGATTCGTCACATGCTGGCTGGTGTGGAACGCCTGGTGGATCTGGTGGGACCGCGCGAGACGGGGCTGACGGGTGCCGCGCTCTCGGAGGTCGAAGCGGCCGTGCACGATGGCGACGTCGAGCGGCTGGAAGCGACCGACGGTCACTTCGCCGTCGCGGCCCGGGACGGGCAGACGGTCCGGCTCGCCAGGACCATCGGCCTGCCGCTCCGCTACTTCGTGGCGAAGCGGTACCACGGCCCGTACCTCGTCGTGGCCGACCGGATCGACCGGCTCTACGAGTATTGCTGCCGAGAGAAGATCGGCTGGCAGTTCGACCCGCAGTACACGCGGATGATCCCGGCGCATTACCTCGTCGAGATCGACCAGGTCGGCTGCCCCGACCCCAATCCGCGTTATCACCGGTTCTTCACGCCGGAGGTGGGCCAGGGTTCGAGCGACATCCGCGAGCTGGGGGCCGCCTACGTGGGCGCGGCCTTTCAAGCCACTCGAGAACTGGATCGCCCGCGTGCCGGCCGGGCAGCCGATCGCCGTGCTGTTCTCCGGAGGCGTGGACAGCGGTTCGGTGCTCCTGCTGGCCCGGCATGCCCTGAGCGAGCTGGGCCGCGACCCGGACCTCGTCCGGGCGTTCACCCTCGACCTGGGCGGCGGCGCAGGATGCGGCGCAGGCGGAACCCTGGGTGCGGGAGCTGGGTCTGGAATCGTGCTGGGAGCGCGGTCTCCGACCCGGCGTGACCCCCGACCTCGAAGAGGCCATCGCGACGATCGAGGACTATCACCCCCTGGACGTGGAGTGTGCCGCCGCCAGCCTGGTGCTCTTGAAGGCGATCCGCGAGCGTCATCCGTCGCTGCGCTACCTCCTCGATGGCGACGGCGGCGACGAGAA
This sequence comes from uncultured Isosphaeraceae bacterium, assembly GCA_963842405.1. Lineage (GTDB taxonomy): Bacteria > Planctomycetota > Planctomycetia > Isosphaerales > Isosphaeraceae > CAVZRC01. Next base: position 78,670 of record CAWJGW010000031.1, on the reverse strand, counting down.
CCTGAAAGCGTATCCCCTGGAGGATTCGGACCTCACGATCTCCAGCATCCTCAAGAACCCGCTGCTGTACCAGGAGGGATGGGGTATCGACGCGATCAAGCACAGCCTCTGCTACTCCGGCGGGCTGTCGCGGTCTTACGTGCGCACGTATGCCCCGGCGCATCGGCTGGGCTTCACGGCGTTCAGCCCGTACACGACCCGCTCGGCGATCGCGAAGGCCGCTGGCCATCCCGTTCGAGGAACTGCTCCAGGGAAACGTCGGAGCGGCTCTACGCGCTGAAGGCCCAGGTCGTCCGCGACGGGGTGGAGGCGGTCACCGGGATCCGCATGCCCGTCTTCCCCAAGCGGCGGTTCCAGGCCGGCGCCGGCGGCGATGCCTACCGTCAATGGAAGGTCAGCAAAGCCTGGTGCCGGCAGGTCTTCCTGCGCCAGTGGGAAGAACGGCTCCGGACCGCATGGGACCCGGACGCCGAGCGCGTCTCCGGCAACGCCGTCCCGGCATGAACGTCGGACGTCGCAGGACGGACATGGCAATTTATCCCTCGTCACCCCCTGCGCGCAACCGCTGGATCCTCGACCGACGGCCGGCTCGGAACGTCCTCGACCCGTGGCGGCCGTATGCCTTCCTGGCCGAGACCGAGCCAGGGCCCGACGGCCAGCCCGTCGAGGTCGCCACGGTTTTCCTGACCAACCGCGAGTGCCCCTGGCGTTGCGTGATGTGCGACCTCTGGCGGAACACGCTGGAGGAGACCGTCCCGGAGGGTGCCATCGCGGCCCAGATCGAATATGCCCTGGATCGCCTGCCGCCGATGACTCCGGGACGCGGTTCGTCTCAAGCTCTACAACGCGGGCAGTTTCTTCGACCCGCGTGCGATCCCGCCCGGGGAATACCCGTCGATCGCGCGGCTGGCGTCGCCCTTCCGGCGGACCATCGTCGAATGCCACCCCGCCCTGGTCGGAGCGCGCTGCCTCGAGTTCCGCGACCTGCTCACCGGCCGGCTGGAAGTCGCGATGGGCTTGGAGACGGTCCACCCCGAAGTGCTGGCACGGCTCAACAAGGGCATGACGCTGGACCAGTTCCGCCGCGCGGCCGATTTCTTGAACGACGCGGGAATCGACCTGCGGGTCTTCATCCTCGTCCGCCCCCCCTGGCTCTCGGAGCAGGAAGGCGTCGAGTGGGCGAAGCGATCCCTCGACTTCGCCTTCGATTGCGGCGCAACGGTCTGCTCCCTGATCCCGACCAGGGCGGGCAACGGCGCCATGGAATCCCTGATGGCGACCGGCGAGTTCACCCCCCCATCCCTCGCCTCGCTGGAGACCGCACTGGAATATGGCCTCTCGCGACGGTCCGGCCGGGTCTTCGCGGATCTCTGGGACATCGAGACGTTCCTCGGCTGCCCCGCATGCTCGCAGGCACGGATTGATCGCATGAGGGAGATGAATGCCACCCAGACGATCCCGGCACCGTTGCGTTGCGACTGTCGTCCAGGAGCCGGACGGGGATAATGATTGATATCGGGTTGCAACAGCTTGCCATGCCCCGTCGCAACCGTGTATGTTATCCTTGCAGCGGTCAGAGACAGGTTTCGCTTTCGAATCCGCATTTCGCCGATCTGCTCACGAGACGCGTTTCCCTCAGAGTGATCGCTTCGAATCGGCGGTGAGGATGTGATGAGGCCCAATCGTTTCGAGCGCTCTGACGCGGTGGGGAGCCGGAGCGCTGATGCTGCTCCTGGTCCACGGCTTCTGCGCGCCTCGATCGGCCTGGGCCGGCTGCAACCACCTCGTCGTCTCGAAGTCCGATCGACTCCTCGATTTCAACCAGCTCGACGCCCTCGTCGCCGGCGGCTCGTCCGCCTTGCTCTCGGACGACCTGGCTCGAGATCCGCTGGGAGAACCGGGTCGAAGCGACCGACACCCTGCTCGGGGCCAGGCTGCTCGAGCCGGGTCCCGATGCCCGTTCCGACAACCATTCCAGCGCCCGACGGCACCCAGCAATGGGGAACCTTGAGCGTCCCGGTCATCCTGCCGGCCGCATCTCCCCTCGAGCGAATGACCGCTGAACCCGCCCCGGACTCGTCGAGGCAAGAGTCCTCCATCTTCCATCCTCCCCGCGCCTGATCTCACATTTCCGCAGGCGGCTCTGACCTGCCAGGAAAACCCGGAGTGACGCTGGTAGCGAGTTCATGGTTTCATTGGCGGTGCCGGTCGAATCCGCCCCGTCTTCAAACCGGGCGTCGATCATCTCTCGCCGGCACTCCGATCGGTGCCTTGCTCACGCTTCGAATTGATCAGCTGGAGTCGCGGCTTCAGCCGGTCCTATCCGCCTCGAGGCGGTACTCCAACCGCATCAATCGCGGTGACAGCCAATCGTTCGTCCAAGGACTCGAGCGCCCTGCAAACCTGGAGTGCCCCGGGCACCCGCGCGATCGGTGTGGTCGTCGGCGCGGACAGCGACTGGGATGCGAGTGCAGGAACCATCATTTATCGGGAGATGAGCCATGATCAGCACGACGAAATCGACACGTCATTCACGCATCCCGCGTCCTGGTTGGCCGACCGCGATGCGAGCTGGTATGGCACGCTGGGCGTGCTGGCCGCCAGCCTCGCTGCGGTGGCGATCCTGGTCTTCACGCTCTGATCGGGCCCACTCCGGTCAGCCCAATGCCTCCTGTCGATACGATGCGTATCCAGGAAGCGATCGATTCCGTTCGACACGACACGACCACGACTCATCATCAAGGAGCAACTGACCATGATCCGACGTCGCTCGGGTTTCACGCTGATCGAGCTCTTGGTGGTCATCGCGATCATCGCGGTCCTGATCGCGCTGCTCTTGCCGGCCGTGCAGGCGGCACGGGAGGCGGCGCGGCGGATGCAGTGCAACAACAATCTCAAGCAGTTCGGGCTGGCCCTGCACAACTATGTCGATTCGCTCGGGAGCCTCCCCTTCGGCAAGGGGGACAACTACATGGACGAGATCCCGATGGCGCCGGTCTACGCCCGATGGTCGACGCACAGCCAGATCCTCGGTTTCTTCGAGCAGATGCCCTTGTTCAACGCCATCAACTTCAACCTGCCGCCGGAAACGCCGTCCCTGGACTCGTACAACATGGGGTTCATGCCGGCCTTCCAGGACCCGAACCGGGAGAACAGCACGGTCTGCCGGATCGCCATCTCGGCGTTCTTGTGTCCGTCGGACCCGGCCGGGGCGGGCGGCCCGCCGGGCTGGAACGGCGGCAACAACTATTTCGGCAATGAGGGGTCGTGGCTCTGCGACTGCTGCCAGCAGACCCCCAGCACCGTCGCGCCGGGCTATCTGCCCCAGGGCCCGCTCTACAACCGGAGCTGCGTCAACCTGGCGAGCATGACCGACGGGACCAGCAACACCGCCTTCTTCAGCGAGCGACGCCGCGGCCAGGGGACGCCCGACATCAAGAACGACCTGTACATGATGAACACCGCCGTGACGATCGACCAGACCTGGCAGATGTGCAACAACCTTGACATGACCATGGCCATGCCGCTGACGAGCTGGATGGGCGTCGACCTGGGCCATCGGCGACATGAGCTGCACGACCTACAACCACGTCTCCACGCCGAATACCCGGACCTGCGCGGGCATGCCCGGTGGTATGATGATGATGCCGACCAGCTCGATGGCGAACATGGCCGTAGAGCTGCCGCCGTCGAGCTATCACCCCGGCGGCGTGAACCTGCTGCTCGGCGACGGGTCGGTCCGGTTCATGAAGGATAGCGTCGCCCTGAGCGTCTGGCGGGCGCTGAGCACCCGGAACGGCGGCGAGGTCATCAGTGGGTCGGATTATTGAACGATCGGCGCTCATCGGGCGAACGATGACGATCTGGAGCAAGTAACCTGTGGATGGATCGATCGAGGAGTCCGATCTTCACTCGCCACTCAAACCAGGGCTGGCTGGTGCCGGCTCGGGCTGGCGACGGCCACGGCCCTGGTCGTGGGCGAAGTGATCGGCGTGATGATCTTCCTGACGCCGGCCGAGATGGCGAAGTCGCTGGGCTCGCCCTGGTGGCTCATCGCCGTCTGGCTGACGATGGGGGCCAGCGCGATCGGCGGTGCGCTTTGCTTCGGCGGGCTGGCGGCGCGTTACCCGGAGGCCGGCGGGCTCTACGTCTATCTGAGAGAAGCGTTCGGGCCGCGGACCGCCTTCCTCTTCGGCTGGCTCTCGATGCTGGTGACCGACCCGGGACTGACCGCGATGCTGGCCGTCGGACTGGCGGATTACGTGGCGCACCTGGTACCGCTCTCCGGCTGGGGTCTGAAGGGGGTGGCCGTCGCGGCCATCGTCGTCCTGGCCGCGGTCAACATGGTGGGCAACGCGATCGGATCGGGGGTCCTCCGCGCCCTGGCCGGGCTGAAGCTCGGCCTGCTGGCGTTCCTCGTGGCCTGGGGCTTCGGTTTCGGCCGCGGCGACTGGACGAACCTCACGCCGTTCTGGACGCAGCGGCCCGGCTCCGACCCGCTCCTGGAGGCCCTGGCCGGCGGCCTGATCCTGGCCTTCATCTCGTTCGCGGGCTGGTGGGACGCCAGCAAGATCGCGGGCGAAGTCCGCGACCCCGAGCGCACCATGCCGCGCGCGCTGGTGCTGGGCGTGTCGATCGTCACGATCGTGTATATCGCCGTCAGCGTGGTCTTCCTCTACCTGGTCGCGCCGGAACAGATCGCGACCCAGGACGGACGAGGCGGCGTTCGCGGCCCTGGCCGGCCGGGCCCTCTTCGGGCGGACCGGGGAGGTCGTCTTCTCGGCCATCGTCGTCGCGTCGGTGGCCGGCAGCCTGGCCGCGATGCTCATGGCCTGCGCCCCGGGTCTATTACGCCATGGCGCGCGACGGCCTGTTCTTCTCCGGCTTCGCGGCCGTTCGACCCACGCCGGGGCACGCCCGCGCGGGCCATCGCGATCCAGGCCGACGCTCGCCACGCTGCTGACGCTGACCGGCTCCTTCGATCAGATCCTCAGTTATTTCATGGTCCCGACCCTGGCCTTCCTGGCGTTGACACTCGTCGGGGTCTTCGTCCTCCATCGCCGCTCGCGCTCGCGGTCGCCAGCCGAGCACGCCCTGATCGTACCCGGCTACCCGGTCACCGTCCTGCTGGCCCTCGTCCCGATCCTGATGGTGATCGTCTTGCAGACGCTGCGCGATCCCCAACGCGTCGCGATCGGGCTGGCCGTCGTCGTGCTGGGAGTGCCCGTCTCCATGGCGGTCCTGGCGAGGCGAAGGACGGCCGGCGAGGATGTTCCTCCTCAAGAAAGTCGGTCAGGCTTTCCGGCCTGACAGTGCATGCATCAGAGTCAGGCCGGAAAGCCTGACCTACTTGTAGAATGAGGTCTTTTCGATGGCCTGGATTCGAACCACCCCCCTCGAGGGCGAAGATGAGGCGGTGCAGCAAGGCGATGGCCGACCAGCGCCATCTGTATCCCCAGGAATATGCGCAGCCCGTGCAGGAGCTCGACGAGGGCCTGCCGGGGATCGTCGCCTCGCACACCTTGATCCCGCAGGCGCTCTATCACGCGTTCGCCACCTTCGGCTCCCTGATGTCGCCCGACCTGCCGCTGCAACGCCGGCAGCACGAGATGATCGCCACGATGGTGTCACTCACAAATAAGTGCCATTACTGAATTGTCTCACACGCAGAGTTTCTGCGTCGGGTCACCCTGGACGATGCCCTCATCCAGGCGCTTCGCGAGGATTACACCAAGGCTCCGATCACCGATGCGGAGCGGGTCATGATCGATTACGTGGTCAAGCTCACCAAGGACGCGACCAAGGTCTCGCCCGTCGACCACGAGCGACTTCGCGCGGCCGGGTTCGACGACCGCGCCATCCTCCAGATCACCCTGATCGCGTCCTGGTTCAACTACATCAACCGCGTCGCCGACGCGCTGGGAGTGGGGCGGGAGGGATAGTCGTCAGTCGTCAGTGAAAAGAAATTTGAAAGCGGCGCGCATCTTGCGAGGAAGTCCTGGTTATGATATCCATGTCATGCTTTTCAGGAGCCCATCCATGCTGTTCAAGTCGAAATGTAAAGCCTGGCTGATCGATCCGATTCTGGTGGGCGCCCTCATGCTCGTTTCCGGTTGCGCCCCGGAAGAGTCCGCCCCCACGAGTGCTCCGCCGAGCCCCTTGCCCAACGCCACGCCCTCTCGGCCCCCGGCGCCGCCGGTGCCATCAGAGAAGAATCCGGTCGAACAAGGGAAGACGTCGAAGGTCGAGCAGGATCTGAAGAAAGACCTGGCGGCGCCGGTCATCAAGCCGGATGCCGCCACAACCCCGCCTTCCCCGGCGGCCCCGCCTTCCGCGACGACGAAGAAACCGTAGGGAGCCGGACTCGATTCATCTACTGTGCGTTGCAGAGAAAAGTTAAGCCCGGGCGTTGAGCCAGAGAACGACGGAGCGAGCCCCGTTCTGCCAACTCCGCCTGTCACGAGACGGTGGTGTCCCCCGAGGGAATCGAAACGCTCCGGAACGTCACAGAGTTTGGGGAGGTGGGTCTTGCGCTCCGGCCTGAAGGGCCGCAGGAACCCAGCCCAGGGAGAATCCCTGCGGGCCTCGAAGACCTCCTCCATCACCCGCGGCCTGAAGGGCCGCAGGAGAGAATCCCTGGGGGCCTCGATGGTCTCAATCACCCGCGACATGAAGGGTCGCAAGCCGGAACCCTGGGTTCCTGCGGCCCTTCAGGCCGCGGGAGAAAGCCACGCACTACACCAAACTGGGTAACGATCCGAAGCTTAAGTTTTCTATGCAACGCTCAGTAATACCGCTCGCCTCAAGCAATCGGCCTGGGTTCGCTGTGGCCGTCTTCGACGACTTCGAAGACGTATCCTTCCGGGTCGCGGAAGAAGAACCGCTGGAACGGCGTGTCGCGCAGGGGGTCGATGAGCGTTGCGCCCAGGGCCTGGAGCCGCTCCTTGAGCGCCGGGAACTCGTCGAGCGGGACCGTGACGGCGACGTGCCGGCCGAACTCGCGCTCGAATCGCGAGGGCTCGAAGGCGGAGTCCTCGATCAGGTGCAACTCCACGCCGGGCGCGATCGCCAGCCAGGCCGCCGGCCGGCCGATGTTGTTCGGCCGGGCTATCGGCCGCCAGCCCAGCGCCTCCGCGAAGAACGTCGACGACCGCCGCACGTCGCGGGTCGCCAGCGTGATGTGTGCCAGTGCCATGGTTCCGGCCTCCTGTTCTTCATCACCCTCTTGGTTTAATTTATCAAGTTTTTTGTTGCCGACCTCCCGATCATCTCGTTAGAGTTTGATCAATCCTGACGAGGCAGAGTAGAGGGGTGCGTGCCTCGGACCGGCATTCGGCCAGGAACGCCTTGGCCAGACGCCACACCACGACACGAACTCATGCTTGTCAGGTTTCCTCGATTCGACACTCCAAGCGATGTCACATGAATCGATGATCCCTATCATAGATCTGACCCGCTTGGGGATCGGCTCTTGGTTCCAAATGCTTGTCGAAGCGAGACGGATTCGGGTGTCGTTCCCGGCCGAATTCTCGGTGTGAGACGACCTCGAAGGTCCACGTCAGTCGGACAAGCCGCATCTTTGGATGGAGATCACTAATCGGATCCTCACTTCCTTCATCTCCGCAGTCGCGGAGGAGACGAACGATGCGTATGCGACGAGGCGGATTCACACTGATCGAGCTTTTGGTCGTGATCGCGATCATCGCCGTATTGATCGCGTTGCTCTTGCCGGCGGTGCAGGCGGCGCGGGAGGCGGCGCGGCGTGCCCAGTGCGTCAACAACCTCAAGCAGATCGGCCTGGCGATGCACAACTACCACAGCACCATCGGGAGCTTCCCTCAAGGCTCTCAGGCCGGCGGCGACCCCGGCAGGCTGGTGGACGGGCCCGTGGTGGCCGTGGGCAGCTTACATCCTACCTGATATGGAGATGACGCCGCTGTACAACGCCATCAACTTCTCGGCGCACGGCCAGTTCACCTACGATGGCGTCCTCTCCAGCGGCAATGCCAGCGTGGAGCACATTACGGTCTACCAGACCATCATCAACTCCTACCAGTGTCCCACGGACGACACCCTCAAGCTATTCACGAACCTGCAGTGGGTGACGATCTCCAACCTGGGGGGAACTTACACCGGGGCGGTGACCTGTTACGTCGGCAATTGGGGTGATATGAAGGTCGGCTACCCGATCTTCGATCAGTACGCGGGCGACCCCTACCTCGACAGCGCCGGAGATATTAGCTGGGGGTGCAACAGCAAATACCGAGGCATTTTTGGCGATTGCAGCAACGGCTCGATCGTCACCATCGCCGGGATCACCGACGGCACCAGCAACACCTTCCTGGTCGGAGAGAACTCGCCGTATTACAACGGCTCGTTGCTCTGGACCAACGGCGACGGGATCTACGCCTCGACGGCCATTCCACTGAACTGGCGGACCAACCTCCAGGACGGCCAGGTCGACGTCGATGGGACGACTTGCAGCATCGCCTATCTCAACTCGATCCAGTCGCCGCATTGTTTCCGCAACCAGACCTACAACTACGGCTTCAAGAGCAAGCACCCCGGCGGAGCGAACTTCACGATGTGTGATGGCTCGGTCCGGTTTATCAAGCAATCGATCAACCCGCGCACGTTCAACGCGCTGGGCTCGCGGGCCGGCGGCGAGGTCCTTTCGGCGGATCAATACTGAGTCGATGGCTGAATCGCCTCAGAAGGAGATTCCGATGCAAAGACCATGGCGATGGTATTGGTATGCGCCAGGGCTGCTGGCCACGGGTCTGCTGACCGGCTGCGGCCCGGGCCACGGCATGAAACTGGGCCGGGTCCAGGGCAAGGTCACTTACAAAGGACAGCCGTTGACGTACGGAACAGTCTCCTTCGTGCCGGACGCCTCGAAGGGAACCGAGGGCCCGATCGCTACGGGGATCATCAAGGAGGATGGCACCTACATCCTTTCAACCGACCGGGGGGCGACGGTGCCTTGGTTGGCCACCACAAGATCTCTGTCATCGGCCTCGATCCGACGCCGGTGAAGAAAGATGAGCAGCCCTGCCCGACTCCCGAGGAAGCCCCCCAAGACTTCCTAAGGGTCGAGCCAAGGCCAGCCAGAAGGCCCGTCGTGCCCCGAGGAAAGCCGCGGCCAAGGTGGCAGGCAGACACGTTCGTCCGATCGCGGCGGGCGGGTCTATCGTTACGTGATCCCCAAGAAGCTCGGGATGCCCGAGGAGTCGGGCCTTGAGGTTGACGTCGCGCGCGGCTCCAACACTATCAACATCGATGTCGCCGAGGACGGCACGGCACGTATCGGGAACTGACCGGCGCCCAACCTCGACCTCTCGGGTTGTGGACACACCCCGAATCCCCCCATAATAACAGAAAGGTGCCCGGTGGGTTCGAGGCATCGTGGGGGGGCTTAATGATCGTCATGCAACATCACACGGGAAGTGAGAAGCAGTCGAGGGCTCGCACGAGTCGTCGCCGCCGCGGCGCTGCTCCTGGCGGGAGTGACGGCACGCGGCGGTGAGGCCGACGCACGCCCCGAGCCTGGATCGCGACATCCTGCCCCTGCTGAAGGCGCGGTGCGTGAAATGCCACGGGCCGATCAAGCCCAAGGGGAAGCTCAACCTGAGCAGCCCGCGGTCGATGGCCCGGGGCGGTTCGAGCGGGCCGGTCGTCGTCCAGGGCAATCCGGACGAGAGCACGCTCTGGGACCAGGTCTCGAGCGGCGAGATGCCGCCCAGGCCGGAGGAGCCGCTCTCGGCCGGTGAGAAGGCCTCGCTGCGCCGATGGATCGAGGGCGGGGCCGAGGGCCTGCCCGACGCCGCCACGGCGGCCCGCTCCGCGCCGGAGTCCGACCACTGGGCATTCGCCGCGCCGGCCCGGCCGCCGACGCCCCTGGTCCGCGATGAGAGCCGCATCCGCGGCCCGGTCGATCGCTTCATCCAGCGGGCACTCGAGGACCGCGGGCTGACCCTCGGCCCCGACGCCGATCGCGCGACATTGATCCGCCGCCTCAGCTTCGATCTGACCGGACTGCCGCCGAGGCCCGAGGAGATCGCGGCATTCGTCGACGACCCGGACCCGGACGCCTACAACCGGCTCGTCAACCGCCTGCTGGCCTCGCCCCGATACGGCGAGCGCTGGGGCAAGCACTGGCTCGATGCCTCGGGATACGCCGACTCGAACGGGTACTTCAGCGCCGACTCCGACCGGCCGCTGGCCTATCGATATCGCGACTACGTCATCCGCGCGTTCAACGCCGACCGGCCGCTGGATCAGGTCGTCCGCGAGCAACTGGCCGGCGACGAGCTGGCCGGGGCCGTCCGCGGGCCGGGCACGCCGCCCGAAGTCGATCGATCAACTGGTCGCCACCCACTTCTTGCGGAACAGCCAGGACGGCACCGGCGAGAGCGACGGCAACCCGGACGAGGTCCGCGCCGACAAGTACGCCGTGCTGGAGGGGACGGCCCAGGTCATCGGCTCGTCGCTGCTGGGCCTGACGATCCAGTGTGCCAAGTGCCACGACCACAAGTTCGAGCCGGTCACCCAGAAGGAATACTACCAGCTCCAGGCGATCCTCTACCCGGCGTTCAACCTCGAGCACTGGGTCAAGCCGAACGACGCGCGTGGCGATCGCCGGCCCGCGCGCCGAGCTCTCGCCGGTGGGAGGCGCACGACAAGGCGATCGACGTGGAAATCGCGGCGCTCAAGCGGTCGTTCGCCGACGGTCCCGAAGCGGTCCGCAAGAAGAAGGAGGAGGCCCTCAAGCCGATCATCGAGGCGATTGAAGGCCGTCGGCGTCCGAACCCCGGGCGGATCGCCTGGGTCGGCGACGTGTCGAGCGACCCGGCCGAGATCCCCTTGTTGCTGCGAGGCAATCCCGCCACGCCCGGCCCGAAGGTCGGCCCGGGAGTCCCCGCCTTCCTGACCGACCCGGACAATCGCTACGAGCCGAAGCCGCCCTGGCCGGGCTCGAGCTCGACCGGCCGTCGGCTGGCCCTGGCGCGCTGGCTGACGAAACCCGGCTCGCGGCCGGCGGCCCTGCTGGCGCGGGTGCTGGCCAACCGGATCTGGCAGCATCATTTCGGCATCGGCCTGGCCGCGACCTCCGACAACCTCGGCTACACCGGCTCGCCGCCGACCCACCCCGAGCTGCTCGAGTTCCTGGCCGACGAGCTCGCCCGGTCGGGCTGGAGTGCCAAGGCACTCCACCGCCTGATCGTGACCTCGACGGTCTATCGCCAGTCGAGCGCGCCGCGACCGGAGGCCGCGCGCGATCGATCCCGAGAACCGGCTGCTGGCCCGATACCCGCTCCGCCGGCTCGATGCCGAGTCGATCCGCGACGCGATGCTCGCCGCCTCCGGCGAGCTGGACGACCGCCCGGGCGGCCCGTACGTCCCGACCGACCGGACGGATTCGGGCGAGGTCGTCGTCGACGAATCGACCCCCGGCGCGACCCGGCGCTCGGTCTATCTCCAGCAGCGCCGCACCCAGGTCGCCAGCCTGCTCGACGTCTTCGATGCCCCCTCCATCGTCACCACCTGCACCCGACGCCTCCCCTCGACCATCCCCCTCCAATCGCTCAGCTTGCTGAACTCCGACTTCGTCGTGACCCGAGCCGGGAAGCTGGCGCATCGGCTGGAGCGGGATTGCGGCGCGGACATGATCGACGCCCGGATCACGCGGGCTTTCCTCGCTGGTCGTCGGTCGCGGGCCGAGCCGGGAGGAGCGCGATGCCACCCGGCGGTTCCTGGAGACGCAGCCCGCCCGATACCCCGGCCTGGCCGCCCCCGACGCGCGCCCCGCGCCTGGGCCGACTTCTGCCAGATGCTGCTGGCCAGCGACGCTTTCTTGTATGTTGAGTGAACTCACCATGACGATGAACACGAACCCGCCGACCGATCCCTCGCCCTTCGCGCTCAACCGCCGCGCGTTCCTGGGCCATTACGCCGGGGCGATCGGGACGCTGGCCCTGTCGTGCCTGCTGGAGGAAGCCGCGCGAGCGGGCGACCGGGCAACCGGACCGGCCCGACGGCGATGCCGCGCGCCCGCGCCCGGTCGGTGATCTGCCTGTTCCAGCACGGCGGCCCGAGCCAGATGGACCTCTTCGACCCCAAGCCGGCGCTGGCGAAGTATCACGGCAAGCCGTATCCCGGCTAGCTCGAGATCCACTTCAACGCGCAGGCGGGGAACCTGCTGGCGTCGCCGTTCCGGTTCCGGCCGCACGGCCGGTCGGGGATGGTGCTCAGCGAGCTGGTGCCGCACCTCTCGGGGATCGCCGACGACCTGACGCTGGTCCGCTCGATGTCGACCGATTCGGTCGATCACGAGACGGCCTTGCGGCTGATCCACACCGGGAAGATCCTGGCGGGCCGGCCGGCGTGGGGCTCGTGGGTTGTCTACGGCCTCGGGACGGAGAACCGGAACCTGCCGGCCTACGTGGTCCTCTCCGATCCCGGCGGCCTGCCGGTCGACGGCATCCGCAACTGGTCGAGCGGCTGGCTGCCGGCGGTCTACCAGGGGACGCCGTTCCGCTCGGGGACTTCGCCGGTGCTCCACCTGAAGACGCCGGCGGGCGTCACGCCCGAGGCCCGAGCCGGCCGGCTCGGCTTCCTCGACGAGCTGAACCGCATCCATCTGAAGCGGCATCCCGGCGAGGGCGAGCTGGAGGCGCGGGTCGCCAACTTCGAGGTCGCCGCGGCGATGCAGACCGCGGTCCCGGAGGCACTCGACCTGTCGCAAGAATCGGAGGCCACCCGGCGGATGTACGGCCTGGACAACCCGGTCACGCGCGAGTACGGCACCCGATGCCTGCTGGCCCGCCGCCTGGTCGAGCGCGGCGTCCGGTTCGTCCAACTGTTCCTCAGCAGCCAGCCCTGGGACACGCACAACAAGAACGCCAAGACGCTCGAGTCACTCTGCGCCCGGACCGACCAGCCGAGCGCCGCGCTGGTCCGGGACCTCAAGCAGCGCGGGCTGCTGGACGAGACGATCGTGCTCTGGACGGGCGAGTTCGGCCGGCTGCCCGTCTCCCAGGGGACCGACGGCCGCGACCACAACCGGCATGGCTTCTCCCTCTGGCTGGCCGGCGGCGGGTTCAAGCCCGGCTACGCCCACGGCGCGACCGATGAGTTCGGCTACAAGGCCGTCGAGAAGATCGTGACCGTCTACGACCTCCAGGCCACGCTCCTCCACGCCCTGGGGCTCGACCACCGCAAGCTGACCTACCCCCACGAAGGGCGGCTCGATAGCCTCACCGACGCCGAGGTCACCAAGGCCAAGGTCGTGCCGGAGTTGCTGGCGTGAGCGAGGTCATCGCATCCCACGGATGCTAACGGGAGGACTGACGGATGAAGTGGCGCTCCGTGCTCGGTGTTGCGGTTTTCCTGATCGTCGCCGACCAGGGCCACATCGAGCTCGTCGCCCAGGAACCGGCGCGAGAGCGGTCGGTCCATCGAGGACCCAACCACGTCCTATTTCCCATCAAGACCGACCTCCAACGGCTACTCATCCCGGATCAGGATGACGCCGATACCTACTTGTTCCTCAACGGCCCGGCCCTCATCTCCGACGGCGCGGTGAACAAGGCCGCATTGAAGGTCATTCTGCTCCATATCGCGCGACACCAGGCCAAGGAGGCGAAGGTGCATGTCCGCGTATTCTTTGATCGTTCCGCGAACGCCCAGACTTACAAGCCGATCGAGGAGGCGTTGCGGTCGATCGCTCCGGAACTGCGAATTCGGGTCGTCCATATGTCCGGCGAGTGGACCAACGACAACACAACCTGGCAGGCCCGGCTCGCGCACGTCAACGACAAGGTTATCGATCCGCCCGGGGAAGCGGAGAACGCCACGGGGGATGAGACGGTCCGAGTCTATCCCGTTCGCACGGCCTTGAGTCGCTTCCTGATCGGGGATTCCGATGGCGTCGTGGTCGATTTCCTCAAACCGGCGTCTCCCGACCGGCCGGAAGTCGCGGCCGCGCTCGCGTCGTCGATCTCGAAGCTCAAGCTGGAGCGGAAGGACCGCATCATCTTCCGTGTCCCGCACGATTCCTTTACGTTTCCTGACTTCCAGTCGCGAGATCGATGGTTCCAGGATTGGGATCGCCTGGCCAGGTCGCTCGATTTCAAGAGGAGCTCGGTGACGGGTAAATGATCGGTGGCAACTGCGTTCTGAAGTCCTACCGCTCACAGTTCCTCGTGCTCTTCGAACTGCCCCTGGTCACGAACGAATTCGCCTTGCCATGCGCCGGCGGTCGATTCAAGAAAGCCGGCGGCCCAGCCACGATCTTCCGCCGTCGCCATCGAGACGGCGGACCTGGGATGGAGAACGACGACGATATCGTAATCGGCGTTCGGCTCTTCGACCGGGATGTCCAGGTGGAGTACACCATCGGAGCCGGATTGGGACTGGACGTGCAGGGTCCGCATGGGTCGATCTCCTCGAATGGCTTATCCCGCTGATCCCAGCTTTCTTGGCCGCCGGGCCCGGAAGACGCCTCAATTCTATCAAGCGTTCCCTGGAAAGGTTAGGGCCCTCCTTCGTAGGATGGATCGAGCCGAGACTCCTCTCGGCAAATGGCTGCACACGTACCTCGATCTCATGCCCTATGGAACCTCAGACCCAACCCAGGGAGTGAGGTCCCAGATCCTCACAAGAGAATCGATCCCTCCCATGACCAGGCGGCGCATGTCGGAGGAAAAGGCCGCGGAACTGGCTCCGACCGAATCCCGAAGAAGGACGCGCCCGAGTCCTGTGGCGACCTCCCAGCGCTGGACGGTCCCCGAATAGCTCAATGTGATCAGGATTCGCCCGTCGGCTGAAAACGCAATCGTCCGGATGCAGGTGGGATCGGTGGAAAACGTAGATCGTTGCCGACCGGTCGCGACGTCCCAGAGCTTGACCCCGTCGGTATCACCCCCGAATGCAAAGGTTGATCCATCGGGCGAGAAAGCCATGGCCTGAACCGAAGAGCGGCGAGCACGGAGTTGATGACGTTCTCGTGCTTCGATACCGGCTACGTCCCAGAGTCTCACCAGACCATCGGAGGAAGTCGAGGCGAGCATGCGCCCATCGGGCGCGAAGCGGACCCCATAGACCGGAGCCTCGTGACCGCGGAGGACGGACGTGACTTTCGCCGTTGCGACGTCCCAGAGTCGGATGCTCTTGTCTGCACTCCCCGTGGCCAGGCGTGACCCATCGGGCGAGAAAGCGAGGCAGAAGACCGTATTAGCATGAGCCTTGAGCGACGCTCGCATCTGCCCTCCAACGACGTCCCAGAGCGCGACCTCCCCTTCGCGGCAGGCCGCAGCGAGGATCGCACCGTCGGGCGAGAAGGCCACGCTGGTCACCTTGCGCGAAGACAATCCCGGTATCTCGGTTTCGAGGCCCCGGCCCTCTTCCCTGAGGACCACGCCACCACCTTCTCCCGCCGCGGCGACCCTCCGGCCATCAGCGGTGATCGTCACCGCCTCGACCAACGCCGATCCACCCGTGCTGAACTCCCAGGCGGGCGCCGGCCTGGACGCGCTCGAGGGCACAAGCGGAGCGAGTAGAAGCAACCCGAAGAGTCCCAGTTGTGCCCGAGTCAGAAGCCTCAACCGAACTGGCGTGCCGGCCTCCGTCACCAATCGGTCGTCGTCGAGCCGCCTTAGCGAGTCACGAGCGCCTCGGGAATGTCTTGCCATCGTACTCCTCCGGAGTGGTGGGGCGATGCGTAGGACGCGGTGGGAGAGTGGATTCCCACAAGGCTTCGACCCAAGCAAGTCGAGCTGGCTCGTTTTATCAACGAGCATTCGAAATGCTCGATTCTCGACATCCAAGTTCACACCTTGGGGTTTCGGAAAGACAACGGCTTCAGTAGCCAACGACAATTGTTGGAGGACATCCGACTACAATTGTCAATCTTTTTGAGTCACTGGGCCCCGATCCGTGAACGACGACCTCTCAACGACGCAGAATCCCAAGTAAATCAAATATTTTAATAATTCTTTGTACTTTTATCTAACACAATGCGCAATCCGGCCATTGGCGTCGACTCGACGCCCAAATTGTTCGCCCGGGACTTTCTACAAGGCGTAGTAGGTTCTACTACAACCCGTAGAGGATCACAAGAGATGATTCGCACGAGGTGGGAGAATATTGAGGTGGGACCGTTTCGGACGTGTGACTCGGCTGGTTCCAAGGACCAGGGTAGGATGAATCGGGATCGGCCCCTTCGGCAGAGGGGCCGTCCTTCGTCGAGGGGTGCAATCGATTACCAGCCCAGCCCCTGGGACTCTCGCAAGACTTGCTCCAGGCGCCTGGCGATGATCTCGCGACGGTTCTCCTGGCGACTGCGCGACCAGGTCCTTGAGCTTCTTGACCTGGGCCTCGAGCTCCGCGATCTCGCTCTCGTGCCGCTTCTGTCGCTGTTCGAACTGCTTCTCCAGGACCTCACCCAGCTTCGCCTTGAGCTTGTCCCGGTCGGAATCCGACTTGGCCTCACCGAGCTGCCGGACCAACTGGTCGGCTTCGTGCGCGATGCTGGCCTCCTCGCCCGAACATCCACATCCGAGGAATCAAAGGGTGGTTAACGCCGTAGCTGGTGGACCCCGAGAACGCCCCCACACCGGGAGCCGCGACCATACCGCTCATACCGCGTGCCAGCAGTGCCTTGACGCGGCGCGGGCGATGACACCGTCACGCTGAGGCTCATCCTGAGCAGGAGAGGCAGGCCGGCCTTGTCCGGAGCGCTTGCCGGTCGCACGGCGCCATCGGACGGGTCCTGTGTCTGGGCGGATGCGGCGAGGGCGGCTGAGCCCACCGCGGCGATCAGTACGAGTGCGATTTTCGAGTTCATGGGTCATCTCCTGTCAACGGGGTTGGGAAGGACGGGAAACGGTCGGAACGAATGGGGCCGCGTCGCGGCCGGTAGACAAGCTCTCGCTCCAGGGACCTCGGCTCGATCGGCCAGGCTCCGGGCAAGTTCGGATACCGCATCGATGCCGGCGGGATCGGCCTGACGATGGAGCTCGGCCTCGATCGCCCGAGCCCGTTGCCAGGCTTCCCGGGACGATTGATCGAAGTCATCCAGGCCGCCCTGGGTCGGGTTGGCCGTCGCCGTGTTCGTCTGCGGGCATCGCCGGCGGATGGGACCGATGCCTCAGGCCCTGACGGACGCCTCGGCGCGATGAGCGGGACTCCTGCCAGGACCACGGCGAACCCGAGCAGTCCGGCTCCCGCCCACAGGAGGCGACGTCCTCGGCGCGGGTCCGGCCGGAGGGCCGTCCGAGCCAGTTCGGCGGGCAACGGGACGGCGAGCGGCTGCTGGACGTGGGCCAGGCATCGGCTCAGGAGCCCGGCCAGCTCGGACGCGGAGGGAAACCGCCCGGCCGGGTCCTTGGAATGGAGCCTGGTGACGATCGCCTCCAGCCATTCGGGGACCTCCGGGTTGATCTGGCGGACCGGCCTTGGCTCGTCGTCGGAGACCCGGCGCAGCACGGCCAGCGGCGACTCGGCCCGGAACGGCGGATGACCGGCGCACATGGCATACAGCGTGCTCCCCAGGCTGAAGAGGTCGGCGCGATGGTCGGTGGCCTCGCCGCGAGCCTGCTCGGGGGCCATGTAGTAGGGCGTGCCGGCGACGACTCCGCTCTGGGTCATGCCCGGCGTCGGCCGCCGCGCGGGCCAGGCCGAAGTCGGTCAGCTTGACCCGCTCGATGCCATGCTCCATCAGGATATTGGCCGGCTTGACGTCGCGGTGGACCAGTCCCTGGGCATGGGCGGCGGCCAGGCCGGACGCGGTCTGCATGCCGATCCGCAGGATCTCCGCCAGCGCAAGCGGCCCCTGCCGATCGATCCGGTCCTGGAGCGAGCCGCCGGGTACGTACTCCATGACCAGGAACGGCAGCCCGGCCGTCTCGACGACGGCGAAGACCGAGACGACGTGCTCGTGGGCGACCGCCGCCGTGGCCTTCGCCTCGCGGAGGAACCGTCGCCGCGCCGCGCCGCAGTTGGCCAGCGACGCCGAGAGCACCTTGATCGCGACGTTCCGGCTCAGGGCCGGGTCGAACGCCTTGAGCACCACGCCCATCCCGCCGCGGCCGATCACGCCCTTGACCTCATAGCACCCGAGCCGGCCCATCGAGTCGGGCCAGTCCGACGGCGCGAGGAAGCCGAGCGGCTCTTCGAAATCCACGGGCGGGCTCGCCTCGTAAGTCTCGGTCGGGTCGTCCCCGAGGTAGTGACGGACCGCCTCGAGCCAGGGCGCGCCGCCGGCCAGATCGTCCAGCGCCTCGCGACACGCTGCACAGTGCTGCAAGTGCTCTTCGAGTCCCACGACCTCGTCGGGTGGCAAGCGATCCTCGGCCAGCAGCCGCAGTCGGTTGAGATCACAAGGGTTTCAGCCGGACTACCATGTTCGACCTCGCTAACGATCGCCGATGCCTCTTCACCCAGTTGACCGATCCGATGCCGCAGCCGGGCCAGTGCCCGGCTCCGGGCGATGTAGACGGCCCCCACGGACAAGCCCAGCTCGGCCGCCACGTCGCCCGGCGATCGGCCCTCGACGGCGGTCTGCCAGAACGCGTTCCAGGTCTTCGGGGCGAACTCGTCCTTCACCTCGTCGGCCGCCCACCGGAACAACCGGCGGCGGTACTCGGCCTCGAACAGGGCCGTGGCCGACGGGTCGTCGGCCGGTTGCGCTTCGAGCAGCTCCTGGACGCTGGTGGACCCGCTGCCGCGGAGCCGATACGGCCGTCGCGTCAGGAAGTTGACCAGCAGGTTGCGAGCGATCCGGGAGAGCCACCCGCGAAAGCTGCCCGCGAGCCGGGTCGGCGTCCCAGCGATCGATGGCCTGGGCGACCGTGCGAAACACCTCCTGACAGAGGTCCCGCGCATCGGCGTCCTGGAGCCCCTTGCGCCGGGCCAGCCCGTAGACCAACGGCTCATAAATCGCCACGAACTCGCGCCAGGCGCCGGCGTCGGCCGGGTCGCGCAGCTTGACGATCAGCGTGTGTCGCGTGGCCGGTGCGGGCGGCTCGTCGTCCATCAGTCCTCCTTCCACGGGGTTACACACAGCCGGCGCCAAGAACCTTTCACTCTATTCTTTCAAAGCCGATCCATGCGTGGTATCCCAGCTTGGATGAAGACCGTACGGCTCCATGAATTCAAGCCGTCCAGGGCCGTGGTGGAGCAGGCCGAGATCGCGGCGGTTATCCGCAGGTTCCGGCGGTTTCTCGGGTAGAAAGCCAACGGCGACGGCAAGAGCCATTCCGCTATCTTGGAGATCGAGTAGAATGAAGGATGAAGCCAATCGATCGGAAAGGAAACGTCATGTCCGTCCTGGGACAAAAGCCACTGACCTTATCGATCCCTTTGCGGGAGGACCCGCCCGGCGTCCTGCGGGTCGGCGAGAGCCGCGTCTTGCTGGAACTGGTCATCCATGCCCACCAGCAGGGAAAGGCTCCGCAAGAGATTGTCCAGATGTATGACGCGCTGGACTTTGGCGACGTCTACGCCAGTCATTGCCTATTACCTCGCACATCGAGTGGAGGTCAACCAATACCTGCGTAAATGCGACGAGGAAGCGGAAGCCATCCGCAGTAGGATCGAGGCGACCCAGCGGCCTGGTCCTGGTAAGGAGGAACTCCTTGCACGCGCCAAGGCCAAGGGGCTCAACCTGTGATCCGGCTCCTCGTCGATCAGAACTTCAACGGGCACATCGTGGGCACCAGGATGGAGTGGGGCGATGCTCAAACGCATTGAGATTAAGGGATACAAGTCCCTGGTCGATCTCCAAGTCAATCTCCAGCCACTTGTCGTCCTGTTCGGTCCGAACGGGGCGGGGAAGAGCAACTTCCTCGATGCGCTCCAGCTCATGTCTCGAATGGCAGCGAGTCCCACTCTCAAAGCGGCATTTGAACCCTCTTATAATGGCCCAAAACCACTCATCCAAGTCGATCTCCCCCTTGGGATAATGAGCCTCCATGTCGTGATCAGTCTTCCGAACTCATAGGATAATGCTTATGTATTCTCGGATTGCGATCAAGAACTTCCGCGGTATCGAATTGCTCGAGGCTAATGGGCTCCGGCGCATCAACCTGATCGTGGGCCGGAACAACTCCGGCAAGACCACATTCCTCGAAAGCCTTTTTCTCCTCGGCGGAGCGACAAGTCCTCTAGTGCCGACGACGCTCGGGCAGTTGCGAGGACAGCGGTGGGGCGGAGCTTCTCCTGATCCGGTGTGGCGGCCACTGTTCCACAATCTGGATCCTCGAATTCCCGTCGAGATCCTCGGGCAACAAGCTGGCGAATCACGTGAAAGGAAACTCAGGATCGAGGCCCTGGAGGTATCGAGCTTCGCCGATTCATACGAGCCATCATTGGGAGGAGAAGTCGGCATCGCCGCCGCAACGCAGGACTTCGACATCGGAGGTCTGAAACTTCGCTATACGGGCGCCCATAAAACCGAGGTCATCACGAACTCGATTTTCGACCCCAAGTCCGGGAATATCGATGCACCGAGTAAGGATCGGGATGACTTCGTTCGAACCACGATGTTATCCGCACGGGCCTATTCCAGTCTGGCTCGCGATGCACAGCAATTCAGCTTTCTTTTGAAGATCAAACAAGAACATGATGTCTTCAAGGGGATTCACAGCATCGATCAGAGTGTGCAGCGCATCGAGGTTGTCTCCGAACCGAGCGGCCCGTCAATCTATCTGGATGTCGGCTTGGACTCACTTGTGCCCCTCGCCGCTGGTGGGGAAGGTCTCGTTCGCTTGTTCTCCATCATCGTGGAATTGACGGCGTCGAGAAACGGTGTTCTCCTGATCGACGAGATCGATAACGGCTTCCATTATTCAGTGATGCCGAATCTGTGGAAGCTTCTGGGAGAGTTGGCTGACAAGCACAACGTTCAGCTATTTGGCACTACACATAACGATGACCTCATGCGTTCGGCTCTGGAGGCGTTCGCCGAAAGGGAGGGCATGCTTGGCTTGTTCCGGATCGACAAACGTGTCGGCCGCCATGTCATGGTCGCCTACAGCGAGGAGGCCATGAAGGGAATCCTCGAGGACAACTTCGAGGTGTCGCGGATGAGCACGAAAGACGAGAGAAACGACATCAAAGAGTCCAAGCTTCTCATCGTCGAGGGACGGGACGAGCAACTCTTTTTCGAGGCTGCTTTGCCGAATTATACCGGGCTCACCGGGATCCAGGTTATGCCCATCGGCGGGAAGAAGCGGTTAACCCGAAGTCTCGACATCCTTGTGAACGACGTTCTGTTCCCCACGATCTCCTCTCTGGCGATCCTCAGGGACGCCGACACTCCTTTCGGCGATGCACCCGCCGCCAGTACGGCGACCACCGAGGCCATCAAGGCGTTTCAGTCCGTCTGCGGTTCCCTGAGACACGTCGGGCTGCCCTGTCCGGCGGGCCATGGCCAGTTCGTCGACGGCCCACCGCGCGTGGGTATATTCATCGTCCCGAACGGCGTTGATGATGGGATGCTCGAAACCCTCTGCTTGCTGTCCGTATCGACATCGCCCGAGTTTCCGTGCGTGGACGACTATTTCCAATGTCTCCAGGGGCACATCCCCCTTCCGACCAACCTGCATAAGGCACGGGCCCACGCCTGGCTCGCATCGCGTTTGGAGCCGGGCAAGCGCGTTGGCGAGGCCGCCCAGGCGGGATACTGGCCCTGGGATTCCGATGCGTTCACGGATCTTTGGTCGTTCGTCAGGTCGTTGTGAGTGAGATTCCGGAGAGTCAGTCAGTCAGGGACAAGGCCGCGATTAGCGCGGAAGCATCGTCCGGCAGATTCCCAGCGCCCCGGCCGCGAACGACGTCGCGACCAGCGGGTCATCCTCCTTCGAGGCTGTGAAGCGGTTGGTCCAGGTCCCGTCGTCGCGCTGTCGGCGGATCAGCTCGCGGGCGAGGGATTCGGCCCAGTGGATTCTTTCGACCGTCGACGCGGACCTCCGCGATCCCCAGCGCACGGAAGGCATGAGCGAGCGACCACGCATAGTAGTAATACGTCGCGTCGCGGTCGCCTTCGCGGGCCCTCTCGAACGTACCAGGATGAGACGAGGCCGAGAAATGCTGCTCCAACCATCCTCGGGCGGCCACGACCCGCGGGTGATCCTTGGAGAGGCCACAGCGCAGCAGTGCCCGCAGCCCGTCGGCCGTCGCGCTGCCATAGGAGTGGTAGCGCAGCCGTCCGTGTCGATCCGTGCCCGCGGCGCCGGCCTTGTTGCGCACCGGGTCGGTCATCGAGAAGAAGAAGCCGCCGTCATCGTACTGCGGGTCGCCATCGTCAGGGCGATCGCCGCTCGCGACGTTCTGGCACCTCTCGATGAAGATCAGGGCCTTGCGGATCGCGGGGTCATCGGCCGGGATGCCGGCGATCCGCATCGCCCCGATCGCGAAGAGCGTCGAGGAAAGGTCGGCGTCGATCGGATGACCCAGCTCGAGGACCGCGTCGCCCCTGGACGGGGGCTCGATCGAATAGCCCCAGCCGCCGAACGCCGGATCGCCGGGCTCCCATCCGAGCTCCTCGGTCAGTTGCCGCCGGCGCAGCTCGCGGAGCCAGGCGTCGTGCGCCGCGCGGCCCTCCGGGATGTTGAGGAACGTCAGTGCCATCACCGAGGCCGAGGCCGAATAGACCGGATACGTCATGCCGAACGGGCCGCCATCGATCGAACCGTCGGCCCGCATTCGAGCGATGAGATAGTCCGCCCCTCGGCGACGCGCGGTCGCGGAACCCGGCACGTCCGGCCCGAACGTCAACGCTTTCAGGACCGGAGGCGTCAGCGACAGGCCGTCCTTGAATACGCCGTAGGTCGGTGATCGCCAGGCTCCGTCGGGCGATTGGCTGGCGATCAGCGATCGCAACGCGGCGCCCGAGCGCGCGGTCGACCTGGGTGCCCGGGGCCTCGCTCCGCGATCGGCACGCGGTCAGCCAGACGACCCAGGGGATCGCGATCCACGCGGCGGCTCGCAGTCTTGGCCGGCTCATTTGACGGACGCGGGTCGCGTCTCGCTTGGGCTGAACGGGGACCGGAGTGCGGTCGGCCATCAGGACCAGGAGCGCCGTCGAGGTGCAGAAGGTGCGGCCCGTGATGCAGTGGTGGCCGGACCAGCTCCCGTCGCCGTTCTGGACCCGGTTGAGGTTCTCGGTCATCTGGGCATCCCACCGCTTCCATTCGTCGCCGCCCTTGACGACCAGGCTCTCGGCGAGGTTCATGTAGCTGAGGAACTCTTCGCCGCCGTTGGAGCCGAAGCCGGCGACGAACTGCTTGTCGTTCAGCCGCGCGACGACGGCCTCCCGGGCTTTATCGCTGGACCTGCTCCGCATCGGCGATCTTCGCGAGCTTCTTCTCGGCCTCGACGTGTTCCTTCGCATCCTTGGATTTGGCGACCTTCTCGCGAAGGTGACGGGCCTCCACCTTTTGCGTGTTGACCGAGTCCTGCAGAACACCGACGCTGGCGGCGCGGCTGTAGAGCTCGACTCCCGCCGCCCCGCCCATCCCGCCCGCCATTCCACGGGTCGTCGACCTGCTCATCCCGGCCGCCATTCCACCGGGCCCGCTCGATTTACTATATGCGCTGGCAAAGGTACTCCGACCGCCGACTTCCCCGGCAGACGCCAACGCGGGCCGGCTCGATGCCTCGAAGGCCAACCGCGCGCCGGTCTCCGCCTGGGCCAGGGTCTTGTCGGAGACACGGGCCCCGGCCTGTCGAGCGCGATTGATCCCCTTGCCACACATGGCCTGCGCCAGGATCGGCGCCCAACCCTGACCGTCGAACGACCCATCCTGCTTCTGGTGCCGCTCGATCTTGCCGAGCACCTTGTGCATGGCGAGGTTGACCGCCTTCTCGCTCGCCTCGTCGGGCATGCGACCCTTGACCTCGGCCAGGAGCATCGAGGCCAGGAACGTGTCGATGTTCGGACCGAGCTTCTGCTGGACCCGCGTCCCTTGCACGCTCGTGACGGCGAGCGACTGCGAGTCGGACTCCTCGACCTGGGAACGGACGTAGCGGACGCCCTTGACGATCGCAGCCTGGTATGGTCCCTCGCGCGGAGTGCTCCCGGAGCGGATCAGGGCCAGCACCGCGATGCACGTGTCGGCCACATTCGGCGTGTCGCGAAGCGCCGCGTTCCGGCGGCTACTGCTGCATCTGCGGCGACTCCTCGCCTTCACCCCAACCGCCGCTGGCGAGTTGATGCTCCACCAACCAGTCGAGTCCCTTCTTCACGCTCGGGCTCAGTGGCTTGGGCTCGACGGCCGTCGTCCAGGTCTTCGAGCCCCGATCCGACCGCGGCGCGGTCTTTCCGTCCGGGGCTTGTTCTTGCCGCACGGGGCTCATCCTCGCGCTCGGACAAGAGTCGAGCCGAGATACCCCCCATGCAACAACGCACGCAAGAGGTACGACCACGGCCAGAAAACGCAGTGGCCGCCTCATGGGACTGCCTCCTTCAGAAGAGAGTGGAGACTCCATCCGACCCAATCACTTTGGACGTACCGGCTGGCCTTGCAGTTCCTCGGAGGCGTATCCTCCGGGAAGGATTCGATCCAGGACCGGTGTCGGAATGGATCGAATGACCATCGATCGGTGGCTATCTCAATAACGCAGTACCAGGTCGTTTCTTAGGAGAGTTCGGGGATTCCCAGTGGAGAGCCATCGATCCGGAAAAATGCCGAAGATCATGGAATAGGACAATCGCCTCCCGGCACTACATGACGCGGCATCACGAAGGGAACCGAATCGATGGCAAGCAGGTCGATGGACACCGCCGGCTTGAGATACCTGCGCACGCTGTACCGCGTGGGGGTGGTCGGGGACCTGACGGACGGGCAGCTCCTGGAGCGGTTCGTCGCCGGTCGCGATGAGTCGGCCGAGGCCGGGTTCGCGGCGCTGGTCGAGCGGCATGGGCCGATGGTGCTGCGCGTCTGCCGACAGATCCTCGGCGATGCGCACGACGCCGAGGATGCGTTCCAGGCCACGTTCCTCGTCCTGGCGCGGCGGGCCGGGTCGGTCCGCAAGCGTGAGTCCGTGGCCAGTTGGCTCTATGGGATCGCCCAGCGCGTGGCGAGGCGGTCCCAGGCCGACGCGGCTCGTCGGCGCGAGCACGAACGGCGGCGGGCGGCGATGACCACCATGGAATCATCGGACGATCGGGGATCGGCATCCGTCGGAGGGTTGGCCGGAGCTCCATGAGGAGGTCGACCGTCTGCCGGAGAAGTACCGGGAGCCGGTCGTGCTCTGCTACCTGGAGGGCCTGACCACCGAGGCGGCGGCCCGTCGGCTCGGCTGTGCCCAGGGCACGGTCATGTCGCGGTTGTCGCGAGCGCGGGAACGGCTGCGGCAGCGGCTCACCCGCCGAGGACTGGCGCCGGCCGTCGGGCTCCTGACCGCCGGCCTGTCCGCCGACGCGGCGCAAGGCGGCCGTACCGGCCGCGATGGCTCATTCCGTGGTCCAGGCTGCGATGCAAATGGCGGCGGGCACGACGGCAGCCGGGGTGGTCCCGGCGACGGTCGCCGCCCTCACCGAAGGAGTGCTGAGGATGATGGTCCGTTCCAGGCTCAGGGGAATCGTGGGGGCCGTCCTGGCTGTCGGCGCGCTCACCGCCGGGATGGGGATGCTCGTCTATCGGACGGCGGGAGCCCGGCCGCAAGAGGCACCGGCGGGCGAGACCGCAACGGCGGCGTCCCCGTATCGCGTGAGGACGATCCGTCCCGAACGGAGAAAGGATCGGCCGGAGAGCTCGTCGTCCGGGCCGCCGATCAGTCGCGAAATCGGCGGAGGAAGACCGATTCATGGGCATCGTTGCCATCGACCCGGAGACGGCGAAATGGCGGACGATCTATAAGGGGCTCGCCATCGGCCCTGGCCCCGTCTCCCCGGACGGCCGCTACCTGGTCTCCGCAAAGCTTGGCCTGGAGCCGGACCCGGCGGAGGCCGGCATCTGGGTCTACGACATGACGGGCGCAGACACCGCCTCGGCGGATCTTCGAACGGAAGGGAGAACCGTTCTGGGCGAACGACGGCCGGCAAGTCATCATCGGTGTGCCGGTCGGCACGGAGTACCGGAAGTTCGAGACCTGGCGCGTCAACGCCGATGGCACGGGCCGGACCAGGCTGCCGATCCCCGATGGCGACCTCGTCCTCGATTGCTCCCGCGACGGGACGTGGCTGGCGACGCGGACCATCGGCGGCGAACCCGCCCATCGGGGACGGCTCACCCTGGTCCACCCCGACGGGACCGGCGCCCGGTACCTGACCGAAGGGTCGGCGAACGATGACCTGTTCTCCATCTTCAAGATCTCCCCGGACGGCCGGAGCGTCGCTTACGTCGAGATCAAGACCGTGGGCGATGTCCGGCACGCCAGGCTCTTCGTCGTGGACATCGAGGGCCAGCACCGGCGCGAGATCCCGATCACGTTCGAGCCCGGCACGACGGTCGACTGTCTGCTGGTCGCCCGATGGATCGCGGCTGGCATTGAACTTGATCGACAGGCCGGACCAAGGATAGGTCGATCGCCGCTGGTCGACCTCGACGGCTCGAACCTCCGGAAGCTCCCCCTGCCGCCCGGCCGCTGGAACTTCGCGGTCTGCGACTGGGAGAGACTCACGCCGGGACTCCGGACCCAGTCCCTCGACCAGCCCCCGGATCCGAAGACGACCCGGGGCCGGTACCAGGCATTGATCGAGGAGTACAATCACGGCGTTCAAGGTTTACGATCAAGCGCGCAAGAACGCCAAGACGGCGGAGGAGCGGGACCGGGCCTACCGGGAGAAGTACCCTCAGCCTCGATCGTACATCGGCCGGTTCCTCGCGATCGCCGAGTCGGCCCCCGCGGACCCGGCGGCCATCGACGCGCTGATCTGGATCGTCCAGCGCGGCCTTGACGGACCCGAATACGCCCGCGCCATCGATCTTCTCGTCAGCCAGGCCGGGACCCGGAAAGTGGGTCTCGATGCCACGAGCCTGGGCTACTCGGTGTCGCCGTCGACGGAACGGCTGCTCCGCGCGGTCGTCGAGAAGAACCCCGACCAGTACGCCCGGGGCCTCGCCTGCCTGACGCTGGGCCGGTACCTCAAGAACCAGTCCGAACGGGTCCGCAGCCGTCGCGACGACCCCGAATCGGCCAGGCGTGGGAGGCCATGTACCTCGAAGCCGGCGCCGGCAAGGAGAGCTTCGCCCGGTTCATCGAGAGGGACCCCGACGCCCTGTTGAAGGAGGCCGATGCGGCGCTCGAGCGGACCCTCAAGGAGTTCGCCAACCCGCCCGCCGACGCCGATCGGATGACCAAGGCCGCCCTGGCCAAACTGGCCGAGGACGCACGGGCCGAGCTGGATGAGATCCGCAACCTGGCCGTCGGCAAGCCGGCGCCGGAGATCGTCGGGAACGGACATCGACGGCCAGCCGTTCACGCTGAGCGACTATCGCGGCAAGGTCGTCCTCCTCGTCTTCTGGGCCGACTGGTGCGGCGCCTGCCGGGACATCGCCGCGCTCGAGCGGTCGCTCGCGGAAACGATGCGCGGCCGGCCGTTCGTCCTGCTCGGCGTCAACAGCGACGGCGACACGGTCAAGCTCAAAGAACGGATGAAGGCGGAACACGTCACCGCGCGTTCCTGGTGCGATGGCGGCGGCAACGCCAACACGCCGGGGCCGATCGCCCGCCAGTTCAATATCCACGGCTGGCCGTCGCTCTATCTCCTCGACGATCGCGGCGTCATCCGGCACAAGTTCCAGGGCACCCCCAGCAACCAGAGGTTGAACTCGGCCATCGAAGCGCTTGTCCAGGTGGCGGAGGAGGACGTCAGGCCCTAAAGAAGTAAAGGCCAGGTTGATCGACGCCACATACCGCTGTTTGACGCGGCCGAGCCACCCTCCGTTGAGCGCGGGTTTCCGGACACCCGCCGCCAACGCCCACCCACGGATAGCCGATCCGTGTAGGGTGGGTGAAACCCACCGGTATGGGGACATTTATCTGGTGGGTTTCACCTACCCTACAAGAACCTGTCCCGGATCGCCTCGGACAAGTTGCTTGGATCGGCCGCCCCACGCTGCTACGCTGAGCAGTAGAGGAGGCGGCGCAGCGGGAGCGTGCACCTCGGATAGATCGCGTACACGCTGAGCCAGATCCGGAGCAGACTCATGTCGATGGTACCGATGATCCTGTTGCTGCTGGGCCAGGCGGCCGAGCCAGCGAGGGTTGTCTTGACGGGGACGGTCGTCGGCCTTGACGGGAAGCCGGCCACCGGGGCGGAGGTCGTGCTGGCTGAGGGCACGGCGCCCGTAATGAACATCGTTCGACTGACCGGCGCAGTGCTCAGACCGCCGGACGTGCTGGTGAGTCGGCGGTCCGAGGCCGAGGGCCGATTCCGTGTCGAACTGCCCGGTGACGACTTGAGGATCAAGCGGTTCCGGAGGCCCGTGTTCCTCTGGGCGTTCGGTCCCGGAGGAACCCTGGCGATGCGGCCCTTCCCGGACGACTGGCCGCCGGACGGCGTGCCCGTCCGGCTCGCGCTCGCACCGTCGGAGGCGGTCCGCTTCCGGGTGCTCGACCCGGAAGAACGGCCGGTCGCCGGTGCTCGGGTGATCCCGGTGCGCATCCGCGGCGTGGATGTCCCCGTCGAGCTGGGCGGCCGGTTCGCGGCCGGGACTGACGCCGAGGGCCGGGGGACACTCGCCGTCGGGGTGGCCGACGAGCTCGAAGTGATCCGCGTGACCTCGGGGCCGTTCGGCGTACAGCAGCTCCGCATGACCCGACCTGACGCCGAAGGTGTCCGCACGCTCCAACTGAGGCCCGTCGGCCGGATCGTGGGGCAAATCCAGGCCGGCGACCCGCAGGCCGTCCGCGGACTCGCCGTGCGGATCCGGACCCTCGCCGACCCCTCGACCGCCCTTACCGGCGTCGGCGGCTTCGCGTCGGTCGTCAGCGACGATCAGGGCCGGTTCACGGTCCCCGCGATCGCCTCGGGGATGCTTTCCTTGTCGATCGATCTCCGCTGGGACCTGCCCTGGCGCAGCCTGCTGCCCAATCGACCACCGGTCCAGCCCGGCACGACGACCGAGCTCACCATCCCCCTCAAGCCGGCGGCGCTGGTCAAGGGCGTCGTCCAGGAGATCGGCAGCGGCCGGCCGGTTGCCGGCGTGGGGGTGGCCGTCGTCATGGACATCGAGACGCCCCTGGCGCCGAGCGATGCCGAAGGACGATTCTCCGCCTACATCGCGCCGGGCATGGCCCGCGCGTATGCCGTCGGCATGCCCAGGGGCTACTACAGCCCTTCGAACCGCGTCAACAGTCAACCGTTGCCCGAGAGGGTCAAGGAACTCACCATGAAACCGCTGGGGCTGCGCCGGGCCGTGGAAGTGCGCAGGGCGGGTCGTCAACGCGGAGGGAAAAGCGGTTCCAGGGGCGGACGTCTCCGGCCACTACGGCACCGGTCCATCCGACGCGGGCCGCATTCATGCGGTCACAGACCGCGAGGGACGATTCCGGCTCGCGGGCCTTCCACCCGACACGACGCTGCAAATCTCGGCCAGCCACGGCGGAGCAACGACCGCCGCGCCCGAGTCGATCGCCTCCAGCAAGGGATCGGTCACGATCAAGATCGGTCCGGAAAATGCCGTCGCGCTGTATGGCCGCGTGAAAGACCCGGCGGACCGGCCGCTGGCCGGGGCGGTCGTGCGCGTTCAGGCGCGCAAACGAGGGAGCCAGGACATTCCCCTCGAACAGCTCACGATCGCCTTCGACGATGAGGGCCGCACCACCCTCCGCACCGCTGCGGACGGCCAGTTCCACACGCCGCGCCAGCTTCGCCCGACCTGGAGTATCGCGTCGAGGTCGAGGCTGACGACTATGTCCCGGCGGGCACCGAGTGGATCAAGCCGGGCGATCGCAAGCTTCTGTATTTCCCCGCCCTCGTACTCCTGCCGATGACACAAACCCGCACGGTGGCCGGCCGGGTGGTCGAACGTCCAGGGTCGGCCGGTTGCCGGCGCCGTTGTGTTCCAGTCGGGCGACGGCCCCGCACGCACGAGCACCACCATCGGCGCCGATGGCCGGTTCCGCTTGCGAGGCGTCTACCGAGAGCCGGCGTTCCTCTTCGTCGAGGGGGACGGACTGGCATTCGAAGGGCATCGGATCGGGCCCGGAGCCGAGCCGGTCGAGCTGAAGGTCCGGCACGCCGGCGACCCGCCCGGCCCGCCGCTGCACACCCTGCCATCGGTGATGCCGGGCGAGGAGGAGAAGGCCCTGGCCCGTCGGCTGATCGAAACCGACCTGTCCCCCCTGACCGGCCAGGAGGTCAACGCCGAGACCCTCGTCTTGATCCGTACTCTACCTCGGGTCGACCTGGAGCGGGCCCTCGAGCTCGTCGAGAACAAGGCCGTGCCCGATCCGGACTACAGCGAGCAGCTCCACCTGGAGTGTGCCAGGGGCTTGATCGGCGCGAACCAGGAGGAGGCAGCCACCATCGCGGAGACGTTGAAGGAGGCCTGGCTCCGCTCGCAGTTCTATCGCGAGGCCAGCGACGCCTTGCCGAAGTCGGACCGCGCCCGCAAGCTCGACATGCTCGACAAGGCCCTGCTGCACGCCCGAGCCGAGAAAGACCTGCTTCGCAAGCTCGATGAGCTGGGGATGATCGGCTATCGCCTGCTCGACCTGGGCGAGACGGAGCGCGGGACGCAGGTCTTGCGCGAGGGCCAGCACCTGGCCGACACGATGCCCAGGTTCGTGACCGGCCAGCGGAACCCAACCATCGCCCATGCCCGTGGCCGTTTCGCCGCCAAGCTGGCGCGGATCGACGCCCCGGCCGCGTTCAAGCTGGCGGAAGGGTACGATGACCCTTACGGTGAATGGTACAACGGCGGCATTGCGCTGGGACTGGCCGACCGCGACCCGGCCGGATCGGAGCGCAGCTTTCGGACTGCTCAAGAACAAGGGCCTGCGCGACCTGAAGGTCATCCGTGCGGCCGGCCGGATGGCCGCGATTGACCGGGCTCGGGCGCGTCGGCTCGCCGAGGCGCTGGATCGGCCGGTCTACCAGGCCCTCGCCCTGGGATCGATGGCGCGCGGCCTGGCTGACGCTGACCCCAAGGCCGCCGCGGCGCTGGTCGACGAGGCATTCGGCCGGCTGATCAAAGTTGGCCGGGAGGGCGGCGAGGGGCAAGCCGCAGGGGTCTCCTTGGCCGCCGCCGAGTTGCTGCCGACCGCCGAACGAATCGATCCCGAACTGCTGAGGCGCTGCTTCTGGCGGACCGTCGCCCTGCGAGCAGCCCCGACCGGCCGGCGGCGACCCGACCAGCCTGTACGAGGGAGGAGTCGCGAGCCTGGCCATCACCCTGGCCCGCTATGACCGTACCGTGGCCCGACAGGTGCTGGAACCGGCGGCCCGGCGGGCCCGCTCGCTCGACTACGGCCGCCGATCTCCGGCCGGACGCAACCTGTTCGCCGCCGCCGCGGTGATCGACCCGGCCTGGGCCGTCGCCCTGGCCGATTCCTTGCCCAACGACACCCCGGGCGCGAACCTCCATCCCAAGGCCATGATGCGGCGGGTGATCGCCGACGTGCTCGCCCATGGCGGATCCGAGCGATGGGACCACCTCGGCAGATCGCACGGAGCCTACCTGTCCTCCCTCCTCGACGACTCGAAGGACGAGGAACGCTGATCCGCGAAGCGAATGCAACCCGGTTGGTTTCCTCGATCGAAACGACCACGCAACCATTCCCGATCGGCCCAGTTTCCGGCATAATGAACGTCCGAACCCAAGGACGAGGTTCCCGAATGCCCTCGAATCGGAGAGATTTGCTCATGACCAGAACCGTTCACAGCGTGATTCACGGCCGGGCCATTGAACTCGACACGGACCTGGGGATCGCCGACGGACAGAGAGTGGAAGTCCAGGTCACGCCGTCTCCTTCACAAAACCCCTGGGGTGAGGGCATACTCCGCTCAGCGGGAGTCGCCGCCAATGTCCCCGGCTTCGATGAAGCCTTCGAACGAATTCAAGAGGAACGGAACCTCTCGGTCCTGCGGGATCTTGGCGAATGAGTTTCTTGCTTGATACCAACCGAAGAAATCGATGCTGTCACTGTCTACCCCGTGACAGCCTACGAAATCGAGGAATAATGCCCGGGGATTTCCTAATCCAAGGAAAAAGTTCATGGCTCACGAGATTCGCCATCGCATCCTCCGGGAGGCGACGCCGGAAGAGAAAGAGCGGCACCGCACAATCCGAGAGGAGATCGAACAGGAACTTCCGGCGCTGAAACAATGGGCACGGGAAACCGCCGTCCGACATCAGGAACGCGTGGCCGTCGGGACGGTATTTACCGATCAAGAGACCGTCGTGGTTGAAGCCATCGATGACTACGCAATGAGACACTCCCTGACCGGTCGCGGCGCCGTCGTGCGTGAAGCCCTGGCACACTTGCTGGGCATTGACATCGCGCGCGAATGATCGAACCTCGGGTGATCGACCGGCTGAACCCCGCGGGAGGACCGGAATCGTTACTGCGGTGAACCGCAGGACTGTCGCCGCTATAATGGATCGGCGGGAAGGTCCCTGCTTCGGTTTGTCGGTCCTGCGGAGGTTCTCGAAAAGTGCGGCCAGCAACGAAACATCGAGTTCGGCTCGGCATCATCATCACCGGATGGGGTTGGATGCTCTGCGCCTCGGGCGGGAATCTCGCCCGCGCCGAGCGTCCCGTCGACTTCGACCGCGAGGTCCGGCCGATCCTCTCGGAACACTGCTACGCCTGCCACGGGCCCGACCAGAAGGCCCGGAAGGCCGACCTGCGGCTCGACCGGAAGGAGGACGCGTTCCGCATTCGTGACGGCTACGCGGCGATCGTACCCGGCAAGGTCGACGAGAGCGAGTTGATCCAGCGCATCACCGCCGACAACCCCGACGAAATGATGCCGCCGCCGAAATTCCCGAAGCGGCTGGACGCGAAGCAGATCGCACTCCTGCGCCGATGGGTCGCGGAGGGAGCAAAGTGGGAGGGCCACTGGTCCTATACGCTGCCCGCGAGCGTCCCGATGCCATCGGTGAAGGACGTCCGCTGGCCGCGCAACTCGATCGATCATTTTGTGCTCGCCCGGCTGGAGGCCGAGGGGTTACACCCGACGCCCGAGGCCGATCGCGCCACGCTGATCCGACGCGTCAGCCTCGACTTGATCGGCCTGCCGCCGACCCCCGCGGAAGTGGATGCGTTCGAGAACGACCCCAGCCCCGATGCTTACGACCGGCTGGTGGACCGGCTGCTCGCGTCGCCCCATTACGGGGAACGTCAGGCGCGGCCGTGGCTCGACCAGGCGCGTTATGCCGATACCAACGGCTACGAGAAGGACGGCGGCCGATCGATCTGGCCCTACCGCGACTGGGTCATTCGGGCCTTCAACCGCGACATGCCGTACGATCGGTTCACCATCGAGCAGATTGCCGGCGACCTGCTCCCGGGCGCGACACTGGACCAGCGCGTCGCCACCGGCTTCCATCGCAATACGATGGCCAACACCGAAGGCGGGATCGATGACGAGGAGTTCCGCGTCGCGGCGCTCGTCGACCGGGTCAATACCACGATGCAGGTCTGGATGGGAACGACGATCGCCTGTGCCCAGTGCCACGACCACAAGTACGACCCCTACGCGCAGCGGGAGTATTTCCAGTTCTTCGCGTTCTTCAACAATACCGCCGACCGCGGCGGGAGCAATGCGCCCGAAGTCGCCGTGCCCTCGCCCGAACTCGTCGCGAAGCAGGCCGCGATCCGCGCGGAACTGTCGCGTTGGCAAACCGAACTCAACAAGCTATTGCAGGCCAAGGCGCCCGACCGCTCCCGCTTGAAATCGATCAAGGACCAGATCGCCCGCTTGAAGGCTCAGGAGGGCGCGATCCGACCCGCCACGACGATGGTGATGCAAGAGCTCCCCCAGCCTCGCGAGACGCACGTCCTGATCCGCGGTAGCCATAACGTCAAGGGGGAGCGCGTCACGGCCGGCGTGCCCAAGGTGCTGCACCCGCTCTCGCCGAATCAGCCGACCAATCGACTGGGCCTGGCGCAATGGCTCGTCGATCCCCGCAACCCACTGGTCGGCCGGGTCATCATGAACCGGACCTGGGCCCAGTACTTCGGCCGGGGGATCGTGGAGACCAGTGAAGACTTCGGCGTCCAGGGGGAGCCGCCGAGTCACCCCGAGCTACTCGCCTGGCTGGCGAAGGAGCTGGTCCGGCAGGGTTGGAGTCTGAAGGCGATGCATCGACTGATCGTGACCTCGGCGACCTATCGCCAGTCGTCGCGTGTCACCCCCGATCGGCTCGAACGCGACCCATATAATCGCCTGTTCAGTCGAGGGCCGCGCTTCCGCATGGAGGCCGAGATGGTGCGCGACCAGTCCCTGGCGCTGAGCGGACTCCTCAAGCGGACGATCGGCGGCCCGAGCGTCTTCCCGTACCAGCCCGACGGTATCTGGTTCGCTCCTTATAGCAGCGAACGATGGACCGAGAGCCGCAACGGCGACCAGTATCGCCGGGCACTGTATACCTACTGGCGACGGTCGGCCCCGTATCCCGCATTCCTGACGTTCGACGCCCCGAGCCGCGAGGTCTGCTGCGAGCGACGCTCGCGAACCAACACGCCCCTTCAGGCGCTGGCGACGCTCAACGATCCGGCCTTCGTTCAGCCGGCCGCCGCGCTGGCCCAGCGGATTCTCGACGAATCGCGGGGGACCGTCGCCGATCGGGCCGCCTATGGGTTCCGGCTGGTGCTGGCCGCAAGCCCCGGAGGGCCGAGTCGGACCATCTGGTCGAGCTCTATTCCGAGAACCTCTCGCAGTACCGCCGCGATCCGGCCGCGGCCGCGGCCATGACCAGGAGCGGCTCGGCTGCGAATGACAGCCTGACCGATAAGGCCGAGCTCGCCGCCTGGACCGTCGTGGCCAACGTCCTTTTGAACCTCGATGAGACCGTGACCAAGGGCTGAGAGTAGGGTGGGTGAAACCCACCAAGAAGACAAGCTTGAAATTGGTGGGTTTCACCCACCCTACAAGACCTGACATGCCTCAATGCTCTGGAGATGATCGATGGACTTGCGGGAAGAGATCCTCAAGCTACGAACGCGCCGACAGCTCTTCAAGGACTCCGTGACCGGCCTGGGTGCGATTGCGCTCTCATCGTTGATGAACGAGGGCCTCTCGGCCGCCGCGCCGACGGCGGAGTCCTCCGATCCCCTGGCGACGAAACCGCCGCATTTTGCCCCCCGAGCCAAGAACATCATCTACCTCCACATGGCGGGGTCCCTCGACGCTCGACATGTTCGATTACAAGCCGAAGCTCAACCAGCTCAACGGTCAGTATTGCCCCGATTCGTACATCCGGGGGCAGCAGTTCGCGTTCCTCAAGGGAAAGCCCAAGCTTCTGGGATCGCCACACCGGTTCGCGCCGCGAGGGAAATCGGGCCAAGTGATCTCGGACATTTTGCCGCACCTGTCCACCATGGCCGACGACATCGCGGTCGTCCGATCGATGTACACCGACCAGTTCAACCACGCCCCGGCCCAGTTATTCATCCACACGGGATCGGCGCGGCTGGGGCGGCCGAGCATGGGCTCCTGGTTGTCGTACGGGCTGGGAACGGAGAACCGCGACCTGCCGAGCTTCGTCGTGCTGGTCTCGGGCACCGCCGCGCCGGATGGGGGCGCGTCGCTCTGGGGCAGTGCGTTCTTGCCGACGGTCCACCAAGGGGTGCAACTGCGCGTCGTCGGGCGATCCGGTGCTCTTCCTCTCGAACCCCGCGGGAATGAGTCGCCAGCAGCGCCGACGGTCGATCGACACGATCCAGGCGCTGAACCGGCTCCAGCTCGACGCCATGGGCGACCCCGAAATCCTTACCCGGATCTCGCAGTACGAGATGGCCTACAAGATGCAGTCCAGCGTGCCGGAGCTCATGGACATTGCCCAGGAGCCCGCCGCGATCCACGCAATGTACGGCACCCGGCCGGGCGAGAAAGCGTTTGCCAACAACTGCCTGCTGGCGCGCCGGCTGGTCGAGAGCGGCGTCCGGTTCGTCCAGCTCTACCACTGGGGCTGGGACCAGCACGGCAACGAGCAGTCGAACGATATCCGGTACGGACTGAAGACCCGCTGCCAGGAGACGGACCGGCCGATCGCCGCCCTCATCAAGGACCTGAAGCAGCGCGGGCTCTTCGACGAGACGCTGATCGTCTGGGGCGGCGAGTTCGGCCGGACCCCGATGAACGAGGAACGCAATGGCTCGAAGTGGCTCGGACGCGACCACAATCAGCACGCCTTCACGATCTGGATGGCCGGCGGCGGCGTCAAACCGGGCATCAGCTACGGCGCGACCGACGACCTCGGATACCATGCCGTCGAGGACCGGATGCACGTCCATGACCTCCAGGCCACCATCCTCCATCTGATGGGCCTCGATCACAAGCGGTTAACCTACCGCTTCCAGGGCCGCGACTTCCGCCTGACCGATGTGCATGGGAACGTCGTGAAGGAGCTGCTTGCGTAGTAGTCAGTGGTCAGTAGTCAGTAGTCAGTGGAGAGGAGGAAGGAGACAATCTCGTTCCTGAGCTCCGAGCCTACTGACTACTGACCACTGACTACTGACTACTACTCAGGGATTCGCCTGTGAGCTCATTTGCGATCGGCCTGACCGACCACCTGGAAGGACCGCGGGAGCGTCCCTCGTCGGCGATCTTCGATGAGGTCGCGGACCTGGTCCGGCAGGCCGATGAGCTGGGCGTGCAATACGCCTGGTTCACAGAGCACCACGCGCACGCGCATCACGGGCACCTGCCGACTCCGCTCCTCTACGCCTTGCACCTGGCCAGCCAGACGCGGCGGATCCGCCTGGGCACGGCGATCATCTGCCTGAACCTTCATCACCCGCTCGACGTCGCCGAGCAGGTGGCCGTCGCTGACGTTTTGACCAAGGGCCGGATGGCGGTTGGTTTCGGCAGCGGCAGCACGCCCGAGGAGTTCGGCCTCTTCGGCCAGCCCGAGACGGACGAGCAAGAGCGCCACGCCCGATTCGCCGAGGCGCTGCGGATCATACGGTCGGCCTGGAGCGAGAACGGGATCGGGTCCGATGCCTCATCGCGATATTTCCTCGTCCCGCCGCACCGCCCGCTGCCGGCCCCGGCGCCGGCCCTGGCGGCCCGATGCTGGCTCGCGGCCAATAGCGCCGGCTCGGCGCGGATCGCCGGGTCGCTCGGTTTCAACATGCTGTTCTCCCACTTGCGGACGCCCGAACAGTACCGGCAATACGCCGCGGCCTACCGCGAGGCGGGCGGGACCGGCCTCATCGCCGCCAATCGGCCGGTTTTCGTCGGCCCGGACGACGAGACCGCCTTCGCCCTCGCCGAGCCCGCCCTGCGGATCCTCTGGCGACGATTCCGTCAGGAAGGGAAGATTCCCTCCGACACCCCCGAGCCCACACGACCCCAGGACCTCTGCGGCCATCCGATCAACTTCCTCGTCGGCGGACCCGAGAGCGTCCGACGTCAACTGCGGCGCTACACGAGGAGGTCCCCTTCGACGTCGCCAACGTCGAAGTCCGATGGACCGGACTCTCGCACAAGCTCGTCTGCGAGAGCCTCCGCCTCCTGGTCATCGGTCAGTAGGCAGGAGGCCATGAAGAAGGGCAGTCGGCCGGCCCGGGCCCTCTTGCCTACGGCCTACTGACCGATTGACGAGAGCGCTGAACTGATGGGTTGCGCACACAGTGACAGCCGATCTCACTCGGCCTGAAGGGCCGTAGGAACAAAGCCCCGGGTGAAACCCGGGGTCCGCAGCACACCTCGGATCTCCGGCGGCCTGAAGGGCCGCAGGAGCCCTCCGACACCCCTTCAAGGTGCACGAGCAGGGGGCGGGGCGACCGATTCCCGGGGTTCCACCCCGGGCTGGGCTCCTGCGGCCCTTCAGGCCGAGGGAGGGCTTGTGTGTGCAACCCAATCGTGAAGCGCTCTTAACCCCTTGCGAAACGCGAAGGATTTCAGACACTTGTAGTATTGTGCGACAAGTGGGCGGATCGGAGGTACGCATCAGATCAGAAAGGGGGATTCCATGGCGAGAACGACGAATCGGGGCGCGTTTGGAGTCGTCCGGGCGATCGGCGCCGGCGTGGCGGCCCTGGGGCTGAGCCTGGCCTTGGTTGGGGTGCCCGCGGGTGCCCAGGAGGCGCGGTCCTTCGAGATGCAGGATTTCGGGGTCGTCCCGCGGCCGTCAGTCACTCAGGTGCTCTTGCGGATGCCGGCGGTCGAGCAGGAGCTGAAGATCACCGACGCCCAGAAGAAGGAGCAGGCGGCGATCCAGGAGCGGCGTTTCCAGAAGATGCAGCAGGCGCGCCGCGAGAACAGAGACCGCGACAAGTTCCTGGCCGCCCGCGACGCCATCTTCAACGAGACCGCGGCGGCGATCCTGGCGAACCTCAAACCGGAGCAGCGCGATCGACT
This sequence comes from uncultured Isosphaeraceae bacterium, assembly GCA_963842405.1. Classification (GTDB taxonomy): domain Bacteria; phylum Planctomycetota; class Planctomycetia; order Isosphaerales; family Isosphaeraceae; genus CAVZRC01. The sequence goes on along the minus strand of CAWJGW010000031.1, from coordinate 40,182 downwards.
GGACCAGATCCAGCTCCAGGCGCAGGGTCCGTTCGCCTTTACCCGAGACGCACGCGATCCAAGCTCCTTCATCGGGGCACCACTTCTGGAACGGCTCAAGCTGTCTGATGAGCAGACGAAACGAGTCGGGACGATCGCCGAGGAGGGGACAACCCAGATCGAGAAGGCCGCCAGCTTCCCGATCGCCCTGGATTCCAAGGATAAGCCGACCGTGGAGACCATCCGCAAGCTGGTCGAGGCCCCGGAATTCCGGGCGGCGAAAGAGAAGACTCGGCGCACGGCCCGTGAGACATGGAGCCGCGGTGATCCGTCGCATCGAAGAAGTCCTGACCGACGAGCAGCGGACCCACTATCGGAAGATGCTGGGCGAGCCGTTCGACCTCTCCAAGCTCCGGTTCGATCAGAACGAATCTTCGACCGACGACGACGTTGAAACGGTGGCTCGGGCCCTCGGCCTGGGTGGTGGCGGCCAGCACGCCGACCCCAACTTCAACGTCAAGGTCGCCCACCCGGCATACCCAAACGTTGGCGAGTGCGGCACCCGCGGGTCCTCATCGACGAAGCCCACGACAATTTCCACACGGCCGACGGCCGCTACAAGCCGTTCGCCGACCTCATCACGAACGACGGGTATCGCGTCAGCCCCAACAAGGAGAAGTTCACTCGCGAGTCGCTCCAGAAGGGCGACATCCTGGTCATCGCCAACGCCTCGGGGGCCGATGTGCCGGGGTCCAATGGTGAGACGTCGCAATCCGCGTTCACCGACGCCGAATGCGACGCCGTCCGCGACTGGGTCAACGGCGGCGGCTCGCTGCTCTTGATCACCGATCACGCCCCGTTCGGCTCGGCCGCCCTGAGTCTGTCGAAGCGATTCGGCGTGCATATGAGCACGGGGACGGCCTCCGACCCGTCACACTATCAGGAAAACGAAACCTGCCTGGTATTCACGCGCCAGGCCAACCTCCTGGGCGACCACGCGATCACCCGGGGCCGCAATCCTTCCGAGCAGGTCAATCGGATCATGACCTTCACCGGCCAGTCCCTCAAAGGCCCGGAGGGGAGCGTCGCGTTCCTCAAGCTGGCGGACACCGCCGTCGACTCGTCGGTCGCGAACGGGCAGCCGGGCTCGGCTGCCGGCCGGGCTCAAGGACTCGCCCTCAACTTCGGCAAAGGCCGGGTCGTTGTCCTCGGTGAGGCCGCCGAGCTCTCCGCCCAGGTCTACGGTGTCACCGGACAGATGGGGATGAACGTCCCCGGCATCGATAACCGCCAGATGGCACTCAACATCCTGCACTGGCTCTCCGGACTGCTCGAGCCTCGGGAGGCCGCGCTCAAGAAGGCCGGCTGATCGGTGCGGGGTGGCGGGTGAAGACTGAACCGAATCGGTCCCGCCAATGACTCGGACAGGAACGATAAACTCGAACGGTTAACCACGGAAAACACGGACTGACACGGAGAGGGAGAATGGATTGAAATTCTCTTTTCCGTGTATTTCCGTAGATTCCGTGGTTGATCTGGCATTGCCCGAGTGTGGCGATCGGCGGTTCGTGCACTAACCTGGAAAAGTATACTTGCAAGGCTTCGGTTGACGACGTCTGGAGGATTCCATGGCGAGGAAGACGAACGCGATAGCCTTGGCACTCGGTTCGGCCATCAGTCTCGGCATGGCGGCGATGGCCCTGGCCCAGCAGGCTCCATCAGCGAGTCGCGCGAGACCTATGCACGAGCTGCGCGAGTTCGGGGTCACCCCGCTGCCAGCGATTCAGGATAGCCTGCTCGAGATGAACGCGGTCCAGCAAGAGCTGAAGATGACCGACGCCCAGAAGAAGGAACAGGCGGCGATCAGGGAGCGTGAATCGCCGAAGATCCAGCAGGCACGCCTCAACAACAGAGACCGCGCCAAATTCCTGGCCGCCCGCAACGCCATCTTCAACGAGACTGCGGCGGCGATCCAGGCGAACCTCAAACCGGAGCAACGCCAGCGACTGGACCAGATCCAGCTCCAGGCACAAGGCCCTCTTGCCTTCGCCAGGCCCGACTTCGGGCCGTCGGCCTATACGGGCCCCCCACTTTCGGAGCGGCTCAAGCTGTCCGACGACCAGGCCCGCCGGATTCGGGCGATCGTCGAAGAAGGGGATGCGCTCATCGCCAAGGCATCCGTTTTTCCAATTCCTCTGGATCCCGAACAATCGGCCGACCAGCGTGGAGTCGGTCCGCAAACTGATCGAGGGCCCCGAATTCCAGGCAGCCCAGCAAAAAGCCCGACAGGCCGGCCGCGCCGCCCGCGCCGACGTCATCCGTCGCATCGAAGAGGTCCTCACCGACTCACAACGTGAAGCCTATCACAAGCTGCTCGGCCCGCCGATCGACCTGTCCAATCTGTACCTGGGACCAGACAAGCTCCAGTACGATCTCAGCATGGTGAGCCGGGTCGTCGTTGGCGACGTCCAGAGGAGTGGCGGGATCGCAAGCGAGGGAGTGCGCTGGCAGAATCAGCAGGAACACAAGCCGCGTAGGAGCCGGCGACGGCGGCGGCCAGCACGCCGACCTCGACTTCAATACGAAGGTGGCCCGACCGGCCTACGCCAATTCGCCGCGGCACCCCCGCGTCCTCATCGACGAGGCCCACCACAACTTCCACACCGCCAGCGGCCGCTACAAGCCATTCGCCGAGCTGATCACCAATGACGGATACCAGGTCATCCCCAACAAGGAGAAGTTCTCGCGCGAAACGCTCCTGAATGGCGACATCCTGGTCATCGCCAATGCGCTGGGGGCCGAGGGGATGGGCCAGCCCGAGGCGGCGAATCCGGCATTCACCGACGCCGAGTGCGACGCCGTCCGCGACTGGATCAAGGACGGCGGCACCCTGCTGTTCATCACCGACCACGCCCCGATGGGCTCGGCCGCCCAGTGCCTGGCCCAGCGATTCGGCGTGGACATGAGCACGGGGACCGCTACGGACCGGTCACACTCGGACGGCGGCCCGGCGCGTATCGTTTACACCCGGCAGGACCAGCTCCTGGGCGACCATCCGATCACCCGGGGCCGCGATGCTTCCGAGCAGCTCAATCGCGTCATGACTTTCACCGGCCAATCGCTCGAGGGGCCGGAGGGGAGCGTCGCCTTTCTCAAGCTGGCCGACACTGCGTTCGATTCGTCGGTCGCGAATGGGAATCGGGGCTCGGCCGCCGGCCGGGCGCAAGGGCTTGCCTTCACATTTGGCAAGGGCCGGGTCGTCGTGCTCGGCGAGGCCGCCCAGCTCTCCGCCCAGATCTCCGCCGGGGGACGGCAGATGGGCATGAACTACCCCGGCATCGATAATCGCCAGATGGCTCTCAACATCATGCACTGGCTCTCCGGGCTGCTCGAGCCCCGCGAGGCCGCGCTCAAGAAGGCCGGATAAGTGTGGGAAGCTGAGGTCGAGCGCTCTACCGGGATCGTAGGACCAGAGGGCATTCCGAACGAATCCCGGCAGAGGCGGCGGGGTCAGACCTTCGTGACAGGTGTGGGCCGCGACTCGTGGTTTCTCACGGCCGAGGGAGCCGCTCTCAAGGCTTTTTCACCGTGCGCGGCACCGCCGGCTCTGCCTGTGATGCCGGCGCGACGGTGAGCTCATCGATGACCTTGACGACCCCCACGGTGTCCTCCGTCAGCGTCACCGCCTTCGCCCTGGCCTCCGGGCATGAAACCGCTCCTCGGAGCGTCACGATCCCGGCATCCACCTTCAGATCCAGGTCGCTCGTGGTGAGCGCCTTGTCCCAATGGAGGCGGCCGTACACCCGCGACATGATTCCCATGTCGTGAACGGCCGCGCGACTCTTGGCGAACTCCTCGCGGACCACCTCCCGGGCGTTCTGAAAGGTCTTCTTGATCGCCCGGCCCACGTCTTCGAGCTTCTCCCCCTTCTTCTCTGTCGGCTCCTGGTGCGCCCGGCCGAAGTCACCCCAGAAGATTGTGGTCAAGGCGAGCAGCGCCACGGCAACCGCTCCGTAACTCTTCTTCATGGCTTTGACTCCTTGAACTTAAGAGTCTCGACTCATGGGCTCACTCCTCAGGGCCCATGTGCCAGACTCTTGACCCAGCGGTGACCATAAGTCCCGTCAACTTGTTGATATGCAATTCCGAGGCCAATCGGATCACCCCCATTTCAACGGTCCTGCAGCTCTCGGCCACGCACTCGTGATACCTCGTGGAGAAGCTCGGCAGAATGCACGAGGCGGGGAGCGGTGTACCCCCTGCCGGATCGAGGTCTTGCCTTTCATGCTCTTCCGCATGCATTCGCGAGAGAGGCGGCCCCATTGTCGTAAGCGCTTTCCCCACAATCGGTTGAGATCTTCAGCCTGTTCTGTCCCAACGCGATCGCCTCAATAGAGGAGCGAATAGCACGGGACGGAATTGACTGCCAGCGGCCTTGAATTTGCGTCGTTGATGTTACTACGCTCGGCGCGTAGAATTACAGATGTATCGACGTGCTGTGTCATAACGCCCGAGGCGGGACCGAAGGGGAAGTCCCGCTTTCCATGGAGCACGAGACTCGGGAGGGCCCGGAAGGGGGCGCCCCGCGGGCCTTGCAGTTGCCGTGAGGACACTGACACGACCGTGGACCTGGCTCGGGCTGGGCGCAGTGTGGATGTACGATCTGGACCTCGACCGGATCCAGCCTCGCGGCACCCGGACGTGTGATCGACTATCGAAGGAAGGTCCACCATGACGATCAAAGACATCATGACCACGAACGTCGAGTACGTCTGGCCCGACGACACGCTCCAGGAAGCGGCGCTCAAGATGAGGGAGCTGGATGTCGGCCCCATGCCAGTGTGCGACCGCGACCGCATCACCGGCATGATCACCGACCGCGATATCGCGGTCCGCGCCGTCGCCGAAGGGCGCGACCCGAGATCCACCCGGGTTCGCGATGTGATGACACGAGATATCATCTTTTGCTATGAGGATGAGGACGTGGAGGAGGCCGCCCGGCTGATGCAGGCGCGGCAGGTCCGCCGGGTCCTGGTCCTCAACCGTGCCAAGCGGCTGGTCGGGATCGTGTCGCTGGGCGATCTGGCCGTGGCGGCGGGTGACCCGCAACGAGTTGGAGAGGTCTTTCAAGAGATCTCCGAGCCGGCGATGCCCACCCGCTGATCCGCGGCGGCGGCCGGAGTTTCCGCTGGTCACGTGGGCAGGCTAGCCGCGGCTGCGTCTCTCAGAGAGCCAGGGCCAGCCCCACGACGGGAGGAATGTCATGGACCGATTCGTCTCTCCAGAACGCTCTTCGCAGGCGACCGGTGATAGGGATCGCCCAGAGTCATTCGGCGACACGTCCGAGTGCGAGGAGGCGATCATCTCCTGCGAGTGGACGGCCGACCTTGTCGAGGAGGCATCCATCGAGTCGTTTCCGGCGAGCGACCCTCCCTCCTGGACTCCCGTAGGAGCGATCGGCTCCCCTCGGCGCAATCCAGGGCGGTAGGGGCACTTATGCAGAGCGGTCCCGACGCCCCATTCGTGGGGGCAGGGCCCAGGTCGCTCAACCTGCTCATCAGGAGGTCCCGACCGGCCATTGGCCGCTACCAACAACTTACCGACGTTGAGGAGTATTCTGTCATGAATTCATGCCCATACTGCGGCAGGTCTCTCAGGAGCATCCTCGTGGATGGCAAGGCCGGCGTCCAGTGCGCCGATGAGATCTGCCTCTTCAATTTTCAAGCTCAGTCTTGCCCGGAATGCGGGGGCCCGCCGGAGAGCGTTGAGCACCCCCAGGCGGACACTTACAAAGTCTCTTGCAGGAAGGGCCATGAATGGGTTGCCCGCTGACAGCCCAGTTCCATGGGCGACACGATCATGGAGGGCCGTTCCTCTTGGCGGGTGCCTCCGGCGTCGAAATCCGGCCCTGCATTCGATTAACTCTGTGGTTGCGGCCGAGGGCCGCACTGCGATGGGGGAGGACTCGTCATGATCCCCAAGGACCCAATCTACCAGACCGATCCTGAATGGGCCGACGTGGTGATGAAGATCTTGCCCAGAATGTATCAGACGGGTGATGTGACGGGAAACGACGACTGCGTCTTTGTGTACGCCACGACTTTCTCCGCCGTGGGCGTGGAACTCAAGCGGGGTGCGACCGCCGAAGCCGTCCGACAGCAACGGAGTCGGATACTGCGAGACATCGATCGAACGGATCGGCCTATTTACGACAAAGAGCACTTCGCGGCGCTCTTCGCCCGGGCCGTCGACGACGCGATCGAGGGGCGACCACCCTGCACCTTGCATTGATTCTCTACCGGCTGCGCCAAGTACGGCCGCCCGAAGATCGAAGGATGGGACAAGCGGGACTTCTGCGACCCGGCCAAGGCCCACCCCTCGGAATCGACAGCCGACGCGGTCCTCCTGAGTTCCGTCAGCAACTCGTTCGACTTCTGGCATGCGGCCCGGGATGTGCGCCTGTACTGGCCCCGCCTCGTCCGGGTAGACTGGCAGGCGGATGGACCCAGGTTACGCGATGGGAAATGTGTGTGTGCCGATGTCAGACCAACCTGTGCGAAGACCCTGGTGGCACCGATTCCGCTTCAGCCTGCGGAGTCTGATGATCGCCATCGGGATTCTCTGCGGTGGGCTCGGTTGGATCATCCACCGGGCCCAGGTTCAGCGTGATGCCGTCGCGGCCATCGAGCGGGCCGGAGGTAAAGTCATGTACGACGGGGAGTGGCGATGGAAGAGGAACCGGCCGGTTCCTGACCGGGACGGCCCGTTGGCCCCATTGGCTCGTCGAACGCATCGGTATTGACTACCTCTCCGACGTCACATACGTTCAACCTGAGATATCGCGGATCCGACGAGATCCTCGCCCAGGTCGGGCAGCTCTACAGACTGGAATTCCTCAGTCTCGCGGGGTCGCGCGTCACCGACGCCCGGCTGGCGGACCTGAGGGGCCTGACCGCCCTCGAGTGGCTCTCGCTCGATGACACCCAGATCAGCAACGATGGGCTGGTCCACCTGAAGGAACTCAAGGGCCTCCGGACGCTGTCGCTGGGCATGACCAGGGTCAGCGATGCGGGCCTGCCGCATTTGAAGGCGATGTCCGGACTGAAGGGATTAAACCTCTACCTGACCGACGTCAGCGACGATGCGGGACGGGACATCCAGCGGGCGCTGCCCGGCACGCGCATCGCGGCGACGGGGTGGCCCGGTCGCAACCAGGGGCGGGCAATCGAGATCAGTGAGAAGGCGACGAAGGCGAAACCCGATCGATAGAGCCTCTCACGCGGCCGGGATCGAGGAAACCGAACCAGCTCGATCCTGGCGATTGGACGTGCTGGAGCCGATGCCATCCAAGAAGGTTGGAAAGAGCGAGGTAATTGATGAAACGGGTGGCACTGCGCTGGATCGCACTCGGGGTGGTATTCGGCTTGGTCTTTGTGCTGTACGACCCACGCGCGAGAGACAAGAGAATCTTCAATGCCCTCTCTCAGGCCGAATCCTGGGCCTCTCGGCAGTCGGAGGGGCGGTTCCCAGCTTCCGAATTGGCGAATCACCCCGGCGACAGGGACTGGGCCGAGCAACACATGAAGTCGCGACAAGCCTTCTACTCGGAGCGAAAGCGGGCAGCCTGGGACGTCGTAGGTCGGACATTCGGCGTTGGCAACGAAGAGCTGGAGCGGATCGACAAGAACGGCACCCTGATGAAGTGGAAGGTCTATGATGAGCCGGTACGGTTCGATCCGTCAACCGTCAATCCGCCGTCCAAATTCCCGTGAGGACTTGATGTCAGTAAGAATCAACATGTACGGTTTCTTGTTCTTCCTCAGCCAGATACGAACGCTGATTCGGCCGTAAGACCGCGATCTTTGGTTCGGCTTGGGTTGAGCCGATCATCCTATCCCTTGCGGCAGAGGCCGTACGCATCAAGGCATCACCTCGAAGCCGGCGACATTGATAAACCGACCCTTGGATGCCTTCGGCTTGGTCTCCGTGATCGTGATCGTGAGCCGATGATCGCCCGCGGGCAGGCCATCCTTGCGCCATTCGAACGGCTCGCCGCGACGGGGGGCATACTGGTCGACCTGCGCGACCGGCAGGTCGTCGATGCGGACCTCGGCGATGCCGGCGTCGTCGAAGCGAAAGCCGATCCAGCGGACGCCCGTGCCGTGGAACGCGAACGCGGCCGAGTCGCCGGGCCGGTCGTTGAAGCGGAAGGCTTCTGAGTCCCGCCAGCCGATGCCCGCGAACCGTGCGTCGCGATGCGAATGGCGGCTCGGGTCGAGGTAGAGGGAATACCGCTCGCCCTGCTTGAACGTGTAGAACGGCCGGACGAGCAGGTCGGCGCCCGAGCGGGGACGGTAGGTCAGCGGGTCGCCCTCGGAAGCGACCAGGGACTGTTCCAGGTCGGTCTCGCGGAGTAGATCGCCCGCGATGGCCCCGTTGGAGCGGACGGCCATCGCCACCGGCCCGCGCATGATGACCGCCGGCAAGGGCGCTGAATCGTCGAGCGGCCGGACCGCGAACTTCAACGGCAGGCGAACCTCGACCCGGTCGCCGTCGCGCCATGCGCGGCGGACCGTCGCCCAGCCGTGCGGATCGACCTTCGCGTCGATCGGCTCGCCGTTGACCGCGACGACCATCGGACCGGCCAGCCAGCCGGGCACCCGGAGTTTCAGTCCGAAGGTTGCCGCTTGTTGCGAGGGCAATGCGACTACCAGCTTGGTCGACTCGGCCTCGGGAAATCGCGTGAGCTGGCGAACCGTGATCGGACCGCCAGGGCGATTCCAGACCACCGTTGAAGGCACGAAGAGGTTGACGTACAGATCGTCGGGACCGTGGAGGTAGACCAGATCGTGGAGGTCGGCCAGCGCCATCGGACGGGTGCCGGTGCAGCACGACCAGCCGACGGAGTGGTTCCGCTTCTCGCCGCCCAGGGCGCTGTAATCCGAGTAGTAGAAGACCAGCCCGTCGGATGACATCGGGATCGTCGCCGCGATCCCGTTGTACGCCAGCCGCTCGACCCAATCGCCATACCGGGCCTCGCCGGTGATCGTCATCAGGTACTTGCAGAGCTTGAACACGGCGAAGCAGCCGCACTGCGTCTCGAACGAGCTGTGCGAGTAATCGGTCTTCTTCCGCCAGGCGTCGCGGGGCAGGAGCTGCTCGTCAGGACCGAACCCGCCGGTGGCGAAGCACTGATGGGCCAGCAGCTCGTCGTGGGCGTTGATGATCGTGTCGAGGAAGCGGCGGTCGCCGGAGTGAAGATAGGCCTGGGCCGCACCGACCAAGGCGGGCGCTCGGGTCACCCCTCGCATCCAGGTCAGGGCAGAGACGATCGGGCCAAGGGCCGGGTTGCAATGGGGCCGCGACGATGTGTCGCGGAAGATGCCGGACAAGGCCGGAGAGAACCTGGCCGAAGACGTGCCTTCCTTACTTCAATGGGGCCGCGACGATGTTATCGCGGAAGATGTCGTCTGTTCGGGCACGGCATACGAGAGCGTAAGGGAGGCCCGCAGAGGCTCCCCTTGGATGTCGTCCGCTCGAGCCCATTCCCGATCTCGATCAACGCCGTGATCGGCTACCTTATCTCGTTCTACGCGGTGACACAATAGGCTTGTCGGCCACGACCTAGGAAGAGAGCCAGGACTCTGCATCTTGGCCCCGTCTCACTCATCGAGGCCGAACTGTAACTCGGAGAGGGTCCTGTACACTCCGCCCTCTCGGGCCGACAACTGCTCGTGCGTGCCGGATTCGACCACCTGCCCTTCCTTGATGACGAAGATGCAGTCGGCGCGACGGACGGTCGCGAGCCGATGGGCGATAATCACCGACGTGCGACCGCGCATCAGGGTATCGAGAGCCTGCTGCACCAGGCTCTCGCTCTCCGAGTCGAGGGAGCTCGTCGCCTCGTCGAGGATCAGGATCGCAGGGTCCCTGAGGATAGCCCGAGCGATGGCCACCCGCTGGCGCTGCCCGCCGGAGAGCTTGACCCCGCGATCTCCGACGATCGTCTGGTAGCCCTCAGGGAATCCGGCGATGAAGTCATGAGCATTAGCCTCGCGCGCGGCGTCCTCGATCTCGACGTCGGTCGCGCCGGGACGGCCGTAGGCGATGTTCTCGGCAATGGTGCCGCCGAACAGCAACACATCCTGCGGTACGATCGCCATCCGGCTCCGGAGTCGGTGCAAGGGATAGTCACAGGCTTCGCGGCCGTCGACCCGCACGCGGCCGAAGTCGGGGTCATAGAACCGCAGCAGCAACGAGACGATCGTGGACTTGCCGGCCCCGCTCGGGCCGACCAGCGCGATCCGTTGGCCCGCCTCCGCCCTCAGCGACAGGTCGCGGAGGACGGTCACTCCCTTGCGGGACGGGTAGGAAAAGGTCACCCCTTCGAAGGCGACGTCCCCGATAATCGGGCCAGGTAAGCCCGCAGGCTCGGACGATGAGCCGGACCGGCCCGCCAGTTGGCCATCGAGTTCCTCGGTCTTCTCCGACAGTAATTCCCGGACGCGCTGCGTTGCGCCCATGGTCCGGTGCCATTCGCCGTACAACCGCGCAACTGACCCATCGACCCGCCAAGATACGTCGTGTACAACAGGAATTGGGTCATGCCCCCAAAGGTCAATGCGCCTTCCTCGACCAGCCGAGCCCCGTACCACATCGTGGGGATGATCGAGCCGAACAGCACAAAGCTGACGAACGCCCCGAATGCCCCCTGGTAGCGGGCCCCGCGGAGCACCACATCGATCATCGACCCGATCCCGGCCCGGTATCGGGCCGTCTCATAATCCTCGTTGGTGAACGCCTTCACGCTGGCGATCCCCTGCAAGGTCTCCTCGACGATCACGTTCGTGTCGGCCAGCTTGTCCTGGGTCTCCCGAGCGACCTGGCGCGTCCGCCTCCCGAAGATGATGGCCACGCCGATCGCCACGGGCAGTGTCGAGAGCATGACCAACGTCAGGCGGCCGGAGGTCACCGTGATCAATATCAAGCAACCTGCCAGCATGACCAGTTGTCCGAGGAACATCGGGATGGCGCCGGTCATCGTGCCCTGAATGATCGTGAGATCGGCGGCCAGACGGCTCCCGAGCTCTCCGACGCGTCGCTGGGCGAAGAACGCCATAGGCAGGCGGATCAAATGGTTATAAATATCCTTACGGAGATCGGCCAGGCTGCGCTCGCCGACCTCCGTGAGCCATAATGTCTGGAAATACGAGCAAAACGATTGCAACGCCAGCGCCACCAGGAGCACCATCGCGATCGTGTTGACATCCAGGGAGACCGCCGGCAACCGAGCCCCCAGTGCCGTCGACGCGGGCGTCGTGCTGGGCGGCGTCGATCAATCGGCCCGTGAAGTACGGGAATGCCAATCCCGCGAGGGTCGACACCACCAAGCAGACCTGGGCAGCCACGAACTTGCGGCGGTAGGGACGCAAGTAGCGAAAAAGGCGGATCGTCTGTCGCATACCCTCCGCGGTAATCGGGACGGGCGCGGCATCATCGATTGGGCCGTGGGGCCGTCGGTCACGAACCATCGGGTGAGCATCCCTCCGGTATGAAACAGGGTGAGTAGGATGAGGGGTTCCGATACCACCGGAGAAAAAACCAACGAACTTACAGTGAGGCCCGCATTTTCCTTTGAGAGAAGGGGCCAGCGACTTTGTGTCAGGCCATCACCTCGAACAGATGGCTGTTCGGATCGCGGAAGAACACACGCCCGTGGCCGCCGAGGAAGTCGCTGGTCTCCATGTTCGTCTGGTCCTCGGGGTCGTTGCCGAACACCACCCCGGTGGCACGCAGCCGCCCGACGACCCCCGCGAACGCATCTTCGTCTACCCGGAAAGCGATGTGCACCCCCGACACGTCCTCGGCGGGGAAGTAGAAGATCCAGCCCGACCCGCCAACGGCGAGCCGGACGTTTTCGCCGTCCGGGCCGGCAGGTAGGCCGGGCGGGAGCCCCAGGATCTCCGCCAGGAACTGGGCTGACGCGATAGCATCCCGCGCCATCACTCCAATGTGGTCAATCGCGATCATACTGGCCCCCTCAGTGTTTCCACGGCCTCGTTGCGATCATACCCCCCATTACCGAGATCTCAATTGTAGTTCACACTAATTTTGGTGTCAACTACAATATTGCACCTTACACCAAGATCTCGTAAGATGCGGGGATGACCGAGCAACCGGGTCGGCGCAAACGGAAAAGGGATGAGACCCGGCGAGTCATCGCCGAGGCGGCGATGCTGCTTTTTGTCGAGCGGGGCTTCGACGAGGTGACGGTCGCCGAGGTGGCGGAGTCGGCCGACGTGTCGGTCAACACGGTGTTCAACCACTTCCCGACCAAGGAGGACCTCTTCTTCGGCTCGCACGAGACTGCGGGGAGCCGGCTCGATCGTCTGGCAGGCGACCGCAAACCGGGAGAGCCGGTGATCGCGTTTCTGCGGCGTCATCTCTTCGAGAGCATCGAGCAATTCCGGGACACGCCCCGAGGTCGGGCCGATCACGAATACTGGGGAGCGATCCGGCAGGTGTTGCAGGGCAGCCCGGCATTGCAGGTCCGCGCAGCTCATAGTCAACGGGGCTCGGCCTTGAGCGCCGAGAACGCCCTTGCGGCGAGCCTGGCCAGGGACTCGGGGAGCGGGCCGGACGACCCAACCCCTCGCCTGGTCGCGAGCCAGGTGCTGGCCCTCTACGCGAGCCTGTTTCTCGAAGCCGAGCGCCGGCGACGCGCCGGCGAGAGCCTGGAGACGATCCACGCCTTCCTCGTATCCGCGGCCGAGGCCGCACTCCACTTGCTGGAGCACGGCGTCGGCGATTATGGCGCCCGACCGAGATGAAGCATGACACCGTCGAGCAGGAACCACCTATGAAATAGCCCGGCGATGCGTTATTGAGAGAGAGGCCGAGCGGTGGTCCTTTCGACCATCCCGGCACCCGGATCACGCGAGGAAGGCAAGGCATGATGGGGATTCTCGTGGCCGTGGCGGCGGTGCTGGCACAAGTCTCCGGCGACGGACCGGGAGAGTTGGTCAGGCGGCTGGGCTCGGGGAAATTCGCCGAGCGCGAGGCGGCGTCGGCCGCGCTGGAAGCGATCGGTCCCGCCGCGCTGCCGGCCCTCCGCGCTGCGAGCGATTCGAAGGACCTCGAGCTGCGGAATCGGGTGACGGCGCTGGTGGCGAAGATCGAGTGGCGCGAGCTGGCCCGGACCTCACTGATCCGGCTCGACATCGCCGACCGTCCGCTGGACGCGGTGCTCGAAAGCTTCGGATTCCCGTCGCCGAGCCGGCTGGCCTGGCATCCCGAGACCCCCGAGGCGGTCCGTCGGCGTCGGGTCACGATCCGCGAGCCCGGTCCGCTGCCGTTCTGGCCGGCGATCGACCGGCTCTGCCGGGCCGGCGAGCTGCGCTACATCCCCGGCTCGGCGGGCGGCATGGGCGATGGCCGGCCGCCCGAGTTCCGCCTGTTCCTCGCCCCCGGCCGCGTGGACTGCCCACGGGCGGATCACGGCCCGCTCCGGCTCGAATGGACCTCCTTCTCCCACTCGCGGTACATCAACCTCATCCCCAACCCTGACCCGCCGGTCGAGTGGCCCGGGCGCGGGGCCCCGCCAGCACCTTTCGGGAAGAGGCAGGAAGCCCTCCGCGCTGATCTGCGGTTACTCGCCGAGCCTCGCATCCACATCAGCCAGTTCGGCGATGGTCTCATCACTGAGGCGGTCGATGACCGCGGGCAATCGCTCCTCTCCACCGATGGGCCATCCCTCAATCGCTTCGGCAGCAACTACATCCCCTCGCAGGCCTGCATCCCCCTCGGGATTAGCCTGAAGCATCCGGAGCGAGCCGGCAATCTGATCAAGCGGCTGAAGCTGATAATCCCCGTCGAGGTGGTGGCCCTCAAGCCCGATCGTCTCGAGGTCCCCCTGGGCGACGCGATGGGGAAAACCTTCCGGCACGGCAAGACGTCCATCGAGGTCCTCGCCGTCTGGCGGGACCCGGCTGGCCATCAGCAGGTGAAGGTGAAGCTCCGGAGCGAGGAGAGTGGTCCCCGAGCGTCTAACTCTCGGCCTCGACGGCAAGCTGACCCCGTCAAGACCCGTCCGGTTCGGCCGGAGATCACCCCCAACGTGATCCAGGTGCTGGACCAGCAGGGGCGGCAATTCCCCTGGCACGGCGATGCCCCCGGGTCGCAAGGCCCGGAGGTGACGGCCGAGCTGACGCTCTGGCCGGAGGGAGGCATCCCGATTCCCGTGCGAGTGGGGCAGGGGATCGTTCCTCCCGAAGATCGGGCAACGGCCGTCCCGACCGTGCTCTACCATACCGAGCTGGCACGGGCCGTCATCACGGCGACATTCGAGTTCACCGATATCCCCTTACCTTGAGTGGGTCTCCGCCATGTTTCACGCGATCGCGACCATGTTTGCCCTGCTCCTGGCGTCCCAGACCCCGACCGGGATCAAGGTCGAAAAGGCGTCTGACGCCAAGGGCTTGCTCCGGCCGACCGAGATCCGGCTCGATTTCCAGGACCGGACGCTTGCCGAGATCGTGGACGGGATCAACGCCCAGGCTCCCGGGTCGGTCGCGATGCGCCCCTTGCGGACGGGCCGCTTCCCCGGACCGGGGCCGACGCCGGTATCCCCGCCGGGCCGATTCTCCCTTCGCGAGCCGGCGCCAGTCTCCTTCTGGGAGGCCATCGATCGCGTCTGTCGCGCGACGAAGACCCGGCCGGCCTCGGAGAACGCCGCCAACGGAGGCTTGTGCATCAGCCTCGTCCCAGCCTCTCCCGACCGTGGGTTCGCGTACAACGACGGGGCATTCCGCGTCGTCGTGCGCGGGACGTCTTACACCAGCGCGTTTCAGTTCGCACCCTATTTCTTCATCTTCCATGAGCACGGCCTCGAGCCGCCCAAGCACGATGGTTCGAGCCGCCGGCCGGTTCTCTCCGCTCTTCTCACGGTCATGGCCGAGCCCCGCCTGAAAATCGATGGCCCGGTCGAGTTGGTGGTCCACGAGGCCGTCGACGAGCGGGGCCGTAGCCTTCTCGATGTCGTCCCCTGGCGACAATCCTGGAGGAACCCATCAGAAAGCGCGAACGGAATGTCCAACGAGGAGTTTTTCTCGATTCCGCTCAAGGCCCTGGATGATCCCGGCAAGGCGATCAAACGACTCAAAGGAAACGCCTGCATCCAGGTCTCGGGCGCAAGCCAGGACTACCTATCACGGTGGTCAAAGTGGCCTTCGATTTCACCGATATCCCGATGCCGTGACGGCTGATCCGGTGCCGGCCGCACGTAGACGATGAGGCTTGCCCCCCGTAGAGGGTTGTCGCCGCGATCTCGGCGCGTCAGAATGAGGCGCGTGGGGGGGACCATCATTCCCCGAGGTCCCCGGGGTCGTGCCGATTCGGGTCGGAACTCGCTTCCGACTGCGGGATACATCACAAGAACAGGAGCAGCCATGAGCATGCGAACGGATCGACGGCGTTTCTTGCAGACGTCCGCGGCGGGCGGTGCGCTGGCGGGTCTCGGCGACCTGGGCTTCCTGTCGAGGCTCCGGCCGGTCTCGGCCGATGAGGCGAAGCTGGACCCGAAAGTCGTGCGGCTCCAGCCCGAGATCGAACCCATCGTCCGCCTGCTGGAAGAGACCCCGCGCGAGCGGCTACTGGAGGAAGTGGCCGGGCGGATTCACAAGGGATTGAGCTATCAGGAAGTGCTGGCGGCCCTGTTGCTGGCCGGCGTGCGCAACATCCAGCCGCGGCCGAATGTCGGGTTCAAGTTCCATGCGGTCCTCGTGGTCAACTCGGCACACCTGGCCAGCCTGGGGTCGCCCGACTCCGACCGTTGGCTGCCGATCTTCTGGGCGCTCGATCATTTCAAGAGCTCTCAGGCCCAGGATGTCCGCGAAGGGAACTGGACGATGGCTCCGGTGGATGAGTCGGCCGTCCCGCCGGCCGGGCGGGCGCGCGAGGCGTTCATCGCGGCCATGGACCGCTGGGACGAGTCGGCCGCCGACGCGGCGGTCGCTGGGCTGGCCCGCACGGCGGGTGTCAACGAGGTCTACGAGCTCTTCGTCCGCTACGGGTGCCGCGACTTCCGCGATATCGGCCACAAGGCGATCTACGTGGCCAACAGTTGGCGGACGCTCCAGTGCATCGGCTGGCAGCACTCCGAACCGGTGCTCCGCTCGCTGGCCTACGCCTTGCTCCAGCACAATAAAGGTAACCCCGCCGACCGTGACGACCCGGCCGACCGAACCGGACGAGTCAACCTCGCCCGCGCGGCCCGGATCCGGGAAGGCTGGTACGCCGGCAAGCCCGACGCCAAGGCCGCGACCGACCTGCTCTCGACCCTGCGCAAGGGCTCGGAGAACGACGCCAGTCAGCAGGTCGTCGAGCTCTTGAACCGTGGGATCGCGCCTCAGTCGATCTGGGATGCCCTCTTCGACGGCGCCGGGGAACTGCTCCTGCGCAAGGCGAACATCGTCTCACTGCACGCGGTGACCACGACGAACGCTTTGCACTACGCCTACCAGGCCAGCGGCGACGACCTGAACCGCCGGATGCTGATCCTCCAGAACGCCGCGTTCCTCACCTTGTTCCGCGAGGCGCTGGGGAAGTCGAGTGAGACGCGGATCGATCAGCTCGAGCCGGCCGGCACGTCGGGATCGAAGGAGGGCAGGGGGGCGATCGAGGAGATCTTCGCCGAGGTCAGCCACGACAAGATGGCCGCCGCGCGCAAGGCGCTGGCCTACCTCCAGGCCGGTCACGACCCCGAGTCGCTGATCCAGGCGGCGCGCCGGCTGGTGTTCCTCAAGGGGAACGACGCGCACGACTACAAGTTCAGCTCGGCCGTGCTGGAGGACTACTACCACGCCTCGCCCTCCTATCGCGAGCGATACCTGGCCGCGAGCCTGCTCCTGCTGCCGGGCTCGGGGGACAAGGACAACAACCTGGTTAAGCGGGCCCGAGCAGCTTTGGCATAAATCTATCCATTGACACCGATTCCGGGGTGGCATGGTCCATTAAAGCGCCTAAAAGAACCCCCTCACCCGGCCTTCGGCCGACCTCTCCCCAAGGGGCGAGGGGGACGGATGGAGTCCCTTCTCCCCTCGGGGAGAAGGTGCCCGAAGGGCGGATGAGGGGGTCCGCTGGCCGGTTCTTTTAGGGTCTCTTCGTAGAGCCGAGCACTCCGGTTGGCCATGTCCTCTCGGCCCGGAGAGTACCTGGGGCGGTTTGTCGTAGAACGGAATTCATTCCGTTTCTTCATGGGCTCGAAGGAAGAAACGGAATGAATCCGTTCTACAAGTTCGTGTCTGAGATAAGCTTCGCCCACTGTGGATCGTTGCACTGGTTTGCACTCGCGATGAGACCGCACAGGTACTCGGGCTGACGAAGTCGGCGGCCAGCAATCAATACGACCCGGTGTTCCCGGCCGACCCGTTCGCGCACTGAGCGGCGACCGAGTTCCTCGGCATCCTCAGGGTCGGGATCCGGCGGGGGTCGGCCGCATCTTCCATTCGTCGAGAGTCCCCTCGTCACCGTCGTGGAAGACGTCGAGCCGCATCGGCTGGCCGCCGACGGATGATCGGCAGACGACCACGTACGAGTTGCCGACGACCCGCCAACGCCCCTGGCGGATCACCAGCGCCGTGGCCTCGTCGACAGCCACTCCCGTCAAGTCGGGATGCTCGGCAAGGACGCCGAGCAGTCGATTGATCCGGTTGCGCCTCAGCGCATGCTGGTCGACGACGGCGCCGGGTAGGAAGCCGAAGCCGGTGCCGACGGTCGCCTTGCCCTGACCGCCGGTGATCATCACGCGCGACATGATGGCGGCGCCGGCCGACGTGCCGCCGATGACCCCGCCGCGTTCGAGCAAGCGGTTGAGGGCCCGCTCGACGACCGTGTCAAGATAGACTGCCGTCACGCGGGATTGGTCTCCACCGCTGAACCAGACGCCTGTGGCCGCCTCGAGCACCCGGGCGAACTCCGGCTCGTCGGCCCTGCGCGCGAGCGGGTATGCAGCAAGATCGCCGAGGCGACGCCTCGCCTGGTCCACGGTTCGAGGAACTCGGCGCGTACGGCAGGCGGCCCGTCGGCGTCGCCGCTTGCCGTCGGGATCACGACGATCTTCGCCCCGTCCCCTCCCGCCAGCGCCACGAACCGTTCACGGACCTTGTCCGGAAGTCCGCCACCGCCGCAAATGACCAGGGCCCCCCGGCCCCCGGAGGGCGGGTTCGTCGGCGACGTCGCCTCCGGTTTGACCGCTTGCGGGCCCCCATGACCCGCAGCCACACCCCCATCGGCCCCGGCCGTACCCAGCGCCATCGAGACCAGGAGAAGCCTCGCCCCACGCCCGGCCAGCCGACCCGGAGCGGTCCCACCACGTCCGATGAGAATTTGCCTCCCCACCTTCGCACCCGGCACCATTCGATCGTCGATCACTGTCCGTCCCTCCTCGCGCCCGCAAGCCTGTCCGGTCCTCAAGGATCGGCTTGAGTCATCAGGAATAAGTGGCCCGTCAGGCATTATACTTGACGCGCCCCGAAACGCGTGGTCTAACGGGTAGCGCTCAAGCAAGCATTTGACCTGATTCAGCAACACGCTCCGCCAATCGCACAGCAGCTACGGCGGCAACATGGGGCTTTGGGACCTCGACGTCCTGGCCACTGACGACGTGAACTGGTACCCCGGTGCCTACGCCGCCCGCAAGGCGAACATGAACGGCGTGATCTTCATGTCATCGAACGTCCGCCTCGCCGAGATCACCGACGGGACAAGCAACCCCATGCTCTTCGCCGAGCACAACCACGGGCGGCTGGCCTCGAACGCCCCCCCGATTTACGACCAGTGGTGGAGCTCGGGTTATTACACCGACAGCCTGATCTGCACGTGTCCTTCGGTCAACAGCGACACCAACCCCGTCCTCGTGGCAAACCAGCCCAGCGAGTACTTCGAGATCATCGGCAGCTATCACCCCGGCGGCGCGATCGCCTCCGGTACCCAGATCGGCGTCTGGCAGAAGCTCTTGACCCGCAACTTCGGCGAGGTCATGAGCTCCGACTCGTATTGAGGATGCAGGTCCCTCGGCGGCAGCCGATGCGGCCCTCCCGCTGCGGAGGGTTGTCGCCGCAATCTCGGCGCGTCAGAATGAGGCGCGGAGGGGGACCCTCATTCCCCGAGGTCCCCGGGGTCGTGCCGATTGCGGGTCGGGATTCGCTTCCGACCGCGGGATACATCACAAGAACAGGAGCAGCCATGAGCATGCGAACGGATCGACGGCGTTTCTTGCAGACGTCCGCGGCGGGCGGTGCGTTGGTGGGCCTCGGTGACCTGGGCTTCCTGTCGAGGCTCCGGCCGGTCTCGGCCGACGAGGCCAAGTTGGACCCGAAGGTCGTGCGGCTCCAGCCCGAGATCGAACCCCTGGTCCGCCTGCTGGAGGAGACCCCGCGCGAGCGGTTGCTGGAGGAGGTGGCCGGGCGGATTCACAAGGGCTTGAGCTATCAGGAAGTGCTGGCGGCCCTCCTGCTGGCCGGCGTGCGCAACGTCCAGCCACGGCCCAGCGTCGGGCACAAGTTCCATGCGGTCCTGGTGGTCAACTCGGCACACCTGGCCAGCCTCGGGTCGCCCGACTCCGACCGATGGCTGCCGATCTTCTGGGCGCTCGACCACTTCAAGAGCTCTCAGGCGCAGGACGTCCGCGAGGGGAACTGGACGATGGGGCCGGTGGACGAGTCGGCCGTCCCGCCGGCCGGGCGGCGCGCGAGGCGTTCATCGCGGCCATGGACCGCTGGGACGAGTCGGCCGCCGACGCGGCGGTCGCCGGGCTGGCCCGCACGGCCGGGGCCAACGAGGTCTACGAGCTCTTCGTCCGCTACGGCGCCCGCGACTTCCGCGACATCGGCCACAAGGCGATCTACGTGGCCAACAGTTGGCGGACGCTCCAGTGCATCGGCTGGCAGCACGCCGAGCCGGTCCTCCGCTCGCTGGCCTACGCCCTGCTCAAGCACGAGAAGGGCAACCCGGCCGACCGCGACGAGCCGGCCGACCGACCCGGGCGGCTCAACATGGGCCGGGCGGCACGGATCAGGGAAGGATGGTACGCCGGCAAGCCCGACGCCGCTGCCGCTGCCGACCTGCTCACGACCCTGCGCAAGGGCTCGGACGACGACGCCAGCCAGCAGGTCGTCGAGCTCCTGAACCGCGGCATCGCGCCCCAGTCGATCTGGGATGCCCTCTTCGACGGCGCCGGGGAACTGCTCCTGCGCCAGCCGGGACATCGTCTCGCTGCACGCGGTGACCACGACCAATGCCTTGCACTACGCCTACCAGGCCACCGGCGACGACCTGACCCGCCGGCTGCTGATGCTCCAGAACGCCGCGTTCCTCACCCTGTTCCGCGATGCGCTGGGTAGCCGCGGCAAGACGAGCGCGATGCAGATCGATCAGCTCGAGCCGGCCGGCACGTCGGGATCGAAGGAGGGCAGGGGGGCCATCGAGGAGATCTTCGCCGAGGTCAGCCACGACAAGATGGCCGCCGCGCGCAAGGCGCTGGCCTACCTCCAGGCCGGTCACGACCCCGAGTCGCTGATCCACGCGGCGCGCCGGCTGGTGTTCCTCAAGGGGAACGACGCCCACGACTACAAGTTCAGCTCGGCCGTGCTGGAGGACTACTATCACGCCTCGCCCTCCTATCGCGAGCGATACCTGGCCGCGAGCCTGCTCCTGCTGCCGGGCTCGGGGGACAAGGACAACAAGCTGGTCAAGCGGACCCGGGCGGCCTTGGCATAAATTTATCCATGGCCATCGCTCTTGGTTTGGCATGGCCCACCGGGGAGGACCGAGGCACTCCGGCGGGTCATGTCCTCTCACCCCGCTACCCTGGCCCGAGCGGCCGTGCGGGACACGACGGCACTCCCGCGCACCTGCGCCTCGCGATGCCTTCCGGAAAGGTAACGATGTCCGGGACCATTCTCCTCGTCGCTCTGGCACTCGGCGGAGCACAACCAGACCAGGCGGTTACCGACGCCGAGAAGAGAGAGTTCCTGGAACTATTGGCCAAACTCCCCACCAGGGGCGAGTTCTTCACGGATGAGGGCGTCACCAAGGCTGTCCCATACACGCGCGTTCTTCTCGCACTGACCGCAAAAGACCTGGAAAAGCGGGACCCTTACCCGTTCCTGGCTCTGAGTCGCGGCTTGCTCGAGCGCAAAGAACCACGGCAGTATGGCATTTCCCACTTCGGCCGGATCGGGCATCCGACGATCAAGCTGGCATGGGCGTCCATGTTGGTCGGCGAGGACCCGGATCCACCGGAGATCGTGACCTTTCTTCGCAAGGTGCTCGACTCGAAGGACGAGGCGCAAACCCTGGCAGCGCTGACCGGGCCCGCTTTCGAGGAGTTCAAGGAACGTGTGCTCCGGAGTTACGAGCGAGCGAGGCAAACGAAAGTCGAGCTGGGCAGGCGACACACAATCGACGCACTTCCCCCTGGTCTCACCCCGTTCTCTTACAGCCGGGCGAGTTGCACCTTCGCCCCGGATCAATGGCTCTACGCGTGTCGCCCCATCAAGCAGCATGGAGAATTGATCGCGTACAACCTTCTCAAGGGTTCGACGAATCGACTTGCAATTCCTCAACCCAAGGGTTTTGAAGCGGCGTTTGATTTCGAGGACTATTTCCGAGACCCTGTCCTATCGGTGAACGCCCGCGGAGATTTGTTTTGCCGATGGACTCTTCGAGGCAATGGCGACCATGCGCTCGCCCTGCTCAAGAACGGATCGGGGGCATTTCAAGTCCGTCGGGTCGATTTGTTTCTCGACGACTGCTTTACTCTGGCCGACTCCGCAGGGCGCATGGTATCTCGTCCAGGGTGCGCCGCATTTCACGGTCTATCGGGTCGATGGAGATTTGAACCTGACGCTCCTCGGCGACTTTGCCGGCAAGGGCCACCACTCCACGCGCATCCTGGACGCCCGTTTCATCTCGAAAGACGTGCTCCATCTCTTCTGGGGAGATGTCCTCTCTTCGGGAAACCACCTGCGCATGCGTTGCGTCGATTTCGATGTGAAAAAGCGAAAGTGGTCGCACAATCGCGAGATCTTCCGGCTCGATCAGTTCGTCAGCTCCGCGGCCGATCCGACCATCCTTCAGCTCGAAGATGAATCACTGCATTATCTGTGGAAGATCGACGAGGGCGCAGACGAGGTGAGTCGACCGGGTTGTATTACCAGGCCGTGACCGAGGGCAAGACCGAGAAGATTTCCAGCGGTCACGAGTATCGTGCGATCGCCGTCGGGAATCTCATCGTCGTGTGCTACGCCCTGGCGGAGTCGCCGGAAGAGGCGTTCTTTCGCGTGATCAACCAGGGTGCGACGGGACCCGTCACCCGGATTACGGCCGCCAACGGACGCGGGATTAATCTGCGTACGGAGTACATGCTACTCGAGGGGAGAATCGAATCCGATTCATGACAACATTGATGACGAATACAGTATACGAGTTGAAGTTACAGGACACGAAAAGGCCGTGACCAAAACCATGCGAGAACGGGCGCCGGCCGCGGCCATCGACGGGCGACGTCCCATGCCATTCTTGCTTGTTTCGGCTTCTTGACGTCGAGCGTCGCCAGCTTGACCGCCTGCTTCAACAGATCCTCATACATGGCTTATTCCTCGTCTACCTCGTCGAGCTCGCTCTGCTTGGCCAGGTGGACGTAAGGCCACAGCTCGACGCCCAGCCCGCGGATTCGGTTGCGGATGACGTTTTTCAGGGCGGTCGTATCCTCCGCCTTGAGCTTCTCGACCTTCACGCCTTCGTCCAGGATTACCCAAATGCGCAAGGCGTCGTCTCCCGAGGTATCGACGTACTCCTCGACGCGGAGGTCCACGACCCGTGGATTGCGCGGGAACTCCGGTTTCAAGTCGCTGAGCTTGAGGACATCGAGGATCTTTTGATCGACGGCCATGGCAACGCTCCGTACTGGGGTCGTGGTCCTTGGAGCTCGCACGAGACCCGGCCAGGGACCGAGTTGACAAAGCCATTCTCCGACTCCTCTCGCCAGAGTTCAATCCCAAGGTATGATCATCCGGTCAGTTAAGATGCGGCGCGGCTCGCAGGGCCTATAATGGGGGTCATGAATCTCGTCGCTCGATCCCGAATCGGCCGCGAGCCAACACCGACCACACACGACGACCGAGTTGGGGACAGTGCCATGCCGTTGCAGACCATGACGAGTGCCCAGGCCCTGGCCCACGGGGCCCTGGTTTCCGGCGTGAAGATCGTCACCAGCTACCCGGGGTCGCCCAGCTCCGAGACCGTCCAGGTCCTGATCGAGCTGGCCGAACGCCACGACCTCGACGTCGAATGGTCGAGCAACGAGAAGGTGGCGATGGAGATCGGCATCGGCGCGTCGATCGCCGGCCGCCGGGCGTTGGTCTGCACCAAGAGCGTCGGCATGAACGTCATGATCGACCCGCTCATGGCGCTGAACCTGACGCCCGTGCATGGCGGACTGGTCATCCTGCTCGGCGACGACCCCGGCGGCTACGGTTCGCAGAACGACCAGGATACCCGCTCGATCGCCCCGATGCTGGAGATGCTCTGGATGGAGCCGGCCACGCCCGCCGAGGGATTCGCCATGATGCAGGCGGCGTTTGCCCTCTCCGAGCAATTCCACACGGCCGTGATCGTGCGCATCACCCGGAGCTTCACCCAGCAGGTCGAGCCGGTCGATGTCCCCGAGGGGCCTTATCCAAAGCCCGACCTGGGGCTGGCTCCGCGAGCCCTGGCGGTTCGTCCCCGTGCCCCGCAACGTGGTGGAGAAGCACCGCGCCTTGCACGATCGGCTCGCGATCCTGGAGGAATGGGCCAACGACGCCCCCTTCAACCGGATCGATGGACAGGGAGACCACGGCATCATCGCGGCCGGGTTCGCATACCGGAAATTGCGCGACGTGATCGGCGACGGGCCTCGAGCGGACCTCCGCCTCCTCAAGCTGGGCGTGCTGTTCCCCTTGCCCCGCGACCTCGTGGCCCGGTTCCTGGCGGGCTGTCGCGAGGTCCTCATCCTCGAAGAGAACGAGCCTTTTCTGGAGACCCAGATCAAGGCGGTCGCCCACGATTCCGGGTGCGATGTCCGGATCTTCGGGAAACCGACCGGCCACACCCGCCGCGAGGGCGAGCTGTTCCGCTGGCAGATTCAAAGGGCCCTCGAGCGGTTCTTGCCCGGCTTCGTCCCGGCGCGCGCTTACCTCGAGCAAGGATGAGGCGGCGGAGCGCCCGCCGCGCGAGAACTATTGCGCCGGCTGCCGGTTCGGGGTGATCGTGGACGCTGCTGAAGGAAGTGGCCGCGCGGCTCGGGCAGGACCCGGTGCTCGTCGGCGACCCGGGCTGTCTGGCGGCGGTGGGCGAGCGGCTCGACGCCAAGTACGCCCTCGGCTCGGCGGTCGGCGTCGCCGACGGCCTGAGCCGGGCGGGGATTCGCGAGCGCGCGGTTGCCCTCTTCGGCGACTCCTCGTTCTTCCACACCACGCTGCCGGCCATCGTCAATGCAGTCTACCACGGCAGCGACATCCTGATGGTGGTCCTCGACAACGGGGCCACGGTCACCTCGGGGTTCCAGACCGAATCCCGGCGTGCCGCGCGATGCCCTGGGCCGGCCGGCTCGTGCGCTCGACATCGAGCGGATCGCGCGGGCCATCGGCGTCGAATTCGTCCGCGATGTCGGACCGGACGACCTCGACTCACGACTCCCCGAGGTCTTCCACGAGGGGTTGACCCACCGCGGACTCGCCCTGATCGTGGTCCGCACGCCGTGCGATCCGCCCGCGTAGGGCTACCGAGGAAATCCGTCTGGAGGTTCGAAAACGAATCGGCCAGCCTCCGCACCATTCGGGCGGGGCTGGCCGTCGTCCTCATCGCTCCGTCGCTGCGTGAGCTCCGCGGCCATCACGCCACGACGTTGAAGGCATTGGTGGTCGCCGCGGTCAGAGTGCCGGCGGTGACCTTGAGCGTGTAACCGATGCCGGCCTTGTTCAAGGTCAGTCCGGAGAAGGTGGCGACGCCGTTCTTGACGGTTACGGACAAGGTGCCGCCCAGGGTGCTCTTGCCCGGGTTGCTGCCCAGGGCGATCGTCACGCTACCGTTGAAGCCGGTGACCACGTTGCCGAAGGCATCCTCAACCTCGACGATCAGCCCGAACCCGCTGCCCGTCGTGACGGTGGCAAGCGGCTGGGTCGTGACGACCAGCTTCGAGGCCGCCGCCGGGATCACGTTGAAGGCGGTGGTGGTCGCGGCCGTCAGAGTGCCGGAGGTCAGCTTGAGCGTGTAACCGGTTGCGGCCTCGTCCAGGATCAGTCCGGAGAAGGTGGCGACGCCGTTCTTGGCCGTAACAGACAGCGTGCCGCCCAGGGTGCTCTTGCCAGGGTTGCTGACCAGGGCGATCTTCACGCTGCTATTGAAGCTCGTGGCCACGTTGCCGAAGGAATCCTCGACCTGGACCGTCAGACCAAACCCGCTGCCCGCCGTCACACTCGAAGGCGGCTGGGTCGTGACGACCAGCTTCGAGGCCGCCGCCGGGATCACGTTGAAGGCGGTGGTGGTCGCGGCCGTCAGAGTGCCAGAAGTCAGCTCGAGCGTGTAACCCGTGCCGGCCTCCTTCAAGGTCAGTCCGGAGAAGGTGGCCACGCCACTCTTAGCGGTTACGGTCAAGGTACCGCCCAGAGTGCTCTTACCAGGGTTGCTCGATAGGGCGATCGTGACACTACCTTTGAAGCTGGTGAACCCCTTGCCGGAGGCATCCTCGACCTGGACGGTCAATCCGAACCCACTGCCCGCCGTGACACTCGACGGAGGCTGAGAAATCACCACGAGTTTGGTAGCCACGTCGGGCGTGACGTTGAAGGCGGTGGTGGTCGCGGCCGTCAGAGTGCCGGAGGACAGCTTGAGCGTGTAACCCGTACTGGCCTCGTTTAAGGTCAGTCCGGAGAAGATGGCGACGCCGCTCTTGGCGGTCACGGTCAAGGTGCCGCCCAGGGTGCTCTTGCCAGGGTTGCTGGACAGGGCAACCGTCACGCTGCTATTGAAGCTCGTGGCCACGTTGCCGAAGGAATCCTCGACCTGGACCGTCAGACCAAACCCGCTGCCCGCCGTCACACTCGAAGGCGGCTGGGTCGTGACGACCAGCTTCGAGGCCGCCGCTGGAGTTACGTTAACAGCGCTGGTGGTCGCGGCGGTCAGTGTGCCGGAGGTGAGCTTGAGCGTGTAACCGGTGCCCACCTCGTTCAAGCTCAGTCCGGAGAAGCTGGCGACGCCACTCTTGGCGGTTACGGTCAAGGTGCCGCTCAGGGTGCTCTTCCCAGGGTTGCTGCTCAAGGCGATCGTGACACTACCGTTGAAGCCGGTGACCACGTTGTTGGAGGCCGTCTCGACCTGGACAGTCAGTCCGAACGGACTTCCCGCATTGACGGAGCTGGGGGGTTGCGAGGTCACGACGAGTTTGTCGGTCAGGTCGAAATTCGACAGGGCGGGGACCAGGAGATTGGCGACCGGGCTACCCAGGCCCGTGACTTCGTCGTAGCCTGAGTCGGCGCTGAAGCCCCCGTTGCTGCCGGTGAGGATGTCGTGGAAATCGGTGGTCGGGAGCGAGTAGAGGGCGGGGAGAGTCTGGGTGGAACCGCTCAACGGCGAGCCGCCGGCGAGGACCCGGCCCTGGTTGGCGATGGCGATCAACCCGGCCCAGGCGGGCGCGGCCAGGCTGGTGCCGCCGATCTGCTCCCAGGGACCGTTATTGCCGAGGATGCTCCCGGGGACGTTGTTGTACGAGTCGTAGACCGCCACGCCGGTGTTCGGGTTGGCGTCGAAGGAGACGTCGGGGATCGTCCGCTTGCCGGTGATCTGGACGCCCTCCTGGTAGGACGGCTCGGATTCCTACTGGCTGATGCCGCCGCCGCTATCGGACCAGGCGACCTCTCCGTTCAGGCCGGTACCGGGATAAGTCGCCGCCCGCGTTGAGATTCTGGAGCGACGTGCCGCCCACGGCCACGACGTTGGGCGAATAGGCGGGATACCCACCTGGAGCTCCATCGTCGCCGGTCGAAGCCAGGAACGTGACGCCCGGCACCGCGAACTGGCTGTTAAAAGATGGGTCGGCGGATTGCTCGGAGCCGCCCCAGCTCATCGAGACCACCGACACTCCGGGCAGGCTCGCGGCCGTCTGGGCGGCGATGAACAGGTTATTGGAAGCGATCGTTGGCTTCCACCAGGATGATATTGGCCCCGGGGGCCATGGCATGCGTCCATTCCACATCCAGGGCTTCCTCGATCTCCCAGTTGTCTCCTCCCGCGCCGACGGGATCCACCGATGGGAGCGGGCTGGTCTGACCCTCCTGATTGACTTTGGTAAAACTCGGTGGATTGGGCAGGCCGAACTGCTTGTCGAACTCGGCCAGGTCGCTGGTGCTGAAGTTGGACGCTGAACTGTTCACGAATCTCGGATCGTCGTAGGCGTCCACAATGGCGATGGTTTGGCCGGCGCCATTCCCCTGGATGCTTCCGAACGTGATGTTGTTGATCCCGTAGGCCGCCCGAATCTGCGACGGGACTGTAGGAGGTCGCCAGCGGAGTGGACGACTCGCCATCCGGGGTGATCTGGCCGGTGGTCGCGGAGGTGCCCTCGGGGTGGTAGACGACGTAGGTCGGCTGGAACAGGACTGACCTCGCTGCCGCCGAGGCAAGGCTCAGGCCCGAGAGGACCACGCGGCCTTCCAGGTTTTCCACGCCCAGCTTGAGCGTACGCGGGCGCCGAGACCGAACAACATGGTGCGATCGCTTGGGGAAGAACATGGGACTCTCTCCATGGGTGCAAAATGTGGCGGCTCGACCGTGCATCGGACAAATGTCTGATCAGAACACGGACGATTCATGTGGGTTCCGGTCGGGGAAGGTCACGTGGTCCGCTATGGTGCGCGACCGGGACGTGACCGGGGCCGGCCTGGTTGGGCTCGGTGGTTGTTCCCGCGGCTGCTGAAGTGCGAGGGAGCCGAGAGGTCTGTCATGTCACTCACCCGTCGTTCGACTCTCCTCACTAACACATACGGGCCGGGAGAAAAGAATTTCAAGAAACGGGAAAAATGACGGTCCTCGCTCGTCGCGGTGAGTGGCTCGGAGACCCTACTGAGCGTTGCAGAGAAAACTTAAGCTCCGGATCGTCACCCCGTTTGGTGTAGCGCGCGGTTTCCTCCCGCGGCCTGAAGGGCCGCAGGAACCCAGCCCAGGGAGAATCCCTGGGTTCCTGCCACCGGCCACAACCCGCCGGCCTGGAGGGCCGGAGGCGCTCGGTCCAAGACGCCCCCAGGGATACTCCTCGGCTGGGTTCCTGCGGCCCTTCAGGCCGCGGGTGCTGGCGGTCTTCGACGCCGCCAGGGATGCTCCCTGGGCTGGGTTCCCGCGGCCCTTCAGGCCGTAGCGCAAGAGATTCCGCGATGTGGCGGAAGCTGCCCTCCGGTGTCCGGTGTCAGACCTCACTCTTTTATCAACGTGACCAGGATTCTATGATGGATGGTAGCGGTTTCCCGAAAGACCGGTGAGGAGGTCCCCTGCCTTCCAGGTTGGGATGCTGACTCGCGGTCCGGTCTCTCATCTCCTGGCAGCGAAGGCGCGCGCATGGATCCTGAGACGCTCAACCACCACCTCAGCCAGATCGAGACGCACTGGACGGCCGTCTTCAAGGCGCACCAGGTTCGGTCGGCCGAGGCGATCGCGGCCCAGGCCGAGCTGGTGCGCCGGTATGGCGGCGCCGTCCACCGATACCTGCTGGCCTCGCTGCGGGACCCGGAGGCGGCCGATGAGCTGTCCCAGGAGTTCGCCTTGCGGTTTCTCCGCGGCGACTTCAAGAACGCCGACCCCGGCAAGGGGCGGTTCCGCGACTTCCTCAAGCGAGCCGTCTACCGCCTGATGGTCGACTACCACCGGTCGCGTCGGGCGCGGCCGCAGCCGCTGGAAGAAGCCCCCGAGCCGGCCGACGATGCCGAGTCCTGGGACCTCGAGCTCGACCGCCAGTTCCTCGAAAGCTGGCGCGAGCAGTTGATGGCGCATGCCTGGTCCACGCTGGGGAAGGTCCAGGAGCGTACGGGTCAGCCGTTCGCCGACGTGCTCCGGCTGCGAGTGGCCGCCCCCGATCTGAGCTCCGCCGAGCTGGCCGAGCGGCTCACCGGACAGCTTGGCCGTCCGGTGAATGTCGGGTGGGTCCGCCTCAACCTGCACCGCGCCCGCGACCTGTTCATCAAGTCCCTGCTCGACGAGGTGAAGCAGTCGCTGGGGAGCGACTCACCGCAACGGCTGGAAGAGGAGCTGAGCGAGGTCGGGCTGCTGGAGTATTGCCAATCGGTGCTGAAGGCGCTCCGCCCGACCCCCGTCGACCTGAGATGTCCCGCATCGCCCACACGCCGTTCGTGTTCGATCGGCTTGACCGGGAGGCTTGCCGCCATGGCCGAAGCCGACTTGGATCGCAATCTGCTCTTCGGTGTCATTGCACTCCAGATGGACTTCGTCTCCCGCGACGCGCTGCTCGCCGCGATCCACGCCTGGGTCCTGGAGCAACCGAAGCCTCTGGACCAGGTCCTGGTGGAACGAGGGGCCCTGGCCGAGGACGAGCGCGGGCTCCTGGAACCCCTGGTGGGCAAGCACCTGGAGAAGCACGGCGACGACGCGGAGCGGAGCCTCGCCGCCTTGACCTCGATGGACTGGATCAAGCACGATCTTCAGACGGTGGCGGAGCCCGACCTGAACGTCACCGTGAACCGCCCCACGGCGCCCGGCGCGGGGGTGACGCGGCCGGGCGCGGCGAGGGCGGATACGCCCGAGAGGGCCGGCCCAGTCGGAGGCCGGTTCCACATCCTCTGGCGGCACGCCCGCGGCGGATTGGGCGAGGTTTTCGTGGCGTTGGACCGGGACCTTGGCCGCGAGGTGGCCCTCAAGCAGGTTCTGCCCCAGTACGCTGACGACAGCACCAGCCGCATGCGGTTCGTGCGCGAGGCCGAGCTGACCGGCGGCCTCGAACACCCCGGCATCGTACCCGTCTACGCCGCGGGCTCGGATGCCGACGGTCGGCCGTATTACGCCATGCGGTTCATCCGCGGCGACAGCCTCATGGTGGCCATCGATCGGTTCCACCATGGCGGCCGGCCGGAACAATCGCCGGGCGAGCGGTCGCTGGAACGGCTGAAGCTCCTGCGGCAGTTCCTCGACGTTTGCAACGCAGTTGACTACGCCCATGGCCGCGGTGTCCTGCACCGGGACCTCAAGCCAAGCAATATCATCGTCGGCAAGCACGGTGAGACACTGGTGGTCGACTGGGGCCTGGCCAAAGCGATCGGGCGTACCGACCGGGGTGACATGGCGGACGAGCAGCCGCTGGTCCCGTCATCGGCCAGCGGGTTGGTCGAGACGTTGCCCGGCCTGGCGATGGGCACGCCGTCGTTCATGAGTCCGGAACAGGCGGCCGGCGCCTCGAGCGCATCGGCCCGGTCAGCGATGTGTATAGTCTGGGTGCCACCCTCTATTGCCTGCTGACCGGCCGGCCGCCGTTCGAAATGGCCGACGTCAATGAGGCTAGTCCGGCGCGGTCCAGAAAGGGGAGTTCCCACCCCCTCGGCAGCGGGACCGCTCGATCCCCCTGGCCCTGGAGGCGATTTGCCTCAAGGCGATGGCACTGGAGCCGCGGGACCGCTACACCTCGGCGCGGGCGCTGGCCGAGGACATCGAGCGTTGGATGGCGGACGAGCCGGTCCTGGCCCGGCCCGAGCCGATGGCCGAGCGCACCCTGCGGTGGATGCGGCGGAGACGGACGGCCGTGACCGCCGCCGTGGCAGCGGCGATGGTGGCCCTGGTTGGCCTGTTCGTCGTGCTCGCCGTGCAGGCGCGGGCGAACCAGCGACCTCATGGCGGCCAACGACCGCGAGCGGGCCCGGTTCGACCTCGCCATGGAAGCCATCAAGACGTTCCACACCGGCGTCAGCGAGGACCTCCTCCTCAAGGAATCCCAGTTCCAGGGGCTGCGCACCAAGCTGCTGCACGGGCGGCGGGAGTTCTTCGGCAAGCTCGAGACCCTGCTCAAGGACCAGACCGACCCCCGCTCGCGGCGCGCGATGGGGCAGGCCTACGACGAGCTGGCCGCGCTGACGGACAAGATCGGCTCGAAGCCCGAGGCGCTGGAGCTGTACCGACGCGGGCTGGCGATCCGTCGGGAGCTGGCGCGCGACGCGCCGGGCGACGCCGGCGCAAGCCGAGGTCGGCCGGTGCCTGCTGGCCCTGGGCGACCTCCAGCATCAGACCGGCCATGCGGACGAGGCGATGACCGCCTACGAGGAGGCGCGCGTGCTGCTGGAGACCGTCAACCGTCCCGCCGAGCCGGCCCGTGATTTCCGCGCCGACTTGGCGACGTGCGACCATCGGATCGGCGACTTGCTCGCCGAGACCGGCCGGCCCGCGGAGGCCCTGGGCTGGTACCAGAAGGGGCGGTCCTTACGCGAGGTGCTGGCCCGGGACCGACCGGGCGTCACCGAATACCGTAGCGGACTGGCGGAAAGCGACGTCGCCATCGGAATCCTGCTCTGGCAAAGCGGCCGGCCGGCCGAGGCGGTGGCGGCGTTCGAGAAAGCGCGGGCGATCTTCGAGACGCTGGCCCGCGACCACCCGCGCGCCCTCGATTTCCGCCGACAGCTCGCGCGGTGTTACTACGAGATCAGCTATCCGCTGCACGCCATCGGCAAGACGGACGAGGCGATCCAGTCGTTCGAGGCGGCACAGGCCATCTTCGAGGCGCTGGTCCAGGAAAACCCCACCGTCACCGAATTCCGCCGCCAGCTCGCCGGCAGCGACATCCAGATCGGCATCCTGTTCTGGGATTCCGGCCGGCAGGCTGAGTCGCTGGCGCATTACGAGAAGGCACGACCGCTCCTGGAGGCGCTGGCCCGGGACAATCCCGCCGTCACCGAGATCCGCAACGACCTGGCGCGCTGTTATGGTCAGATCGCCAACGTCCTGTTGGCCATCAACAAGCCGGTCGAGGCGTTGGCCGCTTCCGCGAAGGCGCTGGCACTGCGCCAGCGATCGTCGAGGCCAATCCCAGCCTCACCAACTATCGGGCCGATCTGGCCATCACCGTCGGTTTCCACGGGGTCCTTCAGCGCGAGGCCGGACAGTTCTCCGAGGCCGTGGCGAGTTTCCGCAAGGCCATTGACCTCGTGGATAAGCTCCCCTCTCGCACGCCCGAGGATTATTATAACCGAGCCTGCGACCACTCCAATCTGGCCGGGCTTGCCGGCAAACCGGGCTCGGGACTCGCGGCCGCCGAGGGCCCGGCCGAGCTCGATCGCGCGATGGCGGACCTCCGCCGGGCTGCTGACGGCGGCTTTCGCATGCTCAAGCTCATCGCCTTCGATCGCGACCTCGACCCGCTCCGATCGCGACCCGACTTCCAGGTGCTGATGATGGACCTGTCCTTCCCGGACGACCCGTTCGCCCCCTGAATATTGAGGACTTTGTCAGCCTTGGCGGTCATGGTGGTGATGTTGGAGTCGATGATCGTGACCTCCCCGATCGGGCCGGTCGTGAAGCGTTCCAGCCACTCAGGTGCGCCTTCCCAGATCAACTCCTTGGCGGTGACGTCGGACTTGTTGGGATCCATTCCTGGCCTCCATGTTCGACGTCTGTCCACGACCCGCGCCGGAGCGATCGCGGCCCGCGCGGTCGTCGACTGATCCAGGATCGGCCCGGAATGGCCCGGCGGTTAACTATTTCTGGATCGCCTCGACCTCGACCTGGCTGCCAGGCCCTGCCGGGTGACGGTCCGCGTCGCGCCACCAGAGGCAAGCCCGGTCCTGGTCCCAATCCCCGGCGCAGCGCACGCGCCCAGGGCGCGTTCGACGCTCCCGGCATCCGGAAATCGATCGGCTGCGTCCTTGGCCAGGCACCGCAGCACGACGCGCTCCACGTCGTCCGGGATGCTGGTGCGGATCGAGGATGGGGACACAAGCGGCTCGCGGGCGTGCGCGATCATCACCCCGACACTGCCCCCGCGATCGAACGGCGGCCGTCCGGTCAGCAGGTAATAGGCGACGGCGCCTAACGAGTAGATATCGCTCCGTTCGTCGAGATCCCGGTCGCTCGATCGCCTGCTCCGGAGACATGAATAGCGGCGTGCCGAGGATCCGGCCATCCCCGTTGTGGTGGGGCGATCGGTCCTTGGCCGCGGGGAGGACCAGGCCGAAGTCGAGCAGCTTGGCCACGTCGTCCATCTGGCCGCGGCGGGCGGCGAAGATGTTCGACGGCTTGACGTCGCGATGGATCAACCCGGTCGCATGCGCCTCGCGCACGCGCCATGCAGACCTGCCGGAGCAGGTAGATGGCCCGTTCGGGGGGCAAGGGGCCGTGGCGTTCGACCAGCTCCGCGAGACTCAGGCCAGGTAGGTATTCCATCACGTAGTAATACGTCCCATCCTCGGTGCGGCCGTAGTCGTAGATCTCAACGGTGTTCGGATGGGACAACGTCGCCGTGAGCCGGACTTCCCGCTCGAACCGTTCGAAGACCTCCCGGTCGGTCGCGCGGCCCGGCCGGATGAGCTTCAGGGCGCAAGGACGCTTGAGCAGTTGGTGCTCGGCCAGGTAGACCTCGCCCATCCCGCCAGCCCCGATCCGGCGCCGGAGCCGGTACTGGCCGAGCTGTCGGGCCTCGACGACCTGCCGGCGCAAGTTCGAGATCATGTGTGCCCCGTAGGCGGAGCCGACGGCCAGGATCAGCAGGAGCATCGCGTCGAAGCTGAACAACGCCACCGGGGTGGCCCCCCGGTTCATCCACCCCCGCTCCAGCCATCCCATCGCCTCGGGGTGCCGCAGGTAGAGGACCGCCAAGGTCGCGAACGGCAGGACCGCCAGCGTGGCCGCCACGAGTGCGACGCGTCGCCAGCTCTTCGGGACGTAGATCCCGTACGTCAGGATCAAGATCGCGGTGATGATGACAATATTCTTCATGTTCAACCATGCCGACATCGGATCGCCGCCGAGCGAATACCGAAGCATGCCCCGGTACTGGGAAAAGGCGTACTTGCTCGCGAGTATTCGCGATCATGCCCAGCTCCAGGCTCCGGAGCTGGGCCATCGAGAGCGGCCGGCGGCTCCAGAGCACGGCGGCGATGCCGCCGAGGACCAGGATTACGACGACGTTGATGGCCGGGATCGTCAGATCACCATAGTGACCGATGATGCCCCGATAGACGAATGTCATCGCGACCATGAGGATGTAGATCATCGGCAGCTCGCGAAGGCGAGCGCGCACGACGGATTGGGTCTCGGACCGCGGGTGCGGCCCCCCGCCCGCGCGGATGGCCGCCTTGGGCGTGAAACCACCGTCGTCCGCGTCGCCCGCCCCGACCCCGGTCTGCTCGATCGGCTTGGACCGGCCCGGCGGTTGGCCACCATCGCGGGGGGGCCAGCTCGCCGTCTCATCCGGGAGCAATCTCCTCACCGCGAGCGGCGTCAGGAACCCGTTCCGGGTCGCCCCGTCGTCCTCGGCCAGGAGCTGCCCGACCTCGGCCCTCAGGCTCGTCGTCATCGCCGCAGGCGCGCCGGAGCCAGTCCCCGCGCTCGGCGGGGTCGAGCCGGATCGCGGTATCGAACAGGTTGTCAATCCGAAGCCATCGGTCCGGCGTCATCGGCTTGCAGCCTCCCGGAGCTGACCGCGGAGCCAGGCGCGTGCCAGCCGCCAGTCCCTCTCGATCGTGACCACCGAGACCCCCAGCGCCGTGGCGATCTCGGGCACCGTCATCCCGCCGAAGTACCTCAGGGTCATGACCTGGCTCTGGCGATCGTTCATCAGGGCCAGCCGGTCAAGGGCCTCGTGAACCGCGAGGATGTCCAGGTTCCGCGCCTCGAAGTAGTCTACCACCAGGTCGAGCGATACGCGGCGCCATGCCCCGCCGCGACGGCTGGTGCCCCGCCGCCGGGCATGGTCGATGAGGACCTCTCGCATAGCCCGCGAGGCCGAGGCGAGCAGGTAGCTGGGGTCCGCGGCCTCGAAATCCGGGTTGCGCAACAGTCGGATCACGGCCTCGTGGACCACCGCGGTCGGCGAGAGGGTATGGTCCGAACGCTCCCTCCTCATCAGGCGGGTGGCCACCTGGCGCAGCTCGTCATAGACCCGGGCGAGCGATTTCGTCCTCGGTCCGGTCGCCCTTGCCCCGGTCCAACCCCGGGATGAGCATCCAATCCTTCTGCGACTCGGCCCCCATTACGCCTCCGGAAAAACGATGAAGCGTTTATCCACCATTATTCGCAGAAATGATCGGAGGACAAGGAGCAGAGATTTGCGATGAACCCACGAGCAGGTGTGGAATGGGAGGCATGGGTGGCGGAATGCAGTCAGTGTAGCCCACGGATCTGCTGAACGATGCGCACGTCGTGCGGCCGGTCCCACACCGCCTTGGGATCGGCCGCGACCGGACCCTCGGCTCTCATGGTCCCTCGCTGAGCCGCTGGATCATCGCTTCGAGCGCGCGGATCCGCGCTTCGGCCTGGAGTCGCGCCTCGGCTTCGGTGGCCTGTGCGCGACGCCTCGACCTCCGCTCGCGCTTCGGCCTGGAGTTGCGCCTTCGGCTTCGGTGGCCCGTGCGCGACGACTCGACCTCCGCTCGCGCTTCGGCCTGGAGTCGCGCCTCGGCCTCGGTGGCCTGCGCGACGCCTCGACCTCCGCTCGCGCTTTCGGCCTGGCGCGCGCCCTCGGCTTCGGTGGCCGCGCGCGACGCCTCCACCTCCGCTCGCGCTTCGGCCTGGAGTCGCGCCTCGGCCTCGGTGGCCTGCGCGACGACTCGACCTCCGCTCGCGCTTCGGCCTGGGCGGGGCCCTCGGCTTCGGTGGCCGTCGCGACGCCTCGACCTCCGCTCGCGCTTCGGCCTGGGCGCGCGCCTCGGCCTCGGCCACTAACGCCCGGGTCACCGCCGTGTAATCCCCGATCTCTTCACCCCGCTCGTTGAAACACGCCACCCGCTCGAATCCCGGTCGCGGCCCCTGCGCGACGCCCAGCCACAACCGCACCGGCTCCAGCCAGATCCAGCCGCGATGATCCGGAGCGATCCGTTGATAGCCCCCGCGGGTCCATCGGAACGCCATCAAGCTCAGGCGACGCTCGTGCTTGTCGTCCTGGGCTCGTTGACGATCACGTACAGCGGCACGCGTGCCGCGATTGTAATAGTCGAACTTGCTCTCCAGGTCGTTCTGACGGGTGCCGGGCGACGTGACCTCGACGACCAGATCGGGGGTCATCCCCTCGGCCCCCACGTCCAGGGTCGCCCAGTCTTGATAGTCCTCCATGTCGTGGAACACGGCGATATCCGGGCCCGAGCGGCCGGACGTCCGGCAGGTTCCAGTCCACCCGGCAGTCCGACACCACCACCGAACGCGGCTCGTCCGCCAGTTGCGACTGGAACACGATCTTGAGATAGACCACGTCGTTGTCGTGTAGATCGGTCTGCACGATGAAATCCCCGGTCTCGGGAAACAGCACATCCTCCAGGGTCAGCGGGACCTGATCGAATTCCTCAGTCCCGTCGGCTCGCTGGACGCGGATGTACCGCCAGCCGTATCGGAAGGGATCCGACTCGTCGGGCGGCGGCTGCGGAGGCGGGGAGGTCGAGACGGTACTCATGAACGCACCCCTCGGGCCAGGATCGGGGTCAAGATGTCAGCACCCCCGATTGTACCAAAGGGCGGAACATCCGCCACCTCGATCGCGCCGGCTACGGCACCAGGATCATCTTCGACTCCGCGACCGACTCGACCTTGGGGCGCGAGAAGAAGACGGGGAAGTAATGGCCGTTGGCCCAGGGTTCGAACAGGTCGCGGTAATGGGGGCTGTCCGGGTCGCCGGATTGCCCCGGCGTGTTGGTGCCGACCGATCGGTCCCAGTCGGCCGTGTCGGCGATGATCCGGAACGAGTGCCCGACGACTGGTTGTCGTTGTCCGAGGTGCTGTTGACGGTGTGGCCGTATCCGCCGCGGGGCAGCGGACCGAGATCCAGCCGGGAACGGAGCTGGGGATTCACGGCATCGCTCAAGGGATGCTTGAGCGAGACATGCTTCAACCGGTCCTGGCCGTATTGCCAGTCGTTCCGCTCCGGACCCAGGCGACGCCCCAGCTCGAAGAGGGCCCGGTCGAGCGAGCGGAGCAACAGGGCGTCGCGCCCGGCGATCGGATCGGCGCCGAAGCGGCCGTCGGGCGTTGTCAGCCAGGCGATCAGCTTCTCGGTCGAAAACGATCGAGTCGGGAGGATCGCGTGTGCCTCCTTCGGCACGAGGAGGTCCCGGACCGACACCTTGAGGTGCTTCTCCCAGGTGGCGTAGATCGAGGCCGCTCTCGATTCCTTGTTCATCACGAAGTCCCAGGCGAGGAGCGTTTCGATCGCACTGGCCTGCTCGATCCGGGCCGGCTTGAGGCCCCGGAGCAGCGGCACCAGCGACCGGGCCGGGATCGACAGCTCGTCGTGCTGGAGCCGCATCGATATCCATCATCGTGAACAGGCGGCCCGAGCCGAGGACTTCCGCGATCCGGCCGAACCG
Organism: uncultured Isosphaeraceae bacterium; assembly: GCA_963842405.1. GTDB lineage: Bacteria > Planctomycetota > Planctomycetia > Isosphaerales > Isosphaeraceae > CAVZRC01. The sequence continues at coordinate 2,611 of CAWJGW010000031.1, read as the reverse complement.
GAATGGCTCGGTCCACTGGAAGCTGACGGCGAACGGGTAGCCCGGCGGGAGGTTGTCCTGGTTGGCGGTGGCGATCCAGCCTCGAGGCGGGTCGAACTCGTGGGGCAGGTCGAGGATCGGCAGGAACCCGTCCCACTCGTAACGCCCGTCGCCGGGGACGGGAAGCAGCCCGTTCCCGTTCTTGCGCCGGGGCGACAGGCCCACGGCCTGCCAGCCGATGTGGCCATCCCGATCGGCCCAGACCATGTTCTCCGAGGGGACGTGGAAGAAGCGGCACGCCTCGCGGAACTCGGCCCAGCTCGCGGCCTGGTCGAGCCGCAGGCTAGCCAGGTAGGGTGCGCCCCCTTCCTCGAGCCAGGCGGCCCGTAGCGCGTAGGCCCGGTGATGGGCCAGGTCCTCAGACACGACGGGCCCGTGCCGGGTGTACTTGAGCTCGACGGCGACCGGGTCTCTCCCCTTCACCGCGATCGTCTCCGGGATCGTCCGCATCGCTTCCCAGCCGTCGCGATACCGGTATCGCGACGGGTTCGCGGGGTCGGTCTCGTAGACGTAGAGGTCCTCCTGGTCGATCGGGAAGATCGTGAATCCCCAGGCGCCCTGTTCGTTGTGTCCGACCGAGACGCCGGGCAAGGCCGGCTCGCCGGCTCCGATGACGTTCCAGCCGGGCGCGACCAGGTGGACCCAGTAGCGGAGCGACGGCAACGGATCGCCCGGTGCGGATCGTTGGCCATGATCGCGCCGCCGGCAAACTTCCGGACGCCGGAAATCACCCAGTTATTGCTTCCCTCCATCTCGGGATCGCCACCGAGGAAGGTCGTAGCGGGCGACGGCTCGGCCTGGGACATCGCGGTGATGGCCCGGCTCCCCCGCTCGTGGTCGAGGCTCGCGGCCTTCGCGCGGAACTCGGGCCCGACGTCCTCCGGGCGGAAGCGGACCGCGGCGCGCGAGGCGGTGTAGCCCTCGATGATGGCGTCGGAGATCAGGGACAGGTCGATCGCCGCGTCGGGCTTGAGCTCGGGTCGCCCGGGGTGCAGGTTGAGGATGTCCCGGGCGGGGCCGGCTCCCAGGACGTGGACGAGCTGGGCATACTGAACCTCCTGGGTGACGTTGCGATACAGCCCGTTGTGCCGCGAGACCACGATCTCGGGCGTCCACTTGCCGGGCTTGATTCCCAGGACTTCGGAACTCGATCGGCAGCCGCAACTGGCCCCGTTCGGTCCGATCGATGTAGGCGTTGATCCCCTCGACGAAGGCCCCGACGATCTCGGCCCCGCGGGGATGATAGTGACTCAGCTCGCGACCCATGTCGCCCCGGAACCTCAGCAGCCGCGCGCCGATGTCGCCAGGCAGTGCCCGAGGCCCCTGGATCTCGGCCAGGGTCCCCGTGGCCCGTCGCCGCCAGAGCTCCAGTTGGAAGAGCCGGTCGCGGGCGGCATTGTAGCCCTGAGCCAGGAACAGGTCGTGCTCGTTGCGAGCATAAATATGAGCGATCCCCCATCGGTCGCGCAGGATCTCCACCGGCTGCTGGAGACCGGGGATGACCGGCTTCTCCTTACTCGTGCAGCCGACCGAGAACATGGCGGCGAGCGTGACGATCCAAAGCGGTGCACGATAGATCCAATATCGATCACACATCAGGCGTATCCCTCGGGTCTCGGACAGCAGAGAGGCCGACCACAATGCCTATCTTGCGGTCCGTTTTCGCTCGAGGGAAGACACCACTGGATCGATCCTCGGCTCAGAGGATGGTCGCCTTGGCGTGCCAGTCATCCGGTAATTGCGGATACCGGGCTGCCTCATCCGGCGTGATGGCCCGCTTGGCACGGATGGTGAAGTGAATCCAGCCGTCACATCGAGGACATCGGCCGACGAACCCGGTATCATTCCACCAGGCGAGTACCAAGGGATCATGGAAGGCGCGCCCAGAGTCTTCCAGGCGGAAATCGATCGCCTGCATCGACTGCTCACAACCATCATGGGGGCAGGAGGTCTCCGGGTAAACAACTTGAGGGGCCGCCTGACATTCCTGTCCGCCCTGCCGGTAGAAAGCGTGCGTCTGGTCCACCAATTCCTCGATGGTCGGACCCGTTGCATTCCTGGACGCCTCGACCATCGCCCACCCCCTGATCGCCGAGCTGACAGGAACGCCGCTGACGGAAGACCTGATTAGAGCGCTTCACGAATGCGTTGCGCACACCACGGCGCCGGTCTGCGCGTGCACGATCCGAGCGTCCATCACTCGAGAGCCGTGCTCCTGGTAACAGGTGAGGGAACAGGTCTGTCAACCGAACCTTCGATTCATCAAAGTCAATATAATTGATAAAATATTTCCATATTCGAATCTATGGAGTCCTGTATGCAACCCGATCGTGAACCGCTCTTGAGCGCTGAACGCTGGGATTGCCCACACGAGCCCGAAGCGTCCGCTCGTGCATGGATCGTCCCTCCCGGAATCCACTCGCTGGGTTGTATCAGATCCCTGCGGTCATGGCGTGCGCAACCCAGGCGTTAAGCGCTCTCGTAGTATACTCGGGTTCAATCGGCTTCCGGAAGGCGGGATCGGCAACCTCTGGTTCAGGCGAACGTAATATCCCGGGACTCCTAAAAAGCA